>NZ_CABFVH010000024.1 GCF_902141855.1 Methylobacterium dankookense | reverse complement strand
ACCCGCCTTCGCCGGGCTGATCAGGGGCGTCCCGCCATACCCATCCAGGGGGTCAAAGTTCGACGCCGATCCAGGGTCAATGTTCAACGCTGTTTGACAAGGTGGAGCGCGCCAAGCCCATCAGCTGGCATCCCGCAGCGACGGAGAGGCTGCCGGGCCGGTGATCACGGACGTAGGCGCGCTTCGCGGCGGCGGTCCGTTGCGCAGAGCCCCCTTTAAAAACTCAAGCTCAAGCGCCTGCCGGCCGACGAGCCGTTCGAGCGCGGCGATGCGGGCCTCATAGGCCTGGATCGTGTCGGCGGCGGCCGCGTCGTCGTCGAAAGCGCCCGTCTCGTACTTCTGCACCCAAACGCGCACGAGGTTGCGCGAGAGATCGTGGCGCTTGGCCAAGCCGTGCAGCGTCTCGCCGGACAGGTACTCCTGCGCGACCTGCCGCTTGAACGCGACGCTGTGGGAACGGTGTCGAGCCATGGTCTTCATCCTTCGAAGACCCAGCCAGCCGGTCAATCAGCCTTGTCCAATCCGTCCACCTCCAGGGGCCCACTCCACGCGACGGGGCGGCTTTTGACCATGGCGAGGCACTTACCTCGCCTAAACGCCTTCCGGAGGCTGGCTACGCGTTGTTTTGCCACCCGTCTGCGAGGGTGGGAGCCTTCGATCGGACGCTCAAGGTAAGGTTCGAGGTCTCGCGATCCCGACGGGACGACGGGCTTGCGGCCGCTCCGTAGGCGCGGGCGATATCGACGGCCGATGGGTGCGACCATGACTTGGCCCCCTACCCGAATGGCGCTGTCGCGCCCGCCGGCGGCGCGTTACGATGATCAGCCGCGCGGTCTAGGGGGAGCGCGCCATACGTAAGGGGCGTACCGTACGCGTCCTGGTACCGCCGGGCGCTGGTCCTGTCCGCATGCCCCCTCCCTCTCGGCCATCGGGAGGGCATGCCAATACGCGATGATCGCCCCAATCCGCCGCCGGACGCCTCACGTTCGAGGCGGATGCAAGCCGATAGCGCCATCGTCAGGGACATCCCCGCAGGCTTCGGCCCCGCGGTCGCGCATCGGCTCGACCGCCATGCTCACGCGGCGAGCATTGAATCGATTTGCCCGATCGCTTCGGCAGCCGCCACCCGCATCGCGGCAAGGGGGGCCTCGTAGTCGCCGCTGGAGACGCATGCCCGTTCGACCGCCATGCACAGGCGCGCCAACTCCGTGAAACCGAGCACGCCTGCCGACGAGACCAGCTGATGTGCTTGCCGGGCGAGCTCGTCGCGTGCACCGACGGAGGCGGAAGTCGCGAGCCAGTGCGCAAGTTCCTCTGCGAGCTTGGCCAGCAGCTCGTCCATCCGGTCGCGGCCGACCAGCTCCGCCATCGCGTCGAACGCGGCGCGATCCAAGATCGCGCGGCTCGTCCCAGGCCCGTCGTCCCGGCCGATCCAGCGCTCAACCGCAGCGAACAACTCGGATTGCTCGAAGGGCTTGCCGACGTGACCCACCATGCCAGCGGCCCTGCATCCGGCGACCTGTTCCGGCAACACGTTCGCCGTCATCGCCACGATCGGCACGTCGCGCGCGGGATCGGCAAGCGCCCGAATCGCGCGCGTCGCCGCGATGCCGTCCATTCCCGGCATCTGCACGTCCATCAACACGAGGTCGTACCGGCGTGCTGTGACCGCAGACAAGGCTTCCGGCCCGCTCGCCACGGTGTCCACGGCGTAGCCGCCGCGCTCCAGCACGGCCCTGGCGACCTCGCGGTTGACCTCGGAGTCGTCCACGAGGAGAAGACGGCCCTTAAAGCTGCCGAGGAGCCCCCCATCCTGCATCGCGGGCGCCTCGGCAGCCTGGCATTCCGCGCGTGCGAGCGGCACGGAGAACGAGAAGGCAGCGCCCCTCCCCTCATAACTGACGAGCGCGATCCTGCCGCCCATGGCGTCGACCAAGCCTTTGGCGATGGCCAGTCCCAGGCCGCTCCCGCCGTATCGCCGCGCCGTGCCGCTATCGGCCTGCGAGAAGCGCTCGAACAAGCGAGCCTGCACGGTCGCGGGAATGCCGATGCCGGTGTCCTCGACCACCACGTGAAGGTACGCACCGATCTCCTGCTCGACATATCCGGCGCGGACCGTGACCGAACCTTTCGCCGTGAACTTGATCGCGTTGTTGAGGAGGTTGAGCAGCACCTGCCCAAGCCGAACAGCATCCCCCTTCAGGTAAGGGGGCAGGTCCGGGTCAATGTCGACGCACGACGTCAGCCCCTTGTCTTCGGCTAGCCCCTGGAGAAGGGCAACGGTTTCCTCGATCAGGGTGCGGGGCGAGAAAGGCTTCTGCTCTAGTTCGATCCGGCCCGACTCGACGCGGGCGAGGTCGAGGATGTCGTTGACGACCGTGATCAGGACGGAGCAGGCGGTCCGTACCCGCCCCAGGTGCTGCCGCTGGCCCGTCGTGAGAGCCGCATCCTGGAGCATCAGGTCGCTGAAGCCCTTGATAGCGTTCAATGGCGTGCGGATCTCGTGGCTCATCGTCGCCAGGAACTCGCCCTTGGCGCGCTCGCCTGCCTCGGCATGGGCCTGCGCGGCCTCCGCCCTGTCGCGGGCATCGACCAGTTCGGCGGTACGGTCGGCGACCCGTCGCTCAAGCTCCGCGTTCACGGACGCTAAGGCACGGTCACGCTCGCCGAGGCGTGCCAGCAGCGCGCCGAGGGCGTCCGTCAGCCCCTTGATCTCGATGTAGCCGCGCGGTCGGGGCAACCGCACGTCGGCCACGTCGCCGATCCGATTTGCGGCGGCGACCAGCGCATGCAACGGCCGGGCGAGACGTTCGGCCGCAAGCCAGCCGAGGAATGCCGACAGCAGGGCGAAGGCCGCGCCGCCGGTCGCGAGCTGGAACACGAACGATCGCGTGGGTGCCAGGGCGACATCGACGCGCTGACGAACCATCACGCTCCAGGGCAGCGACGGGCGCTCTACCGATATCCGCGTGCGGCTCGCGCCCGTGAAATAGTCGTGCCCGTCCGGCCAGACGCCACGCGCGGTAGCCTCCTCGGCGCCTGCGGCGAGCATGTCGATGGCCGGAAGGTCCCCGAGCATCCGCTCGCCTTGCCGGTCGCCCGGTCCGAGCACCACCGTTCCGTCGCCCGCCAGGATCAGCACCTCGACGCTCGGGTCGCGGGCGAGCACGGGGGCGACAGCTGCCCGGCTCAACTCACGCAACCAGGGGAGGCTGAGATGGCCTCCGACCACGCCCGTCACCGACCCCGCCCCGTCCCGCAGCGGGGCGGAGACGTCCACGAAGCGCCTTGGCTCGCCGTGGGGCAGTTCGGGCAGCGCGCGGGCGAGCAGGAGCGCCTCGTGCACGTCGCTGACGGAAGGTCCTTCGAGCCCGCTGCGGAACCAAGGTCGCGTGGCGACGCTCACGCCTTCCAACAGGCCGCCGGTGCTCGCCGTGACGAGGCCGTCGCGGTCGGCGAAGCCGATCCACGCGTAAGCCGGATAGGCGGTGCGGAGCGCCTCGACCCAGGTGCGCCGAGCCTGCGGTGTCGTCGCGGTGCTGCCTGCGACGCTGGTCAGCACCTGCATGTCGTTCAGGCGTTCGGCGATGTTGGCCTCGATCAGGTGACGCAACTGGCCGGAAAGGTCGGCCATCCGCGCCTCGGCACGGATCTGGGCGCGCGCGGCGACGAAGCGTGACACGGTCAGGGTGCCGATGAACGTCAAGACGAGCGCGCTGCCTGCGAAGACCAAGGCAAGGACGGTGCGCAGGCGCATGATTGCATTCAATCCAGGGGGCGGAGAGGCGTGTAGCATGAACCCCTGCCGAGTGACCAAGGCTATCGTCGCCGGCCCGCCCGCGGCCTGAAGAGGCGATTTCTTGGATTGAGGGCATTCCCCCCTCGTACGGGCGCAGGCCGACCGCCTCTCGATGACCGGGTCTTAGGAGTTTCAATCGATCGTGAGTACCGAGTAATCACCGGTACTCGCGTAAAGCCATTCCGAACAATTGCCTCAGGAGGAGTGTGCCTCGCCGAGGATCCGACCGTTGGGCGCCGTTCCTAGGATGAGGGGCCGGAACCCGGATTCAGGATCACACGCCTGAGAAATAGGCCGAGTTTCCCGATCTAGGGGGCTCGTCTGTCCTGCGCGTCTGCTTCCGGACGTGAAAGCCAGGACCTGGTCGCTGGCGCCTGGGCCGGGGAGGAACGATGGCCGGTCAAGCGTCTCGGTGCTCCCGGCGGAAGCACGGCCCTATGCGTCGTGCGTCACGCAAGCCGGTATCAACCATCGCAGCGGTCTTCGACGTGATCGGCTCCGCGCATTCGGGACCCTTGCCTGTTGTTCGTCGTACGCCCCTCCGTGAGAGGCCTACCTCCCATAGAGAGGACTGATCGGCCCGCCACGATCCAAAACAGGGACGACTGCCGGCCTCTTCGTATCCTCGACATTCGTAACCCCGGGATCGATGAGGTCCCACCGCCAACGCCCGCCTGGTGACCTCACCGGTTGGTACAGGGGCGAGGTGTTCGTCCACAGATTTTTATGCGTGCCGCCGACGGCCCGGGGCCGGCCGTACGCGGGATCGGACGGTCAAAGGCGTTTTTCGCCGACGCCTCGCTATGTGGGGCTGGAACACGGCCACCAAGGCCTCCGGTCGGCTCTATTTGACCGAACCCGTGCCGGCGAGGGCCGGACCGCTGATCGCGACGGATGGCGCATGCCACCGGGTTTCGCCGAACCTGCCAAGGGTCGAGCATGCGATCGTAGGCCGCCGCGGCGGTCGATGGCCTGAAAGGACCGGGATGCCCGACCAGGACGAGAGAGATGGACGCCAACCCCGGGGTATCGGCGTCGATGCGGTCAGCATGTTCGACTTCGCACCGCGACGATTAGGCACCATGCCGGACGGCGCGACGACGCTTCCAAAGGGGGATCCGGCTCTCTGCCGACGGTCCTTCGAGGGCGCGTTCGCACGGCACGAGCCGCGCACCCGTCCTAACCAGGCCGTAGCCTTGAACGCGCTGCTGCTCGGGTTCTTCGGCGGCGAGGAACTCCTGAGCCTGCCCGAGTTCGTAGCGGCGCATGATCGCCTCGCCAGGCAGCGGGCCGGGCGTATCGAACGGTACCCGCGCCCCGACCCCGATCCGCGTGCATACGAGATGGCCGGCATGTTCGCCGGCCAATGCGTCCGGTTGCGCCTCGTCGCGATCGCCGGCACGGAAGCCGGCCTTCCAAGGTTCCGGCTGCTCGATCGAGAGATGCAGTTCGTGGTCCGGGACCGAAGGGCCGTCCGGGTCCGCGGGTTGACCAGGGCGGAGAAGGATCGGCGCGACAGGCTTGATAGGCAAGCGCGCGATGCCGCGACGCCAGAGATCGGACGCCTGATCAACGAACTGGTTCGCCTCGACCGTGACGGTGTCGTGCCGGCATCTTGGCACGCCGCGGGATTTCTGCCGGAGGATCTCGTAAGTCGCGGGATCGCCGAGGCGGCCGCCTTCATTGTCGGACACCACCAGACCGCCACTTTCGAACGTGCGAAGGTCGCGGATTGGCTTGCCTGCCTCGCAAGTTCGGTCAGGCAGGCAAGCCGGGCGCCGCCGGTGCGCGGTCGCGGCGCGCCCGAAGCGGACGACCTCGTCTCCGACGTGGACGCACTCATGGCGATCGCGCGGACGAAGGGCGCGGGCTCCGTCTGAATTGATTCGTGACCCGTTGAGTCGGCCAGGCGGCCCCCGGCCGGCTGCAGTTCGGGCCCTGTCCTGTCCCGGCCTAGGACGACGGGCCTCTCACATCCTAACGCTCACTCCCGGCCACGGCCACGCCAGGTCGCCGCCGGCGGGATCCGCCTTCCAGGCGGTGAGGGACTTGCAGAGGCCGGCGTAGGAGAGGTGCTTCTCGCCCTTGGCCCGCCGTTCCTTCTGCAGGGCGAGCGCCCTGTTGAAGACGTAGCGGCGCGCGCCCGAGGACCGGCGGGAGAGCCGGACCTGCGCGCCGTCGGGCCGGAGCTCGAACCGGTATGACTGACGGCGAAGCACGCGGCGAAGCTAGAACGCAACGGGAACGTTGACAAGGCGGCTCTCGCCGCCGGCGCTCTTCATCCCCGCCCTGAAGGACGGGCCCTTTCGCGCTTTATGGTAAATTTTACCCCCAGTATGGAAGATGCCCGAGGCGGGAGGCTCTCACCGAGTGCGCGGTGAACTATGTTGCCAGCCGGCACCATCGGATGCGTTTTGCGTGCCCTAGCCGGGAAGCTGAGTTGGCAAGGGAGTGACGATGCGCGGGAGCGCGTGCAAACTGCTCAATCCGCAGACGCGTCGTGCCTAAACGCAACGCAACATAGTGCCGGAGCGTTAGGCACCTCACAGACCAGCGGCTCCGAGGCAGCCGAGAGGGAACACCCGTATGCTGTACCTGATGCGTGACGCCTGCGATCTGATGCTCTCCCCTGCCCGCATGGCAGCCGGCGTCGCCAAGACAGCCTACCAGAACCCCTTCAGCCCACTTGCCTACACACCCAGCAGCCGTGCCATAGTCGCCTCCTGCGAGTTGTTCGAGCGCGGCACGCGCAGCTACGCCAAGCCGAGCTTCGGACTGCCCACGAGCGAGCGTGTCGTCTGGCAGCGGCCGTTCTGCCGGGTGATCGCCTTCGGCGAGCCCTCGGCCAAGCCGAAGCTGCTGCTGGTGGCCCCGCTCTCCGGCCACTACGCCACGCTGCTGCGGGGCACGGTGGCGGCCTTCCTCGACACGCATCAGGTGTTCATCACCGACTGGGCGGACGCCAAGGAGGTCTCCCTCTCAGCCGGCCGCTTCGATCTGGATGACTACATCGACTACTGCATGGCGCTGTTCGAGGCGCTCGGGCCCGACCTGCACGTCATGGCCGTGTGTCAGCCCTCCGTGCCGGTGCTGGCCGCCATCGCGCGCATGGAGGCGGAGGATCACCCGCTAGTGCCCCGCTCAGCCGTGCTGGTGGGCGGGCCCATCGACACCCGCCGCTCGCCGACCGCGGTGAACAGGCTCCCGCAGGAGCGGAAGATCGGGTGGTTCGAGCAGAACTGCATCCACCCGGTACCCTGGCCGCATCCCGGCTACGGCCGCAGGGTCTACCCCGGATTCCTGCAACTCGCCGGGTTCATCAGCATGAACCTTGATCGGCACCAAACCGCGCACTGGGACATGTTCAACCACCTCGTGCAGGGGGATGGCGACTCGGCTGCCAAGCACCGCGAGTTCTACGACGAGTACCTCGCTGTCATGGACCTCACGGCCGAGTACTACCTCCAGACAGTCGAGCGCGTGTTCATCGAGCACCAACTGCCACGAGGCGTGATGCGCCACCGCAGTAAGCCTGTTGATCTCACCGCGATCCGGCGCTGTGCGCTGATGGCGATCGAGGGTGAGAAGGACGACATCACCGGCATCGGCCAGACCCGTGCCGCGCTTGATCTCACCACGAGCCTGCCGGCTGAGAAGAAGGCCTACCACCTCCAGATGGGGGCGGGTCACTACGGCATCTTCAACGGCTCGCGCTTCCGCGCCGAGATCGTGCCGGAGATCGCGGCCTTCATCGAGGCCCACGTCGATACCATCGAGGTTTTGGCAGGCCCCGATGCCCATCTTGGCCCGATGTCGATCGCAAATGCGGCGTCCCTGTCGAACGCCGAACCGGCCGCGTTGCACGCGTGAGATCGGATTCAGCAGTGCTGCCGGGCCCCTAGACCCGGTTCGGCACGATCAATGCACCGCCGTCGATTGGGCCCAGGGGAGTTGCGCCCCCTGACCCGCTTCGGCCCGGCCGTGCGCCAGGATCTCCCTGGCACGCCGCTGCAGCTGCTCCAGCCGCTCGTTGAGGCCGGCACGCTGCCGCTGCCGCTTCTGCTCAAGCTGATGCAGGATGCGCTCCTTCTCGGCGGCCGGCCCAGACCAATCATCCAAGCGCTCACAGTCGATGCAATACCCGAACTCGACATCCGCCTGCGCGGCAAGCGTCGCCTGTAGGCAGCCCGTCAGATCGTCCGGATTCAGGTCGGCAGGCAGCGGCGGCGATGCCAACAAGGCCCAATCGTGGGCGGCGGGATCGCTCAGATCAGGCCACCGCGGGTCCTTGATCTCCAAAAGCACGTTCGAGGCGGCGACCAAGGTCCCGGTGGCGTCCCGGAGCGGTGTCGGGTAGGGCATGAACTGAATACGCGTGCCATCCGGCCGCTCCAATACGAGCTGTACCCCGCGCACCGCTCGCCTTTCCTTGAGCGCCACGGCCATCGGGCACCGGTCCGGCGGCAGAGGCACGCCGTCCGTGGTGAAGGTGCGCCAGGAGCCGCACCAACGCGTCTTGCCGAGTTCAGGGCGGTAGCCCCAAAGCTCGGCCGCCGCATCGTTATAGTAGGTCAACCAGCCGTCCGCGTCGGTGGTGTAGACCGGCGCGGCGAACTGTTCGAACGCCTCCGCGCGGGCGGGGTCACAGCTCCACCCCCGGTCAGATCCGAGCAACTCGAACTCGTCGTCGTTTGGAAACACGCCACCCTCCCTGACCGTCGGGCTACGAAATGCCTGCTCAGCCTTCCGGTCACCCCCATCTGTCGCAAATGTCCGAGAGACATATGCGCCGTTGCGCTAGCGGGCGTGGCTCGCCGGTGACGCGCAATGCGCCGTACTCCAGATCGCCAGATGCTGCGCGACCGTGCTGACAGGCTCCCGACGCGGCCGCTCCTCGCCCCATGACCGGGTCACGCCGGCCCGGGCTTTCACGCATCGTCGTGTACGGACACGGCTTCGTTGCATGGATGTATCGGCGACACAATGCTCGTGGAACGGACGTGCACGGGCCCACCGGGCGGAACGGGAGCGGTTCCGCGGCCTTCGCCTCGTGGGCGGCTCGCAGGATGGGACCCAATGGTGCCACGCGCGGGTGTGCCGGATCATGACTGCCTTTGCCGGGAGGATGCCGCGGAGCGCTGGGCAGTCAAATCCCGCTCCGGCTGGGGTCGCGTCGTCGGCCTGTGCGGCTTGAACGATGCGGCAGTGCCGGGGGCCCGGGCGTGCCGTACGCGCATCGAGCAGGGCGACGAACTCCATGCCGGCAAGAGCGCGGCGACCGACAACGAAAATCGACGGGAGATGCTGCCATGCGCGGGAGGCCTCGATCCTGGCAGCCCCGCCAGGGGCACTACGGATCGAGGCATCGACCTGCAGGGAACCCCAGCTCTGGGGCCGATGGGAAAGCCGCGCACGCGGGGCCGGAAGCATGGCGGCGGCGGTACGTGTCCGCCGGGTTCCATAACGGCGGACAGTTCGCTCGGCCCGCTCGTCGCAGACGCCTTGTCCGCGCCGGAATCGCGATGCAGGCTCGCGTGCGTCCTACGTGCGCGACTGGTCCGCTGCGTCGCGCACCGCGTCGCGGAACTGCTCAGTACCTTGCTTCATCGCACCCTGGGTGATGCTGCCGAACTCTTTCGTCTGCGCCTGCACGGCGGCGAATTGGCTTCGGGTGAACTCGGCCTGAAGCTGCATCGCCTCCTGTAGGCTTTTCGCCTGGATCAGCTTCTGCGCGAAGTCGAGCGTGGCGTGCACGTTCTGCTCGGCAGCTTGGAAGGCGTGGCTTCCTGCGTCCTGCGTACTCTTGCGAGCCAGATCCGCGGAGTCCCGGGTCGTCTCGGCCGTCCGGCGCGCCGTGTTGATGAAGCTGTCAAATGCTTGTCGGGCTTGGCCGATGCTTTTCTCGGCGAACTCGCGCATCGCGCCGGGGATTTCAAAGCCTGGATTCATATTCACGGGAGCCTCCTCGTCGACATCAGATCTTTCGCGCCACCGCGCCTCACACGAAGTGTTGGCCGCCGTTGATGGTCAGCGTCGAGCCGTTGATGAAGCCGGCCTCGTCGCTGGCCAGGTACTCGACCGCGTGGGCGATCTCGTCGGCCTCGCCGAGGCGACCGGTCGGGATCGTCGAGATGATCTTGTTGCGGATGTCCTCCGGCACGGCCATCACCATGTCGGTGGCGATGTAGCCGGGCGCGATCACGTTGACGGTGATGCCCTTGGCGGCGCTCTCCTGGGCCAGCGCCTTGGCGAAGCCGATCACGCCGGCCTTGGCGGCCGAGTAGTTGGTCTGGCCGGCCTGGCCCTTCTGGCCGTTGATCGACGAGATGATGATGATGCGCCCGACGTTGCGGCTGCGCATGCCGTCGATCAGTGGCCGGGTGCAGGTGAACATCGAGTCGAGGTTGGTGCGGATCACCGCCTGCCACTTCTCGAAGGTCATCTTGTGGAAGGCGCCGTCGCGGGTGATGCCGGCATTGTTGACGAGCACCTCGACCGGGCCGAGCTCCGCCTCGATCGCCTTGATGCCCGCCTCGCAGCTCGCGAGGTCGCCCACGTCGAACTTGAAGACCGGGATGCCCGTCTCGGCCTTGAAGGCGTTGGCGGCCTCGTCGTTGCCGCCGTAATTGGCGGCCACGCGGTAGCCCTTGTCCTTCAGCCGCTTCGAGATCGCCGCGCCGATGCCGCGGGTGCCGCCGGTGACGAGGGCGACGCGTCCTTGAGCCATGGTTTCCTCCGTGTGTTCTTGCTTCGGTTTAGGTGACGCTCAGGGCCGCTCGAGGCACATGGCGACGCCCATGCCGCCGCCGATGCAGAGCGTGGCCAGCCCCTTCTTGGCATCGCGGCGCTGCATCTCGTGCAGCAGGGTGACGAGGACGCGCGCGCCCGAGGCGCCGATCGGGTGGCCGATGGCGATGGCGCCGCCGTTGACGTTCACCTTCGCGTCGTCCCAGCCCATGTCCTTGTTCACGGCGAGCGCCTGGGCGGCGAAGGCCTCGTTGGCCTCGATCAGGTCGAGGTCGCCGGGCTTCCAGCCCGCCTTGTCGAGGGCCTTGCGCGAGGCCGGGATCGGGCCGGTGCCCATGATCTTCGGGTCGACGCCCGCGGTCGCCCAGGACTTGATCTTGGCCAGCGGCTTGAGGCCGCGCCGCTCCGCCTCGGAGGCCGACATCAGCACGATGGCCGCGGCGCCGTCGTTGAGGCCCGAGGCGTTGGCGGCCGTGACCGTGCCGTCCTTCGAGAAGGCGGGCTTGAGCTTGGCCATCGCCTCGAGGGTCGCGCCGTCGCGGATGTACTCGTCGGTGTCGACCACCACGTCGCCCTTGCGGCCCGGCACGGTGACGGGGACGATCTCGTCCTTGAAGCGGCCCTCCTTGCGGGCGGCCTCGGCCTTGTTCTGCGAGCGGGTCGCGAAGGCGTCCTGCTGCTCGCGGGTGAGCTGGAAGGCCTGGGCGACGTTCTCGGCGGTGGTGCCCATGTGGTAGCCGTTGAAGGCGTCCCAGAGCCCGTCCTTGATCATCGTGTCGATGAGCTTGATGTCGCCCATCTTCTGGCCGCCGCGCAGGTACTGGCAGTGGGGCGAGAGCGACATCGACTCCTGGCCGCCGGCCACGATGACCGTGGCGTCGCCGTTCTGGATCTGCTGCATGCCGACCGCGACGGTGCGCAGACCCGAGCCGCAGACCTGATTGAGACCCCAGGCCGTGGCCTTCTCGGGGATGCCGGCCTTGATCGCGGCCTGGCGGGCCGGGTTCTGGCCGGCGCCCGCGGTGAGCACCTGCCCGAAGATCACCTCGTCCACGTCGTCGGGCGAGACCTGGGCCCGCTCCAGCGCCGCCTTGATCGCGGTGGCGCCGAGTTCGTGGGCGGGCACCGAGCCGAAGGCGCCGCCGAACGAGCCCACGGGGGTGCGCGCCGCACCGACGATGACGATCTCCTCGCTGCCTGCCATTGGAATACCTCGACTAAAAATGGGAGCTCGCCAGATGGCGCGCTTCGTCTGGATCAAAACGGCGCATGGGTAACAAAAGTGGAGATCTTGTTAGATTGTGAGGCTCGGACATAGCATCCTCAGTATGGGCCGAGACATGTCGTATATGCGACGCAGTAAAATTTATTGCACTGCAAATTGAGTCTTCATGTTCCCCGTTGCCGCAACTAAAAGGCCGAACATACGGTTATCCCAACCTAGGTCATTTGAATGGCCACGGTTAGGGGGGATTCTATGGAAGCTGCGGGCAACGTCGTCGAAGTGCAGGATGCGTGGCGCCAGGGTGCGCACGTTGACGACGCCAAGTACCAGGCGATGTACAAGGCGTCCGTCTCGGATCCGGATGCTTTCTGGGCCGAGCATGGCAAGCGCATCGACTGGATGACGCCCTTCACGAAAGTCAAGAATACCAGCTTCGCGCCGGGCAACATCTCGATCAAGTGGTTCGAGGACGGCAAGACCAACGTCGCCTACAACTGTATCGATCGCCATCTCGAGCGTCGCGGCGACCAGACCGCGATCATCTGGGAAGGGGACGACCCGAACGAAGCCAAGCACATCACCTACCGGGAGTTGCACGCTCAGGTCTGCAGGATGGCCAACGTCCTGCGCAACCGCGGCGTCGGCAAGGGCGACCGCGTCATCCTCTACCTGCCGATGGTGCCCGAGGCCGCCTACGCGATGCTGGCCTGCGCGCGGCTCGGCGCGATCCACGCCATCGTGTTCGGCGGCTTCTCGCCCGACTCGCTGGCCCAGCGCATCCAGGGTTGCGGGGCCAAGCTGGTGATCACGGCCGACGAGGGCCTGCGCGGCGGCCGCAAGGTGCCGCTCAAGGCGAACGTTGACGCGGCGATCGGACGCCTCGGCGCGGACGCCGTCGATCACGTGCTCGTCGTGCGCCGCACCGGCGGTGAGGTGGCGATGGAGCCGGGCCGCGACGTCTACTACGACGAGGCCGCCGAGCAGGTCACCGACGAGTGCCCCGCCGAGGCTGTCGAGGCCGAGCACCCCCTGTTCATTCTCTACACGTCCGGATCGACCGGGCAGCCCAAGGGTGTTGTCCACACCACGGGCGGCTACCTCGTCTACGCCTCCATGACCCACGAGTACGTCTTCGATTACCGCGAGGGCGACGTCTACTGGTGCACGGCCGATGTCGGCTGGGTCACCGGCCACAGCTACATCGTCTACGGGCCGCTCGCCAACGGCGCGACCACGCTGATGTTCGAGGGTATCCCGACCTATCCGTCGAACTCCCGCTTCTGGGATGTGGTGGACAAGCACAAGGTCAACATCTTCTACACCGCGCCGACCGCGATCCGGTCTCTGATGGGCGGCGGCGAGGGCCCGGTGAAGAAGACCTCGCGCGCCTCCCTGCGCGTGCTCGGGTCGGTCGGCGAGCCGATCAACCCGGAGGCGTGGGACTGGTACTACAGGGTGGTCGGCGACTCGCGCTGCGCCATCGTCGACACCTGGTGGCAGACCGAGACCGGCGGCATCCTGATCACGCCCCTGCCCGGCGCGACCCGGCTGAAGCCCGGCTCGGCCACGCGGCCCTTCTTCGGCGTCCAACCCGTCATGGTCGACGCGGAGGGCAAGGAGCTCGACGGTCCGTGCGAGGGCAACCTCTGCATCAAGGATTCCTGGCCGGGCCAGATGCGCACGGTTTACGGGGATCACGAGCGCTTCGAGCAGACCTACTTCTCGACCTACAAGAACCTCTACTTCACCGGCGACGGCGCGCGCCGCGACGCCGATGGATACTACTGGATCACCGGCCGCGTGGACGACGTCATCAACGTCTCGGGGCACCGCATGGGCACGGCCGAGGTCGAGTCGTCCCTCGTCGCGCACCCGAAGGTCGCGGAAGCCGCGGTGGTCGGCTACCCGCACAACCTGAAGGGCCAGGGGATCTACGCCTATGTCACCCTCAACGAGGGCGAGGACGGCGACGATGCCCTCCGCAAGGAACTGGTCGCCTGGGTCCGGAAGGATATCGGGCCGATCGCCTCCCCGGATCTGATCCAGTTCGCACCGGGACTCCCGAAGACCCGCTCGGGCAAGATCATGCGGCGCATCCTGCGCAAGATTGCCGAGGACGATTTCTCCTCGCTCGGTGATACCTCGACGCTGGCCGACCCGGCCGTCGTCGACGACCTCATCGAGCACCGGCAGAACCGGGCGAGCTAGACGAAATAAGATTAGGGAGGGATCGCGATGAGTCCGACACACAGCCTCGACGTTACGGGACGGCCGCCTGCATCGACCACTCCGACGTCACAGCCCGTTCGTGCCGAAACCGGCACCCCCGTCGACCGCATCGTCCAGAGCCCTCAGTTCCGGCAACTCGTCTCCGAGCGGACGCGGTTCAGCTGGATCCTGACGGGTCTGATGTTGGTGGTCTATTTCGGCTTCATCGGCCTCATCGCTTTCGACAAATCGCTTCTTGCCGTGAAGATCGGCACCACCAGCTCGCTCGGGCTCGTGCTCGGCGTGGGCGTGATCGTCTTCGCCTTCATACTGACGGGCCTCTACGTCGCCCGCGCCAACAGCCGCTACGACGCGCTCAGCGCCGAGCTGAAGCGGAGCCTCGGTCAATGATCCGTACCCTTCTGACCCTGCCCTTCGCCCTCGCGATCACCCCGGCGCTCGCTGCCGGTCCCGAACTCGGTGCCGTGCAGCAGCAGGCCACGAACTGGCCCGCCATCGGCATGTTCCTGTTCTTCGTGCTGCTGACGCTGGGCATCACCTATCGCGCCGCCAAGGGCACCAAGTCGGCGGCCGACTTCTACGCCGCGGGCGGCGGCATCTCGGCCAGCACCAACGCGCTGGCGATCGCCGGCGACTACATGTCGGCGGCCTCGTTCCTCGGCATCTCGGGCCTCGTCTACACCTCGGGCTTCGACGGCCTGATCTACTCGACGGGCTTCCTGGTCGGCTGGCCGATCGTGCTGTTCCTGATCGCGGAACGCCTGCGCAACCTGGGCAAGTTCACCTTCGCGGACGTGGCGAGCTTCCGCCTCGACCAGACCGCGATCCGCATCATCTCGGCAACCGGCACGCTGGTGGTGGTGGCCTTCTACCTCATCGCCCAGATGGTCGGAGCCGGGAAGCTGATCCAGCTCCTGTTCGGCCTGCCCTACCTCTACGCGGTGATCATCGTCGGCGTCCTGATGATCGTCTACGTCGCCTTCGGCGGCATGAAGGCGACCACCTGGGTGCAGGTGATCAAGGCCTGCCTGCTGCTCGGCGGCGCAAGCTTCATGGCGGGCGCCGTGCTCTACAAGTTCGGCTTCAACCCTGAGAAGCTGTTCGAGAGCGCCGTCGCGGTCCATCCGAAGGGCGATGCCATCATGGCGCCCGGCGGCCTGGTGGCGAACCCGATCGAGGCGATCTCGCTCGGCGTCGGGCTGATGTTCGGCACCGCCGGCCTGCCGCACATCCTGATGCGCTTCTTCACCGTGTCGGACGCCCAGGCCGCGCGCAAGTCGGTCTTCTACGCCACCGGCCTGATCGGCTACTTCTACATCCTCACCTTCATCATCGGCTTCGGCGGCATCGCCCTGCTGATGTCGGATCCGAGTTACTTCAAGCTCGGGGCGGGCGGCGCGTTTGACAAGCTGAAGGACATGGTCGGCGGCACCAACATGGTCGCGGTGAACCTCGCCAACGCGGTGGGCGGCCCGTACTTCCTCGGCTTTATCTCGGCGGTCGCCTTCGCCACCATCCTGGCGGTGGTGGCGGGCCTGACGCTCGCGGGGGCCTCGGCCGTCAGCCACGACCTCTACGCCCAGGTGATCGCGCGCGGTCGCACGACGGAGGCCCACGAAGTCAACCTGTCGAAGATCTCCGCCGTCGTCATCGGCATCGTGGCGATCGCCCTGGGCTACGTCTTCGAGAACCAGAACGTCGCCTTCATGGTGGGCTTGGCCTTCTCGGTCGCGGCCTCCTGCAACTTCCCCGTACTCGCCATGTCGATCCTATGGCGGGGCACCACCACCTGGGGCGCGCTCGCAGGCGGACTCGTCGGCCTCCTCGCGGCGGTCGTCATGGTGGTGCTTTCCAAGGCAGTGTGGGTGACGACGCTCGGCAACGCCGCGCCGCTCTTTCCCTACGACAACCCCGCCCTGTTCTCGATGCCACTCGCCTTCGGCACGATCTGGATCGTCTCCGTGCTCGACCGCTCGCGGCAGGCGGAGCGGGAGCGCGCGGCTTTCGAGGCGCAATACGTGCGCTCCGAGACCGGCATTGGCGCCGCGACGGCCCACGCGCACTGAGCGCATCGGCGTCGGCAAGGAGCCCGTGGCGGGAGAGAGGGGATACAGGCCGCCGTCCCACCGCGACGTGGCTTCCGCCTGTGCCGGGCATGTCGGGTGGGCCGGTAGGAGGCTCGAAGCCGTCGTGACCACGTCTCCATGGAGGAATGCGGATGCGCATGGTGCTGCTCGGCCCGCCCGGAGCGGGGAAAGGGACCCAGGCGACCCGGATCGTCGCACGGTTGGGTATCCCGCAACTCTCGACCGGCGAGATGCTCCGCAGCGCCGTCGCGGCCGGAAGCGCGATAGGCCTGCAGGTCAAGGCCGTGATGGAACGGGGCGGGCTCGTGCCGGACGATCTGGTCCTTGAGATGGTGCGGCAGCGCATCTGTCACCCGGAGGCCCGGCACGGCTTCATCCTCGACGGCTTCCCCCGCACGGTGGCCCAGGCCGAAGCGCTCGACGTCCTGCTCGGCGACGAGGGGTCGGCCCTCGACGCCGTCATCGAGCTGCAGGCCGACCTGGCTGTCCTCGTCGACCGGATGGCGGCTCGCGTGGAGGAAGCACGTAGTCGCGACGGGGCCGTACGACCCGATGACAATCCCACGGCGTTCAGGGTGCGGCTTGAGACGTATCGCCGGCAGACCGCTCCGCTTTCCGAGTACTACGGCGCGCGCGGCAAGTTGAGGCTCGTCGATGGGATGCAGCCCATCGACGACGTGACGCGAAGCGTGTTCTCGGTTCTCGGGCTCGGGGCGCAGCCGACGCGATGAATGAACGGGTGCCGGGACGACCGGATCCCCGGTCGGCAGGGCTGTCCTCGGACGTCGCGGAAGCCCCGCCCGTCGGGCGGGTCGTACGAGGATCGATCACCATGAACATCGACGCCATCCCGGTCGGCGAGAGCCCGCCTCACGAAGTCAACGTGATCATCGAGGTTCCCCTAGGCGGCGAGCCGATCAAGTACGAGATGGACAAGGAGGCCGGCGCGCTCGTCGTCGACCGGTTCCTCTACACGCCGATGTTCTATCCGGGGAACTACGGCTTCATCCCCCACACCCTGTCGGGCGACGGCGACCCCTGCGACGTGCTGGTGGCCAACACCCGGGCCATCATCCCGGGCGCGATCATCAGCGTGCGCCCCGTGGGCGTGCTGGTGATGCAGGACGACGGCGGCGAGGACGAGAAGATCGTCGCCGTGCCCTCGCGCAAGCTGACCCAGCGCTACAACCGCGTCGAGAACTACACCGACCTGCCCGACATCACGATCAGCCAGATCCAGCACTTCTTCGAGCACTACAAGGACCTGGAGCCCGGCAAGTGGGTCAAGATCGTCCGCTGGGGCGACCGGGCCGAGGCCGAGCGCCTGATCCTTGAGGGCATGGAGCGCTACAGGGCTCGGGGATGACGCGGGATGGCGGAGGCTCCGGCGACCCTGTCGGCGCCCGTCGATCGAATGGGCAGTGCCGTGGTTTGCCTTCAAGCCGGCCGACGCGCCCGGACGGCTTGATGGAGGCCTCGGTCATGCCGCGATACGCACGCCCCGTCGCGCCATGTCCCGTAGTTGAAGGTACATCATTGCCGTCATAAGAGCGTCGTTGAAGGCGTCGTGCTGCGGAAGCATCGGTATCTCAAGATCGTGGGCAATCTTCCTGAAACTCAGGTCGATCGTCAAGTGCCCCCAATCATGGCCGTAACGAAGATCGTAGTACATTCCCGAAATATCGATCGCTTCGTTTGGCAGTGGGATTCCCAAATATGCTTTAGTGTACTTGCTTATCATGGACTTATCGAACGCGGTGTAGTAGCCCACGACGGGCCGTGGCCCGATGAAACGCAGCAGCTCGGGGACGAGCTCCCCTATCGGCCGGCCTTGTTCGATGTCCCTGTCCAGCAGCTGATGTACCTTGATGGCTTCGGGCGACGACTTCCTGCTCGTCCTCGCGATGGCCTGGAAGCGCTCGCTCGTCAGGATCCGATCGTCCCTGATCCGAATGGCCGCGATTGCGATAATCTCGTCGACATGGGGGTCGAGTCCGGTCGTCTCGCAGTCGATGGCCACGACCTCGCCATGGGGGGGCTCGTCGAACAGGAAGCGGTAGGCCGGATCCGAGAGCCTCGCTTGAGCGTAGAGGCGGCGTACCAACCGACGCATCTCACAGGCTCGCCAAGCCGTAGCGGAGGCCGATCAGCTCGCGAAACCGCGCCACGACGCGCGAGGCGTCCCGCAAGACGTCACGCTCGATCGCCGTCAAGGCACCCAGGTCGAGGGCGGACCCGTTATCGTTGCCGCGGTAAGCTCCCTCCAGCTGCGCGCGCAGGCGTAGGCTCGTGAAGACCTGCAAGGCTCCGGCGAGTTCCTGCCCGAACCTCGCGTCGAGCGCGCCGTGCTCGGCAAGGGCCTTGATCCGTCGGGACGTCGACCCCGCCAGGGCCCCGTGCTCCAGCGCCAGGACCCTTGTCCCATGGACGATCGGGAAGATGCCTTCCCGCTTCAGGTCGATCCTATCGTGACGCAGGCGAAGGCTCGTGAGCATGGTGCCGAGAAGTCCTGTACCGGGGTTCTTGGCGAGATTGACGAGGGTCGCGAGCTGCGCCAGCAGGCGCGTCTCGCCTCGAAGGATGTCGACGAGGACGGCCTTGGCCTGCGAGAGGAGGCCGAAATCCCCAGCCGCGGGCGCCGCATCGGCAAAGATCGCGATGTTCATCGCCGCCTCGGGCGTCCCCGCGAATGCCCACTGCCGTAGTTGCTCCAGGAAGGAGTCGAGCGTCCGGGACCAGGCCGGATTGCGGACCATGATGTTCCCGGGGCAAGCCGGGAACCCGCAGCGCTCCAGGGCCGCCGTGAAGGCGAAGCGGAATGCGTCGAGATCGCTCGCCGGGGCGGCGCTCGTGAGGAGCAGCCCATTGTCCTGGTCGGTCCTGACGATCTGCTCGCCGCGCCCCTCCGATCCCATCAGGAAAAGGCAACTCGCGTCGCGGAACGATGCGGGCGCGAGGAGATCGAAGATTCGCGCGTGAAGCCTGTGGTTCAGGTCCGACGTGATCTCGGCGATCGCATCCGCCCTCACGCCTTGGCGGTAGAGGAGTTCGACCTGTTCGGCGATGTCGCTCGCGACCGACGCGAGATCGTCCACGCATGAGGCCCGCGCGATCCGACCCGGCATCAACTGGGAATTGCCCGCGAACCGACCCAGGATATCGATGTCGCGCAACAAGCCCACGAAGCGATCCCCGTCCTTGACGGCGATGCCGCGCTTGTTGTGCCGCGTCATGGTCAGGAGGGCATCCGCCAAGCGATCCTCCGCCTCGATGGAGACGACCTCGAAACGGGCGATCTCCCGCACGTGCGTCTCGATGGGGCGTCCCTCGATGACGAGCGCCCGCGTCAACTTCAGGCCCGTGACGATTCCGATCCGTTCGCCATCGCGCACGAAGGCGGCGTCGACCCCGGCATCCAGCATGGCGCGCCCCGTCGCCCCCATCGTGGCTGAACCGTCTACGAACACGGCTGGGGCGTGCCGGCAGTCGCGAACTCGGGCGCTCAGGACCGAGTCGGCGATGTCGCCGCCGGGACGGGCGGAAAGGGCATCGAGCTTCTGGGAAACCTCGGCATAGAAGAACGCGCCGAAGGCGGCGTTGCTGTGGACCAGCGCGATGATGTCGTCGCGAGGCAGCAGGACGCACAAGGTCTCCTCGGCGGCAATGAAATCCTCCCCCGCCTCGCCATGAACCACCGCACGGGCATCGAAGGTATCTCCGGCCCGCAGGACAGCGAGCAACCCATCGCCGTTCCGGACCTCGACCGTTCCTTTGAGGAGCACGTGCAGGAACCCGGATGTCCTCCCCTGGGTGACCACCCGTTCCCCGGGACGGAAATATCCGACGTCGGCGTGCTGCCGCAGCCGCTCGGCTTCGTCATGGGAAAGCCGGTCGAAGGGCGGCGCGAGGGCGTCGAATGCTTGCATCGGCATACCCTAGCGCTGCGATGACCCTGCCTCGGCAGGAGGCCGATCCGGCCGCCCCCGCCGTCTTGCACGCGGGCGCGACCTACCCGACATCATCCCTATCGGCCTCTCCGCGGTAGGCCAGCACCGCTCTCCCGGCATCCGCCGCGGCTGCGGCACCGGGCTTGGTCGATCACCCCTCATGCCCGTGTTCCGGGCGACGACTGATCGACACCAGCGTCGTATGCTGGGACGCACCGCCACAAGGGTCAAGGCGCCGGGAATGCCGCGCGGTGAAGTCGGTCTCGAAACCTCGCGGCCGTGCCGCCGGCGTCGCCTGCGATGCACCGCATGGAAGGTCCCACGGGGCCCATGGGCGCTCAGAACCGGCCGCCCATTCGATTGGGGATTTACACCGAGGCCGGGAGGCGCTTCGCCGGCGTGCCGGCGACCCGAGCGGTCCGGAGCCGCTCACTCGGATAGATCACCGGGACGCATCAGCGTCGCCGGCACCATCTGCGCACGCTCGGGCAGCCGGACGCGAACGAGGTGCCAAGCGTTCCGCGCATCCGGCCGCGTGACCGCGACGAGCCCGAGCGTAGTGACGAGCAGGAGGATCGCGACCAAAACCTTGGTGACTTGGTCCGCGCGGGCGCGCATGAGGTGGATGAGCGCGCATCCGCCCGTGAAAACGGAAGCCGCGACCAGGGGGGCGACGGTGGGCATGCTCGACCACCCGAGGTGAGGTGCGTCCGCATAACCCGATCGTCGGCGCCGGGTTCCTCAGGCGAGGGGCCAGCCGCAGCAGATGTCTAGGGCTTCCGATCATCCAGGCCAGCGTCGCCGACACGAGCGGCATGACGGCCGTCCAGGTGAACCGGGCGCCAGGGTCGAGGCGTGCTGATCGAGCAGGCCGGACACCATTCGAATGCGGGACCCCGCGGGGCGGCGGTCGCCTCCAGCCTTCGATCCGAGCTTCCCGGGTCGAGCGCCCCGAGCAGTAACGCGCGCAAGCGACGGCAAGTCGCCGACCCGGCGATGCATCCTGGGTGGCGCCGCATGATCCGGGCCGTCTCGCGCACGACCGGCAAGTCCCTGCGGCTGCACCGCATGGTCCGGCGCACCGCCGCTCGGTTCAGGTTCCCTACGGCGCCGTGGTCTCCGCGTTGGCGCCGCCCGGGTCGTGAGGGGCGGGTTTCATGAGCGAGCGCAAGGCGGCGGCGAGATCCGCCATGCTGAGGCCCCCTTCTGCACGATGCGGTCGGCCCGGCCCGCAAGCCGCCGGCAGTCGTCGGCCGTGACATCCTTGGCCGTCGGCATGACGACGGGGATGTCGCGCGATCCGAGCCTCGCCCGCAGTGCGCGCAGGCAGGCATATCCGTCCATCTCCAGCGTCATCAGGTCGAGCGGGATCAAGCCCGCCTTGCGGACACCGACGGCCTCCAGGGCCGCCCTGCCCCTCTCGGCCGCAGCGAACCGCCAACCCTCGCGGGTGCGCGGATTCGTCATGCTCTTGCGCATGTCCAGGTCATCATCGACGACCTGGACGGGTCCCTCGTGAACGGCCGGGCGGAAGCGCTCCATCGCTTCCTTCGGCTGCCCCCATTCGACCGGCTCCTGCAGGTGGTCGGTCGCACCGAGCGAGTAGGCCAGGTTCTGCTCGTCGGGACGGTCAACACGATCACCGGGGTCGGCCCTAGCTCCAGGTCAGACGGCAGCGCCCGCAGCACGTCCCGGCCATCCATGCGCGGCATCGTCACTTCGAGCAGGACGGCGCCGATTTGGCTTGGACGACCGAATCGGCAACGCCATGCGTCCGTCGGTCAGGCGCTCGGCACGCTAAAGCCGGCGGTCGGTTTCCGGAAGCGAGGGGGCGTGATGTCGGGCATCATGGACGTGGGGCGAGGGCCGGCGAAGCCGATCCTGGGAGATCCCTGCAACGGCTGCGGTTACTGCTGCGCCATGGAAGCTTGCGCCTTGGCCCGCGAGTACATCTCTGCCGACATCCCGGGACCGTGCCCTGCCCTGGAATTCGAGGGCGGCCGGTTACGCTGCGGACTGGTACGAAGGCCGAGCCTGTACATGCGCCTGCCGAACGAGTGGGCCGACGCGCTTCTCGGATCCTTGTTCGCGCAGATGCTCGGCGTCGGCAAGGGGTGCGATGCGGAGGATCCGGGGCGGGCCTGAGAACACGGCGTAGCGAGCCTGGCCGCCGGCATCCAGGCTCGGCGCCGCCCAGGCATCGGGCACGCGGGGCGCCGCAGCCGCGCGGTTCGGCCTCCGGTCCCATATCGCCCATCCGAAGGCATCACCTGGCCGAGCGGCAATCCCGGCGACCGCGCGGCTCATTTGCGCCGGGGGCCGAGGATCCGATCTCGGTCCGGAAACCTGGCATCGAGTGGATATCCCCGGATCCGGAAGCATCGTCAGGCGCATCGCTGCGCATGGTCGCGGCCGGGTGACGCCCCGCCGGTGGCGACCCGTGCGAGACGGGCACGATCGATGACGTGGACCCGGCCGCGTCCCGGGGCGACGATGCCGGCACGTGCCCAACGCGACAGGATCCGGCTGACGGTGAAGAACGTGGCGCCGCACAGCTCGCCCAGCTCCTGACGGGTCATCCTGAGCATGCTCTCCTGGCTCCCGCCGTCATCCGCCGGCGGCGTAAGGGTCAGGATCAGCGCCGCGAGGCGCCGCCGAGCCGGCTCGTTGCCCCGCATGCTCCCGGGCTGCGCCCCATCCATGAGCTGTCCGCTCACGATAGCGAGCGCGTTCATAGTGAGCCGCGGGTAGCTCATCATGAGGCCGAGCAGGTGCTCGCGCGGCCAGGCATAAACCTCGCAAGCGTCCAGAGTGTGGGCGCTCGCGGCATACGGCCGCCCGCGGAAGACCGCGGCGCAGCCGACCAAATCCCCCGCTCCCAGAAGGCGAACCGTCGTCTGCCGCCCGTCGTCGGTCACATGCGAGAGCTTCGCTCGCCCCGCGGCGAGCAGGATTAGATCCTTGGGCGGGTCGCCTTGCCTGACCAGGAGCGTCTTCGCCCCCGGACGCGAGGCCCTGGCCCGGCCCAGGATGGCCTGGACAATCCGCTCGTCGAGTTCGTCGAACAACTCATGGTGACGCAGCCGTCCGCATGCGGCGCCCTCCCCGTCCTTGACCATTGATCGCTCCTGGGATGCAGGGCGCCTTGTGCTGGGTTCCGGGCGGCCGCTCTTTGATCCTGGTCAAAGACGCGACGGTCGGCCTGTGCTCACCTTCGTCCGATAGCGACTGACGAGTATGGATTTGGACGTCGATTTCCCTGCCAGCGCTCGATTCACCGACATCTTTACGTCCGGGCTCGCCCGAAGCCGGCCGCCCGACGCCCCGTGCGAGCCGGCGGGGCCCCCCGTCGCCGTGGGGGCTCGCGCATCCGATACGATCGCGGGTGCCGATGGTGCTTGAGCGCCGCGTGCGAGCAGGGCCGCCGGTCGCAGCCGCGACACGCGGTGCGGGGCCGGCATGGGGACCCGGGATGACGACGGACGGAGCGCTCCCGGGAAGTGCGCGCGGTTGGGTTCCGGTCATCCGCTCGGCAAGGGAAATCCGCCCCGGACGGGGAAGGGCGGTACTCGGCAGGGCGGCAAGGCGGTCGCCGCTCTCGCAACGTCGGGATCGAAATAGCGCCTGATCCAGGTCGGCATGGTCATGCCGTCCGGAAGTACATCGTTACGAACCCGGCGGTCGGTGCCAGGTGAGGTCGTACGCCGCGCCGTCACCCGCCAGAGCCAGTCACCCCGAGGGCGATCACCCGAATGGCACTAGACCAGGTCCAAGGCCGCTCCTCCGCCCCGCTTGAGCGGGACGCCCGGTTGGCCTCCACCGATCACAAGGTCTCGCCGAACGAGATCGCCATCGGCGTCATCATCGGCCGGGCCGCGGAGTACTTCGACTTCTTCGTCTTCGCCATCGCCGCCGTGGTGGTGTTCCCGAAGGTGTTCTTCCCCTTCGCGCCGCCCCTGGAGGCGACGCTCTATTCCTTCGCCATGTTCTCGCTGGCCTTCGTCGCCAGGCCAGTCGGTTCGGTCATCTTCACGGCCGTGGACCGCCGGCACGGACGCGGGGTGAAGCTGACCGCCGCCTTGTTCCTGCTCGGCTTCTCGACCATGGCGGTGTCCTTCTTGCCGGGCTATGCGCAGATCGGGGCTTCGGCCCTTTATCTCCTCGGCGTCCTGCGGGTCGGGCAAGGGCTTGCCCTGGGCGGCGCCTGGGACGGGCTCGCCTCCCTGCTCGCGCTCAATGCGCCCGTCGAGCGTCGCGGCTTCTACGCCGCCCTCCCGCAGCTCGGCGCGCCCTTCGGCTTCATCCTGGCCAGCGTCCTGTTCTCGTTCTTCCTGCTCAACCTGTCGGAGGCCGATTTCCTGGAGTGGGGCTGGCGCTACCCGTTCTTCTGCGCCTTCGCCATCAACGTCGTGGCCCTGTTCGCTCGCCTGCGGCTCGTCGCGACCGACGAGTTCTCGCGTCTCCTCGAACGACGCCGGCTGGAGCCCTCCCCCATCCTGCCGCTGATCCGCAGCCATGGCCGGGAACTCCTTGTCGGAGCCCTGATCCCCCTAGCGAGCTTCGCCCTGTTCCACCTCGTGACCGTGTTCCCCGTCAGCTGGATCACCCTGTTCACGGATCGATCCGCCGGCGAGTTCCTGATGGTGCAGAGTTCGGGCGCCTTCATCTGCGCCGGGGCGATCGTGGCCTCGGGCTTGCTCGCCGACCTGATCGGCCGGCGCAGGCTCCTGCTGGTCTCGGCCGGCCTAATCGCCCTCTTCGCCGTGTGCAGCATCGTCGCGCCCCTGCTCTTCGAGGAGAACGCGATTGGGCAGACGATCTACGTCAATGCCGGCTTCGCGCTGCTCGGCCTCTCCTACGGGCAATCGTCCGGCGCGGTCACGGCACGCCTCGACCAACGCTACCGCTACACGGGGGCCGCCCTCACCAACGACCTGGCCTGGCTGCTCGGGGCCGGATTCGCCCCGCTGATCGTCCTGTTCCTGTCGGCCCGGTACGGCCTCGCCTGCGTCGGCCTGTACCTGCTGTCGGGGGCCCTCACCACCCTGCTGGCACTCGTCCTCTCCCGATCCGAGGTCCGGCAGGTCTGAGCCGGGTGGACGCGATGCCTCCGCCTTGTCCGAACGCATCTCGCCGCCTGTCGCGGCGGGGGACCATGGAGTGAACCCCGTGGCCGATTTCTCTCACCCCTCCCCCGTCCCGCGCCGAAGCGGGACCCTGGTGAGGGGATCCTTGAGGTGCCTGGCGCTGGTCGCGACCTCGGCGCTACTCGGCGGCTGCAACCTGATCGTCATGGATCCCGCCGGGGACGTCGCCGTCCAGCAGCGCAACCTCATCCTGGCATCGACCGCGCTGATGCTGCTGGTCATCGTTCCCGTGATCGCGCTCGCCTTCGTGTTCGGCTGGCGCTACCGCGCCTCGAACCCGGACGCGACCTACGACCCGGACTGGCACCATTCGACCCAACTCGAAGTGGTCATCTGGACGGTGCCGCTGCTCATCATCATCGCGTTGGGCGCGATGACGTGGATCAGCACCCACACGCTCGATCCCTACCGGACACTCAGCCGGCTGGCCCCCCGGAAGCCGGTGCCCGCCGACGTCACGCCGCTGACGGTCGAGGTCGTCGCGCTCGATTGGAAGTGGCTGTTCCTCTACCCGGACTACGGCATCGCCAGCGTCAACGAGATGGCCGCCCCGGCGAACAGGCCCATCGCGTTCAAGCTGACCTCCACCTCGGTGTGGAACACGTTCTACGTCCCCGCGCTCGCCGGCATGATCTACGCCATGCCCGGCATGGAGACGAAGCTCCATGCGGTCATGAACAAGGAAGGGGAGTTCCGGGGGCTGTCGGCGCATTACAGCGGGTCGGGCTTCTCCCGCATGAATTTCGGCTTCCGCAGCCTCAGCGAGCAGGGCTTCGACGCGTGGGTGGCCAAGGCCAAGGAGGCCCAGACCCCTCTGAACCGGGAAGCCTTCCTCAAGCTCGAAAAGCCGAGCGAGGCCGAGCCGATTCGCTACTATGGGTCCGTCGAGGACGGCCTGTACGCGGCCATCCTCGGCATGTGCGTCGCGCCGAACCTGATGTGCGCGAGCGAGATCCACCACATCGACAGGCAGGGCGGCGCGGGTCCGGAGGGCGCGGCGAGCCGCGAGCGGCTCGACTACGACAACCGCCGCCTGAGAAGCGGTGACGAGCCGTCCGGTGCCACCTTCCCGGCCTCGGGCCGACCGCCGATGGGCTCCGTCCAGCCGGAGGGGATGATGCCGCGCGACCAGCACCTGAGCCGCGAAGGCGTCAACGAGCCGAAGACCGAGCCCGACCAGGGGCAGGGCAACGCCCTTCCTGGCGCCGACCGGGGCCCCGCGCCGGCCCAGCTGAACAACCGCCCCTCCGAACGCCACCAGCACTGATCCGAGCGAGCGTCCGCATGTTCTCGAACCTCGATCTCAGGCAGCTCGTCTTCGGCCGGCTGTCCCTCGAAGCCGTTCCCTACCACGAACCGATCCTGCTCTGGACCTTCGTCGCGGTGGCGGCGGGCGGCGTGGCGCTCCTCGGCCTCGTCACCTGGTACGGCAAGTGGGGCTACCTGTGGAGGGAGTGGTTCACGAGCGTCGACCACAAGAAGATCGGCATCATGTACGTCGTGCTCGCCATCGTGATGCTGCTGCGCGGCTTCGCCGACGCGATCATGATGGTGACCCAGAAGGCGCTCTCGGTCGGGGCTTCGGAAGGGTACCTGCCCCCGCACCACTACGACCAAGTCTTCACCGCCCACGGCACGATCATGATCTTCTTCATGGCCATGCCCTTCGTGACCGGCGTCATGAACTACGTCATGCCGCTGCAGATCGGCGCGCGCGACGTGGCCTTCCCCTTCCTGAACAACTTCAGCTTCTGGATGACCGCGGGCGGCGCGGTGCTCACCATGCTCTCCTTGTTCGTGGGCGAGTTCTCGCGGGCGACCTGGCTCGCCTACCCACCCCTGTCGGGAGCGGCGTACAGTCCCGGGGTCGGCGTCGACTACTATATCTGGGGACTTCAGATCGCCGGCGTGGGCAGCACCCTGTCGGGCATCAACCTGATCGCGACCATCGTCAAGATGCGCGCCCCCGGCATGACGATGATGAAGCTGCCGGTCTTCTGCTGGACGACGCTCGCCAGCAACGCGATCATCGTCACGATCTTCCCGGTCCTGACCGTCGCCCTCGCGCTGTTGTCGCTCGACCGTTACGTGGGAACGCATTTCTTCACGAACGATTACGGCGGAAATTCGATGATGTACATGAACCTCATCTGGATCTGGGGGCATCCGGAGGTTTACGTCCTCGTACTGCCCGCCTTCGGGATCTACTCGGAAGTCGTGTCGACCTTCTGCAGCAAGCGGCTGTTCGGCTACGCCTCGATGGTCTACGCCACCGCCGTCATCGCGCTCGTGTCGTGGCTGACTTGGCTCCACCACTTCTTCACGATGGGGGCCGGCGCCAACGTCAACGCCTTCTTCGGCATCACAACGATGATCATCTCGATCCCGACGGGGGCGAAGGTCTTCAACTGGCTCTTCACCATGTACCGCGGGAGGATCCGCTTCGAGGTGCCGATGCTGTGGGTCATGGGCTTCATCCCGACCTTCGTGATCGGCGGGCTGACCGGAGTGCTGCTCGCGGTGCCCCCGGCCGACTTCGTCCTGCACAACTCGCTGTTCCTGGTGGCGCACTTCCACAACGTCATCATCGGCGGCGTGGTGTTCGGGCTGCTCGCCGGGGTGAACTACTGGTTCCCCAAGGCCTTCGGCTTCAAGCTCGACCCGTTCTGGGGGAAGGTGTCGTTCTGGTGCTGGCTGACCGGCTTCTGGGTCGTGTTCACGCCGCTCTACGTCGTCGGCCTGATGGGGGTGACGCGCCGCACGCAGCACTTCGACGACCCGACGCTGCAGCCCTGGCTGACGGTCGCCGCGCTCGGAGCCTTCATCATCATGGCCGGCATCCTGGCCTTCGTGGTGCAGATCCTCGTCAGCATCCTGCGGCGGGAGCGGTTGCGCGACGTAACGGGCGACCCATGGGGCGGGCGAACCCTCGAATGGTCGACCTCCTCGCCGCCGCCGCCCTACAACTTCGCGTTCACGCCGGTCGTCCACGACCTCGACGCGTGGTGGGACATGAAGAGGCGCGGCCACGAGCGGCCCGTGGAGGGTTACCGGCCGATCCACATGCCGCGGAACACGAGCACGGGCATCGTGCTCGCCGGGATCAGCACCGTGCTGGGCTTCGCCTTGGTCTGGTACATCTGGTGGCTGGCCGCGCTGTCGTTCGTCGGCCTGATCGCGGTCGCCCTCGCCCACACCTACAACTACAACCGCGACTACTTCATCCCGGTCGAGGACGTCGTCCGGTTCGAGAGCCATAGAACAGCGCAACTCGCAGCGAGGGCCTGAGCCGATGCACGAGACGACAGCCCCGCCCGGCGCCGCGCGGCCGGTCTTCTACGAGCGGGAGGATCACGCCCACGGCGACGGCGGCACGCTCCTCGGGTTCTGGCTCTACCTGATGAGCGACTGCCTCGTCTTCGCGGCCCTGTTCGCGACGTACGGCGTGCTCGGCGCCAATTATGCGGCCGGTCCCTCGGGAGCCCACCTGTTCGACCTCAGGCTCGTGGCGCTGAACACGAGCCTCCTGCTGCTCTCCTCCATCACCTACGGCTTCGCCATGCTGGAGATGGATAGGGAGCGCATCGGCGCCACGCTCCGCTGGCTGGCGGTGACCGGGCTGTTCGGGGCCGGCTTCCTCGGCATCGAGTTGTACGAGTTCGCGCATCTCGTCCACGAGGGGGCGACGCCGCAACGCAGCGCCTTCCTATCCGCCTTCTTCGCATTGGTCGGGACGCACGGGCTGCACGTCACGTTCGGCGTCATCTGGCTCGTCACGCTCATGACCCAGGTGCGCCGCTTCGGGCTCATCGCCGAGAACAGGCGGCGGCTGCTGTGCCTGTCCATGTTCTGGCACTTCCTCGACGTGGTCTGGATCGGCGTCTTCACCTTCGTCTACCTAATGGGAGTCTCACGATGAGCGCGCTGCCGGGAGGCGGGATCGCCTACAGGCCGCAAGGCGACGGGGGAGCGCACGAAGGGCCTCATCCCCACGGAGCGCACGGCACCTTCGAGGGCTACGTCACCGGCTTCGTCCTGTCCGTCATCCTCACCGCGATTCCCTTCTGGCTCGTGATGGGGGACGTGCTGGGCGACAAGCTGACGACGGACATCGCGGTCATGGCCTTCGCGGCGGTGCAGATCGTAGTTCACATGGTCTATTTCCTGCACATGAACACGAGGTCGGAGGGCGGCTGGACCTTCCTGTCCCTGATGTTCACGCTGACCCTCGTCGTCATCGCCCTCGTCGGATCGATTTGGGTCATGTACCACCTCGACCAGAATATGATGCCGATGTCGCCTCACGAGGCGCTGCACAAGCCCTGACGGCCGCATGAAAGGTTGCGGACACCTGGTCGTTGTCCACGGGCGTGACGCTACGGATTGAGCCTGAAGCTTCCGAACCCCCGTTCTGGAATGCGGACCATGCTCGCCGGTCGTGCCCTCGAACGCGGCGAGGAGCTCGGCTCGCGGATCCAGCATATCCTTGCCGCCGCCGGCACCTTCCGGGAATTGGCCGGCGCGTTTCGGTCCGCGGTCGAGGCGTTGCTGGTGGCCGCGGCGCATGCGGACGGCGTCGAGGAGCTCCTTCCCGATTACGTCGCGGAGTCCGGGCGCCTAGCCAACCTCGCGGAAGCCTTTCCGGACCGCGTCGTGCCGGCCCCTTGAAGGCTGCCGGACGGCACCCGGGTCCGCACCCGCCCCGAGTTGTGCAGCCCCGGCCTCGGGCGCCGCCGCCGCGTCGCCTCTTCGCTCCCAGCGGGGCGGGACCGGACGCCGTTACGCTGCCCGACCCGAAACCACCCGGGCGCGCCGCCCGGGGAAGCGGCAAGGCAGCGCACTCGTCGCCGGGCGGGGCGGTGGGGTCGGGCCTCGAACGTGGGCCTACCGATCCCCGGCCTGGAGCTCCGGCAGGTCCGACCTGAGCCAAGCCAGCCGTGCCACGGCATGGCCCGCGAGGGTCTGCAGGCAGGCGAGCGCCGCCTCGTCCTGCGGATCGTCCGCGGCTTCGAGATACCGGTCCGCCAGAAGCTCCGCCAGCGCGACCGGGTCGTCCGGGATGTCGCCTCCGGCCGTCACGGGGAGGGCCAAGCCCGCGCCGCGCAGGTCCTGTTCGTGACGTTCGGTGTCCCTGGCGAGCGCCTCCAGGCGGGCGCGCTCCGGCACGGCGACGTCGCGCGCGACCGTTCCCAGCAAGGCGCCGAGACGCCGTTCGAGATCGGCCGCCTCCCACCTGTCGCCCCGCTCCGCGAGGTGTCCCTTCGCCCTCTCGGCGTGGAAGGCGCGACGGCGTTCGCGGCGCAGGATGGCGACGTGGCCGAGTTCCTCGTGCGCCATAGCCTCGGCGGCTTGCCGGACCTCGGGCCGGTCGGCCTGGGCGGCGACATAGGTCCAGAAGGCAAAGGCCCGCTCCTCGTTGCGGACGGCGGCGGCGAGGGCCCGGTAGGCGCGCAGCAGCCGCGGGTCGGTCGTCGCCAAGCCCTCGTCGTCGAAGGTCTCCGGCAGCTTCCAGCGGATCTGCGAGGGATCGGGTGTCTTCCCCCGCTCCGCCTCCGACCAGCGCCTCACGCCCTCGATGTGCCCCTGCTCGTCGGCCGACAGGCGCTCGAACACCCCCGCCAGAGCGTCGTTACCGTCGCCGCGCATACGCTCGGCCATCGCCCCGTATCGCGTCGCCGCCTCAGCCTCCATCGCATGCGCGATGGCGAGGAGCTCGTCCAACGTCCGCACCGGGGCCGGGGGTTCGGTCTTCAAGAGGGGCATCGGCCTTCCCAAGCTTTTTCCGGGGTCGGCGGGAAGGTTGGCAGGGCGATGCCGGGCCCGTCAAATTGTCCGGGGTCAAGCCCTGCCTTGAGCCAGATCAAGGACCGACCCTCGTCGGGCGTCCAGACATCGCGCCGGCAGCACCCGCGCGTGCCGGTTCAACCCTGGCCGTCGATGAACCCCCGTCGAGAAACAAGCTGGTGGCGAGGTCGTGAGCCGTCGGCATATCGGCTTCAACGGGTATGCCCCCGGCCGCTGCCGTATCCGATGCCGCCGCTCATACGCATTGCGTTCGTCCTGCTCGCGGTCCTGATCGGCTCGTGGGGCGGCCCGGCGGGAGCGGGCGGGCGCGTGCAGGAATTCCTGCCGAGGGTTCAGCCCTCGGAGCTCTTCCCCGGGGCCGATCGCTTCGGTCCGGCCGAAGGGGAGCCTCCCCTCACCCCCGTCTTCCGGGGCGGGAGCCTCGCCGGTTACGTCTACCTCAACGCCGACTTCGCGAACGCCACCGGGTATTCCGGGAAGCCGGTCAACATGCTCGTGTCCATCGACCCCGCGGGCGTGATCCGCGGCGTCCGCCTCGTCGACCACAAGGAGCCCATCGTCCTCGTCGGCATCCCGGAGCGGCGCATCGTCGAGGCGATGAACGTCCTGGTCGGCAAGGACCTCAGGCCGGTCGCGTCGGGAGCCGAGCGTCCGCCGCAGGTCGACATCGTCAGCGGTGCCACCGTGACGGTCCTGGTGATGGGCGACAGCGTCGTCCGCTCCGCCGTCCGCCTGATCCGGAGCGGGCGCCTGGGCGCGTCCGGCGCCCCGTCCGCGGCATCCGCCGCGGCGTCCCCCCGCCGCTCGGTCGATCCCGACCGGAGCGAGGTGCGCGACTGGCAGGCGCTTTTGGGCGACGGGTCGGTCCGCCGCCTCTCGCTAACCGTGGGGCACGCCAACGAGGCCTTCCGGCGGGCCGGCAACAGGGCCGCCGCGGACAATCCCGAGACGGGCGACCCGAACGACGCGTTCATCGACCTCTATGTCGCCCCGGTCAGCGTACCGACCATCGGGCGCAGCCTTCTCGGCGAGGCAGGGTACGAGCAGCTCCGCGCTCGCCTGAAGCCCGGGCAGCAGGCCATCGTGGTGGCCGGCGACGGCGCCTACTCGTTCAAGGGATCGGGTTACGTCCGCGGCGGCATCTTCGACCGAATCGAGCTGATCCAGGACGGACAGGGCGTCCGGTTCCGCGACCGGCATCACACCCGGCTCGGCGACCTCGCGGCGGCGGGCGCGCCGGAGTTGCGCGAGATCGCGCTCTTCGTGGTGCCGGAGGAGTTCCGGCTCGACCTCGCCGAGCCGTGGCAGTTGCAGCTCCTCGTCCAGCGCGGCGTGGGCGCGCGCGACAAGGCGTTCCTGACCTACGACCTCCCCTACGCGCTGCCGGACCGCTACCTGCGCATTGAGCCGGTTCAGGGTTCCGGAACCGGGCCGCAGGCTGCGGGAGCGGCGGCAAGCGCCCCCGCGGGCCGCGGCGCGGCCGGCCCGCCGTCCGCGCAGGCGAACGGGTCGGAGACGTCGGCGGCGGGCGATCTGGAAGAGCCGCTCTGGTTGCGAATCTGGAAGGCCGACGCGACTCGGATCGGCATCACCGGCGCGGCCCTCGTCGTCCTGACCGCGATCTTCTTCTTCCAGGACGCGCTCGTGCGGCGTCCCAAGGTGCACGTCTGGGTGCGGCGCGGCTACCTCGCCTTCACGCTGGTCTGGCTCGGCTGGTACGCCAATGCCCAGCTCTCGGTCGTCAATGTCCTGACCTTCACGAATTCGCTCGTGACCAAGTTCAGTTGGGAGTTCTTCCTGGCCGCGCCGCTGATCTTCATCCTGTGGGCCGCGGTCGCCGCAGCGCTGCTGTTCTGGGGGCGCGGCCCGTTCTGCGGCTGGCTCTGCCCGTTCGGCGCGCTCCAGGAACTGTCGAACAACCTCGCCCGGTGGCTCAAGGTGCCGCAGGTCAAGGTGCCCTGGGGTCTCCACGAGCGCCTTTGGCCGATCAAGTACATCATCTTCCTCGGCCTGTTCGGGTTGTCCCTCTACTCGGTCGCCTTGGCGGAGATCTTCGCCGAGGTCGAGCCCTTCAAGACGGCCATCATCCTGAAGTTTGCCCGCGACTGGCCCTTCGCGGTCTATGCCCTGACCCTCCTGGCGGCGGGGCTCTTCGTCGAGCGCTTCTTCTGCCGCTATCTCTGTCCGCTCGGCGCGGCGCTCGCGATCCCGGGGCGGATCCGCATGTTCGAGTGGCTGAAGCGTTGGCCCGATTGCGGCTCGCCCTGCCAGCGCTGCGCGAAGGAGTGCCCGGTCCAGTCGATCCATCCCGAAGGACAGATCAACGTCAACGAGTGCATCTACTGCATGCACTGCCAGGAGCTCTACCACGACGACCGGCGCTGCCCGCACATGATCCAGGTGCGGCTGAAGCGGGAGAAGCGCGAGGCCCTTTCGTCATCTTCCATGCGCGGGGGCAAAGAGCCGGGCGCGGCGCCTGCTAGACCGGTCTTCACCCATCGCGGGGATCCAATCCGGGAGTCGAGCGCCTCGGATGCCCCGACGGCGTGACGAGCAAGAACAGGAGATCTGCATGTCTCAGGAAGACAAGCGCGCGGGGGTCAGCCGCCGGGGAATGCTCGGAACGACCGCGGCGGTCGCCGCGGCGGGGGCCGCGGGGGCCGTGGCCGGGCCGCACCTGAGAGGCGGCGGGTTGGTGGCGCCGGCCGAGGCGCAGACCAGGCCGGCCGCCGCGCAGGCGAGCGCACACAAGTCGGAGGTCAAGCCCGGGGAGCTTGACGAGTACTACGTGTTCTTCTCCAGCGGTCAGTCGGGCGAGGTCCGGATCATCGGTTGCCCGTCGATGCGCGAGCTCATGCGCATCCCCGTTTTCAACCGGGACAGCGCCACCGGCTGGGGCCAGACGAACGAGAGCCTGAAGGTCCTGACGGAGGGACTCCTGCCCGAGTATCGCGAGTTCCTGAAGGAGCGGGGCGGCACGTACCTGAACGGCGACCTGCATCACCCGCACCCGTCCTTTACCGACGGCACCTACGACGGACGCTACCTCTTCGCGAACGACAAGGCGAATACCCGCGTCTGCCGGATCCGCCTCGACGTCATGAAGTGCGACAGGATCATCCAGCTACCGAACCAGCACTCGGTGCACGGCCTCCGCGTCCAGAAGTATCCGAAGACCGGCTACGTGTTCTGCAACGGCGAGGACCGGGTGCCGATTCCCAACGACGGCAAGGTGCTCGACGACCCGAAGCAGTACTCGTCCATCTTCACGGCCGTCGACGGGGAGACCATGAAGGTCGCGTGGCAGATCCGCGTCGACGGAAACCTCGACAACGTCGACGCCGACTACCAGGGCAAGTACGCCTTCGCGACCTGCTACAATTCCGAGGAGGGCGTCACCCTCGCCGAGATGACGGCGAAGGAACAGGACTGGGTGGTCGTGTTCAACCTCAAGCGCATCGAGGATGCGGTGAGGAGCGGCGCTTACCAGACCCTCGGCGGCGTTCCCGTCCTCGACGGCCGGCACGGGTCCAAGCTGACCCGCTATATCCCGGTCTCGAACAGCCCGCACGGCATCAATACGGCGCCCGACGGCATCCACGTGGTGGCCAACGGCAAGCTCTCACCGACGGTCACGGTCTTCGACGTGCGCAGGTTCGACGACCTGTTCGACGACCGGATCAAGCCGCGCGACGTCGTCGTCGCGGAGCCGGAGCTCGGCCTCGGGCCGCTGCACACCGCCTACGACGGCAGGGGCAACGCCTACACGACGCTCTTCCTCGACAGCCAGGTCTGCAAGTGGAACATCGATCTCGCCAAGCGGGCCTTCGCGGGCGAGAAGGTCAATCCCGTCATCCAGAAGCTCGACGTCCATTACCAGCCCGGCCACAACCACACCTCGATGGGCCAGACCAAGGAGGCCGACGGCAAGTGGCTCATCTCGCTCAACAAGTTCTCGAAGGACCGCTACCTCAACGTCGGCCCCCTGAAGCCCGAGAACGACCAGCTCATCGACATCTCCGGCGACCGGATGGTGCTGGTGCACGACAGCCCGAGCTTCGCGGAGCCGCACGACGCCACCCTCGTCCACCGCTCCAAGGTCAACCCCGTCCACGTCTGGAAGCGCGACGACCCCTACTTCGCCGATGCCGTCCGGCAGGCGAAGGTCGACGGCGTCGACCTCATGGCGGACTCGAAGGTCGTCCGGGACGGCGACAAGGTGCGCGTCTACATGACCTCCGCCGCGCCGGCCTTCGGACTGGAGTCCTTCCAGGTCCGGCAGGGTGACGAGGTCACGGTCTACGTGACGAACGTGGACGACGTCGAGGACCTGACCCACGGCTTCTGCATCGTCAACTACGGCCTGAACATGGAGGTGGCTCCCCAGGCCACGGCGTCCGTCACGTTCAAGGCGAACAAGCCGGGGGTGTACTGGTACTTCTGCACCTGGTTCTGCCATGCGATGCACATGGAGATGAAGGGGCGGATGTTCGTCGAGCCGCGGGCGACCTGAGCATGCGCGCCGGCCGCCCCCTCCTGCTCGCCTGGTCGGCGGCGGTCGTCGCCGCCAGCCTCGGCGGCCCCGCCCGGGCCGCGCGCATCGACGTCGCGCCCGGGGCCGCTCTCCAGGCGGCCATCGACGGGGCCTCCGACGGGGACACCGTCGTCCTGCGTGGCGGGGAGCACCGCGGGGCGATCCGCGTCGGGCGGCGGCTCGTCGTCGAGGGCGAGCCGGGTGCGGTCGTGGTCGGCCCCGGCCACGGCAGCGTCGTCACGGTCACGGCGGCGGACGCGGTCGTCCGCCGCCTGACGGTCCGCGGCTCAGGCTCCGACCTTGAGCGCATGGATTCCGGGATCTTCGTGGAGAGGACCGCGCGGGGTGCCGTCGTCGAGGACAACCGGATCGAGGGGAACCTCTACGGCATCTACCTGCACGGCGCCGAGCGGGCCGTGGCCCGCCGCAACATCATCGTCGGCGTCCGGGAGGGCCGCATCAACGAGGCAGGGAACGGCGTCTCGGTCTGGAACGCGACCGGGGCCAAAGTCCTCGACAACGACGTTTCCTACGGCCGCGACGGCATCTTCGTGATCTCTAGCCGGCGCAACGTGTTCAGCGGCAACCGCTTCCGCGACCTGCGCTTCGCGGTGCACTACATGTACACCGACGACAGCGAGGTCCGGGACAACGTTTCGGTGGGCAACGCCGTCGGCTACGCCCTCATGTTCTCGCACCGGCTGAAGGTCGTCGGCAACGTGTCCGACGGCGACCGCGACCACGGCTTCCTGTTCAATTACGCCAACGCCTCCGAGGTCGCCGGAAACGCGGTGCTGGGCCGGCTGCAGCCGGCGGGGCGCTGGGCCGGGGCCGGCACGCGCGGCGGGGGTGAGCGTGACCACGCCGTGCCGGGCGACGCCGCGCCGGCCTCGACCGCCGGCCTCCGGCCGGGTCCCACCAAGTGCGTGTTCATCTACAACGCCAACCAGAACCGCTTCCGCGGCAACTGGTTCGAGGGCTGCGAGATCGGCATTCACTTCACCGCCGGCTCGGAGCGCAACGAGGTGTCCGGCAACGCCTTCGTGCGCAACCGGAACCAGGTGAAGTACGTCAGCACCCGCTACGTCGACTGGTCCAAGGACGGACGCGGGAACTATTGGAGCGACAACCCGGCCTTCGACCTGGACGGGGACGGCTTGGGCGACGGGGCATACCGGCCGAACGACCTGATGGACAAGGTCCTGTGGACCGCTCCCCAAGCCAAGGTGCTCGCGAACTCGCCCGCCGTGCAGGTGATCCGCTGGGCGCAGGCGCAGTTCCCCGCCCTGCTGCCCGGCGGGGTCGTCGACAGCCATCCGCTCATGAGTCCGCCGCCCCGGCCCAAGGCGTGCGGAGGAAGCCGCCGATGACTGCGACCATCGAGATCCGCGACGTCGTGAAGCGCTTCGGCAAGGTCGAGGCCGTCCGCCGCGTGTCGTTCGTCCTGGCCGAGGGCGAGACCGTCGCCCTGGTCGGGCACAACGGCGCCGGCAAATCCACGCTCATGAAGCTCATGCTCGGATTGATTCGCCCGACCGCCGGAAGCGTCTGGGTGCTGGGGGAGGATCCGGCCGCCGGCGAGTTCGCGGCGCGGCGCCGCCTCGGATACCTCCCGGAGAACGTGGCGTTCAACGCCGCCCTCACGGGCCGGGAGACCCTGGCCTTCTACGCCCGCCTGAAGCGGGAGGGCCGGACCGCGGTCGCCCCGCTGCTCGACCGCGTCGGGCTCGGCCCCGCGGCGGACCGGCGGGTCGGCACCTACTCGAAGGGCATGCGCCAGCGCCTGGGCCTCGCGCAGGCGCTGCTCGGGGAGCCACGCATCCTGCTCCTCGACGAGCCCACGACGGGGCTCGACCCAGCCCTCCGGCAGGTCTTCTACGAGATCGTTGAGGAGCTTCGCGGACGCGGCACGACCGTGCTGCTCTCGTCGCACGCCCTGACCGAGCTGGAGGAGCGTGCCGGCCGCGTCGTCATCATGAACCGGGGCGTCATGGCGGCCGACGGCACGCTCGACGCCCTCCGCCGCATCGCGCGGCTGCCCACCCGCATCCGCCTCACGGCGGAGACGGGGGTGCACGATCTAGCCGACCGCCTCTGGACCGACTGCCCGTGTCGACGGGTCGACGGGCGCGTCGTCGAGATCGAGGCCGCGCCGGGGCGGAAGATGGACATCCTGCGCGGCGTGATGGCGGCCGGGACGGCGGTCGAGGACATCGAGGTGGTGCCGCCGACCCTGGACCAGCTCTACGCCCACTTCCTCCGCTCGCAGGGGACCGCGCCGTGAGTAACGTCCTGACTGTGGCGCGCAAGGAGGTCCAGGAGGGGCTGCGGAATTGCTGGGTGCTCGCGACGACGCTCCTCTTGGCTGCGCTCGCCCTCACGCTCGCCTTCCTCGGCAGCGCGCCGACCGGGAACGTCGGCGTCCGCGCCCTCGACGTGGTCGTCGTGAGCTTGTCGAGCCTGACGATCTTCCTCCTGCCGCTGATCGCCCTCCTCATCTCGCACGACGCCATCGTCGGCGAGATGGAGCGCGGAACGATGCTGCTGCTCCTGAGCTACCCGGTCGGACGCCGGCAGGTGCTCCTGGGCAAGTTCCTCGGGCATCTCGCCATCCTGGGGTTCGCGACGCTCGTCGGCTACGGCGCGGCCGCCGTCGCGCTCGCCCTTTCCGGCACGCCCGTCGAGGCGGGCAGCTGGACGGCGTTCGCATCGATGATCGGCTCCTCGATCCTCCTCGGCGCCTCCTTCGTCGCGATCGGCTACCTTCTGAGCGCGCTCGCGCGCGAGCGGGGCACCGCGGCGGGCACGGCCGTCGGCATCTGGCTGGTCTTCGTCCTGATCTACGACATGGCCCTGCTGGGGGTGCTGGCGGTGGACCAGGGACAGACCCTAGCCGGAGGACTGCTCGACGCGCTCCTCCTGCTCAATCCGACTGATGCCTACCGCCTGTTCAATCTCGGCGGGACGGGCGACGTCGGGGCCTTCTCGGGGATGTCCGGCTTGACGAGGACCGCAGCCCTGAGCCCCCCGGCCCTCCTCGCGGCGCTGGCCGCCTGGACCCTTCTCCCGCTCGGCCTGGCGGCGCTCGTCTTCGACCGGAGGGAATTATGAACCGGGCCCTGCTCCTCGCCCTAGCCGCGGGCGCCCTCCTGCCCGCCGCCTGCAACGACCGCAAGCCCGCGGAGGCGCCGCCGCCCTTCGAGCTGACGGATGCCGCCATCGGCCGCTACTGCGGCATGAACGTGCTGGAGCACCCCGGCCCGAAGGGGCAGATCATCCTCGCGAGCCGCATCGAGCCGGTTTGGTTCTCCTCGGCGCGCGACACGATCTCCTTCACACGGCTCCCGGACGAGGCCAAGGACATCCGCGCCATCTACGTGTCGGACATGGCGAAGGCCCCGTCCTGGGAGCAGCCCGGCGCGACGAACTGGATCGACGCCCGAAAGGCAACGTTCGTCGTCGGCAGCCGGCTGAAGGGGGGCATGGGCGCGGGCGAAGCGGTGCCCTTCGGCGAGCGGGAGGGTGCCGAGGCTTTTGCCCGGGAGAACGGCGGCCGGGTCGTCGCGTTCGCGGAGATGGCCGACGGTGACGTGCTCGGCCCGGGCTCCGAGACGCCGGCCCCCACCGGGGACCCGGCCGGCCGGGACGACCGCGTCCCGCCAGGTACCGCCTCGGCAGGCCACGCGCGCTGAGGGAGGGGTGTCGTGCATCCAGGCTTGACGCGAAGGCGGTTCATCGGCGTGACGGCGGCCGCCGCGGGGCTCGGCCTTCTGCCGGTCGGCGGGCGCGGTCGCGCCGAGGCGAGCGTCGTCGACTGGCACGGCGAGGCCATGGGCGCGGTCGCCAGCTTGCGCATCCATCATTCCGACCGCGGAGCCGCCGAGGCGTTGATCCGGCGGGCGGTCGCCGAGGTGCGCCGTCTCGAACGCGTCTTCAGCCTGTACCGCGACGACTCCGCCCTCGTCGCGCTGAACCGGCATGGCATGCTCGCGGCCCCGCCTCCCGATCTCGTCGAGGTGCTCGCGCAGGCGCGGCACTACTGGCAGGCGACCCACGGGAGCTTCGACCCGAGCGTCCAGCCGCTCTGGACCCTCTACCGCGACCATTTCTCGACACCCGGGGCTGCCCCTTCCGGCCCCTCCTCCCAGTCGCGCGACGCGGCCCTCGCCCTGGTCGGCCTCGATGGGGTGGCCTTCGACCGGAACCGGATCGCCTTCCGCCGGAGGGGCATGGGTCTGACCCTCAACGGGATCGCGCAAGGCTACGCGACCGACCGGGTGGTGGGGATCCTCCGGGCCGGGGGAATCGTCAGCAGTCTGGTGGATTTGGGCGAGCCGCGGGCCTTGGGCCCGGCCCCCGACGGTCATCCCTGGCGGATCGGCATCGCAGACCCGGACGGGCTTGGCGCCATCGCCGAGACCGTCGAGGTCGCGGACCGTGCCGTCGCCACGTCGGGCGGCTACGGCTTCCGGTTCGACGCGGAGGGCCGCTTCAACCACCTCCTGGACCCGAAAAGCGGCCGCTCGGCCGCCTTGTACCGAAGCGTGACGGTCCTGCTTCCCGATGCGACCGGGGCGGATGCCCTCTCGACCGCCTTCAGCCTGCTTCCGAAGGAGGAAATCTCGTCCGTCCTGCACAGGCTCGGCGACGGCGAGGTCCGGCTCGTGACGGCCGGGGGCGAACGCATTGTCCTGTCTCCGCGCGGGCGCGAGGACCGCGCGGAGGCAGGAGGCGGGATGATACGGGCGGCCGCTCGGCTCGGCTGCGCGTGACACGACGCCCGACGGGCCGTTCCGAGCGTGTGCCAGCCGTGGTCTCCAGGCATAGACCTGTCAAGGATCGTCATTGCCTTGGCGGCCGCGGAGGGACCGGAGCGGGTTTCGGGGCGTGCTGACGCCGCGGTCGGCCCCCGTCGGTGGAACCTCCGCACGGGGGCGCCGGACTCTCGCGCGGGGCCCTTCCCACCGCAGGATCGACCTTCGAACGGGCACGGCGGATCCCCGCGGGGAAAGTCAGCTGGCGGAACGTCGCCACGGTGCTCACGGCCGGCTTGCCTCCCTTGCGGTGGATCAATGCAGCGCAGGCCGTAGACTGCATCTTGGCCGCGGGACGGGGTACCCGGGGCCGACCCGGTACGTCCCGCTCCCGAAGGAGGAGGCATGCTGGTCGATACGGGCTTGTGCGACAGGGCTGCGCACGTCTGCCACCACAGGCGCTCGGAGAACGGCTGCGTCGACTGCAAGGTCAGGCTGATCAGCGTCTGCTCCGTGCTGGCCCTGCCCGAGCTGGAGCAGCTTGAGGCGCTGAGCCAGCACCTCTCCCTAGACAAGGGGCAGGCCCTGTTCGGGCAGGGCGAGACAGCGAGCTCCGTCTTCAACGTCATCGAAGGGGCGCTGCGCCTGACCCGCCTGCTGCCCGACGGCCGGCGCCAGGTCATGGGCTTCGCCCTGCCGGGGGATTTCCTCGGGCTCGCCCTGCAGGAGCGTTACTCGGTCTCGGCCGAGGCGCTCGGGCCGGTGAAGACCTGCCGCTTCGCGCGCCACGACTTCGCGGCGATGGTCGAGGCCAAGCCGCACCTGCTCAGGAGCCTCCACGAGCGGGCCGGCTACGAACTGAGCCTGGCCCAGGACCAGATGCTGCTGCTCGGGCGCCGCACGGCCGAGGAGAAGGTCGCCGCCTTCCTGCTCTCGCTGCGCGACCGCTTCGCCCGGGCCGGTCACAGCTCCATCACGGTCGAGCTGCCGATGGGGCGCCAGGACATGGCGGATTACCTCGGCCTGACCATGGAAACGGTCAGCCGCATGCTGACGCGGCTCGACCGGGCGCACGCTATCCTGCTCGTGCCCGGCGGCGCGCGACTGCTCGACCCGGCCAAGCTTGAGCGCTTGGCCGCGAGCTGAGGCCTTCGTCAGCGCTCCAGCGTTTTCAGGTAGGCGATGAGCGCCTCGGCCTCGTCCGGGTCGAACCGGAATTCCGGCATCGTCGGATGGCCGGTGCGGATGCCCTCGGCCAGGGCCTCGGCCAGATCCTCGACCGGGTAGCGCTCGTGGAGCGACCGGAAGGGTGGGGCCTGCCGCAGCGGGCTCGCCCCCGTCCGCCCGACGGCATGGCATCCGGCGCAGTCCCGACGCGCCAGGGCTCGGCCGCGTTCGGCCTGCCTGTCCCAGGCGCTGGCGGGTTGTGTGAGGAGGACGGGCAGGAGCGCCAGCGCCCCCGCTGCCAGGGTGCGAACCGCGCGCATCAGTGGCTCATCAGGCAGCAGAGGGGCGACGTGCGCAGCATGGTCCGGGTCACGCCCCCGAACAGCCACTCCCGCATCCGGGAATGGCCGTAGCCTCCCATCACGACCAGGTCCGCGTCCTGGCGCTTCGCGAAGCGCAGGATCTCGTCGGCGGTCTCGCGAACGGGCGCGTTCCAGAGGTGAGTGGTGACGTGGGCACCGTGCCGGGCGAGCAGCTCGGAGACCTCCTCGGCCCCCTCGAACCGCGCCTCGCTGCCGGCCGCGGCGACGTGGACCTGGTCGGCCCGCCGGATGAAGGGCAAGGCGGCCGAAACGGCGCGGCGCGCCTCCGGCGCATCCTTCCAGGCGACGACGATGCGGGCGGCCTGGAGCCGCTCGACGCCCGGTGGGACGACCAGGACAGGGCGGCCCGCTTCCATCAATACGAGACCGGGGTCGACAGCCATGTCCTCCGCCCCTGGCCGACCCGCCTCACGGCCGACGACGACGAGGTCCGCGCCGCGCGCCTGACGCACGAGGAACGCCTCGGCCTCATCTTCGGCCTCCCGCCAGCCGGTACGGATGTCGCCGCCGGCCTCGTCCTCGAAGATGTCCCTGGCCCGTGCGAGCTCCTCGGCCAGCTTGGCCCGCTCCTCGTCGTAGGAGGATTGCGCCGACGCGATGTCGGCGGCCGGGCCGGGATGGGGGAGCTTGCGGGCGGCCACGCCCGTCAGCGTGGCCTCGAATCGCCTGGCGAGATCGGCGGCGAGGCGGACGCGGGCGGACGCCGCTTCGCCCCGATCGAGGGAAACCATGATGCTGGCGATTGACATGTGCGCCTCCGAGGCGTTCCGAACGTTGCGGGCGCACCTTGGCCCGGCCGGCGCATCCACGACCTTGATCCAGCTCAAGCAGCGCTCGCCACCGGTGCGCGACCGCGGCTCACGCGAAACAACCGGGGTGGAACGCGTCGCGCGGGTCCGGCGCATGATCCCCGTCGCCAAGCGACAGGCCGCCCACCCGCACGGGCGATGGGAAACGCGCCATCCGCGCGCCGGCGGCACGGCCGGTCTGGGCCCGGACCGTTGGCACCCCGGGGCCGACCTATGCCGGCCATCCATGTCGCCGCCCCGGCGGTCGAACTCGCCCACCCGGGCGGCGGGTAGGCAGAACCAAACTGGACGCCGCAGCGTGAGCCCCGCGTCCGGGCCCGAGGCCGGACTTGCCGAAAGGCGTGCCGCCACAACATCGGCGGTTGCCTCGATCCGGCGCCGCACGTTCCCGGACGTTCCCTCCGCCACTTGCTCGCTCAAGACCCTGCATATGCAGGGCTTTTTTGCTTCTCAGGCGGTAGCGTCCCCCGCGTGGTCCCCCACCCTATTGAGTGGAGTGCGGAGGCCGCTCCGGGCCCGGTCAGCAGCACCCATTATGGGGTCCTGGCTTAGCATGAGCATCACAGGCTGTTCCGAAGCCGCAAACACAAAGCCTCTAACCCACTGCTGAGCCTTGCACTTCCAGCAAATCGGGCTGGCTCAAGACGCAGAGCGCCCTCGCTTGCGTGGATGTCGCGGATCGCCATCTCCGCCGCACCCTCACAAACTGACAAACGACGATGCCCGACGAGCGCAGGCGCCGTATGGACGCGACAATCGCAGAGATCATCGAGCGAGAAGGTATGGCCCGCGAGCTGGCTACGCGCGCCCACGAACTTGCACAGCATGGGCATCATGCGACCGCGGAGCTGTTCAGGCAGATGGGCCGGCAGCAGCGCGTCAAAGGCATGGAGCTGCGCGGCAATCTGGGTGCCTCTGAGCTGTCAGAGGGAGAGCCTGCCGAGGACAGTGAGTAGGCTCCTACCGGCTTTCGCCTACTCCTAACATACGTGAACCATATACCTCCGCCGCGGTTGATCATTCTATGTCACCTGCCCTTCCGCCCTCCATCTCCGTCGTCTTGGTCGTCGAGGACGAAGCGCTCGTGCGTATGGTGGCGGTCGACATGCTGGAGGCTGCGGGCCTGACGGTCTTCGAGGCAGCCACGGCAGACGAGGCCTGGGCGATCCTGGAAAGCCGTGGCGACATCGGTGCGCTTTTCACCGATATCGAAATGCCTGGATCGATGAACGGCTTCGCACTGGCTAACCAAGTAGCCGAGCGCTGGCCTCACATCCGCTTGGTGTTGACCTCGGGGCGCTGCCAACTGGCCTCGCGCGATGTGCCCGATCACGGCATGTTCGTGCCCAAGCCCTATATGGCCGAGCATGTGCTCAGCGCGTTCGAAAGAGCCAGGCCCTTCTGAGATCGTCGTTATCTCTACTCTGGCCTACGGCGGCTTCCTGAGCCGCGGATGGCCACTGGCAGCCGCAAGCCGTTTTCAGACGCTGATCAGCCTGCTCCAGGAGCCGCCGCGAGGTGATGAGATCCCCGGATGCGTGGGCGCGATCGGCAGCGGCCACGTCGCGGCGCGCGAGCCAGCACAGCAGAACGGCATGGACGCGTCGAGGCGGATTGAGCATGAGGCTGCTCAGGTCAAAAGCTGTCGCATGCAAACTGCATGCGCCTTGGAACGCTGCGTCGCAACTAGCGTTGTTGCGGCGCAGCGTTTCCTCTGAACCTTCTGAAGGAACGAGGCAGCCGATCCCTCATGGGCTTTTCCTCCTAATACTTCTATGCTGTCCTCCGAGGCAGCATTTTTTGGTCAGGCCTTCGCCGCTAGCTAAGCCAAGTCAACATGCGACGGCGCAGCAGAGCTTACCCCGCTGTGCCGATATCACCTAAGCTTGGCCTGACGGGGTGCCTACTTGTTGCCGCTCTTCCTGCCTGAACCCTTTTGACCGCCAGAAGCGCCCTCCTCAGCATCGCCCTGCGCGCCCTCGACGTTGTTCGCTCCGCGATCTGGGTCAGCAGCTCGTCGGTCTTCTTCTCCTCGCCCGCAACCTGCTCGTCGTGGTCACCGCGGTGGCGGGCCGCACACCGCGACAGAGTGGCTCCGTGGATGCGTTCGAGGAGCGGCTACAGGCGCTCAGCCGGGCGCAGTCGGGGCGACCAGGGTTGAGGGACGGCGCGGTGCAACGACCGGATAAGGCGCCAAGTTTCAGCTTGGCGGCAAGGCTCGCCGTCCCGCCGGCCGCATATCGGCTTCAACCTTCGTCCTGGAAGTTGCGCAGGGGCGCCTCGACGACGCAGGTCACGCCGTCGGGAAGGTAGTCCAGCGCGAGGACGCCGCCGACCTGACCGGTCAAACCGCGCTCGATCAACCGCGTCCCGAAGCCCTTGCGGGCCGGCGGCTCGACTGGGGGGCCACCGCGCTCGCGCCACGATAGCCTCAGCACGGGGCCGCCGTCGCCCTCGGAGATGGACCAGTACAGCTCCACCCGACCGTTCGCGACCGAGAGCGCGCCATACTTCACGGCATTGGTGGTCATCTCGTGCAGCATCAGCGCGAGCGAGAGGGCCGCCTTCGCGCCGACCTCCAACTCGGGTCCGGCGACATGCACGCGGTCGGACGCACCTTCGAGGGCCCCGATGCCTTCCCGCACGACCGCTGCGAGCGGGGCGCGTTCGGCAACGCCTCCGAGCAGGATGTCGTGCGCCTTGCCCAATGCGACGAGGCGTCGGGCCAAGACCCCGCGCACCGTCTCGACGTCGTTGGCCCCTCGGAGGGTCTGCGCCACGACCGCCTGCACCATCGAAATAAGGTTCTTCATGCGGTGCGAGAGCTCGTGGTTGAGCAGGCGCTGCCGCTCCTCGGCCCGCAGCCGGGCGACGCCGACCTCGACCCGGTCGGCGATCGCGCGCAGGAATTCAAGCTCCTGCGCGGTCCAGGTCCGGGGCACTCGGTCATGCACGAAGAACAGCGCCACGGTCCTGCCGCGCTCGCGCAACGGGGTGTCGACGAACGCTGCCACATCCATGGTCCGCAGCGCCGGCATGGACGCAGCCGTGCGCGGGTCCACGGCGGCGTCGTTGACCACGAGGGGCTCGCCACGCATGAGCCCTTGGTGGAAGTCGCCGTAGTCGGCGAAGCGGTGCTGGCCGGCGACGCTTGCCTGACCCGGTGCAGTCCAGTCCGGCTCGATGCTCAGGTGCTCGCCCACGGCGTCGATCCGGCCGAAGCCGGCCCGGCTGGCACGTAGGGCCATGCCGGCGACCTCGGCCGCTACCCGCGTCACCTCGGCAACCTCCGTAAGATCGCGCAGCCGGTCGCCGAGCCCCAGCAGCACGGCCTTGAACCGCTCGCTCTCGGCGAGCGCGTCACGGTCGGCCCGCTGCTCGGTGATGTCGCGGGCCACGCCGACGAAGCGTACCGGCTTGCCGGCCTGATCGTATTCGAGCTCGCCCTTGCGGGCGATCCAGCGCAGTTCGCCGGTGTCCGGCCGGCGGACGCGGTACTCCACGTCGCGCGGTGCCTTCCCGCTCCGTCGCGATGCCGCCGTCGAGATCAGATGCGCGTCCTCGGGGATGATGAGCTCCTCGAACGCCGTGGACGGGTAGCTGTCGCGCGGGGCCAGGCCGTAGAGGCGGCAGAACTCGGGCGTGGCGTGCAGGATGCCGTCGAGTCCTATGGAGAACACGCCCACGCCGCCGGCCTCTTGAGCGCGTCGCAACCGGATCTCGGCCTCGCGCCGGGCCTCGGCCTCGGCCACCTCTGCGAGCCCGGCCGACACGGTGCCGGCGAGGACCTCGGCGAGCTTCAGGTCCATCGCGGTGAAGGCGCCGCGCCGGCTCGATTGCAGCTTGAGTACCCCGACCGCCCTGCCGGCCTGCCTGACCGGGACGAGGATGCAGGAGCGCAGGCGGAGGGACTCCACGAGGTCCCGCTTGACGCGCGGATCCTTCAGCACGTCCGGCACCAGGATGGGCTCGCCGGCGAGCAGGCATGCGCCCGCGAGGCTGCCGTCGAGCGGTAGCCGGAGGCCGGCGTGCGGGACGAGCACGCCCTTGGTCGCGCGGTAGACGAGTTCCTCGCCCTCGCGCGCCTCGATGACGGCTCCTTCGGCATGGGGCAGGGCCTGCATCGCGCCGGTCACAAGAGCGTCGAGAATGGCCTCGATGTCGCCCTTTGCCCCGGACATGGCGGCCTGGGCGCGGATCAGCTCCTCGCTCTGGCCGAGCAGGCGGCGATGATCGGCCAGCGCCCGGCGTAGCTCCAGCTGCGCCATGACCTGCCCGGCGAGCGCGCGCAGGGACTCGGCCTGACGCTGCGTCAGGCCCGCCGGGCGGGCCTCGACGTCGATGACGCAGAGGCTGCCCAGCACCATGCCGTCCGGCGTCCGCAGGGGAGCGCCGGCGTAGAACCGGATGCGCGGCCCTCCGGTGACGAGGGGATTGGAGCGCGTGCGCGGGTCGAGGCTCAGGTCGGGGATGACGAGCAGATCGGGCTCGACCAGGGCATGGGCGCAGACGGATGCGTTCAGGTCCGTTCCACACTCGGGAAAGCCGAGGCGGGCCTTGAACCACTGCCGGTCGCCGGCGACGAGGCTGACTAAAGCGACCGGGGTCTCGCAGATGTTGCGGGCGAGCAGGACGATGTCGTCGAACCCTTGCTCCGGCGCGGTGTCGAGGATGTCGTAGGCGGCCAGGGCTGCGAGCCGGGCCGGGTCGACGACGTTGTCCAAGGTCGCTTCAGGTACGTTCATCGGGGGGCCGGCACGAGGGGCCCCGCGCGGTCTCGACGGGCGCGGGGTGACATGGTCGGGTTCGGGCCATCCCTTGCCTATTAGCACCCGAGAGGCAACGCATGCACACCGTACCGACAGCGCGGAAGCGGCGCCTGGTGCAGCCTTCGCTGGCGCGGGACGCCGAGACGGCGGGGGATCCGCCGCCCGAGCCCCGGCAGGGGCGTCAGGGCGCCGCGATGAGGTCCTTGATGCGGGAGGCGAGCGCCTCCATCACGAAGGGCTTGGTCAGGACCGCCATGCCCGGCTCAAGGTGCCCGTTGCCGACGGCCGCGTTCTCGGCGTAGCCGGTGATGAACAGCACCTTCAGGCCGGGGCGGTTCACGCGCCCGGCATCGGCCATCTGGCGTCCGTTCATGCCGCCCGGCAGGCCAACGTCGGTGACCAGCAGGTCGATGCGCACGTCCGACTGCAACACCTTCAGACCGGAGGCCGCGTCCGCGGCCTCGACGGCCGTGTAACCCAGGTCCTCCAGGACCTCGGTGACGAGCATGCGGATGCTCGGCTCGTCGTCCACGATGAGCACCGTCTCGCCCTGCTCGGCGCGCGGGGCCGAGGCGAGGTCCGGCAGGCCTTCGGCACCCTCTGCGACGCCGTAGTGGCGCGGCAGGTAGATGCACATGGTCGTGCCCTGCCCGACCTCCGAGTAGATGCGCACCTGTCCGCCCGATTGCCGGGCGAACCCATAGATCATGGATAGGCCGAGGCCGGTGCCCTGACCGGTCGGCTTGGTGGTGAAGAACGGGTCGAAGGCGCGGGCGATGACGTCGGGCGTCATGCCCGTTCCCGTGTCGGTGACGCAGAGCGAGAGGTACTGCCCCGGCGGAAGGTCGCGCTCCCGGGCGGCGCGCTCGTCGAGCCACTTGTTGGCCGTCTCGACCGTGATGCGGCCCCCGTCCGGCATGGCGTCGCGGGCGTTGATGCAGAGGTTCAACAGCGCGTTCTCAAGCTGCGGCGGGTCGACGAGCGCCGGCCAGAGGCCTGCGGCCCCGACCACCTCGATGTGGATGGCGGGCCCGACCGTCCGCCGGATCAACTCCTCCATGCCGTGGATCAGCGCGTTCACGTTCGTCGGCTTCGGGTCGAGCGTCTGCCGCCGCGAGAAGGCCAGCAGCCGGTGGGTCAGCGCCGCGGCCCGCTTGGCCGCCCCTTGCGCGGCCGTCATGTAGCGATCGAGGTCGGTCAGCCGTCCCTGGCTCATCCGGGTCTGCATCAACTCCAGCGACCCCGAGATGCCGGTGAGCAGGTTGTTGAAGTCGTGGGCGATGCCGCCGGTGAGCTGGCCGACGGCTTCCATCTTCTGAGCTTGGCGCAACGCCGCCTCGGTCCGGGCGAGCGCCTCGGCGGCCTCCTTCTCGGCCTGCACGTCGCGTCCGACCGCGTGGATGAACCTCTCGTCCGGCACGGCGGTCCAGGACAGCCAGCGGTAGCTGCCGTCCTTGGCGCGGTAGCGGTTCTCGAAGCGCAAGGTGGTAATGCCCTGCGCGAGCTTGCCGACCTCCGCGAGCGTCGGCGCCACGTCGTCGGGGTGGACGAGGCTCATGAAGTCGCCGCCGACCAGCTCGGCCCCGCTCCAGCCGAACAGTGTAGTCCAGGCCGGGTTGACGGCCTCGATCCGGGCCTGGAAGTCGGCCACCAGCATGACGTCGGTCGAGAGCCGCCACATCCGGTCGCGGTCGCGCGTACGCTCCCCGACCTGCTGCTCCAGGGTTTCGTTGAGGCGCTCCAGCTGCGCCACCGCGCGCCTTCGGTCCTCGATGTCGGTGTTCGTGCCGATCCAGCGCGTGATGAACCCTTCGGCCCCGCGGATCGGCTCCGCACGGACGAGGAACCAGCGGTAGGTCCCGTCGGCACGGCGGATGCGGAACTCGGTCTCGTAATTGGCACCCGAGGCAAGTGCGGCCGCCCAGGCCCGCCCCGCGGCCTCAACGTCGTCCGGATGCACGATGGAGGCCCATGCCGTCCCGTCGAGGCCGCCCGGCGCGGCACCGCTGTAGGCGTAGACCTGTTCGTTGAACCAGTAGAGCCCGCCGTTCGCGTCGGCGGCCCAGACGTGGTTCGGCATGGCCTGGGCGAAGACCCGGAACTGCTCCTCACTCTCGCGCCGGCGCGCCTCGGCGCGGAACCGCTCGATGGCGGCGCGGGTGCGCTCGGCGACATCACGAACGAAGGCGAGCTTGTCGGTGCGCCAATCGCGGACCTGTCGGTCGTGCAGGAAGAACAGGGCCACGATGCGCCCGTGTTCCAGCACCGGAACGTTGATCAGGGCACGGACGCCGATGGCCAGGAGCGGGCCCGGGTTGCCCGCGGTGCGCGGGTCGGTCGTCACGTCCGGGATGACGATCTCTCGGCCTTCCTCCAGGCCGGCGCGGACATCGCCGTAGTCGTCGAAGCGGTGGCGTCCGGCGACGCTCGGCACGCCCGGAGCCGTCCAGTCCCGCTCGATCTCGATGTGCTCCAGCGTCTCGTCGACCGTGCCGTAGCCTGCGCGGTCCAGCCCGAGCGTGCTTGCCATGACCTCGGCAGCGACGTGGGCCATGCTGGCCGTATCGGGACAGGTCCGAAGACGGTCGCCGAGGTCGATCAAGGCCGTGCGGAACGCCTCCTGCCGGCGGCGTTCCGTGAGGTCGCGGGTGACGGTGCCGTAGCCGGTGACCGCCCCGTCGACGTCGCGGACGGGGAAGATGGTGTAGTGGACCGGGACGGCCGCGCCGGTCGCGAAGTTGCGGAAGGCGAGGTCGCCTTCCCAGAAGCCGCTCTCGCGCGCCGCCGGAAGCGCCTCGTCCAGCACCGTCGGCCTGTCTCCGGGCTCGAAAAAATCCACCAGGTTATAACGGCGGGCTTCCTCCAGGCTCGCGAGACCGACGAGCCTGCGCCCCGCCTCGTTCAGGAATTCGGCGGTACCCTGCTCGTCGGCGATGCCGATGAAGTCGCTCGACTGCTCGACGAGGGCCGCGAGCCGCCGTGCCCGCGCCTCGGCGGTTCGGGCCTCGGTGACGTCGCGGACCGTGCCGACGAAACGCACGGGCACGCCGTCCCGGAAGACGGTGTTCCCCCGTGCGGCCAGTACGCGCTCCACGCCGTCGTGCCGGTCGACGACCCGGTACTCGATATCGAAGCCCTCGGAGGACCCGATGGCTGCTTGGACGGCGCGGTCCGCGCGTTCCCGGTCGTCCGGGTGCACGCCAGGCAGGAACGCGCCCTCGTAGGAGACCGGGTCGTCGGCCGACAGCCCGAACAGGGCGCGGGTCCGCGCGTCCCAGGTGAGCGCACCGGTGAGAAGGTCGTAGTCGTAGATGCCGGTGCCCGCCCCCTCCAAGGCGAGCCGGAGCCGGTCCTCGGCCTCCTGCAGGTCGGCCTGCGCGGCCTGGCGCTCGGCGATGTCGGTGACCATGACGAAGATGCCGTCGACGGTCCCGTCCGCGGCCCGGCGCGGGATGTAGCGGATCTCCGATTGGCGGCTCGCGCCGTCGCGGTAGGGCGTCGGCCCGTCGAAGGTGATGTCCTCTCCGGCGAGCGCCCGCGCCATGAGGGGCAGCCGCGCCTGGTAGACCGCCTCGCCGACGACATCGCGCACCGGCCGGTTCAGGATCTCGCTCGCGGGCTGCCCGAACCAGGTCTCGTAGTGCCGGTTCGCGAACCGGTAGACGTGATCCTGGTCGATGAAGCTGATGAGCACCGGCAGCGCGTCGGTGACGACCTGGAGCTCGTCGCGGACGCGGCGTGTCTCGCCCTCGCTCGCCGTCGCCTCGGTGCGGTCGCGCAGGATCTTGAGGAAGCCCAGGTCCGCGCCGTCCGGCGAGCGCAGGGGCATCAACTCGCCGCTCGCCCAGAAGCGGGTGCCGTCCTTGCGCAGGTGCCAACGCTCGTCTGCCGCGCGCCCGGTCTGGGCAGCCTGCCGCATCTCGACCGCGGGCCGGTCGGCCGCGCGGTCCTCGGGCGTGAAGAAGGTGGCGGAGGGTTGTCCGACCATCTCGCCTGCCGTCCAGCCGAGGATGCGCTGGGCGCCCGGGTTCCAGGCGGTGATTCGCCCTTCCTGGTCGATGGTGATGATGGCGAAGTCGACAGCGCTGTCGAAGATCGCTTGGTAGGGGACCTGGGCCGGCCCGTCAGGCGTGCGTCGGGAAGAGGCGGTCAAGACAGGGTTTCGCGTCGGGTTCTGGATGACTGCGGACGCCCGACGGAGATGGGAGCCGCTTGCTTGTCATATGCAGCGAGGCGTAGGCCGACCAGTGAGGCTACGCAATCGCCGACTGCCGGACCGCGCCCCAGGCGGGCGACAACGTCGCGCGCGGTCAAGCGGATGCTGCGACGGTGTCTGCCATGCGGGCCTGCCGGGCTCCGAGCGGCTTCTCGCCGCCGACCGTGGTGTCGCGCGCGGTCTGATGCTCCATCTCGGCGTTGAGCTCGGCCCCGAGCAGCACCACCGTCGTGGACAGCCAGATCCAGGTCATGAAGCCGATGGCCGCTCCCAGCGAGCCGTAGGTCTCGTTGTAGCTGCCGAAGTTGGCCACGTACCAGGAGAACAGCCCCGATACGATCAGCCAGAGCACGCCGGCCAGCGCGCTGCCCCAGGTCACCCAGCGCCACTTCGGCTTCCTGCGGCTGGGTCCGTAGCGGTACAGCACGGCCAAGGTCCCAATGACGAGGAGCAGCAGGGCTGGAAAGCGCAGGAGCGCGATGTACCAGGCCTTCTGGTCGAGTCCGAGCACCTGAAGCGCGGCGGGCACCACCACGATGCCGGTCAGCGCCAGCACGACGAACAGCAGCGCGCCTGCCGTGAAGGCGAGCGACTGCAGGTTCAGAATCACGATCGAGCGCTTCTCCTCCTCCTCGTAGGCGATGTTCAGCGCGTCGAAGATCGCCTTCATCCCTCCGTTCGCGCTCCAGAGCGAGATCAGGATGCTGATCACGGCGGTGAGCCCGAGCGTGCCGTCGCCCTTGGCAGTCAGCCGCTTCACTTGGCCACCGATGATGTCGATGGCGCCGTCCGGGAAGAGGCCGCGCATCTCGTTCAGGTGCGTGTTGATGGTGCTGGCATCCGCGACCGCGCCGTAGATGGAAACGAGGGCGGCGATGGCCGGGAACAGGGCTAGGATGGCGTAGAAGGTGACGCCGGCAGCGACCAGCAGGATGCGGTCGTTGGAGAACTCCCGGTAGAGGCGCAGCGCGATGTCCTTCCAACCCTTGGCGGGGATCTCGGAAGGCGCATCCGCCTTGCGCCCCCGTCCCGGCTCACGCTCGGCCACGCGCTCGGCCGCGGCGCCCTCGTGCGAGGCGGGCCCGTCCTCGGTCCCGAGCTTCCGGTCGTCCTTCCGGGCACCGCTAGCCGCGGACAAGCAGCCTGCTCTGGAGCGCCTCGGCAGGGCGACCAAGCCGACGAGGGCCGCGCCCAGGAACACGGTCCACAGGGCCGAGGAGGCCTGCCCTGGCTGGGCGGGAGGCGGCGGCGGGATAGGCTGGTCCGACATGGCTCACCGAGGCGCAGGGCTCAGGCTCGGCCCTGGGGCATCATCACAACGGAAATGGACACGCTTTGTTGCCCACGTCCATGAGGCTGCCCCGCGACGTAAGGCGATGGTCGCAAGGCCGGCCCGACCTCGTCGACGGCGGCGACGTTAGCTTAGGGTTCGAGCGGTTCGATTGTTGCGATCCGGGAAAACCGGCATGATCGACCGGGATCGTTCGGCCTCGTTGAGGCGGAAGCGGTCGCATTAAGCCGCTGGTTACCTTCCGGTGGAGGAAAATCGCTCACGCGGCCTGCTCGTCTCGGCGGAGATCCCGATGCCCACCCGTTCGCTGATGCGCGTGCGACCGCTTTCCGAGGATGCCCCCTCCCTGGCACCGCGCGGATTGTCGTCGCGTCATTTCCTGAAGCTGGTCGAGGACACCGGCGAGGTCGGCTTCTGGTCGGCCGGGCCGCGCGGCGACCGCCTTGAGGCGTCCGTGGGCCTCATCCGCATCCTCGGGCTCGACCCCGCGGCCGAGATCGCCATCGATGCGCTGCTCGACATGATCCATCCCGAGGACCAATCCGCCCACGGTGACCAGTTCGCGCTGCTTCGCTCCGGTCAGCCGGTCACGCGCGAGTTCCGGGTCGTCCGCCCGGATAGGACGCAACGCTGGGTGCGGCACCGTGCCGAGGTGCTCCTCGGGCCTGACGGCAAGCCAGCGCAGGCCATGGGCGTGATGTTCGACGTGACGGACTGTTACGACGCCATGCGCGCGGTCCGCCAACGGCACGACCGCCTCAACGCCCTCGTCGCCGCGACCGCCGCCGTGTTCTGGATCAACGGGCCGGACGGCGAACCTCGCGAGATGCCGCAGTGGCAAGCCCTGACCGGCCAGAGCCATGCGGACATGGCCGGGGAGGGATGGCTCGACGCCGTCCATCCGGACGACCGTGCGCGTACGGCGGCCGCCTGGATGACGGCGGTCGCGCATGCCGCGCCTTACAACACCGATTACCGGCTGCTGTGCGCGGACGGGGTGTACCGCTGGTTCAACGCGCGCGGCGCGCCGATGATGAACCGCGACGGCTCGGTGCGCGAGTGGGTCGGCGTCTGCCTTTCCGTTCCCGGCCGGAACCGATACGTGCCCTCTCGCCCCGAACCGGCATCCGCTGCCGGTCGTGTCGGGCCGGACTTACCCAACCCCACGGCCGCGCAGGTCCGGGCCGCCCGCGGCATGGCCTGCCTGTCGAAGGAGGAACTCGCCAAGCGCGCGAACGTCTCGATCTCGACCGTCGTCCGGTTGGAGGACGGGAATAGCGCCGTCCGGCCCCGCCCGGAAACGGTCACGGCCGTGCGTCGTGCCCTCGAACAGTCGGGCGTGGCGTTCGTCCTGGATGCCGAAGGCAGGCCTGCGCTCCGCGAGGCCTGAGCCGGCGCGTTCCGAGGCGCCGGGACATAAGGGAGGCGGCGCGGTGGGGCCCGGCCCTGCGGCGGGCGCAGCGGCCGATCGTCCTGATACGCTGACGCTCATGGCCCTGGCGGGTGTCCGAGGGCGATACGCGGCATGGCGCGAAGGCGAGCGCCGCCGCTGGCCCGGTCTCCGAGCGGAACGGCGGACGGGCCCATCTGCCCGCACGCGGATGCCGCCCGAACCGGCGCCGAACGGATGAGCGATCTCGGTGCGTTCCTCAGGGAGGCCATTCGTCAGCTTCCGGCATCCGCGAGCGCCGCCGGCGCGGCCTCGCCGGCCTCCCAGGTCCGGCCGGTCGCCGGCTCGATGAGGGCCGCGACATGGGCCTCAACCGACCGCGCCAGCCCGACGAGGTCGTAGCCTCCCTCCAGCAGCGAGACGATGCGACCGGTGCACGTGGCGTCGGCGACCGCCATGACCTGCTCGGTCGCCCAGCGGAAATCCGCTTCCGTGAGTCGGAGGTCGGCCAGGGGGTCGCGCCAATGCGCGTCGAACCCCGCCGAGATCAGGATCAGGTCTGGTCGGAAGTCCAGGATGCGGGGCAGCACGACCGCGGCCAGCCCCTCGCGGAACGGCCCGCCGTCGGCGCCTGCGGGCAGCGGCACGTTCACGACGGTATCGTGCGGCCCGCGCTCGGACACGGCGCCGGTATCGGGGTAGAAGGGCCATTGGTGCAGCGAGCAGAAGAGGACGTCGGGATCGTTCCAGAAGATCTCCTGTGTCCCGTCGCCGTGATGCGCGTCCCAGTCCAGGATCGCGACGCGCCCAACCCCGTGCACCGCCTGGGCGTGGCGGGCCGCGACGGCGACGTTGTTGAAGAAGCAGAAGCCGGCCGTCCGTGCCCGGCCGGCATGGTGCCCGGGCGGGCGCATGGCTGAGAATGCGTTGCGGACCTGCCCGGTCATCACCTCGTCGACGGCCTGGACGGCGGCGCCGGCGCTGCGCAGGGCCGCCTCCAGCGTGCCCGGGGAGACATGCGTGTCGTGGTCCACCCCCGGGAGGGCGCCGTCCCGGAGCCCTGCGAGCGTGGCCTCGACGTAAGCCACGTCGTGCGCGCGTGCCAAGGCGGCCTCGGAGGCGACGGGCGCCTGCTCGCGCACGAGGGCGGCGAAGCGCTCCTGCTCCAGGCAGCGCTCGATTACCTGGATGCGGTCGGGCCGTTCGGGGTGCCAGGGCGGCGCAAGGTGGGCAAGGGCCGCCATGTGCGTGAGGTGCAGGGTCGTCATCCGTCGTCTCCCTATCGTGCCACGACGTCCTTCTTGTCGTACGCGGTGTCCTCGTTGCTCGCGACGGGACCGCGACCGGCTCTACGCCGGCCTTCGCCCGCGCGAACCGCGCGGCGCCTCGGCGCGGGCGCATCCTGAATCGCAACTTCGGAGATGGCCGAGGGCGTTTTCGCCGCTTCCCGGTCCCCGGACATCCGGGTGCCGGTCCGGACCGAGCCAAGCGGTGGAGGTGCGATCCGTCCATGACCTGCATCAAGGCCGGTGCCGTCGAGGCGGTCCATCAGCACCCGAACCAGAGGCGGGACGTCCCGCCACGGGGAATGGTGATGACGGAGATACTCGCAGCTACGGTCGCAGACGGCGAAGGCCACGGGAGCGCTCGGGACGGCGCGGACGACTTCACGTGTCGAGCGGATCCCTGGGAACTGTTCCGGGAGTGGATGAGCGAAGCCAAGCGCACCGAGCCGAACGACCCGCATGCCATGGCGCTCGCCACGACGGGGGCCGACGGCATGCCGGACGTGCGGATCATGCTGCTTAAATCCTACGACGAACGCGGCTTCGTGTTCTTCACGAACGACCGCTCCGCCAAGGGAGCGGAACTCGGGCAGAACGCCCAGGCCGCCATCGTCCTGCATTGGAAGAGCCTGCGTCGTCAGGTCCGCGCCAGGGGCGCGGTCGCGCCGGTCTCCCCGGAGGAATCCGACGCCTACTTCGCCAGCCGTCCCCGCGAGAGCCGCGTCGGGGCGGTCGCCAGCCGGCAGTCGCAGCCCCTGGCCGACCGGGCGACCCTGCTTCGCGAGGTCGACGCGGTGGCTAGCCGCTCGGACGGGAAGCCGGTGCCGCGGCCGGCCCATTGGCGGGGCTTCCGCATCATCCCGGTCGCGTTCGAGTTCTGGCAGGACCGGGCCTACCGCCTGCACGACCGCGTCCGTTTCGCGAGCGACGGCGCCCTCTGGACCCGCACGCGCCTGTACCCCTGAGGATACGATGGGCACCCCGCACTTCGCGTCGCCGATGAGGCCGCGCCGCCGGATGGAAGCACCCGACGCGGCACGAATGGAGGATCTGGTGGCCCGTGCGCGGACCCACGACGCGCTGGCCGGGAACCTCGCCGGCAAGGCATCGCGGCTCGATCCCACTGGGTCGCTGCCGGCCCTGCGCCCCCTGCGCTGGATGGTGCGCGAGCACAGGATCAAGGCCCTGCTTCTACGCGGCCAGGCCGCCTGCATCGGGGCCGGCATCCTCCCGAAGGCGCCGGACTAAGGCTCGCGCCGCACGGTTCACTCGGCGAGGTCGTCCAGGGCCGCCACGTCCCGCAGGATCACGGCGCGGCGGTTCGGCGGCAGCTCGATCAGGCCGTCCCGCTCCAACTGGGTCACCGCCCGCGAGACGCTCTCGACCGTCAGGCCGAGATGATCGGCGATGTCGGTGCGCGACATCGGCAACTCCATCGCCGTGCCGCGGCACGCCATCCGCTGCGACAGGCCGAGCAGGAAGCTCGCGATGCGCTCCTTGGCCGACTTGCGGCCGAGCAGCAGCATGTGGTCCTGCGCCCGCTCCAGGCTTCGCATCATCGCGGCCACGACGTCCCTGGCCAGCAGGCCGTCGTCTCCCGCAAGGGCCCGGGGCTCGCGGCGATGGACAGCCAGCCGTGTCGCGGTCACGGCCTCCGCGTTGAAGCGATGCTCCTCGCCGGCCTCCACGCCGAAGATGTCGCCCGGCAGGTGGAAGGCATCGATCTGCCGGCGTCCGTCGGAGAGGAGCTTGTAGGTGCGGACGACGCCCGAGACGACCTTGTAGAAGGTGGTCGCCCGGTCGCCCTCGGCGAAGATCTCCGCGTCGGCCACGTAGGTCCGGCGCACCTCGCCGCGTGCCTCGGCCCGCGGGATCGCGGCCTGCGCGACGGCGCGGTTCGGCAGGGCCGTCGCGAAGACGGGGACGAGGCCGGCGGTGGCGAGGGCGGTCTGCATGGAAGCCTCCGGGTGCGGAACGTGGCTCCATGGCTACGCCCCGCACGGATGGGGCGAAATTCCGGGACTTCTCTTAAGGGGCGCCCCCTAGGGAATTCTACGGAGGTGCCGCCCGTCCCTCAGCTGGCCGCCGCGAGGGCGTCGTGGATGCCGTCCAGCAGGGATCCGTCCTCGAACGGTTTCTCGACGACAAGGCGGAAGCCCGCATGGGCGGCGCGGCGCTGCAGGTCACCGGAAGGTCGGCCGGTGATCAGGATGGCCGGGAGGTCAACGTTTCGGTCGCGCAGGCGTCCGACGAGCTCGAAGCCGTCCATGCCGGGCATCCAATAGTCCACCACGAGGCAGCCCGTGCGCGGCAGGGCGGCGTCGCGGAGCAAGGCGGCGCCGTCCCGGTACAGGCGTACGTCGAGGCCTTCGAGCTCCAGGACGAATTTCAGTGAGTGGCGGACGGCCTCGTCGTCGTCGACGACGAGCACCGGTCCCGTGTGTTTCGGCATGGCGGCGCCCGATCCCTTCTCACCTCGGCCTAGGCCCGGTGCCGGAGCGGCGCCTTGATCTGCCTCAACCGAGGGCAGGCTTCGAGGCGGGCGGCCGCTCGTCGCCACTGGAGGCGACGCTCGACCCAGGGCAAGGACCGGCACCTCCCGGGTGCGCCCGCTCGGCTGATCGCCCTCATGCGGGATGTCGCGCAGGGACAGCATCCCGATGACCGCCTTCGCCCCGCGTGACCGGCGAGTGGCGGAAGCCGCCGGCCGACATGGCCCGGAGCGCACCGGGGATGGCGGCGTGCGCTGGAAGGGTTGTCGGCTCGCGCGTCATCACCTCTCGGACGGGGGTCAGAAGCGGGTCGCAGTGGCCGGCGATCACGCGAACCGCGGGGTCGCGATCGCTCAGGATGCCGACGAGACGCCGGTCATCGAGGACTGCGAGCGCTCCCACGTCGTGTTCGCGCATCCGATGGCAGGCGGCCGCGACCGTGAAGCAGCCGGTCACGCCGACAAGCGGGCGGCCGGCCAAGCGATCCTCGACGGTTGGGCATGTCATGCGGGCCTCCCGGTCGTGGGCCGCCGGCGGGCCGGCGCCGGGGCAGGTCGCCCTACGGTGGTCCGCCACGGATCGCCTGATCCGCGGCGTACCCGGCAGGTACGGCGCCGAGCCCCGTTCCCCTTGACCTGAATCAAGGAAGGGCGGCCGCAGCTCCCCTCCACTCCGGCGCCCGAACGACGCACGGAAACGCCATGAACGCCTCCTTCCCCACTCCCGGCGCCGACGCGACCCAGCGCCTCCTCAGCCACGAGGAGCTGGAGGCGGCGCTGCGCGACATCGGCGCGCGGCGCTATCACAACCTGCACCCGTTCCACCGCCTGCTGCACGACGGCAAGCTGAGCAAGGATCAGGTCCGGGCCTGGGCGCTCAACCGCTACTACTACCAGGCGATGATCCCCGTGAAGGACGCGGCGGTGCTCGCCCGCCTGCCGGACGCGAGCTTGCGCCGGATCTGGCGCCAGCGCATCGTCGATCACGACGGCGACCACGAGGGCGACGGCGGCATCGAGCGCTGGCTGAAGCTCGCCGAGGGCGTCGGCTTCGCGCGCGACTACGTGCTCTCGACGAAGGGCATCCTCTCGGCGACCCGCTTCTCGGTGGACGCCTACGTGCATTTCGTCTCGGAGCGGAGCCTGCTGGAGGCGATCGCCTCCTCGCTCACCGAGATGTTCTCGCCGACCATCATCTCCGAGCGCGTCGCCGGGATGCTGAAGAACTACGACTTCATCACCAAGGAGACGCTCGCCTATTTCGACAAGCGCCTCACCCAGGCGCCGCGCGACGCGGACTTCGCCCTCGACTACGTCAAGCATCACGCCACCACGCCGGAGCTGCAGCGCGCCGCCATGGATGCGCTGACCTTCAAGTGCAACGTGCTCTGGACGCAGCTCGACGCCCTGTACTTCGCCTACGTGGCGCCGGGCCTCGTGCCGCCCGACGCCTGGCAGCCCGGCGAGGGCCTTGCCTGAGGGGCCGGTCCGCGCTGCCCGAAGCCTCGGTGACCGAACGATGCGCCGGTTTGCAGCCACGGCCGTGCGATGGCTTCGAGCAGGCGGCCGGCAGTCCGGGCGACGGTGTCGACCCGGCGGATGCCGGCCGCCCGCGGGCCGGCGCCGGACCGGGGCCGATGACCCGCGACGCGCCAGGGCATCGACGCTTCACGCTCCGGATGGCGACGACGAGCGCCGCTCGGGCCGGGGCGCAGGTTCGCGCCTTGCAGGCCGCCCGTCGGATTGGCGCGGATCAGGACATGCGCCGCGCCCGTGAAATCGGGCGCGTTCGGGAGCCCCGCCGCGGTGGTGACCCGGCCGGATTCGAGGAGGCAGCTATCGGACGCGCGGGCGGATCGGGGAGGCGGATGATCGCGTCCCTGTCCCGAGAGGACCCGGCCCCGGCGCCGGCCGTGACCGACGGTAAGGACCGGTGAGACCGGGTCCCCTGCATACGCGCGGCCGACGATGTGGCCCCGCCGATCACGCAGCTCACTGCGAGAAGAACAGGACGGCCCCGAAGCCCACGGCCATGGCGACGGCTGACACCGCCCCTGCCCCCCCGAGAGCCCCGGCGCGGTGGAGCGTCACCGCCATCGCGGCGATCATGGGGACCGCGACCAGCAGCCCGACCTGCGCATCGTTCATCGGATGGTTCCTGGCGGGCCGGAAGCCGCGGGAAGCGGCCGCGCGTCAATACTGCGGCGGCTGCTTGATGGTTTCGATGGCGACGCCGTGCGCCGCGCCGAGCCGCTTCGCCTCCCCGAAGGCGCGCTGCAGCTGGTTCATCGTGGTGATGGCGAACTTCGACAGGTCCGTCCCGGCCGCGTTGGAGGCTTGTTGCTGGTAGAGGTTCACCAACGCGAGGTGGGCCTTGAGCTGCCAGTCGAGATAGTTGCGGTCGAACTCCTCGCCCGAGAGTCCGGCAATCCGTTGCAGCTCGGCCGTCCACCACTCCCGCGAGGGATGGGAGACCGCCACTCCATGCTGTTGCGCCAGGCGACCGACGGCCGCGCGCAGCTTCGCGTGCTCCGCCGCGATTGCTCGGCCGAACTCCCTCACCGCGGGGGTGGAGGACCTGTCGGCCGGCTGCCCGGCTTCGACCTCGGCGTCGCTCAGGTTCGCCGCCCGGTTGAGGAACTCGCGATCCTCGGCCGGCAGTCCCTGCCCGGCCTGCGGCGGCACCCGCGGGTTCGTGTCCGGGCGGATGTTCGTCTGGGCAACTGCGGGGCTCACGAGCAACGCGACGAGGATCGGGGCAGGTAGCCATTTGCGCATGATCCGCTCCTGGGTGGGGGTTAGCTTGTGATCTGGCGGTAGATGGCCGGCAGGGCGACGGGCATCCGGGAGATGTTCGGGAAGATCGCGTAGGCGCCTCGCCCGAAGATGTAGGGGAAGTAGTCGTGGGCCTGCTCGTCGACGGTCACGCCGAAAACCCGGATGCCGGCCTCGCGCGCCTCCCGGATGGCCATGCGCGTGTCCTCGATGCCGTAGCGCCCTTCGTAGTGGTCGATGTCGTTCGGCTTGCCGTCTGTCAGGATGAGGAGGAGGCGTTTGCGGTGCGGGCGCGCGTCGAGCCTCGCCGCCACGTGCCGGACGGCGGCGCCGATCCGGGTGTATTGGCCCGGCTTCAGCGCCTGGATGCGTCGGACGACCCGGGCGCTCAGCTCTTCCTCGAATTCCTTCACGGCTGCCACGCTGACCCAGTCGCGCCGTCGCGAGGTGAAGGTGAACACGGCGTGCTCGTCGCCGCACGCCGTCAGCCCATGGCTGAGCGCGAGCAGCGCGCTCTTCTCGACGTCGAGGACCCGGCGGTCCTGTATCCAGGCGTCGGTCGAGAGCGAGACGTCCATCAGCACGGCCAGCGACAGGTCGCGGGCGGCAGCTCGGGAGCTTTCGAACACGCGCTCCGTTCCGGCGCCCCCGGCGCGACGGTCGGCCCGGTCGCGCACCAGGGCGGACAGGTCGAGATCGTCTCCGTCGGGCTCCCCGTGAAAGGTCTGCCTCCGCGGCCGCAAGGCCTCGAACTGGCGGCGCACCTGCCGGATGCGTTGCTGCATCTCCGCATCGGGCGACCAATCCTCCCCCTCCTCGGGGGCCGGGCTCGCCAGCACGCGGCAGTAGTCCTTCCGGTACGCCTGCCGCTTCCAGTCCCACTCGGGGTAGGTCAGCTCGGCAACGACGGGCTCAGCCTCGGCCGCGGAGGGGGTGAGGTCGAGGTCTAGCTTGAGCCGCGTGGCCGCCCGCCTCTTGTTGGAGCCCAGCGTCAGCTCGGGTAGGTCCTCAAGCGCCTGGCGCGCGCCCGCCTCGTCGTCGTCGTCCACGCCGCGGTTGACGTTGACCATCTCCGAGATGCTGAAGATCGTCTCGAAGCGGTGGAGAAGCAGCGGGTCGCCGCGCTCGCTCTGGTCGGAGGACCGCCGTGCCGCTTGCCGGCGCCTTGGATCGGCGGGAACGGAGCCGCCGCCTTCCTCGGGTGCGTCCGCGCGGTGCGGGCCCCCTCCCCCGCCGAGCACGTCGCCCCAGATCGGGACCGGCAGATAGGTCTGGTAGCCCCGCGGCGCGACGAGCCCGGCAACCGGTCCCTCGCCGCGAATCGCCTCCGACAGCAGGTCGCCGGTCGGCGGAGCGGCGGGGCCTCCGAGGAGCGACCGGATGACGGCCTCCAGGATGGCCTCGCATGGTGGGAGCGTTCTGCTCGGTCGCACCCTCAGGGACGCCGCGCTCAACCGCGCGTGCAGCGGTCCCAGGCCCGGCCAGCGGTCGAGCGTGACGCGCGTCGTCGCCAGGGCCGCGCGGAGCCGGAGGACGTCGTTCTGCAGCGGGTCGTCGGCGCCGGCCGGCGTTCGCGCGTGCGCGAACCAAGCCGCCAGCCACTCGTACGCGGCCTCGTTGTCGATGCGCTCGGGAAAGACGTCCAGGGCGGCCGGGAGACGCAACGTGCTCTCGTCGAGCGCCCCCCTGTCGATCCTCTCGCGGCCGAGCCCCACCCGCTGCCTGAGGCTCAGGCGGTGTCCCGATTCGAGGGACGCGCCGGACGCGATCCGGATCGCGCCGTCCCCGCCGAGCGCGCGAAACATGACCCCGAGCCGTCCCCGGACGTCGTCCAGCCGCGCCGTGGCCCCGGGGTGGCGGGGGTAGGTTGACGCGCCGCCGACGAGCCGGTGCCACAGCTTCCCGACGCTCTCCTCCGGCTCGAACGGCGACATGGGTCAGCCCAACGCGATGTCAGCCACGCGCAGGAGGCCCTGCCTCACGTCCGGGTCGTCGGTCAGCGGCTCGATCAGCGCGGCGACGACCGCATCGGCCGGCCTCATGCCGGCCTTGATGAGGCTGGCGCAGTAGATGACGAGGCGGGTGGAAGCCCCCTCGTCGAGGTCCTTCCCCTTGAGTTCGCGGAGCGCGTTCGCGAGCCGTACCAGCGCGGCGCACCGCTCCTGCGCGAGGCCGCTCTCCCGGGCGACGATGGCGGCCTCCACCTCCGGCTGGGGGAACGAGAATTCGAGCGCGAGGAAGCGCTGCCGCGTCGACGGCTTGAGGCTCTTGAGAACGTTCTGGTAGCCAGGGTTGTACGACACGACGAGCATGAACTCGGGCGGGGCGTGCAGGATCTCGCCCGTCCGTTCCAGAGGCAGCGTCCTCCGGTCGTCGGTGACCGGATGCAGCACCACCGTCACGTCCTTGCGCGCCTCCACCACCTCGTCCAGGTAGCAGATCGCACCGTCGCGCACCGCGCGGGTGAGGGGCCCGTCGGCCCAAACCGTGTCGCCCCCCTTGAGCAGGTAGCGACCGGTGAGGTCGGCGGCGGTCAGGTCGTCGTGACACGCCACCGTGTAGAGCGGACGCCCCAACCGGGCCGCCATGTGCGCGACGAAACGGGTCTTCCCGCAGCCGGTCGGTCCCTTGATGAGCAGGGGCATCCGGTTGCGGAAAGCCCGTTCGAACAGCTCGCATTCCCCGGCCGTCTCCCGGTAGAATGGCGGGTCGTCGGCGCCGGGCGCCGGCAGGATCGAAGGTCGCGCCATCGTCTGTTCTCCGGGGAGCGGCTGCGCCGGCTCCCGTCTGGCCTATTCGGCGGGTCGCGGCAGCGGCCGCAGGGGCGCCACGAGTCGTTCCGGCTTGTCCTCGCGCGCCGGGCCGAAGATCGAGTAGAGGTACAGCAGCGCGGAGATCCCGACGAAAACCCCGGTCCCGAGGCGCATCCAGTAGAACAGGTTCAGCTGCTCCTGCACCTCCATGTAGCTCATGCCCATAACTCGCTGCAGGTGGACCTGCACCACGCCGGCGAAGGTCAGCACGAAGGTCATGAACGCCATGGCCGAGGTCATGATCCAGAAGCTCCACATGTTGAGCACCTGGTTGTACGGGAGACGGTTGCGCAGGTACGGCATGGCGTAGGTGATCATCGCCAGGTTCAGCATCACGTAGGCGCCGAAGAACGCGAGATGTCCGTGCGCGGCCGTGACCTGCGTGCCGTGGCTGTAATAGTTGATGAACGACAGCGTGTGCATGAAGCCCCAGACTCCGGCACCGAAGAATGCGCCGACGGTGCAGCCGAGCGACCACAGCATGGCGGCCCTGTTCGGGTGGTCGCGGCGCCCCTTCCAGACCATCGTGAAGGCGAAGATCACCATGGCGAAGAACGGCGCGATCTCGAACGTGGAGAAGATGCTCCCGATCCACTGCCAATATCCTGGCGCGCCGATCCAGTAATAATGGTGGCCGGTGCCGAGAAGACCCGAGAACAGCGCCAGTCCGACGATGGCATAGAGCCACTTCTCGATGACCTCTCGGTCCACGCCCGTCATCTTGATCATCAGGAAGGCGAGGACGGAGGCCATCACCAGCTCCCAGACGCCCTCCACCCAGAGATGGACGACGTACCACCAATACATCTTGTCGAGTGAGAGATTCGCGGGGTTGTAGAAGGCGAACAGCCAGAAGACGGCGATGCCCCATAGCCCGAGCAGAAGCACGTTCGTCACCGCGGTCTTGCGCCCTTTGGCGACGGTCATCGAGACGTTGTAGAGGAAGATCAGCGCCACGACGACGATGCCGATCTTGATCCAGAGGGGTTGTTCGAGGAACTCGCGGCCCTCGTGCACGCCGAAGGCGTAGCCGATCACCGCCGCCAGCGCCGCGAACATGAGGAGGCCGAGCTGCACGTAGGCCAGCAACGGGCTCTCGATGTCCCTCTCGGCCTCCTCGGGAACGAGGTAGTAGGCGCACCCGAAGAAACCCATCAGCAACCAGACGATGAGCGCGTTCGTGTGCATCATGCGCAGGATGTTGAAGGGCAGTATCTCGGCCAGGAAGTTCGGCAGCACGTAGACCGTGCCGGCGAGGAGCCCCATCGTGACCTGGACCGCGAACAGGATCATCGCGCCGGCGAAGTAGTAGTAGGCGACCTTCTGCGTCGCGTATTTCATCTTGGGTCTCCTCAACCGGCGTCGTTGGGCGGCCAGCCCTGCTTATTGGTTCGGCTGGCCCACTCCAGGAAGTCGACCAAGGCATTGAGGTCCTGATCGTTCAGGTGGAAATTCGGCATCTGCCGGCGTCCCGGGACGCCGCTCGGCTGCGACTGCATCCAGGCGATCAGCGCGGCGCGCGCGCCCTCGGGGTCCTTGGGGCCGCCGTACCGGACCCAGACATTGCCCAGCTCCGGAGCGAAGTAGGCGCCCTCGCCGTGGAGGGAGTGGCAATTGATGCAGGAGTTGCGCTCCCAGACGTGCTTGCCCCGCGCCACGCTGTCGGTCAGGCCGGCCGCGTCCGTGCTCGCGCGAACGATGTAGTAGTGGCTGTGCGCGGTCAGCGCGATGAAAGCCACGAAGAAGAACGCCGAACCGCCGTAGAAGATGTTCCGGGCCGCGGCCTTGGTGAATCGTTCGCTCATTACGGATCAACTCCGCTCGAATCGGCCAACGGCACCCTCCTCGGATCCTGCCCCCGCCTCGCCTGAGTGGCCGGGCCTCCCTCTTACTTGCGCCACCGCCTCCGGACTTTGCGCTGGAACAAACACGGGGGCTCCATCCCGCGTTAGGGACTTCCGCGACAAGGCCATGACCGTTCCCCCGCACCACACGCCCGCTCCCTCCCCGACCGCCGGGGACGATTGGGGGCCGCTGTCCGGGCTCCCCGGAAATCCCATGATGTGGATCCTGATCCTGGGAGAGCTCGGCGTATTCGGCGCATTCTTCGTCGGCTTCGCCGTCGCGCACGCCCTCGACCCTACGGGCTTCGAAGCCTCGCAGGCGCGGGTCGGCCGCGTGCTGGGCGGTATCGCCACCGTCGTCCTGGTCACGAGCGGCTGGTCGGCGGCGGTCGCGCTTCAGCGAAAGCGCGCCGGTCTCGACCCGGGGCCGGCCCTGATCGGTTCCATGGTGCTGGGCCTCGCCTTCCTCGGGACCAAGGCCGTCGACTATGCCGATAAGTTCGCGCACGGGATCGACATCGACACCAATACGTTCTGGACTCTCTATTTTCTTATGACCGGATTTCACGCAATGCATGTGGTGCTTGGAGTGGTCATAATCGGAATTATATACTTTAACGATAGCCTCGAAAACATCGAGACCGGTACCGCATTCTGGCACATGGTCGACTTGATCTGGGTTCTCCTCTATCCTCTCGTCTACTTGCTTCGATCATGACGGGCCCTCCTGCCCGCGCCTGGCTCGTCCTTCTTGCTCTCACGGGCATGGCCATGTGGACCGGAGGACCGAACGGCAGCTCGCCCCTGGGCGTGCTCGGAATCGCCGCGCTCGTCGCGGTGTCCGGCTTCAAGGCGGTGTTGATCCTGCGCGATTTCCTGGAGCTTGGACGCGCCCGGGCCAGCTGGCGGATCGCGCTATACGGCTACGTCGCCGTGCTCGGCGGGGCGATCTTCGTGGCTTACGCCGCCGTCGCCGGCTGACCAGCCTGCGACGGCGGCGCGAGGCCGACACCGCCCCGATGGACCCGCGGCCGGCCTTCCGCGCGCTCACGAGATCTCGCCTCGGAATGCCGGCGGACGTCCTCCGGGGTCCGGCGCGACGGCGGAACGTCACCCCTCCCGGAGAGCCGCCCGGACCGGTCTCCTTCTCCGGGCGACAGGGTGACGCGGCGATAACAGGCGGTCCGCCTCGTCGTCCCGGACCCAGGACCAAGCCCGCAGGACGTTCCACGGCATGGCGGAGGCTCGGCAGGGACACGGACCCGTCCGGTGGGCCTCCGCCCGGCCTTCGACCGTTGCCGGCGGCACCCGTTCCCAGGCGGGCGAGCGCTTAACGCGCGCCGTCGCGCTCGGCGAGGGCGAACAGCCGGTCAGGATCGCGGACGACGATCCTCTGCCGCCCGCTCTCGACGAGGCCCTGCTGCTCCCAGGAGCTGAGGATTCGGCTCACGGTGTGCAGCGTCGTCCCGGTCATCTGGGCGACGTCCTCCCGGGTGATCGGGAAGTCGATGCGGATCCCTTCGCCCACCGGGCGGCCCGCCTGCCGCACGAGGCGCACCAACGCATGCGCGACCCTGCGCTCGACCTCCTGGGTCGACATCTCCACGACGCGCAGGTGTGCCTCGTCGAGCCTCGACCCGACGGTGCGCATGATGCCCGCCGCCAGGGCCGGGCAGCGCGTCAGCAGGGCGGGCCAGCAATCGGACGGCCAGGCCAGGGCGATGCTGTCGGCCACCGCGACCGCCGTGGCGGGGTAGGCTGCGCGCCCCGTCTGGACGGCGATGCCGAACATCTCCCCCGGCGACACGTACCGAAGCACGACTTGCCGGCCTTCGGGAGTAAGCTTCACGACCTGCAGGTGGCCGTGCAGGAGCACGAAGAAGCTATCCGCCGTGCCGCCCTGCGCGAAGACCGCCGTGCCCTTGGGGTACCGGACCGGCTTGGCCAGGGACAGCACGAAATCGAGGTCCGCGGGCGTGAGGTCGGCGAAGGGGGGCATCCCGTCGACGAGGGAGGGGTCGAGTGTGCCCATCAAGCGGCGGGACGCAAGTTGGTCCGCGCCCCGGCCGACGGCTCCTCGAATTGCAAGGCGGCAAGCTGCGCGTAGAGCCCATTACGCGCGATCAGCGCCTCGTGGCGGCCCTCCTCCACGACGCGCCCCTCGTCGAGGACGAGGATGCGGTCGGCGGCGCGGACCGTCGCGAGGCGGTGGGCGACGACGAGGGTCGTGCGCCCGCGCATCAACTCGTCGAACGCGGCCTGCACCGCGCGCTCGCTCTCGGCGTCGAGGGCCGAGGTCGCCTCGTCGAGGAGCAGGACCGGCGCGTCCTTTAGGATGGCGCGGGCGATCGCGATGCGCTGGCGCTGGCCGCCTGACAGCGTGACCCCCCGTTCGCCGAGGTGCGTCGCGTAGCCCTGCGGCAGGGTGCGGATGAAGCCGTCGGCATGGGCCTGCTTCGCGGCACGCACCACCTCGGCCTCGCCGGCCTCGGTGCGGCCGTAGCGGATGTTCTCCAGGACGGTGCCAGAGAACACGGTCGGGTCCTGCGGCACGAGCGCCATGCGGGCGCGCAGGGCTTCGGGATCGGCCTGGGCCACGTCGACGCCGTCGACGAGCACGCGGCCGCCTTGCGCGTCGTAGAAGCGCAGGAGCAGCTGCAGCACCGTGCTCTTGCCGGCCCCCGAGGGGCCGACGAGGGCGACGCGCTCGCCTGGCGCCACCGTGAAGAAGAGGTCGTGCAGGGCCGGCCGCTCCGGTCGGGCAGGATAGGCGAAGGACACCCGCTCGAAAACGACCTCGCCCCGCGGCGGGACCGGCAGGGCGCGCGGCTCAGGCGGCGCCGCGATGGCGGGCTCCGTTTGCAGGATCTCGGCCAGACGCTCGGCGGCCCCCGCCGCCAGCGTGAGTTCGCCGTATACCTCGGAGAGCTGCCCAAGCGCGCCCGCGCCGAACACCGCGTAGAGCACGAACTGGGACAGCTGCCCGGCCGACATCTCGCCGGTCGCCACCCCTTGCGCGCCGTACCACAGCACGCCGACGACGCTCGCGGAGACGAGGAAGATGGCCACGCCCGTGAGCAGCGCCCGGGCCCGGGCGGACCGGCTGGCGGCGAGGAAGGCCTCATCCGAGGCCGCCGCGAAGCGCGCGGCCGTCGCCGGCCCCATCCCGAAGGCCTGCATGGTGCGCACCGCCCCTACGGCTTCCGCCGCGTAGGCCGAGGCGTCGGCGAGCCGGTCCTGGGCGGCGCGCGAGCGCCGGCGCACGCCGCGGCCCGAGAGGATCAGCGGGAAGACGATCAGCGGGATCGCGGCGAGCACCAGCACGGAGAGCCTCGGGCTGGTCCAAACCATCATGGCGACCGCGCCGAGGAACAGGAAGGCGTTCCGCAACAGGACCGAAAGCGAGGTGCCGAAGACCGACTTGACCTGCGTAGCGTCCGCCGTGAGCCGCGAGACCAGCTCACCGCTGCGGGCGCGGTCGAAGAAGGCGGGATCGAGGCTCGTCAGCCGGGCGAAGACGGCGGCGCGCAGGTCCGCGACCACGCGCTCGCCCAAGGTGGCCACGAAGTAGTAGCGGGCCGCGCTCGCGAGGGCGAGCGCGGCCACGACGCCGACCAGCGCGCCGAAGTAGGCGTCGATCATCGTGGGGCCTGCCTGCGAGAAGCCGAGGTCGACCACGCGCCGGATCGCCATCGGCACCAGCAAGGTCGCGCCGGCGGCGGCGGCCAGCGCCGCGAAGGCCGCGCCCATCCGCCCCCGGTAGCGCAGGGCATAGGGGACGAGCGGCCCCAGCGCGCCCAAGGAAGCCCGGGGCTGCGCGTCGTCGGGGCCGGCCATGTCGCGCGTTTCCGGCGCGGCCATGGGCGAGGCTGTCGCGGCAGGTCGAGCGCGAACCTCGTCGGGCGCCGCGGTACCCTGCCGCGCGGACCGCGGTTCGGGTTGGTCGGCGCAGGGAGGATCCTTCCTTCCCGCAATGGCGCGTGCGAACCGCATGGCCCCCCTCGGCGTGAAAGCGTGACGTGGGCGCATGGCTATCGCGTGGAACGCCGGCACGAAACTCAGGGACAACCGCTAAGGAACAGTACGTAACCGCGCCGAGACCATGCCGGAGCCATGCCGCACACAAGGTCGAGACCGTGCTAGTGCTCCGGAGCGGCAACACGCTTCAAGTCGGGACGGACCGAATCGCCAACGCATCACCCGCCGTGCGGATCCCCTGCGAGGAGCGCCATCCTGACCAGCTCGGACAGGCTGCCCGCCTGCAGCTTCGCCATGACGTTGGCCCGGTAGATCTCGACGGTCCGCGGGCTGATGCCGAGGTCGAGGCCGATGACCTTGTTGGCCTTGCCGGCGACCAGCCCGTCCAGCACCTGGCGCTCACGCTCGGAGAGTGTGGCAAGGCGCGCCCGCACCGCGCTCTGGTGGGCCGCGCGGTTCAGGCTGCGCGCCGCCTGGGCCAGGGCCGAGCGGACGCTGGCGAGCAGCACCTCGTCGTCGAACGGCTTCTCGATGAAGTCGACGGCGCCCGCCCGCATGGCCTCGACGGCGAGCGGCACGTCCGCGTGGCCCGTCATGACGATGACGGGCGGCATCGGCCCCCGCTGGCGGAGACGGCGCAGGAACTCGATGCCATCGAGCTCGGGCATGCGCACGTCGGTCAGGATGCAGCCGCCGGGATCGACCACGGCAGCCAGATAGGCGCTGGCGGATTCGTGCACGCGGACCGTCAGCCCGTCGCTGGCAAGCAGGAAGGCGAGCGCCTGGCGGACCGCGAGGTCGTCGTCGACGACGTGCACGGGCGCGTCACTGGGCGCGTCACTGGGCATGTGCGAGCTCCTTTCGGTCGACGGTGCGCAGGGTGAAGCGAAAGGTCGTCCCGCCCGCGGGGCCGGGCTCGACCAGGATCTTGCCGCCGTGCGCCTCCACGATGGTGCGGCAGATCGAGAGGCCGACCCCCATCCCGTTCGCCTTCGTGGTCACGAAGGGCTGGAAGAGCTGGGCGGCCACCTCGGGCGCGATGCCGCTGCCGGTATCGGCCACGGTGACCTCCACGAGCCCGTCGTCCGGCAGCGCGCGCGTGCCGACGACGAGCTCGCGGCGCGGCGCGCCCTGCATGGCCTCGATGGCGTTGCGGATGAGGTTGAGCAGCACCTGCTGCACCTGGATCCGGTCCGCCAGCACGAGGGGGGCGTCCGGGTCGAGGTCGAAGCGCACGCGCACGCCCTTCTCCTTGGCGCCGACGAGGGCGAGCGCGCTCGCCTCCTCGATCAGCTTGGGCAGACCCTCGATGTGCCGCTCGCTCTCGCCGCGCGCCACGAACTCGCGCAGGTGCCGGATGACCTGCCCCGCCCGCAGCGCCTGCTCGGCGGCCTGGTTCACTGCGTCGGCGAGGCGCGCCACCTCCGCGCCCTCCATGCGCGCGAGGATGCGCCGACAGCCCTTGAGGTAGCTCGCGATCGCGGTCAGCGGCTGGTTGATCTCGTGGGCGAGCGTCGAGGCCATCTCGCCGAGCGCGGTGAAGCGGGACATGTGCACGAGCTCGGACTGCAACGCCTGCAGGCGCGTCTCGGTCTGGTTGCGCTCGGTCAGGTCCCGGATGAAGCCCGTGAAGTAGCGCTCGCCGCCCGAGCGCATCTCGCCGACCGACAGCTCCATCGGGAAGGTCGAGCCGTCCCGGCGCTGGCCGACCACGACGCGGCCGATGCCGATGATGCGCCGCTCCCCGGTCGCGAGGTAGCGGGCCATGTAGGCGTCGTGCTGGGTGCGGTAGGGCTCGGGCATCAGCAGGCTGACGTTGCGGCCCTCCACCTCGTCGGGCGCGTAGCCGAACTGGCGCACGGCGGCGGCGCTGAAGGACTTGATCCGGGCCTGCTCGTCGATGACCACCATGGCGTCGGGTACGGTGTCGAGGATCGAGCGCAGATGCGCCTCGCGGGCGCGCAGCTCCTCGTCGGCCTGCCGCTGCTCGTGGATGCTGAAGATCACGCCCCGGTGCCGGCACGGCCGGCCGTCCGGGCCGAGCTGCACCCGGCCGCGCGAGCGCAGCCAGCGGAGCGATCCGTCGGGATGCACCGCGCGGTAATCGACCTCGTAGCTGCCGCCGCGCTCCAAAGCGCCCCGGATCGCTCCCGCCCGGGCCGCGCGGTCGTCCTCGTGCACGAGCGCCTGGGTGGCCTCGAAGCTCGCCAGGCGCTCGGGCGGGACGCCGAAGAGCTGGGCGCAGGTGGGCGAGACCGTGGCGCGGCCGGTCGGGATGTCCAGCGCCCAGCTGCAGATGCCCGCCTCCTCGAGCGTGAGCCTTAGCTCCTCGCCGGAGGACGGATCGTCACCGCCGAGCTGCGAGCCGAGTCGATCCTCAAGCTTCGTCATGCTGGTCGCACGGGTCGAACAAGCCCTTCGTCGGTGAGGTCCTGAGGCCGGGTTCTACACCTTTAAGTAGGTTCGTGAACCACTCCGCGACGGGCTTAGCCGAGCGGGGTCCGCGCTGTCCAAGCCCAAGCCAGATCCCGACCGGCCGCCGCGGCCGACAAGGGAGCCTGCCAACGGCCGGCGGTCGCCGGTCCCGGCGCATCCCCTGCCAGAGGCCTACGCGCTGCGACGATGGCAACCGTCGTCACGCCGGCGCACCTGTCGGCTTGGGCGGTCCGACTCGGCCGGCGGCTCCCGGCACGACCCTGAAAGCTAGGCGGCGCGGCTGTGCACCGCGGCGGACGTCCCGAGATGGGCGTCGAAGGCGGCGGCGACGTTGCGCACGAAGGCCCTGGCGCCGTCCGGGATGCTCAGGACGCGACCGTCGCGTCGGACGAGGCCGTGCCCCGCGAGGATGGCCAGGCGCGGGGTGGCGGCGAGGATCGCGTCCGGGTTGCGGCCATGAGCGCGGCAAACCGCCCCGACATCGACGGCGAAATCGCACATGATCCGCTCGATCAGGTCGGCTCGGAGGCGGTCGTCCGGCGTCAGGGCGTAGCCCTTCACGGTGGCGAGTCCGCCCCTCGCGACGCGCTCGGCATAGGCGCGTAGGGCCGGTTCGTTCTGCACGTAGCCCTGGGGCAACCGCCCGATGGAGGAAGCGCCGAAGCCGATCAGCACCTCGGCGGGATCGGTGGTGTAGCCCTGGAAGTTCCGGCGCAACGTGCCTGCCGCGTTGGCGACCGCCATGGGATCGGCTGGCAGGGCGTAGTGGTCGAGGCCGATCCGGACATAGCCGGCCTCCGCGAGCGCCCCGGCAATGGCCTCGGCCTGTGCCTGGCGGGCGGCGCCATCGGGCATGGTCGCCTCGTCGATGTGGCGCTGGTGCTTCTTGAAGCTCGGCACGTGCGCGTAGCCGAACACCGCGAGGCGGTCGGGGCGCAGGCCCAGGCATTGCCGCACGGTCTCGACGCAGGAGGCCACCGTCTGGTGCGGCAGGCCGTAGATCAGGTCGAGGTTGATCCCGCGGACCCCGGCCGCCCGCAACCCGGCGACCGAGGCTTCGGTGACGTCGTAGCCCTGGCGACGCCGGATCGCCTGCTGCACCGCCGGGTCGAAGCTCTGGACCCCGAGGCTCGCCCGCGTTACCCCGGCCTTGCCAAGGGCGAGGGTCATCTCGGGCGTGAGAGTACGGGGGTCGATCTCGACCGCGACCTCGGCGTCCGGATCGAGGCGGAAGGTGTCGCGCAGCAGGCCGAGGAGGTCGCGGAAGGCGTCCGGCGCGACGATGGTGGGGGTGCCGCCGCCGAAATGCACGTGACGGACCCGCTGCGAACGGTCGAGCTGGCGGGCGACGATGCCGATCTCGGCTCGCAGCGTCGACAGGTAGTCGGCGATGGGCGCGTCGTGCCGAGTGATGCTGGTGTGGCAGCCGCAGTACCAACACATCGAGCGGCAGAAGGGGACGTGCAGGTAGAGCGACGCCGTCGTGCCTGCCGGGAGCGCGCCCAGCCAGTCCGCGTAGATGCCGGCATCCACCTGCGGACCGAAATGCGGGCTCGCGGGATAGCTGGTGTAGCGGGGTAGGCGCTCATCGCCGTAGAGCGTCCTCAGATCCTCGCGCATGCGCGTTCTTCCCTGTCATACTCGGGGCAAAGGGGGCACCTGAGCCTCGGAGGCCAGCGATAAGATATTCTCCGGCCGCGCTGCCTTGATGTGGCTCAATCGTCCGCGTGACACCGCAGGCCGGGCCCCGTCCTCCCGGCACGGCATGGCTGGTGGCGAGACGTTGACCCGTGCCGCCGGCATCCGGCGTCCATCGCCGGGGGAACGCGGGCGTCGGGGCAGGCCTCCGCTCCCGGTGACCGGGATCAACCGAGCGCCCGGAGCGTGGCGAGAGGGTCGGGGCCGATCAGCAACGCGTGGCCCTGCAGCAGGAACCAGGCGTAGAGCAAACCGGTCGCCGCTGCCGGTGGGATCAGCCGTCCCACGCCCCGGACGGGGGCGCGTCCACCTAGAAGTGCCGCGAACGGGAGGACCGAAGTCCGCCGTGCCATGGCTTCCCAGCGTCCACGCCCCAGCCGCCGGCGCGCCTTGGCGTCCAAGAGCGGCATGCCGATGGCGGCGAATGCGGCCAACGCGCCGAAGAGTATGGCGGAGGTCAGGTCGCCGTTCGGAGGGATGTGGGCGACCGCCCAGAGGAGGAAGCCCCAGAGCAGGGGGTGGCGGGTGACCGCACAGACCGGGCCGGGCTCGTCGCCCGGCCGCAGCGACACGGAGAGCGGGTTCGAGGCGAGCACGCCGGCCACGATGAGGAACAAGGCGAGCGGCATCACGAGGATCGTCACGTGCCATTGCCAGGGTGCCGCCGCCCAGAGCTCCACCGTGTCGGCCCGCCTTACCGCGACGACGAGCCAGGCGAGCAGTCCGGTGGACAGGACGGAGTACCCCGCGAGATAGGGACCGCGACCGAGCAGGCCGACGAGGCGCGTGCGCACGTGTGGCGAGGCCGGGATCGCGTGCGCGGCGAGGAAGATCCCGAGGGCGGCGGCGAACTCGTTCACGCGCCGCTCCGCGCGTGGTCGGAGCGGGCGCCCCGCGTGGAGAGCGCGATGCAGGCCGCGAAGCCCGCGATGGCGGCAACCGTGACGAGGCCGCTCCACCGGCGGCCCGCCTCCGCGCCGAGCAGGTCGGACGCGACGCGCAGGGCGACCGATCCGTGCAGGACGGCGAGCGGCAGGTAGAGGCCGGCGCGGAAGCGGGGGCGGATGCGGACGACGGCGGGGAGGATGATCAGGGCGTGCCCGAACACCATCGAGAGCACGAACCCGAGAAGGATGGCATGGAGCGCCATGTCGTACCCGTAGGCGTGCGTCCCCGGCGGAGCGACCAGGAGCAGGATGCCCGCCGCCGCCAGCCACACGTAGCCGGCGAGCATGCAGATCGCCATGAACCGGGCTTGGCCGCCGAGCCGCACAGTGCGCAGGGCGATGTCGTGCCGGGCCAGCCAGGCCGTGAGCGCGAGGAGGCCGAGGCCCGCCAGGCCGGCCCCGCGGGCGGTGTAAAGCCCCTCTCCGGCCCCCGCTAGGAAGGTCCCCGTGGCAAGCAGGTAGAGCGGCAGGCTTAAGCCGCTGCGCGGCATGAGGCGGCTGAGTTCGAGGCGCTCGCCGACGATGGTGAGCACCAGGAAGGCCAGCCACCAGCCCGCGAGGTCCGACACCGGATGGTCGAGAGCCCATAGCCCCGACCCGATCAGCCACGCGGCGGCGCCCAGCGCGAGCGAGGCCGTGAAGGCGGCCGGCTGTCGCCGCACCGCGAGGAGCGAGGCGGCCGTGAGGACCGCCGCCGCCAAGACGTAGGCCCAGGCGCCGGCCGCGGTCGGCGCGCCGGCCACCAACAGAATCGATCCTGTCCCCGAGAGCGCCGGAGCCGCAAAGGGCCACCGCCCCTCCAGCGCGACGGCGCGTTCCAGGGCGACGAGCGTGCCGAACACACCCGAGACCAGCAGCGGGCCGTGCAGGCTCGCGAGCGACGCCGCACGCGGCAACTCCCATCCCAGGCGAGCCAAGCCCGCCCAGAGGCCCGCAAGCAAGGCTCCCACCGCGCAGGCCAGGACCGCGCGGCGCAGCGGATGGACGGTACGGTCCGGAACGGGAACCAGCTGGACCGGCGGCGCCGGTACGCTCGGCTTGAGATCCTTCGGCTGCCGAGCGGCGGGGACGGGGATGGGAACGTGGGGCACGACGCTGTCCTTCGCTGACCCTAGGGCCTCGGTAGCCCGAGGGTGAACCTGGCCGTGCATGCCTGCGATCAGGAGAGGCCCCGCGGCGGGCGCCCGAGCAGCGCCAAGCCAAGGTCGGAGATGCGGTCAGGAGTCCAGCCCGGGGTCCAGACCAGCCTCACCTCTATGTCCCGGCAATCGTTGAAGCGGCGCCGGAGGCAATCGTGCGCATCCTCCACGATCAGGCCGGCGAGCGGGCAGGTCCGGGCCGTCAGGGTCAGGTCGACCTCGATGCGGTCGGGTGTCCTCGCCGCCCGGTAGACGAGGCCGAGATGGACCACGCTGATGCCGACTTCGGGGTCGAGCACGTCGAGGAGGCAGTCGAGCACGTCGGTGTCGAGCGGGTCGCGGCGGCCGGGCGGAAGGTCCGCATCACCCTGCGGCGCGTGCCGCGTCGCGCGGCTTCTCAACCAGGAAAGCACTTCGTCACCCGTCCGTTCGTTGCCCGGCGCCAAGATGCCCGCCCCTCCCGCACCGGCATTGATCTGAATCATGCCTCGCCGCGACCCGACGCAGTATCGGGGAGGCCGGGCGGCGGACCCGGCTGGTTACGCGCGCCGCGCGAAGGAAGGTGGACGATGGCTCCGATACCGCGCTTGCGGGCCTACGAGGGACCCGCGGTCCTGTCATACGGTTTCCGGCCGTTCTTCCTGCTCGGCTCGCTCTACGCCGGACTCGCGGTCCTGGCGTGGCTGCCCATGTTCGTCGGCGACCTCGCGCTACCGACGGCGTTAGCGCCCCGCGACTGGCACGTCCACGAGATGCTCTACGGCTTCGCGGGGGCGGTCATGGCCGGCTTCCTGCTGACGGCGGTCCCGAACTGGACCGGTCGGCTGCCCCTGCAAGGCGGTCCCCTCCTCCTGCTCGTGGCGGCCTGGCTGGCGGGCCGGTTCGCCGTGGCCTTCTCGGCCGTCCTGGGCTGGCTTCCCGCGGCCCTGCTCGACCTCTCGTTCCTCACGCTCCTCACGGCCGCCATCGCCCGCGAGGTCGTAGCGGGCCGCAACTGGCGGAACCTCAAGGTGCTCGTCGCGCTGTCGGCCTTGCTGGCCGGCAACGCCCTCTTCCACGTCGAAGCCTACCGGTCCGGCACGGCCGAGTACGGCATCCGGGTGGGCATCGCCGCGGCGCTGGCAATGGTGATGCTGATCGGAGGGCGCATCGTCCCGAGCTTCACCCGCAACTGGCTGGCACGCGAGAACCCGGGCCGCATGCCCGCCTCCTTCGGGACCTTCGACAAGGCCTCGATGATCCTCGCCGTCGCGGCCTTGGCCGGCTGGACGCTCGCGCCGGGCAGCCGCGCGACGGGCGCGGCCCTGGTCGTCACCGGACTGGTCCAGGCGGCCCGCCTGGCACGCTGGGCCGGCGACCGCACCTGGCCCGACCCGCTCGTGCTCGTCCTGCAAGTGGCCTATGCCTTCGTGCCGCTCGGCTTCGTCCTCGTCGGGGCCTCCGCGCTCGGGCTCGTCCCGGTCGGGGCCGGCATCCATGCCTGGACGGGAGGGGCCGTCGGGGTGATGACGCTCGCCGTCATGTCGCGGGCGAGCCTTGGGCACACCGGGCGGCCACTCGCCGCCTCGCCGGCCGTGCGGACGGTCTACGTCCTGGCGACCGCGTCGGTGCTGGCGCGGGTCTGCGCCTCGCTGCATCCGGCCTGGACCGGGTCGCTCCTGCCTGTGGCGGGCGCCCTATGGGCGATGGCGTTCCTCGGCTTCGCGGCGGCGTATTGGCGGGTGCTGACGGGGCCGAGGGCCGCCTGACACGGCCACACCCCGTTCCCCAGACGCCCGGATCCCTGGACGCTTGCGGGATGCACGGAGGCATGGCCTTCGAAGGCGAGGACCCGGACCGACGACGCGCTCATTCGATACCGCGGTGGCGAGCGGTCGGATGAAGGGAGCCTCCGACGTCGTCCAGCTCGGGCCCAGGGATCGACCGGACGGCCGGCCGCGGTCGTGATCCTCGGGATTCTGTACGACAGGACGGTGCCGCGCCTCAGGCTCGCCGTCCAGATGGATCCGGAAGTCGCGACGGGACGTGAACCCGAGGTCTGGACGTAAGCCCCGGTCCATGGAAGGAACGCGGGCACACGGCGGAGGTGGAACCGTCTCGGGGCCTGGCCGCGGATCTCCGGCCCGGCATCGTTCGAACTCCGCCCGGAGGCCAGCGGCCTCGGCAACACCGTTGACGGCAGGTGCGGGGCGGCGCCGCCTTCTCAACGGCGCCACGCGAGTCCCGGCCGTGCTCCCGACCTTGCTCGCGATCGGCGTCCCGCGATCCCGCCTCGGATCGCGGGCCCGGTCAGTTGGCCGTGGGGCGGCCGCCCTGCCAGTGGCCCTGGCCCTTGAGGGCCTCGGCGACCTCGCGGGGCATGTAGGCCTCGTCGTGCTTGGCCAGCACCGTGTCGGCCCGGAACAGGCCGCCGGGCTCCAACCGCCCTTCCGCCACCACGCCCTGGCCCTCCCGGAACAGGTCGGGCAGCAGGCCCTTGTAGTGGACCGGGACCGAGGCACTGGTGTCGGTCACGGTGAAGTCGACCGTCTGATCGGGCCCGCGCCGGATCGAGCCCTCCTGCACGAGGCCGCCGAGGCGGAGGCGCACGCCTGGCCCGACCCCCTGCAGGGCGATCTCGCTCGGCGAGCGGAAAAACACGACCGAGCCGCTCAAGGCCGTGAGGATGAGGCCGACCGCCAGCGTCAGCACGGCACCGCAGGATGCGATCATGAGCAGGCGTTGGCGTTTGCGTTGGGTCACGGCGGCAAACAGGGGTTCGCGGTTGGGGGCCTCGGTCCCTGACCGGCGGCCCGTGGCGTCGCGTGGCGGAGCGACGGTTACTTCCGAGGCGGCGCGGCCGCGCCGCTCCCGGGGAAGCGGACGACCGTGTCGTCAGGGTAGCGCGGGGCTGGTTGCTGTCGGACCCCGCGCCTCTCGTACTATCCGTGCATGGCGTGCGAGCCTTGAGCTGGATCAACCGTGCAGCCGGCGACGCCTCGGTCCCGGAAGCCGCTCTTCCTCGCCTCGGTGGTCAACGTCCTTGTCGATGGATGTCAAGGTGAGTGCAGGCCCGCACGTTCGACGGTTGGGTCGCACTCGGAGGTCGGGGAGGCCGACGACCGTAGGTACGATCCCCTGGATCGGAGGTGTCCGCCTCCGCCTCGCGCATCATCCCGCCCTCTCGTCGAGAGGCGGCCGCGGGCGGCCCTGCGGTCGTCGATGACGGAGAGTGCGGACGACGGTCGAGGGGCCCGTGTGCGCCTTGGCTGCCCGAGTCCGACGCATGGGCGCGGAGGCTCACGCAGCGCGCAGCTTGTCGAGGGCCGCCGCGTTCGGGCAGAATCCCGGGTAGTTCGCCGCCGCCGTTCCGGTCCAGAGCTCACGCGTGCAACGACTGCGCTCCGTGCAGGCGAGGCAGGCCGCCTCCAGCCCCCGCATGGCCTCGGGCGCGCGCCGCCGGTAGGCATCGACATCGACGTTCAGGCCGCGCAACAGCCTGGAGAGGTTACGGACCTTTGCTTGGGCCGCCGGGGACAGGGGCGCGGGACCCGACGCGTCAGCCTCCATCAGCGTGTCCATCATCTCCGCGTCCGCATCCCCGAGCTCCCGCGCCGCCTTCAGCAGGCAGCACCACTCGTTCATCGAGGCAACGACGCCGAAGGGGTCGAACGGGTTGGGTGTGCCGAGTGCGGACATGGCAATCTCCGTTGGTTTGCTTGATGCCCCGCCGGAACGGGCCCTTCCCCGAACCGGCTCAGGAACGCCCGCCCGCGCCGCACCCGGCACCCGGCGGGCACGCGTCTCACGCTGCGGTGGACACGACGTAGAGGATCGCCGCGATGACTAGGATCCAGATCGCCAACTTGACGTCCAAGTCGTCCTCGGGCCGGACCTCCGGACCAGCCGGCGGGCGCCCGTCCGGGGGACCGCTCTTCGGATTCATGGAGGCGACCGCGGCCTGCAGGTAGTCGAACATGGCCAGATCCAGATGATGTCTCCCGTTCATCAAGCGACGGACACCCTAGGACCGTCTTTGACCTGGATCATGGCATGCGCCGTCCGCGCCAAAGGCCATCGACTCGACACGAGTCTGCAAGCGCTCAACGGCTCAACTGACGAGGAGCCGCCGGCCAACTGACGAAGCCGCGCTGGTGCCACGGTGCCTATCGGTCTACATCAGCCTGCGGACGCGACCCTCGGGAACTCTTGCGCTGAATCAATGCGGTTGCGGTGCGCATAAGCTTTGATGAATGGACTCCTCACTGCCAGAGCGCACAACCCGAAGACCAAGTTATGCCCAACGGCGCCGCTTCCGCGCACCTCTTCAAGCCCAAGCTCGTCACCGTCCTAGCGGAAGGCTACCGATTGTCCGCGCTCCGCCGCGACGTCATGGCTGGGCTGACCGTCGCCATCGTTGCCTTGCCGCTCTCCATGGCCATCGCTGTCGCGTCCGGGGTCTCGCCGGACCGGGGGCTCTACGCCGCCATCGTGGGCGGCTTCGTCGTCTCCGCCTTAGGCGGCAGCCGCTTCCAGATCGGCGGCCCGGCAGGAGCTTTCATCGTCCTCGTCTCGACCACCGTTGCCCGCTTCGGCGTCGACGGCACCCTCCTCGCCGTGCTGCTCTCCGGCCTGTTGCTGACACTCGTCGGCGCGCTCCGGCTGGGTTCGCTGATCCGGCACATCCCGCACGCGGTCACCGTTGGCTTCACGGCGGGTATCGCCTGTACGATCCTGGCCAGTCAGTTGAAGGAACTGGGCGGTCTCAGACTGGCCGGCGCTGAGCCCGGACCAGTCATCCCGAAGCTTGTGGCCATCGCCCACGCCTTGCCCACCCTTAATCCGACAGCCCTTGCCCTGGGCTGTGGGGTCGCTGCCGCGGTCTTTGCGCTGCGGCGGTGGAAGCCTTCCTTTCCTGGCATGCTCATGTCCGTTGCCGCCGCCTCCGCCCTAGCTTGGCTAGGCGGCCTCGACGTTGCCACCATCGGGAGCAGCTTCGGCAGCCTACCGCACGGCCTGCCTATGCCGCAGCTACCGCAGGTGACCCCTCAGTTACTGCGCGACGTCCTCCCGACTGCCCTGGTCTTCACGCTTCTCGGCGGGATCGAGAGCCTCCTGTCTGCCAAGGTTGCCGACAGCATGACAGATCGCATTCACCGGTCGAACATGGAACTGATCGCCCAGGGCATCGCGAACGTCGCTTCGGCCCTGTTCGGCGGCATCAGCGTGACCGGCACGATAGCTCGCACTGCGACCAACGTCCGTGCCGGTGCGGCAAGCCCTGTCTCCGGCATGCTGCACTCGGCCTTCCTCCTTCTCTTCATGCTGGTCGCAGCCCCGCTCGCCGGCTTCGTGCCGCTGGCGGCTCTGGCGGGAGTGCTGGTAGTCGTCTCTTGGAACATGGCGGAGAAGAGCGAGTTCGCGGGGCTCCTGAAGAGTTGGCGCACAGCAGCGGTACTTCTCGCCACCTTCGGCCTGACCCTGGTTGAAGATCTGACTGCCGGCATCATCGCCGGCTGCGTTCTCGCCACCTTGCTTGCCATGATGCACCGGGGTGTGCCGGAGGAAGGCGCCTGAAGTTGCCAGCTCCTCTCCGAGATCGCCGAGCGCATCAACGTCGAGGGCTCTGAGGCGACGCCGAGGAGGATGCGGGCAAGAGCAAGGGTGGGCGCAAGGCTGCCTGAGCAGCGTCTTACAGGGCCTGCGGACATGGAAGGGGCGCCCTGCGGCGCCCTTTCTGATGTTGACGCCAGGAGGCGCGATCAGATCTTGAGGTAGGAGGACAGCGTCGTGATGCGCGAGCCAACCATCTGGACGGCCTTGCGCAGTTTGTCCTCGCTGACGCCCATGCGGGCCGCGAACGCCTCGCGCTCAACCCGGTCCCAGATGTTCAGGTGGGTTGGTTCGCGGGGATTGCTTTGAACTTCGGCCATAGGAGATCGTGCCGTGCCCCTTGCGGGCACGTCCCTGCTGTCGCGATTGGATTACTGCGACAACGCAGCGGGCGCTCCAACGTTGCTCTCACCACCCCTGATGTATGTGCAGTTGCCAGCCCAATCGTGCGGCCTAGCTCTGTGTACAGTTCGCGCGTCAGGCTTAACCATGTTCATGTACTGCTGCATCGCCATTGAAGTTGAAGGGCGCATGCGCCTCATCACGGCGACATCGGAGCGCGAAGCCGCACTGGCGGCCGAGGCGGTGCTCCGCCGACACTCGTCGGAGGTTCTATCACTGGGCTACGCGGTCGAGTGCGAGAACCGGGCCGCCGGCGAACGCATCGCGGACTACCTGGCGGACGTGGCCTTCGAACTGACCCACTAGCCAGCGGTCGACTTCAGTGTCTGCTTCGGTGCGGCATCGGACGGTTAGCGATATTTACCGATTGCTAACCATGGGAAGGTATCCGAGGGCACAGGTGCTGGTGACTGAACCCATCCTGGTTGGGCGCAGTTATCCAGCCAGTGGACCGGCTGCCAGGATGGGAGGGGGAGCATTGCTCGCCCGTCGTGGCGGCCGGTCTACGCATGTCTGATCTCGGCCTCAAACCTACTGGTGCAGCTCGAACTTACACTCCGCGGCCACGTTGATGTGTATGAAGATCGCTCCCTTGAACGTCGTCATCATTGGCAAGCATTACGAGTGCCGGGTCTTTGGGGACACCGAGGCTGAGACGGCGGATGCGGCCGAGCTGGTTCTTCATCAGCTCAGGAAACAGCATCGGGTGTGGCCTGTGCAAATCCACATAGAGGGCGACGATGTCGGTGCCATGCACCGGCTGGCGGCGTACTTCGCGGACGTCACAGCAGAGCCCGACCTCGACTGACAATCCAAGGCTCGGCTCGATCGCCAGGTTTCGACCAGTTCGCTAGGCCTGCGGCTCCTCACAACGGCTCGCCGCGGTAGGCTTTGATGCCTGCTGCCTCCGCTCTGTTGGCAATGCGGGTGCAACCCTGGGTTCGGAACAGGACCTCCGACCCTCGGTTCTCCGTGGAGGAACACTCACGAGGTCCAGCGTGTGACAGGGTCATCCGACGGCAACTCAGCGGACTGCCTTGATCGACAAGAGGGCGGCCTGGATCCACGGTTATTCCGGGTTGCGACTGAGGCTGCGGGCGAGGCCATTCTGATCACCACGCCTGATCTGGAGCCGCCCGGACCCCTCATCGTCTACGCCAATCCGGCCTTCACCCGGTTGACCGGCTACACGCGCGAGGAAGCAGTTGGACGCTCGCCCCGCTTCCTGCAGGGGTCGAAGACCGAGCGCGGCACGCTCGACCGCCTGCGCGCCGATCTTGCTGCCGGCAGATCCTTCCACGGCGAGGCAGTGAACTACCGCAAGGACGGCAGCACCTACCTCATCGACTGGCTGATCACCCCCATGCGCGACGAGGCCGGGGACATCACCCACTGGATCGCGATCCAGCGCGACATCACCGATCTGCGTCAGAAGGAAGGGCGCCTCCGTAAAGCCGCCGAGCACCAGACCCTGCTGCTCGGCGAGCTGCAGCATCGGGTCATGAGCACGCTTATGGCGGTGCGCGCGCTGGCGCGCCGCACCGGCGACACCAGCCTGACCGCAGAGGACTATGCCGCGCATCTCGACGGACGCTTGAACGCCCTCACGCGCGTGCTGGGTATGATTGCCCGCGATCCGGGAGCAGGCATCAGCCTTGAACACCTCGTGGCGGAGGAGCTCCTGACCAACATCGCACACGAGGGCGAGCAGGCCTTCATCTCAGAGTCCGTCCGATAAGTCATGAGGCGCGTCCCAGCCGTCGAACGAGGATCATGACGGCAGCGGCGTAGAGGAAGGCTTGGGCCGAGGCGAGGGTCGCC
>NZ_CABFVH010000023.1 GCF_902141855.1 Methylobacterium dankookense | reverse complement strand
ACCCGCCTTCGCCGGGCTGATCAGGGGCGTCCCGCCATACCCATCCAGGGGGTCAAAGTTCGACGCCGATCCAGGGTCAATGTTCAACGCTGTTTGACAGTCAGGGCGTCGGTCCGCGAGAGCCGTGCCATTTCGGCATGCATCTCGGCCCGGCGGCGAAGCTCTCGCCCGAACAGCAGCGACAGGGTCGCGGTGAGGCCGCACAACACCACGACGACCCCGACGATGCCGAGCGCCTTTGCCCGCCATTGAGCCTCGATCTCACGCGTCGAAAGGGCGACGTTGATCACGAGCGGGAGGTCGCCGACCTGGGTGAACGCGTAGTGGCGCTCAACGCCGTCGCGTACCGAGGTCCCTACGAATGCGCCGACCCTGTCGCGCACGAACCTATCGAAGTTCGGCGTGCCGGCGAGGTTCACGCCGATATCCGCCTCCCGGTAGGGATGGCGCACGATGCGCGTACCCTCACGCAGGTAGAGGTTGATCGCGCCGTCCTGTCCGAGGCCGATCTGATCGAACAGGTGGCTGAAATAGGAGAGCTTCAGGCTGCCGAGGACCACCCCGCCGAAGGAGCCGTCCGGCTTGTCGATGCGCCGGCTCAGCACGACGATGGGGACTCCGGTCAGGCGCGAGACGAGGGGCTTGCTGATGTACAGCCCAAGGTCGGCGCTGGCCTTGTGGGCCCTGAAGTATTCCCGGTCGGCGTTGTTGACCCTGCGAGCCGGCAACGACGACGCGTCTAGGATGCTGTCGCCGTTCTCGTCCAGGACCAGCATCACGCCGAGGTCCCTGGCGCTCGCCGCACGGTCGAACAGGATCATCTGCCGTGCCTTCGGGCTCGCTTCCGCGGTCTCTGGCGCGCGTAGGTTGTCGACGACTGCCCGTAGCGAAAGGTCGATGATCTCGACGTTGCGGGCGATGTCGCGTTCGATGACCTGCATGAGGTTTCTGGAGGTCTGCTCGGCCTTGTCCCAGGCATCGCGACGAAGATCGAGGAGCATCGACGCCGACACGATCAGCATGCCGATAGGTGCCAGGACCCCGAGCGCCACCCAAGCGCGGCTGGGTTCAAGTGGTCGCGAGAGGCGCGGCAGGGTCATCGGCTGTTCCCCCCTGGGCTTGCTGGCCGTGGCCCGATCCTTCGCATGCCAGCCATTACGGTCGATTTACCCGGATGGCTTTCGACGCCTTCGTCTCACTCATGGCTAACGCCCGGTTTTATCGCGGTCTCACGCCGGACCGGCGGATCCGGGCGCGGGACCTGCGTCCCGCCGCCCGCTCATGGGGCATCCCCAGGATTGGCTACCCCGCGACCCGGCCCTCAGGCCCCGAGCGAGCTCCGTCGCGCTCCGTGACAGGCGTCCGGACCAGCCACCACCGCACCCGACCCGGTCGTTCGACCCACATGCATCGGCGCGCGCGCTCCAGTCCGTCGCCATTCCCGCGCGAAGGCCGCCAAGTGCGGGCGGGCCGGCCCCTCCGCATCGAGGTAGCGCAGGAATCCCTCCACGGCTGCATCGTGGCCCGCGGCATCCGTCCTACCCGTCAGATGCGCCCAGCGCATGAAGATGACGTAGAGGTTCGCCACGTCGGTCTCGCAGTAGTCCCGCACCCGACCGATTTCGTCGCGCGCGACCAATTCGGCGACGCAGGACCCATGCTCGCCCATCTTGCCCGGTGCGCCGACCGCCGCCGCAGCCTCCTCCAGGGTGAGACGCGAGGCCGCCCCGAAGGATGAGATCGCATCCATGAGGTCGAGGTGCCAGTCCTGGGCGTAGCGCTGCCCGTAATTGGCCCAGCGCGTTCCGCGAAGAAACCATGCGGGGGCCGCGAGACCGTGCATCAACGAGCGGGCGAGGACCACCGGCATGTCGAACGCCCTGCCGTTCCAAGTGACGAGCCTGTACCGTCCCCCCTCGAAGAGCCGCCAGAAGGCGCGCAGCAGACGCGCCTCGTCCCATCCCGGTTCGCCGCCGCTGCGGCAGGACCGCAACTCGTAGGTCTCGACGCCCGTGCCCGCGTCGCGACCGACCCCCGCCTCGATCACCGAGATGGCGACGACCTGATGCCACATGGCTTTTGGAAACCGGTCGGCCGGCCAATCCGCGGGCGTTAGGATCGGGTCCGGAACGGTCTCGATGTCGAGCATCATCAACGTGTCCGGGCTGCCCTCGTCGAAGTCGCGGCGGCGCAAGGGATGTCGCATGGTGTCGGGGCGCGCCTCCGCCCCGGGTGAGGCGGCGTCGAACAACGTCCGTCCCGCGAGCGGGCGACGGGCGGGTGAGCGCGACGCGGACGGGTCCCGGCATGCAATCGGTCGGCGTACGAAGGACGTCATGGCCTCTCCACTTCAGGTGTCGTGCGTGCGGCGGGCACCGCGGCCCGGACCGGCGCGGCGTCGGGGGGAGGCGGCCTTTCCCGAGAACAACGCCCGGGTGGCCGCGTCGTCGAGGTAGGCCGTGCTGAACAGGGCCTCCGCGATCCGTTCGAGGGCGAGGCGCTCGGTCCGCATGAGGTCGCACGCGCGCTCGTAGGCCAGCCGGAGCCGCTCAAGGACCGGGCGCATCAGCCAGGGCATCCGGGCCAGGTCGATGTCCTGGGCGGGGGCCAGGGACAGCAGCGGGAAATCGGCCGAGAACCCCCACGACGCCTCCATCGCCGCGGCGCATCGGGTCGCCTCGGCGAGATCCGAGACCGCGCCGGCGGAGACGTCGCCCAGGAGCACCTCCTCGGCCGCGCGGCCCGACAGGATCATCACCAGGGACCGTTCGAAGTCGCCCTCGGTCAGGGCTCCGTAGGCATCGACGAGCGCATGCTCGGTCAGGCCGCCGGTCGGGGCGACGGATAGCGTCACCGGTCCGCTCGCGCCGCTGGCCAGGAGCGCGACCGCATGCCCGGCCTCGTGGACGGCGACGCGCATCCGGAGCCCGTCCCCGAGCGCCGGCGTCCCATCCGAGGAGCCTGCCAGGATGTCGTCCACCGTGAGGGTGCGGCCGGCCCGTCGCGCGCTGCCACGCGCCCGCCGCACCAGCGCCTCGACGTCGGCACCCGTCATGCCACGCAGCAGCGGGACCACCGGCGCAAGGTCGAGGTCATCGGCGTCGGTCCCGAGATACTGGACCAGCATGCCGGTCAGCGCGTCGAGACCGGGAAGCTCGATCCGGAAGTGCCGTTCAAGCCGCCCCGAACGCAAGATCGCAGGATCGATCCTCGAAGGATGGTTGGTCGTGCCGACGACGACGACCCCTTCGCGGCCGACGGCGCCGTCGAGGTGTTCCAGGAGGGCGTTGACGACCTGGCTGGAGTAATCGCGATGATGTTCTGAGAAAGTATTCCTATCACCAAAGGAGTCGAGCTCGTCGATCAGGACCACGCAAGGCGACCGCCGCGCTTCCTCGAAGAACTGCCGCATGGCGCCCAGGGTATGGCCAAGATGTCCGTCACGGGAGCCCTGCCACTGCGCGAGGGAGCCCGGATGAAGCGGTAGGTTCGCGCTTCGGGCGAGGGCCGCCGCGAACCGTGTCTTGCCCGTGCCGGGCGGCCCGCTGACGAGGACGGCCGATTCACAGGCCGCGAACGGGATGATCCCTTCCTGCCACGACCGTAGGTCCGCCACCAGACCGAGGCCCCAATCCCGGGCGGCTCCGAGACCGAGCGTGTCCTCAAGGCGGGGCGCGTTCGCGGTGCGCTTCCTCTCTCGCTGGCGCGAACGCCCGAGGCGCTCCAGGGCCTCGGATGCTCCACGACCCGGGCGGATACCGAGCCGAAGGTCGGCGGCGGCTCGGACCGCCACGCAGTCCCCGAGCGCGGCGAGGGGCGGAACCTCGCCGGTCACCGCCTCGATCACCAGGCTCAGAACCTCGGCGTCGAGCGGAGCGACGAGAACCTCCCGGTCGACGGCGCGCAGGAAGTCGCGCGGCAGCGTCCTGGCGGGATCCGACGCGACGCCGATGAGCGGGACGCCGGCGACCACGGCCGCGCCGACGGTTTCGTTGCCGCGGTCGGGCCTATGCTCGCGCGAGGCCCCGTCACGCGCGAACACGACGACCTCCCGCCGGCTGCGGTCGTTCCAGGCCCCGCGCCCGCCCTCGCCATCCCGAACCCGCCATCCCAGTCCGAGGAGGCAGGGTCCCACGACGCACCGCATCGGCTCCACCCAATCCGGAGAGGATACGCGCACCAGTAGGACGGGGAAGCCGTCATCGGCCGCGGGAGGTCCTGCCGGAGCGAACGCGCGCCCCAGCATGACCGCGGCGGCCACGACGTCGGCGGCCAGCCTGGGCATGGGTGATGCCTCCTGCCGGCCGAGCGCGAGCGCGTCGAGCTCGGCTTCGTCCAGGCACCATGATGGATCCGGGCTCGCGGCTTCCTTCCGCAACGCCTCGACGAAGGCGCGCGCCATCGCGCAGGCCACCTCGTTCGGTTCGGGCATGGCATCCTCTGGCTTCGCGTGGGACTTCGATGGTGGGGGGCCGATGGTTCAGCGGCGGCGAGACTTGCGCATCCTCGGTCGCGCCCAACGCGCCGCGAGCCGCATGAGCCGGCGCTCGTCGGCGCTGCGCCGTGCCAGCGCGCGCAGGGCGTAGGCGATGACCGCCGGCGCGGTCGCGTCGCCGCGCTCGGCCATCAGCAGGAGATTGCCCATCACGAGATCCGACGCGACCGAAGCCGCGCCGCACGTGCGGACGTGACGGATGGCGAGCGCCGCGGCCGCGGCCGCGTCCCCGTTCCTTGCCGCGGACCAGCGCGGTTCGCCGAGTATCGACGTCGTCGCCAGCAGACGCGCGAGGGCCGTTGCTTCCGCCCGGCCGAGGCGTCCGGGCGGGTACGTCCGCCAAGCCGCCACCACGCCGGCTTCGACCCTGGGCGGCACGCCGCGCCGCGGGGTTCGGATCGCACGCCGCAAAACCCAACACGAAACCACCCGGCCAGGCTCCGATGCCATGTCCACCTCCAGCGGCCCCGCCCGTTCCAAGGCGGTCAGCGAATCGGTCACGCTTTCGAAAAAAATTGGCCCGTGCCCCCGCGGGGAGCCGGTACGACCCGTTGGGTGAATAGGCGGTCGCCGCGTTGCGCACGGGCTCGGCTTCACAGCCCCTAACCAAGTTGGCCCGGCTGTCGAATTGCCCACGACGTTCGAGAATGCCTATATTATACCTGTGGTATATAATACGATCAAGCCATCGCTGCCATTGGCGGCTGGGAAAAGTCGTGGCGGCGGAAGCCCGAGGCGGGAAAGCCAGCGATGGGCGCCGTCCCGGCCAAACCTTTCCCGATGCCCGTCGGACTGTCCGAGGAGCTTGGTGCGGGCGGCCCTAGGCCGTAGGTCGACGTTCCCATCTCAGGCCTCGACCACCAAGGCTGGGTCGAAGGCATCGGCCGCATCCCAGCGCCGCAAGGGATTGGCGACCACCCTGGTCCGGCCGATGCGGTAATCCGCCGGGGCGACGGCCCGGCCGTGGACCCAAAGCGTCGGGGCCCCCCAGGCGTGCATGACATCCTCCAGGTCCGAGGCATGCGAGGCTGCCAGCCAGGCGTCCCCGAGCCATCCCGTCCAGGCGTCGGGCAGCGAACGGCGTGACGGCGCGAAGTGGGTGAGCACGACGGCGCGGTCCCCGGGGCGAACACCGGGCACGAGCGTCCCGGGTCCCCTCGCGACGTTCAGCGATTGGCACACGATGCTGGTGAGGGCGTCCTCGATGTATCCCCGCGACCTTGCATGGGCCCCGAGGGCGTCGAGCGGCGACCACGGGCGCCCCCGCCGAAGCAGGACGCGCCGGCAATCCGCCCAGCTGTGGCGGGCCGCGACCCTAGCCAAGCGGCCCTCGAAGCTCCCTTCGAGGCACCAGTCGGTCCACAGGGTCGCCCCGATCACCACGGTCCCGCCGCCGGCCTCGGGACCGATGCGTACCGCGTCGTCGGCGAGCAGGTGGATGCCGAGGTCCCGGGCGAGCTCCCGGCCGCGGGCGACCGCCTCCACCATGGGCGTCTCGGACCACAGCTCGGCGCTGCCCGCCACCATCAGGACGGGCCTGTTCCCCTGTCTGCCGTCCAGGGCCCGCGCCAACCAGTTCAACGCGACGTCCAGCCCGATGGCCACTCCGCCCGCGACCAGCAGGACGTCGAACTCGGGAAGCGGATCGGGGAGCCGGAACTCGGGATTGCGGTCGACGAGCAGGTCGGACAGGATCCAGAACCTCGCGTTCTCCCTTCGGCTCCCGATGGAGGCCGGTCCGGGACAGGCCGTCCGCACCTCGGGCGTCGGGTCGATCCGCGCTCGGGGCCGAAACGGAAGCGGCAACGGCTCCGGGACCTCGGCGCCCGGAACACGACGAGGGGGGCGAACATGCCGCGTCATCGTAGGCCCCCGGCGGTCGCCGATCCCGTTCCGGTCGAGCCCGGGGAGCGGAACGGGATGGGATGCGGCGGAGGTGCTCCCCGGCATCCTAGCGCACGAGGCTCACGGGCGAAGTCCGGCAAGGGCGTCTCCATCGGTTCTCGGCTTGCAGGAGGCAGTCAGGGTGGGGCGGCCGCCCCGGGCGGTCTCAGACCTCGACGACCAGCCCGGGCTGGAAGCGAGGGTTCTCGCCGGGATATCCTCGCGGGTTGCAGAGCACGCGGGTCCCGCCGAGGCGGTAGTCGAACGGCGTATGGGTGTGTCCGTGGACCCAAAGCGAAGGCCGACCGGCCTCGATCAGGTCGTCCAACCGTGACGCGTAGGCGGCATTGAGCGGCTTGCCGAGGAACCGCGGGGCGACGCTCCCCACCGCGGGAGCGTGATGCGTGACCACGACGTGCGCCCGCGTCGTCGCGTCCGCGGCGGACCGGAGCGCCGTTTCGAGGAAGCGGCGTGACGCGAGGTGCAGCGCGAGCGCCTCCTCCGGCCGGAACCGCCGCCACTCCGGCTTGCGGCTCCAGGCGATGAGGCGGTGATCGTTGAGGCCCACGCGTGCGTCCCGCATGGCGGGGACCCGCGTCGCCGGTCCGTCGAGCTCGTAATCAGTCCACAGGGTGCATCCCGAGACCACGACGTCGCCGAAGCGGACGGTGTCGTTCTCCAGGAGGTGAATTCCGGCCTCCGTCGCGGCCGCGCGTCCCGCCTGCAACTCGTCCGGCAGGCATCGACGGTAGTACTCATGGTTTCCGGCCACGAACGCGACCGGCATATGCGGCCGGACCGTCGCGGCGAGCCACGCGATTGACCTGACGAGGCCCTCGCCGACGTCGCCGGCGACCACCGCGAGATCGGCCCCGGGGATCGAGGCTGGGGTCCATGGACTCCCGATGTCGAGGTGCAGGTCCGAAAAGATCCATAGGCGCATCTGTTCTCCCTCGGTGTCTTCGCCCGGAAGCCGCAGCCGGTCCGGCGCCCTGTCGTCGGTCCCGGTGGAGACGCCCGCCGGCTTAAGTTCCACCCGGGACCGCCACGCACGGGCGAACCGGGCGTGGTGCGGTCCGCCCGTCCCGTCGGCGGCGAGACGGTCGAGCGCATCGGCGAGGAACGTCGCGGCAGCCTTTTCGCCGCGAAGCGCCAGCGCGAGCGCCGTGGTGGCGACCACGTCGACGTCGGGATGCGCCGAACCGCATCGTCCGAGGACCGCCCGGGCGTCTCGGAGCGCCGCCGGGGCGTCTTCCCATTCCGAGGCGGCCACGGAGGGACCGGACCCTCGGAGGGCGGCCGTCGCCGCAGCCAGCAACGGCTTGGCCAGATCGGGCGCGAGGGCACCCGGCCCGACCGTCCGCCACAACCTGGTGAGGGACGTCGAACCGCCCGCCGCCGGCAGCGCCCAGCGACGTTCGCCTTGGGGGTGAACGGGCATCTCCTGATATCCTCGCATGGCCGCACGTACAGGCGGCGAAGGCTCCCCCGCCCACATCTCGACGGGCGGGACCGGCTTCCGTCTTTCGGGCGAGGAGCAGCCGACCCGCCTCGACGGGAAGGGAGACGGCGCGCTACTGCAGGGAGGGACGCAGACCGGCGGGCCGTCCCAGGCGGTAGAGCCTGGAATAGGTGCGCGCCCAGGTACGACGGTCGGAAACGTAGACTTCCGAGGTTCGGACCCGGCGACCTGGGGGAAAGTCCGGATGGTGCGTGACGCGACCGACGAGCGCCGCGACCGGCCGCATCCCGAACTCCCATTCCTCAAGGACGGGGGCGGCGGCGAGCTCCTCCGCGGACGGGTATTCGCCGTCCTCCGCGGCATCCAAGGCATCGGCAAGGTCCCGGAGCCGGCCCTGCGTGTCGCGGCGGTCGGCCTCGCCCATCCCGGCCAGGACGGGAGCGATCACGTCGCCGGGATGCCCGGGCATCTCGACCGCACCGGGTACGACCGCGTTCAGCACGCGAAGCGCCGCGCGAACGGACAGGGATGCGAGCAGGGATCCATGGGCCGGGGCGGCGGCGTCCAGCGGGGGAGCCGGCAGGCCGCGGGGGATCACGCGGATCGAGCTGTCGTCCAGGCCCGCGGCCGCCGCCATGTCGCGCACGGTTCGGTCGGACGCTCCGAGTGAGGGGAATCCGCACCCCAGCAGCCAGGGAACGGCGGCACGCGCGGTCGCGCGCAGCATGGACACGGCCATGGCGCGTTCGAGGACGGACGGTCCGACGGCGATCACCCTGGGACATTCCCCGAGATCGACCGGGCAGTCCGCCGCCCAACCTGGCGGCAGGTCGAGCACCACGAGGCGCCGCGCGGTGTCGGCGGTCGTCTCCTGCGGGAAGTCCTCCGCGAAGGAGGGACCGTCCCTGCAAAGCTCGACAACGCGCAGGGCGTCCGGCACGCTGTCGAGACGAGGCAGCCGGGATTCGTGTGCGCCTACGACGCGCAGGAGTGTCGTGGCGGTGCCGACCGAGGCTGCGGCACGGGCAATCAGGAAGGCGGCGTGCGTGCCAACGGCACGGCCATCGCCGCCGAACAGCGCGATGATCATGGCGAAACCCCAAAGGCGGAAAGCGGCCCTCCCGCTCGACGATCAGTCGGGCGGGGGCGGGCAGGCGGCGGTGCTTGTTGAAGACCCTAATTATACCTGTGCTATAAAAATCTTTCAAGCCTCGCCCGACGCGCCTCGGGGAGTGGACTTCGCCTCGGCTGCGGATTTCCCTCCGGACCGGACCGTGCCAGGGTACCTATGCCAAGCCGCCCGCCTGCTGGTCGGTCTCACCCAGCAAGAGCTTCACCTGCTGGCGCGCGTCTCGAAGAAGTCGATCAACGACTACGAGAACGGCTTCATCGCGATCCGGGTCGCGCTTGCGGAGCGCTTGGTCTCGGCCCTTCGCGGCGCTGGCGCCCGTTTCATCGCGGGCGAGGGATACGTCGGCGTGATCGTGAGCGGGCTGAGAACGGAGGCGGGCGTACCGGCGGCACCCTCCGAACAGGGAGGCCAGGAAGCCGAGGTCGCCTCCGTCCCCGATCCCTCGGGCGATTCCGCCAAGCCTCGCACCGCCCGCGGCAAGCGGGCCTCGAAGGGTAATTGAGGCTCGAAACCCTTGGATAGCGGTCACCGACGCGTTCCAGGCTCACCGCCGTCTCGCTTCCGAGGCTCGTCACACGACCGTGCCGACGAGGCTCACGATGTCTGCGGTGGCGCCCATGGCGAAGGATCCACGGAATGTCACGGGCGCCTTCGCGCGCGGCACGGCGGCACAGCCCGTCTTCGCCCCAGGACGCCGAGGAGCACCAGCGAGGCCGTCGCCGTGAGGGCGGCGAGGTCGGTGATCGAGAGCGCCGCCGCCGGCAGCGGCAGGACGCCGCCGGACGAGAACGTCGTAGCCTACGTCTCCGCGGCCTGGACGGGCCGTGCCGAATTGAGTTCCGAGATGCCGAGCTCGTCGCGGGCGGGCGCCGTCAGAGCGTCCTTGGCCGCGAGCTGATCGGCCACCTGCAGCGCGAGGGTATGACATCGAAACTACGGTCGCGTGCCGCCTCTCGGGTCCGGCGCAACATCGGGTGTGGGCAGTGGGCGGCCAGCGAAGCCGCGCGCCCATTCCCGCCCTTTTGCCTCGCCCTGTGGGCATAGGACCGCGAAGCAGGCACCGCCATAGGGCGAAGCCCGCAGATCCACGGTGAACCCGTGCAGCTTTGCAATCGCGGCGACGAGGCCGAGTCCCAGTCCGTTGCCCGGCGTCTGGCGAGCGCGCTCCGTCCGATAGAAGCGTTGGAACACTTGGTCGCGCTCGGCCGGAGGGATGCCGGGCCCGGTGTCCTCGACGAGGATGACGACGCCCTTCTCCTCCCGCGCCAGGCCGACCCGGACGCGACCGCCGGGCGGTGTGAACTTCACGGCGTTGTCGACGAGGTTCGACACCGTCTCGAAGAGAAGGTCGCGGTCGCCCTCGACCGGCGGGATTCCCCCCTCGACCGCGACATCGAGGGAAACCGCCTTGTCCTCGGCGACCGGCTCGAAGAACTCCGCGGCCTCGCGGACGACCTCGGCGAGGTCGACCAGCGCGAAGCCCGCGAAGCGCCGGCCGTGCTCGATCTCCCCGATGCGCAGCACGGCCGTCACCATCGCGAGCGTCTGGTCGATCCAGGCAAGGCCCTGATCCACCGCCTCGCGGAACTCCGCGACGCTGTTGGCTTGTTCACGGGTCCGCTCCAGCCTCGCCCGCAGCCTGGTCAGCGGCGTCCGCAAGTCGTGCGCGACCGCGTCGCCGACGCTGCTGACCTCGCCCAGCAGGCGCTCGATCTCATCGAGCATCCGGTTGACGTTGCCAGCCAGTCGGTCGAACTCGTCGTTGCCGCCGCCGACCGGCAGACGCTTGCGCAGGTCCCCGCGCATCACCTGGGCCACCGCGGCCTCCGTCGCCGCCAGGCGCCGTCGTGCCCGACCCGCGAGCAGCAATCCCCCAAGTCCCGAGAGCGCGAGCGTTGGCATCAGGCCGAGGCCTAGCGCGCGGAGGGTGGTGGCCTGCACCCGGTCGATCTCGTCGGTGTCGTGTGCGATGACCACTGTACTTCCGTCAGGCAGCGCGAGCGCGGCCGCCCAGATCTCGTCCCGCAGCGCGCGGCCCGCGATGTCGACGTTGGCGCTGACCCGGTGGGCGTCCCCGTCGCGCGCCAAGCCGTCGGGTACGGCGCCGAGATTGCCGGAGCGACGTTCGCCCTCGGGTCCGAAAAGTCCGCCGAAATGCGTGGCGTGAAGGTCCGTGGCAATCCAAGTTTCCACGCGCATCGCGGTCGCGGCCGGATCCGCCGCAGCCGCCCGGACCTCCAGCCGAAGCGTCTCGGCCAGTTCCTCCCGAAGATAGGCGGCCGTCTGCCAGTAGACGAAGGAATACGTCGCCAGCACGAGCAGGACGGACCAGATCGCGATGCCCAGCGCCCACCGGAATGTTGTGGAGCGCAGCAGGTCAGTCATCGGGCGCGAGCGTGAAGCCGATGCCGCGCACGTTGTGGATCAGTGACGGCTCGCCCTCCGCCTCCAGCTTGCGGCGCAAACGGCCGAGATGGACATCGATGAGGTTCGACTTCGGCGTGAACCGATAGTTCCAGACCTCCTCGAACAACAGCGTCCGGGTCACGACCTGCCCCGGACGCCGCATCAGGTATTCGAGGAGCTTGAGCTCGCGCGGCAACAGGTCGAGGTCGCGGGCGCCGCGCCGGCCCGTGCCGCCGATCAGGTCGATCTCCAGGCTGCCAACCCGCAGGATCGTCTCGCGGGTGTCGACCGGGCGCCGCAGCAGCGCCTCGATGCGCGCCGCGAGCTCCGCGAGCACGAAGGGCTTGGCAAGGTAGTCGTCGCCACCAGCCCGCAGGCCACGGATGCGCTCGTCGACGTCGCCGAGCGTGCTGAGAACAAGGGCCGGCGTCCGGTTCCCTGCGCGCCTCAGGTCCTGCAGCACGCTGAGTCCATCGAGTCCGGGCAGCATGCGGTCGAGGATGATCGCGTCCCAGGCCTCGTCGCGGGCGCAGGCCGCGCCCTCCGGTCCGGTCGAAGCCCAGCCGATGACGTGGCCGCGCCCGCATAGGTCGCCATGCACCTCGCGCGCCGTCTCGGCATCGTCCTCGATCAGCAGCAGCCTCGCCACGTCCTTAAGCCTGCCTCGAACGCCCTTCCAGCCAACACACGATCCATTGCCGCAACGAGCCGCCGCCGTCCCGGCGAAACATCAGAATGAACGCGAATTTAGTGGCGCAGGGCACCCTTCGACGTAGGTGTTGGAACGGCTCTAATCTAGCGGGACGAATGCGGGCGTGCTCTTGACCGTCGAGACAGTTTCGCGCCTCGCCGGCGAAGGTGACCCCGTCTCCGACCCGTTCGACGCGAGGGCTCGGGCTGAGCCGGACCCGTCGACACGGGGTCCGATGGGAAAGCCGCCGGCCCGAGTCTGGGTTCTGCTGGTCGCGGCGGTCGCGCTCGCCTCCGCAGGCTGGTGGCAACGCGGGGCTGCGGAAGCCTATGTCGGACCTGCGCTCACCTGGCTCGGCGTCGAAGCCCCCGACTCCGGTCAGGCCAAGCGGGCGGAACAGGCCGACGCGCCTCCACAGGCGGATCCGAACCTCGTGGTGCTCGACGGGGCCGGGCAGAAGCGCCTGGATCTGGCCTTCGCGAAAGCGCAGACCCGCAGGATCGTCCTGCCGGTCCGGTCACCTGGCACGGTCACCTTCGACGAGCGGCGCGTCACCCGCCTCAAGCCGCGCACGCAAGGGCGCGTCCTCAGTCTGGCGGTCCAGCCGGGCGATCCCGTGCGCGCCGGGCAGACGCTCGCGACCCTCGACGCGGCCGGCGTGCTCGACGCCCGCAACGGCCTCGCCGAAGCGAAGGCGAGCCTCGTCGAGGCGCAAGCGACGGAGAAGGTCGCCGAGACGAACCTGAAGCGCGGCCAGGACCTCCTCAAGGTCTCGGGCGTCGCCCAGGCCGACGTCGACCGGCGCCAGGTCGACCTTGCCAAGGCGCACGCGTCCACGCTCTCCGCCCAGGCCAAGGTCGAACTCTACACGGCACAGTACGAGCGCCTCGCGCCCGAGCCCGGCGCGCCTGTCGGCACCAGCGCCATCGTCTCGCCCATCGACGGCGTCGTGACGAGCGCGAACATCACGCTTGGCGAGGTTGTCGATAGCAACCGCGACGCGTTCACGGTGGCCGATCCCTCTCGTATCCTCGTCCTTGCCAACCTCTACGGGCGCGACATCGGCAGGGTGGAAGCGGGGGACGTGGCCGAGGTCCGGGCCCCGGTGCCGGACCACCCCGCATTCGAGGGCCGCGTGCGCTCGGTGAACGCCGCGCTCGATCCCGCCAGCAACACCGCCCCGGCGCGCATCGAGATCGCCAACCCGGGCGGATTGCTCCGCGCCAACATGTTCGTCTGGGTCGAGATCGCCGCCGACCTCGGACGGGAGGGCGTGACCGTCCCGGCCACCGCCGTGCAGCAGACCGAGGGCGGCCCCGTCGCTTTCGTGCGCACGGCGGAGAACCGCTTCGAGAAGCGCGTGCTGAAGCTCGGGGTGCAGCGGTCCGACTGGGTCGAGGTCACGGAAGGCGTGGCAGCCGGCGAGACGGTGGTGACCGACGGCAGCTTCGGCCTCAAGGCCGTCCTGCTGCGCGCGCTACTCGGCTCGACGGATTGACCCGATGAAGGCTTGGTTCGCCCTCCTGATCCGCCGTCGTTGGCTCGTCCTCGTGGTCGCGCTCGCAGGGACCGCTGGCGGCATAGTCAACCTCGAAGGGCTATCCATCGACGCGGTTCCCGACATCTCGCCCAAGCAGGTGATGATCCTGACGCTGTCGCCCGGCCTCGGCCCGCAGGAGGTGGAGCGCCTCGTCAGCTTCCCCGTGGAGAGTGCGATGGCGGGCGCTCCGGGCCTCACCGGCATCCGCTCGGTCTCCCGCTTCGGCGTCTCGGCGGTCTACGTCACCTTCGAGGACGGGATGGCCGTCACGGAGGCGCGGGCCCAGGTCTTCCAGCGCCTGCCCCAAGCCAAGGCGATGATGCCGGCCGGCGTCGGCGACCCGCAAATGGGGCCGATGGCGACCGGGCTGGGCGAGATCTACCAGTTCGAGCTGCGCGGGCCGGCCTATTCGCCGATGGAGCTGAAGCGCATCCTGCAATGGACCATCGCCCCGCGGCTGAAGCTGACGCCCGGCATCGCGGACGTGAACATCTACGGCGGCCAACTCCCGACCTACGAGGCCCGGGTCTCCGCAGAGGCGCTGCATCGCTACGGGGTGACGCTCGGCCAAGTCTACGCGGCGCTCGCCGAGAACAACATGGCCCGTGGCGGCGCCTACATCGAGCACAACGACCAGCAGGAGGTGATCCGCGGCCTCGGCCTGGCCAAGGGACCCGCGGACATCGCCAACATCGTGGTGGCCACGAACGCGGGTGGCCTGCCCGTCACCGTCGGCACCTTGGGCGAGGTGGTGGAGGCGCCGAAGGTCCGGCTCGGCGCGGTGAGCCACGACGCGGCTGGCGAGACCCTCGTCGGCATCGCCATGATGCAGCAGGGCGAGAACGCCAGCGCCGTCGTCGAGCGGGTCAAGGCCACCATCGAGGACCTGCGCCCGCAATTGCCGCCCGGCATCGAGGTCGTGCCCTACTACGACCGCTCGACCCTGGTGGAGCGCACGATCCGCACGGTCGAGCACAACCTACTGGAGGGCGCGGTGCTGGTCGTCGTGGTGCTCCTCCTCCTGCTCGGCAACCTGCGCGCCGGCCTCGTGGTCGCGGTCGCGATCCCGCTCTCCATGCTGCTGGCCTTCGCCGGCATGCGGCTCATCGGCCTCTCGGGCAACCTTATGAGCCTCGGCGCCATCGATTTCGGCCTGATCGTCGACGGCGCCGTGGTGATGGTCGAGAACGTGCTGCGCGCCCGTGGCGAGCACCCCGGGCGACCTGCCCTCGACGTCATCCGCGACGCCACCGCCGAGGTCGCCAAACCCATCCTGTTCGCGGTGGCGATCATCATCCTCGTCTACCTGCCGGTGCTGGCGCTCGAAGGGGTGGCGGGCAAGATGTTTCGGCCGATGGCCTTGACCGTCATCCTGGCGCTCGCAGGGTCGCTGATCCTGACCATGACCCTGATGCCCGCGCTCGCGGCCCTCGCGCTCGCGGGCCGGGGCGTCGGCGAGCGCGAGACGCGCCTCGTCCACGGGGTTCGGGCGCTCTACACGCCGGTGCTGCGGCTCGCCGAGCGCCGGGCGGGTGCCACGGTGCTCCTCACCATCGCCCTGTTCGCGGGAAGTTGCCTCATCGCCACCCGGCTCGGCGGCGAGTTCCTGCCCAAGCTCTCGGAGGGCTCGGTCGTCGTCACCTCGGAGAAGCTGCCGGGGATCAACCTCGACGCCTCGCTCAAGGCCGTCCACCGGATCGAGACGGTCCTGAAATCCTTTCCCGAGGTCAAGCGGGTCGTCTCGCTGACCGGCAGCGCCGAGATCCCCACCGACCCGATGGGAGTGGAATCGACCGACAGCTTCATCACGCTCGCGGATCGCTCGACCTGGACAACGGCGGAGACCCAGGACGGGCTCGTGGCCGCCTTCGACAAGCGCCTGCGCGAGGAGGTGCCGGGGGTCGCCTACTCCTTCTCGCAACCGATCCAGATGCGCATGGACGACCTCCTGGAGGGCGTGCGCGGCGACGTGGCGATCAGCCTCTACGGCGACGACCTCGCCGTGCTGAAAGAAAAGGCCGACGCCATCGTGCGCGCCGTCTCGGACGTGCCGGGCGCGGCGGACGTGAAGGCCGAGGCGCAGGCCGGGATGCCGGCCCTGTCGATACAGGTCGACCGTGCGGCGGCCGCCCGCTACGGCATCAACGTCAGCGACGTCCTCGACACCGTCGAGGCCATCGGCGGCCGCCCTGCAGGCATGGTCTACCGCGACGACAACGCCATCACCGACATCGTGGTGCGGCTCGCCGCCGCCGACCGGGGCGACGTCGAACGCATCCGCGCGCTGCCGGTCGGACGCAACGGCAAGGCCCTCGTCCCGCTCTCCCTCGTCGCGTCGGTCGACGTCGCCACCGGTCCGGCCCAGATCAGCCGCGAGCGCCTGCAGCGGCGGATCTCGGTCCAGGCCAACGTGCGCGGGCGCGACGTGCAGAGCTTCGTGTCTGAGGCGCAGGCGACGGTGAAGGCGCAGGTCAGCCTGCCGCCGCGCTACGCCCTCCAGTGGAGCGGCCAGTACCAGAACCTGCAGGAAGCGACGAGCCGGCTTTCCGTGGTGGTGCCGGCCGCCATGGCCGCGATCCTGGTGCTGCTCGTGGTGATGTTCGGCGACATCCGCCTCGCCGGGCTGATCTTCCTCAACGTGCCGGTGGCGGCCACGGGCGGGATTCTGGCGCTGTACCTGCGCGGACTGCCTTTCTCGGTCTCGGCCGCCATCGGCTTCATTGCTACCTTCGGCATCGCCGTGCTGAACGGCGTCGTGCTGACGAGCTACATCAGGGACCTGGAGCGCAAGGGCCTCGATGCGGTCCAGGCGGCGACCGAGGCCGCGGAGATGCGGCTGCGCCCGGTGTTGACGACCGCCCTCGTCGCGACGTTGGGCTTCCTGCCGATGGCGCTCTCGACCAGCGCCGGCGCCGAGGTGCAGCGTCCGCTCGCCACCGTGGTGATCGGCGGCCTGATCACGGCGACGCTCCTCACGCTCGTCGTGCTTCCGGCCGTCTACCCCTACGTCTCCAGGCTGCGGCTGCCCTTCGGAGGCCCCGGTTCGCAGCGTGACATCCATCCGCCGAACGCCAGGCGCCGGGTCGGGTCCGATGCCTAGAAAGGCCGCATCATACCCACTCGCCCTGGCCTTGGTCGTCGCCTGTGGCATCCCTGCACCCGCAGCGGCCGCTGCTCCCTTCACGTGCTCGGACTTCTTGAGGATGCATGGGCTGCTCCGGCGTGCCTCGGCGATCTGCGGCTACTCCGCCTACAACCCCGCCATCATCGAGCGCGCGAGGAGTTGCTTCGAGGCGGTCGGTTCCCGGGAGGGCGCCCGCCAGATGTTCGCCGGCGCGTCGGAGTACGACCGGATGGAGGCCGTTCGAAATCGGGACGCGCTCTGCCTCAGCCTGGCCAGCAAGTTCCCGATGGTGGTGCGCCCATGATGAAAGCGTTCGAGGCGTTCGGGAGGTTGCTTCGACGCGGGCCAGCCCGGCCGCGGGCCTCTCGGTTGCTTCGCGACAGCGAGATAACCCGGCGCCCGAGCCGGAACGATCGTCCATGGGCTCACGGGTTGGGACCACGGCTGCGCATCGTCCGACACGAAGGCGACGGGATACCCATGCCGAAGCGTCAGCCTGCGACCAGACGGCCAGCCGCCGTTCCTCGTCGTCCCGATCCAAGACCTAGGCTCGGCCGTAACCCGAATTGGCCGAACCGCCGAGGCGGGATGACTTCCGATCCAGACGTCCCTGCGTCCCGGACGAGGGGGGCACCGTCGGCATGGTTCGAGCCGAGCGAGGTGATCTCACGCGTTCCGGAGCCTTGAGCGGCCACGGTGATTCGGGACGAGTGCCAGGATCCCGCTTGCCACTTACGTCGCCGCTATTTCCGGGTTCCGATCCATTGCCGATTTCTCCCGGTGCCTGTGTCTCAAATCTCCCGCTCGGATTAAAACCTTGCGCTAAACGTGTTGCAGGAGACACGACCCTTAACATTCATTGGCGGCACCTTCGCCAGTGCCCCCGGGATCGGGCTCGGCCGTGTTGCTCGCGCGCTTGAACGAAGGCATCGACATGGCCGAGACCGTTCAGAGAAACGGAATGCTATCAGAACGTTAAGGGGGCGTCGGCATGCATGCGCTGCGAAGCGGTCTTGTCGTTGGAATGTTCTTGTCGCCGTATGCAGCCTGGGCGCAGCCAGGCGGATCTCAGGCGGTCACGCTCGACGAGCTGAGCGTCGTGGCGACGACGCCGGCCAGCGCAATCGGCGGCGGGAGCGGCCTGACGCTCAGCCGCGTGCCCAGCACAGTCGAGACGGTCACGGCCCAGGACTTCGCCCAGGACCGCGCAACCTTCGACCCGACCTTCACGCTCGCCCGCAGGACGCCGGCGGTGAACCTCTCGGACAGCCAGGGCAACAGCAACCGGCAGACCCTGAGCTACCGCGGGTTCCAGGCCTCTCCGGTGCAGGGCACGCCGCAAGGCCTCGCCGTCTACCAGAACGGCGTGCGCATCAACGAGGCCTTCGGCGACGTCGTCAATTGGGACCTGATCCCCTCGGTCGCCATCAACCGCCTCGACATCTTCAGCAGCAACCCCGCCTTCGGCCTCAACGCCATCGGGGGTGCCATCAACATCGAGATGAAGAACGGCTTCACCTGGCAGGGAACGGAGCTGACGGTCACGGGCGGGTCGTACGGCCGGATCGCCGGTTCCATCCAGCACGGACAGTCCATAGGCCCCTGGAGCTTCTACTTCGCGGGCGAGGGCCTTCGGGACGACGGCTGGCGCTACCGGTCCCCCTCCGAGATCGGACGCGTCTACGGCGACCTAGGCTACCGCAGCCCGGACAGCGAGTTCCACGTCATCGCTCAGGGCGCCAAGACGTTCTTCGGCGCGGCCGCCGCGACGCCGGTCGACCTGCAGCGCATCGACGAGCGGGCGATCTTCACCAATCCGCAGACCACGAGCAACGAACTCGGGCAGGTCCAGGTCACCGGCAAGGTCAACCTCGCGCCGACCTGGGACTTGGCCGGAACGGCCTACGTCCGGCGCTTCAGCCAGCAGTACGTCGACGGCAACGACGGCAATTTCGAGAGCTGCAACCGCGCGTCCTCCTTCCGCGGCTTCCTCTGCTACCAGGATGACGGCTTCTCACCGTCGGCGGGGCAGTCGAACCAGGCATTCCGCAACCAGTTCCTGCTCCTGGGCCCCCAGAACCAGCGCGCTCCCTTCGCGTCCGGCATCCCGTACGGGACGCTCGACACGACCAAGACCGAGGCGACGGGCTACGGCGGCTCGCTTCAGGCGACGGGCCGCGACCAGTGGTTCGGCCACGCTAATACCTTGATCGTCGGCGGCAGCATCGATGCGGCGGACTACACCTTCAAGTCTTCGAGCGTGCTCGGCGTCATCAATCCCGACCTGAACGTCACCACGAGCCCGCTCAACCCGACCTACGGGCTGGTCCCGGGGCTCGGCACGGGTCCGCTGCGCACGGCCGCCGCGCTCGGCATCGCGCCGAGCCAGGTGTCGGGCTCGAACCTCTACCTAGGCCTGTACGCGGTCGACACCTTCGACGTGACCGACGCGCTGTCGCTCACGGCCGGGGCGCGGCTGAACTTCGCACGCATCGCGACGCAGGACCTGACCGGGTTCTCCCCCGACGTGACGGGCACGCACTACTACAACCGCATCAACCCGGTCGCGGGCCTGACCTACCGCTTCCTGCCCGAACTGAGCCTGTATGGTGGCTACTCGGAATCGAACCGGGCGCCGACGCCCCTGGAACTCGCCTGCGCCAACCCGAGCCGGCCCTGCCTGCTGCCGAACTCCCTTGTCGCCGATCCGCCCCTGAAGCAGGTCGAGGGCCGTACCTACGAGGTCGGCATCCGCGGAACCTTGCCGAACGTCTACGAAGGGGGCCTGCTCAACTACAAGCTCGGCGCCTTCCGCACGGACCTCACCAACGACATCCTGCAGCTCTCCACCCCCGGCAACGCCGCGCGCGGCTACTACGTCAACGTGCCGGCGACGCAGCGCCAGGGCATCGAGGTCTCGGGCGAATACGTGAGCGAACGGTGGTCCGCCTATGCGAACTACGCGCTCGTCGACGCCACCTTCCAGTTCAACGGCACGCTCGCGTCCCCCAATAACCCGCTGGCGAACGCGGACGGCTCGATCACGGTGCGGCCCGGCAACAAGGTGCCGCTGATCCCCGCCCATCAGGTCAAGGCCGGCTTCGACTATGAGATCCTGCCGGGTTGGCGCTTCGGGCTGAACGTGTCGGCCTTCTCGTCGTCATACTTCCGCGGCGACGAGTCGAACCTGAACCGCAAGCTGCCCGCCTATTACGTCATGAACCTGACCACGAGCTACCAGGTCACCCGGAACCTGCAGGTGTTAGGGCTGGTGACCAACCTGACCAACAACCGCTACGCGAACTTCGGGGCTTTCATCCAGCCAAACGCCGCGTTCGCCAACGTCTACAACCTCAACGACCCGCGCACGACGACGCTGGCCCAGCCGTTGTCGGTCTACGGCGGGGTGCGCTACGTGTTCGGCGAGGCGCCGGCTCCCATGCCGGAGCCACTCGTGCGCAAATATTGACTCCCGTCACGGTGTCCGCGACCGGGACCTGCATCGGTGCCGCCATCGTGCCTGTCCTTTTCGGGCCGCGGGCCTTCCAGGTCGAGAGCCGACACCGGACGGTCGGGCGTTCGAGGGGCGTGCCGGGCGGGAGCGGCCGCCTCACTCCCCTTCCAGCAAGTCTTCGTCCCTGAAGTCGTAGCGTCGATGGGCGTACCGGAGGATCGCCTTCGTCGCGAAGTGGAGCGCCAGGAACAGGACCAATCCCGACGCCATCCCGGACATGACGAGGAGCAAAGCGTCAGACATCGCTGGTCGCTCCGGACGCCGCGGAGGTCGGCGCATGGACGCGGCGCTCCGGGAGCCCGCGCGCGAGTTCGCGAGGGAGGCGGCTGCCGACATAGGCCAGCCCGAACAGGGAAAGGCCGACGACGAGGGAATGCACGATGATAGGGGACATGGAGGCTCCTGGAATCCGCGGAGGTGCCTCGCCGTCGGGCGAGGGCGGCCACGCATCGGGCGGCCGGGCTTCCGTCCCGCCCGCGAGGGCGGGACGGAAGACGCTCAGTCGTCGTCCTCTTCGGCGTCCCTGCCGTTGCCCTTGGCGTCCTTCGTTCGTTCCGAGACGACGCCGCTGCGCGGATCGACCTCGAACGAGACCTTCCCTCCGTCCTTACTGGCCTGTCCCTCCCAACGTCCGTCCTCGGCCTCCAGCTTGCGAATGTCGGTGTAGCCGGCTTCGCCCAGCTTGCGCACGACTTGGTCCATGGGCATCCAGTCGGCCTTCTGCGTGGCGGCGGTTGCAGCCATCCCCGGGGTGAGCGCGAGGGAGGCGACGATCAAGGCAGCATGCTTCATCAAGGTCGTGGTCCTGTTCTCGTTTCGACCGCTTCCTTCTGGCAGGCTCCCGCCCCGCCAACCTGACGCCGCCTGTCAGGCTTTTGTCAGCGAGCCCCTCGTACCCTCGTCGCGCCATGCCCTTTCCCAGCCGACCTCACCTCATCCTGGCGCTCGGTGTCCTCGCGTTGGCGCCAGGTCTCGCCACGGCATCGGGCGGCGTCGATCAGGACCAAGCGAGACGCGCGGTCGACCGAGGCGAGATCCAGCCCCTCGACAAGGTCATGACGGCGGTCCGCGCCGGCTTCCCGGGAGAGGTCCTGGCGCTCAAGCTCAAGCGACGGCGCGACCGATGGCTCTACGAGTTCAAGATCCTGTCCGCGTCCGGGAAGCGAAGCGAGGTGACGATCGATGCCAAGACGCTGTCCATCCTCGAAGCCGAAGACGATGACTGAGCCGCGTCCGCCACGTCCCTCCAGACCACGCGGCACGCCATGCGCATCCTGATCGCCGAGGACGAGCCGCGCATCGCAGCGGACGTGAAGTCCGGACTTGAGCGGGCAGGCTACGTTGCCGACGTCGTAAACGACGGCGCCACGGCGTCCTTCCAGGCCGAGGTCGAGACCTACGATGCGCTGGTGCTCGACCTGGGCCTACCGCAACTCGATGGACTCAGCGTGCTCAGGCGTCTCCGCGCCGACGGGAGCTCCCTCCCGGTCCTGATCCTCACGGCGCGTGACGGCTGGCGCGAACGCGTCGAGGGGATCGATGCCGGGGCCGATGACTACCTGGCGAAGCCGTTTCGCATGGAGGAACTGCTGGCACGGTTGCGCGCCATCCTGCGGCGCAGCGCGGGCCATGCCTCACCGGTCCTGAGGACCGGCACGACCGAACTCGATACGCGGACCCGCGCGGTGAGCGTGGATGGACGCCAAGCCGAGCTGACCGCGCTGGAGTACCGCCTCCTCGCCTTCCTGATGCATCGCCAGGGTCAGGTGGTCCCGCCGAGCGAACTGCTCGAACATCTCTACGACACCGGAACCGACCGCGAGGCCAACGCCATCGAGGCGGTCCTGACGCGTCTCAGGCGGAAGCTCGGCGCAGGGGTGGTCGAAACACGCCGCGGCCATGGCTACGTCATACCGGCGGATCCGACATGAGCCGCCGCACGCCGTGACGGGACGTTCCCTCAGGCTTCGGATTGGCTTGGCCGCCGCGGCCCTCGTCGCCCTCGCCCTCGGCCTCGCCGGGATCGGCCTCGTGGTCATCTTCGACCGCGTCTCGGACGCGCGTACGGTCGAGGATCTCGACCGCATGGCGAAGTTCCTGGCAGGCCAGGTCGCGGTCGCGCAGGACGGGACGCTGTCGGTCGCGTCGGAGCCACCGGACCCGCGCCTCACGACGCCCTACGGCGGGCTTTACTGGCAGGTCGACAAGGTCGGGACCGCATCCCTCCGGTCGCGCTCGCTCTGGGACAGGACCCTCGACGTGCCGGTGCCCGTGGCAGGTGCCGGGCCGGCGGAGGCCAGGGAGCTCACCGGCCCGGACGGGGGACGCCTCGCGGCCGTGGTGCGCCGGGTGCAACTCGTCCACGGCAGGACGGAGGTGCCCGCGACGGTGACCGTCGCCCTCGACCGGCGGGCGCTGGCGGGAAGCCGTGCCTCCTACCTGGGCCTGCTCGTACCGTCTCTGCTGGCGCTCTTCACGGTCCTCGCGGGTGCGATGTTCCTCTTCGTCCGGCGTGCGTTGGCGCCGCTTCGGGTCCTCCGCGAGGACCTTCGGGCGGTCCATGACGGGCGACGCACGACGTTGCCCCGGCACTTCCCGGAGGAGGTCCAGCCGCTCGTGGACGACCTCAACCGCCTGATCCTCTTCCAGGAACGGGCGCTCATGAGGGCTCGCATGCAGGCCGGGGACATGGCGCACGGCCTCAAGACCCCGCTGGCGGTCCTCGGGGCGCTTGCCCGCCGGGTGGCCGACGAGCGGCCGGACCTGTCCGGGGAAATCGAGGAGCAGGCGCTCGCCATGGGTCGGCAGGTCGAGCGCTCGCTCGCCCGCGCCCGGGTCGCCGCGGCCGGGGACCTGCGACGTAGGTCCTGTCCCGTCGCGCCCGTCGTCGCGCGGCTCGTCTCCGCCCTCCGGCGCCTGCCAGGGGCCGAGGACGTCCACTGGGATGTGTCTGTCCCGCCGACCGTCGCCTACCCCGGCGACGAGGGTGCCCTCACGGAGCTCCTTGGGAACCTCCTCGACAACGCCCGCAAATGGGCCCGCCGGCGCGTGATGGTGGGGACTTCCGGCAATGGCATCGTCATCGAGGACGACGGGCCGGGGATGAGCGAGGAAGCGATGGCCGGCGTCGGACGCGGGCGGCGCTGGGACGAGACCAAGCCCGGCACGGGCTTCGGGATCGCGATTTCCTCCGACATCGCCGAGGAGACGGGAGGCGCGCTCACGTTGAGCCGCTCCGTCCTGGGAGGGTTGATGGTTGTGGTGGCATGGGACGTCCCTCAACCGCGGGAGCCCTGAACGACCGCGTGCAGGCGACCGACAAGCCTCGGGTGGATCGCATCGCCGCGCGACGGCGCCGGTCGTCTCGTCGTGGGCGGCAGCGGCGCGGAACGAGCAGACCTGGGTGATTGTGGAACCTGCGCGGAAGCTCACGGCACGGCGCGGCGTTCATCGGAAACGCGGCGACGGTCCTGAACGACGGTCAGGGGTCACCCCCCGAGCCGAAAATCCAGTTCGACCCGCAGCCCGGGTCGGTTGTCCGAAAGGGACATGCGCGTTTGGTGAAGGTCTGCGATGGCCGCCGCCATGCTGAGACCAAGCCCGTTTCCGGGCGTGGTCCGGCTTTGTTCCAGCCGGTAGAAGCGGCGGAACACCTTCTCGCGCTCCGGGGTGGGAATGCCCGGACCGGCGTCGGACACGCTTGCGTGGCCGATTCGACCGTCGTCGCTCCGTTTCAATTCCACCCGAATGCCCGTTCCCGCCGGCGTGTGCCCAATCGCGTTCTCCAGCAGGTTGGCGAAGAGTTGCGTCAGCAATTCACGGTCGCCCTCCACCGTGATGCCAGCGGCCAGGGCGACCGCGAAGGGGCGGCCGCCATCCTCGATGGTCGGTGCGTAGGCCTCGCAGACGGTCTGGACGATGTCGGTCAGATCGACCGACTGAAAGGCCGAGCGTCGTGCGCCGGCCTCGATCTGGGCGATCCGGAGAAGGGCCGAGAAGGTTGCGAGCAGACCGTCCGCCTCGACCATCGCCCTGGCCACGGCCGCGTCGTAATCCGCCATCGTCCCGCTATGCCGACGGGCATCCTCAAGGGTCTGGCGTAGGCGTGCCAGTGGTGTCCGCAAGTCGTGCGCGACGTCGTTCGAGACTTGGCGCACGCTCTCCATCAGCGCGCAGATCCGGTCGAGCATGAGGTTGAGCGTCGCCGACAGGCGGTCGAAATCGTCGCCCGATCCGGTTCGGGCGATCCGGCGCGACAGGTCGCCGGCGTTGATGGCCTCGGCCGTGCGCGTGACCGCATCCAGGCGGTTGAGGAGCGTCCGGGAGAGCAGCAGGCCGGTCCCGAGGCCGAGCGCGAGCGACATCGCCAGCACGACGTAGAAGGCCCCCGAGACGACGTCCTCGACGTCCTCGACGCTGTCGAGGTCGATGGCCGCGACGAGCAGGCTGCCGTCCGAGAGCGGTCGGACCGCCGCGAGCATGGTGTCGTAGGGCTTGCGCCCGATCTCATGGACCACGCTGCCGCCGGGCCCGGCCTCGTCCCGGGATGCCTGAGCGAGGGCGGGGTCACCCGTGGCGACTTGTCCGTCCCGCCCCAGGATGGCGTAGTGCAGGCGGTTCTCGCGCATGGCGAACCGCGCGGAGACGAGCTTGCGCAGGTGCTCCGGCCCGCGCTCACGATACTGCGTGAAGAGTTCCGCCGCCTCGCTCTCGATGCGCGCGCGCGCCTGCCGCTTCAGCGCGTGGGTGACGAGGGCTTCTGCCGTGAGGCCAATGACGGCCACCAGCGCCACGAAGACGAGCGTATGGAGGAGTGCGAAGCGGAAGCCGGCGCTGCGCGCGGCTCTAGGCAAACGTGGCACGTAGCAAATACCCGGTCCCGCGCACGGTCTCGATCAGCTCGGGCTCGAAGCCCTTGTCGACCTTCGAGCGAAGGCGGCTGATGTGGGTTTCCACGATGTTGGTCCTGGGATCGAAGTGGAACTCCCAGACTTGCTCCAGCAACATGGTCCTGGTCACCACCCGGCCAGCGTTGCGAAGCAGGTACTCCAGGAGCCGAAACTCCCGGGGTTGCAGGTCGATCTCCCGGCCCCCGCGTCGGACCTTTCGGGAGATCAGGTCCATCTCCAGGTTGGCCGCCCGCAGGACCGTGTCGGCCTGCACCACCGGGCGCCGCCGACCGAGCGCGTGGACGCGGGCGAGCAACTCGACGAAGGCGAAGGGTTTGACAAGGTAATCGTCGCCTCCCGCTTCGAGCCCTGCGACCCGGTCCCCGACCCCCGCCATCGTCGTGAGGAACAGGACCGGCGTCTGCACCTCGGCGGCCCGCAGGGTCTTGACGAGGCCCAGCCCGTCGAGTCCCGGCAACATCCGGTCGACGATCAGCACGTCGTAGGTTCCGCCCGCGGCATGGAAGAGGCCGTCCCGACCGCTGTCGGCATGATCGACGACGTGCCCCTGCTCCCTCAGGCCGCGGCTGATGAAGCGAGCCATCTCGCCGTCGTCCTCGATCACAAGGACCTTCATCGTCTCGGCTCCCAGCGGCATACGGGATGTTGGACCGGGCTCGGCACGTAGGGCCGAATCGCCGGCTTTTCGACCGCAACCTAGAGCCGGTCCCCTTGAGGGTCGACGCACCTGCGCCCGCTGCGCCAGGTCACCGACTATACCAATCCGTATACTTGCGGTCACAGCCTCCCAAGGTCCGCTGCGCTTTGATCGGCCGCGCCGCATGAGCGGGAAAGGACCTTGCCCGCCGATGGTTGCGCCTTCCGGGACCAGACACGCCTACCGAGCCTGCACGCTTCCCGTGCCGGCCCGCAGCCAATCCACCGCAGCGTTCATGCTGAGCTTGTGCCTAGGGGCCATCACGGCAGCGCTCTGCGCAGACGCCGGTCACATCCGCATCGGCCACGGCGACCGGACGCCGGGCTTTCCCGACAAGACCGCCTGGACCTCGCGGACCTTCTCCCGCGGCGCGGCGCTGGCGTCCGACTTTGTAGCCGCGACGCGTTCGGTCGGCCCGGCGGAGGGGCGATGATGTCCCCGCCCGGCTTCCGTCGGCGGGGCCGACTTGTCGGAACGGCCGTATTCGCCTTCGGCATCCAAGCTGCGCTGACGGGACCCGCCGGAGCCGGCGGCTCATCGCCAGCTGGCCTCTTGGATGGCTTGGTCGCCGGATGGGAAGCCTTCACCGGATCGGTCGCGCGCCGTTTGTCGGACACCGCGCAGGCGGTCGCAGACATGCCCGCCATGGACCTGACGCCTCCCGTCACCGTCATCCGCGGGCGGCGGTCCTGCCCGATCCCCGCGCCCGGGCGAAGTGCCGACTGCGCGGCGGCCGCACTCCGGCTCTGCAACGAGCAGGGCTTCCTGTCGGGCCAGGAGCTGGACATCGAATCCGGCCAGGTATGCAGGGGCACGCAGTTGGGTCTTTGGGGCGGCCAACCCGGAACCCCGTGCAAGTTCAAGAACTGGATCACCGAGGCGGTCTGCTGGTAATGGATCGGCCTGCCCTCCCGCCGCGGTGCGGCCAGCGGCGTCTGGCCGCGTTCTGCCTCGTCGGCGCGTTCCTGAGCCGACCCGTCTCGGCCGCGGACGCAGGAAGCGGCTACGCGCTCCCGCCGGCCGGCGCGCAATCGCGCATCGTCTCCCTCGGCGTGTTCTCCCTATACGGGCCGCGGTATCTCGGCGCGGAACGCGACGGGCCGTTCGCATACCCGACGCTCGGCATCCGTCGCCCCGACGAGCCCTTCGCCCTCGATTCGCCCGACGACGGCTTGAGCTTCGCGGTCCTTGATACGTCGCGTCTCAAGCTCGGGCCTGTCGCGAGCCCGCGCCAGGGTCGCGATGCGGGTGTCGACCGCCGCTTTGCCGGCCTCGATCACGACCCCTGGGCCATCGAGGTCGGCATCTTCGTCGACTATTGGCTGCTGCCGGACCGGTTGCGGACGCGCGCCGAGTTGCGCCACGGCCTGCGGGGACGGGACGGCTTCGCCCTCGATCTCTCCGCGGACCTGTTCGAACGAACCGGGCGGTTCACACTCTCCATCGGTCCCCGGCTGGGCCTGCTGGACACCGCCCTGGCACAATTGCAATTCGGGGTCAGCTCGGCCGCGTCGGCGCGCACGGGGTTCTTCGCACCTTACGCGGCCTCCGGAGGTCTGCAGACCGTCGGCTTGAGTTCGGCCGTCGCCTATGACTGGTCGGACGCATGGCGAACGACGCTATACGGGCGCTACGACCGCCTCGTCGGGGACGCGGCCGCCAGCACCATCACGCAGCGTCTCGGAGCCGTCGACCAATTCACGGTCGGGCTCGGGATCACCTACTCCTTTCGCAGCGACCTGCCATTCCTGCCGTGATGTCAGTGGCGGCCGGCTCGCAGACTGTTCTCGCCGCAGCCAACGGCGTTAGACCGTCTCGCCCGGGACGGCGCCGTCCAGTTCGCGAGCCTCGGTCGCACGGCTCTCTTGGCAATTCCGTCTCGATTGCCACCACGGGTCCAAGTCAATCATCCCATGGCCGCCTGCTCGACGGTATATCAGTCGAAGATGGGAGCGGCATCGAGGGACGATCTAGCCGAAGGTCTATGCAGCGAAATGGCGCAAAATAAAACTATGCCCAATCGTAGTCCGCACCGCTCTCATGGCGATCAAAAATACAGATCCAAAAAACTCACACTGTCGAGAATGTGCAATATGCCAAGATTTCACCTCGAAGATACCGAAGAGCGTACGTATCTCACAACGAGCATAGTTTGCGCCTATGTGCGAAACAATGCCGCCGCACCCCGTGAGGTGCCTCGCCTTATCGCGTCCGTCCACTCGGCCTTGACGGGCTTGTCGGGACCCGTCGAAACGGCGTTCGAACGGCCGCCGAAACGCTCGCCGGCGGAGGTGAGAAGTTCGATCACGCCGGATGCGCTCGTCAGCTTCATCAACGGCAAGGCCTACGCGATCCTCAAGCGGCATTTGGCCAGCCATGGATTGACCCCCCGCTCGTACCGGGAGCGCTACGGCTTGCCTGATGACTATCCCATGGTGGCGCCGCAGTATTCGAAACGTCGGTCGACGCTGGCAAAGGCGATCAGGTTGGGCCAGAGGTGAAACTATCCGAAAAAAGATCGTCTGCGCCGCATTTACGGCGTCGGCCTCTCCGGTAATGCAATTCCGGGTCGCGCAGCGCCGTCCCCTGATTGAGGACGGCGCTGGGCGAAAGGCGTATCGGCGGTGCCGGAACCCCTGTGCGCCCGCCCACCGTTACCTCGGGCCGGCCCACGATGGTCCTCCGGTCGCCCCTTGAGCGGTCTTGCCGCCGAGGATGTCGAGCTGCAGGCTGGACCGGTCCATGGCGGGGATCCGCACCCGTTGCGGCTAGCCGAGCGGTGACGGCCTGTACGCCGCCGCGAAGGTTCCGACACGAACGAAGCGACCGATGCGCGTGCTGCTGATCGAGGACGACCGCATGATCGGCGAAGGGCTGTCGCACGGCCTTGCCGCCGAAGGCTATTCCGTCGACTGGGTGCGCGACGGACCCACGGCCGAAACGGCGCTGCGGGTCGGCGGCCATGCCCTGGTCCTGCTGGACCTCGGCCTGCCGGGCGCCGACGGCCTGCAGGTTCTCAGGTCCGCGCGGACGGCGGGCAACGACACGTCGGTGCTCATCATCACGGCGCGGGACGGACTCGACAGCCGCGTCGCCGGCCTCGACCTCGGGGCCGACGACTACCTGGTCAAGCCGTTCGAGATGCGCGAGCTGCTCGCCCGGATGCGGGCGATCCTGCGGCGGCGGGCCGGGCGGGCGAGCGCGCGGCTCGTGGCCGCCGAGACCGAACTCGACACGGAGAGCCATGTGCTATCCCACGCCGGGACCGTCGCGGTCTTGTCGGCGCGAGAATACGCCCTCATGCACGCGCTCATGGAGCGACCGGGGCGCATCCTTTCTCGGGCGCAGATCGAGGAACGCATCTACGGGTGGGGCGAGGAGGTCGAGAGCAACGCGGTGGACGCCCTGATCCTTACGGTCCGCCGCAAGGTCGGCAAGGGCGTGATCCTCAACGTCCGCGGCGCAGGCTGGATGGTGCCCAAGCCATGAGGGCCGCCTCCTTGCGCCGCACGACGCTCGGCTGGATGACCGCCCTGCTCGCCGGAATCGGCTTGGCCGCGATGGTCGCGGCCTATGCCCTCGCGCGGATCGAGGCGGCCGATTTCCTCGACGGGCAGTTGCGGCAGGTCGCCCTCAACGCCGGTCCCGGGCTCCCGGACGCGGACGCGCCGCCCGCCGCCGACCAGGACCCGGAGGACCAACTCGCCGTCACCATCTGGAAGGACGGGCAGGTCCTGCGCGACGACCGCGGCGTCGACGTCCGCCACCCCGACCGCACGGGATACGCGAACGTCGTCATGGGCGGCGAGCTCTGGCGCACCTACACGACCGCCAACGGCACCACGACGGTCCGGGTCGCCCAGCGCGACGTCGTGAGGGCGGAGTTCGCACGCAATGCGGCGCTCGGTGCCGTGGCCCCCCTGCTGCTCCTCGTTCCGCTGTCGTGGATCGTCGTCGGCTGGGCGATGAACCGGGCGCTCGGGCGGCTCGACGGCTTGGTGCATGACCTCGCCGGGCGCGGCGCCGCCGCCCAAGGCCCCTTGCCGACGCGCGGCGTGCCGACGGAGGTGGCGCCCCTCGTCGAGGCCATGAACGGGCTCATCCTTCGCCTGCAGGCCGCTCTGGCCGCCCAGAAGCGGTTCGTCGCCGACGCGGCGCACGAACTGCGTACGCCGCTTGCCGCGATGCAGATCCAACTCGACTCCCTCGGCGGGCCTGCCGGTGGCGGGGGCGACGCGCGGCGTATGGCGCTGGCGGACGGCCTCCGGAGGGCGAACCGGCTGGTGGATCAATTGCTCCGTCTCGCCCGGCTCGACGACGGTGCCGAGGCCCGTCCTGCATCCGTCGACCTCGGCCAGCTCCTGCTCGACTGCGTCGCCGACCACGTCGTGCTCGCCCAGCGCAAGGACATCGACCTGGGCGTGCATATCGAGACACCCGCGACCCTTCACGCATCGGAGGACGAGGTCCGCGTCCTGTTCGCCAACCTGGTCGACAACGCCCTGCGCTACACGCCGTCGGGAGGCCAGGTCGACGTCCGTCTGCTGAACCGGGACGGTGCGTGCGTCGTCACGGTTCGGGACACCGGCTGCGGGCTGCCGCCGGGAAGCGAGGGCCGCCTGTTCGACCGCTTCTTCCGGGCCGCGCCACCGGAGGTCGAAGGCACGGGGCTCGGGCTCGCCATCGCCCGCCGCATCGCGGAGCGCAACGACCTCGACCTGACGGTCGAAAACCGACGCGACGGGCAGGGTACCCTCGCAACCGTCAGACTGCCGGCCTGAGGCCGAGCCCGCGGCTCCTCCGGACGAAGCTCATTCTGCCCTCATTCTGGCTCGCTATCACCGTGCCCGACCATGACGGACGGGAGACGGGGATGAGCGAGATCCAGCGCCAGGTCTTGAACAAGGTACCGGAGGTCACCGCGGCCTTCTGGGTCATCAAGATACTGTCCACGACCGTCGGCGAGACCGGCGCGGACTACCTCGCGGTGAACGTCGGCCTGGGTGCCGCCGTCACCACCACCCTCACGGCCGGCCTCCTCGCGGCCGTCCTCGCCCTGCAGGTGCGCGAGCGGCGCTACAAGCCCTGGACCTATTGGTCGACCGTCGTCCTCGTCAGCGTGGTCGGCACGCAGGTCACCGACATCCTGACCGACAAGCTCGGCGTGAGCCTCTTCGTCAGCACCGGCGTGTTCGCGGCCGCCCTCGCCGCCGTGTTCGCCCTCTGGTACGCGACCGAGCGGACGCTCTCGATCCACGCCATCGTGACCCGGCGCCGCGAGGCGTTCTACTGGCTCGCCATACTCCTCACCTTCGCGCTCGGCACCGCCGCGGGCGACCTGGCTACGGAGGCGTTGGGGCTCGGCTTCAATCTCGGCGTCGTCATCTTCGGCACGATCCTGGCCGCCCTCGCCCTCGCCTGGCGCCTCGGCGCGAACCCGGTGACGACCTTCTGGCTCGCCTACATCGTCACGCGCCCCCTCGGCGCATCGCTGGGCGATCTGCTGTCGCAGGCACGGGAATACGGCGGCCTCGGCTTCGGCACGGCCTCCACCAGCCTCGTCTTCTTCGCCGTCATCGTCGCCCTGGTGACGTCCCTGAGCCTTGTCTCCGGACGCCCTGGCGAGCCGGCCGGACAGCGGCGGGCCTGACCGTCCGCCGCCTCCAGCACCCCCATCCTCCAGTCCTTCCAACGCCGCACGACACGGAGCGAACGACCATGCGCAACATCCTCCTCGCCGCCATCGCCGCGACGGTCATCGGTGCCACGGCCGCCCCCCTGGGCCTGCTGGCGATGCAGGACGCCGCCGTCGGAGCGACGCCAAAGGCGATGGCGGCCTCGAAGCTCGGCGACCTCTCCAAGTTCCGGACCATCGTCGTCGACGTGAAGGCGATGACCGACCGGGGCGACCTCGCCGCCGCCAAGACGCGCATCAAGGACCTGGAATTGTCCTGGGACGCGTCCGAGGCCGGCCTGAAGCCGCGAGCCGCCGCCGACTGGCACGTCGTGGACAAGGCCATCGACCGCGCCCTCGACGCGCTGCGGGCGTCGAACCCCGATCCGGCCGCCTGCCGTCGCGCGGTCGACGACCTGCTCGCCATCATCGACCAGACCCACACCGCATGAGCCGGCCCTCGCTTTCCCACGGCAGCCCGATGCAACCGACCGAGCGACCCGGACACATCGAAGCCGCCAAGGTGCCCGAAGCCACCGCCGGGTTCTGGGCCATCAAGATCGTGGCCACGACCCTGGGCGAGGTCGGCGGCAATGCCGTCGCCCTGACGCTCGGCCTGGGCTATCTCGCCGGCACGGCGATCTTCGGGACCGTCCTTGCCGTTCTGCTTGCGGCGCAGATCCGGGCATCCCGCTTCCATCCCATCCTGTACTGGGCCGTGGTCACCGCGACGACGCTCGCAGGCACGACGCTCGCCGACTTCTGCGACCGGTCCCTCGGCATCGGCTACCTCGGCGGATCCCTGATCCTCCTCGCCTCGGTCGTCGCGACCCTGATCCTGTGGAAGCGCACGCTCGGCACGGTCGCCGTGGAGACGGTGCGGTCCCCGCAGGCCGAAGGTTTCTACTGGGCTACGGTCATGTTCTCCCAGACGCTCGGCACCGCATTGGGCGACTGGATGGCCGACAGCAGCGGGCTCGGGTACAACGGGAGCGCGCTCCTCATCCTCGTCGCGCTAGCCGTGGTCACGGCCCTCCATCTGCGAACGCGTGTTTCCAGGCCCATGCTGTTCTGGACGGCGTTCGTCCTGACGCGGCCGCTCGGCGCCACCCTCGCCAACTCGCTCGACAAGCCGGTCGCTTCCGGCGGCCTGGGCATCGACGACATCACGATCTCCGGCGTGCTCGCGCTCGTCATGGCCGGGCTCGTCCTCCTCATCCCGCAGCGTGCCGGTCGCCGGGCGGCCTGCGCCGACGCGCCGTGAGGTTTTTCTCGAAGAAGGAGCAGGTCCGATGGACGACCGTTACGAACGCGCCCTGAGCAAGGTACCCGAGGTCACGCTGGGCTTCTGGATCATCAAGATCCTAGCCACGACGCTCGGGGAGACCGGCGGCGACACCGTCACCATGACCCTCAATTGGGGCTACCTCGCCGGCACCGCCCTGTTCGCCGTGCTGCTGGTCGCGCTCGTGGTCGCCCAGATCATGTCGAAGCGGTTCCACCCAGTCCTGTACTGGTCCACGATCGTCGCCTCGACCACCTTCGGTACGACGATGGCGGACTTCGCCGACCGGTCGCTCGGCATCGGATACACCGGCGGGTCGACCCTGCTACTCGCCTGCCTCGCGGCCGTGCTCGGGCTTTGGTACGCGACCGAGGGCACCGTGTCGGTAGACACGGTTTCGACCCCGCGGGTCGAGGCGTTCTATTGGGGGGCGATCACCTTCTCGCAGACGTTGGGCACCGCGCTTGGCGACTGGCTCGCGGACACCGGCGGCCTCGGCTACGAGGGTGGCGCCCTCGTCTTCGCGGCGGCGCTCGCGGTCGTCATCGCCCTGTACTATCGGACCTCCGTTTCACGGGTCACGCTCTTCTGGGCGGCGTTCATCCTGACCCGCCCGCTCGGGGCCACGGTGGGCGATTTCCTCGACAAGCCGGTCGCCAACGGCGGGCTGAACCTGAGCCGGCCGCTCGCTTCCGCCGTGATCGCGGCCTTCATCGTGGCGCTCATCGTCCTGCTACCGCAGCGGGCCGGCCGTCATCCGGGCGCGGACGCGACGGCGTCATGAACCTGCGGTCGACACCGCATGGCGACGCGCCGGGGCCCCGCCCTTGTCCGGCGCCGCGGCGACTTCGTCCACGGGGCCGTGCGCGCGGTCGGCCCCCGATCCGTGGAGTTCGCACGGATGCCGGCGGCCCGGGGACGGCGGCCGCGCGCATCCCGAGGCCGGGCCAGAAGCTCTCGCCGTGGGTCAGGGCCGCGGTCCATCGACGATCCTTGCATCCCCGGTCCGGCCGCCTCGCCCCACGGGCGACGCGCGTCAGCCCTGGGGCGGCGTACCGAGGTCCGGCCGGGAGGCGAGGCGGATGAACGAATTAAGTGCCTGGGCAGCAGCCGTGACGCGCCTCGGGAAACGGGAGCTCGGCCTCGTGGCGACGCTGTTCTGCGTCGCCGCACTCCTCCTTGCGTTCGGCCTCCTCGCCGGCGAGGTGATGGAGGGCGATACCATGGCGTTCGACACCCGGGTCGCGCGCTTCTTCCGTCCACTCGGCGCCGCCGGCCCAATCGGGCCGGCCTGGGTGCACGAGATGGCGCGCGACGTGACCTCCCTTGGGAGCATGGTCGTCCTGTGCTTCCTGCTGGCTGCGACCGTGGGGTACCTGCTCCTGGTCCGCAGGCGTGGGACTGCCCTCCTGGTGGTGGGCTCGATGCTGGGCGGCACGGTCATCAGCTTCGGCCTAAAGCTGCTCTTTAACCGCCCTCGTCCCGACATTCCCGGCGGCATCCAAGTGTTCACAGCCAGTTTTCCCAGCAGCCACGCCATGCTCTCTGCGGTGACCTTCCTGACGCTGGGGGCGATCATGACGAGGGTCGCAGCGGGCGCACGGCTGAAGGCGTATTTCATGGGGCTCGCCGTCTTCCTCACCGTCGTCGTGGGGCTGAGCCGCGTCTACATCGGCGTCCACTACGCGACCGACGTGCTGGCGGGCTGGTGCGTCGGGTCGGCCTGGGCGGTGCTGTGCTGGATCGTGGCGCTGCGCCTCCAGCGGCGCGGCCAGGTCGAAGCGTCGGGGGCGGCCGGTGAGCCCGACCGTACGGCTCATGCGGATTCGAAGCTGTCCGTTCGGACCTTGCGTTAGCGTCGCCTTACGGCGCTCAAATGGCTCGGCCGTGCTGCCGGATCACCCGGTTCAGGGTGCGCCCGAGTTGGTCGGCGGCGTAGGGCTTGTGCAGCAGCTCGAAGCCGTCACCACCTCCCTGGGCCAGCGCATCGCTGTAGCCGGACGCCAGGACGACCGGCAGGCCGGGGAGCCGCCCGCGCAACAGCTTGGCCATGGCGAGGCCGCCCATGCCGGGCATGACCACGTCCGAGAACACGACGTGGAAGCCGGCGCCATCCGGGCCGAGCCGGTCGAGGGCTTCCTCGGCGTTCGCCGCCCAGTCCGTCGCGAAGCCCAAGTCCTGGAGGATCTGCGTGGCGAATCGCCCGACCTCGACGTTGTCCTCCACGACCAGCACGCGGCGCCCGGCTCCTGCCGAGGTGGCCTCGTCTCCCGTTTCATGTCTGCCCGGCTCCGGGGCGGCCTCGATCTCGGGCAGGTACAGCGTGAACGTGGTCCCACGCCCCGGAGCACTCTCCACGTTCACGTCGCCGCCCGATTGCTTGGCGAAGCCGAACACCTGGCTCAGGCCCAACCCCGTTCCCTTGCCGACTTCCTTCGTGGTGTAGAACGGCTCGAAGATGCGTCCGAGGCGCTCCGGGGCGATGCCCGTGCCCGTGTCCGACAGCGAGACCGCCGCGAACGGCGCGGGGCTGCCGCCGTGACCGCGGATCGAAGGCATCCCCTGCAAGCAGGCCAGCCGCAGGGTCAGCGTGCCCTCGCCGTCCATGGCGTCGCGGGCATTCACCGCCATATTGATGAGGGCCGTCTCGAATTGGCTTATGTCGGCCAGGACGTGACAGGGCCGCTCGGGCAACTCGGTCAGCACGTGGATGCGCGAACCGGTCACCGTGTCGAGCATGTCGGCCACGCTTTTCAGGCGGTCGCCAACCTCGAACACCTCGGGCTTGAGCGCCTGCCGCCGGGCGAAGGCCAGGAGTTGCCCGGTCAGCTTGGTTGCGCGCTCGACCGTGTCCGAGACCGCGTCCATGTAGCGCCGTCGCCTGTCGTCCGGCAGGTCGGGGCGCCGCAGGAAGTCGACCGACGACCGGATGATAGTCAGCAGGTTGTTGAAATCGTGGGCCACGCCCCCGGTCAGCTGACCGACCGCCTCCAGCTTCTGCGACTGCCTGAGCGCCGCCTCCGCCTCGCCCAGGCGGGCGGTACGCTCCTCGACCCGCTGCTCAAGCGTCGCGTTCAGGGCAGCGAGTTGCCCCGCTGCCTCGCGCAAGGCGGCATCGGCGCGCACGCGCTCGATGTGCGCCCAGCAGCGCTCCGTCACTTCGCGGACCAGCGCAAGATCCCCGTCCGACCATAGCCGGGGAACGCGGTCATGGACCGCCATCAGGGCTGTCAGGCGCCCATCCTTGATCAAGGGCATGCAGATTGTCGCGCTGATGCCGATGGCCTGGAAGGCAGCCGCCTCCTCCGGTGCGAGTTCCGCCACGTTGTCGTTGACGATGAGAGGCGTGCCCGCACCCAGGTTGCGAACCGCGAGCCGACCGAAATCCGCGAGGCTGTAGTGGCCGACGATGCTGGGGGAGCCCTCCGCCGCCCAATCGCCGCGGATCGTGAACCCGTCCTCGTCCGCGTCCATGTCGGCATACGCGCAGTTCGACAAGCCGAGGTGCTCGGCGACCTTTCGGGTGGTGGTCGCGAGGATGGCATCGGCATCCGTGCTCCTGGCGGTCTCCTTGCCGAGGGCGTCGAGGAAACGGAGCCGAGCCTCGTTTGCCTGCCGGGTCTCCTCGGCCCGCCGCCGTTCCGTGATGTCGATGGCGGTACCGAGGGCGCGTACGCACGCTCCGCCCGCGTCGAACAGGCCCTTGCCCTTGGCCGCGACCCAGCGGACGACGCCGTCCTCCTTGCCGACTGTGCGGTATTCGACGTCGTAGGTCGCGCGCCGCGCCGGGTCGAGGGCTGAGGCGAATGCCGCGCTCGTCACCTCCAGGTCGTCCGGGTGAAGGCCGGCGTAGAAGTCGGCCATGCTGCAGGCCACGTCCGGCGAGATGCCGAACATCGCCTTGGTCCGGTCCGACCAGGTCAGCACGTCGGTCGTCAGGTCGAGGTCCCAGGTCCCCACCTCGGCCGCCTCTGTGGCGAGCCGTAGCGACTCCTCGCCGAACGCCAGCCGCTCCAGGTTGGCCCGCCGCTCGGCCGTCAACGCCGCGTTCTTGTCCTCCAGCACGATGAGGCGTTCGCGCTCGACCGTCACGTCTAGCTGGCTTGCGAAGAAGTAGGCGAGGTTCCCGCCCGCGTCGTTGACCGGCGCCAGCAGCAGCCGGTTCCAGAACGGCGTTCCGTCCTTCTTGTGGTTGCGGATGTCGATCTCGATGGACCTGGGCGCGGAGATGGCCGCGCGGATCAGGCGGACTGTCTCCGGGTCGGTCTCAGGGCCCTGCAGGAAGTGGCAATTGCGCCCGAGGATCTCCTCCCGCGCATAACCAGTCAGGCGGCAGAAGGCATCGTTGACGAAGACGATGGGATTGTCCGGCCGGCGCGGGTTGGTGATGACCATTGGCATGCGCGTTGCCCGCACGGCAGCGGGGAACGGGTCGGTCCCGCCGTCCATTCCGGCGAGTTCGGCCTCGATCCTGGCTTGGTCGCGCCGGAGCCGCTCAGGCGTCGCGCGGTATGGGGGTGGCTTGACCGTGTCGTCCATCAGGCTTCGATTCTAGCAGCCGTTGCCACAATTCGCAGCGGGGCCGGGCGCGGCGGCCGCCGGATCCGCCAAGTCGCCCGGTGAAATTTTTACAACCGAGCGACCTCCGAAGGCGAGGCGCCCGACCGGACTACGCCAGGACGGAGGCCGGCAGCCTTACCGTCACGGTCGTCCCGCCCGCGCCACTTGCCATCGCGAGCGTTCCGTTGAGCTGGCGGACGAACGCCTCGACGAACCGGGACCCGAGGCCGGAACCCGGGCCGCTGGTCGCGTCCAGTCCAATGCCGTCGTCGGCGACCGTGAGCACCGCCTCACCGTCCCGGCGCCTGAACCCGAGGAGGATGCGGCCCCCTCCGGACGGAAACGCGTACTTCACCGCGTTGGTGGCGAGTTCGTTGACGATCAACCCGACCGTGACCGCCTGGTCGGCGACGATGGACAGCGGTTCCGCCTCGACGTCGACGGCGATGCGGGCCTCGACGCCGAGCAGGCTGGAACGCAGGCTTCCGGCGATGCCCTCCAGATATGGCCCCATCGCCACCGGGCCGAGCGTCGAGGAGCGGGAGATCACGTCGTAGAGCTCGGCCACGGCGCCGATGCGGCCCTGCATCGCGCGGTAGCCCTCGACGCAGGGCTCGGCCGCCCGGCGGATTTCGTATGACACGAACGAGGTGATGATCTGCAGGCTGTTCTTGATGCGATGGGCGAGCTCGGCGGCGAGAAGGTCGCGGTGCCTCTCCAGCAGTCGTGCCTCGGTCACGTCCTCGAAGACCAGGAGCAGCCGGGTGATATGGTTGCCGGGACGGTGGACCTTGCGGGCGTTGAGCTTGAAGATGCGCCGACCGAGTCCCGGGAACTCGTCCTCGACCTCGAAGCCGTCGATGGCCGTATCGTCGGGCACGATCCGCCCGAGCAAGTCCTGGAGCCGCCCGACCCGCCACTGGCCTTGCGACAGGTCGTAGAGCGACGTGCCGACCATAGTCCCGACGTCGAGGCCGAACATGCGCAGGAAGGAGCGGCTGGCACTGACCACGGTCATGTCGGCTTCGAGGACCACCAGCGGGTCTCGAACCGTGTCGACGATGCCCTGGGCGAGAAGTCGCTGTCGCTCGGCCTCGGCCCGGGCCTCGTGCTCGCCCGTGACGTCGTCGATGGCGAGGAGCAGGTATGGAACGTGGCCGTCCTCCCTGAACACCTTGCAGGCGTTGAGGCGCATGCACTTCACGCCGATGCCGGGAAAGTCGTGCCCGACCTCGTAGCCCTCGACGGTCCCGTCGCGCGGCACGATTTCGCCGAGCAGCGTGCGCAGTTCGGGGATCTCCCACTGGCCGTTGCCGAGCTCGAACAGCGGCCGTCCGACCGTCGCCTCGGGCTCGACCTGGAAGGTGTTGTAGAAGGCGCGGTTCGCCGACTTGACCCTAAGGTCCATGTCGAGAACCAGCAGGCCGGTCCGGACGGTGTCGACGATGTCTTGCGGGCTTACCGTGTCCATGCGTCCACCGTCGGGTTCGAAGCTACCCGTCCGCACGGTCCACGAACCCTAGCCGACCGGTGGGACGCGAGTCCGCGCAGTGGATGCGGGCGGGTTCACACGGCCGTCTCATTTCCCAACCGTCCGCCACCGGAGCCGGGGGGGAGAAGTCGCAAGATTATCCTGGGCAACCTAACAGGGCGCCGCCGCTTGCGGCAATGGCACAGGCTCCAAGCCATTGTGCCGCAGTCCTAACGACCGCGCCCCGATGCTTTGCGGGTGGCGGACCAGCATCCCAGGCGCCGTTGCCGGGGGTCCCTCTGGACGACGGCCTCGGCGAGGTTCGGCGCACGCTGGCGGCCACCAGCACCGCGAGCTCGATCACGCGCACGGCGTCGAGGACCGACATCAACACGACCGCACGGTGGTGCGCGAGTGTCACCGCCACGGCGACGCCCGCAAGCGCGCCATCGTGGAGGAGCACGGCCCCCGTGTAGCGGAACGTCGACCCAGGGCTGGGACGGCGGCATCGGCGGGCGGCCCAGTCCCACGCTCCTCGAAAGGTCGGCGAACCCAGCGTGACGGTTGCCTGAACGGCGGTTTCAGAACGCATTCAACGGCGGCGGCGCAACCTGCCGTCATACGAATCCCCGGAGGATACAGCGATGCGGCGACACCTTGCAGGCTTGATGGCCGCGGCCATCGTCATCGCGCCGGCCGCGGCCTCGGCCCAATATTACGAGCGCGGCTATGGCGAACGGCGGTCGCACGATCATGTCGAGGTCTACCGTCACGGCGACCATGACGACGTCGTAGTCCGGCACCATCACACGCGCCGCGACGAATACGAGCCGCGCCGGTTCGAGCGGCACCATCACCACCACGACTTCGACGACTGAGGTCGCAGGCCGGAATTGGGGGCGGCGCATGGGGAGTAACGTGCGCGGGAGGCTTCGCGGGCGCGTACCCGATGCCCGCGGCCAGGCGCGAAAGCCCGCGAGTTCGGGTAGCATCCGCATGTCCGCACCGCCTGCATGGACGGGCCGCCCGGAGAACCCCTATCTCCTGCCGGGCATGTCGTGCCTGTACCCGTGCGTATGCCAGTCGTTGTCCACGTGCGCGGGCTTGCCGTAGGGCCAGCTTCTCCCCCGCCGGAGCGCGAGCCGTTGCGGTGGGTTGGTCCGCCGGACACGGCTCCGGTGTTCAGGACCGTTCGCTTGGAGTTCGGGACGTTGCCATGCACGTCCACGATGAAGGCAGGATTCACGGCGGCCTCCTGCATCCCGGGGGAGAGCAGCCGCGACCGTCCGCTTCAACTGTCCGCCATCCGGCGGCAACCGCATCGGTCAATTCGAACAACGAGGTAACCACGCCGTTAGTCGCTGGGTCGTTGGGTCCGCGACGAGATGTATCCGCGACCGGACCCCCGGCCGAGGAAGGTGGACATCGGCCGGCAATTCGCCCTCCGGGCCGGTCGCCAGGGCGACGCGCACTCGCGAATGTAGCGCGCGCCAACTCGGTGGTTCTCCAGCACGCGTCGGGGGGCGACCAGGCGCACTGTCGCCAGCACCTGGTCGCCCCCCGTATGCGGCATCCCGAGAGGTAGCTTCGAAGCTGCGGAGTTCGAGCCTGACCTGAGTGGCCTGCCACGTTCCGAGAGGGGGCCGCCATAGGTCGAGGCCGGACGGCGCAAGCTCCGTCGGAACGCCGGGTGGGACAAAACGGGAGACATCCTGACCAGCCAAACGTGTTAAGCGGCTGCCATGCCCGCCAAGCACTCGCGTCATACCTCCCTGGTCGTGCCCCTCGCCGGATGGTCGAAAAGCCAAGCCACCCAAAGTAAGCACACCTCGGCCAGCGAGTTCACCCGCGCTTCGATGCGCGTGAAAGCCCGGCATGAGGCTCACACGGTAGGTCAGGTCCCGTGGTCGACACGGTCTCCGCTAGCGCAAGGGCAAGCCTGATCCGATGACCCAGGCTCCCGGCTTCCTGGCAGGAGGCGGCAACATGGGCGCGCGGATGCGCGCCCACGATTGGGCGTCGACGTTCCTCGGGCCGGCGGACCGGTGGCCGCAAGCCTTCGTGACGCTGTTGCGAGTGATGCTCAGCTCGCGCCAGCCGATGTTCCTGTGCTGGGGTCCCGAGCGTACGCTCGTCTACAACGACGCCTACGCCCCCATGCTCGGCGCCCGGCATCCCGATGCCCTCGGTCGCCCGTTCTTCGATGTCTGGCCCGAGGTCCGCATCGAGGTCGGGGTCCTGATGGATCGGGTGTATGCCGGCGACCCGGTGCACATGGACGACCTCCATCTCACCTTGCACAGGAACGGCTACCCCGAGGAAACGCACTTCTCGTTTTCGTACACGCCCGTCCCGGACGACAGAAACACGGTCGCGGGGCTGTTCTGTGCCTGTACCGAAATCACTAAGCAGGTCCTGGCCGAGCGCCGCCTGTCGGCCGAGCGCGAGCGCTTCGCCAGCCTCTTCGAGCAGACTCCGACGTTCATGACCGTGCTGCGTGGCAGGGAGCATCGGTTCGAACTGGCCAATCCCCGCTACCTGAAGCTCGTCGGCCACCGGGACGTCGTAGGCAGGACGGTCGCGGAAGCCCTGCCCGACGCGGTCGAGCAAGGGTTCCTGGAAATTCTCGACCAGGTCTACGACAGCGGCGTGCCGCAGACGTTCCATGGCATCCGCTACGCCGTGCAGGCGGTGCCGGGCGGCCCGCATGACGAGCGCTTCGTCGACGTCGTCTACCAACCGATCCGGGATGTCGACGGTACGGTCGGGGGTATCTTCATCGAGGGCGCGGACGTCACCGACCGTGCGCGGGCGGAGACGCGTCGCGAGGCGCTGGTGCGAATCACCGACCGGTTCAATGAGCTCACGAGGGCGGACGACATCGCTTTCGCGGCCTCACAGGTCCTCGGCGAGACGTTGGCGGTCAGCCGTGTGGGATACGGCACCATCGACCCCGACGCCGAGACGCTCCACGTCGAGCGCGACTGGAACGCACCGGGCGTCGAGACCCTCGCCGGCGTCGTGCCGCTGCGCACCTACGGGTCGTTCATCGACAGCCTGAAGCGTGGCGAGTTCGTCAGCATCGCGGATGTCGAGCGCGACGATAGGACGGCGGGCGCGGCGGAGGCCTCGAAGGGGCGCGGCGCGCACGCCTTCGTCAACGTGCCGGTGCTCGAACAGGGTCGGCTCGTGGCCGTCCTCTTCGTCAACCATGCAGAGGTGCGGGACTGGGCGCCGGACGACTTGGCCTTCATCCGGGAAGTCGCGGGCAGGACCCGCATCGCGGTTGAGCGGAGCCGTGTCGAGACGGCCTTGCGCGACCTCAACGCCGACCTCGAACGGCAGGTCGCCGAACGGTCGCGCGAGTTGAGCCGGACTTGGCAGGTCTCCACGGACCTCCTGGGCATCGCCGACGACGCCGGATTCTTCGTCCGGACCAACCCGGCCTGGAAGTCGCTGCTGGGCTGGAGCGATGCGGAGGCCGCACGCATCCCCTTCGTCGAGCTGGTCCACCCCGACGACGTCAGGGCCACCCACGCCGCGCTGGATCGGCTACGGGCCGGGGAGGCGGTCCTCCGCTTCGAGAACCGCTGCCGCACCACCGCCGGTGGGTACCGCTGGCTAGCCTGGGTCGCGGTCCCCGAGGGCGGGCAATTCTACTGCAGCGCGCGGGACGTGACGGAGGAGAGGGAGCATGCCGCGACCCTCGCCGAGCGTACCGCCGAGCGCGACCGGCTCTGGAACCTGTCCGAGGACATGCTAGCCCGCGCCAACTACCAGGGGACGATGTCGGCGGTGAGCCCTGCCTGGACCCAGGTGCTCGGCTGGTCCGAGGCCGAGCTCTTGTCGCGGCCCTACGCGACCTTCATGCATCCCGACGACACGGACCAGACGCTCGCGGCCCTCGTCCGGATGGGCGACACGAAGCGGCCAACCCGGTTCGAGAACCGCATCGCCGCGAGCGACGGGTCGTGGAAGCCCATCGAATGGACCGTGGCGCCCGAGCCGGACGGGCTGCACTTCATCGCCGTCGGTCGCGACCTGAGCGTGGCGAAGGCGCGCGAGGCGGAACTCGCGGCGGCTCAGGAAGCCCTGAGGCAATCGCAGAAGATGGAGGCGGTCGGACAGTTGACCGGCGGCCTGGCGCACGACTTCAACAACCTGCTCGCCGGCATCTCCGGCTCGCTGGAACTGATGCAGACCCGGATGCAACAGGGACGGCTCAGCGATGTCGACCGCTACATGGCGGCCGCGCAGGGCGCCTCGAAGCGCGCGGCCGCCCTGACCCACCGCCTGCTCGCCTTCTCGCGCCGCCAGACCCTGGCCCCCAAGCCCACCGACGTGAATCGCCTCGTCTCCGGTATGCAGGAATTGGTCCAGCGTACGGTCGGCCCGGCCATTCCCGTGGAGGTCGTCGGCGCATCCGGGCTGTGGCCTGCGCTGGTGGACCCACCGCAGCTTGAGAACGCGCTGCTCAACCTGTGCATCAACGCGCGTGACGCGATGCCGGACGGCGGGCGCATCACGGTCGAGACCGCCAACAAATGGCTCGACGAGCGGGCCGCACGCCAGCATGACATGCCCGAGGGGCAGTACCTCTCCCTCTGCGTCACCGACACCGGTACCGGAATGCCGCCGGACGTCGTCACGCGGGTGTTCGAGCCGTTCTTCACCACCAAGCCGCTGGGCGAGGGCACTGGCCTCGGCCTCTCGATGATCTACGGCTTCGCCCAGCAGTCCGGCGGGCAGGTGCGAATCTACTCGGAGGTCGGCAGGGGCACGACCGTGTGCGTCTACCTTCCGCGCCACTACGGCGAGATCGCCGAGGACACGGGTGACGAAGTCGCGGCGACGCTACCCCGCTCCGAACAGGGCGAGACCGTCCTCGTCGTGGACGACGAGCCGACGGTCCGCATGCTCGTCAACGACATTTTGGAGGATCTCGGCTACACCGCCATTGAGGCCGCCGACAGCGCCGCGGGCCTCAAGGTGCTGCAGTCGGACGTCCGTATCGACCTTCTGGTAACGGACGTGGGGCTGCCAGGCGGCATGAACGGCCGGCAGATGGCCGATGCCGGCCGCGTCACCCGTCCGGACCTCAAGGTGCTGTTCATTACCGGATACGCCGAGAATTCCATTCTCGGGAACGGCCATCTCGCACCGGGCATGGCGGTCCTGACCAAGCCCTTCGCCGTCGACACGATGTCTGCCCGCATCCGCTCCATGATCGAGGCGTCGGATGCAGGGCCGCTCGGGCGACGCCTGGTTCCCTAGGGCCTGACCCGGGACGACCGTAAGTCAGGCTGCCATCCTGGGCTTGACCTTCCCACCGTGGAAAGCCTTATCCAGGCCACCTGCAGGTCGCTGCGCGCGGGAAACCGGGAGGCTTCATGCGCGCCCTGAAAACTGGCATCCTCGATTGGTGACGTTTTGGCTCGCCCTTCGGCGGCTGCTCCCGCTCATGGCGGTTGTCAGCCTCGCCCTGACGCCAGTGACCGCTTCTGCGGCCGCCGTGGGCATGCGCGCCTCCATGACGGCGCAGGCGCAAGGGTCCCGCGAGGCCATGCTCGGCATGGGCCATGAAGCGATGGGAGGGATCGACATGGCCGGCATGGCCATGGACGACATGCCCTGCTGCCCGCCCGAGAAGCCACTGAACCCGGACTGCGCCAAGGCGGGTTGCCCCCTGAAGGCGCTCTGTCACGCCGGCGTCGCCTCGCTCCTGCCGACCGCGGTCCCCATCCCGAGGCCGGCGGCGACGCGCGCCGCGCCGGCCTGGCCCGAAGCGGCCTCGTTCGCCAGCGTGCACGGCCCCCCGCCGCCAGAGCCTCCCCGAGCCTGACCCGATGCCGCCGGCGCCTGCGCCGGCACGGTGACGCGCGTCCGCGCGTGGCCATTCATCGCATTCAGGAGACGACAAACGTGACCCGGAAATCCTTCTCGCGCGCCCTCTGGGCTGCGCTGTTCGCTGCCGCCCTGACGGGGCCAGCCGTCGCCGACATCAAGGACTACGCGTTCGAGCTCGTGCAGCGTGAGGCGAAGGTCGGCGAGGCCGTCCTGTCCGTCCGCCTCGTCGACAGGCGCACCGGCAAGCCGGTGACCGACGCCGTGATCTTCGCCAAGCGCATCGACATGGCCCCCGACAGCATGGAGGAGATGGTCTCGAAGATCGAGCAGGTCCCCTCGACCGAGCCGGGCGTCTACCGCTTCAAGGCGAAGCTCTCGATGGCGGGAGGCTGGCGTCTGTCGCTCGGGGCCAAGGTCCAGGGCGAGACGGGCACCGTCGAGAACAAGCTCGTCTTCCAGGCCGTCAAATGAGCCGGGCGGGCTGGACGGCCGGTGCCCTCGCCGCGCTGGTGGCGGGGAGCGCCGGCTACGTCGCCGGGCACGGGGGCAATCCCGTGCCGGCGCTCGTCGAACGCGCGCGGAGCCGGCTCGCCCACCGCCCCCCCGGCGAGCCGGCTCCGGTCACCCCGTCCCCCGCGAAGGCGACCGGGCCGGTCGTCTACTATCGGGACCCGGACGGGAAGCCGGCCTACTCGCTCGCGCCGATGCTGACCGCCGACGGGCGCGTCTTCCGGGCCGTGCGTGCCGGCGAGGACGTGCGCTTCGATGACCCGGAGGACGGCGAGGCCATGCCCGCCGACAGGGCCGCGAACGGCATTTCGGGGCAGGGTGCGGCGACGTCCGACGCCCGGCAGGTGCTGTACTACCGCAACCCGATGGGCTTGGCCGACACCTCGCCTGTGCCGAAGAAGGATTCGATGGGGATGGACTACATCCCCGTCTACGCGGGCGAGGACGAGGGCGGCGTCGTGAAGGTGGCAACGGGCAAGGTCCAGCGCACGGGCGTGCGGACCGAGCTCGCGGAGCGCCGCGTCCTGTCTCTGCCGGTGCGGGCGCCGGGCAGCGTCGAGGAGGACGAGCGCCGCATCTCCGTCATCGCCATGCGCACGGACGCCTTCATCGAGAAGGTCGAGCCGGTCACCACCGGCGACCACGTCCACAAGGGCCAGCCGCTGCTGCGCCTGTTCGCGCCCGAGATCAACGCGGTCGCGGCCCAGTACCTGACCTCCATAGGCTACGAGGGGGGCCGCCGGCGGCTGGAGAACCTTGCCATCCCGCCGGAGGTCATCGACGAGATCGGGCGCACCCATAAGGTACCACCCTCCATCACCTGGTCCTCGCCCCGGGACGGGGTCGTGGTCGAGCGCAACGTCTCGGACGGGATGAAGGCCAAGTCCGGGGACGTCCTGTTCCGCATCGTCGATCACACGCGCGTCTGGGTGCTGGCCGACGTGACCGAGCGCGACCTCGCCGGGGTGGCGGAGGGGCAGAAGGCGACGGTGCGGGTGCGGGCCTTCCCGGACCGGACCTTCACCGGGACGGTGACCCGGATCTACCCCCACCTCAACATGGAGACCCGGACCGCCCGCCTGCGCGTCGAGCTGCCGAACCCCGACGGCGCCCTGCGCCCGTCGATGTACGCGGACGTCGAGATCACGACGGGCGACGCGAAGCCGGTGGTGGCGGTGCCCGACGACGCCGTCATCGACACCGGCGAGCGACAGGTCGTGCTGCTCGACCGCGGCGAGGGCCGCTTCGAGCCGAAGGCGGTGAAGGTCGGTCTCCGCGGTCGGGGCTACGTCGAGATCCGCGAGGGCGTCTCGGCCGGCGACCGGGTGGTCACGGCGGCGAACTTCCTGATCGACGCCGAGAGCAACCTGAAGGCCGCGCTGCAGGGCATGACCGCGCCCAAGGACGACCGGCAGGCGTCGGGCGCGGGAGGCACGCCGTGATCGCGCGCCTCATCGGCTGGTCGGCCCGCAACCTCGTCCTGGTGCTGGTCGGGACCATGTTCGCGGTGGCGACCGGCGTTTTGGCGCTGCGCACGCTGCCCCTCGACGCCATCCCCGATCTCTCGGACGTGCAGGCCATCGTCTACACGGAATACCCGGGCCAAGCCCCGCAGGTGGTGGAGGACCAGGTCACCTACCCGCTGACCACCGCCATGCTGACGGTGCCGAAAGCGAAGGTGGTGCGCGGCTTCTCGTTCCTCGGCGTGTCCTTCGTCTACGTGATCTTCGAGGACGGCACCGACCCGTACTGGGGCCGCTCGCGCGTGCTGGAATACCTCAACGGGGCGGCGAGCCGGCTTCCCGCGGGGGTGACGCCGACCCTCGGCCCCGACGCGACCGGCGTCGGGTGGGTCTACCAGTACGTGGTGGTCGCGCGTGAGCGGACGCTCGCCGAACTCCGCTCCCTGCAGGACTGGGTCATTCGGTTCGGAGCCTCGCGCGCCGAGGGCGTGGCCGAGGTCGCGGGCGTCGGCGGGTTCGTGAAGCAGTACAACGTCGTGGTCGACCCGAACCGGCTGCGCGCGCAGGGCATCAGCCTCAACAAGCTCCGGGACGCCATCCGGTCAAGCAACGCCGATGTCGGCGGCCGTACGGTCGAACTGTCCGAGTTCGAGTTCATGGTGCGCGGGCGCGGCTACGTCCGGAGCGTCGCCGACATCGAGAACATCGTGCTCAAGACCGTGGGCGGCACGCCGCTGCGGGTGCGGGACGTCGCCCGGGTCGAGCTCGGGCCGGACGAGCGGCGCGGCATCACCGAGATGAACGGCGAGGGGGAAGTCGCCGGCGGCATCGTCCTGCAACGCTTCGGCGCGAACGCCCTGAACGTCATCGAGGGGGTGAAGGCGAAGCTCGCCGAGGTCGCAAGGAGCCTGCCGGCGGGCACAGAGATCCTGCCGGTCTACGACCGCTCCCAACTCATCGACGCGGCCATCGACACCCTGCGCCACACGCTGGTCGAGGAAAGCTTTGTCGTCTCCCTCGTCTGCATCGTCTTCCTGCTGCACGTGCGCAGCGCGCTCGTGGCCATCCTGATGCTGCCGGTCGGCATCCTGATGGCCTTCGCCGGCATGAGGGCGCTCGGAATCGGCGCCAACATCATGTCGCTCGGCGGCATCGCCATCGCGGTCGGCGCCATGGTCGATGCCGCTATCGTCATGATCGAGAACGCCCACAAGCATCTGGAACGCGCGCCCCCGGGCAAGCCGCGTGTCGAGGTCCTGGTCGAGGCCGCCGCGGAGGTCGGACCCTCGCTGTTCTTCTCGCTCCTCGTGATCACGGTGAGCTTCCTGCCGATCTTCACCCTGGAGAGCCAGGAGGGACGGCTGTTCGGGCCGCTCGCCTTCACCAAGACCTTCGCCATGGCGGCGGCGGCGTTGCTGTCGGTGACCCTGGTGCCGTCCCTGATGGTACTGTTCGTGCGTGGGCGCATCGTCCCCGAGCACCGCAACCCGCTGAACAGGCTCCTCATCTGGCTGTACCGGCCCCTCATCACCGGCGTTCTGCGGGCCCGGGTGCTCACCGTGCTGCTCGCCGTGGGCGTAATGGCGGCGACCGTCTGGCCCGCCCGGCAACTCGGCTCCGAGTTCATGCCCGACCTCGACGAGGGCACGCTGCTCTACATGCCCACCACCCTGCCGGGCATCTCCGTGACCAAGGCCGGCGAGCTCCTCGCCATCCAGGACCGGATCATCAAGAGCTTCTCGGAGGTCGCCTCGGTCTACGGCAAGGCCGGGCGCGCCAACACCGCGACCGACCCCGCGCCGATGGAGATGTTCGAGACGGTCATCGCCCTGAAGCCGAAGGCCGAGTGGCGGCCGGGCGTGACGCTGACCAGCCTGAAGGCCGAGATGGACGCCGCCCTTCAATTCCCGGGCGTCTCGAACGCCTGGACGCAGCCGATCCGCGCGCGCATCGACATGCTATCGACCGGCATCCGCACCCCGGTGGGCGTGAAGGTGCTGGGCACCGACCTGACGGCGATGGAGGGGGTTGCCCGCCAAGTGGAGGCGGTGGTGCGGACCGTGCCGGGCACGTCGAGCGCCTATGCCGAGCGGGTCATCGGCGGCTACTTCCTCGACGTCACGCCGGACCGGGAGACGCTCGGGCGCTACGGCCTGACGGTCGGCGACGTGCAGGACGTGGTCGCGACCGCGCTCGGTGGGCAGAGCGTAACGAACACCGTCGAGGGCCGCGAGCGCTACACGGTCAACGTGCGCTACCCCCGCGCCTTCCGCTCGGACCCGAAGGCCATCGCGAACGAGGTCCAGGTGCCGCTGCCAACGGGCGGTACAGTGCCGCTCGGCGAGGTGGCCAAGGTCGAGCTCACCAGGGGACCGACCTCGATCCGTACCGAGAATGGGCAACTCGCGGTCTACCTGTTCGTAGACATCGCGGGGCGGGACCTCGGCGGCTATGTGGCCGAGGCGCGTCAGGCGGTGGCCGACGCGGTGCGGCTGCCACAGGGCACGACCTTGCAGTGGAGCGGGCAGTACGAATACCTGGAGCGGGCCGAGGCGCGCCTCAGGATCGTGGTCCCGCTGACGCTGCTGGTCGTGTTCCTGCTCCTCTACCTGAACTTCCGGCGGCTCACCGAGACCCTCATCGTCATGCTGTCGCTGCCCTTCGCCCTGGTCGGCGGCGTCTGGCTGCTCTGGTGGATGGGCTTCAACATGTCGGTCGCGGTGGCGGTCGGCTTCATCGCGCTCGCCGGCGTCGCCGCGGAGACCGGCGTGATCATGCTGGTCTACCTCGACCACGCCCTCGACGAGGTCCGCGCCCAGTGCGGGCGCGAGGGACGCCCGCTCGCGCCCGCGGACCTGCGCCGGGCCATCATGGGCGGCGCGGTCGAGCGGGTCCGGCCCAAGATGATGACGGTCGTCGCCATCATGGCGGGGCTCCTGCCCATCCTCTGGAGCACCGGCCCGGGCTCCGAGGTCATGCAGCGCATCGCGGTGCCGATGATCGGCGGGATGGTCTCCTCGATTGTGCTGACCCTGTTGGTGATCCCGGCGGTCTACGCCCTGGTGAAGGGGCGCGGGCTGCCCCCGGCCGGCGCGGTCCGCGAGGGGACGAACGGTGAGGCGAGGCGGCTGCCGCAGGCGGCCGAGTGAGGACGAACGGGAGATGACGATGAGGAGCGATGCGATGCCATCCAGACGTGCCGTGCTCGTGGGCCTGGCGGCGGGGCTGGCGCTCGGACGGGGCGCCTTGGCGGAGGGGCTGCCGACGGTTTCGGTCACCAAGGACCCGAGCTGCGGCTGCTGCGAGAAGTGGATCACCCACCTGCGCGAGGCCGGCTTTACCGTCACCGTGACCGAGGGCCCGGTGAACCCGCTCAAGATCCGCCTGGGGGTGCCTCGCGAGCTTGCCTCCTGCCACACCGCCCAGGTCGGCGGCTACGTGATCGAGGGGCACGTCCCGGCCGGCGCGATCAGGCGCCTGCTGGCGGAAAGGCCGAACGGGATCGGGCTGGCCGTTCCCGGCATGCCGGTCGGCTCGCCCGGCATGGAGGTCGAGGGCATGGAGCCCGACACCTACGACGTCGTCCTGTTCGGGCCGGAGGGCCGGATCGCGTTCGCGCGTTACCGTGGCGGCGTGACCGCCTGAGCCCGGACAGCCACCGCGACCGACCCGGCGGCACACTCCACCTCCCGAACGCCGGAGCCGGGCTGCCTCCTTGGACGGCGGGGATACAGTGACCGTGCTCAGAGCCGGGGTCCCGTAAGCGCTCCGCCCACGGACCCATGGCCTCGCTTCGGAGCCGAGAACTGGGCGTCAAGCCTCCGGCTCGTCGGGTGGCGCGTCGTCTCGAAGGTGGGGCGTGAAGGTCTGCGGCGCCCGGAGCCCGGGGCGTCGTCGCGACGACCCGGGCTTGGGAGAAGGCTGGCGGGATCTTACCGCTCCACGTGGCGCACCTGCATCCTGCGCCCGTCAGCGGTGCGGGCCGAGACCACGACCTTGTCGCCCGAGACGAGCGGCTTCACGAGGGAACCCGCGAGCTTCGCCCCGCCGGCGGAAACGAGGTCGACCGTCTCGGTCTTGCCACCCGAAAGGACCGTGGCCTTGCCGGTCGCCCCCTTTGTGGAGACCGGCTTACCGTCCTCGTCGCTGAGGTGGAGCGCGATCTCGGTCGGGGTGTCCACGGCGCGACCGAGCGCCTTCGAACCGCCGGTACCACCGGTCGCCTAACCGGGGCATGAACCGCTCACCGGGATGGACAGGCAGGCGGTCATCCCGGCCGACCCGATGGCCAGTGGTGGTGAAGGTCATCGATGACGAAGGCGTGGGCATGGCGTCGGCCGCGGGCCGCCACCAGGTGGGGGTGGGACGCGTCGAGATCGGAGTGGGCGTGCTCGACGGTCTCGGGGTCGTCGGACGGCCAGAGCAGCAGGGCCGCGGCGACGGCGGCGAGCGTGATGCAGCCAAGGACGGCCGAGGTGGTGGCCATACCGACGGTCGCCCCGAGCCAGCCGGCCAGCGGGTACGTCGCGAGCCAGGCGGCGTGGGAGAGGGCGAACTGGGCCGCGAACAACGCCGGCCTGTCCTCCGGGGACGCCGAGCGTCGGAGCAGGCGTCCGGTCGGAGTCTGGGCGGCGGAGTAGCCGATTCCGAGCACGAGCCAGGTCCCCAGTAGGGCAACCCAGCCGACACCGTGCCGCGAGCCCCCCGCGAACCCGAGCAGGACCACGCCCAGGAGGGCGGAGGAGACGATCATGACGGTGCGGTCGGACAGACGGTCGAGGACCCGGGGCAGGATCAGGGCCGCGACCATCGAGCCGCCCCCGAACAGTCCGAGCGCCAGGGCGACGTCGTCCTGCGGACGATTGAGGACGGCCTGCACGATCACGACGGTGTTGACGATGACCATGGCGCCGGCCGCCGCCGCCGCGAGGTTCAGGGCGAGGAGTCCCCGCAGGCGCGGCGTCGCGAGACAGATGCGCAGGCCCCGCGTCGTACGGTCGTAAATCCCGGTACGGCGGACAGGCGCCTTCGGCGTTGGAAGCGTCGTGGTGAGCACCAGCGCCGCCGAGCAGAGGAAGCCGACGACCGTGCCCGCGAACAGCCCATGGAAGTCGATGGCCGTCAGCAGCAGGGCCGCCAGCGCCGGGCTGAGTAGGTTCTCCAGGTCGTAGGCGAGCCGCGAGAGCGACAGGGCGCGGGTGTAGTCGCGCTCGTCGGGCAGGATGTCCGGGATGGTAGCCTGGAAGGCGGGTGTGAAGGCCGCCGAAGCCGATTGCAGGACCGCGACCAGCACGTAGACCTGCCAGGCCTGGTCGATGAAGGGGAGCATCAGGGCGACGCAGGCCCTGACGAGATCGGTGGCGACGAGGAAGGCGCGCCGCGGCAGGCGACCTACGAACGCTTGGGCCACCGGCGCCACCAGCACGTAGGCCACCATCTTGATGGCGAGCGCGGTGCCCAGGACTGCACCGGCGTCCGCGCCGGCCAGCCGGTAGGCGAGGAGGCCGAGCGCGACGGTGAGGAGGCCGGTGCCGACGAGGGCGATCACCTGCGCGGCGAACAGGTGCCGGTAGGTCCGGTCGGCGAGGACGCTCAGCATCGGACCGACCTCACAGGTACTTTGCCAGCGCCTTGAACTCGGCCAGCGCCTCGCGCGCGGCCCGGCCGCTCTGGTCGACCCCCTCGCCGAGGCAGTGCTCCATGTGGTCTTGGATCAGGACGCGCTTGGCGTTCGCGAGGGCGCCTTCCACCGCGTGGAGCTGTTGGGCAAGGTCGAGGCACGGGCGGCCCTCCTCGATCATGGCGATCACGCCGGCAAGATGGCCATGGGCGCGCTTCAGGCGCTTGACGATGTCCGGGTGCGAGGCGTGGCTCATTTCCATATCCTATCCCCCTGGAGGGGATATGACAACGATGCGCCCCATCCCGCAACCCTTCGTTTCTCGGTCCCTACGCCGAGCGGGTGCCGCGGGCGACCACGTCCATGGCTCGATCCCGTCGTCGCGAAGGCATTTCTGGTCGTACGGCGGGCCACCGCCCCGTAGCCCGGGTCGATCATCGGACCGACGATAGTCAATCCTGCGGAGCGCCGGAGCGGAACGGTGCGGTCGACGTGGTGCTTCCCGGGGCGGAAGGACCGATGTCCGAACGGAGGTCCTCCCGGGAGGGATCGTGCCGTCGCGGTCGACGCGCTCGGTCGAGGCGACGCAGCACCTCAACCCTCGTCCGGAGCCGGCTAGCGGCCTCCAGCCAGCACGCACGCGAAGCCCCCGCTTTGCCGGATGGGGAGCGCCTGCCCGGACCAGGTCGACGCGGAACCTTCGGCTACCAAGCGTCGCCGTGCCACGGCCATGACGTTGGAACTCCGCTGCCAGCGAGAGGAGCCTCGCACGAGGCGCGCCCCCTGTAGCAGTCGGCGGCGAGCAGCAGGCTTCGTTCGCCTGGGGCATCGTCGTGCCTTGCGGCGGATCGCTCCCCGTCGGCCTGACGCTGGCGCTCGACCAATAACGTTCCGCTCAGCCTGTCGGCACCCACGGAAGCCCCGCGCGACGTGGTCCCCGCGGCATCCGCGTCGGGGACGGCCCGCCCGGTCATGGCGCGTCCCCCTCTGCGGCGGCCCGCTTGACGCGGCGCGGCAAGTCGCGCGCGAGCGCATCGCGCCGAAAGGGCGTCATCTTTCGCCATGCCCTGATCTCCGGGACGGTCCGACCGCAGCCCGCGCACCAGCCGGACTTGCCGTCGAACCGGCAGACGCCGATGCAGGGATCCTTTTCCTTCACGGCACGCCCTCCTCGACCCGCAAGGGGGCACCCACTCGACGTAAATAGGGTACCCCCCTATATTACGATGCGAGAGGAGCCAATCCATGTCCCATACCGTCAAGGACAAGACCAAGCTCCTGGCGCGCGTGCGCCGGATCAAGGGGCAGGCCGAAGCCGTCGAGCGCGCGCTGGAAGCGGAGATCGGCTGCACCGACGTCCTGATGCTGGTCGCCTCCATGCGGGGTGCCATCAACGGGCTGACCGCCGAGCTCATGGAGGATCACATCCGCCATCACGTCGTGGACCCCGCTCGCGAGCCCGACCCGGAGCGTGCCAAGGGCGCGGCCGAGCTCATCGAGGTCGTCAGGACCTATCTCAAGTAGAGGGTGATCCGTCATGGCCTCGTTTCCCGACCTGTTGCAGCAAGGAGCCGCGCACGCCTGGCTGTTCGTGCCGAGCGCGATCCTGCTCGGCGCCCTGCACGGCCTGGAGCCCGGCCACTCCAAGACGATGATGGCCGCCTTCATCATCGCGGTCCGCGGCACGGTCATGCAGGCGGTCCTGCTGGGCTTGGCGGCCACGCTTTCGCACACGGCGGTGGTGTGGATGATCGCGCTCGGCGGGCAGTACCTCGGCCAGGAATGGGGCGGCGAGGCCGCGGAGCCGTACTTGCAGCTCGCCTCCGCCATCATCATCGTGGGGGTCGCCCTCTGGATGGCGTGGAGGACCTGGCGTGAGCGGCATGACGCGCACCATCATCATCACGACGAGCGCCGCCGCCTCGCCACGCGGGACGGACCGCTGACGCTGGAGATATTCGAGGACGGTGTGCCGCCGCGTTGGCGCCTGCGAGCCGAAGGCGGGCCATTGCCCGCGGCGGACACGGTCACCGTCGAGACCGTTCGGCGGGACGGGATCCCGCAGGTTTTCTGGTTCGCGGTCCGCGGCGACTGCCTGGAGAGCGCGGACGAGATCCCGGAACCGCACGCCTTCAAGGCGCAGATCCGCATCGAGGGTTCGGCCGGGCCCGAGGCCCACGAGTTCGCGTTCGAGGAACACGGCCACGCACACGACCACATGGACCTGGGCGACGAGGACGACGCGCACGCCCGGGCACATGCCGAGGACATCCGGCGGCGGTTCGGGGGCCGCACCGTGACCACGGGCCAGATCGTGCTGTTCGGCCTGACGGGTGGCCTGATCCCGTGCCCGGCCGCCATCACGGTGCTGCTGCTGTGCATCCAGCTCAAGCAATTCAGCCTCGGCTTCGCGCTGGTCGTGTGCTTCAGCCTCGGGCTGGCGCTCACGATGGTGTCGGCCGGTGTCCTGGCGGCGCTCAGCGTGAAGCACGCGGCGAGCCGCTGGTCCGGGTTCGGCGCCTTCGCCCGTCGGGCCCCTTACGCCTCGGCGGCCCTGATCGTCCTGCTCGGGCTTTACACGGGCTGGCACGGCTGGGAGGGCATCCGGCACGGCCACCGGGAGCACGCGGCGACGGTTTCCGCATGGACCCCGGCCTGACGGGCGCCGCCGGCCCTTGACCTTCCCACGATGGGAAGCCCCATCTGGGTAGGACGCCGCTGAGGGAAAGCGTCATGGTCCGCTACAAGGTCGAGAAAATGGGTTGCGGCGGCTGCGCCAAAGGCGTCACGCGCGCCGTCCTCGGCGTCGAGCCTGAGGCTCGGGTGGACATCGACCTGGGGGCCAAGCTCGTCACCGTGTCGGGTGCCGGCGGTCCCGCCGAGCGCATCGCCCGGGCCATCACGGCAGCCGGCTACCCGGCCGAACCGCTGCCCGCGGCGGCTTGAAGCGCCTCGGCGGCAACCAAACCGTCACTTCGGCATTCACGTTCCCGACGACGACATAGTCCCGCCACTGGAATCGGTGTAAGCAGCCCTCATGAGCCCCGACCGGCAAATCGTGCGCCTGATGGCGGCGATGATCCTCGCGATCATCGCCTACGTCGCGCCGTCCGCGGTCCAGGCCCACGAGGGCCACGCGCACCACGGCCATCATGTGGCTGCGACGCCGTCGAAGCCCGTGCCTTCGACGGTCAAGGCGGCGATGCCCGCGACCGCCAAGCCGGCGGTCCGGTCCGAGGCGCCGACCTGGTCCAAGATCGCGCTCGTGGCGGTGGATCGAGCGAGCATCGAGGCGAGCGCGAACGATTGCTGCCAGCCCGGTTGCAAGACCCGCTGTTGCGGGACGATGGCCTGCTGCGCCACCGGCGTCCTTCCGGGCCCCTCGATCCTGTCGCCGTCCCTGTTCCGGACCGTCACGCTGATCCCGCATGACGTCGTAGGCCATGCCGGCCTCGGCCCCGAGGCCCTGCCCGAGCCCCCACGAACCCTCGCGTGAAGTAGGGCGCGCCTGAGGCGCGCGACGCCCGGAATGCGCCCGCTATCGGCGCCGTCCGGACTTCCCGACGCGAGGATTCCTATTCATGTCGACCCGTTTTGCCGCCGCCTATGGCGTGGTGGCGCTGCTTGCCGCCGTCTTGGCGGGGCCTGCGCTCGCCCATGAGGGCCACGACCACGGCGCCGCGCCGCCGCCCGTCTCGAAGACCATCGCGCCGCGCGGCGAGGCGCTCTCGGATGCCTTCGAGCTCGTCGCCGTCCCGCGCGACGGAACCCTAACGCTGTTCCTCGACCGCTTCCGGACGAACGAGCCGGTGCCCGGCGCGACCATCGAGGTCGAGACTCCCGAGGGGCCGAGGATCGCGACCGCCACTTCGGAGGGCGGCTACGCCCTGCCGGCGCCATGGCTGTCGAAGCCCGGCCGTCACGAACTCGTCGCGACCGTCACCGCGGGCGACGCCGTCGACGTGCTGGCCGTCGCGGTCACCGTGCCCGATAGGAACGCCGCCCCGGCCGCCCTGCCTGCCAAGCCCGCTTCGGCGCAGGGGGTACCGGCGCGCGTCTCGGAGTTCGCCCAGGGCATCAGGGAGCGCCTGACGGCCAAGGACCCGACGCTGGTGGCCGCGGTCGCGGTCGCCTTCCTGCTCGGCATGCTCGTCACCGCAGCCGTGCGCGGACGTCGGAGCGTGCCGGCCATGGCGCTGCTCGCCATCGGCATCACCCTCGTCCTCGGCACCGCGGCCTTCGCACACGGCGACGAGGACCACGGCTCAGCCGTGCAAGGCGCCGCCCTGATCGAGCCGCGCCAGACCGCGCCGGCGGCGTCGGACCTCGCGCAGCGCCTGCCCGACGGCTCCGTCTTCGTGCCGAAGCCGACCCAGCGCCTGCTGGTCCTGCGCACGGTCATGACGGAGCAGGGCAGCTTCCACCGCTCGGTCGAGTTGCCGGGCCGCATCATCCCGGACCCGAACGCCAGCGGCGTCGTCCAGTCCTCGGTCGGCGGACGGATCTCGCCACCGCCGTCCGGCGTCTTCCCCCGCCTCGGCACGAAGGTTCGCAAGGGCGACGTGCTCGCCACGGTGACGCCGCCGGTTCAGGCCGTCGACGTCTCCGACATGCGCCAGCGTCAGGGCGAACTCGACCAGCAGATCGCCATCGTCGAGCGTCGGGTCGAGCGCTACCGCAAGCTCGCCACCACGGGGGCCGTTGCCACGACCCAGCTCGATGACGCGGTCGCGGAGTTGAACGGCCTGCATGACCGCCGCGCCGCCCTGGACAAGATCCGCCAGCAACCCGAGACCCTGGTCGCTCCGGTCGACGGCGTGGTGGCGCAGGCGGCCGCGGTGGCCGGCCAGATGGCGGCTCCGGGCGCCATGATCTTCCAGATCGTCGACCCGAACCGCCTCTGGGTCGAGGCGCTGAGCTTCGACGCCCTGACCGCCGCGCGGAACGCCACGGCCCGCCTCGCGGACGGAAGGACCCTGAGGCTCGCCTACCAGGGCTCGGGGCTCGCCGACCGTAACCAGGCCATCCCGGTGCAGTTCGCGGTCCAGGGCGACGCCTCGGGCCTGCGGGTCGGCCAGTTCGTCACGGTGCTGGCCGGGACCGACACCGAGCAGGCCGGCCTGGCGCTGCCGCGCTCTGCCGTGGTGCGCACCGGCAACGGGCAGGACGTCGTCTACGAGCACACCACCGCCGAGCGCTTCGAGGCGCGGCCCGTTCGGGTCGAGCCGCTCGACGGCGGCCGGGTGCTCGTGGCCGAGGGGATCGGGTCCGGCAAGCGGGTCGTGACCCAGGGCGCCGAACTCCTCGACCAGGTTCGCTGAGGAGGCCGCCCGATGTTCACCTTCCTCGTCAGCCAGTCGGTCCGCAACCGCCTGCTCGTCCTCGCGCTCGCCGCGGTGCTGGTACTGTACGGCGCCTTCACCGCGACCAAACTGCCGGTCGACGTCTTTCCCGACCTCAATAGACCCACCGTCACGGTCATGACGGAGGCGGAAGGGTACGCCCCCCAGGAGGTCGAGCAACTCGTCACCTATCCCATCGAGACCCGGATGAACGGTCTCCCCGGCGTGACCCGCGTGCGCTCGGTCTCGGGCGTGGGCCTGTCCATCACCTACGTCGAGTTCGACTGGGGGACCGACATCTATCGGAACCGGCAGCAGGTCGCGGAGCGCCTGTCCCTCGTCCAGGACCAGCTGCCCCGAGGCGTGACCCCGGTGATGGGCCCTGTCTCCTCCATCATGGGCCAGATCCTGCTAGTGGCGGTCACCAGCGAGACCGCGACCCCCATGCAGGTGCGCGAGGTCGCCGACTTCACCATCCGACCGCGCCTGCTGACCATCCCGGGCGTGGCGCAGGTCATCCCCATCGGCGGCGAGGTGCGCCAGTTCCGGGTCAGCCCGAATCCGGCGGCCATGCGCGCGCTCGGGGTGACCAATGCCCAGCTGGAGACGGCGCTGGCGCAGTTCGGCACCAACGCCGGCGGCGGCTTCACAGACCAGAACGCCCGCGAGTACCTGATCCGGAGCATCGGCCGGACCATGAGCCTCGACGACCTGCGCAACCTCGTGGTCGCGACGGTCGCCGACACGCCCGTGTACCTGCGCCAGGTCGGGGAGGTGTCCTTCGCCGCGAAGGTGAAGCGGGGCGACGCCGGCTACATGGCCAAGCCCGCGGTCATCGTCTCGGTCGAGAAGCAGCCGGACGTCGACACCGTGCGGCTGACCCGCAGCATCGAGACCGCACTGAAGGAACTTAACCCGAACCTGCCCGGCGGCATCAAGGCCGACCAAGTGCTGTTCCGGCAGGCAGACTTCATCGAGACCTCGATCCGCAACGTCGAGCGCGTCCTCGTCGAGGCCGTGCTGGTCGTGGCGGTGGTGCTGTTCGCCTTCCTGCTGAACGTGCGCACCACGGCGATCTCGCTGCTCGCCATCCCGGTCTCGGTGCTGACGACCGCGGTGGTGTTCCACCTGTTCGGGCTGTCCATCAACACGATGACGCTCGGGGGCCTGGCCATCGCCATCGGCGAGCTCGTCGACGACGCGGTGGTCGACGTCGAGAACATCTACCGGCGGCTCGGCGAGAACCGACGGGCCGGCAACCCGAAGAGCGTGTTCCAGGTGGTGGTGGAGGCCTCGAACGAGGTGCGCTCCGGCATCGTCTACGCGACGCTGATCATCATCCTGGTGTTCGTGCCGCTCTTCGCCCTGTCCGGCATCGAGGGGCGGCTCTTCGCCCCGCTCGGCGAGGCCTACATCATCTCGATCCTGGCGAGCCTGCTCACCTCCATCACCCTGACGCCGGTGCTGGCGTCGCTGCTGCTCCCGGGGCTCAGGAACCTTGAGGAGCACGACAGCCGCTTCCTCAAGCTGCTCAAGCGGGGCAACGCCGCCCTGCTGCGGGTCGCCTTCCGGCACAAGGGCTGGCTCGTTGGAAGCGTCGCCGTGGCGGTCGCCGCCGCGGGCGTCGCCGCCTGGAACCTGCCCCGGGCCTTCCTGCCTCCGTTCAACGAGGGCTCGTTCACGGTCAGCATGACCTTCAACCCGGGCATCTCGCTCGCCGAGAGCAACCGGGTCGGGCTGATCGCCGAGAAGCTGCTCCTGGACATCCCGGGCGTGAAGGCGGTGGGCCGCCGGACCGGCCGGGCCGAGCTCGACGAGCACGCCGAGGGCGTCCACTCCTCCGAGATCGACGTGGCGCTCGACGAAGGCACGAAGCGTCCGAAGGAGGCGCTGGTCGCCGACATCCGCGGGCGCCTCGCCGCCCTTCCGGTGGCGGTCAACGTCGGCCAGCCGATCTCGCACAGGCTCGACCACATGCTCTCGGGCGTGCGGGCCGAGATCGCGCTCAAGGTGTTCGGCGACGACCTCGACGCCCTGCGGCGGGTCGCGAACTCCCTGCGCGACCGCATGGCCTCGATCCCGGGTCTCGCGGACCTGCAGGTCGAGCGGCAGGTGCGCATCCCGCAGCTGGAGGTCCGCGTCGACTACACCCGGGCGGCCCTCTACGGCGTCCAGCCCGCGGCCGTCGTCGAGCAGATCAGCCGCCTCTCCAACGGTCGGGTGGTCTCGACGGTCGTCGACGGCGTGCGCCGCTTCGACGTGGTATTGCGCCTCGCCGAGAACCGCCGGACGACGACGGGGCTAGGCGACCTACTCCTGGAGACGCCCTCGGGCTGGGTGCCGGCGCGTCAGGTCGCCGACATCCGCGAGACCGACGGGCCGAACCAGATCCTGCGCGAGAACGCCCGGCGCCGCATCGTCGTCCAGGCCAACACGACGGCCGGCACCGACATGGCGACCGTCGTGGCCGCCATCCGCGAGGCGGTGGCGAAGGAGCCGATGCCGCCCGGCTTCTTCATCAGCCTGGAAGGCACTTTCCAGGCGCAGGAGGAGGCGAGCCGGACCATCGCGGCGCTCTCGGCGCTGTCGCTGGCCCTGGTCTTCGCCATCCTGTTCAGCCGCTACCGCTCGGCCGCCCTGGCGCTCATCATCATGGGCAACGTGCCGCTCGCGCTGATCGGCTCGGTGGCCGCGCTCTGGCTGGTCGGGCAGCCGCTCTCGGTGGCGTCGATGATCGGCTTCATCACGCTGACCGGCATCGCCGCCCGCAACGGCATCCTGAAGATCAGCCACTACCTGAACCTGTCACTGCACGAGGGTATGCCGTTCGGGCCCGACCTCGTGGTGCGCGGCAGCCTGGAGCGGCTGACCCCGGTGCTGATGACGGCGCTCTCGGCGGGCGTGGCGCTGGTGCCGCTGCTGTACGACGCCGCGAGCCCGGGCAAGGAGATCCTGCACCCGGTGGCGGTGACGATCTTCGGCGGCCTCGTCAGCGCGACGCTGCTCGACACCTTCCTGACCCCCGTCCTGTTCCTGCGCTTCGGCCGCAAGCCGCTGGAGCGGCTGCACGCCCTGCACGCCGAGGCGCCGGCCGACCCGTCCCCGGACGGCGCGCGACCGCGCCCGGCCGAGGCCTACTGACCCCCGAGGAGAACCAGCATGATCCTGCACAGACTGACCCTCGTCGCCGGCCTGATGGCGGCGACCGCGGCGTACGCCCACGAAAGCGCCGGCCAGCACGGCGGCCGGGTAGCCGACGCCGGGAAGTTCCACGTCGAGCTCGCTACCAAGGGCGAGACCGTCGACGTCTTCCTGTCGGACGGCGGCCAGAAGCCGGTGCCGGCCACAGGCTTCAAGGGCACGGCCATCCTCGTCGTCGGCGGTAAGCCGACCCGGGTCCCCCTGGAGCCGGCCGACGGCAACCGACTGACCGGGACGGCCCCGGTGGCGCTCGGGAACAGCCCGAAGGGCGCCGTGCAGCTCACCGCGCCCGACGGTGCCACGGCCAGCGGCAAGTTCGACTGAACATCGCCCCCTGTCGCGAGCGCGACCGGAAGGGGGCCTGAAGATCCCACGCAGGGATGCAGGGGGGAGCCGCCCGAGGCGGGTGCCCGTGCCGGAGCCATCGGTCGACGAGCTGCACGCCCGCGGCCGGCCAACCTCAATGAGCCAAGGAGTTCACCACATGAAAATCGCCGCTGTCGCCACCCTTCTGATGGCCTTCGGTGCGGCATCGCCCGCCTTCGCCGACGACCAGGGCAACGCGAACGCCGAGCAGCAGACGCAGCCCACGCCGAGCCGCGGCGGCACGGCGGGAGGGCCTGCCCACGACATGCGTCTCGGGGACACGGGCCCCGCGAAGTCCGGCGAGCGGATGGACCACGGACGTTCCGACGGAACGGCCACCAAGCCTCCCCACGGTCACTGAACGCCGCCGCGCCTCACGACGCCCCGTCGCGCCGGAGCGGACGTCCGTTCCGGCGCGACGGCATCCCACGCCATCGAAAAAGGTAACGACCATGAAAACCCCGAACACGCTCGCCATCGCCGCCATTCTCGGTCTCGGTTTGGCCGGTACCGCCCACGCGCAGGACATGAAGGACCACGGTTCGATGTCCTCCATGAAGCCGGACCCGAAGGACGACGCCTCGACCAAGGACTTCAAGGCCGCCGACATGGCCATGATGAAGGACATGGCCGTCGCTTACACCGGCAACCCGGACGTCGATTTCCGCACCCACATGATTCCGCACCACAAGGGCGCGGTCGCGATGGCCAGGGTCGCCCTGAAGCACGCCAAGGACCCGTCCACCAAGGCGATGGCCCAGAAGATCATCGACGACCAGGAGAAGGAGATCGGCGAGATGGAGGCGTGGCTGAAGCAGCACGCCAAGTAGGTCGGCCGCGCCCCGGTCCGGGGCACCCATCCCGACGGGGACGCCCGCCGTCCCCGTCACCTGTTCGATGTCCTTGGACAGCCTCGGCCTGCTTCCCGTCACCGGAAGCCGGTGACCGAAGGCGATGCGAACCCACGGGAGCCAGGTCATGCCGCATAGCGTCCCCCCCTCGCACGAGCGCCACGGCCATCATGCCGGGCACGACCATGCGCAATTTGGGCACGGTGATCACGAGACCCAGGCTTCCGGCACCGGAACGGTCAAGGATCCCGTCTGCGGGATGACGGTCGATCCGCACGCCGCGAAGCATCGGGCCGAGCACGCCGGGCGCCCGTACTACTTTTGCTCGAACGGATGCCGGACCAAGTTCGAGGCCGATCCGGTCCGCTACCTCGATCCGGGGCAGGCGAGGGTGGAACCGGTGCCGGAGGGCACGATCTACACCTGCCCGATGCACCCGGAGGTGCGACAGGTCGGCCCGGGAGGCTGCCCCATCTGCGGGATGGCGCTTGAGCCGGCCGTGGTCGGCGCCGACACCGGCCCCAGCGAGGAGTTGGTCGACATGACCCGACGCTTCCGGGTCGGGCTCCTGCTGACGCTCCCCGTCTTCGTCCTGGAGATGGGTGGCCACCTGTTCGGTCTGACGGAACGCCTCGGGCAGCAAACCTCGAACTGGATACAGTTCGTGCTCGCCGCGCCTGTGGTGCTCTGGGCGGGCTGGCCGTTCTTCGTGCGTGGCTATCGTTCCGTGGTCTCGCGCAACCTCAACATGTTCACGCTGGTTTCGCTGGGGACGGGCTGCGCCTTCCTCTACAGCGTCGTCGCCACAGCTGCCCCGGGCCTGTTCCCGCAGGCCCTGCGCGGGCATGGCGGGGCCGTGCCTGCCTACTTCGAGGCGGCGGCCGTCATCACGGTTCTGGTGCTCCTCGGGCAGGTACTGGAACTTCGCGCCCGGGAGAGCACCGGCGGCGCGATCCGTGCCCTGCTCGACCTGACGCCGAAGACGGCCCGCCGCATTCGACCGGACGGCTCCGAGGAAGAGACGTCCCTCGACGCTATCGCGGCCGGCGACCGGTTGCGGGTGCGCCCGGGCGAGAAGGTGCCGGTCGACGGCTTCGTCGCCGAGGGGCGGAGCTCGGTGGACGAGAGCCTGGTGACGGGGGAATCGATGCCGGTCACCAAGGCGGCGGGCGCCCCCGTGGTCGGCGGCAGCCTGAACCAGTCCGGGGCCCTCGTGATCGAGGCCACGAAGGTCGGGCGCGACACCATGCTGGCCCGCATCGTCCAGATGGTGGCCGAGGCCCAGCGCTCGCGCGCGCCCATCCAGCGCCTCGCCGATCAGGTGGCCGGTTGGTTCGTGCCCGCCGTCATCGGCGTGGCGGTCCTCGCGTTCCTCGCCTGGATGGCCTTCGGGCCGGAGCCGCGCTTCACCTTCGCGCTCCTGGCCGCCGTCGCGGTGCTCATCATCGCCTGCCCCTGCGCGCTCGGGCTCGCCACGCCGATGTCCATCATGGTCGGCGTCGGACGGGGTGCCGGGGCCGGCGTCCTGGTCAAGAACGCCGAGGCCCTGGAGCGCATGGAGCGGGTGGGCACCCTCCTGGTCGACAAGACCGGCACGCTGACCGAGGGCAAGCCGGCGGTCACCCGGATCGTGCCGGCAGCCGGCTTCGATGAGGCTACGGTGCTGCGCCTCGCGGCGAGCGTCGAGCGGGCGAGCGAGCACCCGCTGGCCACGGCGGTCGTGCGGGCCGCGGAGGAGCGCGGCGTCGCGACCGCCGCCGTCGCCGACTTCGAAAGCCCGACCGGCAAGGGCGCGTTCGGCACCGTGGAGGGGCGCTGGGTTGCGCTCGGCAACGCGGCCTTCCTGCGCGAGCATGGCGTGGACGTGTCGGCATATGCGGCAGGGGCGGACGAACTGAGGCGAGACGGCGCGACCGCGATCTTCGCCGCCGTCGACGGACGGGTGGCGGGCGTCATCGCCATCGCCGACCCCGTCAAGGCGACGACCGCGGAGGCGCTGGCGGCGCTCCGGACCGAGGGCATCCGGGTGGTGATGCTGACCGGCGACAACCGCACCACCGCCGAGGCCGTCGCCCGCCGCCTCGGCATCGAGGAGGTCGAGGCGGAGGTGCTGCCCGACCGGAAGGCCGCCGTGGTCGAGCGCTACAAGGCGGCCGGGCAGGTGGTCGCCATGGCGGGCGACGGCGTCAACGACGCCCCCGCGCTCGCCGCGGCGGACGTCGGCATCGCGATGGGCACCGGCACGGACGTGGCCATCGAGAGCGCCGGCCTGACGCTGCTCAAGGGCGACTTGATGGGGATCGTGCGGGCGCGGCGCCTTTCGAAGGCGGTGATGGGCAACATCCGCCAGAACCTGTTCTTCGCCTTCGTCTACAACGCCGCCGGCGTGCCGGTCGCGGCCGGGGTGCTGTACCCGTTCCTGGGCATCCTGCTCTCGCCCGTCATCGCCGCCGCGGCCATGGCGCTGTCCTCGGTCAGCGTCATCGGCAACGCCCTGCGCCTGCGGACGGCCCGGCTCGATCCTTGAGGCTACGTGTCGGCCGAGCAGGGTCTGCGCGTGAGCATGATCGCGGCAGCACCATGGGTCCGCAGACCCGGCAAGTGAGCCGCGCACGGGCCCCCGCGGCCTCCGGACGAAGCACAGAAAGGTGATCGTCCCCTCGCTCGCACCGGCCGGGGTCAATCTTGAACGGCGTGTGAGGCCAGGCCACCTGACGGGCCGCGCCTGCGGATGGGCGCCCTACGGAGAAGATCATGCCGCACCACGACACGACGGCCCTCTCGGGGGTCATTCAGCACGTTTTTGCCCATCGCTTCACGGTGGAGGCCGGCGGCGGGACGCATCTGGCCGATCTCGGCCCTAAGGGAGCGGAGGCCTTCCCGCTCGTGGCGGGCCTGCATGTGGACATCGAGGGCGAGCGTCGCCCGTCCGAGATCAAGGTGACGCGGATCGCAGCCGAGGGCCGGGAACCCGTGCACATCCAGCATAAGAAGCCCCATCACCCGCCTGGCGATAAGAGACCGGACATGCCGGCCGACCCATCGCGCGTGCTGGAGGCGGTGAAGGCCGCGGGCTGGACCCCGTCGGGGGACCTTCGCCGCAAGCCGAAGCACTTCGAAGTTCTTGCGCGCCAGGGTTGCGGGGCGTGGGCCGAGCTTCACGTGGATTTCGGTGGGACGATCTACAAGAACAAATCACCCGATCCTACGAAGTGGGCCGCTGCCCTGGCCTAACGGCTTCGACGGGGCGGCGCACGTGCGCCGCCCCGTTCAGAGTTCGTCCTGCCGCCGACGGCCGGGGATCACGCGTTCGGGCGGGTGGCGCTTATCCGGCCCTCGGCTTGGTCCGGACCGCAACGATGGAAGCGACATCCCTCCGCCGGTCAATTCTTCCGACGTGATATGGTCGAGGTGACGGCCTCCAAGCAGCACCGTTCGTCGCAACGAGGGCCTCTTGAACGGCCCCATGTCCGGAATTCACCCCGGTCCGGCCAGCGGCGACCTAGCTCCGGGTCGAGCTCACCTCCGTCCGCCGCGGCGGAATCCTCCCCGCTCCGGAGGCGACAGGTTCGGCGTCGGCGGAACCGGCGCCGCGGCGGGCGAAGGTGGTCAGCACCAGTCGGTCCGGCCCTTCCTCAGCCAGAAGTGACTCTGGCATCCCACTTGACGCCAGACGCTCGGCGTCAGCGACGCCGTCCCGTCCCAGTGTCGGCGGATGCGCCAGCCCGGCCGGTCGCCGGGAACGAGCGAGAGCTTGATCGTCTCGCCGCAGCCGCACGGGCACCCGAAGGCCGCGAACCACTGATGGCCATTCTCACCCACGACGTAGACCGTGCAAGGCGCGGGCGTATCGGGCTCCTCGTCGACGAAATCCACGGTGTGACGCCCGAGGCGGCGGGCGACCCAGGACAGGGACGCCCGGAGCAGCGTAACGGGAAGTCCCGCCATCACGCCGCCCTCATGAGCATGTCGAGATGCGGTCGGTTCAGGAACGGCCTCATGTCGCCTCGACCGAGGTATCGCGCGAGTGCGTCGTCCGTGCCCTCCTCCGGCGCGAACTGCCAGAACCCGGCCGTCAGGCTTAGGGTCTGGACGGCGAAATCGCCGTTCGGGTCGAGCCTCGACGGATGCAGCCTCAGCAGCAACTCGACCACCGCGAGGCTGGAGAACAGGCCGTTCACCGCACCCACGGCCGGCCGCTCCTGCGGCACGCCGCGGATGTAGCCGCGCGCGAGGCGGTCCTCGTAGGCCGCGGGGTCCTGCCTCCTCAGGCTTTCGGCCTCAAGCATCCCGTCCGTGTAGAGACCGCGCCCCCGGAGGCTGGAGCGCCCCGGCTGCAGGTAGTGGACCGACCCGCAGATCTGGTCGATGCCACCCTCGCCATCGGCGTCGAGCATCACCCCGATGTCCAGGTAGGCCAGGACGTAGAACGTCGCGAGGCGATTCAGCAGGTCGCGGCCCTCGACCCCGTCCATGCACCCGAACACGACGTCGCAGGTCGAAACGGCCCTGAGCGCGTCCGGTCGGGACAGGTCGCAGGGAAAGGCTTCCACCCTCGCACCGAGCCCGAGGCGTTCGACGAAGGCCGCCAGAACCTCCACCTTCGGCCGACCCACGTCGGCGAGCGTCGTGTTGACGATGCGGTTGAGGTTCTTGTCCTCGACCAGGTCGGGGTCGACCAGCACGATCTCGCCGACGCCGAGGCGGGCGATCTGGTCGACGACCGGACCGCCGGTCCCGGAGCACCCCACGACCCCGACGCGGAGGTGCCGCATCGCCTCGAACGTCGCGCGTCCGAAGGCTTGGGCGTGCCGCCGCGCGAACTCGGGAACGGCCTGGGCAGCGTGAACGGGGGGCCGGTGGAAGCGGAGGTCATCGCCGACGACGCCGACGTGGTCGAGCGGCGCGTGCGTGCCGTCCTCGCCATGGGCCCGGGCGATCATCGTCCCGTCCGGGACCATCACCGCGCTGAGGTGCGGCTGGCCGTCGTCGACCCAGGCATGGACCCCGCCGAACAGGTCGGCATCCGCGGCGTCGTCCACCTCGCTGAAGCGCAGGTCGCCGCCCGGATGGCTGTGGACCTTGGCCACGGCCATGCCGCGCTTCGCCGCCTCCGCGAGCAGGGGCTCCAGGTAGGCGGTCGGCCAAGTCACGCGCCTGTCGGTGCGCTCGCAGGCATGGTGCGGGATCGGGACGATCCGGTTCACGACGAATTTCGTCCGTCCGGGCGAGGCGGCGCGCCCGCAGAGCATCAGGGCGACCGCCTCGCGGCCGTCGCCGGGGAAGAGGTGGGCGCAAAGCGCGGCGTGTTGCGCGCCGGTCAGGGCGAGGGTGGTGCGCATGTCAGGCGGCCCCCACTTCCTTGGCGAGGCAATGCTCAACCAGCGCGAGGTGCGTGCCGATGTCGTCGACGTCCGGGCGCCAGGGGTTCTCGCCGGTGCGGTGACGCGACCAACCCTGCCAGTGCTTGCCCTCGAAGGTGTCCCCGACCAGGGCGCGGATCGGAACCCCGTCGGCCCGGGCGAGCGGGGGGTGGAAGTAGAACATGTCGATCTGGGTCGAGGGATACCCCGGCAGCAGGCGCAGCATCAGGTCCGCCTTGGCCGGGGCGTACCCGGTGCGGACGGGATAGTCGCGGACGACGACGCGGGTGGCGCCCGCCTCCTGGATCGCCTCCCAGCGGTGGCCGGCCGCGTCGAGCGTCTCCTCGTCGCCTTCGGGAAGCGCGAAATCCCGGCGGCGGGGGAGCGGCTGCTCCCCCTCCGTCTGGTCGAGCGGCAGGGTGACGAAGCGCTCCTCGCCGCTGTCGCTCACGTGCACGACCTCGTCGAGGCCGATGCGCTTCAACTGGGCGCCGACCTTCTGGAAAATCTTCCAGCGGTCCGGGTGCGCCTTGCCCGCGATAACGAGCAGGTCTCGGCCGGTGAGGTCCGGCAGCGGGTTCTCGTAGCTCTTCTTGTCGATGCGGAAGCCGTAGACCTTGACCGCGCGGACGCCGTCCTCGTCCGTGCGGGGGGCGTCGTCGTCGTGGTGGCCGTGGTTCTCGTTGGTGTTCATCCCGTTGCCTTTCGATCATCCCGGGAAGCCATCCTTCCCGGCCCGTCGAGGGGTTGATCGAAAGGGGCCGGCCAAGCCGGAAACGGCCGGGCCAAGTTTTTTTCGGCCGCGGGCCGAGCAGTCTGTTAGGGGCTCCGGGCCTCGCTACCGGCCCCACGCCAGGGGTCGCCGCACCACCGCCGAGCCGCCGGGAAGGCCGGGGCAGGCGAAGTGATGCGGGCAGCGCGGGCAGCGGGATCCCACGCTCGGGGCGAACAGTCCCGCCCCGATGCCGGACATGTGAGCGACGACGGCGGCACGAAGCTCGTCCCGCTTCTTCGGCGGGATCTCCACCGGTTGCCGGCTGCCGCCGGTGAGATGCACCGCCTCGACCACGACGGGTTCGCCGAACGTCACCTCCGCCGCGGCATCCAGAACGATGTACTCGATCTCCTTCAGCAGCGACGACGGTGCCTTCCTCGTCGCGACGCGGCGCACGACGAGGCGTCCGTCCGCGTTGCGGACCACGTCGTGCGCCCTGGAAAGGACGCTTCCTCCCGCAACGGCCAGGCTCAAGGCCTCGGGAGGCAGCCTGCCTTCCTCGTCACGCAGGCCGAGGAGGAACCGCAGCATCTCGTCCGCGATGGTCCTGTAAGCCTCGGCGTGCCCGTGGTCGACCGGGCCGTGCTCGGTCCAGGCCGCGGCGAAGGCCTCGTCGAAGCCCTCCGGCTCGGCGTGTCCGGCGTCGAAGTTGCGGTCGAGCCAACGGACCGTCTCCGCCACGGCGTTGTGCATCCGCATGTACGGCGTCTCGTCGCGGCGTCCGCCCAGGCCGAGCAGGTAGGTGTAGAGGAAGCGCAGCCCGCATTTCCCGTAGGAATCGAGGTGCTGGTGGTCGAGCGCGAACGGCGTCTCCCATGTGATGGGAACGGCGGCCGGGCCGGATGGCGGCGGAGGCGACGGGAGCCGGACGAGTGCGGGCGGCCGGCCCAGCGTGGCGGCGATCCGGGCGTTGTAGTCGGACGGGTTCCGCTTCTTGGTCCCGCCGGCCATCATGGTGGACCGGTAGAGGCGCAGGTCGTCTCGCGCGCGGGAGAGCAGGACGAAGAAGAGGCAGGCCTCCTGCTCTTCGTGGCCCGTCAGGCAGGCCTGCGGGCCGGTGAGGCCGTCGCTGCCCTCGATCAGCGCGTCCGGCGGCGGGCACGGCGGCGGCTTGGCCGTTCGCGGCAGGCCCGTCTTGATCATGCCGGGCGCATGGACGAGCCGGAACTCCAAGCCCTTGCAGGCGTGGATCGTCATGATGCGCACCGCGTCCAGTTCGAGGGCGGCGTCCGGGACGTGCCTGAGCGATTTCTCCTCGCCGAGGACGACCAGCCTCTTGATCCGGCGGAGCGCCTCGAAGGTCGGGAACTGACCCTCGACCGGCAAGGACCGCAGGAAGTTCAGGAATTGCCAGATCGCAATGCCCGCCATCCGTTCGGGCAGGGTACCTGAGGCCGCGATCCTCCGGCCGATGCCGAGCCGGTCCAGCACCAGCGCGCTCGCGATGCGCCACGGAGGCGTCCGATCCGCGAAGCCCCCGCAGACCTCTCGCAGGCGCCGCAGCGACGCCGTCGCCGGGGGGGCGAGGCCGGGGATGGCGTCGGCGGCGGCGAGCCAGTCCAGGGGCGGCCCCGAAGCGTCCCTCAGGTGAGCGGCGACCGCCGCGACGTCGCCGAGCTCCATCTCGAACCCCGGCATCGTGGCGACGCGGACGAGCGTTGCGGCGCGGGGATCGTGGAAGAGTGCGAGCAGGCAGAGCAGCTCCTTGACCTCCGGCCGTTCGAACAGCGGCCCGAGGTAGAGGACCGGCACGTCCCGGGCGATCAGGCCGGCGGCGAACTCCGCGAGGCGGTCGTTGGTTGTGCACAGGACCGCCTGTTCGCGGTAGTCCACCCCCGCAGCCTTCGCCTGCGCCGCGGAGGCGGCCACCAGCGCGACCTCGTCGTCGGGGGTGCCGGCGTCGTGCAGCACCGGTTTGAGGCCGGACGCCCCCCTGTCGGGGGCGAGGCCGAGCTCGCCGAGCGGGCGGAAGGCGTCGACGCTCGCGGCGAAGCTCGTGAAGGTGTCGATGATCTCCTTGCGCGACCGGTAGTTGACGTCGAGCGCCCCGAGGGTCGCCCTGGGATAGTGCGCCCGGAACGCGGCCATGCTGGCCGAGGTGGCGCCCCGGAACCGGTAGATCGATTGGCGGGCGTCGCCGACGACCCACAGCCGCTCGCCCTCGTCGGCCGCCAGCGCCCGGATCAAGCGCACGGTGGCGAGGTTGACGTCCTGATACTCGTCGACGAGCAGGTGGCGATGGCGGAGCGACAGCGCCTTGGCCACGTCGGGATGCTCGGCCGCAAGTCGCACGGGCCTCATGACGAGGTCACCGAAATCGAGGGCATCGGCCTCCGAGAGCAGCCTCTCGTAAGCCTCGTAGACGATGGCTTCCTCATGCGCCCGCGCTGCCCTCAGGCGCGTCGCGTCGTCCGTGGCGGCACGCTGCATCGCATCGGCCAATTCACGGTAGCGCACGTGGTCGACGAGTTCGTCCTTGGCGCGGGAAATAGCCGAGAGGATGTTCGAGAGATCCTGCACCGGGTCCCAGAGGTCCCGGTAGTGCGCCAGCGGCAGGCTCGGCAGAACCCCCTCCAGCATCGTGATGGCCGTGGGCTTGTCGACGAGCTTCGGGCTCGCGCTTCGTCCGAGGCGTTCGTGGAAGCGTCGGATCACGTCCAGCCCGAACGCGTGGAAGGTGCCCGTCCAGACCGAGGCGGCCGCCTCGGGCCGCGACAGGGCGAGCCGATCCATCAGCTCGGTCGCCGCCTTGTTCGAGAAGGTCAGGACGAGGATTCCGTTCGGGTCGATCCCCTCGTCGACGAGGCTCTCGATCCTTCTGACCAACGTGCGGGTCTTGCCCGTCCCGGGCCCCGCCTGGAGCAGGTAGGGGCCGCCACGATGGGCGACCGCCGCATCCTGGCTCGGATCCGGCCGCATCGTGGCCGCGGGGGCGGGGGCGGCGTCCGGCACGACGGGAAGCAGTAGCGCGTCCAGCAGTTGCTGGGTCACCACGTCCGGGCAGATGCCGAGCCGCCCGGCGATGTCGGCGACGCTCATCCCGTCTTGGTGATGGCGCCGCGCGACGGCTCGCGGCAGCACCAGTTCGCGCGCGAACAGGTCGGCCTGGACCTCGCGGCGCTCCCCACGCCCGTAGTCGGCCAGCCGCTCGACGGCGCTGCCGCTCTCGGAGGATCGGCTCGGGTCGGTATGCGTGGTGACGACGGGAGCGGTCCCGCCGTGCATCACCACGTGCCCGAGCTCATGTCCGAGCAGGAGCGCATCGCCTCCGGGGGTACCCGTCTCGCCGTATAGGATGCCCTTCGACTTCGGGTCGAGCCGTGCCCGGCCTCCGTTCAGGGAGACGTCGCCCGCGTGGACGGGCTGGTGCCAGAGGCCGTGGCCCTCGATGGCCCGCACTGCAAGGTCGAACGGCTGCCAGGGATCGGCTCCCTCGGCGACCATCTCGGCATGGATGCGGGCGGCCTGCTTCCGCCCCGCCTCAATCGGATCCACGTTCGGCCTCTGCCATCGCGAGCAGACGCCGCCGTTGATCCGCCGTCAGGCCCGAGCTCGCCACCGCCTCTTCGAAAGTCTGCTTCACGCCGACCTCCGGCTTGCCGTCGGCCTTGGCCATCGTTCCGGCCGGCATGGATGCGGGGCGCTCCAACAGGGCGATGACCGTGTCGACGCCATGCCCGACCTCGTCCGCGATGTCCCTGGCCAGCGCCTTGGGGAAGGACGCGGCCTCGATCAGGCCGTCCCGGACCTTGATCAGGAAGGCGGGTGTCACTCCGAGCCGGGCCGCGAGCCGTGGGAATGACGGGCCGGCGAAGCCCGCGAAGACGTCCGGCGAAGGCTCGACCACCGCGCCGGCCCGGGACTTCGCCGGGGGGCTGGCGATGCCTGCCTGGAAGCGAGCCCATGCCGACGACACGGTGCGCGCCGTCGCGGCGTCAGCCGCGGGGACCGGCCGCGAGGGTTCCAGCACCAACTCGACCGCAAGGTCGGTGAGCTCGCGGCGGAGGTCTGGGTACTCCTTCGTAAAGGCCTCCAACCGCTTCGGGGTGGGTTCGCCTTCCGCCGCGAAGGTCAGGAGGATTTCCTGCGCGCGGTGCGAGGGGCTGGTCGTCATCGTCTCTCTCCGAGTTCCCGACGCAGCGTCTCGTACGCATTCCTAAGGCGATAACGTACCGCCCGGTCCGAGACGCCGCAAAGCTTCGCTATGGTCTCCGTGTCCCCTCCCTCGATGCGGTGGCCTTCGAGGAAGAGGGCTACGGCTTCCCGCTGAAGGGGTGGCAGACGGTCGATCGCGCGAAGCAGCTCGTTCCGGAAATGTTCTTTTTCCTGTTCGGACCCGTCGGCGGCGAATGCCTGGCTGATACGTTTCGTCAGGGCCGGGACGGCATCACCTTCACCGTCGCCCATGTCTTCGATGTGGTCGGTCCCCTCCGCCTGGCTTTCGGAACGCCGCAGCACGCCGATGCGCAAGGCGGTCATGGCGCGGGCGAACCGCACCTCGAAGAAATCCAGCTTGATGCCCGGAGACTGCCTGTCCTCGACGAGTAGATCGACGAGGCGGTTGACGACCTCGGTCCGCAACTCCTCCGCGTCGTAGCGGCGGCTGGTCCGGATCGAGCCCTTCAGGGAGCGCTCGACCCTCTCGATCAACACCTCGAACAGTCTCTGGAAACGGGTGTCCGTGTTGTCGTGGCGTGTCGAACGCAGCAGATGGACCAAGCATTCGCTCTCGACGTAGCCGGGCGCCTTGGGGTCCTCCGCCCGTGCCTCACGCACCATCCTATCCAGGTCGAGGGTGGCCAATCGGTCGAGGGCGGCTTCTATCGAAGGGGGGCGCACATACCGCTCTCCCTTCTTGGTTCGTCGGTTGAGCGGGGGAGCCATCGCGAAGTCGGGATCAAGCCATGGAAACGGGGATCGCCCGGCTCACGTGGCCACTTAGAGTGGCCGAAATTCGGCAGCGCCGACACGGTTGTGCAATGGCTTGGGGATCTTGCGCGCCGCCATGAACTCAATCGCCTTGGGATGTCGAGGAGCGGCATACCCGCTCCGGCGGGGACCGCGGGTTCGAGACGGCGGGCCTCGCATCGTCGGCACAAGACTCAGCCGATAATGGGCGCTCAAGGTGTCGCGGGCCGGCTCGGCGGAGTAGTCGCTTCCCCCATCCACATCAGGCTCATCCGAGGCGCGGGGGCACGGCGGCAACTCTCTTCCCCGAGCGCGACCGTGAGGCGTCCGCCTCATGCACGGGAGGGCGCAAACCGGCGCCCTCCCGACACGCGGTATCCTACCGTCGCGGACTTGGCTCACGCGGACCGCCGAGGGTGTGGACCCAAGGCCTTTCGGGTGGGCGCCGCGCCTTGGAGCCGACCAGCCTTTTGCGCTCCGACGGCGGCGGCAGGACCTTGACCGACGGCGGCCCGAAGAAGGCGAGTTGGACAGCCAGGGACGTGCCCATGGCGAGCTCCTGGTCGACCGCCGCCAGACGGAAGGTCCGCCCCGCCACCATCGCTTCGATCTGGCGCAGGTCGACGGGGTCGACCACTGCGGCGACCTCGAAACGGCCGCCGGAATCCTCGCCATCCAGGAACTCGATCCACTCGTCGGACCGGTAGGCGAGGCCGACGACCATCAGGTCGGCCCCGGCAATCTTCGTCGGCGGATACAAGGGTTCGGGCACCCCCGGGCCGACGGCCGACGCGCCCGCGTCACCGGGCGTCTCCCGCGCTTCGCGTGCGGGATCTCGATCATGCTTCGTGTTCAATGACAGCTCCGCGCTGGCGACGCACAGCCGGTCGATGCCTGACGGCTGGCGTCGTTCGAGCCGGAGCGGAACGGGGACTCTTGCCAAGGGCGGTGGGAGATGCGAATCCACTGCCCATGCGCCGAAGCGCCCGTTGCCGCCCTCGGCGGTTCGGGGTTGCTGACCGGGGTGCCTTTGGCCTCGTGAGGGCGCACCCCGGTCGATGGATCGCAAGGAGGCGTGTGTGGGCGGCTACCCGCACACGCCTACCTGCGCGACGGCGGTTCCGGCACGGTCATTCCCTTACTCCTGGTCGGCTCGGGCCGACGCGGCCCGGGCAGCGCCTTGTACCGCGAGCACGGCCCTGGGAGTCAAGTCCGACCACCGCCTATTACTGCAAGATCGGCCTGCGATCTGGCATGATCGCGAGATGATGCTCGATTGAAGCAGGATATCGGAGGGGCGCCGAAGCATTCCAAGGATTGAATAGCCTATTCTTTTGGATTTGATCTTGAAATATGAAAAAGTTCAATCCAAACAGTTACTTATACAGAATTCCCAATCAATGAGGCGACGGAAGGAGCAACGACGCAATCCTTGCCCCTGCTCCGGCAATCCTTCGCTGGCGGGTGGAGGAAACCGCGGGCAGGCTTGGCACCGCCGCGCCGACCTCAAGGGCGTTCCGCGTGTCGGAAGCGGAGCGGCCCATGGTGCGCGATGTGGGTTGCGTCGGCCGCCGGTCCCATCCGGCCCAAATAACGAGGCGGCCAGGGCGATGGTGGCACATATCCGTCTCCGAAGCGGCCGGTGCCGCGCGAAGGCGTTATGTCCGGGTGGATGCCGGGCCCGCGAATAGCCCTGCGGACCATCGGCCGGGGGCATGCCTTCCCCGAGCGAGGATATTTTTTAGGCTATCGGGCAGCTTGGGGTGAAACCCGTGCTTCCCGACTGTCCGTCGCGGCGGCCGTCCCGGGTTGAACCGGGCGTTTCACCGCCGTCGGCCGGAGCACGAGCCCCGGGCGACGACGGTGGCCGAGGCGCGACACCGCGTGGCCCGGCCCGCTGACGCGGGCATGGCCATCGGCCCCGGAGACAAGCTCTGGGTGCGGTCGGCGGACGCCAATGGCCGCCGATTTGATTTCCCGATGGACCGCCTGCCACGTCCCCGCCTGTCGCAGCCGTGCTTGCACGGCTGCGTTGGGCATGTCCGAATCCTTCCATAGGCTCGGCAACGCCTCAGGGCATGGGAATGGCAGGAGGTCCTTCTCCACCCCACCCTTGGGCAGGGAGCCGTTCAGGCGCGCGGCGCGTGTGCGCGCGCGCCAATCCACCTCGGCCAGGCCGCGCCGCCCGATGTCGGCGGCCGCCGCGCAGGCGTCCGGGAGGGCGAAGACCACGTTGCCGATGGTCGTCGAGTAAGCCGCCCACACGGTCACTAGCGATGCCTCGCGCAGGCCCAGCCTGCGCGCCAGCATCGCCTTCAGCCGCGTCCGGTCCCACGAGTTGAGCCGGTGGTTGGTCGCCTTCGACCGCCCGCCGGATCGGAGCTTGCCGAGGCCTTCCTCCATCGACACAAAGCCGACGCCGTGCATCTCGCATAGGCCCACGGCCAGGCCCGCGACCTTCGCCAGCGTCTCGGTGACGAGCTCCGGCGAAGCGCCACGCGGTAGGTCGAGCCGGACAAGGCGATGGTCGAGGACGTGGGTGGCGGGCAGGCTGCGCAGGTTGCCGCGGTTCTCGACGACGGTGAGGCCGATCCAGCCCGGGTTGAGATCGATGCCGAGGCAACGGCCGGGGAGCGCCGTAATGGCCGGACCCCATTCGGGGTGGACGGGACGCTCGACGTCCGCCCAGCGGAACGGCGGCGGCTTCCATCCCTCGCCGCGCGGGCGGCCGCGTGGCTTGTGTCCCTTGGCGGCGAGGCGCGCGTCATCGTCCTGCTGGAGCGTGACGCCGGCCGGCAGACGGCGCAGGTCGGCGGGATCGAAGATCACCGACAGCCTGTCGCGGCCGAGCCGGAACTCGACGTTGATCTCGCCCGCTGCCGTCAACGCGGCGACGGCGCGAAGGAGTTCGCCGCGCTTGCCGCGCATCTCGGGCAGAGCCAGGACGACCGCGTGGCCGTAGACCCGCAGCGTGCAGGTGCGCGCGTCCTCGGACAGGCGGAAGTGCCGATTGCCGAGTTCCCCCTTGTCGCCGATGGAGACAAGCGGCCGGAGGCGCAACGAGCGCCAGTCGCCGGCGGTTATCAGGCCCTTGCGCCGCCGCTCCAAGTTCTGTCGTCCGCCGAAGACAAGCTTTCCGTCAGGGCGTTGTGCGCGGAGCTTGATGCCCTCGCGTGTGGCGCAGTGCAGGAGCCAGGCGTCGACGGAGCCGGAGTCGCGTGCGGAGGCGGCGTACCGGACTTTGATGAGGTCGCGCAGCTCCTCCTCGGTTCGTCCGGGCGCGTTGGTGTAGGCGGAGCGCACGGCGGCCGACTGGACGCGACGGAGGGCCACGAGGATCTCGTGGCCGGCGTCGTGGACGTCGTAGGGGAGAGAGATGGCCTGCACGGGAGGAACGTTCCCGTTCCGTACCAGCCTGTCAAGCGGGTTCGGTTCGGCGTCCACCGCCGTGTCACCCTATCCTTCCCGTTTCCAACTCGGACTGCACGGACCGTGCCATCACCCCATTCTGCCCGATGACCATTTTTTCCGCCTGATGTTTGCCGGACACCGTTCCAGTGATGGCCGACGCAAAGTCACGCTTTCGGGTACCAAAGCTCCGCAGCGGAGAAATCTAGAGTGAATGAGGGCAACCATCACAATGGCGGCCCTCAGCCTTTGCAACCGACGCAGATCACTCCTTCCGCGGCTCAGCCCGATCACCTCGGGGTCAACTTCAAGCCAACGCCGCGCTAATTTTGTATTAGGATCACCTCGTGCGGGCCGATCACCGTTCCGGCTTGCCCAGGGCAATGCAATCACTTCTCCGGCATAGGCATCGAAGTGCTTGCCGCCACTCGCTACTGTCGGAGCTGGTATTTGATGAAATAAATTTTAGTCGATATCATCCACATCTTCAGTTGCTTCGTACAGCTTGACTACGGCATTGCATCGTCGGCGCAGACATGGGACGTGTGCCTGCCGCTTTTCGAGGAGACGGCGATGGCGGGACGTTTGCGCTGGCCCTTGTTGGTTCAACTCGCGGTCGTGCCTGCAGCCTTCGCCCAGCAACCCACGGCGTCACCCGACGCGCCGGCATCCTTCGTCGAACCGACGGACGCGGCCCACCGGCACTGTTCCGGCTCGTGCCTGAAGACCGGCGCCCTGCAGTGGTTCTGCCGGCCCGACCAGACGTGCTCCATCGATTGCGCAACCGCGCCGCCGAAGATGCACTGCCACGATCCGCAGCGGTAGTCAGACGGCCTTGCCGACCAGGCTCCCGATTCCCGCCGTGACGGCCATGGCGAGTACGCCCCAGAAGGTCACTCGCGCCGTCGCCCGGGCGATGGGGGCGCCGCCCGCCTTGGCGCCGAGTGCCCCAAGCACCGCCAGGAATACCAGCGAGGCCCCCGACACCGTATAGACCGCGATGTTGCCGGGCGAGAGCGCCGCCGTCGCCAGGGGTAAGGCCGCGCCGGCCGAGAAGGTCGCCGCCGAGGTCAGCGCCGCCTGGACCGGCCGAGCCGTCGTGACCTCGGAGATGCCGAGCTCGTCCCGGGCATGGGCGCCGAGCGCATCCTTGGCCATCAGTTGTTCCGCGACCTGCAAGGCGAGCGCATGGTCGAGGCCCCGGTCGACGTAGATCCGCGCGAGTTCCTCCCGCTCGGCGGCTGGGTCGTCGACGAGCTCGCGCTGCTCGCGGGCGAGGTCGGCCTGCTCGGTGTCAGCCTGGGAACTCACCGAGACATACTCGCCGGCCGCCATCGACATCGCGCCTGCCACGAGGCCCGCGCTGCCGGCGACGAGGATTTCACCCGTGTTGGCGGCCGAGGCTGCCACACCCACGATCAGGCTCGCGGTGGAGACGAGGCCGTCATTTGCGCCGAGGACGGCGGCTCGCAGCCAGCCGATGCGGTCGATCAGGTGCCGCTCCTGGTGGACGGGTCGCATGGGCGTCAGGATCTCCGGGGCAGCATGCGACGCAGGACGGCGTCGTGCCAGAGGTAGTGGTGCACGAGGGCAGCGACCGCGTGGAACAGGGCGAGCGCCATCAGCAGGTTGGCGGCGAGCCCGTGCCAGTGGGTGAGCGAGCGCCGCCATTCCGGATCTCCGAGTTGCGGCAGGCTGACCGGACCGAGGGAGACGCCCCGCACGAAGGCGTTGGCGATGCCGAGGCCGACGATGACCAGCAGCAGGACATACAGCGCGGCGTGGGTCGCCTTGGCGAGGCGATGCAAGGGCCCGGGATCTTCCACCGGCAGGTCGCGCCCCCCGGCCCGTCGCCAAACCAGGAAGGCCAGTACCAAGCCGGTGAGGACGAAGCCCAGATCGAAATGCGCCGACCAGATGCCGGAGCGCAGGGCCCCCTTCGGGACGAGGTCTTCGAGGAAGGTCCCGACCAGCCAAAGGCCGACTACGAGCAAGGCGGTCAGCCAATGCAGCGCGATGGTGCCGCCGTCGTATCTCGCCGTCGGCCGTGTCGTATCGTCGGGTGCATTCATGGTCGAGATCCTGCCTACGCCGGTGATGCTGCCAGGGGATGACGGTCGCCGACTGCCGGACGCACCGGGGCGATGGCTCGCCGGCCCTTGGCGCTGATGAACCAGAGCCCCTCGAGGTCCCGGCTCGAAAGCCGCGGGCGGATCAACCCGCGTTCCCTCAGGGACCGGACCGTGCGCATCTCCCAGGGCTTGGGCGAGACGAGCGGTCCCTCCCGGTCGAGCCGGAGCAACATGGCTCGCTGGCCGGGCGTGAGGGGAGGCTGAGGCGTCGTTCGATCCCAAGGGCGCATCTCTAGTTTGGAATTAATATAAACTGATCGCGGGTCAAGGGGAAACCCCGCGCCTGACGGCGCGGGGTTGGCTGTCGTCAGGGCTTGGCGGGTGTTTGGGCCGGAGGCTGCTGGCCCTGCAGGTCGACCGGCTTGTTGTCGTTGAGGTCCCAGCCGGTGTTCGGGTCGGTGTGCGTCCGCTGGAGCTGCGCCCGCATCTGCCACTGGTACTTGGCGATCCCGTGCTCGACCTCCTGCAGCAGGTTCGACGTGGTGGGGTCGACGTCCTCGGTCGTCTTGATGGCCGCGTGCACTTCCTCGCCGACGCGCTTGTAGGCGTTGGTGAACCACACGAGGATCTGCGCATCGTCGAGGAAGCCGCCGGGAATCTCCGGCACGCCGGAAGTCTTCACGATGGTGTTCGCGCGCCCGTCGGCCGAGACGCCGACAGCGAGGAGGCGCTCGGCGATGGTGTCGGCGTACTTCGACAGGCCCTCGTAGTGCTCCTGCAGCAGGAGGTGCAGCGGGTAGTACAGGGTGCCCGACGCGTTCCAGTGCGCCTGCTTGGTCTGCAACTGGAGTTGCTGCAACTCGGTCAGGGTCTGCTGAAGGGCGGCGACGTCCTTCTTCATGCCCTCCTCGCCGGCGCCGAGATCGATGACCGGCTGGCGGCTGACCTCGTTCGTTGGGAATGCCCCGAGGGGCTGGCGGCTTGTCACCTGGGTCTGCGAGGACTGGCGAACGCCCTCGGTCTTGTTACCAGGGCCCTGTGAACCCGCGGGCTGGGTCGCGGTGGTTTCCTGGGCGACCTGCATGCGCGCCAGGATCTGTGCGGCGGAGGGGGCGACCGCCTTGGCGGGGGTTGAGGCCGGGGCGGCCTCGCGTGCCAGGGCTGGTGTGAGCACGGTCGAGGCCAGGAGGAGCGTAGCCGCGAGGGCGTGGATCGGACGGGTCATAGGGAACCTTGGGAACGCTGCATTGGGGATGTCCCGCACGCCTTCGGGCGGCCGGGAAGCCCTAGCTGGGACGAACACGGCCTCCCCCTCGTTCCGGTATGAACCCGAATTTAGGCACCGGGGACTCCTGCCCCGCTTGTCCCCTGGCGAGGTCTCGGCCATGTCACGGAACCGTTTTCGGATCGGTTTCCGGAGGCCGTTCATTGCTTGGCCTCATCGTCGGGCGCGCTGACGGGCGGCCTCGCCCGAGGGGAGCAAACCGTTGACGTCCACGCGGCGCTTCGAGGTGCGGTTGGCGACCCGCGACGGACGTCGGGTCCTAATGGCGCAGGCGGAGCGCGAGGTCGCGCTGATGGCCGAGTCGGTGATGAGGCGTTACGGCGACGACATCCTCGACGTGGGCTTTTCGGTCGCGGCCCCCGACCCGGCGGCGAGCCGGCGGATCGCCCTCTACCTCTCGATGCTGGTCAACGAACTCGACCCGGCTTGAGGTCTACGCCCCGGTTCTCGCGCGGGGCGGGTGGTTCCCCGGGCGGTGCGCATGACACTCAACGGTGCATCGCCAGCATCCGGAAGGTCATAACGACCATCATCACGTTCTCGGTGAGCGGGACGAAGCCGAGCGGGACCTTGGTCGACCCGCCCACGCAGGCGCACTTGTCGAGTTGGACCGCCTTTGAACACCGAGACTGAGTCTAAGCGGGCGCTGCGAGCGAGCCCCGCGGGGGTGCGGTTTCGCGACTTCGAGGCCGGCTATGAGGTTGCGCTGACCCGATACCCTGCGCGCGTGGCATCCGAGCGTCGGCCTTGACGCCCATCGCGCCTACTTGGTTGTCCCGTTCGAATGCCACTTTGGGCGGGGCGCAGCGGGCTCCCGACGCACCGTGGCCGGCTCGCGCCCCTACCGGAACCGGATCGGGCAGGGGCGGAGCGTTTCTTGAGACCGGATCGGCGGGTCAGGTGCCGATGCACGGTCGCGTACCGGGAAGCGACACCGGCTATCGACGTCCAGCGGCGGATGCGCTGCCCGCCGGCCAGGATGCCGCCGGCAGTTCCGGGACGGCGTCGCGACAGGGCCGGGCAATCCTCCGCATGCCCCGATCCCGCCTATTGGAGGCGGTCGGCGATGCCGGCGTACCCAGTGCCCGTTCGATGTCGTCCAGCCGATCCGCCAGATCGGACAGGCGTCCGGCCAGGGCTCGGTCAGTCGGATGGGATGCCGGAGACATCAGGTCGGCCATCGTCGCGAGTTCGACGGCGGCGGCCTCGGGATCCGCAGCGGCGACCTCAAAGGTCGCCGCCAGCAGGATCCCAATGCGTAGGGTCTCAAGCGTCGGAAGCCCGCGGTCCATGGCGGCCTTCACGGATCGACCGGGCAAAGGCACCCGGACCGGCAGCGTCCTTGCGGCGGCTTCGGTGCCGCGTCCCTGCAGGCAATGTTTGGCCGATGCGGCAGGCCCATGGGGCCGCCCCGCCCCGAACGTCAGGAGCCACGGGCGACGCGCGCAGCGGTCGGATGCATCCCGACGCTTCGAGCCGGCACCAAGCTCCCCGCCGGCAGCGTGACCGGCGGACCGCCTGGCGCGCTTGGCTTGCAGGGGGTCCCCACCGGAGACCACGGCCACGTCGAGGTGGGTCCAGACGCCGCCCTCATGCAGGAAGCCGAGCGGGGCGACGAAGGCGACGTCGGCTTGGCCGCCGGCCGCCGCCCGCGCGAGCATCGCGGACATGTCCGCCCGGGATGCCGCCGCGTCCTCCATTGATGGACCGCTGGTCGGCCGCCCGATCCCCTGTCCGTCGATGACGGTCATGAGCCGTCCTACGCACGCAAGCCCGCAGCTGGCCAACAGCGCGGCGTAAAGAGCGGAACCATCGTCAGAAAAGAACCCCACGACCATTGCCACCTCCGTCAGTGCACGCTCGAACCTCTTTCTCGGCGATGCTTATTTATACCATGGGTATAATATCTGCGACAAGGTAGTTGTGGCGCTGAGGCGACCCGAAGCCGTCATGAAGGTTACCGCAAACCTCTAGGATGCAGACAAATGACCTTGGGTCACGTCGCATGGCTCGCGCAGCCCAGGCGCTTGCTCCCGGGACGAGGCCATCACGCGAGGGCGACGCCGGTGGGCGAGGCGAGACCGGCTGCCCGAAACGGTTCCTGGCGGGAGGGAAACGGAGCAAGCCGGTCGCGCGGACGGCTGCCCGCCCGTCGTAACCGCGCCCTACCTGGAATGCGCCCGCGGCCTGAGTGTCATCTCATCGCGGATCGGGCTGCCGTCCAGTGGGGGCAACTTGAGCTTTGCGATGGCTCGGCGCGCCGCGCGCATGTGCGGCCCCTCGCTGTATACGTCCAGGGTGATGCTGCTGCGCTTGTGCCCGACGATTGCGGAAATCATCTCGCCCGGCACCCCGGCCTGCTCCATGCGGCTGCTGAACCAGCGCCGGAAGGAGTGGAAGTTCACCAGGGACCGCCGCTTGCCGGCCACCACCTCGTCGACCCCGACGCTTCGGCGGTATTCCGTGAACCGGTTCGAGGCCTTGAAGCTGCGCTCGCGCATCGAGTCGGCCTTCTTGACGGGGGGCCATTCCGGAAAAAGGTCGTCCTCGGGTCGCTTGCCGGCCGTTCGCCGGGCGACGAGTTCCACCAGGTCGGGATGGATCGGTACGTAGCGGGCCGACGCCTCCTGCTTCTGAGGCTTGAACAGGAAGCAATTGTACGCCGTGTCGCGGACCTTCAGGTCGACGATGGCGTCGAGCCGCGCCCCTGTCAGCGCCCCGATCAGCATCAGGTCTCGCAGCTTCGGCGGGGCGGGCCCGAGCAGCAGGTCCGCGAGTTCACTGTCCTTGAAGGGCCTCTCCTTCTGGTCGTGCTTCTCCTTCGGGCCCTTGAGGCGGACGTTGGCGAACACGTTGCCCGACACGGCCGCCGTCCTCGGCACCATCCACTGCCAGTAGCCGGAGAGCCGGCCGATGTACTTGTTGAGCGTCACGTGGTGGAGGCCGGTCATCTCGACCAGCGCGTCGGCGAAGGCGTGCGCGCGCCTCACGTCGATCTCCTGAAGCGTGGCCGGGATGCGCTCGCGCTTGCACCATTCCTGCAGGAGGCGCAGCGCGCGGGCGTCGTCCGCCCGGGTCCGGTCCTTGACGAAGAGCTGCTTGCGGTAGTCCTCGTGCATCAGGTCGACGGGAGTCGCCCGCCCGTGCGAGATCGCCGAGAAGAGCATGGCCTTCTCGGTCTGCTCGGGAAGCGCCTCCTCGATCTCGTTCGGGCCTTCCTCGGGATCTTCGACCCTGACCCAACGCGCGTCCTTCCAGCGGATCTCCGCATGGCGCTCGTAGACCGCCTCCTGAAACTCCTGCCAATCCTCGGCACTGCCCTTCCGCTTGAGTTCCTCCGCGATCTTCGAGAACTCAACGGCGATCTTCATGTCGTCCACGCCGGGGCGCCCCACCGCCTCCATGGCCTCCGCGATCCGCCGCTTGAAGCGCTCCACGTGCTTCCTCTTGAGCACGTTCGCCTCCCTGAGGCTGTCCGTGCCGAGATTGTGCACGAGCTTCGTGGCCCCGAGGGCGCGCCGCACCGCTACCGGAACCGAGACCGTGACCCGCCACGTGCCGCCGTGCAATTCCAGGTAAGCCTTCTTCGGGTCGGGCGTGCGGGCCAAGACGTACTCCATGCGGAGCCCAGCGCGGCGACGCTTCACTCCTGCCAAGCGGGATGCCGGGCACCTCAGACAGTCAATCGTCGGTCCGCTGCAATGCCGATGATGCGGCGAGTGCCTTGATCCAACGCTAACGCGTCGTGCTGCCGCCACCCGGTTCCGCCCCGGTCCCCAAACCGCTCGCCGTGCTATTTGTGGATGGTCAATTATACCGCAGATAAAAAAAGATGGCCACCGCCCGATGCGCATCTCGGACCGATTCGCGTCGGCGAGAGCGAGCTCATGTCACTTCATGCCCACCGAGTGACAGGGCCGATGACAGGACCGGACCCGTCATTCCGGTGCTTTGCCCCCTTTTCGGCAGGACGCATCACGCGCCGAGGGGCGCCTCGTGCACCGGGATATGGATTGGATTTTCTCCGGGAGCCTCGCGACCGTGCCGATGCGGGTATGCGTAGCGCCCACGGGGCCCGAGACCGGTTACGCGCTCTCAACCACGCCATCGTTTTTGCGGCGCGGGTAGCCTGGGCGTTCACGACTGCGAGTCTTGTTCCGTGCACCCTGTTCGCAACTTGGGGGAATACATGGACCAGCGGCTCCTCGCACAGCTAACCGGAATGGCCAACAAGCACGCTCAGGCATTGAACGCCTTACCCGTTCGGGAACGCATGGAATACATGCGCTCGCTCGTCGGGTCGGCTGACTGTGCCTGGGCCGTGTTCCCGGACGGGGAGGGATCGGGCGTCCCGCACGTGATCCTCGTCAAGGGGAAGCGCGTGGGTCGGCGTATGGAGAAGTCCGGCCGGCTCAAGGGGAAGGTGACCGCGGTTCCATGCATCGACCGCTTCATGGCGGAGGCGTTGAACGATGCCTACGGCGACGGATCCACCACCTTGCCAGGAACTGCGCAACCCTCTCCTGAAGTCGCGGCCTTGCTGCGTGCGAACACGACCGAGATGCGCCGCCTTGTCGATGAGGCGAACCGAAACGGCGATCTCGTGAGGGACGGAAAGGTGACCGTGGAAGACCTTTTCCTCCGGGCCGACGTGGTGCACGCGGTCTGGTCGGACCCATCCTCTCCCGGTGGGGTCGGCAAGATGCTGGCCAAGGGCGAAGGCCGGCTCATGCTCATCAGCCAGGGCACCAAAGGCGTTCCCACCAGAGCTGTGGCCCTCCGGTTCCTCGATCGCATGCAGGCCGAGCAAGCTTGGCTCAGCTACGGCGACGGCCGCGGGGCGATGAGCCAGGCATCCTGAACCGGCCGTCGCGTTTGGCCTCACCCGTAGCGGGCGAGCGGCTCGTCATTGCGACCCGGGGCCACACGGGCCTTCGGCGCATGGGCTTGCGGTTCTCGCCGGGGACAAGGAGGCGGCGTGCCTTGCACGCGCCCGGGATCGAGGACGGTCGGCAGGCTTCGCGGTCTGCCACCCTCCTCAGGCGGACGAACCCTAAACACGAACACGGCGATGCGTGGTTCCGGGGACGGGTCTCTCGAAGGGTCGCCGTGCCGGCATCCGAGCCGGATGGAACCACGACGGACCGGGTCGAGCATGACCGCGGGATCTGGCGGCGAAGGCCGCTGATCCACATCCGAGACGGGGAACCTCTGGGGGTGGTAAGATGAGGCCCAAGGGTCCATAAATCCCACGGCCCTCCCAAGCCATCTCCCGACAAGTCACGGAGGGGAAAGAGCATTTTTCCAGTTCAATGGCTTAGCTCCGACCGGGGTAACAGTCCCCTCAGCTCCACCAACTTCCTTAATGCGCCAAGTTTCTCAACAGGTGCAAGGAGTTAGTGGTCGTCCAGACATACCTGCGTACCCCACGAAATACCCCAACTGCGTACCGCAGATTTTTCGTGGATGAGTGCGTTGTCGCATTCGAGCAGCATCGGCGCAGCAGTAACTGACCGCACCTTCGCCTCACTGCCTTCTTCCATTCGGAGTATGCCTCTGCGCGCCGCCTCAGGCGCCCGTGTGGGTAAGATGGCACAGCTTCGAGCTGAGGACATCATCGAACAGGACGGCATCCCAGCCATCCGCATCACCGCCGATGCCGGCTCGGTGAAGACGCTCAGCTCGGAGCGGACGATCCCCATCCACCCCGGGGTGATCGAGGCAGGCTTCTTGGACTTCGTCCGAGGCAAGACTGGGCCGCTGTTTTACGATTCGTCCAGGCGCAAGGCTGACGCCACGAAGCCCTCACACAGGATCGTAGCGAAGAACGTTGCGGCTTGGGTGCAGGGGCTTGGGCTAGAGATTGATCGCACTCATCGGCAGGACCCGTCACATGCCTGGAGACGGTGCCTCCAGACGCTCGCCCAAGCAGCCCGTGTCAACGACAGCGCGGCAGATGTCGTCGGAGGGCATGGGCCGACCCGCTTCAGTACAGGTCAGCAGCTGGGCGCAGGCCCATCAGGCACTTATGTGTTTCCAGCATCCAGAGCATCCCTTATCGGGATGGCTACTTGATCCTTTGCGCTTGTGTTGGCGACATGATTTGCCCAGGCAGCGCAAAGAGCCTGCCACAGTATCTCTGTACCTACAATCAAACGGTCTGCCGCATCCTTCGGCCAATCGTGATGATCGGATAATGACATACTGCGGTTCAGGGCATCGATAGTCTCAGCTGGACTGCGCCCGATTCTCTGAGAAATCTCAGGCCAGTCTTTCTGTTGCAGAGTTTCAAAGACAACACGTTCAGGAGCATCGTCACCGGGAAGCAGGTGACATCCGGTAGCTTTTGCTTGATCGCCATCTAGAAATACGACCGAAGGTCTTGGAAAACGTTGTTGACTTGCCATCATGCCCAAGGCCATGCCAACGGATGCAGTCCCATAAGGAATTATCTTCACTCGTGCGAGCAAGTCTCGCTCCACCGACACGAGCAATTCACTCACAACAGCCGCAGCTCGGATGTCCTCAACATACACGTCGCATTCTGGATGCTGCTCTTCATCCATCCTTGTCATTGCAAATTCTGGACTGACACCTGTAACAGCTGTCTTTCCTCCCGCGCCTTCCATCAAATAAATGCGCCCCTCTGGAGGCAACTCACTGAGGACATAGGGAGAATGCGTTGTCAGAATGATCTGTAGTTCTTTCTCTCGTGCAATGCGCGCAAGATCATGAATCAAACGTCGTTGCGCTCTAGGATGAAGAGAAGTTTCTACTTCGTCAATCAACACAAGGCCATAACTGGGATAATCCGCTGCAAGTAGCTCTGCGGCTGCAATCTCTCCAGCTCCCTGATGAAAGCCTGAGTATCTAGCTTGTCCATGTTCGACAACTGGAATTGCACGTCTACTGTCTATGTTGGTTAGAGAGATTCCAGCTTTCGCGTATCTCTTTCCCATGATTTGTGAGAAGCGATCCAGGCGCGCCGCATCAAACGGCGTATGTTCGCCTTCCATTACGCCAGCCTTGAGCAGTTTGACGTAGCCTACTCGTGCGCCGACCGGCTGTATCCGGCTCAGGTCTACATACTCGATTCTACGCTCAGGGCGCTCCGGGTTACCTCGCCACCTGTCCGAAGGTTTACGTACCGTCCGCGTCGATGATCGTGGCCCCTCTCGATACGAAAAGCGGACGGTCGCACCCTCCACCTTCTCGAAAGGGGTATCAGGGAAGAAATCTGAGGCGTAGCGTTCGATTGAGTTTCCTGGCGCACGGTACACAGCCGCGGCCGCTTGCAAAACTGTGCTTTTTCCTGATCCGTTTTCGCCTACTATAGCAACTATAGGGAATTGGAAGTCGATACGTTGCCCCGTCCAACTGTCCGCCGTCAGCACTCCTGAGACAGATTGAGGGTCTTCACGAACGGAGGATGGCTGGTTCATCGTAGCCCCCAGGAGCGAAGATGAAACAGACGTCCGGG
>NZ_CABFVH010000022.1 GCF_902141855.1 Methylobacterium dankookense | reverse complement strand
GCGCAAACGCCTCGTCACGCTCAACGCCATACCTGCCCGGAAAGCCGATTATCGCGCCGCAGCCACCACGTAATTCCAGTGGCGGTAAGCCCAGCGCGGTTCAATGGAGCGAGCTCACTGCTTCCGGCTGCGGATCAGGGCCATCCGGCCGATCCAGATTGGATGCTCCGACAAGCGACGCACTCCGGTAAAGCCCGCCTCCGTCAGGTATTTCGGCCACGTCCCCGACGTGTGGGACTTGGTTGCCTCCGCGCCATAGAACAGCTGGGTGAGCCGTAAGATCACGTCTTCCCGCGAGGCCTTCGGTTGGTCGATGTCGGCCGCCAAGACGATACCGCCTCGCCGGAGGATCCGCCGAAGCTCCCGCAGATTTTTCGTCTTATCCTCCGGCGCAAGACCATGCAGGTTGAGAACCAGCAGCGCCTTGTCGAAAGAACCTGCGCCGAACGGTGTGCGCCTCGCATCTTCGAACGTCATAGCTTTATAGTTGGACAAATTCATGCTGGATGCGCGCTTGAACGCCTTCGTGATCCGACGTCGGTTGAACTCGACCGCAACAAACTGTGAGTCTGGGAAGCGGTCGGCGCAATACAAGGCGCGCAGAGCACTTCCAGGGCCGCAGTCGAGAATGCGCTCACCGGGCCTCGGGGCGAGGGCTTCCGCCAGGGGCGCGTACCATTTTGGGTCGTCCAGAAGGCAGGCATCGACCAGCATGCGGAATGCACTCGAGAGCCATCGGCTGCGGACTCGCCGGCTCGCCGGCACCTCGGTGTGTATGAGATCGGCTCGACTCTCCGCATCCGAGACGCTTGTCGCGCACTTGCCAGCCTGCATCTTTAGCATCCCCATCGGCAAAGAAAAAAATCGGTGGCGTGAGGCAGACGTCGCGCTGGCTATCCGGCCCCTTACATCGATGAAGAATGGTTCGTGAACGTCACGCGACGTGACGTTGGCGTGCCAGGTTGCGAGCCTGCCTGCCCTTTGGATCGGCTTCCGATCCTCTTTGAGGTTGAAAGCCGCGAGGCGACATGGGCGCCCCTACTCCGCGGCAGGTCGCAGGGGCGGAAAGGCGCGTCCCTCGGCTTCCTTCCTCGCCTGCACGGAAGATTTCGGCAGATCCTTGCCGCCGAAGCGGGCGTAGAGCGCCGGCAGCACGATGAGCGTGAGCAGGGTGGCGCTGATCAGGCCGCCGATGACGACGGTCGCCAGGGGCCGCTGGATCTCCGCCCCAGTCTCGGTGGCCAACGCCATGGGCACGAAGCCGAGTGAGGCCACGAGCGCCGTCATCGCCACCGGTCGCAAGCGGGTCATGGCGCCCTCCAGGATCGCCTCGCGCCGGGGGCGCCCCTCAGCGATGAGTTGCTTGATGAAGGTCAGCATCACGAGGCCGTTCAGCACCGCCACGCCGGAGAGCGCGATGAACCCGACCGCCGCCGGCACCGAGAACGGCATGCCGCGCAGCCACAGCGCCGCGATGCCGCCGGTGAGCGCCAGCGGCACCGCGCTGAACACCAGCAGCGCGTCCCGGGGCGAGCCCAGCGCCGAGTACAGCAGCAGGAAGATCAGGAAGAAGCACACCGGCACGACGACCATCAGACGCTGCCGGGCCGAGGCCAGATTCTCGAACTGACCGCCCCAGGCGATGTAATAGCCCGGGGGCAGCTGGACTTGGCTCGCGACCTTCGCCTGCGCCTCGGCCACGAGCGAACCGATGTCCCGGCCGCGCACGTTGGCGGTGACCACGACACGGCGCTTGCCGTTCTCGCGGCTGATCTGGTTCGGCCCCTCCGTCACCTCGAAGCTCGCCACCTGCTTCAGGAGCACGGAGGCCGAGCGCCCGTTCGGGCCGGGCGGCAGCGCGACGGGCAAGTTCTCCAGCGCCTCGCGATCCTCCCGGACCTTGTCGGTCAGGCGTACGACGATGGGAAAGCGCCGGTCGCCCTCGAACACCACGCCGGCATCCTTGCCGCCGATCGCCGCCCCGATGACCTCCTGGATGGCCCCGGTGCTCAGGCCTAGCCGCGCGGCCTCCGCCTTGTTGATCTTGATCTCCAGGAACGGCAGGCCCTGCGTCTGCTCGACCTTGACGTCCTCGGCTCCCGCCGTCCCCTTCAAGATGGCCGCGATCTGGTTGGCCACCTTGAGCATCGGCTCGAACTCCTCGCCAAACACCTTCACGGCGAGATCGCCGCGGGTGCCGGCCAGAAGCTCGTTGAAGCGCAGCTGGATCGGCTGGGAGAACTCGAACACGTTGCCGGCCAAGGCGCCGGCGGCTTTCTCGATCTGCTCCTGCAGCTCGGTCTTGGACAATTCCGGGTCCGGCCACTCCTCCTGGGGTTTGAGGATCACGAAGGTGTCCGAGGAGTTCTGCGGCATCGGGTCGGAGGCAACCTCGGCGGTACCGGTCTTCGAGAACACGTAGGCCACCTGCGGGAACTTACTCACCGCCTGCTCGATCTTGAGCTGCATCGCCTGGGATTGCGACAGCGAGGTCGAGGGGATCCGCAGCGCGTTCATGGCGATGCTCTTCTCGTCGAGCGTCGGGATGAACTCCGCGCCGAGCCGGGTGAACAACACGCCGGCCCCGGCCAGCAGCAGGAGCGAGCCTAGGATGAACGCCATCGGGGCCCGCACGGCCCCGACCAGGGCCGGGCGATACGCCGCCTTGAACCCCCGGATGATGAGGTTGTCCGTCTCGGTGACCTTGCCGGTGATCACGATGGCGATCATCGCCGGGACGAAGGTCAGCGACAGGATGAAGGCCGAGACCAGCGCGATGATCACGGTCAGCGCCATCGGCTCGAACATCTTGCCCTCGACCCCCGTGAAGGTCAGGAGCGGGACGTAGACCAGGATGATGATCGCCTGCCCGAACAGCGACGGCTTGATCATCTCCTCGGCCGACGCCCGCACCGTCGCGAGCCGCTCCTCGAGTTCCAGCTTGCGGCCGAGTTCGTGCTGTTTTTCCGCCAGGTGCCGGAGCGAGTTCTCCGCGATGATCACCGCCCCGTCGACGATCAGCCCGAAATCGAGGGCGCCGAGGCTCATCAGGTTCGCCGAGATCTTCGCCTCGACCATGCCGGTCATGGTCATCAGCATGGCGACCGGGATGACCAGCGCCGTGATGATGGCGGCCCGGATGTTGCCGAGCAGCAGGAACAGGATGACGATGACGAGCGTCGCGCCCTCGGCGAGGTTCCGGGCCACCGTCTTGATGGTCGCCTCGACCAGCAGCGTGCGGTTGAGCACCGTCTGCACCTCGACCCCGGGCGGCAGCGACTTGCGGATCTCGTTCATCTTGGCATCGACGGCGGCGGCGACGGTGCGGCTGTTCTCGCCGATCAGCATCAACGCGGTGCCGACGACGACCTCGCGGCCGTTCTCGCTGCCCGAGCCGGTCCGTAGATCCCGCCCGATCCGGACCTGAGCTATGTCCTTGATCCGCACCGGCACGCCGCCACGCGTCGTGACGACGACGTTGGCGATCTCGTCCATGCTCTCCAGCCGTCCGGCCGCGCGCACGACGTAGCCCTCGCCGTTGTCCTCCAGGTAGCGGGCGCCCTGGTTGGCGTTGTTGGCCTGGAGTGCGCGGGCGACGTCGCCGAACGAGAGGTCGAGGGCGGTCAGCTTCGCCGGGTCGGGCTGGACGTGGTACTGCTTCTCGTAGCCGCCAATGCCATCGACGCCGGCCACCCCGGGCACGGTCTTGATCTGCAGGCGGATGATCCAGTCCTGGATTGTGCGCAGATAAGCGGACCGCTCCAGCTCGGTCGTGAGGCGCTGCCCCTCCGGGGTCAGGTAGCTGCCGTCGGATTGCCAGCCCGGCTTGCCGTCGAGGACGGGCGCTTTCTCGCCGGCTTTCTTGTAGTTCACTGTCCACATGTAGATCTCGCCCAGGCCAGTCGAGACCGGGCCCATCTGCGGCTCGGCGCCTGGCGGCAGGTCACTCTTGACCTGGTTGAGGCGCTCGGCGACCTGCTGCCGGGCGAAGTAGATGTCGAGCTTCTCGTTGAAGACGGCGGTGACCTGCGAGAAGCCGTTGCGCGAGAGCGAGCGGGTGTATTCGAGCCCCTTGATGCCGGCCAGCGCGGTCTCGACCGGGTAGGTGACCTGCTTCTCGATGTCGACGGGTGAGTAGGAAGGCGCGACCGTGTTGATCTGCACCTGGTTGTTGGTGATGTCCGGCACCGCGTCGATGGGCAGCTTGGTCAGCGAGAACACACCGAAGCCGGCGGCGAGCAGCGACAGCAGCACCACGAGCCAGCGCTGGTGGACCGAGAAGTCGAGGATGCGACTGATCATGGCGAGCGTCCCGTCTCAGTCGTGGTGCTCGGCTTCGCCCTTGCCGAGCTCAGCCTTGAGGAGGAAGGTGTTCTTGACTGCGATCTCCTCGCCCGGCTCCAGGCCGGAGACGACCTCGACCGACTCATCGTCCGATTTGCCGGTCTTGACGTCGCGCCGCTCGAAGCCGTCCGCGTTGCGCACGAAAGCGACTTTCTCGCCGCCCATGCTCTGGAGTGCGTCGCGCGGCACCTTCGCCTTGGCGCTGTCCTGGCCGACCTGGATCTCGGCCGAGACGAAGGTACCCGGCCGCCAGCTGAAATCCTGGTTGGGCAGCGCGGCGATCACGCGGGCCGAGCGGGTCTCTGCGTTCAGGAGCGGGCTGACGAAGATGATTTTGCCCTTCGCCCGCTGGCCCGCATCCTCATCGCGGGGTGCGATCAGAACCTCCGCGCCCTCCTTGACCTTGGCCAGATCCGTGGTCGGCACCGCGAGCTCGACCCAGACCGTCGCGAGGTCCGCGACCGTGTAGAGGTCGGCCGGGTCACCCTCCTTGCCCACCGCCGTGCCGACGTCGACCTTGCGCTCGACGACGCGCCCGGTCAGCGGCGAGCGCAACTCGTAGCGCCGCAGGCTCGATTGGTTCGGGGTGGTCTCGTCCTTCTTGGCCGCTGCCGCAACCTCATCCGCATTGAGGCCGAGCGCCGAGAGTTTCTGGCGGGCAAGGTTGACGCGCAACTGCGTCTCGGAATAGGTCGCGCGGGCCTGTAGGAACGTGGCCTCGGCGGAGATCCGCTTGTCCCAGAGCGCCTGCTGCCGGTCGTAGTTGGTCTTCTGCAACTCGGTGTTGACCAGAGCGGTGAGGTACTCGCTCTTGGCGTCGGCGACCTCGCGGCTGTCGAGGACGGCGACGACCTCGCCCTTCTTCACGGGGTCGCCCAGGCGCTTGAGCATCTCCGCCACGGTTCCCACAACCCGCGCCGGCACACGCGCGATCCGGTCGGTGTCCGGCGTGATCGTGCCGGGCGCCATCAGGTGCCGCGAGAGCGTGCCGCCCTGAACGGGCGCGGTCGTGATCTCCTGCGCGGCAGCCTGCTCCGCCGACATTTTGATCTGCCCCTCGGCGGCGTGATCCTCCGCCTTCTCGCCGGCCGGTTTTTCCGCCCCCGCCTTCGGGGATTGCGCTGGGCCCTCCGGTGGGGGGTCGGTCTTCATCAGGCCGGTCGCCGCCAAAGCCCCCTGGATGACCTGGGACACGCGCGGCACGGCACCGCCGATCGCGACACCGACCGCCAGAACAATCAGAATAAGAAACGCACGCATGGCGCTGACCTCGACCGGGCCTTTGGGCGCCGGCTGCGCAGAGGCGCGGCCGATCACTTCCAAGTTCCCACATGACCTCCAACGCTCAGCCCCTGAAGAAGGCGCAAGCGGCGACAGTCCACCGTAGCGGTGGGACGGGTCAGGCCCGGGGCGGTCTGCGGAGTGGGGAGGCGGCGCGGGAGGCGAGCGGCTCGGTCTGGATCGGATAAGCAATCCGATCAGCTGTCCGGACCGGCTCGAACGCGACCGGCTCGGCCCGCATCACTTGGTGACAGCCGCAGTGGGCATGGAGCAGGATGCCCGCATCCGCCGGGTCGCCCGATCCTGCATGATCGGGAGCCGGATGCGACGCGAGCGTCAGCAGTCCATCGCTCTGAACGGAGCTGGGTGCCGCGGCAGTTTCGGAGCTGATGACGGAGAAGGCGAACACGAAGGCTACCAAGCATGCCACGGCAGTGCGCAGCAGGCGCGCCGGGTCGCTTGTCCAAAGGTGCCGCAGGCTCGTCATCTCAGCCCTGATCTACGATCGACCGCAAGTGAGCACAAGGTCTGCGCCCCTCCGACCGAGGTGAAGCCCGTCATGGACTGGGATCGCCTCGAGCGTCCCCGCGGGGAAGTGACGGATCGGCTGCCCCTTCCCGATCCAGAACGGCGCCCGCCGAACGCGCGGCCGTATCGGTGTTCGGCTCCTCTGGATCGGTTTCGGATCCTCTACCGTTGGTGTCGCCTCCGTCGCGGTGGGCAGCCTGCTTCAGCGGCACGAGGTAGCGCAGCGTCAGGTAGGTGACGAGGCTCAGGATGGCGGCGATGTCGTAAAGGCCGTAGCCCACTGCCGCCCCGAGCGCGCCCGTGGCCCACAGGCTGGCGGCGGTCGCGGTGCCGGAGGCACGCCCGGCATGCTTCAGGATGGCCCCGCCGCCGATGAAGCCAACACCCGTAATCACACCTTCGAGGATGCGGGCCTGGCCCGTCGAGTCCGCACCGAGCACGCGGATCGCGACCAGCACGAAGCCGCAGGCGGCGACCGCGACGAGGGGAAAGGTGCGGATGCCAGCCGAGCGCTCCTCCTGCTCGCGGTCCCACCCGATCGGCGCCGCGAGGGCGTAGGCGATCGCGAGATCCACGAGATGGGATGCCACCTCCCAGAGGCTGAAGGCTGTGAGCTTCATCGGCGTGACGGTTCTTTCTCGATAGCACTACGCGGTGCGCCCCACAGGCGAAGGCAGCCCTCAGCATGATCGCCAATGCGCGAGCCGGCGCGCCTCAAGTGGCGATCTCCTCGATCACCAGCATGCCGAGGAAACCTATGAAGAACATCGCGGTGGTCCAAGGTTGCTCGGGTACGGCATGCGCCTCCACGAGCAGCTCCTCGGTGACGAGATAGAGCAGCGCGACGAGCGCGAACGCGAAGAAGCCGGCGAGATAGGGCCCGGGCAGCGCACCGACCGGCGTGCCCAGGAGCGCACCCAGCGGCAGCAGGAGCGCGAGACCGGCCACCGTACCGACCACCCGTCCCGCAGAGCCGCTCGTTTGCTTCAGCTTGGAGGCGACCGCGATCCCGAGAAACAGTACCTCGAGCGTGAGTGCGCCCGTCAGCAGCAGGCCCTGCTTCGCCCCGGCCGCGAAGCCGATGCCGAGGACCAGGCCGTCGATCAGAATGTCGATCCCGACCGTCGCGATGAGCCCGACCGACCCCTTCGCCTTCTCCCCCAGGCGCTTGACCAGGAGCATCAGGGCGACACCGAGGGCTCCGCCGACGATCACCGCGATCGGGGATTGCTGATGCTTGAGGTCGGGCAGGATCTCGCCCGCGACCGCGGCGAACAGGACGCCCGCGGCGAGATGCTGGACGGCGCTGGTGACCGCCGGGCCAGGCTGACGCACGGCGGCGACGGCGGCCCCCAGTACCGTCGCGAGGGCTGGGATGAGCGTGTAGGCCCAAGCTGACATCGAAGTTCCGTATTCCTGGATTGCGACGGGGACACACCATCGGCGGCGGAGGCCGAGCGGCTCAGGTCCGCTCAGATGTGCAGAGCCTTTTCCTCGGTTCGAAGCGCCGCATCTTCGATCTGGATCGTAACGTGATCGACCTTGAACTCGTCCGCCAGGATCTGCCGTGCGTGACGCAGCACGCGGGCGGCGTCACCCGCCCCAGGCACCACCAAGTGCCCGCTCATCGCGTCGAGACCCGAGGTGATGGTCCAGACGTGAAGGTCGTGCACGCCGGCCACGCCCGGGATCTCGGCCAAGCGGCGCTCCAGCAGCACGACGTCGACCTGGGGCGGGGTGCCCTCCAGCAGGATATGGGTGACCTGGCTGAGCAGGCTCCAGGTGCGCGGCACGATGAACAGGCCGATGCCGGCTCCCACGATCGGGTCGGCCAGCCGCCAGCCCGTGACCATCACGATCACTGCCGCCACGATCACCCCGAGCGAGCCGAGCATGTCGGAGAGCACCTCGAAGTAGGCGCCCTTGACGTTCAGGCTCTCCGACGAGCCGCCGGACAGGAGGCGCATGCTGATCAGGTTGACCACCAGGCCGACGGCCGCCACCGCCAGCATCGGGCCGCCGATGACCTCGGGCGGGTCGACGAAGCGGCGGTACGCCTCGTAGAGGATGTAGATCGTGAGGACGAGGAGCACGACGGCGTTGGCCAGCGCCGAGAGCACCTCCGCGCGCAGGTAGCCGTAGGTCCGTTGCGGCGTCGCGGGCCGCTCGCCGAAGCGGATCGCCAGGAGTGCCAGCGCAAGACCTCCTGCGTCGGTGAGCATGTGGGCAGCATCGGCCAGGAGCGCGAGGCTGCCGGTCAGCAAGCCGCCGACCACCTCGGCGGCCATGTAGGTCAGGGTCAGCCCGAGCGCCCAGATCAGGCGCCCGCGGTGCCGCCCCGCGGCCGAGCCGCCGAGGGTTGCTCCATGATCATGCCCTGCACCCATTCCGGTTCCTCTTTCCTGAGCGGACGATCACAGCGTCCCGGCGACGCGGGCGGTGGAGTAAGAAGATGCGTCGACACCCTGACGCCTCACGGCCCGATGGCCCGCCGCGGCGCCGGCGCTCCTCGGGCAGCGAACCGGCCCAGCCGCCGCTCCTCCAGCGATGAGCCAGGCCTGCGGGGCAGGGACGTGCGCTCACGCCGCCGCGGGCTCGAGAGCCTCGCTCGGCTGCGCCGTGTCGCCCCCGCCCGACGTGCCGCCGGAACCGAAGAACCCGAGCAGGCGCAGCGCGTTCGCGGTGACGATCACGGTAGCCCCCGTATCGGCCAGGATGGCGATCCACAAGCCCGTCAGCCCGAGCACGCTCGTGACCAGGAACACCGCCTTCAGCCCCAGCGCGACGGCGATGTTCTGGCGGATGTTGGCCATGGCGGCCCGCGCCAAGCGGATCATCTCCACGACGTCGTAGGTGTGGCTCCTCAGGAGCGCGCCGTCGGCGGTCTCCAGGGCGACGTCGGTGCCCGAACCCATGGCGATCCCCACGCTCGCCGCCGCCAGCGCCGGTGCATCGTTGATACCGTCGCCCACCATCATGACCCCGCCCCCCACCCCGAGCGCCCGGATCACCGCCACCTTGTCGTCGGGCATCTGCTCGGCGCGGAACTCCAGACCGAGCGCACCCGCGATCGCCGCACCGGTGCGCGCGTTGTCGCCCGTGAGCATGATCGGACGGATGCCGAGATCTTGTAGGGCTGCGAGAGCCGACTTCGCGTCGGGACGCGGCTCGTCGCGCAGGGCGATCAGCCCCACCAAACGGCCGCCCACCACGAGCGCCGTGACGGTCTTGCCCTCCGCTTCGAGCGCGGCGCTCCGCTCGCTCGCCCCGGCCGGCCAGGTCGTACCGCCTTCGGCAAAGCGCGGAGCACCGAGAAAGATCTCCTGCCCGTCGAGCGAGCCGGTCACGCCCTGACCCGGAACGGCCCTGACCCCGTCGGCGGGCTGGATCCGGCAGCCCGTCGTCCTGGCCCACTCCACGATCGCGACGGCGAGTGGATGGTTCGATCCGGTCTCGACGGCCGCAGCCAGCCGCAGCATCTCAGCCTCGCTGCCGGAATAGACCGCGACGTCCGTCACCCGCGGCGCTCCCTCGGTCAGCGTGCCCGTCTTGTCGAAGGCGATGATCTGCGTCTTCGCCGCCGCCTCGATCACGGCTCCGCCCTTCATCAGCAAGCCGCGGCGCGCCCCGGCCGACAGGGCCGATGCGATCGAGGCCGGCACCGAGATCACGAGCGCGCACGGGCAGCCGATCAGCAGGAGCGCGAGCCCGCGATAGACCCAGGTCGACCAAAGCCCCCCGAACAGGAGCGGCGGCATCAGAACGACGAGGAGGGCGAGGCCGACGATGAGCGGCATGTACCAGCGCGAGAAGCGGTCGATGAAGCGCTCCGTCGGCGCGCGCGCCTCCTGCGCCTCCTCGACGAGGCGGATGATGCGCGCGATCGTGTTGTCCTCGGCGGCCTTGGCGACGCGCACCCGGAGTGCCGCCTCGCGGTTGATCGAGCCCGCGAAGACGCCGTCCCCCGCCCCTTTGGTGCTCGGGAAGGATTCCCCCGTCACAGGAGACTCATCGATGCCGGACGTGCCGGAGAGGATGACGCCGTCGGCCGGGATGCGATCGCCCGGTCGCACCAGCACTGTCTGGCCGATCGCGAGCGACGCGGCCGGCACGTCTCGGGCGATGCCGTTCTCCTCGACCAACGCTGTCTTCGGGACGAGTTCGCCGAGCGCCCGGATGCCGGCGCGGGCTCGGTCGGCCGCCACGCCCTCCAGCACCTCGCCGACCGCGAACAGGAACACGACAAGGGCGCCTTCCTCCGCGGCGCCGATGAACAGGGCGCCGGCAGCGGCGATCGACATCAGCATCTCGATCGTGAACGGCATGCCGGCGCGCGTGGCCGCGATGGCGCGCTGGGCGACGGGCGCGACTCCGACCAGCGTCGCGCCCACGAATGCCCAGAAGGCCAGCGCGGGAACGCTGAGCTTGATCATCCAGGCCAGGGCGAGCATGGCGCCGGTGAACAGGACCAGACGGCCCTTGCTGGCCTGCCACCAAGGCCTGCCGGCGTTCTCGCCATGTGCGTGCCCCTGCTTTGCGAGAACGCCGTCATGCTGGTGTGCCGTCGTCAGGGGTGCCTGCGCGTCCTGGTCACAGCCCGGGTCACCACAGCCGTGTGCTGCGTTCGCATCGTGGCGGCCGAGCAGCTCGTGTTCGGGACCGGAAGTGAGGGATGGCGGCAATTTGCGCGTGAGCGTGTAGCCGAGGCCGGCCACGCGTTTCTCGACGGTCGCTGAGGAGATCTGGGTCTGATCGATCGTGGCGGTCAGGGTCTCGGTGATCGTCGAAGCCCTGACGTCGCTGACGCCCGGCAACCTGGCCAACGCCGTTTGGATCTTGCCGACGCAGCTGGCGCAATCCATCCCCTCGACCTTCCAGGTGAAGGTCGTACCGTTCTTGCGCGCGGCGTCCGCACTGTGTCCCGTCATGAGATCCTCCTGCTCCCCGGCAGCCTAGAACCTCTAGCCGCTAGAGGAGCAAGGAGCGGTCGGTCTCAGCCTTGGCTCTGCCACTGCGCCATGACCTCTTGGCTCGACCTGCTGAGGTGTACATGCGCGTCGACGCGCTCGACCCAGGCGAGCGGGATGAGGTGATGCGCGCCTTGCGCGGCCGGATCGTTCCGGGTCAGCTTGATCTGATCGGATCCCTGCATGTGATCGACGGTGCCGACATGGTGCCCATCGGACGCCTTGACCTCCATCTGCTCTTTGATCTGGCTTGCATCGATCATGACGTATCTCCTCGACCTGAGACGGCCGACACATGGTGTGACGGGAGACGCTCGACGAGCGCCTCGCGTTCGGCGGCCATCTTCCGGCAGCGCTCGGCGCAAGTCCGGCACCGTTCGAGGCCGTTGAGAACACCGTCTCGCCCTGGAACCGGGGCTAGCGACGAGAGAACCAGCGCTGCAAGGAATGGTTGCGCACGGTCGTCCTCGAGCCCAACATCGATGATCTCGGGGTATTCCCGCGGGGGTCTGGTGCTCGGTCCGGAAGCGCCGATCGAGATCGCAATCCATGGTTCAGTCACGCGCCAGCGACGACGTGCAGGGACGTCGCAGATCAACGGAGGGAGAGACGACGATGAGACGCAGCGCCCTGTCGGCCCTGCTCTGGCTCGGCTGCCTGCACGGAGCCCATGCTCAGGAAGCCCCGTTTGGCCTGTCCTGGGGACCCGTCGACACGGTGCCGAAGCCCTCCATGGTCGACCGTGAAGCGAACATCACCGCGCTGACCTACTTCCACGACCGTCCGCTGGCCGCGGGCATCGATACGGACGAGGTCATCCTGGAAGTCTGCCGGGACGAGGGCCTGCAGCAGGTCATCTGGCTCAGCCGTCCGCTCTCGGAGGCCGAACTGCCGTCGCGCTACGAGGCCATCTACCGGGAGGGCGTGCGGCGGTATGGTCAGCCGCAAACCATGCCGGGTGCCGAGACTGTGTCGTGGCCGTCCGGACGCGCGCTCCTGGCCGTCAGGAAGGCCGTTCCCGGCGAGCGGCGCTTGACCATGCTGGCCAGGGGCGACCGCTACGAGTCGTGCTCGGTCGCCCACCAGGGGGCCACAGGCCACCCGGCCTCCCGGCACGCGTCGGACCTGATCCTCGGGCAGACCCCGTGAAGCAGGTCGCGATCATCTGCACCGGGCCCACGAGGGTGGTCGACCCGCAAACCGCCGAGATGATCGGGCTCGGCGCGACGCCATATGCGGCCTTGATCGGACAATCGCTACCTCGGCGGCCGGGCATGCCGATGCGGCGTGAGCCCGGGGCTTGATGAGCGGTGCGTCGCGGCGGGCCTCGTCAGCGGACGACGACCGGGCGACCTGCGCGCCCCGTCCTCCTCTCGCGAGCAAGCCGCTTCACCGCAAACCTGTCCCGCCGGGATCATCTCGAACGGGACCATGGACGCCACGCACGCCCTCCAGCGCAGGCTTCGAGGCCGGGGGTAGGGCACGTGCCGGTCACCCCGCGCCAGCCGTACTGCGCAGCCGAGAAGCTCACAAGTGGCATCGAACCGTCATCGGCCGTCGATAAACAGGCGCGCCCGGAGATCGCCGCCTGTTTCGGCGGTGATGCGCCCCTAACCGAACCCGCGGCATTCGGGGAACGATCGATCGCGCGCACAACCCCACAATGCGTTTCGAAAGCCGCCCCACCTCACCCGCACGCGGGTTCGCAGTCGTGATCACGGCCGATGGGAAGAGCGGCATGGCTGCCGTCGCTGCGAGCAACCCACACGCCATGCCGCCTGAATTCTGGAAGTTCGGCCTCTCACCATCCCGCTCCATAGGCGTGACGAGGGGCGTGAGGGCGGTGTCTACCTCGGTGGTACGCGTGGCTATCTCAGCGGCCGGGGTCGTCAGCTCAACCCGAACCCGGCGGCAGGCTTGCACGAAGCCGCTCGTCCATGGTTAGCAGCGCGGCCAAGTTTGGGTGGATGCCGCATCGTGTCCCGGTCACCGCATCGCTGGTGCGGGTTCGGTTCATGCATGTGGAGGCGGCACGATGAGCCGGTGGAGACAGGCCGCAGGACGCCTCCGCGCGGGTGCAGGGATTGGTGCAGGGGTTGCGACGTTGCTCGCTGGCCTGTCCACCGGCGCCCACGGGGCCGATCGCGCCACGCCGACGCCACACGACGCGACACACCTGCCCTCCTTCGGTACCTGGGCGGGCGGCTATATCGGATGGCAGGGCAGCGCCGGTGACGCCTTCGGCGGCTTCGGCTTCGGTTCCGGCATGATCAGCCGCCGTTCAGTGCCGGAATTCCGCACCGGGGATGCCACGGGCCGCAATGATGCCGGCCGCGATGCGACCACCGCACTCGGCGGCCTGTTCGGCGGGTACGCCTGGCAGATCGGCCCGTTCGTGTATGGCGTTGAAGCCGACGTTGACGCCACGAACCTGAAGCGGCCCGTGTCCTCGACCACGCCTGGGTTCGGCTTCGAGGGGCTGGATCCCGCCTTCCCCGTGATCCGGGCCAAGGCCGACGTGTTCGGGACAGCCCGAGCCCGCGTCGGCTACGCGTTCGAGCGCTATCTCGTCTATGCCAGCTTCGGGCTTGCGGGCGCTCAGGTCCGGTTTCTCACCAACTTCCTTGATCCGGGGACGACGTCAGCCCCGGCCCTTCGGCGGGGCCGCGCCTTCCTCGGGTTCTCGCTCGGTGCCGGCATCGAGTATGCCATCACCGAGAACCTCGCGCTGGGACTGGAATACCGCTACCTCGACCTCGGCCGGAGCGGACGGCTCGATCTCGGCACCGTTCCGGGCGTCACCGGCGGCCCCTTCTCCGCGCGGGCCTCCTTCACCTCCAACCAAGTCCTCGCGCGCCTGTCCTGGTATCCGGGTGGTCTCGTCTTGCCGCCCGAGCCCGGCGAGGTAGCCCCCCACGATCCCGATACGGCGATCAGCGACCGCGTCTCGCTGCACGGCCAGACGACCTTCGTGGACCAGGGCGTGTCCGGCTTCCGCTCGCCCTATCTCGGGCCGCAGAGCCTCGTGCCGCGCCAGGCACGCGCCACGCTGACGGCGACCGCCTTCCTCGGTTTCAAGCTCACGGACAGCACCGAACTCTACTACAACCCCGAATTCGACCAGGGCTTCGGCCTGAGCCGGACGCTCGGCGTCGCCGGCTTCGTCAACGGCGAGGCGCAGAAGGCCGGCGCGCCCTTCCCGAAATTCCGCTCGCAACGCTACTTCGTCCGCCAGACCTTCGGCCTCGGCGGCGAGACCGAGGATGTGCCGGACGGCCCGAACCAGGTCGCGACGCGTCGCGACATCGAGCGGATCACGATCGTGGCCGGCAAGTTCGCGCTCGGCGACTTCTTCGACGGCAACACCTACGCGCACGATCCCCGCGTCGATTTCCTGAACTGGTCCCTCTGGGCGTCCGGGGCCTATGACTTCCCCGCGAACCTGCCCGGGTTCACCCAAGGCGTGATGGTCGAGTACAACCGCAAGGCGTTCGCGATCCGGGCGGCCTACACACAGGTGCCGAAAGAACCGAGCAGCAACGTTCTCGACCCGCGCATCGCCCGGAAGGGAGGCCTTACGGTCGAGCTGGAGGAGCGCCACGTGCTCCCGGGGCTCGACCAGCCCGGCAAGATCCGCCTCGGCCTGTTCACCAACGTCGCCCGCACGGCGAACTATCGCGAGGTGGTCGACCTCACTCAAGGGGGCTTCTTCGCCGACATCAACGATGCGGCCGCGGCCACCCGACGCGACCGGCGCAAGAGCGGGCTCTACCTCAACCTCGAACAGGCGGTGACATCGCAATTCGGGGTGTTCGCGCGGGCCAGCCTGAACGACGGACGCAACGAGAGCCTCTCCTTCGCCGACATCGACCGCAGTGTCTCCGGCGGTGTCTCGCTGAAGGGCGGCGCCTGGGGCCGGCCCGACGACACGGTCGGCCTCGGCGCTGCCCTCAACAACCTGTCCCGCTCGCACCGGGATTTCTTCGCCAACGGCGGCCTCGGTCTGGTGATCGGCGATGGCCGCTTGAGCTACCGCGCCGAGCGCGCGGCCGAGGCTTACTACGCGCTGAGCCTCACGAAGGCCGTGACAGTCTCCGCCGATTACCAGCTCGTGGCGAACCCGGCCTACAATCGCGACCGTGGCCCGGCACACTTTTTCGCAGCCCGCCTCCACACGGACTTCTGACGGTCGATCGGCGCCTCGCCGTTGACCATGATCGCCGGCACGGCAACGCCTATGCCTTCCTGAGCTGTGCGGCCTGTCCGGTCAAACAGGGTGCAGTTCACATCGCTTGACCGAGGTTGCGACACGGCCGGACACCAGGCCGCTGGAAGAAAATTGTATCCGCCTCGACGCGAACGCGGCCCATTCAGTCCCGACCCAGCTTGACTTCGCGGGACGATAAAATTGGGCCAATTCTCATCTATGAGCCTGCTTATCGCTATTATTCAGTTATCGAAATCAGCTGAAACTCTGGAAATTTTGCGAAAATATCCATATCACAAGCTCCACATATAAAAATTTTCTTGGAGCGTTCGTCGATCACCGTTAGGCGATCCTTGTCTATTCTGAAATCTGTTTTATTTAATAGCCGTCTTACGAAATCGTGAATGTTTTCTGGAGTGCTTACGAAGTACACATTGTCTTTGAAAGCAATTTGGAATTTGCCGCGCCCGCGACCTAGCTCATCGATGAATTTGCTATAGATTAGCTGATATGAAGCTTCGTTGTCGCTTGCTATATCGAATTTGACCGTCATGACAGTCATGCCCGCTCCTTGAGTTGCCGCCTCTGAAAAATTGACGGTCGCGATAAGACCCAATCCAAGTCGGTCTCCCCTCTCATCACAAGCAAATCCGGCCTTTGCAGCTGTCGACGGCGGACTGACGCGCTGAGCGTACGCTGTTGGGGCTTCTCTCCCGGCCTGTCCCCTGGAAAGTGGTTCATCGCCAAGTCTGGTGGTTCAGGATCAATCACTGCGAGGAGAAGGCGGCGCAGTCGGTCGGGCTTGGCGCGGCCGTATATGGAGCGCTTCAATAGCTTGAGGCGATTGACTCGCCCCTCGGCCTGCCCGCTGCTCAGGGCAACCTAAGGCCAGCGTGGACCGCAATCCCGTCCTGCCGGAGGCTAGTGGCGAAGCTCTCGACCACGCTTCACCCCGCACGTGCGAGCGTCGCCTCGTCCGCCCCCGGTTGCTTGAGACCACCCGTTGGCGGACGGTCTCCCAACAGGGGTGATGACGACGAACACGGGAGCGGTTGTAGACGCGGTTGACCCCGGTCGCGGTGGGCGCATGTCCCAGCAGCGCAAGCGGGATGCCGTGCTGCGGCTGCTGCGCGCCGAGGACTTCGTGGCGGTGGACCCAGAGCCGGACCGTCTCGCCACTATCGCGCACGATCGCGGCGACCTCGTCCACCGTTACCCCCTTTGCCGCGTGCGTGGTCATGGCGTAGTTGTGCTGCAGCCGCGGCACCCGCGGCTCCACCCTTTGTCGGAACGCGACGCGGGAGGGACAGGGCGGTTCGCAACCGCGGCTCTCCCGTGCAATGATGGAGCGAAATCCGGCTTGGTAGCACCGTACGCCGTGCGAGATCACAGATGCCGACCATCAACCACGCCTTCGTCGCCGATCTCATCATGCTCGCTCCGGTCGCACTCGGAGCACAGGGCGCGCGCGCTCAACCGCTGGGGGCCTACGAGGCTGCGAACGGCTTCCGTGGCTCGGATGTCGCCTCCGTGATCACCCGCATCGTCGAGCGTCAGCTGCTGGCAATCCCGGGTGTGCGCTCCGTTCATGACCTGCACGTGCGCTCGATCACCTCCGGCATCGACGCCATGAGCGCGCACGTCGTCGTGACCGACATGGCCGAGGCCGCGCGCATCCGCAAGGCGGTGCAGCGGGTCATGGCGGCCGAGTTCGACACGCGCCACGTCACCGTGCAGGTCGAGAACGAGGTTCTGCAGGAAGAGGAAAAGCTGCGAAAGACCTGAGCGCGTGCGAGAGGCACCGGCCGTGCCGTCCCGGATCGAGGATTACGCCCTGATCGGCGACTGCGAGGCGGCCGCGCTCATCGGGCGCGACGGCTCGATCGACTGGCTGTGCTGGCCGCGGTTCGACGCGCCAGCGTGCTTTGCGGCCCTGCTTGGCTCACCCGAGAACGGCCGCTGGCAGATCGCCCCCGCCGCCCCAGGGTTCCGCGTGTCGCGCCGCTACCGCGAAGGCACTCTGATCCTCGAGACGGAGTTCGAGACGGCCGAGGGCGCCGTCACCCTGATTGACTTCATGCCCCCGCGCAGTGCTGCTCCGGACCTGGTGCGCATCGTCGTTGGCCGGCGAGGCCGCACGACCTTGCAAACCGACCTTGTCCTCCGCTTCGGCTACGGCGCGAACGTGCCATGGGTGAGCCGCCTGGAGGGCGGTCTGCTGCGAGCCATCGCCGGACCCGACATGCTGGTGCTGAAGACCGGCGTGCCGCTGCACGGTGAGGACTTGAGAACCGTCGGAGCGTTCACGCTCGGCGAGGCGGAGACCGCAACGTTCGTCCTCAGCTACGGCCCGTCGCATCAGCCGCCGCCCGTGTCGGTCGATCCGTTCCGCGCGCTCGCCGAGACCGAGGCGTTCTGGCGTACCTGGTCGAGCCGGTGCACCTACCAGGGCCGCTGGTCCGAGGCCGTGGGCCGCTCACTCATCACGCTGAAGGCGCTCACCTATGCGCCGACCGGGGGCCTCGTTGCTGCCCCCACCACCTCCCTGCCGGAGAGGATCGGCGGCGCGCGCAATTGGGACTATCGCTACTGCTGGCTGAGAGACGCGACCCTCACACTGCTGGCGCTGATGAACGCCGGCTACTACGACGAGGCCCGGGCCTGGCGCGAGTGGCTCCTGCGGGCGGTGGCCGGCAGCCCGGCCCAGCTCCAGATCATGTATGGCCTCGCCGGCGAGCGCCACCTGCGCGAATGGGAGGCGGGATGGCTGCCAGGCTACGAGGGCTCGCGTCCTGTCCGGGTCGGGAACGCCGCCGCCACACAGCTTCAGCTCGACGTCTTCGGTGAGGTCATGGACGCGCTGCACCAGGCCCGGCACGGGGGGCTGGCCGAGAACCCGGAAGCCTGGGCCCTGCAGAAGGCGCTAGCCGAGCATCTTGAGACCGTCTGGGACCAGCCGGACGAGGGCATCTGGGAGGTGCGCGGCGGGCGCAAGCACTTCGTCCACTCGAAGGTGATGGCTTGGGTCGCGCTCGACCGGATGGTGAAAACCGCAGCCGAGTTCGGCTGGGACGGGCCGGTCGCGCGCTGGCGGGCGCTGCGGGCGCGGATACACACCGATGTGTGCCGGCAGGGCTTCAACCCTGAGGTAGGCGCTTTCGTGCAGTCCTACGGCTCCAGAACCATGGACGCGAGCCTGCTGCTGCTGCCCTTAGTCGGCTTTCTGCCTGCAAGCGATCCGCGCATCCGCGCGACGGTCAGCGCCATCGAGCGAGACCTCTTGGTCGACGGGTTCGTCCTGCGCTACCGCACCGAGGAAACTCAGGACGGGTTGCCGCCCGGCGAAGGAGCCTTCCTACCCTGCAGCTTCTGGCTTGCCGACAATTGGATGCAGCAGGGCCGGCGCGAGGAGGCGCAGGCTCTCTTCGAGCGCCTGCTTGGGCTCCGCAACGATGTCGGGCTCCTCGCTGAGGAATACGATCCGCGAGCCAAGCGCCAGCTCGGCAACTTTCCGCAGGCCTTCTCGCATCTGGCCCTGATCGGCACGGCGCTCAATCTCTCACCGGCCAAAGCCAAGCCCCTCGCGCAACGGTCGTCCGGTCGCTGTGCCCCCTGAAACCGACCCCACGCCCGTCTGCTGCCGAGCGCCCGCTTCCCTGCCGGTTCCGAGCGAGACGGCGCACACCGAGTGTTCCGCGTTGGAGGCGCTTCGGTGTGCGGGGCCGCGCGAACCGGCGACCACGTCCGGATGACGGTCTTCAGTAGCGTGGGCCGCCCGAGGTGTTTCCCTTCTGCTGCTGGTACCCGGGGCGGGAGGGGTTGCGCGCATTGGGGTCACCCATGCCGCGCGGCTGCACCCGGCGTCCGCGCGGCATCCGGCGATGCATCGTCTCGCCTCGGGTCATGCGCACGAGTGAGAGCTCCAGGTTCAGGCCAGCGCCTAGCACCGGTGTGCCCGGGGCCGCCAGGGCGGACCCATACAGGGCGAAGCTCCCGAGGAGGGCGGCTGCCGTGCATGCGAGGACGCGTGATCTCACGGGAAAAATCCTTGTCAAGGGGGCTACCATACAGCTGCGGACGGGATAACGGCCGTGGAGATCGTGTCGTTCCTCCGCCTGCCGGCGCTCCTACGGTGCGAGCGAACGAGAGATCTCCGCGCTGCAGCGGGCCGGCCCGTTCAGGGAGCAGCCGAGCCAGCCCCGCCGGCGGAAGATCCCGACTGCGGCATGCCTCGTGTGCCATCCTGCGCGATATCCGCTTTGGCCGCAGGACGGACACCGACGCACAGGTTCTGGCTGAGGCGTTGCAGATGATCTGACGCGATCCGGGTACCGGGCTTCAATCCGCTCACGATCTCGGTCTGATCGCCGTAGCTTCCACCCGTCTCGACGGGCCGCATGCTGATGCGGCAATCGGCGCCGATGCTCCAGACGATGCGCTGGTCGAGTTGCGCCGACAGGGCGCGGGTCGGCACCAGGAGGCGCTCCTTGCGGCCGACCTGCAGACGCGTCCGGATGAACTCGCCGGGCAGGTAGAGGCCATCCGCGTTGGCGAGCTTGGCCCGGATCAGACGCCGGGCCGTCGCGGGATCGAAGCGGTTGTCGAGCTTGTAGACCTTGGCTTCCCGTCCCGGCTCGTCGTCGTCGCCCAGCACGGTCAGAGCGGCGCCACCACCCTGCATGGCGGCTCGCACGGCCTTCGAGTCGTCAGTCGAGAGCGCGACCTGCACGTCGATCGGGTCGATCTGCACGACGCTGACGAGGTTCGTCGCGTTCGCCGTGACAAGGTCGCCTATGTTGATCCCCGAGAGGCTGGCACGGCCATCGAAGGGCGCCTTGATCACGGCGTAATCGAGGTCGAGCTGCGCGCGGGCAATCGCGGCCTCGGCCGCCTGAACCTGGCTCTTGGCCGAGGTCCGGTTGCTCTCGAGCTGCTGCAGGCGCTGCTGGGTGGCGTAGCCCTTGTCGGCCAGCGTGTCGGTTCGTTGCACCTCCGCTTCGGCGAACTCCAGCGCGGCCTTGGCCCGCTCGCTCTGGGCCTTGGCGTCTTTCAGTGCCACCTCGAAGGGCCGGGGGTCGATCCGGAACAGCACCTGGTCCTTCTTGACCGTACCACCGGGCTCGAAGGGCCGCTCGATGATGGCGCCCGTCACGCGTGGCTGCAGCGCCGCGTCCTGCGGCGAGACGATCACCCCAGTGTAGTCGAAGCTGATCGGCACGGTCGCCATCTTCGCCTCGACCACGCCGACAGCGAACTCTGGTTCGCCCGGGCCTTTCTGGTCTGCTTCTGCCCCCGAGGGGGGGGCTGCTGCGAGGCGTCCTGCGAGAGAAGCCGGCAATGCCTTCAGCACGGCCGCGGGCAGCGGATGGCCCATCGCAGCCCAGGCGCCGATGCCGACCAGGATCAGAGCGAGGCCGGCCAATCCATAACGAAGCCGCGTGCGCACGCGTCAGCCCTCCGAGCCAGGAGCGAACAAATCCAAGAGCGAACAAGTCCGTGAGACGGGCACCGTCAGGTGCCCTGGCGCGGGGGGAACTCGCCCGAGCACGAAGCGTTGCACCGCCGCGAGCGCCGCAAGCCTCGCTCGGGTGGGACACGAGCGAAAGGCCCGGCATGTTCGCCTATTTCGTCGATCGGCCCATTCTGGCCGGCGCGATCTCGTTCCTGATCACTCTGATCGGTGCCGTGGCGGGTCTGAGCCTGCCGACCGCGCAGTTCCCGCAGATCTCGCCGCCGATCATCACCGTTGAGGCGACCTATCCCGGCGCCAGCGCCCAGCAGGCCTACGAGGCGATCGCGATCCCGCTGGAGCAGGAGATCAACGGCGCCCAGAACCTGATCTACATCTATTCCTTCAGCAACACCGACGGCAGCGTCGTTCTCTACGCCACCTTCGCGGTCGGCTCGGACCTGAACGCGGCCGCCGCCGACGTGCTCACCCGCGCCAACCGCGCCGAGGCGCGGCTGCCGCAAGCGGTGCGCGATCAGGGCCTGCAGATCACCAAGAGCTCGCGCCAGCAGCTCGGCAACGTCGTCCTCTACAGCGAGGACGATCAGTACGACGAGCTGTTCCTGTCGAACTGGGCCGAGACGCAGGTGATCAAGCCGCTGCGCCGTGTCGAGGGGATGGGGCGCATCGTCAACCTCTCGAACAAGCGCTACGCCATGCGCGTCTGGCTCGATCCGGCCAAGATGGAGGCGCTCGGCATCGGTCCCCAGGCCGTCGTCGAGGCCGTGCGCCAGCAGAATGCGCAGATCACCACCGGCTCCCTCGGCAAGCCGCCGATGGAGGATGCGCCGCCCTTGGAACTGCAGATCGTGACCAAGGGGCGGCTGGTCGAGACGAGCGAGTTCGAGAATATCGTGCTGCGCGCCAACCCCGGCGGGTCCGTCGTGCGCATCCGCGACGTCGCCCGGGTGGAGCTCGGCTCGGAGCAGTACGGGGTGCGCTCAAGTTTCGACAACAAGCCCTCGGCGGCGCTGCGCCTGTACCAGAACCCGCAAGCCAACGCCGTCGAGGTGATGCAGGGCGTGCGTGCCACCATGAAGGAGCTCGCCAAACGCTTTCCGCCCGGCCTGAAGTACGAGATCGCTCTCGACCGCACGGAGTTCGTGAAGGAGGCGATCCGAGAGGTCTACAAGACCCTGCTCGAAGCCATCGCGCTCGTGGTGCTCGTCACCTACCTGTTCCTGCAGAATTGGCGCGCCACGCTGATCCCGGCGATCGCGGTGCCGGTGGCGCTCGTCGGAACCTTCGGCCCCATGGCGGTGCTCGGCTTCTCGCTCAACACCTTGAGCCTGCTCGGCCTCGTGCTCGCGGTGGGGCTGGTGGTCGACGATGCCATCATCGTCGTCGAGAACACCGAGCGCCTGATGGGCGAGGGACGAACGCCACGGGAAGCCGCGCGCGAGGCCGTGACCGAGGTAGCTGGCCCCGTGATCGCCACCACGCTGGTGCTCGCGGCCCTGTTCGTGCCGGTCGCCTTCATCCCCGGCTTGACGGGCCAGCTCTACAACCAGTTCGCGCTCACCATCGCGGTGTCGGTGCTGATCTCGGCCGTGGTGTCCCTGACCCTGACGCCAGCCCTTTGCGGCCTGCTGCTCAGGCCCGGCCACGGCGGGGAGGCGAAGCGGTGGTGGCGCATGCCCCTGCGCTGGTTCGATGCCGCGCTCCAGCGCGGCGCGGACAGCGTCGTGGCCGCGATCGGGGCGCTCTCGCGTCACCTCGTGATCACCGGCCTCGTGTTTCTCGGCTTTGCCGCCGGCACCTACTGGCTGGTATCGCAGCGCCCGTCGGCCTTCGTGCCGCAGGAGGACCAGGGCTACTTCTTCGTCGACATCGCCATGCCGAAGGGCGCCTCGGTGGGGCGCACGACGGCGCTGGTCAAGGAGGTCGGCACGTTCGTGCGTGAGCAGCCCGCGGTGGCAAACACCCTCGGCGTCGTCGGACGCGGCATCCTGTCCGAGTCGATCGCGCCGTTCTACGGCTTCCAGATCCCGGCCCTGAAGCCCTGGAGCGAGCGTAAGGAGAGCGCCGATCAGGTCATCGCTGCGGTCAAGGCCAAGTTCAAGAACCATCCGGACGGCGAGATCCGCATCGTCGATCCGTCACCCCTGCCCGGGCTCGGCTCCCGCGGCGGCCTGACGGTCGAACTCCAGGACCGGAGCGGCGCGGGTGGCCTCAAGCTGGCCCAAGCGGCCGATCGCTTCGTCGCCGAGCTCCAGAAGTTGCCCGAAATCGGCAGCGCCGTTCCCATCACTAGCTACGGCGTACCACAGGTGCGGCTCGACATCGACCGGGCCAAAGCCGAGCAGCTCGGCGTGCCCCTTCAGCGCCTGTTCGACGCCCTCGGCACCTATGTGGGCTCGTCCTTCGTCAACCTCTTCAACCGGTTCGGCTTCGTCTACCAGGTCTATGTCCAGAGCGAGGCTTCGGGCCGACGCAAAATCGCGGATCTCGAGCGTCTGACCGTGCTGAACAGCCAGGGTGAGCCGGTGCGGATCGGCTCTCTGGTGACACCGCGCTTCGTCAGCGGTCCGACGGCGGTGTTGTCCTACAATACCTACCCGGCCGTGGAGATCGCCGTCGAGACCGCCGAGTCATCGAGCTCGGGATCGGCGATCGCGGCGGTGGAGCGATTGGCAGGGAAGACGCTCGGGAACGACTACGCCATCGAGTGGACGGAGGTCGCCTACCAGCAGAAACTCGCGGGGGGCTATGCGCCCGTGATCTTCGGGCTCGGCGTGCTGATGGTCTTCGTGCTGCTCGCCGGGCAGTACGAGAGCCTGAGGCTGCCCTTCGTGGTGATCCTGGCCACGCCGTTGGCGATCTTCGGGGCGGTTGGTTCGCTGGCGTTGCGCGACCTGCCGCTCGACATCTTCGGGCAGATCGGCCTGCTCCTGCTGGTCGGACTCGCGGCCAAGAACTCGATCCTGCTCGTCTCCTTCGCCGAGGAGGCCCGCGCGACCGGCGTGGATGCCCTGAAGGCTGCGCAGGACGCCGCTCATCTGCGCATCCGGCCGATCCTGATGACGGCCTTCGCCTTCATCCTCGGCTCGGTGCCGTTGGCCGCCGCCAGCGGAGCGGGCGCGAACGCGCGCATCTCGATCGGGACCGTGGTCATCGGTGGCCTGTTTGTGGCCACGATCCTAACCTTGTTCGTGACCCCCGTCTTCTACGTCGCAGCGGAGCGTGTGCGATGGCGGGGCAAGGACCGCGACGAGCGCAGCCCCGACGCTGAAGACGCCGCGGCATTGCCGGCGGAATAGAGAGCGGTTCACCGTCGCGGCAGACGAGCATGGCGCACGGCAACGATCAAGCCAGAAAGGGCAACCATGCGCGTCTACAAGGTCACCGGCATGACCGGCGACGAGTGCGAGCGCAGGATCGCCCGAGCGATCATGGATCAGCTCGGAGAGGACACGGTCGTGAGAGCGGATTCCCGAACGGGCGAGGTCCGGGTGGACGCATCCGCCGATCCGCAGATCGTGGTCTTTGCCATAGATGGTGCGGGCTACTCGGTCGACGCGGTCGGGGAGGATTGAGTGGAGGCTGGAGTGGGGTTGAGCCGCGCGGCTGGATCGGCCAGCACGGGAGCCGGTGGTGGGTTCGTATCGAACGCTCCTCACGGCAAACAGCGTCCTATTTGCCTTCGCAAGCGGGAGCGAGGGTGGTGAAAACGGCGAGCTCGCCGTCTCAGCGCCGGTGGCCCTTCTCCTCGCCCGACCTCCGGTATGGCTTGCTCAGGTGATCCAGCGGGTTGGTACGCGAGCGCCTTGTTCCGGTCAGGCCGGTATTTCCGGGCATCACCTTCGTGGTGGGCTTCAAGGCGCGAGGCGGCGCGATGTCCGTCGGCGGCCGCGTACCTTCCGGGATGTCTGCCTGTCTCGGCTGATCCCGTCGGTCCGAGATGGCTTGCGCCTGCGACGGCAGCAGCGGGATTAAGATCAGCGCGAGGAGGCCCAGGCTCCTCGGCATGACATCCGCGACGACGTTCCCTAACTTGGCGCGCCAATCAGGACTTTGCGATCCAAGCACAATCGAAGTCTGCCACATCTTTATGCTTTCTTGATTGCTTCTCGCCATCGTCAGCGGCAACAAGATTTCTAACTTTTAGTTGGCCGCTGATTGCGGCCAACACGCATCTGTCCAGAACTACAGATTGAAGAAGTCCGCTTGATCGTGCGCAGAAGCTCTGCTGCGATCTAATCGCAGACGCGAACCCGGCGGATGTAGGTTCCGCCATAAGCTCCGATGAAGCGCCGCCGCACGAGGTGGCAGTCACCACCGTAATAGGCTGGGTAACCATACCCGTAAGCCGCAGGGTAGCCGTATCCGTAGCCGTAGTAGGCCGGGCTCGCGGCCAAAGCTCCGAGCGCGAAACCACCGAGCAGACCCGCCGCACCGTAACCGAAGTGGCCGTGGCGACGGTAGCCATAATGGCCTCCATAGCCACCGTGCCCCCCGTAGAAGCCATGGCGCAGTCCATGACCGCCGAACCCACCGTGGCCGCCGAACCCGCCGTGACCGCCGAACCCGCCGTGACCGCCGAACCCGCTATGCCCGCCAACCCCGCTATGACCGCCAAACCCGCCGTGGTGCTGCGCAGCGGCTGGGATAGATCCCACAATGCTACCGGTCAGCAACGCAAGCGCGGCGTAACCAGTGATACGGGCCGCTCTGAACCTGACGTGCATGGCACATTTTCCTCATCGAGCATCATCCAGGGACATAGGTCATCTGCCGGATGGGAGCTCGCCGCACCCATCTTGAGCAGGCCTGGGCAGTCGTGAATCAACGGCGGAGGTGCAGCAAGGTTCACAGAGGTAGGAGCGGAGCGTTTTGGCGATATCTCCAACTCCTCTGGTCCTAGCCGATCCTCTCACCGACCCGGTCCGAAGCCTGCCGGTCAGGTGACGGGCATCACGGGCACTTTGGTCACGGTTGGGCTATCGTCAGTTCGTCGAAGGCTATGGGGACGATGCGGATTATGCACCCGGTTGGGGCCACGGCTACGGTGGCTGGGGTCACGGCGGCCACTTCGGCGGACATCGCTCCCACTGACTCATTACTCGAAGGACGCGTACCTGGTATTCCCCTTCAGCCCCGCCGACCCAGTGGGGCTTTTCTGTGCAGGACAGGCTCGGACCTTGGTGGGCCGTCGCAGGACTGGCTGGATCGGAGGTGATTCAATTGCCGCGATACTCCGGAGCCACTTCCGCCGCTCGCTCCTGCTGCATTCACCTGACTTCGCCCGTGTTACCAAATCCGGCGAGAGCCACGGCGCAGGGGCCGTTCACATACCAGTAGATTGAGAGGCGCTCAAAATTCAGTCCGGGCGAGTGTCGAGAAAGGGCTGAGTAGCAGCAAGGCAACTCGTCACGAACAACGATGTCGGGCAGGATAAGATCATGGCGGCTAGGCATATAGCGTTGGGCAAAGGACCAGTAGCACAGTGCCGGACTCCCTAATCCCGATTTTGTTTCTCGCGGCAAGAATATTCCGGATGGTGCTTATGTGCTGCAAGTTCTCGAAGTGCATTGTTGCCGCCGTGACTCTCGCAGGGCTGACTGCTTTACCCGCGAGCAGCTTGGCAGCATCCTCGGATCTTAGCATGCTGACGCGATTGCTCACGCCGGCCGACCTCATGCTGATGATTGGAAATGTCTGCACCGCTCGCGATCCCTCCTTTCTGGCCGAAACGGCCGGCAAGCGGGGAGACTTTCGCTTCTACGCGCAGGAAGTGAAGGACGAAGTCAGCCACGGCGTCCCCGCCGCCGAGAACCTCCTCGTCCTGAGACAAGCAGCCGATGTCGCCAAGGCAGGGGCGCTGAAAGCCATCGAGAGCTTGCGATCCGACAGCCCGGACACCGAACTGTCTGCCATCAATGCCTGGTGCGACACGATCGTGAAATCCCTCGTGCGAGAGTATATCCGCACCCATGATGACCGTCACGCCGAATTCGAACTGCTGTTGGCGCGAGCAAAGGCTCGGGCAACTCCTGATTGACACGATAGGCTGACTGATCTCGCCGACGATGCCATCCGCGCACGATAGATCGGCATCGCAAGCACCGGTCAGTACCGGATCGTCGCGCGCAGGCCGAACACGGCCGCGTTCCGGATCCGCCGACCATCCATCTCGCGCGGATTGGCGCCGCCGCCGCTGGGCCGGAACACGTACTGAAAGTCCGGCTGCACGGTAACGCCAGGGCCGAGGACGGCTTGGTAGCTGACCTCCAGCACGGCCTCGCTGCTGCGCCGCGGTGCAGGCGTGCCGCCGAAGAGAAGGGTGTCGCGATCAAACCCTCGGGCGTTCTTCGAGATACGCTCGATGGCGAAAGCGACGCCGACCGTATCGTCCGAGCGGCCGGGCAGCAGGCCCTTATAGCCGATGCCGGCATCGAGGTAGAGGTCAAGCAGATTGCGATCGGAGGGCGAACCGGACAGGCGGACGAATACGCTGGCGCCATCGTTCGGGTCGTCGGGCTCCCGGTAGATCGTCTGATCGATGATTCCGTAGATGCCGCTGTTGCCCCGGAAGCGGCGCGCAAGGCCGCTGCTGGACGGGTTGGCAAGCGAGCCTCCGCTCCGATCGAAGCGAAGACTGCCGAAGCGGCCGAAATGATACCAGCCGCCCAGCGTCACCGTGCCGGGCTCGATGTTGTCATCGGCCTCGAGACCGTAGGCATACGCGGCCTCCGCAATCACCAGAGCAGGATCGTTCGTGCGGAAGTTCGTGCCGGTGCGGTTGCGCCGCTGTGGGTCGGGGTCGTTGCCGCGGCGCGGCGGTCCCGCCGGGTCACCGTCGTAGATGCCGGCTTGCAGCGAGAAACTCCGGTTCGGCACGTACTTCGCACGCACGGCCGGAACGGCGAGCGGATAGATCGGTCCGCCACTCGGAATGACGGAGGCCATGATGTTGGGCCAGCCGAAGGTCGAATTGAGGAACAGGGTTCCTGTTTGGCTGACGGCGAATTCGGTGTCGGTCGCGAGTTGGCCGACCCTGATCCCGAGTTGGCCGTCGAAAAACCTCTGCTCGACCCAGAGTTCGTAGAGCCGGGAGGACGGCAGCGCCTCGATCGCGCTGACCGACATGAAGTTGTCGACGTAGTGGCGCGACAGGCCGGTGCCGTGGATCTGGTAGAGGTTGGTGTGGAAAGCCGCGTCCCGCCAACCTATCAGGGTGTCCAGGTCGGCGTCGAACTGGAAGTCGAGACGGCCCTCTGCGATGCCGCCGCGCCGTGCGCCGCCGGTGACGTTTCCGAAGCTCTCGCCGACATAGGTGAAGCTGTACGCGATGCCTCTCGTCCTCAGGAAGCTACGGGCCGCGAACGGATCGCCATACGGCTCCAATAGATCCTGGATCGAGGTGTTCAGGTTCGCGGACGGCCTGGCCGAGAAGTCGGGCTGGGCGACTGAGGTCTGGGGATCGTTGCCGGCTCCTCCCGGCCGGCCGAGGAAGTTCGGTTCGGCCGCGATCCGCGCAGTTTCCTCTAGAGGCGTTTGCGCCCCTGCCGCCTGGGCGAGGGCGAGAGCAAGAGCCAGCCATAGGGCAAGGGAGCGCTGCAAGGGCGGCACGTGGGGACGATCATTCTCGGAAAACACGCCACCGGCAGAGGGCACATTCTCATGCGTAGCCCCCACTTCGATGACGCTACACCAGTCGGCCGTCTGCCGTCTCGCACCGGTATCCCGAAGCTCATCGCCTCGGGCGCGCCCTGATCTCTCGTCCCGCAGTCGGGATCTGCCTCTCAGGGACGCACCACATGACTTTTAGAGGGTTCACTTGCCCAGGCCAGGGCCAACCCGCTGTCGACCGGCAGGCGAAGCGAGATGATTTTCTCTGGCGTCGACCAACACCGGGTCGAGTGCGCCGGCCCCAACACCGGCGTCGCGTCGGCTGAACTCGCTACGCCCGCAAGCGCGGCACGAGGCGCTTGCCCAGGCCCGCCAACGTCAGGGTACGTCTGCCGTCACACGGCTCTATGCTCCGCGCGCCGACATCGAGGCCACTCTCACTGGCAATCGGCAGCTTCGGTCTATGCCCAGCACCCCAGACCGGCATGGCAAGGGTCGGCTGCAGCACGGCGCGACGGCGGCGGCTGAGTGATGGGTTGGAGAGGCGTCCATGGTAGCGGCACCCTGCAGGGTGCTGCCAGGGGAGGGTTCATGGCCGCACTTGTCGCCGGACTTGGCGCGAATTGAGGCAGCTCTCTGCCGCATAAAGGGTCACCATGCCGCGAGCGAGGCAACCGTTACGGCAGCCAGGCCATTGGAAGGATGCACGTAGGTGCCCCCGCGTCAATGGAGACGATCATGCCCCAGAAAGCCCACACGGAAGCCGCCGAGCATCACGAGAAGGCGGCTAAGTCGCATCGAACCGCCGCCGAGCATCACGGCAAGGGCGACCACGCCGCCGGTCACAAGCACTCGACTGAGGCCCACGGTCACTCGACCACCGCCCATGAGCATTCGACGAAGGCACACGGCAAGAGCGGCGAGCACCACAAGTAGGGGTTAGCCGACGCAAGCCCGCCTTCGGTCTGTTCCGGTTGAGGGCGGGCATTCTGCCAGCGGTTGCAAACTCGGTCCGGCAGCGTGCCGCCTGGACCCGTTTCGCGTCTCCTCGCTAGCCTGCGCCACCATGAGCGCTGCGTTACCGAGGGCGTTTCGGGAGGATTTGTGGTTGGCTGATGATGGGTAAGGAGTCGATGGCTCCCGCCTCACGCCCCAAGATCGAGGAGGCTCTGGGCAAGTACGAAGGCTGATCCGAGAAACAGAAGGACGCCCGCGGCCGACAACGTGCCTGATCGCAATTCTCCACGACGCAAGTCAGCCTGCGCCGCAAGGCTCACCTCGGGTTGCCCAGTTCGCAGAAGGTGTCGGGACGAACCGATACTGGAAGAAGGGCGACACCGCCGGCTGCGCTTCAGAAGACAACATCCGTCATTCCTCGGGGTGCAAAGCCGGACCCTTATCGACCGGCAGGCGAGCCTCTACGAGTTCGTCGCGTGTCGGCAGGCTGCGCACATCCCAGCCGCCCCCCAGGGCCCGGATCAGCGCAACGGCCGTGGTTAAGCGGGCGGCCTGGATCTGCAGCGCGGCTACCCGGTTGCTGAGCTCGATCGCCTGGGCCGTGACGACGGTGGTGTAGTTCTGCGTGCCGGCCCGGTACTCGTTGAGTGCGATCTCCACGGCACGCGTGGCGGATGCCACTGCAGCCTGTTGCGCCACCTGCTGCCGTGCCAGAATGCGCGCTCCCGAAAGGCCGTCCTCAACCTCGCGGAACGCCGTCAGCACCGTCTGCCGATACGTCGCGACGGCAACCTCATAGGCTGCCCGTGCTGTCTGCAGGGCAGCCGAGCGGGCGCCGCCATCGAACAGCACCTCCGTTGCGGCCGCGGTCACCGACCAGAACTGGTTCTCGGCCGCAAACAGCGCAGCGGCTGGATCGCCCGAGAGGCCGCCGGAGGCCGACAGGCGCACGCTCGGGTAGAAGGCCGCCACAGCGACGCCGATCTGCTCGCTCTGCGCCTGAACTAGGCGCTCGGCCTGAGCAATGTCCGGGCGCCGCTCCAGCAGCGTCGAGGGCAGGCTCACAGGCACCCCGGGCGGCCGTGCGGCGAGCTGTCCGCGGGGGATCGTGATCTCCGACGGCGGCCGGCCGCTCAGGATCGCGATGGCATGCGCGAATGTGGCCCGGCGCAGCTCAACTGCAATGGCCGAGGCTTCGGTTGTCTGGAGCTGGGTCTGCGCGGTGATCACGTCCGAGCGCGCGGCGACACCGGCCGCGTACTGGTTCTGGGTGATCGCGAGGCTGCGCTTGTAGCCCGCGACGGTGTCGTTCAGGAGCCGCTGGAGCGACTCCTGGTAACGCAGCTGAAAATAGTTTGTGGCGAGCTCCGCTTGGCTCGTGAGGCGGATCAGCGCCAGGCTGGCCGCGCTGGCCTGAGCGGAGGCCGTCCCGCTCTCGATCTGGCGGCGGATGCGGCCGAACAGGTCGAGCTCCCAGCTGGCCGAGCCTTGCAGGGTCAGGGTGGTGCGTGCCTCGTTGCCACTCCCGGATTGCCGGATGCTGGGGGCGCCGATCACGGTCGGGAATAGCTGGGCGCGAGCTTGCTGGACCACGGCTCTGGCCTGCTCGTATCGGAAGATCGCCTGGCGCAGGGTCTGGTTGTCGACATCGACAGCGCGGATCAGGCCGTCGAGCACGGGATCGCGGAAGACCGACCACCAGGTGCCGCGCGCGACAGCGTCGTCCGGCTTGGCCACCCGCCAACCTGGCGCAGGGGAACTGCCGGCCTCCTTGAAGGCCAGCGGGGTCTCGGCCGAAGGGCGCGCGTAGTCCGGTCCGACGAGGCAGGCCGAGGTCAGCCCGGCAAGCGTCAGCACTCCGACGAGGCGCAAGCCCCGCGCGCGCATCATCTGCGCGGCCGCCGAGTGGTGGCTGGCGGGTCTTGGAGGGCTCCGGTGTCCCGTGTGGACCAGTCGGGCAACCCGACAATCTCGACCATGACGGTCAGAGGGCTCCCCCCGCTTCAGCGTTCCGACCGTTGAGCACGGCCCACGCGCTGTCCGCCTCGATGGCGGCGCGCCATATCACGGTTTTCCCGGATCCAGTAGGGTGAGAGGATGTCGCCCTCTTCGGTCACGATCCAGGGCCGTGCCTCCGGGTCGTGCAGCGCGTCCACAGCCGCGCAGAGCGCCTCGCGCAAGGTCGCGAACTCCCGACCCTGTCGGGTCTGCCCCGTCCCCGCTTCAAGCCAGATCGTCAGCTCGGCCCGCTTGTCGAGGTCGTCAGCCGTCATGCCTGGCTCCTCTGGCTCCTGTCGTGTGTCCCGAGGGGCTAACGCCGGCAGGTGGCATCTATTCGGCGGGCATGGAGCGGCTGTGTGACCGGCCGCGGCCACAAGTGCGAGCTACCAGGCGATCGCACCTTCCGTTCAGGTGCAGTTCAAAGGTGCACACCGAGGCTGACGATACGACGGCACGATACCCGTGCCTTTCACCCAGGAGAGAATGCAAATGACGGACGCGCCTCGCTTCAAAGCGGCCCTGACCGCCGGTCTGTTCGCCCTGGCGGTCGGTATCGGCTTCGTGTCGCTGTCAGAGCCGGCCGCCGCTCAGGGTCATGGCTATGGTCATTCCCGCGGCTACGGCGGATCCTACGGTCGCCACGGCGGCTCCGGCCGGCACGGCTATTCTGGTGGCCATGGACGGTCTTACGGCCGCCACGGAGGGTTTGGCCGCGGCTTTGGCTATGGGGGAGGTCACAGACGCTCCTTCGGCGGCCATGGCAGTCATGGAGGACAGGGCTACTGACCCTGCTCCGCCCCAGCGAACCATCAGCCCCGCGGTCGACGCGACCGAGGTGGCGGTGATGAGCGTGCCCCGGAACAAGGCAGGGCGGGGAGCGCCCGGTGAGACTGTGGCGCGAGCCGCCCAGCATCGTCGCGACCGCCACCTCTACGAAGGCCCACTCAAGTTCCCCGCTGCGATCCAGAGTGTATGGGTACGTCCCATTTGGCGTCAGAGAGAATACGGATCCTAATTCCGGCTTGAGCGTTAGTATTCGCGATAAAGACAAGGGAGGTCACGGTGACAATGAAAACGCCTACGGTTTTGCTGCTGACGTCGGTACTCGCGCTCGCACCAGCGACAGCCATGGCTCAGCACGTCGACGTCAACCCGGGTGGGATACAGGTTCAGGGCGGGGGCCACGGTCCTGCCGTGGTGGAGGAACGTCGCGATAGCGGTCACCATGAACGTCGGGAAGGGCTCCACGAGGAGCGGCGTGAAGGCCACGACGGCGGCGGACACCATGAAGAGCGGCACTAAAAGCGTCTGATTGATTATCCATCACCTGTTGATCGCGAGGCCTCCATTTGGCGCGCGCCTTGCGCTCAACAACATCGTGCTGTGGAACTGATCGAGGATTACAAAGACTTACTCAGCAGCAGGGTTCAATTTAGTCTGCTTGTAAGCTGAACTTAAGTTTTGGGCCCTCGCAGGCGGTGATATAAAGCGCGCACCGCGTCCATGTAGTCCTGATCCTGGTTCTTGGCGCAGAAGGCTCGCAGGAAGCCCACTTGCTCCTGCAGCGGGAAGGATGGCGGTGTGAGATCAAGTCCCTCGTCCACGCCCTGAGGCGCCCGGATCAATGCGCCGCTCATGAAGCCCTGCGCCCACGCGAAGTAATCACGCTGAAGCGCGGGATTTTCTCCGATTTCCTGATTGAAGCGGGCGCAGCTCGAGGCGCCGAGGCCAACGATCTTGACCGTCTCGGCCGTAGCAGGAGTTGATAACAGAATGGCAAGGGCTGCCGCCGCAATGCTCAGGATCGGAGTTTTCGTTCGGTTCATCGGATGACCTTGGGGTGGCGTTTATTGAACGTCAACCGAAGCGCCTCCGCCTCGGTCCGGGTTATCGGCCAGCCCCGCCCGAGCGCTGCTGCGTTTTGCATCGAGCCTCACGATCGATGTTGGCTTCATATTCGGCCAATGCCTCATAGAGGGCGCTTTTGCTAACCTTCCGGCAGGCGGCCGCTTCGCGCACCTTCAGGCCCTGCCCGATCAGCACCGGGGCTGTGCGCAAAATCCCTGGGGTGACTACGGGCTTGCGGCCGCCCTTGCCGCTAGCGGGCTGCGGCGGCGCTCAGCCCGACCCGCGTGCGCTCGCAAATGAGATCGCGTTCGAACGGACCTGGTGCTCCGAAGATGTGGAAGATCAACCGTCCGTTCGGGGTCGTGGTGTCGATCTGCCCGGTCAGGGAGCGCAGGGCCGCCCCTCTCCCCTCGAAGATCCTGCACGGTGTCGGCGAGGGCCGCCAGCACGGGCAGCCATCGACGATCCTGAGCGCTTCAAACGCTCTCGCGACGTCGGGCCGCATCTCGGTCTTGTCCCACGGCGTTACCAGTCGGGCGAAGTCGACGACACCGTGCAGCATCTCGAAGTGCGTCGACCGGCGGGGCAGAACGCTGCTGTACGAAGCCGCCGACGTGATGCTGACGCGCTGCAGGCAGCCCCTGAAGCTGAAGGCTCGGGCTCTGGCCATCGCGAAGCGCTGGACGATGCGCAAGGCACGCATCGTGCTCGTGCCGGCTGGCGATCATCATGCACGCGATGCTGCGGCAGGGCTCCGAGTTCAGGCCTGCGTAGCGGCTGACATCCCCGGCCAGGAGGCCGAACCGAACTCCCGAGCGGGAGCGACGCCCGAGGGAGGGAGCAGAAGATGGCATCGATTTTTTTAGCATGCGGCCTTGTGCCGGCTGCGCTTTCAACCGAGCCGCTCTGCACCCGGCTGACCCCATCAAGTGCCGCACGAGAACGGAGAGAACGCAGGCACCCGAAAGCGTCGAACGCTCAGGATCGAGCTGCCGCCCATCGATCCATTAGAGGACGAAATCGACCGAAAGCCGACGCGCGGTCAGGTCTGGCTCAAGATCGTCTGGTAGACTGGAGCGACGAGCGAGCATTGCGTGCAGCGGCGCGTCCACACCTATCGCGACTACATCGATCTCGACCGTCTGCGGGACCGGATCACGGCGCTCAACCCTGCGGGGCTGATGAACAAGGCGGTCGCGGCGCGGCTGAACGCCGAGGGCTTCGTCGCGGCACGCGGCTGTGCGTTCGCGGGCGGCAACGTCTGGCTGCTGCGGCAGCGCTTCGGCATTGCCACGGTCGAGATCAACGGCGTGAGCGCCAATCCACCGCGCTGGCCGGACGAGGACTACTCGATCCGGGGAGCGGCCGTTGTGCTCGGGGTGAGGGAGCAGACGGTGTTCAAGTACCTGGCTCGCGGCGACCTGAGCGGACGGCAATCAGCGAAGGGGCAGCCCTGGCAGATCACCCCGACCCCGGAGATGATCGAGGCGCTCCACGCTCGCGCACAACGCAACAAGCGATCAAGGAGGGAGACATCATGACAGCGTCGGGAACCTTGACCCGCAGGAGGCATCCTCACATGATGGACGCTACCCAGAACAATTCAAGCGAGCGCGTCGTTGCACGAGGCGACGCAGAACGGTGCGAACCATATCTGGCATCCGGTGCTGGACCCGGCACCCTGCGTCGGAGAATACCCGTGATGCCGTCGCCCCATCGCCCATCTCCCCGGCTCGGGGCTCTGATCGCCTCGATCACGATTGCGGCCCCGCTTTCGGCCCCGCTGCCGGCCCGCGCTCAGAGCGTCGCCGAGATGGCGGCCCGGATGGACGCGATGCAGCGGCAGATGCAGGCCATGCAGCAGGAACTCGCCGCCCTGCGCCGGCAGGCGGGGACCCAGCGGGCGGCGCTCGCCGGCGAGACCCGGGAGCGCCGGGTCCTGTCGCGGGAGCAGACCCGGCTCGCCGCCCGGACCGAGCACCAGCAGCGCGTGGCCCAGGTGGGCGGCCCCGGCGGGGCGCGGCCCGCCGTCAGCGCGCGCGCCCCGGTGATCCTCGCCAACGACCTCGTCTGCAACGCCGGCAGCTACGCGCTCGGACCGGCGATCTGCTTCACCCCCGGGGGCTTCGTCGAGCTCGCGGGCATCTTCCGCAATCCCAACGTCGTCTCGGACGTCGCCACCGACTTCAACGGCATCCCGTTCCGCAACGGCCCCCGCTCGCGCGAGAGCGAGTTCCGCTTCTCCGCCCGGCAGAGTCGCCTGAGCGGGCTGTTCACCGCGAAGGTCGAGCCGACGCTCCAGATATCGGGCTATTACGAGATCGACTTCCTGGCGGCCGGCACCACCTCGAACTCGCGCGAGAGCAACAGCTACACGCCGCGCATTCGGCAGATCTTCGCCAGCGTCGACGCCCTCGATACCGGCTGGCACGTCCTAGCCGGGCAGGCCTGGAGCCTGATCACCACGGACCTGTCGGGCATCACGCCGCTCAAGGAGCAGATCCCGCTCACCATCGACGCGCAATACGTGCCGGGCTTCAACTGGACCCGCAACCCGCAGGTGCGCGTGGTCAAGGACATCGCCCCGGGGCTGTGGGCCGGATTGTCCGCGGAATCGCCCCAGAGCGTGCTGCCGCCGAGCCCCTTCGCGGCCCCGAGCCTCGTCAACGTCAACAACACCGGCGACGCGGCGGGCCTACTCAACAATGCCACCACCTATTCGAACAACAGCGCCCCCGACATCATCGGCAAGCTCGCCCTCGAGCCGGGTTTTGGCCACTTCGAGCTCAAGGGTCTGGTGCGCTTCTTCGACGACCGGCTGAGCCCGACCAACCTCACCGCCGCGGTCCGCCTCCCCGGTCGGTCCGACACCGCACTCGGCTACGGCATCGGCGGCGCCGCGACGGTGCCGGTGATCGACAAACGCCTCGACCTCCAGGTCAGCGGCCTCGTCGGCCAGGGCATCGGCCGCTACGGCTCGGCGCAGCTGCCGGATTTCGCGCTGAAGGCCGATGGGTCGATCGCGCCGCTGCCCACCTTCCAGCTGCTCGCCGGCGCGGTCGCCCATGTCCAGCCCGGCACCGACGTCTACGTCTATGCCGGCTGGGAGCACGTGGCGCGGGCGGGCGCCTTCGACACCACGGGCTACGGCTCGCCCACTCTGGTGGTGACGGGCTGCGACGTCGAGGGCGCGGCGAGCGGAACCTGCCAGGCGGAGAGCCGCGACATCCGTCAGATCACCGGCGGCTTCTGGCACGACCTGTACAAGGGCAGCTACGGCCGCCTCGTGGCCGGGGCCCAGGTCTCCTACACCGAGCGCGACGCGTTCCAGGGGGCGTCCGGTGTCCAGCCGTCCAACCACCTCGTCACCGGCCTGACCTCACTCCGATACTACCCGTTCTGAGACCAGCCATAGGACTGAGTTGATTGGCCTGCCGCGATCAGCGATGTTCCATAGCCAGCCCTTATGCGAATGGCGGCACCCGAGTTTGGCTTGGCTCTCTTCAGCAGCTGTTAGCGGAATTCCTCAAGGCCGCAGCGCCTTGATCCAAGCCTGCACCGGATCCATCACGAACGACACGTACGCCGCCCACGTCCGCGCCCACCCATTCAGGGGCAAGTCGTCGTTGGGGCGGGCTGCCATCAAGGCCGCCACGTAGGCGTCCTCGTGGGGCTTGCACTCGTCCAGGGCGTTCCGCTCACGACCGGGTCGGCTGCCGCGTTCCGGCTGCCGGTCGTAGGCCTCGCGTACGCAGCCATGCCATGTCCGCTCCAAGGCTGGCAGTTCGGCCGGCTCGGCCGCCAGGGCCGAGACCGGCCCGGCCAGGATCGCGAGGAGGACCATGCCTCGGACAGGTATCGTTTGATTACTCATCGGACGCGCCGGACGGCTGCGCGTCCATCACAGCAGCGGCTATGGTTGTGCCGCCGATCGCCTGCCGGAGCTCATGTTGAGCCACGCCGTCGGCCAGCGCCACCAAGACAGCCACCAGCGCCACGGCGAGGGCAATGCGAACAAGGATCGGGCGGGTAGGCATAGGCGGCATCCAGAGGCCCAACCGGTGTATCAGAGGCCCTTGAGCACGGCTGCCGCGCTCGGAGCACACTAGGTACAGAAAGCGAACGGCAGAGCCTGCGCCACGGGCGTAGTGCCAGCATCAGCTCATGAAAAAACCCGCCGACCTGAGGCGGCGAGTTGTTGCAGGGCCCACGCTCTTCGATCCGGAGTGTCGATTGCCGCTCGAAGAGCCACTATCCCTGCCGGTCGTGGTTGGGTGGACCGTCCTGGTCCGCATCAGCGATGCGCGACGTTCGGGGGCTGGTGCCGTGATGTCTCATGGCTGACCTCCTCTCCGGTGCCGGCGCCGCATGCGATGCGCGCCGAGACCTTCAGGCTAGGAGCGTCCGCCAGGGTGTTGTTCATCTCGTGGCGGGCGGACCGCAGTGAGAACCATCAGGAAGCAAGCCGGCCTTAGGCATAGGGGCCGCCGAACAGATCACCCAATGCCTTCCGGCGAAACAGCGTGCGCCATCGCCGCCTCTGATGCTCCAGCCGGTCGTGGATCATATGGCAGCGCTGGCAGAAGGCAGCGAGGTTGGCGTCAGTGTTGTTCGAGGTGTCGTGATCGCGATGGGCAGCGGCAAGAATGACCCGCGTTCGTCGAGCCTGACCGAGGATGTCGATCCCTGCTGCGATCCGGATCCGTCTCCCCCAGCCGTCACGCCAGCGTCCGACATCTGCGTCCCACCAGCGGCCATCGCCGAGGTGGTAGACCATCCGCCCGTGCGGCCGTCCGCAGCCCTCACAGCAGCCTCTCGCTCGCCCGAACCGGATCGCGATCGAGAGCTGCGGCCAGTCGATGGGGTAGAAGAAGCAGTGCTCGGGCCGGATCGGCATGCTCTCTCGATCCGGTCAGGCAACTGCCCTGCCCCGTACGGTGGCAGAGATCTGCCGCACGGCTGCCTCGGCGCGCATACGGGCAAGCTCGTCCCCCAACGCGGTGTTCTCGGCATGAAGCCGCCCAGCATCCGCCGCGGTTTCCACCCGCATGTCCTGAGCAGCCGCCAGCTGTTGGCGCAGCTCCGCCACCTCGAGTTCAAGGGCGAGGTGATGGGCATCGGGTAAGGATATTACCGTCGGCGCAGTGGCGCCCATTCGAGGGCGAGAACCGCGATGCCGATAGTGCCCAGCGTCCCGGCCAGCATGACGAGGAAGGCCGCGGTGGTCATTCAGTACCGGATCCGCTAACCGCGCCGGCTGCCGCCGCGCTCAAGGCCGCTGCCAGGACTGCAACAAGGGCGGCCTCGATCATCGCAGGCGTCTCCCGTCCTCGGGTACCGCGGATAGATCGACGTTGTAGCCCTTCGCGGCGAGGGCCTCGAGCACGAGGTACTTTACCGTGACCCGGCGGTTTAGCGCTTCCTGGCGCAACGCTGTCCACACCGTATCCGGCACCTCGAATTTAAGGGCCGTACCCTTGGCAGGCGCAGCAGGGGCAAGTGGGACTTTGGGTTCTTGGGCAATCGGGACTGCTGAGGCTGCAGCAGGCATGGGCTCAGCTGTTGGATGCACCGGCTCCTCGACCCGCGCCTCGGGCGCGGACGAGGGCCGGGTGAAGCCCAGGTCGCTGGTAGCCACAGCGAGCTGCTGAGCATCCTCGGGCGAGATCCGGGGTCGCGGGCGCGGTGCGGGCTGGAAGGCGGGCTTTATCATCGTGCTCAGGCCGCCTGCTGATGGACTGCCAAGACCTCGAGGAGCTCACCCAGCGCGCCGGCAACCTCCTGGAGGGCCTTGGGATCGCCGTCCGGGTGGGCGGGCGTAGCGCCGGTGAAGTGGATTGACTGATAGGCCGCCCGCTGGATGACTTCGGTACGCAGGACCGGAATGCTGGCGGACTGGATCTCCTGCCGGGCGTGCTGCGCCACGCGGCTCTGCAGAGGTGACATCTGCGTGAGAGCCACTCGAGCGGGGATCGGCCGGCGCAGCATCTTCTCCGCGCGCTGCACCACCTCGTACGTGCGGAACACCTCCTGCAGGTCCATGCCCGAGACCTTGGACGGGATCAGCACGAGGTCGCTCTCGGCAATGGCATACGTGACGGCCTGCGAGGCCGCGCCTTCGAGATCCACGAACACGAGGCTGTAGCGCGAGGCGGCGTCGGAAATCCGGTCGAGGACCGTCTTCTCGGTCACGTCAGCGATGACGTCAACGCGACAGTCTTCTCCGGCGCGCTCGCGCCAGGAGGCGACATGCCCATTCGGATCCGCGTCGATGATGGCGACACTACCGCCCTGGCGCGCGTAGGCGTCCGCCAGACAGATCACGAGCGTTGTCTTCCCGACGCCGCCCTTGGTCGAGCAAACGGATATGACCGCCATTGCCCCAGCTCCCTGTTGCGCGCCTTCCCCAGCGCCCAAGCGAGCTGAAGCCCAAATGGTCAACGAACCCTTAACCCTAGCGCCCCGATGGGCAAGCTCCCCTTTGGGCTTCTGGGCTCAGGGGTGAGCACCCATAAACCCTTGAGCCCGTAAGAGCGGGTGGGTTGATGGGCGATGGACCTGATGGACATCAGGGCGAAGGTTCGAATGGGTAGATGGCCTGAAGCCCACCTGCCCCTCAGGGTTACAGGATTTCGACGGACCGGTTCAGGCCGCGACGTTGACTTAGCAGCGTCGCCCGGACGACATGAGCGGTCCCGGTTACGCTCGATCTGTCGAGTCGTGAGTCGGGGAAGGAGATGATCGCCGCGGAAACGAGACCCTGAAACGACTACGGGCCCCCCGTCGCCAAACGAGGAGCCCGCGAAATCGAGTGGTCTGTGAGGACCGTTTCCAATCCCTCACAAGCCACATGGCACCCCCGGGTGTCAAGGCGGAACGCCAATTCCGCCAACGATGAAGTCGTGCTTTGTGGAAAGGGTACCCACACAGTGGGCATCCCTTGCTCTGCCGCGGCCCTGCGAAGGGCCAGGACGATGTTTGCTGAGGAGATCCGCCGACAGGCGGAGATAGCCCCCCAAGCCGCGCTGCCGACCGTGACGGCTGCGCTCTGGCGCGCCTATAGCGAAGGGAAGATCACCGAGGCCGAGGCCGAGGCGCTGTCCGGGCTGATCGAGGCACGCACCGACGCGCCGGCGTCCCGACGGGTTTCCCTGGCCGCGCCAGCTACCTCTAACAAAAGCGATAGCCCGCCCGCTCAAGATCGCGCAGCGTCAGCTAGGAGGGCCGTCGGCTCGCGCCCGCGCACAGATGCCTCGATGGAGCGCCGTCGCCGCTGGGCTGCCTCGGGGCGGCTTCCGCCGGGGCTCGCGGCCCGGTTCACACTGGCCGAGCAGGCGGTTCTCGCCCTCGTGGCGGCCGAGACCGTGCGCCGGAAGGACTGTCGGCTTTCGATCGAGAACATGGCTGCGGTCGCAGGTGTGTGCCGCTCCACCGTGAAGAACGCGATCCGCGAGGCGCGTCGGCTCGGGCTGCTGACCGTCGAGGAGCGCCAGATCACGGGCTTCCGCAACGATACGAACGTAGCCCGCATCATTTCGGCCGAGTGGCTCGCCTGGATCCGGCTGGCGCGGCACGGCGATCCGCTCTCGAAGCGAGAAGGGCAGGCCGAACCATCCACACTTCGAGGGGGAGGGGTCAAAAGCGTGACCAGCACGCCTACTGGAGTTCTAACCCTGTCAGAACCGGGGAAAACGGAAACGTCAAAATGCTGCCGGAGGGCAGCGGGCGACCTCGATCGATCCGATCAGACGCGAATCCGCGCGGGTGGTGGCACGGGCCGAGCCATGCGCTGAGGGTCTGACGCCGGACGATCTGACGAACGCACCGGCTCGGTGGGCGCTCGAGGGGCGTAGTCTGTCCGGACATCGGATGAGGGCCTGATCGGTCCATGGGTGTGACCCAGAGGACGGGAGGAATTGAGATTCTGGAGGTGGGCCGCTCGCCTGCGCGCCGGCCTTAGCAGGGACGGAGGAAGGGGGCGTCGGGTCGTCCGACGAAAATCCCGGGAAAGACGAACACGACAGTCACCCGGCGCCGACGCGCCGCGGTGACCGCTCGGGCTCGCTCCGCTCCCCTCGCACCTGAGGAACCTCACAATGACCAACACCGTGCCCGCCGGCGCGCATGATCCCGCACGCCCACCAGCCTCACAGGAGGGGTTGGAAGCGCTGCTCGAGATCCTGCCGCACCGGCACAAGCCCGGTCTCCGGGCCGCGCTGTCAGGCCCGGACCCGAGCCGGCCGAACTACGGACACGTCTTCGTCCGACAGGAACTCCTGGCTTCCGCGCTCGGCCTGATCGGCCTCGGTCCGTCCTGGATCCGGCCTGGTGAGCCGATCCCGATCCGCTTCGACCTCGAATACGACGCCCGGCTCGGGCCGCGCCTCGTGATCTCCGCCAGCGACTGGCCGACGCCGGCCCAAGCCGCCGCCGACGCGGAGCTCCGTCGATCCCTGGAAGAGCAAGGCAGGTGGTGGCAGAGTCGCGCCCCTGAACGGCTGCGCCAGCTCTTCGCCCTGGTACCCGAGGACGACGGCCCGCGCTGGGCTGCCCTGGCGCTACAGCTCCAGAACCTGGACGAATGCCGGATCGTGTCTCTCGCCGTGCGGCCGGTCGACCTCGATGATGCCGATGCCGTGCATCAGGCCCTGCGCGATGCGGCGGAGTTCATCCAGTGGACCGGCGCGGACGCGGTGCTGGTCGTCACCGGCGATCGTCGGACCGGCGGGCGGGCGTTCAGCGACCCGCGCGTGGTCGAGGCCGCATGCGATCTCGGCGGAGCGCTGATCACGCTCGCCGGGCCGGTGCCGACGCTCGTCGACGCGCTCGCCTGGCGCTCTTCCCCGATCCCCGGCGCGGTGCAGGCTGCGATCGAGGAGGTGCTGCGCGGCGAGCTCACCCGGGCCGACCGGCCCCGGCTCGACCGGATCGAGGAGGTGCTCACCCGCCCCCGCATGGCCCCCGGCATTGAGGCGTGGCCCTCGGACGCGCCGTTCTGATCCTCCGCGCGGCCCGGACGCGTGTCGCGCCCGGGCCGGCCCCGGGACGGCTCACCCCTGTCCCGGTCCCTCTTCCTCAAAGATCCGAACCTCGAACCCCTATGCGTATCCACGAATTCCGCCGCGCCCCGCCGGCCACACTCGAGAGCGAGCCACCACCCGAGCGGTCCCGGTCCGGCCGCGCGCCGCCACCGGACCCGGAAGGGCCGGTCCTCGATCTGCACGAGCTCTGGGCCCGCGCCGGCAGCGCCGTGCGCACCGGGCTGCCGCGGCGGTTTCGCGTCTGCGCCACCGTCACCCGAGTGCTGCCCCGGTGGCACGGCAGCCACGATCTCGAGCTTCGGCCAACGCATGGCTTCCTCGGCAGCAACGCGCCGGTCCTGAACGCCCGCATCGGTGCGGACGCTCGCGACGCGATCGCCGCCGCGCTCGAGCGGCCGTTCGATCCAACGGAGCTCGAACATCGGGACATCACGCTGACCTGCACGGCCTCCTGGCTGTCGGACGCCCGGCTGCGGCTCAACGTCAGTGCGATCGAGCCGGCGCGGCGGGTGTCCGAGGCCGAACTGGAGCGCGCCCGCATCCTCGATGGTCTGAGGCGGGCGGGTCTGCTCGAGGCGCAGCGCCGGCTGTCGAGCCCGGCCCACCTCGAGCGCGTCAGCGTGCTGCACCCGCCAGGCCAGGGTTGGGACGACGTCGCCGCGACGCTGCAAGCCCTGGCGGCCGCCGGTATCCTGCAGGTCGACGACCTGGAATGCCGGTTTGACGGGCCCGGGGCGGTGCCTGCCCTGATACGACGCCTGGACGAGGCCGCCGCCCTGCACCGGGGCCGCGAGGATCGCGGCCTGGTGCTGCTGGTGCGCGGCGGTGGCAGCCCGGCCGGCGCGCTCGGCGCCCGCGAGGTCGCGGCGGCGATCACCACGCTCACCGTGCCGGTGGTGGCTGCGGTCGGGCACCGCACCGACGCTGCAACCATCGCCGACATCGTCGCCTGGGCGAGCCTGCCGACGCCCTCGGAGGCGCGCCATCTCGTTCTCACCCTGCTGGACGGCTCGGCCGCACGCGCCGAGGCCACCTGGACCGAGCTGCAGGCGGCGTTGGATGAGTTCGAGCGATCCGTGCACCGGTTAGGCATCGCCGGCTGCGAGGCGGTCGCGGACGCGGCCGAGGCCTGTCTCGAAGCGGCGAAGCGGCGGGCGGAGTCGACCGCGCGTGCGATCGAGTGCGGCTTGGAACAGACCCTGACCCTGCTGGCTATCCCGGATCGGGCCGCGCGCGCCGCACCGGACCAGTCGGCCCCTTGGCCGGAGGGCCTCGTCCGGCTCAGCGACGCCGCCGGCGGACCGATCTTCGGCCCGGAGGCCGCGGTTGGGCCACTCACCCTGACGTTCGCGGACGGGCGCAGCCTCACCGTCGCGGTCGTCGCATCCCACGACCCGAGCACCACCCACTGAACCGTACGGAGATCACACCATGACCCCAGAGACCCACCAGCCTGAACTTTCTTTCACCGAGATGCTGGCGCGCCTGGACGAGCTCGCGCGCGGTCTGCGCACGGGCGACCTGGAGGACCGGCTCAGGCGCTTGCCGGACACCGTGGCCGAGGCCCATCGATTGAAGCGGAGGCTCGTCGATCACGCCGTCGAGATCCGCGAGGCCGTCGCCTGCCTGCGCGGCAACGCCCGGCCGGCCAGCGCCGCCTGAACGGTGGATCCGAGGTCCCCGGCCGACACACACAGCTCTCGGCCCTTGCGCGGCTCCCGCCACGGGCCACCATCGCTCGGCATCACTCCGCACGCGTGCGCTCGACGGGCCCGCAATCTGTCGATGCCACGTAGCGTCGGCGGCGTGGGTGGGAACCGGCGCTGCGGTCTGCAGTTTCCCTGAGGCACGCGTTGACATCGTGCTCCGATGTTGAGTCTCGGCGACGGGCTGTCCTCATTCAGGTGGAGCGGCCCGTTCGCCATTCCGGCAGCCTTCGGGTCGCGCGTTCAGTGGACGCTACGAGAGCCCAGACCCGTCGGGCGGCCTCCGCCCGCGATGCGCTTCGACCCCGTTGGGCTTAGTCAAAGTCGGGCCGCATACAGGCGTCAGACTGCAAGCTCAGTTGGAACGGGGAAGGCGCTCTCGATTCCTCACGCTGCGCCCCGGGCCGCTCCACGCAAGCTGCCGCGCCCGCGAAGTCTCGCGGCGGACTGAACCAACCGCCAATGCCGCCGTCCGGCGATAGGGGGACCGGACCGGGCAGATCCGGCCCTGGCGCGTGGCCACTGGCGCGAACCCCGGGAGGACCGGTACGACGCAGCCGAGAGCCATGACGCACGCAACACCCTTCACGGCCGGGAGCGCGCGCGGATCCGGGAAACCGTGTCGGTGGACGGGCCGTTCTGTGAGCGGCCGGTCAAGTTCGGCTGCCGAAATCTCCCGGAGCTGTCTGTGGCGCGTATCCCCACCTCGATCTTCGCGGCCGTCCTCCTGACTGGCGCTCTCCATCCAGCCGGTGCCGCGGCGAGGATGGTGCGCGTGCCGAACCGGTACGACGGATCCTGGACCATCATCGCCATCACGGCTCAAAGGCCCTGCGCGACGCGCACGCGCTACCAAGTCCGGATCAAGGACAGTGACGCCTCGGTCCCGGGCCGAGAGGTCGAGATCGACGGCGGCGTGTCGTCGACCGGATCCGTGCAGGCCACGATTACCAGCGGGGCCAACAGGGTCCCGATCTCCGGCAGCCTGGACGTCAGGGGCAGCGGCAACGGTACGTGGCACACGTCCGGCGGACTGGTCACCTGCACCGGCCGTTGGAGCGCCCAGCGCGCTGGATAGCGGGTTTCGTGTGGATGCGGCTCACCAGCTGTTCGCCGAAGTAAGGGCGCAGCGCCCATATCCCCAGCCGCAGGCGTCACTTTCTACTGAACAAAGGCAGCGCAGCCGGCGTTTGCATTCGAACCCGAACACGGGATAGTTGAGGAAACGCCTATGCGCCTCAAAACTTGCGGCCTCGCGGTCGCTCTCGCGGTCGCTCTGACCGGCACAGCCTACGCTCAGCAGCCGGCCGGCGGAGGCAGCGCTACGGGCAATATGAACAACCCGGGCTCCGTCAAGAGCAACAGCGAGAAGATGAACGAGCGGACGACTGGCTCAGCCACCGGTTCGACCATGGGTACAGCTGGCGCCGCAACAGTGCCCGGTACCGGAACCTCCCACCCAGGCGTCGGTATGGGCACGAGCACGACCGCTCCTGCACGGTAACGTCCGCGGGCGAGCCCGCGAAACGGCAGGTGCGGCCCCTGTCTGATTATGGGGTGCGGCTCACCGGGTATTCTGGCTGCGATCGGTACCGCGGCGGTGCGCCGGGCCCGCATCAGGGCGTTCAGCTGCGTGATCACCGGCTCACCGGGGCAGCGCTCGGCCCGGTCCACGACGCTCGGCAGTAGCTTCGCCCCGCTCGCGAGCCCTTGCAACGCCCAGCCGAGCGCGAGGCGAGCGCTGCGGATCCGCCGGCCTGTGATCCTCCGTTCCGCTCCCGAAGCCTCCGTCGCCCTCCCGTTGCCCTCAGTCTAGGTCAGCCAGAGCCGAGCGTCCGGCATCGGTGATGCGCGCGTAGCCGGTGCGTCGCGCGTCCATCTCGGCCCAACCCCGCGCCACGAGCGAGGGCAGGAACAGCTCGTCGCCCGCGCGAACCGCCCGGGCCCGGTCGACCTGGTTCACCGCGACGAACCCCGCACCCGGCGCCTGCGCCAAGTACGCGAGCAGGCGGATCTGCGCGGTATTGGGTCTGCTCACGAGCGTAGCTCACGCACGGCGATGGCGGTCGCCCGGAGGGCGGCAGCGCCAGCGCGTCTGCCGGGTGTGCAACGACAATTTCGATGTCCTGAGAGCGTCGATTACGATGGCCGCTCGGGACGTATCGGTTTGGGCTGGTGCAGGCGTCGGCGGACATTGGGTTTGAGGGCGCTCTTCAGGTCCTTGTCGACGACGGCGCGATCGAACCAGTCGGGATCGAAGTGGCCGCCGCACCAGCGACGGATCTCGGCATGCTCGGGGTCGTCAGCATCGGCCATGATGGCCAGGAAGTTCGCGTAGCCACCGAGCCCGCCGACGTCCTCCGGCGGCCGGGCCCGGGCTCCGTCGAGACAGGTGGCGTGGCGCGGCCGTGCTTCGAGGACCAGGGGCCGTTCCAGCGTGACGGTGTGGTACCAGTCGTCGCCGAAGTCGTAGAGATAGGTGAAGCCCAGCCCAGGCTCGCGATCGAAGTCGAGCAGGCGCACCTCGCGCTCGTCGAACACGCGCGGATCATCGGCGCTGCCCCACTCATCCGCATCGGGATCGCCGTAGCGCAGGCCGCCGATCCGGAACTCGTGCAGATGGGAGTTCCACCAGTTGAAGGCCGCCTGGATGGCCAGGTGCAGCTCGCCCAGATGCCACGTGTACGGGACCACGAGGCGACGCCAGACCGCGGGCTCGATCCCGTCGATCGCCACGTGGATCTGCAAGGCATTGGGAGGCTCGAACATCATGGCCCCCAGAGCAGACAGGCTCGGAGGCGGCGTCAACTATCCCGGGCCCCGGCGACGATTAGAGCCGTGTCCGGCTGGGTTGAATCGTTGGGGGTAGCGGGCAGTCTGCGGATCTGATTCGCTGTTGGGCTTTCCGAGGAGGTCGGGATGCCGTCAGCGCTATCGGTGGATCTGCGAGAACGCGTGATCGCGGCGATCGAAGCGGGAGCTTCGCGCCGACAAGCAGCTCGGCGCTTCGGTATCGGCCCATCCAGCGCGATCCGCTGGCATGAACGCTTCCAGGCGGAGGGCGCGATCGCACCCCGGCCCTCGTGCGGGCAGCGACCCGCACCGGCCATCGAAGCGCACGCTGAGCGGATCCTTCAGATCGATCGGGAGCGGCCGCAGGCCTTCCTGCACGAGGTGCGTGATCTCCTGGCCGAACAGGGGGTCCGCACGAGCGTCAGCGGGCTGTGGCGGTTCTTCGCCCGGCATCGGATCACCCGTAAAAAGGGGCTGTCTACGCGGCCGAGCAGGAGCGTTCGGACGTGAGAGCCGCACGGGAGGCGTGGTTCGAGAGCCAACTCGACCTCGACCCCGATGCTGTCGTCTTCCTCGACGAGACGGCGACCGCCACGAACATGGCCCGCACCTACGGTCGGGCTCCACGCGGCGAACGCTGCCGGCTCCTCGTGCCTCAGGGCCATTACAAGACCACCACCGTCACCGCCGCCCTGCGTACCAGCGGCTTGGTCGCCACCACCCTGTTCGACGGGGCCACCAACGGCGCGCGCTTCCGCGCCTACGTCACCGACATCCTGGTCCCAGTGCTGAAGCCCGGCGACACCGTCATCCTCGACAACCTGCAATCCCACAAAGTCGTCGGCGTGCGCGAAGCCATCGAGGCGGCCGGCGCGCGGCTCCTTTACCTCCCGGCCTACTCGCCCGACTTCAACCCGATCGAGCAGGCCTTCTCAAAGCTTAAGGCGCTGCTGCGCACCGCCGCGGCCCGAACCGTCCCAGACCTTTGGGCGGCCATCGCCCGGGCCTTCGCAGCCTTCACCCCAGCTGAATGCCGTAACTACATCACCGCCGCCGGATACGACGCTTATGACCCAACCTAAACGGCAACAGCTCTAGGCCGCTGTCGAGGCCTCTGCCCCGGCTCTGGTTGCTGCGCGACGACGGTAGCTCTCGGTGTTGAGTTCCAGGATGGTGGCATGGTGGACGAGCCGATCGATGGCCGCCACGGTCATGGCTGGGTCGGGGAAGATCTGATCCCATGCGCTGAAGGGCTGATTGCAGGTGGCGATCAGCGAGCGCCGCTCGTAGCGCTCGGCGATGAGTTCGAACAGCACGCTGGTCTCCGCCTGATCCTTCCGCACGTAGCCGAGATCGTCGAGGATCAGGCAGTCGTAGCGGTCGAGCTTGGCCAGAAGGCCGGGCAGGGCGAGGTCACGCCGGGCCGCCTGCAGCCTCTGGACGAGGTCGGTGGTGCGGGTGAACAGGACGCGGTGGCCGTTCTCGACGAGCGCCGTTCCGATGGCGGCGGCCAGATGAGACTTGCCGGTGCCGGAGGGGCCAAACAGCAGGATGTTGGCCCCCTGATCGAGCCAGGCATCGCCGCCGGCGAGCGCGAGCACATGGGCCTTGCGCAGGCTCGGCACGGAGGCGAACTCGAAGCTCTGCAGCGTCTTGCCGGTGGGCAGGTCCGCCTCGGCGAGATGGCGAGCGATGCGGCGGGTGTGACGCTCCTGGACTTCGTGCTCGCACAGGGTGGCGAGGTAGCGGGCCGCGCCCCAGCCCTCGCGGTCGGCGCGGGCCCCGAGGTCCTGCCAGAGGCGGGCGATGGTCGGCAGGCGCAGGCTGGTGAGCATCACCGGCAGCTTGGCGGCGTCGGTCTTGGTCATGGCGTGGGATCCGGGGTGACGCTGAGGGAGGGCAGCAGGCGGTCGTAGGCGGTCGGATCCGGCGCGCTGACGTGCACGAGCGGCGTGCTCGACGCGCGCGGTGCGACGGCGGCGCGCGCCGTATCGAGATCGGGCAGGCGACCGGCATCGATGACGGCATCGAGGTGGTCGGCGAGCTGGCCCTCGCAGGCGTGGGTAGCAGCCAGGTGCAGGAGCCCGACGTAGACGCGGCAGGCCTGACGCAGGTCGAGGCCGGCGTCGAGGACGTCCCAGGCCCGTCGGAAGGCCGTGCGGGGGAACAGGTCCTCGCGGAACACCGGGTGCCGGAAGGCCTGCGGCTTCCTCACGAGGGCGTGGACGAGGTGACGATAGTCGACGACGCGCAGGAGCGGGCCGCCGCGCTTGAAGTGCCGGCGCGCCAGCGTCAGCACGGGGGTGAGCCCCAGGTGGCAGACGAGGCGGTCGTCGTAGACGTGCACCGTGAGGCGGCAGCCCACGAGGCGCGAGGGGACGGTGTAGAGGACGTTGCGCACCGAGATGGTGCCGAAGCGCGTCACGCCCGCGCTGGCGACGCTGTAGTCGCTGGTGCGGTAGGTGGGCAGCGGCGCGAGGGCGGTGCGCTCCACCGCCAGGGCGTCGCGCACGGCGGCGTTCCTGCGCAAAGCGTAGTCCTGCAGGAACGCCTGATAGGCGGCCAGATCGGCGAAGTCCTTCGAGCCGCGCAACTCCAGCGCCTCGCTCAGGCCGAGCTTGAGATGACCGTGAGCCGCCTCCACCGATCCGTTCTCGTGGGCGAGACCGGCATTGTTGCGGGTCGGCTCCAGGCCGTAGTGCCGGCAGAAGGCGGCGTAGGCCTCGGCTTCGTCGTCGCGGGTGGCGAGGTTGCGGTAGGCGGCCGAGAGCCGATCGGTGCGGTGCTCGCGGGGCACGCCGCCGAGCTGCCAGAGGGCATCCTGCAGACCTTCGGTGAGCGCGGTGAAGCTCTCCCCGCCGCAGATCGCCTTGAGCGAACGCCAGCCCGAGTAGGCGAGCCAGAAGTGGTAGAGCAGATGCGGGAAGGGACGGCCCGCCAAGGTGACGCCGAGCTTGGATCCGTCGGTGAAGTCTGAGAGCGCCTGTCGCCCGGGCGGATGTTCCTGGCGGAAGATCAGCTCGCGCTCGGGCCCCTCGGTGGCGCGCCAGTGGGCGACACGCCGCTGCAGGGAGCGCAGCACGCCCTCGCCGAAGCGCCCGGGATGGCGGCGGTCGAGTTCTTCGAGCAGGCTGGTGGCCCGGATGTGGGGCACGGCTTCCAGAAGAGGCACGAGTTCCTCCCGCCAGACATCGGCGAAGGGATCGGCGCGGGTGCGATAGGTGCGTGGGGGCTTCTGGCTCGGCAGGGTCGGACCGGCCTCGATGCGCCGCCCGGTGCGCTCGCTGAAGCCGGCCTGGGCTGCCGCGACAGCCTGCGTGTGGCCTTCCCGTCGTGAGGTCATGAAGCGCCGGACCTGTCGGTCGGTGACGTGCAAGCCCGGCATCAGCCTTCCCCCGTGATCGCGGGGGAAGGCTGCGCGCCCTCACGTCGAACCGGCCATCCCAATCGTCGTCAGGCGGCAATCGTAGTTGGCGTCACACAGCCGGGCCATAGCCGCGCGGCGGGCTCGGGTCGAGCGTCCTCTCGTCGCGCATCTCGAGCCAAGTCAGGACCCCGCGATCCGGGCGATCGGCTCCAGGTCATCCCGCGCCCGGTACACCCGCGGTGCTGGAACAGGAGAGCGCCCGCGGGTGAGCCCTCTGCGTGGGGCGACGCGGGGCCGGGCGGGCCCGGTCCCGATGCGTGGCCGCCGGTCCAAACCCCGACACCACCGCGCACAGAGCGCCCGGCCGTCTTGCCGGTGGATAACCTTCGCCGACGAGGCCTCGACCGGCACCGACGGCTTGGACCCTCCTGGCGGTCTGTGGCAGCAGAGAAAGGCCCAGGCGACGAACGCGCTGGGGCTGTGGGCTGCCGCTGTCCTGAGATCGGCAGCTCGAGAAGTTCGCGCTGCTCTGCGGCGTTCATCCTCCGGGTCGGCCTGTGCTGGCGCGGCGGACGGTTCTCCGGGTCGAGCCTCGACCCGGAGAACCGTCCGACCGGTCCTTTGCCCCCGGCATCCGACAGTCCCGTTCGTGGACGTCATGCGGATGAGCCAGTCGATCGGGTCATACCGGTCGCTGAGGGATGCTTTCTTCAGGCGCTGTGAGACCCGGGGCCCTACGTGGCTGGCGTGAACCGGACTCGTCTTTCGACGAGGCGGCGCTGTGTCACAACCTGAAGATGAAAATACTCGTCCCGATCCCACGTTAAATGGCGATCCGTCGCTGGGCGGTGACGGCGTGCGCGGTACGAACGACCGGCCGACGATCCAGAACGAACCGGCAGTTTTTGTTTCGTACGATCCAACCGACCCGACCGCTCGGACCTATTCCGCGCTGATCGACGCCTACGCGTTCTTCAACGCGCGGCTATTCTCGGGCCAGTTACCACCTTGTCTCCTCACCCTGCAGCGCAGGAAGCAGGCCTACGGCTACTTCTCCGGCCGGCGCTTCACCACCCGCGACGGCACGGCGATTACCGATGAGATCGCGCTCAACCCGAGCCATTTCGCCGAGCGCACCACCGAGGAGATCCTCTCGACGCTCGTGCACGAGATGGTCCACCTGGAGCAGGCGCATTTCGGCACGCCGTCCCGGGGCAGGTACCACAACACGGAGTGGGCGCGGATGATGCGGGCCGTGGGGCTGATCCCGTCCGACACGGGCGAGCCGGGCGGCAAGGAGACGGGTCAGCGCGTCAGCCACTTCATCGAGGAGGGGGGGCGCTTCGCGCGCGCCTGCGCCGACTTGCTCGCTGCGCGGACGAACATGGTGCCCTTCGTCGAGTTGGGGAATGAGACCGATCGTGAGACGCGGGAGAAGAAGGCGGCCAGCAAGACGAAGTACACCTGTCCAGCTTGCAATGCGAATGCCTGGGCAAAGCCGGAAACTCCGCTCGTCTGCGGGGCCTGCCGTCAGCCGATGCAAGGCCAGGGACAGCGATGAGATCAAGAAACTGTGGGAATGGTCGTAACCCTACGCTCGTCGCAACGTCGCGCTTCGGTCTCGGCCGGTGAAGCCGAGAGCGTAGGATCGGCCTCGGTCTGCTACCGCGCTCTGTTATAATGTTTTCACAATTAAGTTATAACAGGGCGCATCCTTCGTCGCCGAACGTGCTATAAATCTTTCGCTAAAAGATTATAGCGGGGTGGCGGGGATGAGAGAAATCGACTTGGCGTATCGGACGCTCTACGCCGAGCTGTGCCAGCGCAGCCTCGATGGCGCGTTCGAAGCCGACTTCCCGATCGCGGGCCGCTTCGTGACCGTGCCGGTCAATGGCCGCGCCTACTGGTACTTCGACTTGCCCGGACCGGACGGCGTCAAGCGCCGCTACGTCGGTCCCAAGCACGACGCGCAGGTCACGGACTGCGTCGAGCGCTTCCAAACGATCAAAGGCGACCTCAAAGCCCGGCGTAAGCTGGTCTCGACCCTCGTCCGGGAAGCGGGATTGCCGGCGCCCGAGCGGTTCTCGGGCGACGTGGTGCGCGCGCTCTCGGAGGCCGGCCTGTTCCGTCTTCGCGGTGTTCTGGTCGGAACCGTCGCCTTCCAGTGCTACCCGGGCATCCTCGGCGTGCGGCTGCCGAACGCCGCCCTGCAGACCGGCGACGCCGACTTCGCGCAGTTCCACTCCGTGTCGGCCGCGGTCGACGACAGCCTGCCGCCGATGCTCGACGTCCTGCGCTCGGTCGACGCGACCTTTCGCGATCTCCCGCATCAGGCTGACGGGCGGCGCTCGACCAAGTTCCGGAACGCGAAGGGCTACGAGGTCGAGTTCCTGACGCCGAACCGCGGAAGCGCCGACCACGACGGCAAGCCAGCCGGCATGCCCGCGCTGGGCGGGGCCGCGGCCCACCCACTTCGTTTTTTAGACTTCCTGATCCACGAGCCGGTCCGAGCGGTGCTCCTGTACGGCGGTGGGGTCAACGTCGTGGTGCCGGCACCCGAGCGCTTCGCCGTCCACAAACTCATCGTCGCGAGCCGCAGGCGGGACGATCCGCTCGGGCGGCTGAAGCGCGACAAGGACGCTCTCCAGGCTGCCGTTCTCGGGCAAGCCCTGGCCATGACGCGGCGGGCGCGCGACCTCGCCACGGCTTACGCTGAGGCGTGGGGCCGAGGTCCGGCTTGGCGGCAGGCCTTGCGCGAAGGACTGACGTTCGTCCCGACCAAGGCCCGAACCGGGCTTGTGGCCGGAATCGTCGATGGACTGATGGAGATCGGCGAAGATCCGAAAGAATTCGGCTTCGACGCGTCTGGTAAACCACGTCTCTAGCCCAATATTTGGGTCAGGTGGGATTAACGACGGCCTAGAGTGAGGAAATCAAATTCTGACCCGACAACAATACGAAGATAGTGATGCCTACAGCAGTCCTACCCATGGCCATGCGGTCGTCGCGTCTCTCGGCAGTGTTGCAGGCGGACACACGCACACCGGCGGGCAGCGGCTAGTTCCTCGCACGTCGCCTATAAGCTCGGGCCGGGAGGCCGTGTGAGAGGCGGTGCTGTAGGAAACGGGGCACCGCTTAGTGCTGGCTCACGGTCTGTTATTGCAGGCAGCCCGATCCGGCGTTGGCACGGATCCAGTTGGGCGCGAGGATGTCGCCGGCGTCCGTGATGATCCAGGGCGCGGCGTTCTCGGCGTCGATCGCCTCGGCCGCGGCGGCCAGGGCCGCGCGCAGCGTCGGGAACCGGCACGTCGCGGCGACGTGAGCCGGCGTGTCGCCGGGCCACAGGGTGAGGTCGGCGGGCTTGTCGAGGTCGGCGAGCGTCATCGGTGCGCTCCGGTCGAGGGCAGGGACGGCGCTATGCCCGAGGTGCCGCGCCCCAGGTAGATGCCGACGCGCCTGATCCGAGGGGCGGCCATGCACACGTGCGCCTTGTCGAACGCGGCGCCTGGATCCGCGCGAAGGGAGCCGACCAAGCCTTCGACGGGTCCGCTCAGGTCAGTCTGTTCCCGGCTCGATCACGACAGCGCGATCACGGCTGGCGCCGGTTGGCGGTTCTGCATCGGACGAACAATCCAGCGCACCACCGGCCTGGCGAAGCGAAATGATCCCGACTCGCAGCGGAGGCCGTTCGGCCGTGCGTCTCGGCTCACTTCAGCAGCCAGGCTACGGGCTGCCACGTGACGACAACCCGCAGCACGCGGCGACCCACGAGTGCAGCAAACCCGGCTGCGATGATCAGCCAGGCTGGTCCCCAGTCCGTCAGCCAGTCCCGCAAGGCGAAGTACGATGCGTCCCAGAACCCCCCGACCCGCGGCATGGTGCCCTCGATCCAAAGCGGGAACTCGCAGTACTGCCGCTTCTGCGTCGGATCGGTCTTGCGCTGCAGCGGTCCGCAGGACTTGACCATCTGCTCGCGCATGTCCGGGTTGGCGGCGATCAACTTGAGCCACTCGGATCCGTCCGCGCGCGTGGCAAGTGCCGACCACTGCGCGGCTACGCTCGTGGCCTCGGCCCGCCCGATCCTGTAGCCGACACCGCCGCATACGACACCGCTGGCCAGGACGATCCCGGCCGCCCAAAGGCCGACCTCGCGCGCTCCGGTGCGCTCCATCCTCCTGAAATGCTCGCTCGCGCTCGCCGCGACCGCCGCGCCGGTCGTTTCCGCGAGCGTGGCGTGGGCCGCCTCGACCCGGGCGCTGGCGGCCTGGGCCACCGGGCCGACGGCGCGCCTGGCCGCCTGCTCGACCCGTTCGGGGACCGCGTCGATCGCCTCCGGGATGGTCCGGGCCGCCTTCTCCAACAGCCCCGTGACCGCGAGATAGACCCAGAGGGGATCGTCGGGATTGACCCCGAGGTCCATCATCCGCCGCCACGTCTGGTCGCGGAGCGCCGGGTCGAGGCCGAAGACCTCGGCTGCCAGGTCGAAATTGAGCTTGGCGTCGGGACGCATCGCGGGGCGGGGTCAAGATCAGCGGGCTGGACCTCGCCTCAGAGGCCGAGGAGGGAACGCAGCAGCTCGAAGGCGGCCGCGGACTCGCGCCGGTATCGTGCGACGTGCGAGCGCTCGACGATGGTCAGGCGTGATGCGGAGGCGGCTGTCGAGAACGGCAGGTCGTCGGCGTCGACCTTGGCGAACGTGCCGGCCGGCAGGGCGGGAAGGCTGATCTCGAGGCCGCCGAGTTCCTCGAGCAGACGTTTGCGGACCTTGCCGCCCCGTTCCTGACCGTCGCCGTCGGTGTAGCCGTGCCAGAAGGGGAAATCGGACTCTGCCTTGCCCCAGCGGGTGTTGCGAACGGCGACATGATCGACCCGGTCGCCGACCAGCTCGATCCAGCGGGCGACCGATTGGGTCGCGGCGACCTCCGACGAGATTAGATGCAGGACGACGAGCCGGTAGCCATTCTCGTCGACGGCGGCCAGCAGGTCGTCGAGCCCCTCGCCCATGTCGGTGATGCGCGTCAGGTCGGCCAAGCTGCCGCCGGCGAGATCGTGGACGATCAGGGGCTCCTGCGTTCCGAGGCAGTTAAGCAGGGTGTGGCTCTCGGCGGCGTCGCGGATGTTGTAGTAACCCACGCCGACGGTCGGATCCTGCTCGTCCAGGACTTCGCCCGCCCCGTCCCGGGTCCCGAGAACCCGGACGAGGCCGCCGACGCTGCCGTCGGCGTCGTAGGCCGCCACGCGCGTGCCGCCCTCGCGCAGGTACTCTACGAGGGTGCGGGCGGTCACGCTCTTGCCGACGCCGCCCTTCTCAGAAGTGACCAGGACGGCCCGCTTCTGCTGTGGGGCGGTGTCCTTGCGCGCCTGTTGTGCCCTTGCCATGCTGCCCTTCCGATCCGGTGTCCAGGCCTGCCTTCCGCGGCCTAAAGATCCTTGTTGCTCATCCTGTGCCCGAGGGCGGGCGAGGCGGGAGACTGCCCGCGCGCCGGCACCTGATCGCGCGCGGCGGTGGAGCGTGGCTGCGGACCGGGCCGGTGTTCTGTGGGCGCCTGCGAAGTCTTAGCGGGTGACTTCGCCTTGGCCTTGCCGCGCCGTCGCACGGGCTTGTGGCCGGCGAGCTCGCGCGTGGCAGTCTGGACGTACTGCCGCAGCGTGGCGACGCTGAGCTTGACGCCCATCCGGGCAAGGAGTTCACGGATCTCGGCGTCGGTCTTGCACTTGGCCTTGAGTTCCTTGATCTCCGGGAGCACGGCCTTGACCGCCTCGTAGGCGGTGGGCTTGCGGCTTGGGGCGTGCTTGATCTCCTCGCGCAGGAAGGCGCGGAGCTCGCTGTAGGGATCGGATTCGACGGCCTCACCCATCTCCATCACTCCTCGCGCGATCCTCGCAGTCCGCTCCGTCAGGCCTCTCACCGAGCCTGACTGGATCTGCGAACCGCTCAAACCCACCATCCTGAATGATCGGCATCATACCACGTCCGAGCTTACGGCCACGATAGCCGCGGGCGCCCTGTGGATAACCCAGGCCCTACGACCCAAAATCCAGACACATCACGCACCGATGGTGCTGTTTGACGGCCTAGCTTCCTGCTAAGCTGTTGCCAGATCGTACAGCTTGAATGTCAGGAGCCCACCCATGGCCCGCCGTCCCGTCCGTGTGTCCGTGGACGAGGCGCTTTGGGATGCTGTGGCGGCGGCAGCCCGGGCGCGCGGGATCGAGCCGTACCTGTTCGTCGAGGAGGCGCTCACCGCGGCGCTCGGCCCATCCGAGACTGTGGCGCGGCTGGCCGAGCTCGCGGATGCGGCGGCGTCGAGCGCCCGCGAGGCCTGGGTCAGTGCGGCCGAGATGCGCGATCAGATCCAGGTTATCAGCGACTTCATCGTCGACCTGTACCGGGCAGAGGCCCGAGCGAGCGGCGATGCGAGCCAAGCCTAGACGCGAGCGGGTGCTCAGGCGATGATGACCTGCACGCGGATCACGAGCGTCGAGTACTACGAGTCGATGGCGCGCCAGATCCGGCGTGAGGCCGGATTGAGCGCGCCCGACAGCCCCCTCGACGACACGGCCGCGGCGTACGCCCGTAAAGTGGCGGCCGGGACCGCCTCGGAGGGCGCCGCCGCCTTCGAGGAGGCCTACACCGAGGCGTTCGACCGGGCGTTGGCGACGCTGCGCTGGGGCCACACGGAAGGCCGCGATCAAGTCGCCTACTACACGGATAACGGCGCGGGCGAGGCCAACGGCGTGTGGTGGACGCGCGGGTCCAAAGCCAGCCCGAGCGATCCCGCCGATCCGTTCCGGTCCTGCCCGGACGGGGCCGAGGTCGACGGGCGCGTGCTGCGCGACCTCGCGGCCGGCCGCAACCCGCAAAGCCTGAAACCCCTGGTCCGCGCGTCGGCCAACGGCCGGCGCAGCGTCGGCTACGATCTCCAGTTCGCCGCACCCAAGAGCGTGAGCGTGCTGGCGGCGTTCGCCGGACCAGAGGAGCGCGCCCGGATCCTGGCGGCGCATGACCGCGCGGTGCGCCGGGCGCTCGACTACGCGCACGAAGCCGGCCTGATCGTGACCCGCACCGGGGCGCAGGGCCGGGAGCGGGCGCCGGCCGGCGGGGTGAGCGCGGCGGTGTACCGGCACTTCACCTCGCGGGCGCAGGATCCGCACCTCCACAGCCACGCCGTCCTGCTGAACCTGTGCGTGCGGGCCGACGGCACGACCGGTGGCCTCGACAACCGCGAGATCCTGCTGAACGCCGGCGGGATCGCGGCCTTGTACCGGAGCGAGCTGGCCGAGGGTCTCAGGGCAGAGCTCGGCTGCGAGGCGGTCAGGAGCGGGCGCAACTTCGAAGTCGCCGGCGTGGCCGAGCCCGTGCTGGAGCTGTTCTCCAAGCGGCGCATGGCGATCGAGCGGGCGGCGCAGGAGCAGGGGTTCGACACGGCCGACGACCGGGTCGCAGCGCAGGCCGCCGCCTTCGACACGCGGGCGGCCAAGGACCGGGAGAGGCCGCTGACAAGCCTGGAAGCCGAGTGGGACCGGCAATTGGTCCAATCCGGCTGGACGCGCGCGGCGCTGTTCGAGGGCGTGCAGATCGCGGCGGACGGGATCCGCGATACGCGGGCTGGCGCGCCCGCTGAGCGGCTGCAGCGCCTGGCCGAGGCCGGCCTCGCCGCGACCCTCGAGATGCAGGCGGTGCTGGCGGGGCGCGAGCTCGTCCGCCTGACCGCCGAGGCGCTGCAATGCGAAGCCGGAGCGGACGCCGTCCTAGAGCAGGTGGAGCGCATGCGCCAGGACGGCAGGGTGGTGGAGGTCGGGCGCTCGGCCGAGGGCCGGCCCGTCTACGCGACGCCCGCGATGATAGCTGTCGAGCAGACCATGCTGCGCGTGGCCTACGCCAGGCAGGACGAGCGGGCGTTCGTCCCGGCCGAGGTGGTGACGCGAGTCCTGGCGGACCGCCCGAGCCTGCGCCCGGAGCAGCGGGCGGCGGTCCGGCACGCGCTCAACCGCGACGGGGTGAGCGTGGTCGAGGGTAGCGCCGGATCGGGCAAGTCGTACGCGATGGCCAGCGTCGCCGAGGCAGTGCGGGCCTGCGACGGCGAGGTCTGGGTGATCGCGCCGAGCTGGAAGGCGGTCGACGTGATCCGCAATGATACGGCCACCGCCGAGGCGATGGCGCGGGCGGTGACCGGGTTCCTCAACCGGATCGACAAGGGTGAGATCGCGCTGGGGCCGCGGGCGGTGGTAATCGCCGACGAGGCCGGGATGATCGGCACGCGCGATCTCGCCGCCCTGGTCGAGGCGACGGCTGTCGCCGGAGCCAAGCTGGTCTTGAGCGGCGACACGCGCCAGCTCGTCCCGGTGCCGGCGGGCGCACCGATGCGGCTTCTGGTCAGGGCGCTGGGCACGAGCCGGATGGACGAGATCCAGCGGCAGCGCGGGCGCAGCGAGGCGGAGGGGGCCTGGATGCGGGCGGCCAGCATCGACTTCGCCGCGGGCCGGACCGCGAGCGCGTTGGAGGCCTACGATCGCGGCGGCGCGATCAACTGGGGGGCGAACCGCGAGGCCACGATCCAGGCGCTGGTCGACGCCTACGTGGACAGCCGCCTCGATCTCGAAGGGGCGGAGCGGACGCGGGCGGTGCTGACCGGCTGGAACAAGGACGTGCGCGAGCTCAACGCGCGGATCCGCGCCCGGCTCAAGCGTGAGGGGCTGCTGCCGGAGGGGGAGGACGTGGAGATTGTCGCGATCCCGCGCGGCGGCGGCCGAGCCGAGGCGTTGGCCCTGACGGTCGGGGACGAGGTGATATTCGGCGAGAGCGTGAAGATCGGCGACCAGACGATCCGCAACGCCGACCTGGCGCGGGTCGAGGCGATCTCCGGCGATCCGACCGACCCGGTGCTGACGCTGCGGCTAGTGAAGAACGGGGTCCGGCTGAGCGCCCTGTCGAGCGCGTTAGTCGGGTCCCGAAAACCGGGCGAGCCACGGGTGCCTCGGCTTCAGCACAGCTACGCCATGACCACGCACGCGGCGCAAGGCGTGACGGTGGACGAGGCGTACGTCGCCGACCTGCGCGGCGCGGGCGCGGAGGCGACCTACGTGGCAATGACGCGGCACCGGCGCACCGTGCGGCTCTACGTCGACACGGCGCGGATCCGGGACCGGCTGGAGGCGGCACGCTCCGGGGTTCGGCCAGAGGAGCGTGGCCTGCCGGGCGGTCGGGAAGCTGCGCACCCCAAGATCGCGTCCATCGGCCAGAGCGAGATCCGGCAGGCCTTTTTGTCGGACGCCGCACGCAGCGGCGGCAAGGCGAACGTCGCCGACTTCGCTGGAGCCGACCTGCGCACCTGGTGCGATGCGCCGGCCCAGGTGCGCGCTATCCCCCTGCGGCGCGACGGCAGGATGGGACTGGAGCGCGCGGGGTCTTGGAAGGAGGCGATCTCCGGGATCGCCCCGGCCTCTGTGGGGACACCGTCACCGGCTGCCCAGTCCTTGCGGCGGCGCATGGGGGAGCGCCTGAATGCCCCCGCAGCGTACCCGGTCCCGCGGCCGAGCCGGGCAGGTCGCGCGCTCCCGTTCGCCTCAGATACTCCGAGGCGGCATGGGCGTATCGGCCAGCTCGCCGCGATCCTGTGGCAGGGTCTGAGGCGGGAGATCCGGATTGCCGCGACCGCGATACGGGGTCTGCTGCCGCTGACCCTGGAACGGCTCCGCGCCGATGTCCTGATCGATCCTCGAGGCCGGATCGTGTTCGCCCGCCGGGATCAGAGCGGCCGCCTCTCGGGGATCGAGCAGATCGATGGGACCGGTGAGGGGGTGGAGAAGGGGCAGCAGGGTACGACGGGGTTGATCCAGCTGGGGGATCGACGCTCACCGAAGCGGATCTACGTGGCCCGAACGCAGACCGAGGCTTTGAGCCTGTATCAGCAGGATGGGCAGCCGGACCGTGCCCTGATCTATGGCCTGGGCGGCGATGGCCCGGAGACCGGTAGCGCGCTCGCCCACGTCGTCGCTCGGTATCCAGCTGCAGACGTGCATCTCGCGATCGACGCCCGAGCGGACGAGGGGGAAGCCCAGGCTTTCGAAGCGTGGGTCCTCGCGGCCTTGCGCAAGGCGCAGACGCCTGAGGCTCGGGTGACGGTACGCCGTTCTACGCTTCCGGAGCTATTTTCCGACAGAACTCATGACGTGTCGGCTGATCCGATCTCGAACGAGAAGGATCGCAAGCGGCAACGCCGCGAGCGAACCGGACAGGATCGCGGAATGGAGCGTCAGCTCTCCTTCGCACGCTCGACCCATGAGTCCTACGAACGGTAGAGCACCGGTATCTGCATCCCGTTTGCATTCAAGCAAACCGTCGGGCACGGCTTCGCCCCTCCGGTGGGCTAGAGGTCGGTTTCCCGAGCACTGCGATGGCGTGTGCCGGGTCAGCCGCCACGAGCGCCAGCAGCGCGCGTGCGGCCGGATCGGGTGGCGTGCGCCCTTGCTCCCAGTTTCTCACCGTCCCAATCGGCACGCGCAGGAAAGCGGCGAACGCCTCCTGTGTCATGTCGAGCGACCGACGCAGATCCGCCGGTGCGGGCACCAGGATGTAGCCATTCGTAGAAGCGTCCGGATCCTCACCGTCCTCGCGCGCCTGCCGCCGGATCTCCTCTTCCGTCGTCGCTTCGAGGCGCTCCCGATCCAGGTTGGGAGCCGCAGCCAGGATGCTCTCTAGCGATCGCTTGACCATTTTCGGCGCTCCTTCTGATGGGCCCGACGGGCCGAGACGATCCAGCGAACCGATGCACCATTCCTGTCGAGGTGGTCGGTGAACACGACGACGTAGAGCGATCCGTCGATCTCACCGAGCGCCCGCATGCGCATCTCCCCATAGTCCCGGCGGTCGTCCACCTGCTCCAGCACAGGACCAGCGAAGATGCGCGCTGCGTAGGCAAAATCGAACCCCCGCTCGCGCCGGCACGCGTCGCTCTTGGCTTGATGCCAGTCGAAATCCATGCGGGGTAAGTACGCTTCAAGCGCAGTCTGTCAAACTGCCTCTCAGGACGTAGGTCTGACTGGGGCGTTCGTTCAGGCGTAGGGTCCTCGAAACAGGTCTCCCAGTGCCTTGCGCCGAAACAGGGTGAGCCAACGCCGCCGGCGATGCTCGGGCCGATCGTGGATCATATGGCAGCGTTGGCAGAACGCGGCGAGGTTCGTTCCCGCATTGTTGCTGGTGTCGTGGTCGCGATGCGCGGTCGCCAGCACCACCCGTGTGCGGCGCACGTGCCCAAGCACATCGTCGGCACCGACGGTAACGCGCACAACCCGGGCACGTCCGTCGCGCCAGGCGCCGACCTCATCATCCCACCAGCGACCATCCCCGAGATGGAATACGATCCGCCCGTGCGGGCGCTTGCAAGTTTCGCAACGACCGCCAGCGCGCCGAAAGCGGATCACCGCCGAGAGCTGCGGCCAGTCGATGGGGTAGAAGAAGCGATGCTCGGGCCGGATCGGCATGAGCCAACTCTGCCACAGCTTGGCTATAAAACCAGGTTCACAGGCGCTCGTGCCGGCGCAGAGCCTCTCAGGCCGGTCATGCCGTCCGCCTTTGCCGAAGGATCTGCCGTCCTTGGCGACGAGCCCCCGTGCTGAGCGATCTTACTCCGTAGGCTTCTTCCGGCTGCGGCTTTTCGGTGCCCTGAAGGCTCGTTCGGCAGGTCAGCGCCAACACACGAACGGTTCCGTAAGTACCTGCAAGGCTTCAATATGCGACTGAAGAATGGGCGGAAGCGCCGGCTTGTGTGCCATGGACCGCGAGGAGGGCAGGCCCATGTTTCCCGTACCACCGAACGAGGAGGTGCGTCTCGCCACGCTGCGGGATCTCGCGATCGTCGGCACCCAACCCGAGCCCCATTTCGAGGCGGTCTGCCGCCTCGCGCGCTCCGTCTTCGCGGTGCCGATCGCCCTGATCTCCCTCGTCGAGGAGGATCTGCAATGGTTCAAGGCCAAGTGCGGCCTCGATGTGGACGGTACGCCGCGGGACGTGGCGTTCTGCAACTACACGATCCTGTCCGACGCGGCAGTCATCGTCGAGGATGCCGCCGCCGATCCACGCTTCACCGACAATCCACTTGTGCTCGGCGAGCCGCATATCCGCTTCTACGCGGGCGTACCGCTCTCGCTTAGACCCGACCTTCGGATCGGATCGCTCTGCGTCATCGACACGGTGCCGCGGACGTTCTCTGACGAGCAGATCCGCCAGCTGCACGACATGGCCGAGGCCGTCGTCGCCCATCTGCGGCTGCACGAGGCTAAGCAGGCTCAAGCCGCCGAACTCGACGAGCGGCGGCGCATTACCGCCAAACTAGAACAGGCCAACCATATCCTCGCCGAGCGCAAGGCTGCACTTCGAGCCGCACATGATGCTCAGCGCATCGCTGAGGCCGCCGCCTCGTTCGGGTACTGGCGTATCAACGCCGCCGACCGCACCATCGTCTGGTCTGATGGCGTCGCGATGGTGTTCGGCGCGCCGATGCCGGCCAGTGGCATACTGCCGCTCGACCAGCATCTCGGCTTCTACCATCCCGACGAGCGTGCTGCCCTACGCGCGCGGATCGAGCGCGTGATCGCGGGCACTGATCCTGACAGCCGCGACGGCTACCAAGGGCAGGCCCGCGTGATCCGGCCGGATGGCGACATGCGGCTCGTCATGGTCCGCGGCGTGCCTCAGCGGGACTGGAACGGTGACGTGACGGCCATTCACGGCATCGTCCTGGACGTGACTGATCAGGTGCGCATCCAAGAGCGCCTGCGTGAGGTTGACGAGGTGCTCGGCAGCACGCTCGACAGCATGGACCAGGGACTCGTGGTCCTCGATGCCGACGAGCGCGTGCGCGCCTTCAACAGCAGCGCTGCCGAGCTTCTCGATCTGCCCGCAACCGTTCTGCACGACGGGGCGGCACTGGTGGACATCCGCGACTACCACGCCGAGCGTGGTGACTTCACAGGGATCCCGTCAATCCTCAAGAACAAATTGACGAAGGTCGGCCTTCAGCATCTGCCCGCCGTCTACGACTTGCCGCTGCCGAATGGGACGACCTTGGAGGTCCGGCGCTCCGATCGCGCAGAGGGCGGATGGATCGTTACCTTCACGGATGTCACCCAACACAGGCTGGCGGAGCGCGCCGTTCAGGAAAGTGAGCATCGCTACCGGCTGCTGGCCGAGAACACGACCGACATCATCATCTGGTCCGACCTGACCACATGCCGCCAATACGTCTCGCCTGCCGTGACACTTGTACTCGGCTATACGCCGGAGGACATGGTCGGCACTCGACCGTTGGATTTCATTCATCCTGAAGAGGCCGAAGCGTATCGCGGCATCCTGGATGACCTCACGAGCGGACGCGTCGAGCGAGCCCTGACATGTCAGCGCTACCGCCACCGCGACGATCACTGGGTCTGGCTGGAGATCTCTTTCAATCTCACCCGTGATGCGGCAACAGGCCGAGCGGACGGATATGTCGCAGCGCTGCGCGACATCACCCAGCGCAGGGCCATGGAAGAGGCTCTTCGCGAGAGCGAGGCACGCTACCGCTCCGTGATCCAGGCCCAGTTGCAGGAGGCGCGCGAACGTGTGGACGTCACCACCGCTACGAGCGCGGCCATTCTGGCGCAACTCGCCGAGGGTGTCATCGTCACGGATGCTGCTGGCAAGATTACCTTAGTCAACACGGCGGCGGCCGAGATCCACGGCGTGGCTCGGCTCGACGTGGAGCCGGACGCCTACAGCGACACCTACCGCCTGTACACGGAGGATGGCCGGCCATATCCGCCGCGCGACCTGCCGCTCGCCCGTGCTGTGGGCGGGCACGCGGCGCGGGATGCACGCTGGCGGATCCGGCGCCCGGACGGGACTGAGGTCCTCGCCACCGGCAACGCTCTGCCGCTTGTCGATCAGGACGGCGCGCAGATCGGCGCGGTGCTCACGATCCGCGACGATACTGCGCGCAACACGGCCGAGAACGCCCTACGCGACCTGAATGCCACTCTGGCAGAACGGGTTGCCGAGCGCACGCAGGAGGCCGAGGCGGCGCGAGAACTGGCTGAGGCGGCGAGCCGGGCGAAGTCGGAGTTCCTGGCCGCCATGAGCCATGAGATCCGGACCCCGCTCAACGGGGTGATCGGATACGCTGACCTCCTCTGCGAGGAGCCGAACCTGAGTCCGAGCGCGCACCAGCATGCCGAGCGCATCCGAACCGCAGGCTCAGCGCTGCTGACCGTGGTCAACGACGTGCTCGACTTCTCGAAGCTTGAGGCCGGACAGGTTGAAATCGTGCCGCGGCCGTTCGCGCCGGCCGCGCTGATCGACAACACGGTCTCGATCGTGCGGGGCTCAGCCGAGGCGAAGGGGCTAGCGCTCGGCGTCAGCTTCGATCCTGCTGTGCCTGGATGGCTGCTGGGCGACGAGGACCGCTTGCGGCAGGTGCTGTTGAACCTGCTTAACAACGCCGTGAAATTCACCGCACAGGGCTGCATCGACCTGCGCATCGATGCGCAGGTCACGGGCGGTGGGGTCCACCTGCGCTTCTCGGTCCAGGACACCGGCATCGGCATCTCGCCGGCCAAGCGCGACCGTCTGTTCCAGCGCTTCAGCCAAGTGGATGGCTCGATCGGGCGCGATTACGGCGGGAGCGGGCTGGGGCTGGCGATCTCGAAGGCACTCGTCGAACGCATGGGCGGTTCGATCGGGGTTGAGAGCGAGTTAGACCGCGGCTCGACGTTCTGGTTCGCACTCGACCTGCCCCTCGCAACCGGACCAGCCATTGCCGCGGAGACGTCATCCATCAGGGGTACCCGCGCGGGCAGGCGTCTGTTGCTGGTCGAGGACGTGCCACTCAATCAGGACCTTGCCCGAGTGATCCTGGAGCGAGCCGGGCACTCAGTAGACGTGGTTGGCGACGGTGCTGCCGCGATCGCGGCCGTGCAGGCGAACGCCTACGACCTCGTGCTGATGGACGTGCAGATGCCCGGGACGGACGGACTTTCCGCTACGCGGCAGATCCGGGCGCTCGGCGATAAGGCAACGCGGGTGCCGATCGTGGCGCTCACGGCCAACGTCCTTCCGCAGCAGGTCGCCGAGTTCGGAGCGGCGGGTATGGACGATCACGTCGGCAAGCCCTTCCGGCGCGACGCGTTGTTGGCTGTTGTCGATCGCTGGACGGTAGGAGGCAACGCGAGCGGTGAGACGCGCGCGACGATCGACCTCCCAGTGTTCGAGGACTTGAAGGAGGTGGTCGGTCACGAGCGGATGGTCGGCCTTCTGACGATGCTGGCGGATGAACTCGCCCAGCGGTTCGGACCGTCGTCGCTGGCGCATGATCGTGAACAGGTCGCCGGGGATGCTCACGCCATGATTTCGGCGACGAGCATGGTCGGCTTCTGCTCGCTGGCGGACCTGTGCCGAAGAGTCGAGAAGGCGTGCCGAGCTGGTGACGCCTATGAGCCGTTGCTTATCGAGTTGTGCACCCGCAGTTCCGGGACGATCGAGGAGATCGCCAGACTCCGCGCGACGTGTTCGGCCGTCCGAACAACACGTGGACCGCATTTGAAAGCGCGCTGAAGGCAAGGGAGGCCTCACAGCCAGACATCCGTGGAGTCTACCAGCGTCGTTGCCGAACGACTATGGTACCGCAAGAGCTGCCTGCTGCCCCAACGGGCATATCAGCGCATCGATCGACTGAGGCCGGAGATCGACGAAGCCGATCGGCGCAGCAACCCGCGGCCGATCCCGCCTCATTCCATGGGGGAATGAGGCTCACGTAGCGAGCACTGCCTAGCGATGCCAGCGCGGACAAGCTAATTGGTTTGTAAAATGATCACAAGTCTATCGCGGTTTAGCATCTTGACTTCATAGCGTAGATAGTAATGTACAGATCGCCCTCCGCACGTTCGCGAGAGAGAGATAGGATTGAGGCAGGAATAAAGTGACGGAAGAATCCATGGGGCCTGCCCCCAATTTGATCGAACTCGCCAGCGGTATCGTGGCCGCTTACGTCTCTAACAATTCCGTATCCACATCTGAGCTTCCGAACCTACTTGGGAGCGTACACAGCGCGATTTGCGGGTTGACCTCTGGCGGCACTGCAGTTGCAAGGAAACCAGCCACGGGTGTCGAGAAGCCGAGCGCGACTCAGATCCGCAAGTCGGTCCGGCACGACGGGATCGTCAGCTTCATCGACGGCAAGACTTACAAGACGCTCAAGCGCCACCTGACCAGCCACGGGCTCGACCCGCGCAGCTACCGGGAGCATTACGGCCTGCCGGCGGACTACCCGATGGTCGCTCCGAGCTACGCCGAGCAGCGCTCCACCTTGACCAAGTCATTCGGTCTCGGCGTACCGGGCACGCACGTCAAGCGTCGCAAGACCGAGACGAACCGCTTACCGGTAGTTCGACACCCGACGCGCGATCGCTCCGAGGGATCGAACAATCCCGGCGAGTTCGATGCCGGTCGGCCAAAATTTCGGGACCGCTCATCCAAGTGAGGCGTGTCTAGAACGAGTCACGTCCGGATCGGCGAGATGCTTCTATTCTGGGGCGGTGCCCACCGTGTCGGCCATGCGAGCCCGGCGCGCGCCTAGGGGTTGCGGTTTGCCGACGGTGGTGTCCTCGGCGGTCTGGTGCTCCGTCTCGGCGTTCACCTGGGCGCCGGCCAGCACGATCATGGTCGAGAGCCAGATCCAGGTCATGAAGCCGATCGCCGCCCCGAGCGAGCCGTAGGTCTTGTTGTAGCTGCCGAAATGGGCGACGTACCAGGAGAACAGGGCCGAGGCGACGAGCCAGAACACGGCCGCCAGGGCGCCCCCCGGCGTCACCCAGCGCCAGCGCGGCGCGTCCCGGCTGGGCCCGTAGCGGTAGAGGACCGCCAAGCCACCGAGCACGGCGAGCAGGAGCACAGGCCAGCGAAGCAGGTTCAGCCACAATGCTTCCTTGCCGATGCCGACATACGCGAGCACCATCGGCAGGACCACGATCGCCGCCAGCGCTAGAACGAGGAACAGCAGCGCGCCTGCCGTGAAGGCGAGGGAGATGAGGTTGAGCACGAAGAAATTGCGCTTCTCGCGCTCATTGTAGACGAGGTTGAGCGCGTCGAAGACGTGCTTCACGCCGCCGTTGGCGCTCCAGACCGACAGGGCGACACCGATGATCAGGCTGAGGCCGAGGGTGGTGTTGCCATTCTCGTTGAGCCGCTTGACCTGGTCGCCGATGATCTCGATGGCCCCTTGGGGCAGGATGCCTTGAAGGCTGGTGAGCTGTTCGTTGATGGTCGCGGCGTCGGCGATGAGCCCGTAGCAGGACACGAGAGCCGCCACCGCCGGGAAGATCGCCAGCAGTGTGAAGAAGGTGACGCCCGCCGCGATCAGCGACAGCCGGTTCTCGCCGATGTCGTGATAGGTACGTAGAGCGATGTCCTTCCAGCCCTTGACGGGGATCTCGGTCGGCTTCGATGCTCGTCGGCCGCGGTCGGCCTGCGTGCGCGCCACCTCCTGAGCCGCGGTGCCGGTGTGAGACGGGGAAGGCTTCCGTGCCGCTTTAGCCTGATCGTCTCCGCGCCGCGGGAGCTCGGCGGGGCTTGTACGGGCTCCACGCCGCGGCAGGGCCACGACGCCGAGAAGAGCGGTGGCCAGCCCTACCGTCCATATGAGAGCGTTCGTTTGCTCCCGGCTCGGCGGGGTGCGATCAAGCTTCGAAGATGTCATCGGCGAACCCCGCACGTCAGGCTGCGCGGTAGCAGCCCGCGCAACAACGGGAAGCCATCTTAAACGTTGCAGAGGATTGGTCGCGAGGCAGGATCAAGACGCCCGTACATAGCACTGGCTTTTCCACGGGCGGCCTGCTCCTGCAGCCTCATCATTCCCCCGAAATTACGGCTGTCGGGACAAGTATCGAACCGGTCCTCCGGTGCTATGGTATGGCCGCCGACCGGGTTCAGCTATCGTCCTCGTAGTTGCTGCACTTCGCCTCTTGGCGCGCGAGGTCAAGAACGCGCCGCCGACCCACGGGATCGGTGATCGTTCCCCACAAGCGCAGCAGCTCGAGCAGCGCGATATCCTCGTCAGGCTGCGACCCGAGGAACGCCCCTACGGGTTTGCCGAGCAGATCGGCGATCTCACGAAGCCGCCGGTAGGTTTGGGATCCTGGCGGGTTGGAGTTCTCATCCTCATCAGAAGACAGCACGGTTCAGATCTCCGCGTGGAAGCGTCGGGTGTAGTCGCCGCTCAGCGTCGCCAGCCGACCTTGCAGCTCCAAGACCTCGATGCGGTAGCGGCGACCGTGATCCTGCATCGCTGCGGCGAGGGAGGGATCGGCACTCTCGTGGGCAGCCTGGACCAACTCGTCCGCCCGCGCGTTCGTGGCGACGATCTGCGTGAGCGTGGTGCTCATCATCGCGAGCATCATCTCGCGCACGCTCTCAAACTTCGGCTCGCGCATGACGTGAATCCTCCGCTGCAGCCGACGCCAGTATGTCATCGCAGCGATCAGCGGGCCATCCGGTCGCCGTTTAGCCAGATCGCTCCTGAGTCTCGCGTGCGCGCAGCCCCTCCTGCACGCGCCGGATCGTGGTCCGGCTGACCTTGAGCTCGCGCGCCACGGCCGAGGCGCCCCGGCCCTCGCGCAGGAACCGCTCGGCCTCGCGCCGCCGCTCCGGCGTCAGGCTCGCCGGCCGGCCGAGCGTCTTGCCCTCGGCGCGCGCCCGGGCGAGACCCGCCTGGGTGCGCTCGATCAAGAGGTCGCGCTCGAACTCGGCAACCGCGTTGATCACGCCCATCGTCAGCTTTCCGGTCGAGCTGGTCAGGTCGACGCCGCCGAGAGCGAGGCAGTGCACCCGCACCCCGAGGGCGTCGAGGCGCTTGATCGTGCCGCCGACGTCCATGGCGTTGCGGCCCAATCGGTCGAGCTTGGTCACGACGAGGACGTCGTCCCGCTCGAGCCGGTCGAGCAGGCGGACGAAGCCCTTACGCTGGTCGGTGGCGACGCTGCCCGACACCGTCTCGGTGATCACCCGCTGCTGCTCGACCTGGAAGCCCGCGGCCGCGATCTCCTGCCGCTGATTGTCGGTGGTCTGTCCGAGAGTCGACACACGGAGGTAGGCGAAGGTGCGGGGCATGATCGAGATTCGGCCGAAAACAGTGGCCGAAACTAGACCGTGGCCGAAACCACCGCAAGGCTATATTTCGGCCAATCACATACGGCATGGCCGAAACCGGTCGGTTCCGGCCATGCCCTTGCGGATGAGAACCATGGTGGATCCGACGAGAATGCCATTATGCCGATTTATGGTAGATACTGAGTGCTGACCATACCAGCTCATGATGGAAGGCCGATCACATCGTGCACAGCGAGGTATCACGTCCTGAGCACCACACTTTCCAAGATCGACTTAGTTGGTCGCCTGATCATCCCTGCTCAGGCTCGCAGGGCTCTCGATCTGGATTACGGAGGTCCGGTCGTGCTGACCCTGGTGGACGGTGAGCTGCGGGTTCGTTCTGTCGCCACAGCCATGGCGGCGCTGCAGGCCCAGGCTTCTTCATACCTGGCCGGTGACGACGCCTCGGTCGCCGCCTTCCTCGTGGCTCGCCGCGCGGAGGCCGGTCCGGAAGAGGAGACATCGGTAGGCACGCAAGATCAGGTGAGCGCAATCACGGCGGAGCTTGTTCGTGACGCGTAGCGTCCTCGATGCCTCGGCGCTGCTCACCTATCTGCCGCCAGGAGCTTGGCTGGGAGCAGGTGCGTCAAGCCTTTACTGGGACCACTACGATGACGAGCGTGAGCTTCGGCGAGGTCGCCGGATGGATGGTGCGCAACGGGGCCGATGAGGCAACGGTGCGGGCGCTACGGGATGGCCTCGTGTACCCTCTTACGCCGGTCGACGACCTGGCTGTTCGCGCGGCCCTGCTCAAGCCGCTGATCTTGTCTAAGGGACCCGGGATCGGGGACCGGCTCTGCCTCGCGCTGGCCGCCCGCACGACCGCGGTCGCGCTCACCGCCAACGCCTGGTTGGCCGAGGTTGCCGGCGCAGTCGGCGTCGAGGTTCAGCTCATCCGATAAGCTTGGGGGCGAGCGCACAGCGTTATCCAACATTACAAAATCCGGCCTAGTTCATCGACAGCGATGTACTTAACCGGCCGGCTCGCAGTCCCTCCCCGGCAACCTCTTAAAAATTTTGAATAGATAACAGAGCAGGTAATAGACTCAAATTCTCTTTCTGAGATGATCGGTCCAAGGGCCTAAAACACCAACTTCTCCTTTCCCGATCTGACGGCTGGAGAGCTGTGCGGACATTGGGGCATATCCGCCGCCGATCGCGCGGATCTATTTCGGCTCTCCAGGCGTCTGAACCCAGGAGAGCCCTCAAGCGCAGCGCCCGTCGCGCTCGGCTCGTCGTGAGCGGAGTTCAACCGGTGGCTGTCGCGATCCAGGCAAACGAAGCACAGCTCCCGGCACGAACCGCCTCCGTCGCTCTGTCCCTGGGCGCACTCGGCATCGTCTACGGCGATATCGGCACCAGTCCGCTCTATGCGCTCAAGGAGACCGTCAAGGTCGCAGCCGCAAGTGGCCCCCTCCAGCAAGACGCGGTGCTCGGCTCCGTCTCCCTCATTCTCTGGTCGCTGTTCCTCATCGTCGCGCTTAAGTATGCCATCTTAATCCTGCGCGCGGACAATCATGGCGAGGGCGGCATCGTGGCCATGCTCGCCCTGCTCGGTGCCCGGCACGCACCTCCCCGCTCTTGGCGCGCCCTCTTGCTCGTCGTCGGCCTGATCGGCGCCGCGCTGCTCTACGGCGACGGAGCGATCACCCCGGCCATCTCGGTGCTCTCGGCCGTCGAGGGCTTGAAGGTCGATGCCCCCGGCGTGACGCCCTTCGTGGTGCCGGCCACCGTCGTCATCCTGATCGGTCTGTTCTCGGTCCAGCGGAAGGGAACCGGCTTCATCGGGCGCCTGTTCGGACCCGTCATGCTGCTGTGGTTTGCCACCATCGCGGTCGTTGGCGCGGCCGGCATCCGACAGAACCCAGAGATCCTGGCGGCTCTGAACCCGTTCCACGCCGTCCATTACCTAGTCACCGCGCATCTGCCGGTCAGCTTCGCCATGCTGGGTGCGGCCTTCCTGGCGGTCACGGGCGGCGAGGCGATGTACGCCGATCTCGGCCATTTCGGGCGCGCACCGATCCGTATGGCGTGGTTCACGATCGTGCTGCCCGCCCTCGTGCTGAACTACCTCGGCCAGGGCGCGCTGCTGCTCTCGAACCCGGAGGCGGTCGACAACCCGTTCTTCCAGCTCGCGCCGGGCTGGATCCACTACCTGCTCGTGGCGTTCGCCACGCTCGCCACGGTGATCGCCTCCCAAGCCATCATCTCCGGTGCGTTCTCCTTGACCGAGCAGGCGATCAAGCTTGGCTTCTTCCCGCGCATGCGCATCGTCCACACCTCCGGCGAGGAAGCCGGGCAGATCTACGTGCCGATCGTCAACTGGCTCTTGGCGATCGCGACGCTGGGCGCTGTGCTGGCCTTCGGCTCGTCGGACGCGCTCGCGGGCGCCTACGGTATCGCGGTGTCATTGCTGATGGTGATCACCACCGTCTTGGCGGCGCTGATCGCCGTGCACTGGGGCTTCAACCTCGCCCTCGTGCTCGCCGTCAATGGCGCCTTCCTGCTCGTGGATCTGACCTTCTTCAGCGCCAACACGCTGAAGCTGTTCGAGGGTGGCTGGTTTCCGCTGCTGTTGGCGGCGGGCGTGGCCTTCCTGATGCTGACGTGGCGGCGCGGTACGCAGCTTGTGGAAGCGGCTCGGGTGCAGCTGCGCATGCCTGAGGAAGAATTCCTGCGTCGGGCCGAAGCCAAGCATCTGCCGCGCATCCCGGGCACAGGGGCGTTCTTGACCTCGGCCGAAGATGGCATGCCATTGCCGCTGATGAATTTCGTGCGCCACCTTGAGGTGCTGCACGAGCGCGTGCTGCTGATCACGGTGCAGACCCTGGACGTGCCGCATGCCTCCGAGGCCGAGCAGGTCGCGGTGGTGCCGATCGCTCAGGATGTCACGCGGGTCATCCTGCGCTTCGGCTTCATGGACACCGTGCACGTCCCGCGCGCCTTGAGGCGGGCGGGAGAGGACGGTAGGCTGCCGGGCGTCGACGTGGACCGCCTGAGCTACTTCATCAGCCACGAGACGGTCGTCGCCTCTGAGAAGCATCCCGGTATGGCGGGTTGGCGCGAGGAGATCTTCGCACTGATGCAGCGCAATGCCGAGGAGACGGCGAGCTACTTTTGCGTGCCGGCCCGTCAGGTGATGGAGGTCGGCACCGAGGTCGAGGTGTGAGTGGAGGCTCTCATGGGATCAATCGTATGCCCCGTGTGCGGACTCTCGGACTTCGAGATCCACCCGCAGGCGGAAGATGGGCTTGCGGCGGCCGCGGTGTGGACGGACGCGTTCGTGCAACGCTGCCAGCACGTTCAGGAACGAAGGCACCGAGCTGATCTCAAGTCACACACCTGTCCGCACTGGGCGCGCGCCGTGCAAGATGCCGCTGAACAGGTCAGCCGGGAGGCATCTGCTTAATCCTATTCAAGAGGGTCGGCTCTGGTGGAGCGGATCTGCGGCGTCCTCGCCGTCAGCCCGTGGTGGCGCTGCGACGGCATTTACCATCCCGATCAGCGCGTGCAGGCCGAGCGAGGCGCGACCTTGATGACGACCGCGTCGCTGACCGGTTCAACATGCATGATACTAAGAGACCCGAGAACGAGGGGAAAACGGCGTCGTGGCCTGGCGCTCTCCGCATGAAGGAGGACCAGACTTCGGTACCCGTTGATAAGCCGTCAGCGAACGTATCTCGGCCTGACGGTTACACTCATTGTGGCTTCGGTTCAGCCGCCTGATGCTCTGGTGGCGTTATAGGAGCAGGCTCTTCGGAGAGCTGCTTGCGACGACCTGCCAGCTGGCTTTGAACATCTGCCAGCTCCTGGCGGACTGAGTGTATCTGCTTGTCAAGATCCGCTAGTTCCGTGTTTCGTCGAGCCATGCTGTCGCTAAGCGTGGACAGTTGGGCCTGCGCGTCAGCCTGCCGGTTCTGCAGAGCTTCTATTTCCGTGCTCAACCTGTCCCGAGTGTCCTGAAGCTTCTTGACCGCAGCCTCAGTTTGACTGCGCTCAACGGCGACACGGTCGCGGTCCGCCTGAGCGGTGGCCACATCCTTCTGCGCAGATGTGAGACTGTTCCGAGCCTGTTGAAGCTGCTGGCTTGATTGATCGATATCGGCCGTCAGCTTAGTCCGGTCGGCGCTCAAGCTACTGATCACTTGCTCGAGGTCAGCGCGTTGCCTGGATGCCTTCTCAATCTCGGCCTTCGCGTCCGAAAGCGCCTTCTGCGCGGCTGCTGACCCCTCGCGAGCCGTCTGCTGGCTCTGCTCGGCCTGGGCGAGTTCCGCCGACTTGACCGCGCTCTCCTGCATCAGGGTTGCGAGGCTGCCCCGTAGCAAGGCCTCCTGCTCGCGTGCTTCCTCCAGCCGCGCTCCGACATTCGCCAGATCTTGGGTACGGGTCTTGGCAGCCTGATCGGCTTTGTCCGCGACCTCACGCAATGGCGCAATCTTCTGCTCGGCCTCCTGAATCTGAGCCTGCAGATCGCTGAGGCGCTGTATCTGCGCCTGCTGCTCTTCAGTTGCTGCACTCGTCTTCCGCTCGGCTGCCTCCTGATCCTGGCGCAGCGTCGCGAGCCGGGCTTGCAGCTGCTCGACGTCCTGAGTGGCTTGACGCCCCTGCTGTTCTGCCGTCGCGATCCTGGCCTGCAAGGTCGACAAGGTGCCAGTGGTCAGTCGCTGCTGAGCCAGCTCGTTCTGCAGGTTGACCTGCTCCGCCTGGAGCGAGCTGATGCTCCGCTCGAAAGCTCGGCGGTGCTTGGCATGCACGGCAGTGACGATGACCAGCCAGACTAAAAGAACGGCCGCCACGACGGCTAGACTTAAGGTTAAGGGGCGACGCAGTTCGGACTGGACATCGATCGCCATGATTTACCCGCGCGTTGCAGAGGATCCGGGCTTTAACGCAGGAGCGTGGCGGATAGGTCCGGCTTCGGACGATTCGATGATCGTGCGGCCGGGTGCGGTCGAGCCGGCGCGCTCGCCCGAGGTGCAGGTTATCGCCACCCGCTATCCGCATCGTGCAACTTCTACCCACAACCTTGACCGCATAGGCTTCAGATCGATCTCTCGGAAATTGAGGGCGGTACACCGGCCTGCAGCAGAACCTGGACGTGCTGGCTCGGCGCGATCACAATACCCTGATCAACGAGCCCAGTAGCAGGTCGGATCGAGCGTCTGAAGATATTCAAGCACGTGATGTTTTGCTGCGCCGAATAAATATCCATAGATAAATAACCTAAATCGCGTGCGCGACGGTCATGCTGCGAACGATTAACGCGAATAACAGGAAAAATGCCGTCTCGTCCCAGCAACTCAGAACAGAAGACGTAAGTCTCGCTCGGGAATGCAAGGCAAGCACAGCGCTCAGAAATGCAGACATGAAAAGCAAGCTTGCAAGGGTCTTGGCTGCCGTCTCCGGCTTCGACAAAACTGCAAACAGGCTCAGAAGAGCAAACTTGGAAATAATGTGGGTTATCCTTACATAGTTGAGTTGTGCTATGCGCAGGCGTGCTGCGGCGAGGCGCTCTTCAGACATGGAGGGTACCGAGTTCTGATCGGCCAGCGCCGAACGGCTTCCGCGGCGGACCGCGAAAAGGCCTACAACGCGTCGTCGCAGCCTCCAGGTGACACGCAACCCGATCATGGCAGGTGCGATCCCGAATAGGCCGGTTCGGAGACCCCACACGACCGTGCCCTTGATGCAACGGGCCAGAGCAGACAAAATCATCGCCTGCAGCCGGACCAAACGACTGACCCGCTGGAGGGAGCGAGGTTTACGCGTGGCTATTCTGTTGCCGCCTCTCTTCAGCACAGTTGGTCCTTTCCGGCCTGCCCGATCTCAGCAGGATCGATATGGGAAAGCACGGGCTTGTACCTAGGCCGCCCCGGACCGATTAAGAGGACAGACCGATGACTCATCAGTTTCGACTTGTAATGTTGTGTGATTGATCGCGAACTTTTCTTGGAGTTATCGACCTATTTGTATCAAATACTGGTCGCCCGGATAGCCATCCGGCATGATAAGGTGAGCTGTGAGCGCTGTCTCCGTTGTGCTCAAGGGCCAGACGTGGAGATCGTGCAACTCCCTCACGCCGGTCCGGGAGGCGAGATAGTCACGGATAGTGGAGAGCTCGATGCCGGGGGGAACGGCTGCCAGCGACATCGTCACGCTGTCACGCAGAAGGCCCCAGGTTCCCCAGACAATGACCGCGTTGATGACGAGGCTGACCACGGGATCAAGCCAGAGCCAGCCCGTCAGCAGAATTACCAATCCGGCAACGACGACACCGGCTGAAACGCCAGCATCCGCTGCCATGTGCAGAAAGGCGCCTCTGATGTTGAGATCGCCCTTTCGTCCCGACGCGAACAGCCACGCCGTGAAGCCGTTGAGGACCAAGGCTGCCGTAGCTACGATCATGACGGTCTTGCCGGCGACGGGTTCGGGGTGGAACAGGCGCTGCACTGCTTCCCAGCTCAAGGCCCCAATCGTCACGAGAAGGAAGACGGCGTTGAAGAGCGCAGCGAGAATGGATGTCCCCTTCAAACCATACGTGAAGCGCGCCGTCGGCGCGCGCTTGCCGAGGATTGCTGCCGACCAAGCGACGAGTAGGCCCAACACATCTGAAAAATTGTGGGCGGCATCCGCCAACAATGCCATGGAGTTGCTGAGATAGCCGTAAACAGCTTGAATGAGAACGATGGTGACGTTCAGGACCACGCCGATGGCGAACGCCTTGCCAAAGTCGGCAGGCGCATGACTATGACCTGCCCCGTGTCCGTGAGGGTGGTCCGCATGGTCGTGCTGGCCGCCGTGGTCGTGGTGGTGATCTAACATGAACTCCGATCCGTCAGTGGCAACGACATCCCTATGATAGCGGTCGAGTCCACATTTCCATCGCTTGCGATCCTCTCACAGGCTCCTTCAGTCGCCCGCAGTCGATGCGAGCAGTGCACCGTAGCGGAACGTAGCGATACGTCTGGACGGCTCGGTGAAGGTACCCTCACCGCGATCAGCGCGCGCCGTCGTCACGGTCCCTTACAGGATGCCGCTACCGGTACAGTCTACGCTCACAGGTACAGGCGAGCCCTTGAGATCGAGCGTAGATCCGCCGCTGCACGCGACCAATCCCTTCGCGTTGCGAGTGAAAAAGGCGAGGCGCAAGAGGCGGACGGACGCGTGACCCGTAAGGACGCTGTCGTCCGCACGCCGGATCTCGAAAGGTAGCGAGTCGAAGCCAAACGTACTGCCGCTGTCGCCCAAGCCAAGCTGAATACCGGGCAGCGCCGCGCCGCCACAGCTGGATAGGAATGGCAGCGATGCTCCGAGGCAGGTATAGAGCAAGCCTTTCCGCATCGCTCCCTCGTTGATCATGCCGTCCGAAATGGGAGTGCGCCGTTTTCTGCTACTGCCGGCCAGTCGAGCATGAAGGTTTGCGGCAATGGACGCTCTCGGAACACGGGACAGCAGCCGAGCAGATCGGCCATCCGATGTCGTTTTCATAGGGCCGAGCAGGCGGCTTTCGCACGCGCTCAGGTCTTTCGCAGCTTCTCCTCTTCCTGCAGAACCTCGTTCTCGACCTGCACGGTGACGTGGCGCGTGTTGAACTCGGCCGCCATGATCTGCTGCACCGCTTTGAGGATGCGCGCGGCCTCGGCCATGTCGGCTACGACGACGTGGGCGCTCATGGTGTCGATGCCGGAGGTGATCGAGCGCACATGCAGGTCGTGGACAGAACGCACCCCCGGGATTGCCAGCAACTGACGCTCGACGATGCGGGTGATCACAGACGCGACATCTGAGCCACGGAAGCCGTTCGCAGCCTCATAGGCATCCAGCGGTTGAGCGCGCGCGCCCTGTGCTCCGGGTGCGCCCGAAGCGAGCATGATGAGACCGGCGACGAAGGCGTAGTTGATGTTCGGCATCTGTATTCTCGCGGATGAACCGTCCTCACCAGCTCGGCTTGTCGCAGTTCCGTTGCCCCTGGTCGCGGTCACAGCCGTCCCGAACATCCGCTCCGGGCACCGGAGCCGAACCTGAACGCGTAGCCCGGTGTACGGTACCGCCAAGCCGGATTTCGCTTCATCATCGCACGGGAAAGCCGCGGTTGCGAACCGCCCTGTCCCTCCTGCGTTGAGGCGGCACAGCTTTGCGGCTGTCCACTGAGCCACAGGAGACGCCATGTCCCGATTTGCCCTTTCTCTCGCACCGCTTCTCGTCCTGACCGGCTTGGCCGCGGCCCAGACGGGTCCGGCGCCTCAGGCGCCCGCTCCTGCCGCCACACCTCCGGGCGCTGCGCAACCCGCCCACGGCACCACCGGTCACAAGGAGCGCGAGCACGAGGGCCTACAGGCCGCGAAGGTCTCGCTCGCCCAGGCTCTCGACACGGCCGAGAGCAAGGGGCCGGGCCGCGCGATCGAGGCGGACTTCGAGAATGAGGGCGGCAAATCGTATTACGAGATCAAGGTGCTCGGCAGCGACGGCAAGCTCACCGATCACCACATCGACGCCAATTCGGGTCAGGTGATCAAGAGCGACAACCACCCGATCGAGAGCTACTTCATCCGTCTGAAGCCCTCCGACGTACAGAATGCCCCCGCGAGCCTGAAGCAGGCGGTGGCGACCGCCGAGCAGAAGGCGGGCGGCAAAGCGGCCGAGGCGGAGGTCGAGCGCGCGGCCGACAGTGTGCAGTACAAGATCACGGTGGTGACCGGCAGCCAGTCGCAGGAGATCAGGGTTGGGGCCGACGGAAAGATCATGCCGAACAAGTAAGGCATGACAGACCCGGGCGGGGCCTGCGCTCCGCCCGGATCGTACCGGGTCAGCCCGCGATGGAACTGGCTTCTCGCTCGCTCCGCTGCACGTCCGAGTCGCCTTCGCTCCCGGGCGGCTCGAGCTTCGAAAAATCGCCCATGACGGCACCGCGCAGAAGGGTAAACAGCCGCCGCCCATCGATCAGGAACAGAAGGCCGGCCAGCCCGAGGTAGGCCCAGGCCAACCAGGTCAGCGTCGCGATCGTACGTGCCTCGTCGTTGCGGTAGACGAAGGCCAGCCCGACCTGGACGGTGAACAGCGCGGCCAGCGCCAGCGCGGACCAGAGCCCGAGGCGCAGGCGCAGCAGGAGCGCGATGCCGAGCAGCGACTGGGCAGCTGTCAGGAAGAACTCCTCGCCTTGGCGCGCATCGAGCGGCAAGGGGCTGATCGCGCCCGCGCCGATGCTCAGGGCGAGCGGCAGCATGCCGACGAGCAGCGTCCACTGGTTGATCTTGTCGCTAATCATGGCGATCAGCCCGTCGCCGGCACGATTGGCGCGCACGAACAGCACCGCCACCGTGATCGCCGGCGCCTCGCTGGCCAGGGGCGCCAGCCACTGGATCAGCAGGAACTCGTTGAGTCCGATGAGGCGGCCCGTGCTCACCATCGCCTCGGCGAAGGGCTCGGCCGAGACCAGGATGACGCCGCCGGCCACGGCCACGAGGCCAACCATGGCGGTCCATTGCAGGCCGGGAGAGAGCGTGTTCAGCGCCGCGGCCGGCCCCGGCTCCTCCGCCTCCTCCGGGTTGTCGCTTTTCTGCAGATTGCGCGCGCGCCAGACATAGGCGCCGAAGATCGCGATGAGCACGACGAAATCGAGCAGCGAGATGCTGCGCTTGAGCACGATCACGAAAGCGTACAGGCTGGCAAGCAGCAGGAACCCGACCTCGACGGCGTTGCCGGGCGCGAGGTCGATCGAGCGGTGTCGGTCCTTCATCCAGTGCAGCAGCACCATCAGGGGCCAGGCCAGGCCGACGAGCAGCCGATTGGCGCCCGTCATGTTGGCGGCCGCGTACTGGACGTACTGCGAGTTTGGGCCGGAGGCGCCAGCCATGTAGGCGTAGTAGATGTCGATCGCATATTCCGGCAGCACAGTCACCAGGGCGACGGCTGCCAGGATGAGGCCTTGCGAGATGTGCTGCTCGGCCGTCTCCGCTCCCCAGGACAGCAGGAAACCCGCGGCCAGGATGGCGATGCCGAAGGCGGCGACATCGACAAAGGGGCTCGGCTGCCAGCCGCCCAAACGCAGGATGACGGCCGGAAGGGTCGCCGTGACCGCAAGGGCGACCAGGATCAAAAAGCGTCTCACCCACACTCCTCCGCAGAACGTTACGGCTCGCTCGTCCGCGCTTCTGCAACTCGCCCCTTGCCGGCCCCGGCAAGGGCTTGCCGTGCCTCAGCCCCGGGCATCGCTCCCGCGCTCGAAGGTGGCGACGCGGTAGAGGTAGAGCAGCATAGCCAGGATCAGCACGCCGTTGCCGATCGGCTCGACGAAGCGGCCCACGAGACGGTAATTCTCGCCAAGCCCGTAGCCGGCCCCCGTCAGCAGCCCGGTCCAGACGACCGTGCCGAGCGCCGAGTAGGCCAGAAAGGGCGTGAGCGGCATGCCGGCAACCCCGGCCGGCACCGAGATCAGGCTGCGCACGCCTGGGATGACGCGACCGACCAGGACGGTGACGCCGCCGCGCTGGGCGAACCAGGCACCGGCCCGATCGACCTCGGCCGGGCCCAGGGTCAGCCAGCGCCCGTGCCGGGCCGCGAAGCGCCGCAGGCGCTCGCGTCCGAGCCAGCACCCCACGCCGTACCAGAGCAGCGCGCCGCAGAGCGATCCGGCGGTGCCGGCGAGGAACACGCCGACGAGACTGAGCTGGCCGCGCGCCGCGGCAAAACCTGCCAGTGGCATGATCACCTCGGAGGGGATCGGCGGAAAGATGTTGTCGATCAACATCAGCAGGAAGACGCCGAGGTAGCCGGCCCGCTCGATCGCGGTCACGATCCAATCGACCAGCGGATCCTCCTCGGGACGCAATCTTGCGTGGCGGTCGAGCACCCCCACAGCTCGGATCGGGAACGCACTAAGCGAAGGCGGGTTCACACGCGGACGCTCGAACAGTTGTCGGCGCTTCATCGCCGGACGCTAGGGGACCGAGCGTTGCCTGGGAGTTGAACGCACCGATGCATCATCCATCCCATACGGCACCCGTCTTCGGCACACCGACGTTGCTGCAGTCCGGCTTGACCTGCTGGCGGATCGAGCGGGCGACGCGCTTTGCCCCGATCGTGGATGCCGCCGCCTACTTCGCGCATCTGCGCAGCGCCCTCCTACGCGCCCGCCACGCGGTCCTGTTTATCGGCTGGGAGTTCGACACCCGCATCAAGCTCGACCCCGACCACCCATTGCCGGGCCTGCCGGAGGAACTCGGCCCGTTCCTGTCCGAACTCGGCCGGCGTCGACCGGAGCTGAGCATCCGCGTGCTGCAGTGGAACCTGGGGGTCCTCGGGACGCTGGCGCGCGGCACGACGCCGCTCTACCTCATGAACTGGATGCGGGCCCGCGGCTTCCGGTTCCGGCTCGACAGCGCCCACCCGCCCGGGGCCTCGCATCACCAGAAGATCGTCGTGATCGACGACGTGCTCGCCTTCTGCGGCGGCATCGACATGACGGACGACCGCTGGGACACCCGCGACCATGCCGACCAGGACGCGCGCCGGGTGCGTCCGTCGGGACACGGCTACGCGCCTTTCCACGACGCCACAGTCGCAGTCGACGGCGCCGCCGCCGCAGCCCTCGGTGCCCTAGCGCGCGAGCGCTGGTATCACGCCACCGGCGAGCGGATCGCGCCGCCCGGTCCACCGGCGCAAGATCCGTGGCCCGACGGGCTGAGGCCGCTTCTGCGCGACGTGGAGGTGGGAATTGCTCGGACCGCGCCGGCCTATCACGGCCGCCCGGACGTGCATGAGATCGAACGACTCTACCTCGCCGCCATCGCGGCAGCGCGCGACACGATCTACATCGAGAGCCAGTACTTTGCCGCACGCTGTATCGCCGAGGCCATGGCGGCCCGTCTGCGGGAGCCGGACGGGCCCGAGATCGTCGTGATCAATCCCGACCGTGCCATGGGTTGGCTTGAGGAAGCGGCCATGGGACGGGGACGGGACCGGGCGCTGGCGCACATCCGCTCCGCGGACCGCTTCGGACGCTTCCGCATCTACCGTCCCGTGACCGCAGCCGGGCAGCCGATCTACGTGCATGCCAAGGTGCTGATCGTCGACGACCGCCTGCTCAAAATCGGCTCATCCAACCTGAACAACCGCTCGATGGGTCTGGATACGGAATGCGATCTGGCCGTCGAAGCCGTGCCTGGCCATGCGATCGATCAAGCGGTTACGGCGGGGATCCTCGGCTTGCGCCACGCGCTTCTGGGCGAGCACCTCGGCGTTTCGCCGGAGGAGGTGGCGAGAACGCGCACCCACACGGGCTCACTGATCGCCGCGATCGAGGTGCTGCGCCAGGCAGCCGGGCGTACCCTGGTTCCGCTCGACGGGCCAAGTCATGAGGTCGTGCCGCCGCTGAGCGAAGGCGAGCTTCTCGACCCCGAGCGGCCCGAGCCGGTGTGGAGGGCGGTGCTGCACGCCCTGGCCGACAAACGCCGTCGCCGGGCCGATCTCGCGCAGTCCCTGTCGAACGGTAAAAGTATCTCGAAGGGGTGACGGAACTCAGACCTTCAGCAGGTCGATTGTGCGGCTGTTGAGATCGTCGAGGGTTGCGATCACCCTCAGGTTCGCCTCGTAGGCCCCCATCGCTGCGCGCAACCCGGCCATCTCTTTGGCAGGGTTGACGTTTGGCAGCTTCAGATTGCCCTGCTCGTCGGCAGCGGGATGCCCGGGACTTGAGATCGAGCGGAACGGGCTGGTGTCGTGCACGACGCGACCGACCGGCTCTGCGTCAGCCCCGACCGGATCGAATACCGCGATCCTGCGCCGGTAGGGGTCGCCGCCGGGCGTGCTCGCGGTGCTGTTTGCGTTGGCGAGATTCTCGGTCATGACCCGCAGGCGGCCCTGCTGCACCCGCAGGCCTGCCGCCGCGACGGCAGACCCCGTGATGCCTTCGGCCTTTGCCATCCACGCTCTCCCGAAAACCGAGCAGGGGATCGGAGTCTGAACCCGCAATGTCTCAATGAATAGTTAGCGATCATAGTTAGTGAAGAGTTAATCGCAGCCTGCATCCCCTGCGCCCGATGGTTGAGTGAGACACCTCGTTAGCGGACCACGCTCGGCCGAGACCGTGCGCCGTCACGGACGGCGCGGTCGTTTATGCTGGGTGACGTGCAGCGACGCTCCGGAAGCAGTCAGCTCGACGCGGGCGCGCCCGAGGCAGCGTCGACTCAGGCGCGCGGGGGTCTCGGCAGGCGGCCCGGAAAGACCGAGCGGACGGACGCGGCCAGCCGCGCGAAGCTCAGGCGCCAGGCCAGGTCCGGCGTGGCCGCAGTCGGCCCATGCGGATTGACGGCGCCATGGCAGCGGCAATGCACCCCCGGGTCGACGGCCTTCTCGCTGACCGCCCCCTCCGATGCCACGGCGAGCTCCATGTGATCGTGCCCCTGCTGATCATTAGTGTTACGCTAGGTCGGCGGCCAGTCCGGCGGTCGGCGCCGCGACGACGAACGCTAGGACCAGGGCAAGCGCACGCGCGTCGGTCGCCCACCACCCCGTGATCGCCCCGAAGGACCTATGGCTCCGCGTCGCTGGCATCACCGCCCTTATGACCAATTCGAGGATTTTACCGCAAGCCGTCGCCATCCAGGGCGCCGGCCGGGGCGAGGGTGTCCGGGCACCCCGACGTACCCGCCCCGACTCGCGTCGGGGCGGGCGTTCCACGGCGTGCTTGAGGGGCAGACTACACACCGTGAACCCTTTGTCGCGCGAGTCGGCTCAAGCGAGCGCGTAGCCGATGCCCGCAGCGAGAACCGCGAAGACGACGAGGAGGGGCAGCAGTCGCATGACGTCATCTCCACCCCTCGCCCCCACCGCCCACGCGGCTGTCACCTCTTGCCGGTAACGTCCTGGCTGTGCCCGTGGGCGTGGCCGTCGTTGGCGCCGTGCGCCGGCGTGCCGTCAGGCCGCCTCTCCTGCGACTCACGGACCCGCGGATCGTCGCGGTGGGCGGGTCCACCGGAGACGCCGCCGGTGTTCGGGACCGCGCGCTCGGGGTTCGCCGCGTTTCCGTGCCCGTCGATCGCGAGCGCGGGCATCGCGGCCGCCGCGAGCGTCGCGGCGGCGAGAGCGGCAGCGAGCGTCCTCTTCATGGGTCCATCTCCTGTTCGGTCCGCGGCCGAATCGACCGCTTCAGGACCCGAGATAGACGGCCCGTATGTCTGTCGGTCGCCACGTTCGTGACGAAGTGTGTCCGCCCTGCGCACGGGCATCGGATTCGGTTCGCCGCCCGGACGATTGCGTCGACACACTTCGTCACCGTCCGGAAAAGCCGCGGCCAAGGGGCGGGCTTAACCCAAGGGGCCCCCGGCGCGACCGAGCGCGGCCGGAAGCCCCCCGAAGATCATAGGTCACAAATGGACAAATCCTTCCCGTCGAGCCCCGCGACGCGCGTGCCGCTCGCCATTGCGCTGGCTGCGCTGGCGGGCTCCGCGGACTCGATCGGGTTCCTCGAGCACTCGCAGCTGTTCATGTCGTTCATGAGCGGGAACACAACCCGCTTCGGGGTCGCGGCCAGCGGGTTCGACTGGTCGGGAGCCATACGCTTCGGCAGCACCATCTCGCTGTTCTGCTTCGGCGCCTTCGCCGGGACGCTGCTGGCGGCTTGGGCCGGCCGGTGGCGCCTGTCAGTCCTGCTTGGCGTCCAGGCCGTGCTGCTGTCCATCGGCAATTTCCTGCCAGAGGGGCCGGAAGCGTTCCCGCTGCACGCATACCCGGTCGTCCTGGCGTTGGGCATCCTTAACGCGACGCTGCAGGACGAGGGCGGCCGAAGCCTGGCGCTGACCTACGTCACGGGCACGGTCGTGCGTTTCGGGACCGGGCTCGCGAACATGATCCTGCACGAGCCCGCGCCCTCCTTCTGGCTCCAGGCGCCGCTCTGGGCGGGCCTGACCTCGGGTGCGGTCGCGGGCGGCTTCCTGCAGAGGCTGCTCGGGCCCGACGCCTTCCTCGTGCCAGCCGCGCTCTCCGCGGCGCTGGCGGGGGCCACCTTCCTCCTGACTCTGGCACTGCCAGGTAGCGCCTACGTGTCCAACGAGCGTTCGGCGCAGCCGGACGCGCACCCCGACGCGCCGGCGACCGCGCGCTAAGGGTCGGCCGGGGGGACGCCGCCGCGGCCGCGCCCCCCCGTCCCGGGCAGGCGGATCTCGGCCCGCAGGCCTCCCCCCGGCCGGTTCGACAGGCCGAGGCGGCCGCCCTCGGCCTCGACCGCCCGCCTCGCGATGGTCAGCCCCAGGCCGGTCCCGCCGGTGTTCCGGTTCCGCGACGCCTCCAGCCGCACGAACGGCTCGAACGCCCGGGCGACGTCCCCCGGCGGGATGCCGGGGCCGTCGTCGTCGACATGGACCACGAGGGCGTCGTCGTCGAAGCCCAGGGCGATGCGCACGCGGCCGCCGTAGCGCACGCCGTTGTCGACGAGGTTCTCAAACGCCCGCCGGAGGGCGACCGGCCGCACCTCCGCCAGCGCCCGGCCGGGGCCGGCATACGCGACATCCCGGCCGGCGTCCGTCGAGGTGTCCGCCACCGCCATCAGGAGACTCGCGACGTTGGCGACCTGCTGCGCCTCCGGGTCATCGCCGCCGCGCACGTACGCCAGGGTGGCCTCGACCATGGCCTGCATCTCGTCGAGGTCCGCCGCTATCGCGCGGCGCTCGTCGGCGTCCTCGACCCGGTCGAGGCGCAGGCGCAGCCTGGCGATGGGCGTTCTCAGGTCGTGCGAGACCGCCGCCAGCGCCTGCGTCCGCTTCGCCACGAGGCCGTGGATGCGCGCCTGCATTGCGTTCAGGGCGCGCCCGATCCCGCGCGTCTCGTCCGGCCCGACCTCCGGCACCGGCACGACCGCCCCCCGCCCGATCCGCCCTGTGGCGCGGGTCAACTCGCGCAGGGGCCCGGCGATGCGGTGCACCACGACCACGGCTGCGACACCGACCAGGATGGCCATCGCCGTCGCGAGGAGGGCCCACGGCCCTAGGCGGGCGAGGCCCGGCGCATGGGCAGAGCGGAAGGTCAGGTAGCCGCCGTCCGGGAGCGGGAAGGCGCCGCGGAGGTCCCGCTGGCGCAGCGGCTCGTCCGGCGCGGCCAGGGCGAGCGCCAGCCCTGGGCCGAGCACGGGTTCGACCTCGAGGACGCGGTCGCGCAGGTCGCGCAGCGCCGCGTCCGTCCCGATGGCTTCGGCGGGCGGGCCCCGCTCCCAGCCGACCTCGAAATGCTTCGACGAGAGGGCCTTGGCCTCGTCGGCCCGCTCCTCCGGCGGGCGTCGCGACACGGCCTCGCGTGCGATGACGAGCTGGCGGGCGACCTCGGTGGCGAAGGCCTCGTCGGCCGCGGCCGCCGCCGAGAGGCGGTAGATCGCCAGCGCACCGCCATGGACGAGGAGCACGGCCAGGAGCAGGACGACGACGGTGCGCCCCTCCAGGCTGCGGGCGAGGCCGAGGAGGCTCCTCATGCCCGCTCGACCTTGGCGGCCAGCATGTAGCCGGAGCCCCGCACCGTCTTGATGACGGGGGCCGTCCCCGCGGGCGGTTCGAGCTTGCGCCGCAGCCGGCTGACCAGCGTGTCGACGCTGCGGTCCGACGGCGCGGCGAGCCGCCCGCGGCCCATCTCCAGGATCTGCTCGCGGCCGAGCACCCGGCCCGGGTGTTCCAGGAACACCAGCAGCAGGTCGTGCTCGGCGCCCGACAGGTCGACGGCGGCGCCTTCGGGATCGGTCAGGGCGCGGCTGCGCAGGTCGAGCCGCCAGCCGGCGAAGGCGAGGGATTCCGGCCGCGACGCCGCGCTCGGCACCGGCGCGAGGGCCGACCGGCGGAGCACCGCCCGGATCCGGGCGAGGAGTTCCGGGCGCCCGAACGGCTTGGCGACGTAGTCGTCGGCGCCCAGTTCCAGGCCGAGCACCCGGTCTGCCTCCTCGTTGCGGGCGCTCAGCATGATGACCGGGACGGTGCCCTTCGCCCGCAGGGCCCTGAGCAGGTCGAACCCGGACGCGCCCGGCAGCATGACGTCGAGGAGGACGAGGTCAACCGGCGTGTCGGGCAGGAGCGACCACATCTCGGCGCCGCCGCGGCAGCCCGTGACCCGGAAGCCGCTCTCCCGCAGGATGCGGCTGACGAGCACGCGCATGCCGTCGTCGTCCTCGACGAGGAGGATGTGGGCCTCGTCCGGGAGGGACTTGGTTTCGCCCGCGGCCAGCATTCCGGATCCAGCCTAGCCGATCATTCCCTCGAGCAGGAGCAGCAGCAGGAAGCCCGCGAAGAACATCGCCGCCAGGGGCGTGTATGGATGCCCCCTGTCTGGCAAGCTTGATCTTCGATGTTTCGGCGGGGTCTTCGATCGGACGTGTGTCAGGCCTCACGATGTGGCCTTCGATGACGCCACGGGCCGGTATGCTGTTCGGAAGGCTGGGTTCACATCGGTTCAGAGAGCTGCCTGCGCTCGAGCCCCGGGTCTGAATGTCCCTGCCTTGAACTTCGAAGTCCGTGTCGCCTACTCCTCGTCGATCGCTCGCCCCCTCCCGACGCCTCAGGGATATCCCTGGTGCCAAACCGCTGAGCGAGGCCGAGCTGCTGTCTGCAACCGACGCTGCCCGCTCCGACCTCTTGTCGTTCCCCCGCCTGGTGCGTGCCGAGAACCGGGCCGGAGCGCCGCCGCTTCACACGCGAGGAGAAGGTGCGCTTCGTCACTGAGGCGGAGCGGCCTGGCCAGTTGCCGCTCGCCGTCTCCGCTCTATCCCAGCAAACGTGGGTAGAAGACTACCGACTGCCGCCCCCGTTGGCGCTTCCGTTCGGGACCGCCCGCTCGGGATGGCCCGCATTGCCGCCGGCCGCGGAGTCGGTCGTTATTGTGCTCGCTCCTGTGGGGCCGGGGGCTATAACTATGTCACGATCATTTCCGGTGGTGTTAGGTTGTCTTTGGATCACAACTCCTGTCGCGCCGGACTGCCCAGGGGCGGGCAAGCCTTGGGCTAAGGCTGGGCTGCTTGCGAGCAGACCCAACACGCAGAAAAAGCTAATCTTTGTCATGATCTTTCCTGGGCGGGATGTTTCGGGGTGAAACCTGACAACCAGCCGCCCCACGGTCGGTTGCAACGTGAGCCCTCATTTAAGGCCTGAAAGAACACCACCGGTCTGGAGTTTCGGCGCTCGCCAGGCGGATCTCCCCAGGCGCAGGCGACGGAGCTGCCCCGCCCCGCTAACGCGTCGAGATCGCCAAGTGGGAAGTCATGTGTCTCCATCACACCGCTGACCAGCGGGCCCACGCCGCTGCTTCGTCTTCCGCGACTTCCGTCCGCGCCTTCAACCGGCAGGAAAGCCGAAGGCGCCACTGACAGCCACAGGGCGCAAACGCCTCGTCACGCTCAACGCCATACCTGCCCGGAAAGCCGATTATCGCGCCGCAGCCACCACGTAATTCCAGTGGCGGTAAGCCCAGCGCGG
>NZ_CABFVH010000021.1 GCF_902141855.1 Methylobacterium dankookense | reverse complement strand
GCCGCCGGCGCTCGCCCGCCGGGCCGGCTTCGCGCCGGGCGCAGCCGCGCCTGTCCCGAACGGCGGCGCGGTCCCGGCAGGGGTCGCTCCCCTGGCGCGGCCCCTGCCGGGTGCGCCGGTTCCGCAGCCGGGCGTGAGGCCGGGCGCTCCCTTGAATGCCGGCCCATTCCCGCGGAACGCCCTGCCGCAGCAGCCGGGCGGACCGGCCGCCGGCGCCGCCGCGGCGCGGACCGCACCGCCGGCCCAGCCCACCCTCCGCACGCCGCAACCGGGGCAGCCAGTCCAGGATCCGGCGGCTGCACGCGCCGCCCGGGCGGCGGCCCTCCAGCAGCGCGAGGCCGTGGCGCGCCAGCAGCAGGCGGCGCGGCAGGCCCAGGCCCAAGCCCAGAGTCAGGCGCGGGCTCAGGTACAGGCCCAGTCCCGTGCCCAGGCGCAGCAGGCCCAGGCCCAGGCGCGACAGACCGGCCGGATGCAGGCGATGCAGCAGATGCAGGCCGCCCGCGCGCAGCAGGCCCAGGCGATGCGCGCCCAGCAGATGCAGCAGGCGGCCCAGCGCCAGCAGATGATGCAGATGCAGCACCAGCAGGCGGCCCAGCGCCAACAGGCCGCCCAGCATCAGCAGGCCATGCAGCGGGCCCCGGCGCCGCAGCGGCAAGCGCCCCCTCAGGGCGGAGGGGGGCACGGCCATTGCCAGCCGGGCAAGCCCTGCCGCTAGAGCCGGTCCCGATCGCGTTGCAATCGGGCACGGCTCCAAGCTCTTGTTGTGACGCGCTCTCTTGCGCCGAACCGGTGTCCACTTCGGCGGAGAGCGCTTTAAGGCCGCTCCCGATCGCGTTGTGATCGGGGCCGTATCTCCGAGCTCTTTGTCACGGCGCGTTCGCCGAACCGGCGAACGGAGCCGCCCGCACCGCGTTGAGGCACGGCCCGACGATCCCCCGCGCCGAGGAAGAGACCCGCTCCGGCATGCTCGACAAGATCCGCTCCCGGCCGATCGGCCTCGCCTCGGTCGCCGCCGAGCCCCTCGCGCAGGCCGACCGGGCGGCGACCACCTGGAAGATCGTGAGCTGGAACCTCTTGCGCCGCACCGGCGCGGCGGTGGGCGACCTCGTCGCGCTGATCGAGCAGGAGAAGCCCGACCTGCTGCTGATGCAGGAGGCGACGCGCTGCATCGGGGCCCTGCCGGACCGGGTCGGCGGCGCCTATGCCTGGGCGCAGCTGCCGAACCGGATCCACGGGCTCGCCATGTGGAGCCCGACGCCCTGGCCCATGCAGCCCAGGGTGATCGAGCTGCCCTCCGGCGCGATGTTCGACCGCGTCTGCCAGGTGCTCGACCTCGGCGGCTTCGGCGTCGCCAACGTCCATCTCTCGCACGGGCAGGTGCTGAACCGGCGCCAGCTCCGCCGCATCATCGCGACGCTGCCCGAGCGGGCCGCGATCCTCGGCGACTACAACATCGTCGGCCCCGCCCTGATGCCGGGCTTCCGCGATGTCGGGCCGCGCGCCCCGACCCACGCGATGGCGCAGATGGTGCCGCTGCGCCTCGACCGCTGCCTCGTGCGCGGCCTCGCCTGCCACGAGCGCGCGGTGCTGCCGCGCGGCCCCTCGGACCACCGGCCGATCGTGGTGCATCTGCGCGAGGCGCCGGAGACGGAGCGGCCCACGCGCCTGCGGCCGACGCCGATGGACCGCTTCGCGATCCGCCTCTCGGCCTCGATCCGGCGGCGCAAGGAGCGCCGCTAAGGATCACAGATAGGGCAGCATCAGCCGCGCCGCGGCATTGCGCAGGCGCAGGGCCAGCGGCAGCGCGACGATGTCGTCCAGGATGAGTTGCGTCTCCATCTTGCCCTGGATGAAGCGGTCGAGCTCACCCGCCATGGCCTCGTCGTAGAGCTCGACGTTCAGCTCGAAGTTCAGGCGGAAGCTGCGCATGTCCCAGTTGGCGCTGCCGACGAAGCACCAAGCGCCGTCGATCACCAGCGCCTTGGAATGGTCGAAGGGCGGCTCGTCGAGCCAGATCCGGGCCCCGCTCTTGAGGAGCGACGGCACGTGGGCACGCGTCGCCCAGTCCACGAAGGGGTGGTCGCTTTGGCGCGGGATGACCACGTCGACGGTGACGCCGCGCTCGGCCGCGAGCGACAGCGCGCTCATCACCACCTCGTCCGGCAGGAAATAGGGCGTCACGAAGCGCACGCTCTCGCGGGCGCCGTTGAGCGCGTGCAGGATCACCGATTCGATCTTCTCGACATCGGCGTCCGGCCCCGAGGTCACCGCCCGGGCGATGGTCGGGCCCAGGGGGACGAGATCGGGGAACCAGGCCGGCCCGTCGAGGATCTCGCCATCCACGAAGGCCCAGTCGCTGGCAAACGCCATCATCAGTTGCTCGACCACCGGACCCTCGATCCGGAAATGCGTGTCGCGGATCGGGTGGTCCGGCCGCGAGGCGAGCCGGTTCGGCTGCGAGATGTTGACCCCGCCGGTGAAGGCGATCCGCCCGTCGGCGATCAGCAGCTTCTTGTGGTTGCGCAGGTTCAGGAAGGGCATGCGCCAGGGCAGGGCCGAGTGCATGAACAAACCCGCCGGCACGCCGGCCGCCCGCAGGCGCCGATAGGCCAGCGCGCGGAAATAGCCGCCGCCGATGCCGTCGATGATCACCCGCACCGCGACGCCGCGCGCCTTCGCCTCGGCGAGCGCCGCGCAGAAGGTCCGCCCGGTCGCGTCGTCGCGGAAGATGTAGCTCGTCAGGACGAGGCTCTCGCGGGCCGCCCCGATCGCCTCCAGCATGGCCGGATAGGCCTGGTCGCCGTTGCGGTAGAGCCGCACCGCGTTGCCGGCGAGCGCGGGCAGGCCGGTGATGCGGCGCACCGCCCGGTCGAGGGGCCACAGGATGCGGGGCACCACCGCATCCTCCTGGCTCGGCGCCTCCAGCGCCTCGGACGGCTTGGTGCGCAGGCGCCGCGCGCGCCGGGTCACCCGGTTGATGCCGAACATCAGGTAGAGCACGGTGCCGATCACCGGCGTGAGCCAGGCGAGGCCGACCCAGGCCACCGCGACGCTGACCCGCCGCTTGCGCATCAGCGCGTGGACCGTGACGGCGAGCGCGAGCAGCGTGCCGATGACCGCGAGGACGTCGGCCCGCAGGACGGCGGTGGACTGGATCCAGCGGATCAGCGCGTCTTCCAAGGAGCCATGTTCCGTTCGGGGTGCCCGGTGCCGATATAGGCACGCCGCGCCGCCGGGCAGGCGGACCGGCGAGAGTTTTCCTCAGGCAGGCGGTGCAGGATCGGGTCTGCGTCCCGAAAAATGCCGGGCTCGGCTGCGAGGGGCGATCCCATGCCGATGCCGACCCTGCCGCCCGATCCGCCGGCCCTCGTCGCGACGGTCGCCGCCCCGCCCTGCGACGCGGCGACCCGCGCGCGCCTGCTCGCCCCACCCGAAGCCGGCGAGGACGCCGTCGCGCTCACCTGCTCCCTCCGCCTCGCGCCCGGCGACCGGGTGCTGAAGCGCATCGTGCTGGAGGGAAGGGCGGCCTCCGGCGTCACCCTCGATTGCGCGGGCGCCGCCATCGGACATCCGGGCGCGCCGGCGCGCCTCGACGCCATCACCCTCGCCATCCGTTCCCGGCCGCCGTCCCGGCCCGGCGCGCAATGGGAGCGCCCCTCCGGCATCACCATCCGCGACTGCGCGGTGTTCGGCCATGTCCGCATCTGGGGCATGGGCGTGAACGGGCAGGCGCCGGCGCTCCGCGATTCCTCGCACAGCCTCGGCCATACCGAGCGGGCGCAGGCGGCGGCGCCGACCGGCATCGCGATCAGCGGCACCACGATCACCGCGTCCGGGCCGATCCCGCTCTATATCGGGCCCGGCGTGACCCGGGTGACGCTGACCGGCTCGCGGCTTGCCGGCCGCACGGTCGGCACCGCCCTCTACCTCGACGCCGAGAGCGCAGAGAATCGGATCGAGGACAACGACGTCGTCGCCGAGACCGGGCGCGAGGCGATCGCGGTGGACGGCTCGGCGCGCAACCGCATCGTTGGCAACCGCTTCGCCCTGAACGGCCAGGGCGGCGTGCGGCTCTACCGGAATTGCGGGGAGGGGGGCACGGTGCGCCACCAGACCCCGTCCGACAACGTGGTCACCGGCAACGTCTTCCGCGGCGTCGGCCTGTTCGGGGCGGACGCCGTCGTGGCCAATTCCCGCAACGGCTGGCGGCTCTATTGCGGTGAGGATGCCGGCTACCCGTTCGGGAGCAGCATCGACAATTCGGATGGCGGCACGGGGAACGTCGTGGCGCCGAACCGGGTGGAGTAGGGCTCAGCCCCCCGCCATGACCAGAGCCCAGAACCGGCGGTAGCGGGTGCCGGGCGCGTCGACGCGGGCGATGCCGATGCGGCGGATCTGCGGGATCAGCATGTTGGCGTTGTGCTGGGGCGAGGCCTTCCAGCGAGCGAGCACCTGGTCGAAGGTCTCCGAGCCCGCGCTCAGGTTCTCGGCCGTGTGGGTCCGGCCGAGGCCGGCGGCGGCCATGCGCGAGGTGAAGGTGCCGCCGAGATCGTGGCTGAGCTGGCCGGCCCGGGCATTGTTGCCCGCCTGGAAGGCGGCGGCCGTCACGAGGCCGGGATCGATCGTGACCGGGCCGAGCCCGTGCTGGGCGCGGTAGCGCGAGATCGCCGCCGCGGCGGCCGCCTCGTCGAGCACGATTGGAGTCACCGGGCCTGCCGATTCGGGCAGGATCGCGGGGGTGCCGCAGGCGGAGAGGCCGAAGGCGAGGCAGGCGAGGAGGACGGCGCGGAAGGTCTGCACGGCAAGGCTGTTCGCGTGACGGGGAGACGCCTGCCTTGGCTGCAGCTGCGGCGAAAGCGGGGCAGCGACGGCCGCCGCGCCGCCGCGTCCGCCCGGTGTGACATCGGCGTCACGCCGCCCATGGGCCTCAGAGCGCCTGGAACATCACCAGCGCGTCGACCTCGCCCTCGGCCGGATGGTGGAAGGCCAGGGGCAGCCGGCCGACGATCTGGAAGCCGAGCGCCCGCCACAGGCGCACCGCGCGCGCGTTCGTGCTCACCACGAAATTGAACTGCATGGCCCGGTAGCCGCGCGACCGGGCATGGGCGAGGGCGTGCTCGCACATCCGCCGCGCCACCCCGCGCCCGGTGGCCTCGGCACCCGTCATGAAGCCGCAATTGCAGACATGCCGGCCCCCGCCCGCCTGGTTCGGGCGGATGTAGTAGGTCCCGAGGACCGAGCCCTCCGCCTCGGCGACGAAGGTCTCCTTGTCCGGGCCCAGCCAATAGGCCAGCGCGTCCCGCTCGCTCATGTCCCGGTCGAGCGTGTAGGTCTCGCCGGCGCGGATGACGGGCTCGAGGATCGACCAGATGGCGGGGGTGTCGTCGGGACGGGCCGGGCGGATGAGCATGCCCGGGCTGATAGCCGCAACCGCGCCGGGATGCCAAAGGGATCGCCCCTCGCGGGGGATCGGTCAGGCGCCCTGCTCGGCCACCGGCGCGAAGGCGCGCAGGAGCGCCGGGTCGAGATGGCCGCGCTCGGCCTCCATGGCGGCCAGCGCCTCGCGGGGCGCCAGAGGCTTGCGGTAGGCGCGGCGCTCGGTCAGCGCCGAGAACACGTCGCAGATCGCGGTGAGGCGGGTGAGGTCGGAGATGGCGGGTCCGGCGAGGCGGTCCGGATAGCCCATCCCGTCGATGCGCTCGTGGTGGTGGCGCACGACGGCGATGACGGCCGGCTCGATGTCGCCCTGCGCGGCGAGGAGGTCCGCGCCGATCACGGGATGCCGGCACATCAGGCGCCATTCCTCCGGCGAGAGCCGCCCCGGCTTGTTCAGGATCTCCGCCGGGATGCGCGACTTGCCGATATCGTGCAGGAGCGCGGCGCGGGCGAGGCGGCCCTGGTCGGGCCCGTTCAGGCCGAGCACCGCGCCGAAGGCGGCGGCATAGCCCGCCACGCTCAGGGTGTGCTGGTAGACGCCGGCATCGTGGCGCCAGACGATGTCGAGCCAAGTGCGGATGCCGGCCTCGGACACCGCCGCCAGCACGATCTCGGTGCCCTGCTCGATCGCGGCGGGGTCGATCCGGGCGCCGAGCGCGGCGCTGTCGAACAGGTCGGCGACGATGGACGTGGCGGCGGCGCCCTGCTCGTGGAGCTTGCGCCCGCGCGCGCGGACGTCACGGGTCGCCGCCTCGATCATCGCGAAGATGCCGGCGAGCACCGTCTCGCGCGGCGCCGCCGCGGGCAGGACGCGGGAGGCGGCCGGCAGGCGCACCGGGCGGCTGCCGCTACGCGCCAGCACGAGGCGGGGCACGCTGCGCCAGGGGCCCTGGTCGAGGATGGAGGAGGCGGTGGCGAGCCCCGCGGCGTCGAGGTCGATCACGGCGAGCCGCGCATCCTCGCCGCCGGGCAGCGCCTCGCCGATCTCCGCGGTCAGGCAGGTGATGACGTGGCCGATCGCGCGTGCGAGCGCCGACCGCTCGGACGGTCGGTCCGACAGCAGAAGGACGAAGGGATCGTCCTCGATGCGGGCGCCCAATGGCACGTCAGCGCCCTCGACGGTTCGCTAGGGATCAACGGTTTGTTGACCATAGCACCGAATTGGTGAGCGAAACCTTGCGAGGACCACGCAAGCGCGCGAATCGCCTCCGCGCGCGCCACACGTTCGCGAGACCGGACGGCCCAGGGGGCCCGGGGGCCTCAGTCGAGGTAGTGCCCGTAGGTGTCGACGTGCTGGGCGAGGCCGAGCCCGTGGTCGCGCACGAGTTGCTCGGCGCGCTCGGACTCGCGCGCCTCCAGCGCCTTGATGATCGCCACGTGCTCGCGGATCGACTTCTCGGCGCGCTCGCCCTGGCGCAACGCCTTGTTGCGGATGCCGCGAACATGCATCAGCAGGTTGCTCGACAGGCCGGCGATCACCTCGCACTGGCCGAGCGAGATGATCTTCTGGTGGAAGCGGATGTTGGCGTCCGAGTACTCGTCGATGTGCTCGGACGGGCGGCCCTCGTAGAATTCCGGGAACTCGTCGCGCAGCGACTTGAGCTGCGCGTCGGTGGCGCGGGCGCAGGCGAGCCGCGCGGCCATGCTCTCCAGGGCCGCCCAGGCATGGATCATCCCGACGATCTCGGCCTTGGTCTTCTTGATCACGAAGATGCCGCGCCGCGCCTCGGAGCGCACGAAGCCCTCCTGCTCCAGCACGGTCAGCGCCTCGCGCACAGGGGTGCGGCTGACGCCGAGATCCTGCGAGAGCTTGCGCTCGTCGAGCCGGACCTCGTCGGGCCGACCGTACAGGTCCATGTTGGTGATGGCCTGCTTCAGCGCTTCATAAGCCAGCGTCCGCAGGCTGGACGTCGCGACGATCGGCTTGATGCTGAACTGTTCCGTGTTCGACATCCTGGACCCAGAGTCTGCTACATGACCGCGGCTCTGCGACCGCTTCCCAGACGAGACCTAGCGGAATCCGTATTCGGCTCCTAGCGGGCGTTTGCGAAAGCCCACAGAGAGCCGCGCATCCGCGCCGGCCCGGCGTCTCCCCTTATCGGTATTGGGCATACCACGTGTCAAATCCGTTGCGTAGGCACCTCCTGCCGCAGGCTGGGGACAGGGCTCGCGACGCACTCCCCGCGGCCCCAGACGGCACGTTTCAAGCGACCTGCACTTTTATTCCATGGAGATTGACAGGAGCGTGCGATTCGGCACAAAATCGTAACTGGTATACCGTCGACCATGTTGAGGTTGCGGATTAAGACCCGCGGACGCCCGTGCATGGCGGATTCCGTGGCACCCGACAAGAACGAGAAAACGCCAAACCAACGTTCGAGAAGCACCAGGAGGAAAAGACCCATGTCGGAGTCTGGGGTTGCAATAGGCCGTGGCCGCTGGCTGCAGCTGGTCTTCGGGATCGTGTGCATGTGCATGATCGCGAACATGCAGTACGGCTGGACATTCTTCGTGAACCCGATGCAGGAGCGTCACGGCTGGGACCGTGCCGCGATCCAGATCGCGTTCACGCTCTTCGTCGTCACCGAGACCTGGCTGGTCCCGATCGAGGGCTGGTTCGTCGACAAGTACGGCCCGCGGATCGTCACCCTGTTCGGCGGCCTGCTCTGCGGCATCTCGTGGATCATGAACTCCTACGCCGACAGCCTCGGCCTGCTCTACGTCGCGGCGGCCATCGGCGGCACCGGCGCGGGCGCGGTCTACGGCACCTGCGTCGGCAACTCGCTGAAGTGGTTCCCCGACCGCCGCGGCCTCGCCGCCGGCCTCACCGCCATGGGCTTCGGCGCGGGCTCGGCCCTCACGGTCGTGCCGATCCAGGCCATGATCAAGTACCAGGGCTACGAGGCCGCCTTCTTCTGGTTCGGCATCGGCCAGGGCATCATCGTCATGGCGATCGCCCTGTTCCTCAAGGCCCCGAAGGCCGGCACACTCCCGACCGTGGCCAAGGTCAGCCAGAGCCGGCGCGAGTACAAGCCTTCCGAGATGGTGCGCACCCCGATCTTCTGGGTGATGTACGCGATGTTCGTGATGATGGCCGCGGGCGGCCTGATGGCGACCGCGCAGCTCGGGCCGATCGCGAAGGACTTCCACATCGCCGACGTTCCGGTGAGCCTGCTCGGCATCACCCTGCCGGCGCTGACCTTCGCGGCGACCCTCGACCGCGTCCTCAACGGCGTGACGCGCCCGTTCTTCGGCTGGGTCTCCGACCATATCGGCCGCGAGAACACGATGTTCCTCTCCTTCGGCATCGAGGGCGTCGGCATCTACGCGCTCAGCGTCTTCGGTCACGACCCGATCGCCTTCGTGATCCTGACCGGCCTCGTGTTCTTCGCCTGGGGCGAGATCTACTCGCTGTTCCCCGCGACCTGCGGCGACACCTTCGGCACGAAATACGCGGCCACCAATGCGGGCCTGCTCTACACCGCCAAGGGCACGGCCGCGCTCATCGTGCCCTATACCAGCGTGCTGACCACGATGACCGGCTCCTGGCACACGGTGTTCCTGCTCGCCGCGGGCCTGAACATCCTGGCCGCCTTCATGGCCCTGTTCGTGCTCAAGCCGATGCGCGCGCACTACACCAAGGCGGCCGAGGCACCGATCCATCCGGTGGCCGCCCAGTAACGGCCCTGTAGCGGCGACGCCTGCCCTTGGGCTAGGCATCGGATCCGGCGCCCCGCGGCGCCGGGTCCTTTCTTTTCCGGGAGCGCGCATGGCGCGGCACGACGCTTTCAAGGTCCGCACCGCCATCGTGGAGGCGGCACGCAGCCTCAACGGGCTCGGGCTCAACCAGGGCACGGCCGGCAATATCAGCCTGCGCTGGGAGGACGGCCTGCTGATCACGCCGTCCGGCATGCCCTACGAGACGATGAGCGCCGACGACATCGTGTTCATGGGGCTCGACGGCGCCTACGACCACCGGCTGAAGCCGTCCTCGGAATGGCGCTTCCACCGGGACATCCTGGCGAGCCGCCCGGACGTGAACGCGGTCGTGCACGCCCATCCGATCTACTGCACGGCCTTCGCCATGTGCCGCCGGGAGATCCCGGCCGTGCACTACATGATCGCCGCGGCCGGCGGGCCGACCGTGCGCTGCGCGCCCTACGCCACCTTCGGCACGCCCGAGCTCTCGGAGCATGCACTCGCGGCGCTGGAGGGGCGGAGCTGCTGCCTGCTGGCCAACCACGGCATGATCGCGACGGGGCCGGATCTGCCGAAGGCGCTCTGGCTCGCGGTGGAGCTGGAGACGCTCTGCCGGCAATACGCGGTCGCGCTCCAGGTCGGCGCGCCGGTGGTGCTGCCCGACGACGAGATCGCGCGGAACGTCGAGAAGTTCAGGAGCTACGGGCTGAAGGCGCAGGATCGTCCGGACTGACGCCCCATCCGCGGTCTCATACGACATCCGGGTGATCCCTTCGGGATGGCGGATGTCGCCTTCGCTCAAGCGCCGCGCCGGCTTGCCGAGACCGCGTCCGGTCCGATCAACCGGACGCGGTCTCAGGCCCCGAGGATCGTCCCCACGGCGAGTCCGCTCTCGCGGGCGAACTCGGCGGCCGAGACCTTCTTGCCGCCCTCCGGCTTCACGCGGAACAGCTCGATCTGGCCGCCCTGGGCGGTCACCCGGATCGATTCGTCGCCGATCGCCGCGACCTCGCCGGGCTTGCCCTTCACGGCGCCGAGCGTCCGCGTCGGATGCAGGGCGGCGTCGAAGATCTGCAGCTTGGCGCCGTTGAGCGTGGTCCAGGCGCCCGGCGCGGGATTGGCGGCGCGAATCAGGTTGTAGACCTGGCTCGCATGGTTGGCCCAGTTGATGCGCGCCTCGGCGGCCCGGAACCAGCCCTCGTAGCTCGCCGCCTCCTCGTCCTGGTCGATCTCGACATGCTTGCCCGCGACCACCTGGTCGGCGGCCTCCAGCATGGCCTGCACGCCGAGCGGGAAGAGGCTCTTGAAGTAGACGTCGCCGATCGTGTCGTCGGGCCCGATCTCGCAGGCCTTCTGGAGGATGACCGGGCCTTCGTCGAGGCCGTCGGTCGGCCGGAAGATCGTCAGGCCGGTGACCGTGTCGCCCTTGGCGATCGGCCAGTTGATCGAGGAGGGGCCGCGATATTGCGGCAGCAGGGAGGGGTGGTACTGGATCGTGCCGTGCTTCGGGATGGTGACGAAGCTCTGCGGCGCGAATTGCAGCACGTAGGCCATCACCCCGATATCGGCGTTGAGGCCGCGCATGGCCTCTTCGGCCTCGGGGCTCTTCAGGCTCGGGAACTGGAAGACCGGCAGCCCCTTCTCCTCGGCCGCGGTCCTCAGGATGTCGGGCTTGGCGCCCGCCTTCTCGGGTGCGCAGAACACGCCGGCGACCGTGTCGCCGCGCTCCAGGAAGGCCTCGAGGACGGCCTTGCCGAAATCCTGCTGTCCGATGAAGGCGATGCGCATGGGCGGGTCCTTCGCAGATTGTATCACCGGGCCGCGATCGTCCCGTTCGCCTTCTCATGCGAGGCGCCCGCGGGGCGGGCCTCGACGGAGGACGTCCAGGATCACGGCGTCTTCGGGAGGCCCTTCAGGCCTCCGCATCGGTCCGGCGACTCGGGGCGAGGCCGGCGGACGGGAATAGAGCCGTGCCCGATCGCGTTGCAACCGGGCACGGCTCCGACAGGTCACGATGGGCTGAAGCGCCGCGGCCCGGGCCGCGGCGCCGGCCTGCTCACTCCGCGGCGATCTTCTGCACCGCGCCGATCGCGCCCGAATTGGCGATCTCGCCGATCTCGCCGTCGGAATAGCCGAGCACGTCGCGCAGGATCTCCTCGGTGTGCTCGCCGAGCAGCGGCGCGCGCGCCACCTCGGTCGGGCTCGCCGAGAGCTTGATCGGGTTGCCCACCGTGAGATGCTTGCCGCGGGTCGGATGGTCGACCTCGACGACGGTGCCGGTGGCGCGGAGCGCCGGATCCTCGGCGATCTCCTTCATCGACAGGATCGGGCCGCAGGGGATGTCGAACTTGTTGAGGATGTCCATCGCCTCGAACTTCTCGTGCTTCATCGTCCAGGCTTCGATGCGCGTGAAGATCTCGTTGAGGTGCGGCAGACGCGCCTTGGGCGTGGCGTAGTCCGGATCGGTCTTCCAGCCGGGCTCGCCGATGATGTCGCAGATCGGATCCCAGACCGGCCCCTGCGTGATGAAGTAGATGTAGGCGTTGGGATCGTGCTCCCAGCCCTTGCACTTCAGGATGCGGCCGGGCTGGCCGCCGCCGGAATCGTTGCCCGCGCGCGGGGTGGCGTCGCCGAAGGGGACGCCCTCGCCGAACTGGCTGTACTCCTTGAGGGGGCCGTGCTCGAGGCGCTGCTGGTCGCGCAGCTTCACGCGGCAGAGGTTCAGCACGCCGTCCTGCATGGCGCAGTCGACCTTCTGGCCGAGCCCGCTATGGGTGCGGTGGAACAGGGCCGTGACGATGCCGAGCGCGAGATGCAGGCCCGTGCCGGAATCGCCGATCTGGGCGCCCGTCACCATCGGGATGCCGTCGCGGAAGCCGGTGGTCGAGGCCGAGCCGCCGGCGCACTGGGCGACGTTCTCGTAGACCTTGCAATCCTCGTAGCGGCCGGGGCCGAAGCCCTTCACCGAGGCGAGGATCATGCGCGGGTTGGCCTCGTGGATCTTCTCCCAGGTCAGGCCCATGCGGGCGAGCGCGCCGGGGGCGAAGTTCTCGACGAGGACGTCGCATTCCTTGATGAGGCGCCAGAGCACCTCCTTGCCCTTGGGGTTCTTGGAGTCGAGCGTGATCGAGCGCTTGTTGTGGTTCAGCATCGTGAAATAGAGGCTGTCCACATCCGGGATGTCCTGGAGCTGGCCGCGGGTCGCGTCGCCCACGCCGGGACGCTCGACCTTGATCACGTCGGCGCCGAACCAGGCGAGAAGCTGCGTGCAGGTGGGACCGGACTGCACGTGGGTGAAGTCCAGAACCTTGATGCCTTCCAGGGCCTTGCTCATCGTCTTACTCGATCTGAAACCGGTTGATCGGAATGCGGGTGCGGCGTGCCCCTGCCGGGTCTTCATCGCCGTCCGCGCGGAAACCTGTTCACCGATCCGCCAGAGCCCCCTCTGGACGCGGATCGCCTTCGCACGTCGTGTATCTGGTATACGCGATCACGGATACATGGGCCGGCCCTTCGCTCCACCCTCGAATGCCGGGCGTGGCCCAACGGCGGAGGCGTGGCTGGTCCCGGAAACCGGGGCCGAGGACGGGAGGAGAAGGCGGCGTTCGGCGCGCAGGCCCGCGCGCCTGACGATTCCGACGCGGATGTCGGCTCGAATGCGGGCGCCGTGCCCCATGACCGCTCCCTCCGTTGCCCCCGCGATGCCGCCCGTGACGGCATCGTCGTTCCTGCCCGCCCGGCACGCCTGCGCGTCCGGACCCGGCAGCCGCGGACCATTCGGCCGCGATCGGGCATTTGTTGGCATACCAGATGCCATGTGTCAAATACCTCTGACTGTTTCTCCTGTTCGGCCGACTGATTTTCCGGTGATCGGATCCTGCGCCGATGTCGGGCCGGATTCACGCTGCACTGCACACGGAAAGATCTCGCGACCGCGAAAATGGCGATTTCTTCGCGGAGGGATGGATTAAATTGCTTCCCAAGGCTCGGTGGCGCGTTCATCCTGGGTGAAAGAGAGCCGCACAAGCGGCGCCGCCCAAGGAGATCTTCCATGCTGTCGAGCAGCCGCCTGATCAAGGCTTCGTGGATCGCGGTCGAAGTCACGCCCGAGCGCGCGGAGCGGGTTCTGGTGGTCGAGACCTACATCGCGGTGAGCCCGCTGGAGCGGAACTACGATGCCACCAAGTACGAGAAGGTGCTGGGCTGCGTCCGCTCCGTGCTCGAAGCGCATCCGGAGATCGACCGCGCCTCGATCCTGAGCATGCACCGGGATGCGGGCTGCACCGCCCTGTTCCGGGAGGCACCCGCTGCCGCCTGACGACTCCGCCCGGCAGCAGGCCGGAGCGCTCCCCGCCGAGACGGATGCCGTCTCCATGCAAGCGAGCGCATCGACCCGGGAGCCCGGAGCCGCGCCCCCGCGCGGCCCCTGGAACCCCGGCATCGAATCGGCGCTGCCGCGGGCCTTCCTGCCCCTCGCCACGGTCTTCCGCCCGGAGAACGTCTCGACCGCCTTCGCCGAGGCGCAGGAGCTGAGCGCCTTCTCCGGGCTGCCGCCGACCGAGGTGGTCGCCTTCCGGCCCGAGCGGCTCGTCGTCCATGAATTGCTGATCCGGGTGATGGCCGACCTCTCGGTCCCGGTCGGCGAGACCTACGGCGATCTCGGCGTCAACTTCCGGGCGATCGTCGCCCGCATCCGCGCGGCCTATGTCGAGCCGCACATGGACGAGATCCGCGCCTGCCACGAGGCCGTGCGCGGCGAGGTCTCGCAGCGCGTCGCCGCGGAGCTCGCCGCGATCCATGCGCGCCCGGCACCGGCGCAGGACAAGCCCCGGCGCGGCCTCCTCGGCCTGCTCGGCCTCGGCCGGCGAGAGGAGGCGGCCGGCCCGGCCCCGTCGCTCGAGACCCGCGCCCTCGATCATCTCGCGGCCTGGGGCGAGCGGATCGCGAACGCGCCGGTGGAGAAGGCCGCCCATGCCGGCCTCACCCGCGTGGTGTCGTGCCTGATCCGCCATCGCGGCGGCCTGATCGGCGATCCGGGCCTCGTGGCCGCGCTCGCCACCGTGCTCGCGGTGAACGACCTCGGCAGCCGCCGCATCGGCCGCCTGATCGAGCCGTGGTTCGCTGAGGCCGTGGAGCGCGAGGGCTACACCGCCGTGCGCGGCCAGGCCGACCCGATCGTGATGAACGTCAAGGGCGCCTCGGCCTCGGGCAAGAGCACCATGCGCCCCCTGCAGCGGGCCTTCGCCGAGCGGCTCGGCACGCCCTGGTCCGACTTCGCGGTGATCACCCCGGACATCTGGCGCAAGTTCCTGCTCGACTACGACAGCATCGGCGCCGCCTACGGCTATGCCGGCACGCTGACCGGCCACGAGGTCGAGATCGTGGACCGCAAGCTCGACCGCTACATGGCGCGCAAGGGCCGGGAGGGACGGATCTCCCACCTCCTGATCGACCGCTTTCGCTTCGACAGCTTCAACGCCGTGTCCGGCACGCAGGACGGCAGCCAGCTCCTCACCCGCTTCGGCCGGCGGGTCTTCATGCTGTTCATGATCACGCCACCCGAGGCGACGGTGGAGCGGGCCTGGCTCCGGGGCGAGCAGTTCGGCCGCTACAAGGCGGTGGACGATCTCCTCGCCCACAATGTCGAGGCCTTCACCGGCATGCCGGAACTGTTCTTCACCTGGGCGCTGAACGCCGGCAAGGAAGTCCACTACGAGTTCCTGGACAACAGCGTGGCGCTCGGCGCCCGGCCGCGCACCGTGGCCTTCGGCACGAACGGGGCGATGGTGGTGCTCGATCTCTCCGGCATGCTCGCCATCGAGCGCTACCGGAAGATCGATATCGAGGCGCGCTCGGCCGAAGCGGTCTACCCGGACGCGTCGGCCCTCGCGCCGGAGCGCAACACCGGCTTCCTGCGCGCCTGCGTGCGCCGGATGCGCAGCGTCGACTTCACCGACCGGGAGAGCGGGCGCCCCTATGCCCGCCATGCGGGCGGGCGCCTGACCTGCCTCGACCGGGCGCTGTTCACGCGCGTCCTCGCCGAGGCCGATGCGCGCGCCGCCTTCGCGGCGATCGGCGGCGCACGGCCCGAGGCGGTGCCCGACGGCGAGGCCCAGCCGGCCATCGCCCGCGACCAGACCGTCACCCTCGGCGCCTGGGCCGACGCACCGGCCACCATCGCGGAACCGGCCTGATCCGGGATCCCAAAGGGATCATCCCTGTGGTGGGGTGTCGGGGCAAAGCCCCGACGCATCCCGGGGCTCTGCCCTGGACCCGCGAAAGGGGCGACCCCTTTCGAAACCCGGATCAGGCGCGCTTGGCGGCGCGGGTCGCGGGGAAGCGGATCTCGACGAGGGTGCCCTCGTCCTTGCGGCTCGAGATATGCAGCGAGCCGGAATTGGCCTCGACGAGGGCCCGCATCAGCGGCAGGCCGAGCCCGCCGCCGATCTCCGGCCGGGCCGCGGCCTCGCCCGAGAACGGTTCGAGGGCGAAGGCGATCTCGTCCGCGCTGAGGCCGGCGCCGGTGTCGCGCACCCGCAGCGCGACGGTGCCCGCCTCGGCCGTACTCGTCGAGACGATGACCTGCCCGCCGGCCCCGGTGAGGCGGATGGCGTTCGCGATGACGATGCGCACCGCCCGGGCGATCGAGGCCCGGTCGGCCTCCAGCGGTGCCAGATCCTCGCCGAAGCTCGTGCGCAGCACGATGCGGCTGCGCGCGGCCTCCGGCTGCAGCTCCGTGACGGAGGCCGCGATCAGCTCGTTGAGCGGCAGGGGCTCGCGCGCGAGGGCGAGGCCTCCCGCCTCGATGGTGGCGAGATCGATGAGGTCGGTGACGAGGGCCAGGACCTGCTCGCCCGAGGCGCGGATGTCCTGGAGGTAGCCGCGGTAGCGTGGATGGCCGAGCGGCCCGTAGGGCTCCTTCAGGACCACGTCGGCGAAGCCGAGGATGCCGGTGAGCGGCGTGCGGATCCCGCGGTCGAGGGTGCCGAGGAAGCCGCTCGCGAAGGCCGGGACGCTGCCCTCGTCCTCCGGACGATCGGGGGCCCGCAGCATGGCCGCGCGCCGCTCGTCGGCAAGCGCCGCCACGCGCAAGGCTACGGGCCGGCCCGAGACCGCGATCGAGACCGCACCGTCCCCGGGTCGGCCGTCGAGGACGGCCTGCACGGCCGGCACCGCCTCGGGCGCGAACAGGGCGCCGAAGGCCCCGCCCACCACCTCGCGCGGGTCGCAGGCGAAGAGGACGGACGCGGCCCGGTTCAGCGCGAGGACGCGGCCCGCGCGGTCGAGGATCGCGACGCCGTCCTCCAGCGCGTCGAGGGCGGCCAGCGCGTCGGCCCCGCGGGCCTCGCGGACCCGGCGGGCGAGCTCCTCCGCCGAGTGGCGTCCCTGCGGATCGTCCACGGGGACGGGGCGCAGCAGCAGGCATTCGGCGGGGCCGCCGGGCCAGGCCATCCGCCCGCAGGTGACGGCGACGGGCCGGCCCGTCCCGTCCGCGGCCTCGATGGCGACCGTCACCGGCTCCTCGCCCACCCCGGCATGGCGCTCCGGCGGCAGGCCGCGGAACAGGCGCTCCGGACCCGCTGCCTGGAGAGCCGCGAGGTCGGCATAACCCGCGAGCGCGAGGAAGGCCCGGTTGGCGGCGAGGATCGCGCCGCCACGATAGACCAGCACCGCCCCCGGGATCCCTTCGAGGATCGCGGCCGGCTCCGTCTCGGCCGGCGGCCGCGCGCCGGGGAAGGGGGTCACCGAGCCGCCCGCCGGCCGGCCGGAAGGGCCTCCCTCCTCGGGCTCCTCATCGCCCGCGTAGCGCGCCCCGAGGGCGCGGGCGATCTCGCGGAAGGCGGCGTGCTCGGTGAGCGACAGACCTGCATCGGGCGAGGCCGCCACGGGCGGTTGGTCGGCCGTCGGCGTCTCGTCGGCCTCCCTGTCCGGGATCTCCTCCGCATGGCCGACGGCCGGCTGGTGGGCAGGGGACTCGGATGGCGAATCGGATGACGCAGACTGGGAGACGGGCGGTTCAGGCGGCTCGGGTTCTTGGGCCAGCTCCTGAGCCGGCGCCTCCGCGGCGCGGGCCGGTTCCGGGTCAGCCGGCGCCGGGCGCTGCTCCCCGAACCAGGTCTGTCCGATCCAGGCGGCGAAGATCGGCGCCGCCATGGTCGCGAGCGTGATCGGATCGCTTGCCAGCGCCGAAGCGGCGGGGGCCGGCGCCGGCCGGGGCCGGGCCTCGTCCTCGCAGCCGGCGCGCACGATCCCGAAGCCGCCGAAGCCCGCGAAGGGCTGGCCGGCCCGGGCCGCAGGCGCTCCCGAGAGGTCGGCCGTCACGCCGGGCCCGGTGCCGAGGCGGAGTTCGAGCGCGAGCGCCCGGAAGGTGCGGTTGGCCGACAGGGCCGCCAGCAGCGCCTCGACATCGCCGCCGATCCGGCCCGCCTGCGCCAGGGCATCCCAGCTCTGACCGGCGAAGCCGGCGAGCGCGTCCTGCCCGTCCGAGATCTGCGTGAGCGCGCCCTCCGCATCCGTCCGCCACAGGAAGCGGCTGCCGGGCGGCGGCAGGGGCAGGGATGGCGGCGGGGGAGGGGCCTCGGCGGCCGGCTCCGGGGTCGCTCGCCGGGCTGCGGGCGCGCGCAGGCTCGGCAGCGGCCCGACCACCACGAGCAGGAAGACAGTGCGGCCGTCCCCGGCCTCGGCGCGCGCCAGCCGGCAGAGCGTCGGCGGGGCGACGCCGCGCGGATCGAGGCGCAGGCGCAGCAGGCGCGGGGTCGGGCCGGCGCCCCGCAGGATCTGCCCGGCCGGGCCCGGCGGGAGGACATCCGCGCGGCCGAGCTGCCGGAGGAGCCGCCGGCCCGGTTCCGACGCATCGAGCACCCGGGCGCCGTCCGCGTCGAGCACGAGGCGCACCGCCCCCGCATCCGCCAGGGCGGCGGCGAGGTCCGGATCGGCCTGCCAGGCCGCGAGGGCCGGGGCCGGTACTGCTGCGTCGCAAGAGGCGTCGTCCAAACCCGTGTCCTCGGCCATCCCGCCCGATCCGGAACCCTGCCCGATTCCCAGGAATCGGTTCACGCCGCTACCTCCGCGCCGCCCCCGGGCCGGCGGAGCGGCGAGCTTTGCACTGGAAGCATGCCTGCGCGAAAGTGATCTCCGCCGCAGCCCATTCTGTAATCCGATCTGCCTAGGACCGCTGGACACTTCAATCCAGCGTCACACGTTTACGTCATGTCAACCTTAATGGCGCGGCCCAGGGGGGTGGCATTTCGCGGCGCACATGCTATTTGTGCAGTGCACAATGTCCGTGCGACCCGCGCACCATGTGCAAGAGAGGAGACGACATGAGCAACATCCCGAATTACGAGGTGCCGGGCGAGATGCGCGACTTCGCGGAGAAGAGCGTCGAGCAGGCCCGCAAGGCGTTCGACAGCTTCATCAGCGCGGCGCGCCGCACCGCCGACACCGTCCAGGGTTCGGCCGACCTCGCCCGCACCAACGCGCAGGACGTGTCGTCGCGCGGCTTCGAGTACGCCGAGCAGAACGTGAACGCCGCCTTCGACCTCGCGCAGAAGCTCGTCCGCTCGCGCGACATCCAGGAGGCCATGCAGCATCAGGCCGAGTTCGTGCGCAGCCAGTTCGCCGCGATCCAGGCCCAGGCCAAGGAGTTCAGCGGCATCGCGCAGAGCGCGCTGCAGCAGGGTGCCGAGCGCGCCAAGAGCGCGATGCAGGAAGGCGCCGACAACACCCGCAAGGCGTTCGAGCAGGGCCTGAACACGGCCCAGCAGACCGCCGACGACGCCAAGGCCGCCGCCGAGAAGGCCTCCCACTGATTCGCGCAAACCGGCGGCAGCCGCCGCCGGGGCGCAATCATGCTGACCGATGCAGACGGCCCGACTCCCTCGGGGGCGGGCCGTCTCGTTTTCGCCTGCATTGACGCGAGAACACGGTCCGGTCCGGCGCGGGTCCGGACCTGAGACGGAGTTCAGACGCCCCATGCGGCAGATCGGCATCTTCAGCCTCGCTGCGGCCCTCCTCGCCGGATCCCTGGCGACGGCGCAGGCGCAGTATTACGAGGCGCCCTATCGCGGCGGCTACGACGAGCGGCCCTACCGGCCCGGCCCGCCGCGCCGTGCGATCGGCCTGAACTGCGATGCCGTGCAGCAGGGCATCACCGGGCCGCAGCCCTTCTCCTGCCCGCTGCCGGGCCCGCGGCCGCTGGGCACGCGCTGCTTCTGCGACCTGCCGGCTGTCTCGTTCAGCCCGCCGCAGACGGCGGTCGGCCGCGTGGCGCCCTGAGCGCCGCGAAACGCGCGAGGCCGCGGCGCCCCGACGGGCACCGCGGCCTCGATTCGTCCGGTTCCCTGAGCGATCAGTTCAGGACGACGACCTTCGCGCCGATCCTCACGCGCTCGTAGAGGTCGGTGACGTCGTCGTTGGTCATCCGGATGCAGCCCGAGGACACGGCCTGGCCGATGGTGTCCGGCTCGTTGGAGCCGTGGATGCGGTATTCGGTGCTGCCGATATACATGGCGCGGGCGCCGAGCGGGTTCTCGATGCCGCCGGCCATGTAGCGCGGCAGGTCTGGACGGCGGGCGAGCATCGCCTTCGGCGGCACCCACGACGGCCATTCCTTCTTGGCGGTGACCGTCTTCACGCCGGCCCAGGTGAAGCCCGGACGGCCGACGCCGACGCCGTAGCGGATCGCCTCGCCGTTCGGCAACACGAAGTAGAGCCGGCGCTCCGAGGTCGAGACCACGATCGTGCCCGGCGCGTAGGGGGCGTTGAAGGCGACGATCTCGCGCGGGATCGGCTGGACCTGCGCCTGCGGCGCCGCCTGCATGCCCTGGCCGTAGCCCGGCGCGTAGGTCTGGCCGTAGCCGCGGCTCGGCGTGCCCTGGTAGCCGTAGGTGGGGGCGGAATCGCCGTAATAGTCCTCGGCGTCGCTCGAGCCGAACGGATCGTAGGCCGTGGCAGCGAGGACGGGGGACGCGGAGAGAACACAGACGCCGAGAAGCGCGGCGAGCGCGGAGGCCGAGGTCTTCATGAGGAGCCTACCTGTGCAATAACCTTTGCCATTACAAGCGTGGGCATAGGCCGTCGGTTCCACAGACCGACGAAGATTTTGGACGACCCAGGAATACGTAGGCTCGGCTGTAAGTTCGGTGTCTTCGCGCACAGGCCCGTCCACGGCCCGTCCACGGCCTGTCCACCGGTGTCGCTCAGGCGACCTCGTCGGTGCGCACGTCGAACCGGGCGAGGTGGACGTAGCCGAAATTGGTGGTGATGGCGCAGTCGGTGGCGTCGCGCCCGCGCGCCATCACGATGCGGCCGATGCGGGGCCGGTTGTGCCGGGCGTCGAACGTGTACCAGCGCGGGCCCTCTGGGCCGTCGAGGAACACCTCGAACCAGGCCGAGAAGTCCATCGGGTCCGGCACCGGCGGCACGCCGATATCGCCGAGATAGCCGGTTGCGTAGCGCGCCGGGATGTTCATGCAGCGGCAGAAGGCGATGGCGAGATGCGCGAAGTCGCGGCAGACGCCCTCGCGCTGCATGAAGCCGTCATGGGCGGTGCGGGTCGGATCGGCGCGCAGGTAGTCGAACCGGATCCGCTCGTGCGTGTAGTCGACGATGGCCTGGACGCGGGCCCAGCCCTCCGGAGCATTGCCGAACAGCGACCAGGCGGTCTGCGAGAGCTTGTCGGTGTCGCAGTAGCGCGAGCCGAGCAGGTAGATCAGCACGTCGTCCGGCAGATCCTGCACCGCGATCTGGCGCGCCTCCGGCACGACGAGGTCCGGCTCACCGGAATCCTGCACGGTGAAATCCGCCGTGATGGTGAGAGGTCCGGGCGGCGTGACGATCCGGTGGCAGATATTGCCGAATGGATCCAGGTATTCGTGCGCCGGGATCGGCGGATCGAAGCCGATCACGTGCGGGCTCAGCACGTCGGACATGCGCGAGGGATGGACGCTCAGCATCAGGATCATCGGCGTCGGCTGCGCCGATTCGAAGGCGATGTTGAAGCCGGTCCTGATCTTCATGGCGTGCACCGGGCGTTGCGGGAGGGAAGGGCCGGAGAGGACGTGGCCCGGCTCAACGGGCAGCCGTGACGGCGGGTTCGGCGATCGCCCCCTCGGGCGGCGTCGGCTTGGGCCGGTCGTCCGGCAGCTCGATCACCTCGACATCGACGCGCATGCCGAGGTCGTCGCTGGCGAGCCCGAAATAGGAGCCGTGCAGCGGCACGGCCTGGCGGGGATCGCGGGCCACGGCGACGCGGATCAGGTCGCGGTTGCCGACGATACCGTTGGTGGGGTCGAACTCCACCCAGCCGGCCCCGGGCAGGTAGACCTGCAGCCAGGCATGGGTCGAGCCGCCGCCGACATGACGATCGCGGTCGTTGCGCGGGTTGTAGAGGTATCCGGAGACGAAGCGGGCGGCCATGCCGAGCGCCCGCACGCCCTCCATCATCAGCACCGCGAAGTCGCGGCAGGAGCCGCACTTGGTCCTGAGCGTGTGGAGCGGGTCCTGCACGCCTTTCTCGCTGCGCGCCGTGTAGGTGAAGTTCCGGCGCACGCTGCGGGTCATGTCGGCGAGCAGCTCCTGGGTCGGGATCCGACCCGTGGCCGGCACGAAGCTGCGCGCCCAGGCATCGACCTCGTGCCGCGGGTCCGGCCATTGCCGCTCGATCGAGCGGTTGAGGTCGGGCATGTCCTCGGCGCCGTAGCCGAACGGATAATGCGTCGCGTGCGGCGCCAGCGGGAAGACGGGGGCGTGCTCGGGCGCGTGGTCGAGGGTGATGCCGCAGACGAAGCGGAGCGTCTCGGCGCGCCGGTCGAAGGCGACCACGGCGACGCAATTGCCGAACACGTCGAACATCCAGCGCAGCGAGGCCGGCTCGGGCTCGATCTCCAGGGTCGCCTCGATCAGGCGCTGGTCGTAGCTGTCGCGCGGGCGAAACATCAGGCGGTGCTCGCCGAACGCCACGGGCCGACGGTAGCGGTAGGTGGTGACGTGGCGGACGGAGAGGATCGGCACGCGCTGCTGCGGAGGCTTGGGACGGGACAGAGCGGGTCGATGCAAGTCCCGCGCCCGCCTGTGTAGCGGCTCAGCGGCCCGGCGCTCAGACGACCGGCGGCGGCGGATCGCCCGCGGCGCGCTGCGCCTCGGCCAGGACGTCGCGCGGGCGCCAGGGCTTGGGGATGAACACGGCCTCGCGCGGCAGGTCCGGCCGCTCGAGCCCGTGGCCGGAGGTGAGGACGAGCCGGGCCCGCGGCCACAGGGTCGCGACGGCGTGGGCGAGTTGGAGCCCGTCCATGGCGCCGGCGAGGCGCACGTCGGCGAAGACCAGGGCCACCTCGCCGCCGCGGTCCTGAAGCAGGCGGAGCGCGGCCTCGGCGCTGGCGCAGCCGATCACCTCGAGTTCGGTCTCCTCAAGCAATGCCTCGGCGAGGGCGCGCTGCTCGGGATCGTCCTCGACGACGAGGGCGATCCGGTCCTGCGGCGCGCGGGACGGCCCCGCGCCGTCGCCGCCGACCGCCTCCGGCTCGGGCTCGGCCTGGCGCACGCGGCGGACGAGCGCGGCGAGATGCTCCGGCACGCCCTCGGCCACCAGGCTGTCGTAGAACGAGGCGAGGGTCTCGCCGATCTGATCGAGTGGCACGCCAGGCGACAGGGTCTCCATCGGCGGCGCGTGCCGCCCGGTGCCGTCGCGGTTCCCCTTCGTCAAGAACTCCCCCCGGAAGCCGTGGTGTCACGCCGCCCGCGCGGCGCTTGTGGAGAGAAGTCGGGAAAACGTCGTCAGTTGCGCTCCCTGCAGCCGAAACCGCCGTGTGGTCGAGGGCCGGCGGAGCGGGCGGCTACTGCGCCTCGGCCTCCGCGTAGGCCATCATGCCGGAGACGGCGCGCACGTTCTGGTAGCGGGCGCCGCGGGTGCTCATCATCGTCTCGAACTTCTCGTGCACCTGCGCCACCGAGAGGCTGATCGCCTTCTTGCGCCGGCCGTGCTGCTGCGCGGCGAAGAAGATGGTGCGGTTCGCGCGCGCCGGGCCGGGCAGGAGCTGGGCGGCTGCGGCGCCGGGCTTGTCGACCACCTTGGCCAGGAACTCCTCGGCGTCGTCCGGCCCGAGGAAGTGGGCGAGGTAGACCTCGCCGAGGGTCAGCTCGCGGCCGATGCGCAGGGCGATGCGGGCGGCGTCGCGCTTCAGCATCTCGCCGGCCATCAGGGCGGAGAGATAGGGGTCGCGCCGCATCTCCAGGATGCGGGCGCGCTCGGCCGGATCCGCCACGCTCGGCTTGTCGTTCGAATCCGCGACGACGAGGGCCGCATCCTTCTCCAGCCCGTATTTCGCGCCGAAGTCGCGGACCACGCCGAGCCAGGTCCGCTCGATGAACTGGTACAGGCCGGTGGCCGAGGAGGTCTTGGCCTGCACGGCCGTGATGAAGCTCGATTCCTTGTCGGCCACCGCCATCAGCAGGACCGGGTCGGTCTGCACCGCCTGGGCGGCGCGCACGATGGTCTGGACGAGGTGGCGCCGGATCTTCATCGGGCCGAATTCGAGCACCTCGTTCGGGTCGCCCACCGCGCTCTCGGAGAGCAGAAAGTCGTAGGAGACGCGGTCGACGGTGTTCGAGCCGAGATCGGTGTCGAGGTCGTGCACCGCAGCGAAGGCCGAGGAGGCGCGCAGCACGGCGGGCGGGGTCGGGTCGGTCACGGCCTGCGACACCAGGGAGACCGTCTGGACGCGCGGGCGCGGCATCGGGATCTCGGTGGCGGCCTGGGCGGTCGAGACCGCGCGGTCGAGTCCGATCCGGCCGAGCTCGGCGCCGGAGCCGATCAGCACGGCGCTGAGCCCCCCGGCGAGCAGCGACATCGACAGGAGCGAGCGGGCGATGGCCGGGCGGCTGCCGTGGTCGCGCCCGACCCGGGGCAGGGCGGACAGGGCATCGGCCGGGCCCGAGCCGAAGCGGCCGGGGGCCGGGCGGGCGGTCTTGCTGGAGGCGTTGCGCGACGTACCGTCCGGGCGGGCCTGCATGCGACTCGAAATCCTCGTCCCGCGCCGCTGATGGCGCCGTGATCCCGATCTGGCTTGACAGATGTGGCGACAACACGGCCGCGGTTGGGGCCTTCCTGTGGCAAACGCCTCCCACAAGCTGTGGACGGAGCGGTGACAGGTTATCCGTGACTTGAGCGGCGTCCCTCAGCTAAGAGGGCCGGAATGCGGCCAGGCCCCGTCCCCCGGGACGCCCGGCACCGACACGAACGTTCCAGGCAGAGTCTGTCCTCTATGAGCGGCGTCAACGAGATCCGGTCGACCTTCCTCAACTACTTCGCGCAGGCGGACCACACGGTGGTGCCGTCCTCGAGCCTGGTGCCGAAGAACGACCCGACCCTGATGTTCACGAACGCCGGCATGGTGCAGTTCAAGAACGTCTTCACCGGCATCGAGAAGCGGCCCTACCAGCGGGCGACGACGGCGCAGAAATGCGTCCGCGCGGGCGGCAAGCACAACGACCTCGACAACGTCGGCTACACCGCGCGCCACCACACCTTCTTCGAGATGCTCGGCAATTTCTCGTTCGGCGACTATTTCAAGGACCGCGCGATCGAGCTGGCCTGGACCCTCATCACGAAGGAGTTCGGCCTGAAGCCGGACCGCCTGCTCGTCACCGTCTACGCGGACGACGACGAGGCCGCGGGCCTGTGGAAGAAGATCGCCGGCTTCTCCGACGACAAGATCATCCGCATCGGCACCTCGGACAATTTCTGGCAGATGGGCGATACCGGCCCCTGCGGGCCGTGCTCGGAGATCTTCATCGACCAGGGCCCGGCGCTGCAGGGCGGCCCGCCCGGCTCGCCCGACGAGGACGGCGACCGCTTCCTCGAGTTCTGGAACCTCGTCTTCATGCAGTACGAGCAGATCGAGCCGGGCAACCGCCTCGCCCTGCCGCGCCCCTCGATCGATACCGGCCTCGGCCTGGAGCGCATGGCGGCGATCCTCCAGGGCGTGCACTCGAACTACGAGACCGACCTGTTCCGCGCGCTCATCGACGCGGTCGCCCACGCGGTGAGCCGCCCGCCGGAGCCGGCGACGCTCGCCTCCTACCGCGTCATCGCCGACCACCTGCGCGCCTCCGCCTTCCTGGTGGCGGACGGGGTGCTGCCCTCGAACGAGGGCCGCGGCTACGTGCTGCGCCGGATCATGCGCCGCGCCATGCGCCATGCCGAGCTGATCGGCTCGCGCGAGCCGATGATGTACCGCCTCGTGCCGACCCTGGTGCGCGAGATGGGGCAGGCCTACCCCGAGCTGATGCGGGCCGAGAGCCTGATCTCCGAGACGCTGCGCCTGGAGGAGACCCGCTTCCGCCGCACCCTCGAGCGCGGCCTCGCGATCCTCGACGCGGAGAGCCGCGACCTCTCCGAGGGCGGCCGGCTCTCCGGCGAGACCGCCTTCACCCTCTACGACACCTACGGCTTCCCCCTCGACCTGACCCAGGACGCGCTGAAGGCCCGCGGCATCGGCGTCGACACGGCCGCCTTCACGGCCGCGATGGAGCGCCAGAAGCAGGCGGCCCGCGAGGCCTGGAAGGGCTCGGGCGAGGCCGCGACCGAGACCGTCTGGTTCGCCCTGCGCGACCGGGTCGGGGCCAGCGAGTTCCTCGGCTACGAGACCGAGGGCGCCGAGGGCATCGTCACCGCGCTCCTCCGCGAGGGCGCCGAGGTCGAGGCGCTGAAGGCCGGCGAGAGCGGCCTGATGCTCGCCAACCAGACCCCGTTCTACGCGGAATCGGGCGGCCAGGTCGGCGATACCGGCCTCGTCGTCGGCACCGGCCTGCGCGCCCGCGTCACCGCCACCGAGAAGAAGCTCGGCGACCTCTTCGTGCACCACGTCACGGTGGAGGAGGGCACGCTGGCCCGCGACGGCGCGGTGGAGCTGAAGGTGGACCATGCCCGCCGCCGGGCGATCCGCGCCAACCACTCGGCCACCCACCTCCTGCACGAGGCCCTGCGCCAGGTGCTCGGCGACCACGTCGCCCAGAAGGGCTCGCTGGTGGCGCCCGAGCGCCTGCGCTTCGACATCAGCCATCCGAAGCCGATCGAGGCGGCCGAGCTCGCCCGCGTCGAGGACATCGCCAACGCGGTGCTCCTGCAGAACGCGCCCGTCGTCACCAAGCTGATGGCGGTGGACGAGGCGATCGAATCCGGCGCCCGCGCCCTGTTCGGCGAGAAATACGGCGACGAGGTCCGCGTGGTCTCGATGGGCCGGCCCGTGGACGATGCGGGCGCGGCGACCGAGGGCGGGCGCCTGCCGAACTTCTCGATCGAGCTCTGCGGCGGCACCCATGTGGAGCGCACCGGCGATATCGGCCTCGTCAGCATCGTGGGCGAGAGCGCGGTGGGCGCGGGCGTGCGCCGCATCGAGGCGATGACCGCGGATGCCGCGCGCCGCCACCGCGCCGAGGAGGGCCGCTCGCTCGCAGCCCTTGCCGGCCTGCTCAAGGCCCCCGTGACCGAGGCGCCCGACCGCCTCGCGGCCCTTCTGGAGGATCGCCGGCGCCTGGAGCGCGAGCTGGCGGATGCGCGCAAGAAGCTCGCCATGGGCGGCGGCGCGGCGGGCGGCGGCGATGAGGCCCGCGAGGTGGCCGGCGTGAAGCTGATGGCCCGCGTGGTCGAGGGCGTCGAGATGCGCGACCTCAAGAGCCTCGCCGACGAGGGCAAGACCCGCCTCGGCTCCGGTATCGTGGCGATCGTGGGCGTCGCCGCCGACGGCAAGGCCGGCCTCGTGGTCGGCGTCACCGACGACTTGACCGCACGCTACGACGCGGTCGGGCTGGTGCGGGCCGGCGCCGGCCATCTCGGCGGCAAGGGCGGCGGCGGCCGCCGCGACATGGCCCAGGCCGGCGGCCCCAACGGGGACGGCGCCCAGGCCGCCCTCGACGCCATCGCCGAGGCGCTCCAGGCGGCGTGAGGACGACGCCCGGCGATTTGCCGGGCCGCAATCTCTCCTCCCCCTTGCGGGGAGGAGCCGGAGGTGGGGGTGGTGCCGAACGACGCTCGGCGCCCCATCCTGAGCCACCCCCACCCCTGACCCCTCCCCATCCAGATCGGGCCTGCCCGATCTGGACAGGCAAGAACAGATCTCGGGCAGGCCCGAGATCTGCGGGGAGGGGAAAAGGCCCGCAGCGGGCTCTCGGTTACCGCGAGGCGGCGAGCTGGCAGCCGCTCTCCTCAAGCTTGGCGTAGGCGTCCGTGCCGGGGATGGTCGCGAGCAGCTTGTAGAGGTCCCACTCGCCCTTCGATTCGGCGGGCTTCTTGACCTCGAACAGGTACATGTCGTGGACCATCCGCCCGTTCGGCAGCACCTTGCCGCCGCGGGCGAAGACGTCGTCCACCGGCAACTGGTGCAGCTTCTCGTTCACCGCCTCGGTCTCGTCGGTGCCCGCGGCCTTCACCGCCTTCAGGTATTGCAGCACCGCCGAATAGGTCCCGGTATGGATCATGTTCGGCATCTTGCCGGTGCGCTTCATGAAACGCTGGCCGAAGGCGCGGGTCTCGTCGTTGAGATCCCAGTACCAGCCCTCGGTGAGCGTCAGGCCCTGCGCCACCTTGAGGCCGAGCCCGTGCACCTCGGCGAGGGTGAAGAGCAGCGCCGCGAGGCGCTGGCCGCCCTCGGTGATGCCGTATTCCGCCGCCTGCTTGATCGAGTTCGACGTGTCGAGGCCGGCATTGGCCAATCCGATCACCTTCGCGCCCGACCCCTGCGCCTGGAGCAGGAAGGAGGAATAGTCCTGCGCCGCGAGCGGGTGGCGCACCCCGCCCACGATCTTGCCGCCCTTCGAGGTGACGTAGCGCGTGACCTCGGCCTCCAGCGAGTGGCCGAAGGCGTAGTCGGCGGTGAGCATGAACCAGGTATTGCCGCCCTGCTGCACCAGCGCGCCGCCGGTGCCGACCGCGAGCGCGCGCGTGTCGTAGGCCCAATGGTAGCCGTAGGGGGTGCAGAGCTTGCCGGTGAGGTCGCTCGTGGCCGCGCCCGTGGTGATGGTGATCTTCTTCTTCTCCTTCGACAGGCCCTGCACGGCCAGCGCCACCGAGGAGGTCGTCAGCTCCATGATCGCGTCGACCTTGTCGCGGTCGTACCATTGCCGCGCGATGCCGGAGGCGATGTCGGGCTTGTTCTGGTGGTCGGCCGAGACCAGCTCGATCGGCGCGCCGAGCACCGTCCCGCCGAAATCCTCGACCGCCATCTTGGCCGCCTCGATCGAGGAGCGGCCGCCGAACTCGGCGTAGACGCCGGACTGGTCGTTCAGGATGCCGATGCGCACGGCCCCGTCCGAGACCGCCTGCGCCGCGGCCGGGCCGGAGAGCGCCAGCGTCGCGGCGAGGGCGAGGCCCGCTCGCGACCGGGCACGGCCCGCTTTCCTGGCCGGCCGTCCACTGGCTGAATCGATGCGCGCCTTCGTCATGCGTTCCTCACCCGAAGCGATGTTCTTCTTGGAATCGGCGCCTCCGAGGCGCCGTGGGCAGACGGTATGCCAGCGTGGGCCCGCAGGCTACGGGCGGCCGAGACAGGCGAGGCCGGTTGCAAGCAGGCTTACGCAGGCCCGCAAGCGGGCGGAGCCCAATCTTGCCTTTTCGCGGCCGATCCACGAAAAGCCCGCTGTCCCGGAAGCTGCGCGTTGCCGGCTGCCGCGCCGGGGTCGAGGAAAGACGGTTCCATGCTCGATTACGCGCAGGCACGACGCCTGATGGTCGACTGCCAATTGCGGACCTTCGACGTGAACGACAACGCGGTCCTCGACGCGTTCGACACGGTGCCGCGCGAGCGCTTCGTCCCGGCCGGCCGCGAGGCCTTCGCCTATATCGACCAGACCCTGCGGATCGACACGCCCGGGCAGGAGCCGCGCTTCGTGCCGGCGCCCATGATGCTCGCCCGCATGATCCAGGCGCTCCAGCTCAAGCCGGGCAAGCGCGCCCTCGACGTGGCCGGCGGCTACGGCTACGGCGCGGCGCTGATGGCCCAGCTCGGCGCGCGGGTGACGGCCGTGGAGAGCGTGGCGCCGCTCGTTGCGGAGGCGCGCCAGCGCCTCGACGGCACGGCGGAGGTCGTGGAAGGGCCGATCGCGCGCGGCGCCCCGGACCAGGGGCCCTACGACGCCATCCTCGTCAACGGCCGCGTCGAGACCCGGCCGCAGGCGCTGCTCGACCAGCTCGCCGACGAGGGGCAGCTGGTCTGCGTGCTCGGGCCGGACCGGGCCGCCAAGGCGACCGTGTTCGTGCGCGCGGGCGACGCCTTCGGATCGCGCCCCCTGTTCGGCGCCTCGCTGCCGGTGCTGCCGGCTTTCGCGGCCGAGGCCGGCTTCGCGTTCTAGGACGCGAGGCCGCAACCGCACGCGATCGCGGGGTCATCGGGCAGAGCTGCACTTGCCCAGGACAGACCTTACGATCCGCTGAACGCCTCCCTCCAGCCGCGACCGCGCAGCGGGACCTCGGCCGGAGGTACTAATACTAGGTCTCAACGCAGTCCGGGCCTGTTGATAACCTGCATGGATGCGGGCGGGCACTCGCATGCCCGGGACCAAGACTGTCGCCTTTATACGCCACCTGCCGATGATTCGACGCAGCAGGTGCCACGAGTACGTGCGCGCCGAGCGGGCTTTCGGCTAAGGTGCACAGCAGGGCGGGCCAGATCGGGTGAGATCGGGCAGCCGCGCGGCGGACACCGCACGGTCATCCGAAGAAGAGCCGAAACACCGCAAGGGCTGATGGACGTGAAGAGACGTACACCTGCGACACGTTCCGCGCTCCGGCTCGCCACCTCGGTGGCGGCCGCGCTGACGCTGGCCGGTCCGGCCATGTCGGAGACCCTCGAGAGCGCCCTCGCCAAGGCCTATGGCGGCAACCCGCAGCTCAACGCGAGCCGGGCGCTGACCCGCGTGCGCGACGAGGACGTCGCCATCGCCGTGTCCGGCTACCGGCCGACGGCCGCGATCAACGTCCAGGCCGGCGTCACCCAGCAGGGCGGCAACCTCGCCGGCACCAATCTCGACCAGCTCCTCAAGCCGGCCTCGGCCGGCCTCGTCGTCAACCAGACCCTGTTCAACGGCTTCCAGACCGACAACAACACCCGCCGCGCCGAATCGGGCGTGTACAGCCAGCGCGAGACGCTGCGCTTCACCGAGATGTCGGTTCTGTTCAGCGCCGCGCAGTCGTACATGAACGTCCTCTCGGACACGGCGACCCTGGAGCTGCGGCGCAACAACGTCGAGGTGCTCGAGGAGCAGCTCCGTCAGACCCGCGACCGCTTCAATGTCGGCGAGGTGACCCGCACCGACGTCGCCCAGGCCGAGGCGCGCCTCGCGGGCGCCCGCGCCGACGTGAGCGCCGCCGAATCGGCTTTGCGCACCTCGATCGGCATCTACCGCCAGAACGTCGGCGTCGAGCCGCGCCAGCTCGCCCCGGGCCGGCCGCTCGACCGCTACGTGCCGGCCAACCTCGACCAGGCGATCTCGGTCGGCCTGCGCGAGCACCCGCAGGTCCTGTCGGCCTTCCACGCGGTCGACGCCGCCGAGGCGCAGGTGAAGGTGTTCGAGGGCACCCTCTACCCGACGCTCAGCGTGCAGGGCCAGGTTCAGCAGGCCTACGACCAGCAGGTCGCCAACACGAGCGGCTACGCAGCCTCGATCCTCGGCCGCCTGACCATCCCGCTCTACCAGGGCGGCCAGGAATACGCGCAGATCCGCCAGGCCAAGGAGACGGTCGGGCAGCGCCGCATCGAGGCGGAGCAGGTGCGCGATCAGGTCCGCGCTCAGATCGTCGACTTCTGGGGCCGCCTCGAGGCGGCCAAGGCCCGCGTGATCGCCTCGCAGGCCCAGGTCCAGGCCAACGAGGTGGCGCTGAACGGCGTGCGCGAGGAAGCGCGCGTCGGCCAGCGCACCACCCTCGACGTGCTGAACGCGCAGCAGGAACTCCTCAACGCACGCGTGAACCTGATCACGGCGCAGCGTGACCGCGTGATCTTCTCCTACGGCGTCGTTCAGGCGATCGGCCGGCTGACGGTGCGCTTCACCGCCGTGCCGGTGGCGGCCTACAGCCCGAAGGCGCATTTCGACCAGGTCAAGGACCTCTGGTTCGGCATCCGCACGCCGGACGGGCGCTGACCGCGCCCGGGCGGCGCCCGGGTCGAGATGTTTTCCGGGACCAGGGGTTTTCCCCGCACTGTGCTCCCGCAGCGCTTGTCCCGGGAAACCGGCATGGAATACTGCCCTCGGCCTAAAGCAGGCCTGCGTCGATCCCGTTCCCGAGCGCCGTCCGGATGAGTGCAGCCAGCCCCAAGATTCAGGACAAGACGGCGGAGAAGGCCCACGAGCCTTCGATGGAGGAGATCCTCGCCTCGATCCGCAGGATCATCGCCGACGATCAGGCCGCCAAGCCCGGCGACGCCCCGCCCGCGAAGGCGCCCCCGCCGCCGCCCGAGCCGGAGGACGTGCTCGACCTCGCCGAGTTCGCCGAGCCCGCCCCGAGTGCGAAACCCGCGCCGCTCGACCTCGACCCGATCGATTTCGGCCTCGAGGAGATGGATTTCGACGCGATCGTCGTCGAGCCGGACCCCGAGCCCGAGCCTGCACCCCCGCCGATCGCGGCCGCGCCGCCGCCGCCGCCCGTCCAACCGGCTCAGCCGGCGCGCGCCCCCGAGGCGCCATCGGAGCCGCTGACCTCGTCGGCGACCGATGCCAGCGTCGGCAACGCCTTCAACATGCTCGCGCACACCGTGCTGTCGCGCAACGCCCGCACCCTCGACGACCTCGTCGCCGACATGCTGCGCCCGATGCTGAAGGCCTGGCTCGACGACAACCTGCCCGTGATGGTCGAGCGCCTCGTCCGCGCCGAGATCGAGCGGGTGTCGCGCGGGCGCTGACCGCCGGCAGGGCAGGGCGCGCCGCTCAAGGAGCGGGCCCGGCACAGGAAGGCGGGGCCTGCGTGTTGACGCGGGGGCCCCGGCGGGTTGAAAGCGGGCGCTTCCTCAGGACAGCCCCGCGGGCCCGCACTTCCCATGATGGACAAGACCTTCGACCCGGCCGCCGTCGAGGCGCGCGTCGCCACCGCCTGGGAGGAAGGCCAGGCCTTCCGCGCCGGCCGGCCCGAGCGCGCGGGGGCCGAGCCCTTCTGCATCGTCATCCCGCCGCCGAACGTGACGGGCACGCTCCATATGGGGCACGCCCTCAACAACACGCTGCAGGACATCCTCTGCCGCTTCGAGCGGATGCGGGGCAAGGACGTGCTCTGGCAGCCGGGCACCGACCATGCCGGCATCGCCACGCAGATGGTGGTGGAGCGCAAGCTCGCCGCCGACGGCGAGCCGGACCGCAGGACGCTCGGGCGCGAGGCCTTCCTCGAGCGGGTCTGGGCCTGGAAGGCGGAATCGGGCGGCGCCATCGTCAACCAGCTCAAGCGGCTCGGCGCCTCCTGCGACTGGTCGCGCGAGCGCTTCACCATGGACGAGGGCCTCTCGGCCGCCGTCCTCAAGGTCTTCGTGGACCTGCATGCGCAGGGGCTGATCTACCGCGACAAGCGCCTCGTGAACTGGGACCCGAAGTTCCAGACCGCGATCTCGGACCTCGAGGTCCAGCAGATCGAGACCAAGGGCAACCTCTGGCACTTCGACTACCCGGTCGTGGATGAATCCGGCGCCGAGACGGGCGCGGTCATCACGGTGGCGACCACCCGCCCCGAGACCATGCTCGGCGACACCGCCGTCGCGGTGCATCCGGAGGACGAGCGCTACACAGGGCTCGTCGGAAAGCGCGTTCGCCTGCCCCTCGTCGGCCGCCTGATCCCGATCGTCGCCGACGAATATTCCGACCCCGAGAAGGGCACCGGCGCGGTGAAGATCACCCCGGCGCACGACTTCAACGACTTCGAGGTCGGCAAGCGCCATGGCTGCGCGCTCATCAACATCCTCGACGCCGAGGCGCGCATGCTTGTCGCCGGCAACGAGGCCTTCCTGGCCGATGCCCAGCCCGAGGCCGAGACCCTGGCGCTGCACGGCCTCGACCGGTTCGAGGCGCGCAAGCGCGTCGTCGCCCTGATGGAGGAGCGCGGCCGGCTCCGGCAGATCGAGCCGAACACCCATGCCGTGCCGCACGGCGACCGCTCGGGCGTCGTGATCGAGCCCTACCTCACCGACCAGTGGTACGTGAACGTCAAGCCGCTCGCCGAGCGCGCCCTCCAGGCCGTGCGCGACGGGCAGACGAAGTTCGTGCCCGACAACTACGAGAAGGTCTTCTTCCAGTGGCTGGAGAACATCGAGCCCTGGTGCATCTCGCGCCAGCTCTGGTGGGGCCACCAGATCCCGGTCTGGTACGACGACGAGGGCGGCATCTACGTTGCCCATGACGAGGCCGAGGCGCTTGAGAAGGCGAAGGCCGAGCGCGGGCGCGACGTCGCGCTCACCCGCGACCCGGACGTCCTCGACACCTGGTTCTCCTCCGGCCTCTGGCCGTTCTCGACCCTCGGCTGGCCGGAGAGCACGCCCGAGCTGTCGCGCTTCTACCCGACCAGCACCCTGGTGACCGGCAAGGACATCCTGTTCTTCTGGGTCGCCCGCATGATGATGCTCGGCCTCCACGTCACCGATCAGGTGCCGTTCTCGACCGTCTACCTGCACACGCTGGTGCGCGACGCGTCGGGCGCCAAGATGTCGAAGTCGAAGGGCAACGTGGTCGACCCGCTCGGGCTGATCGACCAGTACGGTGCCGACGCGCTGCGCTTCACCCTGGCCGCGATGGCGGCGCAGGGCCGCGACATCAAGCTCGCGGTCAACCGGGTCGAGGGCTACCGCAACTTCGCGACGAAGCTCTGGAACGCCGCCCGCTTCGCCGAGCTCAACGGCTGCCGGCTCGATCCGGCCTTCCGCCCCGAGGGCGTGCGCCAGCCGGTCAACCGCTGGGCGCTGGGCGAGGCCGCCCGCGCCGTCGCCGAGGTCGCGGGGGCGCTCGACGCCTACCGCTTCAACGACGCGGCCACCGCCGCCTACCGCTTCGTCTGGAACATCTTCTGCGACTGGTATCTGGAGCTGGCCAAGCCCGTGCTCCAGGGCGAGGGCGTCGATCCGGCCCAGAAGGCCGAGACCCAGGAGACGGTGGCCTTCCTGATCGACCAGATCGCCAAGCTCCTGCATCCGTTCATGCCCTTCCTCACGGAGGAGCTCTGGGCGATCAAGGGCGAGGCCGTCCCGGAGCGCGGCATGCTGGCGCTGGCGCCCTGGCCGGATCTCGCCGGCCTCGCCGATGCCGAGGCGGAATCGGAGGTCGGCTTCGTGGTCGATCTCGTCTCCGAGGTGCGCTCCGCCCGCTCCGAGACCAGCGTGCCGGCCGCCGCTCAGGTGCCCCTCGTCCTCGTCGGCGCGAGCGAGGCGGTGCGTGCCCGCGTCGAGGCATGGCGTGACACGCTGGTTCGCCTAGCCCGCCTCTCCGAGATCACCTTTGCCGAGGCCGCGCCGAAGAACTCGGTGCAGCTCCTCGTGCGCGGCAGCGTCGCGGCCCTGCCGCTGGAGGGCATCGTCGACCTCGCCGCCGAGGTTTCCCGCCTGCAGAAGGAGGCGGTGAAGGCCGAGGGCGAGATCAAGAAGATCGAGTCCAAGCTCGGCAATGCCGACTTCGTGGCGCGTGCCCCGGAGGAGATCGTCGAGGAGAACCGCGAGCGCCGCGACGCCGAGATCGAGCGGCTCGGCAAGCTCCGGGAAGCGCTGGCGCGGCTGGAGGGGTAGGCCGGCTCACGACACGAACTTGAGCCCGGCGATCCCCGCCACGATCAGCCCGATACAGGCGAGGCGGGCGGCGGTCGCCGGCTCATCGAACAGCACGATCCCGAGAATCGCGGTGCCGACCGCGCCGATCCCGGTCCAGACCGCGTAGCCGGTGCCCACGGGCAGGGTGCGCAAGGCCAGGGACAGCAGCACCACGCTCGCCGCCATGGTGACGAGCGTCAGCACCGAGGGCACGAGCCGCGTGAAGCCCTCCGTGTATTTCAGGCCGATCGCCCAGCCGGTCTCCAGAAGGCCGGCGACGAACAGGATGATCCAGGCCACGATGCGCCTCTCCGCTCAGGTTGCGGCTGCTCTGTGCGCGATCGGCGCGCATCGGCCAAGGCGGGGATGTGCCGCCCCCCCGGAACGAGGTCGGCACGCGGAGACGGCGAACCTGACGAAACCGTAATGCGTCCGCCACGGGCGGGTCAGGGGCGTCTCCCTAAGACGGGCTCATGCCGCTTCCGCGGCGAGAGACCTGCCCACCGGAGACCCCGATGCCCGAGACCCAGACCCGCCCTTCGCGCCGCGCCCTCGCTTCCGTCGCCGCCGCCGCGCTCGTCGCGGGCGGCGCCGTCGGCAGCGCCTACCTGCCCTCGGCCACGCCCGCCTACGCCCAGGCCCTGCCGAAGACCCCGATCGAGGCGCCCGAGCACCCGCCGGGCTCCTTCGCCAACGTCGTCGACAAGGTGAAGCCCGGCGTCGTCTCGGTGAAGGTGAAGCTCGACGACACGGCGGGCGCGGACGACGAGGACGGCCCCGGCCAGGGCAGCCAAGGCGGCCGCAGCCTCCAGAACGTGCCGCCGCAGCTGCGCGAGTTCTTCCGCCGCTTCGGCCAGAACGGCCAGCCCGGCATGCCCCAGCAGCGCCAGGGCGGCCGCGGCGCCGTGGGCTCGGGCTTCATCATCTCGGCCGACGGCTACGTGGTGACCAACAACCACGTGGTGGACCACGCCAAGACCGTGCAGGTGACCCTCGACGACGGCCGCACCCTCGACGCCAAGGTGATCGGCAAGGATTCGAAGACCGACATCGCGCTGCTCAAGATCAACGACGCGGGCAGCTACCCCTACGTCCAGTTCGGCAAGGGCGCGCCGCGGGTCGGCGACTGGGTGGTGGCGATCGGCAACCCGTTCGGCCTCGGCGGCACGGTGACGGCGGGCATCGTCTCGGCCCGCGGCCGCGACATCGGCGCCGGCCCCTACGACGACTTCCTGCAGATCGACGCGCCGATCAACAAGGGCAATTCGGGCGGCCCCACCTTCAACGTCAACGGCGAGGTGGTGGGGGTGAACACCGCGATCGCCTCGCCGTCGGGCGGCAGCGTCGGCCTCGCCTTCGCGATCCCGGCCGAGACGGTGCAGGCGGTGGTCGAGCAGCTCCGCACGGACGGCAAGGTCGCCCGCGGCTATCTCGGCGTGCAGGTCCAGCCGGTGACGCAGGACATCGCGGAAGGGCTCGGCCTCGACCGGCCGAAGGGTGCCCTCGTCGACCATGCCGAGGACGGCACGCCCGCCGCCAAGGCCGGTATCAAGTCCGGCGACGTGATCGAGAAGGTCGACGGCAATCCCGTCAACGACGCCCGGGAGCTGTCGCGCCGGATCGCGGGGCTGAAGCCCGGCGCCAAGGTCGACATCGCCTACCTGCGCGGCGGCAAGGCCGACACCGCCACGATCACCCTCGGCGCTCTGCCGAACGAGGGCACCAAGGTCGCGACCCGCGACAGCGACACCGCCAACGGCCAGCCGCGGCTGGGCCTCAACCTCGCCCCGGCCTCGGATGTCGGCCTCGCCGACCAGGGCGTGGCGGTGGTCGAGGTCGATCCGGACGGGCCGGCGGCGGCCAAGGGCATCGAGCAGGGCGACCTGATCCTCGATGTCGGCGGCAAGAGCGTGTCGAAGCCCTCCGACGTCGCCGCGCAGATCCGTGCCGCCGAGTCGTCGGGCCGCAAGGCGGTGCTGATGCGGGTCAAGAACGGCAAGGGCGTCACCCGCTTCGTCGCGGTGTCGCTGAGCAAGGCCGGCTGATCCAGGTCCAGGGCCCTTCACGGAAGCGCCGGCCCTCTCGCGGGGGCCGGCGCTGCCTGTTGGGGCCGCGGTTTCCCGGCCTGCCGCGGCAGGCTATGAAGCCCCGGCGGGCGCCCCATGGGGCGGCGCCCGCCGGAGGCTCCGAGGACGCCAGGATGCGCGCCGCTCCCGCCCTGCTTCTCCTCGCCGCGACGCTCGCCCCCACCGGCGCGCGCGCGGAGTCCTGCGACGCGCTCGCCGCCCGGGTGATCCGCGTCACCGGCGCCTCGCTGGCCGGGCGGGCGGAGCCGGGGGCAGTGTTCCGGGCCGCCGATGCGGAGCGGATGAGCCTCGATTGCCGCGCGCCGCGGCGGATCGTCCTCGGCGCCCTCGACCGCGAGCCGATTCCGCGCTTCTTCGCCCTGGTCGGCCTCGCCGCACAGGCGCTCGCCGGGACGGAGCCGGGACGCGCCGAGGCTCTGGCCCTGCGCCTCCACCAGGATTCGCTCCTCGCCGGGGCGCCGATGCAGGGCCGGGACGGACGCCTCTCCCTGCGCTGCGAGACCGGACCGCGCGGCGACAGCCTCGCCGGGCTGCTCACCATCTGCGTCGTCGAGATGGACCGGGGCGCAATCCTGCATCGCAAGGCGCACCTTCCGCGGAGCGCCCAGGCCGGCTAGAGGCAGGGCATGTCGAACGAACAGCCCATCACCGTCCGCGTCGGCGACGCCGCCTTCGGCAACCACCTGCCGCTCGCCCTGATCGCCGGCCCCTGCCAGCTCGAGGGCCGCAGCCACGCCCTGGAGATCGCCGCGGCGCTGAAGGAGATGGCCGCGCGGCTCGGGCTCGGGCTCGTGTTCAAGGCCTCCTTCGACAAGGCGAACCGCACCTCCGGCAGCACCGCGCGCGGCCTCGGCCTGGAGGGGGCGCTGCCGATCTTCGCCGAGATCCGCGAGTCGCTCGGGCTTCCCGTGCTCACCGACGTGCACGCGGCCGAGCAATGTGCGCCGGTGGCCGAGACGGTGGACGTGCTGCAGATCCCGGCCTTCCTCTGCCGGCAGACCGACCTCCTGCTCGCTGCCGCGCGCACCGGCCGCGCCGTCAACGTCAAGAAAGGCCAGTTCCTGGCGCCCTGGGACATGGCGCATGTCGCCGCCAAGGTGACGCAGGCGGGCAACCCGAACGTCATCGTCACCGAGCGCGGCGCCTCCTTCGGCTACAACACCCTGGTCTCGGACATGCGCAGCCTGCCGATCATGGCGCGCGTGACGGGCGGCGCGCCGGTGGTGTTCGACGCGACCCACTCCGTGCAGCAGCCGGGCGGGCAGGGGGCGAGCTCCGGCGGCCAGCGCGAGTTCGTGCCCGTCCTCGCCCGCGCCGCCGTGGCGGTGGGCGTGGCCGGCGTGTTCATCGAGACCCATCCCGATCCCGACCGCGCCCCCTCGGACGGCCCGAACATGGTGCCGCTCAAGGCCATGCCGGCCCTGCTCGACGAACTCGTCGCCTTCGACAGGCTCGCCAAGGCCCGCCCCGTCCTCTGATCATCGGGATTCCAAAGGGATCATCCCTTTGGCCGGGTGCCGGGGCGGAGCCCTGGCTTGAAGCCCCAGGGCTCCGCCCTGGACCCGCGAGAGGGATGACCCCTCTCGGCACCCGTCCGGTCAGCCCGCCGGCACGAGGACATGCGCCCGCAGGGGCTGCGTGAGGCCGTAGCCCTCTGGCGTGCGGGTCGCGGCAGCCTCGAAGGCGGCGGCGATGTTGGCCGCGTCGGCCTCGATCGCCGCCTGCCGGGCCGGATCCACCGCGGTGACGCGGGCGAGGAAGGCGGCGAGGTCCGCGAAGGTCTCATGCCGCTCGAAGGTCATGTCGCGGCGGCAGGCGAAGGCGCCTCCGGCGACCGCGGCGGCGATGGCCGCCTGCGCCGCGGCGCGGATCTCGGTCTCGTCCTCGATCGGCTTCAGCGCCGCGAAGAAGCTGCCCTCGGCGAGCGGCTCCACCACGACGATCGGCCGGCCGGGGCCGACCACGCGCCCCGCCTCGGCGAGCGCGGTGCGCGGGTTCGGCACGTGGTGCAGGGCGTTGAGGATCACCGCCCCGTCGAATTCGGCATCCGCGAAGGGCAGGGCTTCGGCGGAAGCCTGCTCGAAGCGCCCCGCCGGAACCCGGGACCGGGCCGCCGCGATCGCAGCCTCGCCCGGATCGATGCCGGTGACGTCAGCCCCCTCGGCCGCGAGCGCCTTGGCGAGGATCCCGGGCCCGCAACCGAGATCGAGGATCCTGCGCCCGGCGATCGGGGCGAAGGTGTCGAGGATGAGCGTGAGGGTGTCCATGCGCGGGTGGCTCCAGATGGCGCGTGCAGCCTAGCTGCTCCACTGCCGGATTTCACGGCCCCGCTTCGCACAGGTCTCCGGCGGCACGAAGCCGGAGACGGTGCTGAGATGAAGCCGGGGCAAGCTGCCCCCTCGCAGGCATTCTGGCCAGGACGGGTCTGATACCGCGCCCGGTTGATCGGACCGGACGCGGTATCGGCAAGCCCGCGCAGCGCTCGAGCGAAGGCGACATCCGCCATCCCGAAGGGATCACCCGGATGTCGTATGACCGGCGCGACCGTCATAGCAAACGCCGCTCATGCCTCGCGCCAGGACAAGTCTCACAAGTCGGCGAACGCGTTCAGGTCGCATTCATTTGCGAGAGTGGCCCGGCCGCACCGTCCGAGAGCGGGCGTGACTTGGTCCAATCCGGCGAAGATTGGCGGAACCCTTTCCGTCACGCTCGCGTTGACCGTCCAACTCCGATCCAAGATCGAGAAAGGGACACATGCGCAAGATCGCTATCGCTTCCGTTGCCGCCCTGTCGCTCGGCGCCTTCGCCGCGACCTCGGCCGACGCTCGCCCGCGCGGCTATTACGGCCACGGCTACGCCCCGCATGCCGGCTACGGCTATGGCGGCTATCGCGGCCGCCGCGGCATCGGGACCGGTGCCGCCGTCGGCCTCGGCATCGCCGGCCTCGCCGCCGGCGCGATCGCGGCGGGTGCCGCCCGTGACGCCTACTACCGTGACGGCTATGGTGGCGGCTACGCCGCGCCGGGCTATGGCTACTACGGCTACCCCTATTAAGGGGAAGCCGCATCGGGTTTCAGGGGCGGTCGGCGCGAGCCGGCCGCCCTTCTCGTTTGCGCCTCGGAGCCGTTGTCCTGACGCGCTCTCTTTCGCCGAACCGGTGTCCGCTTCGGCTCAAGAGCGCTCTAACGCGCGCGGTAGGGCGGAACCCCGGGATCGGGCAGCCACACGGTCTTCGGGGGCTCGCCGGTCTGCCAGAACACGTCGATCGGGATGCCGCCGCGCGGGTACCAGAAGCCGCCGATCCGCAGGTAGCGCGGCTCCAGCAGCCCCGCGAGCGCCTTGCCGATGGCCACCGTGCAATCCTCGTGGAAGGCGCCGTGGTTGCGGAACGACCCGAGATAAAGCTTCAGCGACTTCGATTCGACGAGCCAGCGGTCCGGCACGTAGTCGATCACCAGGATCGCGAAATCGGGCTGGCCGGTCACCGGACAGAGCGAGGTGAACTCGGGCGCGGTGAAGCGGGCGCAGTAATCCGTATCGGCATGGGGGTTGGGCACCCGGTCGAGGCGGGCCTCTTCGGGCGAGGCGGGGAGGGGGATGGCCTGGCCGAGCTGCAGAGCGTCGTTCGTCATGCGCGGGCTATAGCGCGCGCGCGCCGGGCTTGCATCCGCACGGCAGGCAATGCAGCGTCGCGGGCGACAGCCATCCCATGACGAACGGCCGGCACAGGGATGCGACCGCTTGAAGCGGGACCGAGCTTGACCGATAAGCCCGCCGACCGTTCCGCGATCCGGGCGAAGGCGCCCGCGCGGCCCGCACGACGAATCTTGAGGGGATTTCCATGACCGCGATCACCAACATCGCCGCCCGCGAGATCCTGGACAGCCGGGGCAATCCCACCGTCGAGGTCGACGTGCTCTTGGAGGACGGCTCGTTCGGCCGCGCCGCGGTTCCGTCGGGCGCCTCGACCGGCGCGCACGAGGCGGTGGAGCTGCGCGACGGCGACAAGGGCCGCTACGGCGGCAAGGGCGTGCGCCAGGCGGTCGAGGCGGTGCAGACCGAGATCCTCGACGCCATCGGCGGCATGGATGCGGAGGATCAGGTCGCCGTCGACGAGGCGATGATCCATCTCGACGGCACCCCGAACAAGGCGCGGCTCGGCGCCAACGCCATCCTCGGCGTCTCGCTGGCGGTGGCCAAGGCCGCGGCCGAGACCGCGGGCCTGCCCCTCTACCGCTATGTCGGCGGCGTGCAGGGCCGGGTGCTGCCGGTGCCGATGATGAACATCATCAACGGCGGCGCGCATGCGGACAACCCGATCGACTTCCAGGAATTCATGATCATGCCGGTCGGCGCCGACTCGATCGCCGAGGCGGTGCGCATGGGCTCGGAGGTGTTCCACACCCTCAAGAGCGCCCTGAAGAAGAAGGGTCACAACACGAATGTCGGCGACGAGGGCGGCTTCGCCCCGAACCTGCCCTCGGCCGAGGCGGCGCTGGACTTCGTCATGGAGTCGATCCAGGCCGCCGGCTTCAAGCCGGGCCAGGACATGGTGCTGGCGCTCGACTGCGCGGCGACCGAGTTCTTCAAGGAAGGCGCCTACCATTACGAGGGCGAGGGCAAGACCCGCTCGATCGAGGCCCAGGTCGACTACCTCGCCGAGCTCGTCGGCAAGTACCCGATCCTGTCGATCGAGGACGGCATGTCCGAGGACGACTGGCAGGGCTGGAAGCTGCTGACCGACAAGATCGGCGACCGCTGCCAGCTCGTCGGCGACGACCTCTTCGTGACGAACGTGGAGCGCCTGTCGCGCGGCATCGAGAGCGGCACGGCCAACTCGATCCTGATCAAGGTCAACCAGATCGGCTCGCTCACCGAGACGCTGGCCGCGGTCGATATGGCCCAGCGCGCCGGCTACACCGCTGTGATGTCGCACCGCTCGGGCGAGACCGAGGATTCGACCATCGCGGACCTCGCGGTCGCCACCAATTGCGGGCAGATCAAGACCGGCTCGCTCGCCCGCTCGGACAGACTGGCCAAGTACAACCAGCTCATCCGCATCGAGGAGGGCCTGGGCGCGCAGGGTCGCTACGCCGGCCGCGCCGCGATCAAGCAGCTCGCCCGCCGCTGAGCCGGATCCTCGCCGCCTGCGCGCTCCTGCTCGCCCTCGGGGCGGGGGCCCTGCTCGCCCTCGGGGCGGCGGCCGGCGCGCAGGAGACCGCATCGACCTGCCGAGAGGGCGAACCCGCCCTCTCGGCGCAGCTCCTGTTCGGCCTCTCGCGCCGCGATGGACGGCCGATCCCCGAATCGGCATGGCGCCGCTTCCTCGCCGCCCGGATCACCCCGCTTTTCCCCGACGGCCTCACCGTGATCGCCGGCCACGGCCAGTGGCGGGGAGCCGCTGGGCGGCTGCGCGCCGAACGCACCCGCATCGTCCTCGTCGTCGCAGAGGACCGGCCGGAGACGCTGGCTGCGCTCAACGCGATCCGCGACGCCTATCGGGCCGCCTTCGCGCAGGAAGCCGTGGGCCTCGTGCTCAGCCCCGCCTGCGCCTCGTTCCGTTAGGCATTTCCTAACCCTGCGCGGCGATGGTCGGCGCATGGTCGTCCGTCGCCGCGTCAGAATGGTCGTGCTCCCGCTCGGTCTTTGGACCGTGTCGGCCCTCGTCGTCGGCTATTTCGTCTATCAGGCGGAGAGCGGGAACCGCGGCCTCGAGGCCAAGCGCGCCCTGAAGATCGAGGCTTACGGGCTGTCCCAGGAACTCGCCGCGGCGAAGGCCGAGCGCGCGACCTGGGAGCATCGCGTGGCGCTCCTGCGCAGCGAGCAGATCGACCGCGACCTCCTGGAAGAGCGCGCCCGAATCGTTCTCGGTCGCGTGCATGCCAACGACGTGGTCATTATCACCCCCTGAACAGTCTATCTGACCGGCTGGTCACCACGTCCTGACAGATCGCGGCGTCCTGTCAGAGGAACGGCCCTCGCCATCGCCGGTTTCCTGGCCTAAACGATCCTCGCAACGGACAAATGCCGGGGAGCAAGCGATGGCCGCCGCAAAGAACGCGGGACAATCGAAGCCTGACGCCGCCACCCCGCAGAAAGCCGAGGCCGCCCACCGGCCGGCGCCCAATGCGCCCCAGTTCAGCCGCGACGAAGACCTCCACGCCTATCACGAGATGCTGCTGATCCGCCGCTTCGAGGAGAAGGCGGGCCAGCTCTACGGCATGGGCCTGATCGGCGGCTTCTGCCACCTCTATATCGGCCAGGAGGCCGTGGTGATCGGCATGCAGATGGCCTCGGTCGAGGGCGACCAGGTCATCACCGGCTACCGCGACCACGGCCACATGCTCGCCTGCGGCATGGACCCGAAGGGGGTGATGGCCGAGCTGACCGGACGGCGCGGGGGCTATTCCCGCGGCAAGGGCGGCTCGATGCACATGTTCAGCCGCGAGAAGCAGTTCTTCGGCGGCCACGGCATCGTCGGCGCCCAGGTCTCGCTCGGCACGGGCCTCGCCTTCGCCGACCATTACCGCGAGAACGGCAAGGTCAGCCTGACCTATATGGGCGACGGCGCAGCCAACCAGGGCCAGGTCTACGAGAGCTTCAACATGGCGGCCCTCTGGAAGCTGCCGGTCGTCTACGTCATCGAGAACAACCGCTACGCCATGGGCACCTCGGTGGCCCGCGCCTCGGCGCAGACGGATTTCTCGAAGCGCGGCCTCTCCTTCGGCATCCCCGGCGAGCAGGTGGACGGCATGGACGTGCGCACGGTGCGCGAGGCCGCCACCCGCGCCATCGAGCATGCCCGCTCGGGCCAGGGCCCCTACATCCTGGAGATGCAGACCTACCGCTATCGTGGCCACTCCATGTCCGACCCGGCCAAGTACCGGTCGAAGGACGAGGTGTCCAAGATGCGCGACGAGCACGACCCGATCGAGATGGTGCGCAAGCGCCTGCTCGAATTGCACGGCGTGCCCGAGGCCGACCTCAAGGCCACCGACGCCAAGGCGCGCGAGATCGTCAACGACTCCGCCGAGTTCGCGACGAACGATCCCGAGCCGGATCCGTCCGAGCTGTGGACCGACATCCTGCTCGAAGCGAACGCCTGAGCCGGCGCGCGCTCCGCAGATCCCTTCCAGGCCGCCCCGCAGCCCCACCACAGAGCAAGACATGGCGACCGACATCCTCATGCCCGCCCTCTCGCCCACCATGGAGGAGGGCAAGCTCGCCAAGTGGCTCAAGAAGGAGGGCGACGCGGTCAAGTCCGGCGACGTGCTCGCCGAGATCGAGACCGACAAGGCCACGATGGAGGTCGAGGCCATCGACGAGGGCGTGCTCGCCAAGATCCTGATCGAGGAGGGCACCGAGGGCGTCGCCGTCAACACGCCGATCGCGATCATCGCCGCCGAGGGCGAGGACGTCTCCGCCGCGGCCTCCGGCGGCGGCAAGGCCAAGCCCAACGGCTCCGGCGGCCCGCCGGCCCCGACCCCGGACATGCAGGCGGAGGGCCAGGCCGAGAAGCCGGCGCCGGTCGCCAAGTCCGGCGAGGATGCGCCCCGCGCCCCGGCGGCGCCGGCCGTGATCACCAACAAGGCCGAGGCACCGGTGATGGCCGAGTTCCCGGCCGACACGCCGATGGTCACCCAGACCGTGCGCGAGGCCCTGCGCGACGCCATGGCCGAGGAGATGCGCCGCGACCCCGACGTCTTCGTCATGGGCGAGGAGGTCGCCGAGTACCAGGGCGCCTACAAGGTCACGCAGAACCTGCTGCAGGAATTCGGCGCCAAGCGCGTGGTCGACACGCCGATCACCGAGCACGGCTTCGCCGGCATCGGCGTCGGCGCGGCGCTCGCCGGCCTGAAGCCGATCGTGGAGTTCATGACCTTCAACTTCGCCATGCAGGCGATCGACCAGATCATCAACTCGGCGGCCAAGACCCTCTACATGTCCGGCGGCCAGCTCGGCTGCCCGATCGTGTTCCGCGGCCCCAACGGCGCCGCCGCCCGCGTGGCCGCCCAGCACAGCCACGACTATTCGGCCTGGTACTCGAACGTGCCCGGCCTCAAGGTGATCGCCCCCTACACGGCCTCGGACGCCAAGGGCCTGCTCAAGGCCGCGATCCGCGACCCGAACCCGGTGATCTTCCTCGAGAACGAGATCCTCTACGGCCAGTCCTTCCCGGTGCCGAAGCTGGAGGATTTCGTGCTGCCGATCGGCAAGGCGAAGATCCACCGCCCGGGCACGGACGTGACCATCGTCTCCTTCGCCATCGGCATGACCTACGCGCTCAAGGCCGCGCAGGCTCTCGCCGAGCAAGGCATCGAGGCCGAGGTGATCGACCTGCGCACCATCCGCCCGATGGACACCGACACGGTGGTCGAGTCGGTCAAGAAGACCGGCCGCTGCATCACCGTCGAGGAGGGCTTCCCGCAATCGGGCGTCGGCGCCGAGATCTCGGCCCGGCTGATGGTCGACGCCTTCGACTATCTCGACGCGCCGGTCCTGCGCATCACCGGCAAGGACGTGCCGATGCCCTACGCGGCGAACCTCGAGAAGCTCGCGCTGCCCTCGGTGGCCGAGGTCGTCGAGGCGGCGAAGAGCGTTTGCTACAAGTAGGCCCGCGCGCCGCTCATCGCCCCGGCGTGTTCGGCGCGCCGGGGATCCAGAGAGGGCTGCTGCCGTGAGCGAGACTTTCCAAGAACTCTCCGTGCCGCCCGACGTCGCCGAGAACGGCGGCGTCGAGGTGCTGCGCGCCATCGTGGTGGACGGCGCGGTGAGCGTCGCGCTCCGCCGCTCCTTCGACGACCCCGCGACCTGGGGGCGCCTCCTCATCGACCTCGCCCGGCAGGCGGCCCGCGCCTACGCGCTGGAGACCGAGATGTCGGAGGAGGAGGCCTTCGCGCGCATCCGCGCCGGCTTCGAGGCGGAGAGCCTCGACCGCGACGGCCTCAACTAGCGATGGCGAACCGCGCCCATGGCTGAGACCGTTCCCGCTCGACGCCCCGTTCCCCTTCGCCGATCCCGCCGCCCCGGCCCAGCCCGAGACCTGACGCCATGCCCATCAACGTGCTGATGCCCGCGCTCTCCCCGACCATGGAGAAGGGCAACCTCGCCAAGTGGCTCAAGAAGGAGGGCGACGCGGTCAAGTCCGGCGACGTGCTCGCCGAGATCGAGACCGACAAGGCCACGATGGAGGTCGAGGCCATCGACGAGGGTGTCCTCGCCAAGATCGTGGTGCCCGAGGGCACGGCGGACGTGCCGGTCAACGACCTGATCGCCATCATCGCCGCCGACGGCGAGGACGTCTCGGCGGCGGCGTCGGGCGGCGCGTCCAAGCAGGCGGAGGCGCCGAAGCCCACCGAGACCCCGGCGGCGCAGAACACCACGCCCGGCGGCGGCCACATGGCCTATGAGCGGGTGAACGAGGCGCCGGACGCGGCCAAGGGTGAGGCCAAGGCAGACGCGAAGCCCGCCGCCGCGTCTGAGGGTGGCCGCGTCTTCGCCTCGCCGCTCGCGCGCCGCATCGCCAAGCAGGACGGCGTCGACCTCGCTGCGGTGGAAGGCTCCGGTCCGCGCGGGCGCATCATCGCCCGCGACGTGCAGGCGGCGAAGGCCTCCGGCGCGACCAAGCCCCCCCAGGCCGCCGCCGAGGCAGAGAAAGCCGCCGCCGAGGCGCCGAAGGCTGCGCCCGCCGCCCCCGCTCCGAAAGCCGCCGCCGCTGCGCCGGCCGGGCTCTCGCTCGATCAGGTCAAGGGCTTCTTCGCCAAGGACGCCTACGAGGAGGTCCCCCTCGACGGCATGCGCAAGACCATCGCCAAGCGCCTCACCGAGGCGATGCAGGTGGCCCCGCACTTCTACCTCACCGTCGATTGCGAGCTCGACGCGTTGATGAAGCTGCGCGAAACGCTGAACGCCTCGTCCGGCAAGGACAAGGACGGCAAGCCGCTGTTCAAGCTCTCGGTCAACGACTTCGTCATCAAGGCGATGGGCCTTGCGCTCACCCGCGTGCCGGCGGCCAACGCCGTCTGGGCCGAGGACCGCATCCTGCGCTTCAAGCATGCCGAGGTCGGCGTCGCGGTGGCCATCGACGGCGGCCTGTTCACCCCCGTCATCCGCCGGGCCAACGAGAAGACGCTCTCGACCATCTCCAACGAGATGAAGGACTTCGCCGTCCGCGCCCGCGCCAAGAAGCTGAAGCCCGAGGAGTACCAGGGCGGCGTCACCTCGGTGTCCAATCTCGGCATGTTCGGGATCAAGCAGTTCACCGCGGTGATCAACCCGCCGCAATCGAGCATCCTGGCGGTGGGCGCCGGCGAGAAGCGCGTCGTGGTGAAGGACGGCCAGCCCGCCGTGGTGCAGGTGATGACCTGCACGCTGTCCTGCGACCACCGGGTGCTCGACGGGGCGCTCGGCGCCGAACTGGTCTCGGCCTTCAAGGGCCTGATCGAGAACCCGATGGGCATGCTGGTCTGAGCCGGCGCTGCGGCCATCTCTCCTCCCCCTTGCGGGGAGGAGCCGGAGGTGGGGGTGGTGCCGGATGGGGCTCTGCGGCGCCGTCAGGACCACCCCAGTCCTTCGACCCGTTGCCCCTTCGTCCAAGGGAGGGGGGATCTCCTGCTCTGAAGATGGCGCCGATGCCTTGGAACAAGCCGCCGGAAAGGCGCGTCACGGCCCGCGCGAGCGCCCACGCGACACGCCTTCGGCAGGTGCCGACCGAAGCGGAACGGCGCCTCTGGTGGCATCTGCGCCATCGCCTGCCGATCGTCGGCTCGCACGTTCGCAGGCAGGTCCCCATCGGTCCCTACGTCGCCGATTTCTGCTGTCTGTCCGCTCGTCTCATCGTCGAGGTCGACGGCGATCAGCACGGCTCAGATGCCAGCGCGGCATATGATTCACGCCGCGATGCCTATCTCCAGGCTGAAGGCTTCCGCGTTCTACGCTTCTCGAATCGGATGGTCCTGCGAGAGATCGATATCGTCCTCGACACGATCCATGCGGCGCTCGCCGCCGCACCCGCCTCATCCCTTCCGGATCCTGCCGGCCAGGCGGAGCCACCCCCACCCCCTGCCCCCTCCCCGCAAGGGGGAGGGGAGTTCGCGGAGAGGTAAATGTCCGACACCTACGACGTCCTCATCATCGGCGCCGGCCCCGGCGGCTACGTCACGGCGATCCGCGCAGCGCAGCTCGGCTTCAAGACCGCGGTGGTCGACCGCGAGCATCTCGGCGGCATCTGCCTGAACTGGGGCTGCATCCCGACCAAGGCGCTGCTGCGCTCGGCCGAGATCTACCACTACATGCAGCACGCCGCCGATTACGGGCTCTCCGCCAAGGAGGTCTCGTTCGATGCCTCCGCCATCGTGAAGCGCTCGCGCGGCGTCTCGGGCCGCCTCAACGGCGGCGTCGGCATGCTGCTCAAGAAGAACAAGGTCGACGTGATCTGGGGCGAGGCCACGGTCGATGCCGCGGCCAAGGGCAACGCGCCCGGCACGGTCACCGTCAAGGAGACCAAGCGCGCCGAGGCGCCGAAGGGCGCCAAGGGCGCCGGCACCTACCAGGCCAAGCACATCATCGTGGCGACCGGCGCGCGGCCCCGCGCGATCCCCGGCATCGAGCCCGATAAGAAGCAGATCTGGACCTATTACGAGGCCATGGTGCCGGAGGCGATGCCCAAGAGCCTGCTCGTGATGGGCTCGGGCGCGATCGGCATCGAGTTCGCCTCGTTCTACCGCACCATGGGCGCCGAGGTGACGGTGGTGGAGCTGCTGCCGCAGATCCTGCCCGTGGAGGATGCCGAGATCGCGGGCCTCGCCCGCAAGCGCTTCGAGAAACAGGGCATCAAGATCCTCACCGGCGCCAAGGTGACCAAGGTCGAGAAGGGCGGCAACGCCGTCACCGCGACGGTGGAGGGCGCGGACGGCAAGACCCAGCAGATCACCGCCGAGAAGCTGATCTCGGCGGTCGGCGTCGTCGGCAACATCGAGAATCTCGGCCTCGAGACGCTCGGCGTGAAGACCGACCGCGGCATCGTCGTCACGGACGGGCTCGGCCGCACCAACGTGCCCGGCCTCTACGCCATCGGCGACGTGGCCGGCCCGCCGATGCTCGCCCACAAGGCGGAGCACGAGGGCGTGATCTGCATCGAGACCATCAAGGGCCTGCACACCCACCCGATGGACAAGGGCAAGATCCCGGGCTGCACCTATTGCCAGCCGCAGATCGCCAGCGTCGGCCTCACCGAGGCGAAGGCCAAGGAGCAGGGCTTCCAAGTGAAGGTCGGCCGCTTCCCCTTCGCGGGCAACGGCAAGGCCATCGCGCTCGGCGAGCCGGACGGCCTGATCAAGACGGTGTTCGACGCCAAGACCGGCCAATTGCTCGGCGCCCACATGATCGGCGCCGAGGTGACCGAGCTGATCCAGGGCTACGTCGTGGCGATGACCCTGGAGAGCACCGAGGAAGAGCTGATGCACACGGTCTTCCCGCACCCGACGCTCTCGGAGATGATGCACGAGAGCGTGTTGGATGCGTATGGGCGGGTGATCCATACGTGATTGAGAAACCATCGCTATGAGAGTGACTTACGACGGTTAGGTCACGACTAGCGGACTGTCAAACAGCGGTTGTGAAGGGCTTCGGGTCATGGTTCGGAGCCCTTTGCTGTGACAGGATTGTGACCGAAACGAAGCCCTAAAAGTGACCGGATGGAAGGCTGTTGCGACGGTTCTGGAACGCTTGACGAGAGGATGATCAACCGCCGGAAACCAATCATGCAGCGTCAGTGAAGCGTCCTTTTGTCACGGTCTGATCGGAGCTTCAGTTTGATGATGGCTTCGGAGGGTTCGAGAGAATCAATGTGGAGGTGGGAATCGGACGATCTAATCCAGCTTGGGGCGCCCGTTCACAAAAGCTTTCGGGGCCGGGGCAGCACATGGGAACGGTCAGAAAGGCTGGTTGAACCGCATGTGTGAGGATGGCTAGATCATTCACAGCTACAGTGATGCGATCCGCTACAGGCTGCGTTACGAGCGCCCTCGGGGTTAAGCGACATGGAAAGAAGCCGCCTCTTGAGTTAGCTATTGGCGGGCTGAATAAGTAGTTTCGCTCGCGGCCCATGACTTTTTTCATACTGATATAGAGCCGAAGCCATCGTCAGCCAAACTAGTTCTCCATGCGGAGGCAATCATGCCAATCACGCTATGGCAAGCTCTCAAGAGTGTAACAGAAAAAATAGATCCGAACTCGATGGGTCTAGTATCAGTAGATGTTGAGCGGGTATTATATTTCGATGAAGGATACGTAGTACCTATCAACTCGAAGGAATACGTAGATTCGCGAGATGATGCGAAAGCCCTCTGCGGAGGCGGCTCATACTTCGTCGAACTACACACAGGGAAACTTATCCATATACCATCATATGTCAGAGGACACGAATTATTTCTGACCATGTATAGGCTGGGATATACAAAATATGATAACTGGGACTTGATCGTAACTTCAGTGCGCGATGTGGAACAGACGATCTCGATGCTCGATTTCCTCCGCATGACTTACATTATTCCCGAAGAAGAAAACGGAGTGGTTTGGAAGATACCTAAGAAATACAGCCTCGAACAAATTGCCAAGAAACTTACTGATTTACCCGCAAGTTTCAATCTCGGCAGTGCTTTCGTATTCTGGGAGAAGATTGAGAAGTTTAAGAAATACGAACATTTCTCATTCGACTTAACTGAGAATGAAGGATACCTTAATACGCCTTGAGAACGTAGACCGGAGCCGATGTGCTTTCTTGGGTATACGATTGGCAGACTAAGGAGTAAGGCTGCGGCTAATACGCTTCATTTCCTCGGGACTAAATTTCTTTGCACCTTTGTCGTGACAGTATATACGGCCAACGGTCGGCATGGGAAAGGTTAGCTTACATTCATCAGCATCGGAAATAACGACGTCGTGGAAGCCAGAGCGGTCCTTGATTCGCTCATTCCCGCGCATGACTGGTGCAGAACCTACCTGATCAGCACCTGTTGGCGACACATTAGAACCTACCAACTGATCTTTGCGCTGTTCATGCATGCGCATGTTTCTTTCGGCGATCGCTTGTTCAGTTTGTGGTGGCGACATCTCATAAGCTATTGGGTCGTTCCATAATAGGAGAGCCGCACCCGAGATCAGAACGGCGCGCATCTATGCCTCCCTCGACCAAGCCGCAGGATGCCTTGTGATTGCGGTTTACAATCAGAGGCAATGATACACCGCAAAAGCCCATTGCGAAAATGACTTGTTCTTCGATCCGCTTCCGATCAGATAGTGGCGGTGTGGATTCGCAGGGCCGCAGCCGTAGCTGTAAGCAAAGCTCGGCGGGTAGTGGTCCTGGATCGCCCTTATGGTCGTTCCTCCCGATGCCGCCGACAGGAGAATGTAGCTCGGAACGCCTCGATAGCCACGATGCTCCGCAAGGGTCTGTCATGGTCCCAGATCGAGAACGCGGTGGGATGTAGCCGGGCGACGATTGCTAAGATCGCGAAACGGGCGGCCTGACATCACGACAATGGATAGCGCCGTCCGGGCTGTGTCGTTCAAGCTTTCCTAGCCGAGTTTAATCTGGCATTTGGTCGGTTCGACCCCCTAGTCGGACGCCCACTGAGCGCGCGACCGTCTGAACAAAATCTAAGATACGTTCCCTTTGTTCCTTTTCGCCCATACTTGTATAAATCTCTAATATCTCCACCGTGCCGGTGACTTTCAATAAATCCAAGTCAGCAACCGTGATTGACTCTTGCTCAATAATGAATGATATTGGCGCAGAGTAGAACTTCGCAAGAGCATGAAGCCGCGCAACTCCCAGTCGGCATCGTGCCTGTTCGTATTTTCGCAACATTTGCCAAGAGATACAGATTGCGTTGGCTGCTTGCTCCAGGCTCAGACCTTTAGATTGACGGAGCCATCGAATCTTCTCACCGATATAGCGGTCGGCTTCGGTCATTGCTTTTGGTGTATGCGAAGCATTCTTAACCAATGTTACAACTTCTCAGCGACGGACGAAAGGCTTGCCATGCCTTTCTTGGCATATTGCATACAGTCTGTTCGCTGGCAACGGACAGTTCGCTGCCTTCAAGTAAACTGAGCAAAACTCAAGATTTATCGCTTCGCATGCATCGGAAGGAGCACGCGAATGAAATCTATCGAACCAATGGAACTGCCGATACCATTAGTTCTTGATCTAGATCAACGACCCCCTACTCCGTTGCATATGAGCCATGCTGTTGCGGTGCATCAATAGTATACAAACTCCATTCGAATGTCACTCATGACAGAAACCACATAGGTAAGCCACAGTTGATGAGCCCCCAAGATGATGCCCTTATCCTTCAGGGCTGATTCCTAAGATTGAACCTGAGGAGTCATCCATGCCTGATGGAACCTCTCGAATAGAGTTCGCCCAGGTTGCTCTCGATGCATACCTCCACGCTGAGGGTGCGAGACGACGATGGGTCGGTGGTGTACCAGCATGCGATGTGGTTGATTTAATCACGGACTTACTGTTGCTAGCCAAGCACAGAGGGTATGACCCGTGTTCAGTGCTGACGAAGGCTAAGAGGCATGTGGAAGCTGAGATCGGAGAACGGTGTTGATAATCAGTCGAAGCTTGGCGTTAATCGGCGCATAGAGATCAACTGAGCCACGCTGACTTTCTTGACCTCATCATACCAACTGCAGCCGAGGCAGCATAGCACGCTGTCGTATAGTTTAATCATTGAGCCGTTAACGATATCGGGTCGTTACTATCCGCCGACTACAATAGCGGGACGTAGCGTGACGCCTCTAATGGGTCTAACACTTGCCGAAACACGCCTATTGCGACGTATTGCCGGTAGATCTCAGAAAGATTTCGAGGTCTGCGAGGCAAATAGTCTGATAGGCCAAGGACTCGCGAGGTTAGATACAGCAAAGCAAACACTCGTAATCACTGAACGGGGCGAACGCTTATATCTCAATGCCCGTCAATGAGATTGACAGTTCTTGATGTCTATCAAGTTCGGCAGGACATTCAAAGAACAGATATAGCCAGAAGCGCGAACAGCCCTAATAGACTTGGCAGTAAGAAGCCCAGATCTGACTGGCCCAAAATAGGGTTCATCGCTGAGTTTGGTCGATGCGAGAGCGTAGTGGCACCCGAGATGATTCAAAGCGCCTCGCACTCGCTGAGGCTAGCGACAAAGCATCATGCTCCCGCGTTACCGAACGGGGTGACGATAGCGCGTAGGTCGGAGAGGCTAAGCCACGGTCGAGCTACGTGGATCATCCGGTGGCAGTTGGCGCAGAGAAGAGCGAGATCCTGCGATTTGGTCCTCTCGCCAGCGGACAGGGATGAAACCGGCTTGGTATGATGGCACTCGATGAAGCCGTGACCCCGTTCCCCATAGCGCGCCGAGAAGTCGAAGCCACACGCCTCACAACGAAGCGCACCATGCTCATTCAGGATCATGGCCTTCTCGCCTCTGAACAGGATTGAAGCACCCGTCTTCTCAAGCTCGATCGAGAATCATGTTAAATAAATACAGTCACATTCCCGAATGATGATTACCAAAATTGTTATATAGCAAGCACCAATGTTGGACAGCGCATGAACATGCGGAGCAATACTTATAATGTGAGGTTGATTTGCGCATAAACCTCTAGCAGCTTGCCGGACGGAGCAAAAAGTATATAATGATACCTTTGTATAGGGGGCTGGGAATGGGCCATTCGAATGTTGGAAGTTTCGTCATCCCGGATTTCATTGCAAATCGCGCAGAACGTTTTTTTCGGGCAGATCTAAGCGGAGTGTATCTCCATTACGGGCCAGAACCTTCGGCTTTATGTCGGGAACAAAAAGTAGCAGCTTTTACCATTGGCCTCTCGATTTACTTCGATGCGGATAGATTTAAGCTATATTCTGATTCGCACATGCTTGTTCTTATGCATGAACTAGCCCATATAGTGCAAAAAAATAGTTCAAATACAGCATACGCTGGCGATGATTTAGTCGAATATGAAGCGTCGGCGGCGGCTATTGCTTTTCAGTGCGGCCTTCCTTGCCCGCCACTTTCCGCGGATCGGCCTGAAATACCTAGAGCGTGGGGCCCCGAAGGCCATTATTACTCTGTATACCTCGCAGGCCTCCTGGCCGGCGCAGATTGGATTGATGCTCTTGCTTGGGCATTTTATGCTCAGGCCCCGGATCAAATCAATGACTTTGACGCGGTTGTTGCAGGCTCAAACTGGGTATCTGGGACACTCGTTCGATTTGCCCTGCCGGTGTCGGGCCCCTTATTAACAAAAAATCCGGAGAACTTTGTTGATGTGCAGCAATCACTTCATTGTCTGACCGGACTTCCTGGGAAGATTGAAACTAAGTATAGATCTGATGTCATCGAAAGCATTACATTGAGGAAGAAAGAAGACCGATTTGATTTTGGCTTAGCTCTTCATGCCTTTGGCGATAGTTTTGCGCATCGGGATTCTGATGATGAAGACGCAAAAATGTATAGAAGCCCCTATGGACATTTGGCGAAAGGAAAAGGCATTATTCAGTATGCATTGGACACGACAAGTCATTTAGAAAACTTCTTTAAGCTTGGCAAAGAGGTTGATGCGCTAGACGAAAGGCCAAAAACCTATAAATCATATATGATCGCTCTCGTTGAACTTCTTAGTAAAAAGACGAAAAAGAACGATGGCGCGGGCATGAAGCCCGAAGATATTGCAAAGATTGCAGATAAGATATCCGGAGCAGGGGCTGAAAAAAAGCAACGTGAGATTTTGTGTGGGGAGATACGATCCCGAGGCGGAAAGTTAAGCTACCTTCCCGAAGACGAAGATCCAATGCCTCTTAGGGCTTTCGCGAAGGCACATCCAGCTTACTATTTTTCCAGCATTCCAGAACGAGCACGGCGACGGGTGTTTTTGTGGAATCTTAGACGCATTGGCGGATGAGACAAAAGTTTATCCGCTGAGCGAACCAGATACATTTAACATGCGCCGACGCACGCGCTTACCGTTCACGAACTTTGCCGCGAACCATGCAAGAGCCATGAAGATGAAGAACTTGGCTGTGTAGTGGTTCAGGTTGCCTTCATCGTCATAGTTAATGAGCGCAGCCCATCCGACGATCAGGAGGGAGACCACGGCACCCACCTTCATGATGGCGACCAGCGAACCGATGATCAGGCCGTTGTGGCGGATGGAGCTTATGAGGGTTCCAAGAATCGACCACGCCCACCACAGACCCCCGACAACCAGCACGAAGGCGATCGGCGGATATGCCTTCACGAACTCGAAGGTAGTCATGTGCGTCGGACCGTCAGGAACCTCATAGAGCCATAGGAGACCACCGGAAGCCACGCTCGTAACGATCGGGGCGATGATCATACCAGCCGACATGATGGCATCGGACCGGTTGGCGAACACCACCACCCGAGATCCGCATCCGAGAACGAACAGGATCACGGTGCACGAACCGAGGACGACGAACGCCAGCCCAAGGAAGCGAGCCAGATCGTCCTTCGTGAAGAGGTCAGCCTTCCGTCTCTCATCCACCCGCAGAACCTGAGTCTTGGGCTGACCGGTGGTGGTGGTGCCCGGCCGTGTCGTTGTCGATCCTCGCCCATTCTGAGGGGCCGTAGAGGGCGCGGAACGAGAAGGTAGAGGATCCGCAAACGCCAAACCCAATGGGACAAGCAGGAGCATCAGAGGGAGGAACACTGCGGCTAGGACGCGCGACATGAACGAACCGAGGAATGAGAGCCTCTGAACCCTTCAACGGATCAGAGCGAGTCGGACTAAACTCCGTCCCGAGGCCATAATAGCGAAGTTTGATCCGTGGGAAAGTGTCTGACCCGAAGCCACACTCCGTTTCATGAAGCGCGAGTTGAACAAGATCGTGGGGCTGCGGATCAAGCGTGCCCGTGAAAATGCCGGACTCACACAGGAAACGTTGGCTGAGTTGGCGGATAGGACGAAGGAAGCGATTTCGAACGTCGAGCGGGGGGTGAATCTTCCATCTCTCGAAACGCTGAACCGAATCTGTGAGATAACGAACGTCAACATAGGCATGATGTTAGAGGATACAGACCGTTCCCCTAACTTTGTTGATCTAAAGATGCAGATTGATTTGCATTTACTTAAGCTTACCGAAAACGAGCTTAAGTTGTTGCTGACGATCTTGGACGCGATATCGGAGCAACGGAAAGACAGGCCGATCTAAACTGACAACTTGTGTTCGTGGCAGCTATTGGATTACTTCTGGCACACTGATTGAACGAAGCATTATACCTCTAATGTTGTGCGGGATGGGTTCGTCTGTGAGCAAGTAGGCATCAACCAGCGTATGGCGATGTTTTCTCACTGCATCATGAATCGGCTGGTCATCGAATCCTAGACGTGACAGTTCGCCCGCAGCGTCTTTAAACGAAAACCACATCGATTTACAAATGTTACGAGCTACGTCACACGATGAGGTAATATAGAACCTACGACTTAGCTCGATTGCCACACTGAGGATGTTACACAAAACACAGCTAGTTTTGCATTTCTCATGATCTAAATAATAGTAAATATCTACAAGCACTTGCATCGATTTCCTTCTGATATTTCGTTGAACGCACGATACGCTATGAAAATGACTTAATCAGCGTATGAAGTTTAGAAACCGCACGACTTATTTCATAAATGTTCTGACAATCGGCGGTGATCTACACTATTTTGTGAGACGGACTGAATGTGATTAATCCGTCTCACATTGTTTTTATACCGACCCTATGTTCAAATATGATTATGCCAGCGCGGTATCTTTTAATATCTGCGTTTTGTCTTCCACGTCTCCATCAAACCGCGAACTTGCTTCCTCCTATCCTCCGGGGAGTTCGCCATTGATGCTGCCTCATAGAGCAAGTTACTAATCTTCGAACAAGGAAGGTTGATACGGCATAACTTCGAGAACAGAATGGAGATAGCGACATACCCTTGTTTCCGTCCTGTTCCATGAGCCATCCACCAATCCATTGCTTCATTTATAGCAGACTGTTGTTCAGTATTGATCTCACCCGTTGCTGGTTCATAATAGATCGGCCTATCTTCAGCGTCATCTTCTACCTCAATCCCATAAGGTATGTTCTCAAGCCAGTCATTTACATCCAGAGGCATCCGAGGTGGCTTATCGAATGACTTGAAGAACGATTTGGGTCCATTTTCGGCTTGGCACGGCAGATAGAATAGTGAAAATCCTCCAAGCTTACTCATATCAATCCCGTGTAGACGACTATTGGCGCTTACGCGCGGCTTCGCCAGTAACTCTTTCTTACTGGTATAGCCGTTGGACTCGATTGCATGGATCAGACTGCTCGTGATGGCTTTATATTGAGGATTGCTCGTTGGTCTCGTTGCAGGAATGTAGACACGATACCGTTGCTCATCCTTCCTGTTGTTGAAGGTGCTGTAACAGTGAAGCTCTAAGTGAGGGACTATCGTAGCTAGGTCCTCTGGTCTCATCTCGCCTCCATCTACGTCGATCATGAAACCATAGGAACAGATTGCATTGTGCTTTCCACGAGGCCTTTCCCCATCGTAGAGAGGATTCCAGAATGCAGGTGAAATGAGTGGAACGTCGTGTTTGTCCATATACCTCGTCTTAGATTGGTTTTTTAGGAACTGGATGAAGTCCTTCTCTTTCATTAATAGGCAATCTCCCCTGTTACTGTATAGATGCGGGAAGATAGTCCCTCTGAACCTGGCGACGAAATCACTTATAGACTCTATAGTATTAACGTCGCCATCTTTGCCCCTATAGATAGACACGACCGAGATCATTTCAGGTGCAATCTCAGGGATGAACCCGCTTGTTTGTTCCCTCTCCATCTTCTTTCTCAGTTTGGATCGCAGCTTCCTTTCGTTCGCACTTCCATGTTTAGGGGGCCGACCTCTTGTTGCTTCCGCAGGTTGGTCGAGCCCAAGCGAGAGCACAGATGATCCGACGAAGATCCCTGACAGGTATTCAGCGTTAGATCGGCTCGGGACAACCCAACACCTGTCCTGTTCCAAAGCCAACTTCCGCATCGAAGTGCGACTGACAGCCTGATAGATCTTCTGATTCACGCCACTGATGGTTTGTTGCTCTGCGCTTACATTGCACATATCCTCAAGAAACTTACTGGCCCCTGGAGTTTTGTTAAACGCACCACCAACGATTGCGTGATGCACATGATCATATTTGTTTAGTCCATGCGATTTCGCCTTGATGTTCTCTCCGCCGGCAACTCTGAATAACTCGCAGTCATTCTTGACATCCTTGTTCACCAACCAGATGAACGGCTGCCCATTCATTATATCTCGTGCCTTCATCACAAACTGCTTGAATGTGTCGGGATGGGTGTTACGCAACTTCTTAGAAAAGTGGCCTTCGTAACCGTAGTAGATCTTCAGCCTCTCGTATCCTTCATGGGCCTGGATCCGAAGCTGACTGCACAGTTCCTCGTCACGTTCCCACGCTACGCCTTCCGATTGCCACATGAGATAGTGCAACGTTTCGGTGAACCGGGCGCAGAATACAGTGAATGAAGCATATTGCTCGGCGAAACGATGCGTCACAATCGTATAGACAATGAGCTTACGCTTGCTGCCGATCTCACTTACAAGCGCATTGTAGCTCGTAAGAATAGTGTAGTTGACTGCCCATGGAGACAACAAAGATCGGCATACGCCATTTACTAGCTTCCAAGCCTCGTCTCCCTCAGGATTATCAAGCACCTTCTTAATCGCCTTGGCATCAACGACTTTTAGCGTTCCATACTTTGGTCCCTGCGGGCAGAGCTTCAGATTGTCTGTGACAAACTTGTGGGAATGGTGAAGATTGATTTCTTCGCCACTGAACACATCCATTTCTTCGTCGATCAATACATGCCATTCCGACAAGCAATGCTCTGCCCGGATCCTCGAAAACGTCTGATGGGTGACTAGTATAATCCGGCCCTCGTCAGGCATAGTCGTTTCGATTGCGTGCTTCACGGCCAGCGTCACAGAAGGCAGCGCATCGACACGATCATCACCAGTAAAGAACGGTTCGACTCTCTGATTGGTATAGTCAGTTTCAAACCGACAGACGTGTTCCCGGATCAGGTCTATGGTCGGTAAGACGATGATCGTGTTATGTCCTTTGGCTGATAGTTCGTTAGCCTTTTTTCGTAGAACTACCGACTTGCCCGACGACGTAACACCATCTACATATTTGCATATCATACTCTTATTCTCCCAACGTGATTACATTGGGAGGCTACTGAATCTCCTGTCACGTAATGAATCAGCAACGGCTTGGCTTTGCAGGAGGATGTTCTCCAGGCGAGTGCGATTATTGTAGTGTGCGATGTCCGGCGCTTCGCACCTCGGCTTTAGGCTTGAGTATCAGCCCGCGGTCGCTCAGAGAAAAGCATCTGACCGGGGCTATGCGCTCCAGCCTTCGTTAGTGTTGTGGGATTATGAACCCTCTTGGCTAAGCCGTGCCAACTTCTCCGCAAGCACCTCCGGACGAAGATGCACATATCGCGCAAGCATCTTGTAGTCGCGATGGCCGGAAATGAGTGCAACTTCAGGAACACTCAATCCCTTCTCAAAAAACCGCGAGATAGCTTCGTGGCGGAGATCGTGATAACGGAAATCTACAATCCCGCAGCGACGCACTATACGTTGCCACGAAAGCTTGATAGCGTCCTCTGTAGTTTCAAAAACTAGATTTTCGCTTGATGAAAATGCGTTCGATTGCCTCATAAGAATATTTATTGCTTGAACACTTAGAGGTATAGTGCGGGCATAGCCGTTTTTAGATCTCGGTATATGAAGCGTTCGACCCTCCCAATCAATATTTCGCCAGCGGACACGAAGGACTTCACCGCGTCGCATAGCTGTCTCCAGGCCGAATTCGACCATAGACAACACATAGGGATTTCGTGATCGAAGACACGCCGCTTTCAGCTTCTCCCACTCACCTTTCTCAAGCCGTCGCGAGCGTGCGTCACTGACTCTTGGCTTTGTGACGAGGGCAAACGGATTCTCCGCCAACGGAATGCCCCAGGATCGTTGAGCGGTTTCGAAAGCGTGACGGTAAATCGCAAGCTCACGATTGATGCTTGCCGGTTTGATTGTTTGAAGCCGTTGGTCGCGATGCTCCGCAACTCTACTCACCGTAAGTGCGCTGAGCGGGACTTTCGATAAGCCATGCTTCAAGAGCACGCGGATCGCCATACCCTCACGAACGGCGCCCAGTTTAGTTGGTGTGATCGTGTCCCGGTAACGGACCAGGATATCGCCGACCGTTAGGGTATCGAGGACTCTACGGTCCATGGGTAGACCGCGCCGCTCAGCATCGCCCTCAATCTCCCTCGCCCAAGCCTTTGCGTCCGCCCGTGCTGAGAATGTTCGAGAAAGGGGAGGTGAACCTTTGATTCGGATCTGAACCTGATACTTGCCTTGACGCTTACGGATTGCCGCCATCGGACTCTCACTGTGACAGGCGTGTGACAGAGCCCTCACAGCGATGATTTCAATCAGCTTGGACGATCATCCGACATGCGCGCTAACCCTATGATTTGGCAATGATATTTCTACCATCACACTAAGAGTTACCACACGGTCTTCCCGCACCCGACGCTCTCGGAGATGATGCACGAGAGCGTGTTGGATGCGTATGGGCGGGTGATCCATACGTGATTTGGATGCTGTCGCTTTAAGCGTGACTTACGACGGACCGTCGAATGGCGGTCAAATAAGGACTTCGGACTTCGGTTCGGAGCCCTTATTCGTGATGGGTTATTGCCTCAGACGCGCCCTTCAGACCGGCCATCACGAAACTTGAATGACAAGCCTTGAACAATGGGCAGAAAGGGACTGAGCAGGACGACCGGAATGGGTGGATTTGCGACGGTCTGCTTTTGGGGCGGCAATGTATAGAGGCGGACTGCAACGCCCCATTGCGGAGCCGCCTCTCGAAATGCGAAGCTGAACGCCGTCCGCCCTGATCCTCGAAGACGATGCCGCCGCCCTTTCAGGTTGAGTTGGTCCCTCACGATCCTCGGTGGTCGGCAACGGCTCAAGTGGAAGCTTCGATTCTCCGCGCTGCGCTCGGCCCGAACCTACTGGCAGTCCACCACATTGGATCGACAGCCATTCCAGGCTTGAGAGCAAAGCCAATCCTCGACCTCTTGCCAGTAGTCCAGAACCTCGATGAGGTAGACCTCAAGAGGGAAAAATTTGAAAGGGTCGGCTACGAATGGTGGGGCGAGTTTGGGCTCCCCGGACGACGTTATGCCACGAAGAATGAGCCGAACACCGGGCGGCGTCTTGTTCAGCTACACTGCTACAGCGTCGGTGCGCCGGACATCGACCGCCTTCTCGCCTTCCGTGACTACCTTCGACGCAATCCGGAGCTTGTCACCGCCTACGAGGATGAGAAGATTCGCTGCGTCGCGCTTCATCCAGACAACTCGCACGAGTATGGCGCATGCAAGAGCGCATGGCTTGATGCCGTTGAAGCCGCTGCTCTGGCCGATTGGCGAAATTCATGAGCGATCAAAGGCCGCTTTGAAGAAGCGCCGACAACGGCCTGAGCGACCGGGTTGGGTCGAGAGCGGAACGTCCGACTTTAGCCGCAGCGTCAAAGCCCGGTCCGCTCATCGGCCCATAGCTGATGCGCGGTTTGGGCAGAACCTTTGCACGATGGTCGACCGGGCACACCCGAGCCAGCCGGATCCGCTCAGGAACGGGGACGGGCGGCACCATCAGATGCGCCGCCCGTCCCCGTTTCGGGAGTGGCCGACCAGGACGATGTAAGGTCCGAAACGAAAAAACCCGCCAGCCGGAGGGCTGACGGGCTTTTGCAGGGTCCACGCTTGACGGGTGCGATGTGGGAGCTGCCGGCCCGGCCGGCCCTACCGACCGGGGAACTCAACCGCCCATCGCCCGAGAAACCACTATCCCTGCCGGTTCTGGTTCGGTGGCGTGTCCTGATCAGGATCGGCAGTACGAGATGACGGGACGCAGAAGCCTCTATGGCTCATCGCTGACCTCCTCTCTCGGAACCGGCGCGATGCTGTGCGTCGGCAAAGGAAGGCTAGATCCATTCCGGGGCGGCTGGCAAGGGGGGTCGTGCAATCTTCCGGGCACCCGCCGGAACCCCGGCCGGTGACATCGCGCACAGAAGCTCTTGCCGCGCACGCCCCCGTGATCTCCGAGGCGGCCGTTTGGTAGTATGCCGAAGGGCCCCAGTATGGAGAACGCGAATGCCAGTCTCCGACGTGATGCCGATCGAGCCGTTCACCGCGGTCGAGGGCGTGAAGGCCATACTCAAGCTTGCGGACAGCGACGATTACGACGCCCTGACCGGGACACAGGCCCGGACGCTCCTGAAGGCCATCGCCAAGGTGGCCGAGAAGACCTTGCAGGACGTCGAGACGGACCGCGGCGGATAGGGCCGGCACCGGCTGCCCGGAGCCGTCTCCGCCCGCGCCGCGGACGGGCGCGGCTCCGGGCCCTCGCTTCTCGCGCCGGAGCGGCGGCGGGCGCCTCAGCCGGCCTGAAGGCGACGCGCGCTGCTGATCCCGGGGATCGCGAGCATGGCCAGGAGACCGGCCACCACGAGGAGCAGGGCGGTTCCGAGGCAGCGATAGAGCAGGACGCCGAGGATGCCGCCGGCGAGGAAGGCGCTCACCGTCACGAGGTGGAGGCGCAGCTTGGCCCTGTCCGCGGCCGGGCGCCGCTCCAGCAGGTTGGCGAGGCCGATCCCGATATCCGTCACCATGCCGGTGACGTGGGTGGTGCGCACGCGCGCGTCGGTGATCTGCGTCACCGTGGCGTTCTGCAGGCCGAGCAGGAAGCTGACGCCGAGCGCGAGCACCGCGCCGCGCCCGTCCGCCGGCAGCCAGGGCGCCACGGCGCCCAGAGCCGCCAGCATCACCGCCTCGGCGAGCACGCCGTAGGCATAGACCCCGCGCAGGCAGCGCTCGCGGCCGATGCCGATCAGCAGCGTCGCGACCATCGCCCCCGCCACGAAGGTGGCGACCAGGGCGAGGGCGTAGAGCGCGAGGCGGAGATCCCCGAGGCCGAGATGGTCGGCGAGCGCCGAGACGTTCCCGGTCATGTTCGAGGAATAGGAGCCGAAGGCATAGAAGCCGGCGGCGTTGAGCGCGCCCGCGAGCGACGCGAAGGTCCAGGCGAGGCTCTCGTCCTTCGCGCGGGTGCGGGCTTCGCCTTCGTGGACGAGCATGGCGTACGGGTCTTCGATCGGGCCGGGGGCGCCCGCCAGCCAGGATAAAGCGCGACAGTTTACGGTCCGGTCGGAGCCGCGCGCAATGCGGGCTCCGGCGCTTCAGGTCGGCGCCGTCAGCACCCGCAGCGTCGTCGGCGTCAGGATCAGGCCGCCCTCGGTGATGATCCACGGCGTGCCGCTGCCCGCGCGCAGCACGGCGCCCGCCTCGGCCAGGGCCTCGTTGAGGCTCGGCAGCGCGCGCGGCTCCACGGCCTTCGCGTCGATGCTGTGCGGCCACACCGTCAGCATCGCCGGCTGAACCAGGTCCTCGCTGCTCAGCAGCTCACCGCTCAAGGGATGCTCCGCCCGTCCTCCGAACGGGGTCCGGAGCATGGGCCGTGCCACGGGGGCGGCCGGCCCCCGCCAGGCCTGGACGGCCGCCTCCGCTCGCGTATGAAGGGTCCCCGGCCGCAGCCGCGGCGGGTTGCCCCGGAGCCCTGCGCGATGAGCGAGTCCGCCCTGCGTCTGCCCACCTTCGCCGACGTGGCGCGCGCCGCCGAGCGCATCGCGGGGGCGGCCCACCGCACGCCGGTCCTGACCTCGCGCACCGCCGACGCGCGCACCGGGGCGCGGCTGTTCTTCAAGGCCGAGAACCTGCAGCGGGCCGGCGCCTTCAAGTTCCGCGGCGCCTACAACGCGATCTCGGCCCTGCCGGAGGCGGTGCGGAGCCGGGGCGTGATCGCCTATTCCTCCGGCAACCACGCCCAGGCGATGGCGCTCGCGAGCCAGATCCTCGGCGTGCCGGCCATCATCGTGATGCCGCACGACGCCCCCGCCATGAAGGTGGCGGCGACCCGCGGCTACGGCGCCGAGGTGGTGATCTACGACCGCTACGCGCAGGACCGCGAGGCGCTCGGCCGCGCCATCGCGGAGGAGCGCGGCCTGACCCTGATCCCGCCCTACGACCATCCGGACGTCATCGCCGGCCAGGGCACCCTGGCCCTGGAGCTGATCGAGGAGACGGGCCCCCTCGACATACTCGTCGCCTGCCTCGGCGGCGGCGGGCAGCTCGCCGGCTGCGCGCTCGCCGCGGCCGAGCGCTCACCCGGCTGCAAGGTCTACGGCGTCGAGCCCGAGGCCGGCAATGACGGCCAGCGCTCCTTCCGCGAGGGCACGATCGTGCGCATCCCGGTGCCGCAGACGCTGGCGGACGGGGCGCAGACCACGCATCTCGGCGCGCACACCTTCCCGATCATCCGCGAGCGCGTGGCCGACGTGCTCACGGTCTCGGATGCGCAGCTCGTGGAGACGATGCGCTTCTTCGCCGAGCGGATGAAGATCGTGGTCGAGCCGACCGGCTGCCTCGCCGCGGCGGCCGTGCTCAACGGGCTGGTCGACGTGGCGGACAAGCGCGTCGGCATCGTGATCAGCGGCGGCAATATCGACCTCGCCGCCTTCGCCCGCCTCGTCGGCGGGTAGGGCATCCCAATTTCGCCCGATTTGCGCTCAAGCTTGGCCCGCAGCACGTCACCCGCGAACAGTCCGGCACAGATCGGGCATCGGAGCGGGTCACGGCACAGGGTTTCGAAGTGGAGCGGGAGCGCATGCAGGGTATTCGGGCATCGAGAGTCGTATCGGGACTGGGCCTCATTCTGGCCTGCGGTGGACTCGGTGCCTGCAATACGAGCGGCCCTACGGTCACGGGCTCGATCCCCGGCCGCAAGCCGGCGATGATGGTGAGCGAGGCGGAGCGCGACTGCCTCGGCCGGGCCATGTATTTCGAATCGAACCGCACCGATTCGGAGGGCCTGCTCGCCGTCGGCACGGTGGTGATGAACCGCCTGGAGGCGGCCGCCTTCCCCGGCGGCATCTGCGAGGTGGTGGGCCAGCCGCGCCAGTTCGCGCCGGGCGTGCTCACCAAGCCGATGCGCGACAAGGACCTGCCGAAGGTCGCCGACGTCGCCGACGCGGTGCTGGCCGGCGAGCGCCACCCGAAGGTCGGCAGCGCCATGTATTTCCACACGGCGGGCCGGCGCTTCCCCTACAACAACATGCACTACGTGGCGGTGGCGGGCGGCAACGCCTTCTACGAGAAGCGCAAGCCCGGCGCGCCGGTGCCGACGACCTTCGCCGCCGCCCCCGCGAAGGGCGAGCACATCCCCGACGCGCCGGCCCGCGACATCTGCACGGTCGCCGCGCTCGGCTCCGGCGCGCGCCAGGGCTGAGACGGGGGCATCCCCGATCAATGCGAATGGACGCCGATGTGCGCCGGTCCGACCGGCGCACGGCGATGCGTCGCGCCCATTGCCGGCCTGCATCATACGAGTTCCGTTTGGTCATTACGGCTGACCAAGTGCGCCCCCTCTCCCCGCCGGGCGGGGAGAGGCCCGTCTGCACCTTGCCGTGCAGACGGGAAGCGGAGGCGCAAGCCGAAGCGGCGGTGAGGGGGAGCCTCAGGGCAGAGCGCAACCGGAATCGCCCCCTCACGCCGGCTGCCGCCTCGCTTCATGCCGCAACGAGGGCGCATGAAGCCCTCTCCCCGCAAGCAGGGAGAGGGGGCGCGCGGCGGACTGGTCTGCTCGACCGGAAAATGGATCAGTCGTTCCGGCGGCGCGCGGCCTGGGCCATGCGGATCAGCTCGCGCGCCGTGAGGCCGTGCCCGGTCGGAGGCGGTGGAACGGCGGCGGCGGGCGGGCTCTTGGCGCACCCGCTCACCTCGATGCGCACGTCCCGCGCGCGCATGGTCTGCCGCAATCGCACCGCTCGTTTCAGCGCCGCAACCATCATCACTCCCGCCTGGATCCGAGGCCGGTATGGTTAGCGGATTGTTGCGGGCGCGAACATTCTTGAAGGTGCCGGACGCCGCCCTAACCGTGGCCGTAACGGATGCGGCGGTCCGCCTCGACGGAACGCTTCAGACCAGATGCAGAGGCGTCCCGGCATGGAGGGCGGCGGTCAGCTTCTGCGGCAGGTCGGCGACGAAGGGCAGCGGGGCGGCCTTAGAGGGCGACGGGTTCTGGCCGAGCACCGTCCGCAGCGCCTGGGGCACGCGGAGCCCCAGGCCGAAGGGAAATTCCGGGTTCGTGCTGTGCCAGGCATGCGGCACCGTGTAGTCGGCCCGCAGGTCGGGCCGGGAGTTCAGGGCGCCGAACCAGTCCCAGGCGCCCATCACGTCCAGGACGTCGCGGAAGGCATGCGGCATCCCGATCTTGGCGCTGATCGTCACGATGCGCAGGCGCTCGGCGAGCTGCTTCTCCAGCGCCGGATCCTCGGCATGGATCGCGTAGAGCGCTTCCGAGATCACGAGGTTGCCCTTGGAATGGCCGACGAGCAGCTCCGGCGCGAAGCGCGCGTCCTTCAGCAGCGCGATGACGGTCTGCGTGTCGCGGCTGGTGCGGGCGAAGCCGAGCCCGCTGAGGTCCTCCAGCGTCTGCTCGCTGCGCGTGAACAGCTTCGTCACCTCGTCCAGCGGCTCGAAGGCGTGCCGAATGCTGTTGAGCGCCCCGAACATGAAGAAGCCGCCCAGGGCCTCGGTGAGCAGGTCGGCGAGGCCGTAGCCGGAGACCACCGCGGCCACCGGCTTGCCCAGCGCGTCGGCGACGTTGCGGGCGAAGGCAGCGGCCCCAAGCGCCGAGCTGCCGACGCCCGCGACGGCGAGAGCGGCCACCGCCTCGCCCGACTCGAAGTATTTCTGCGGCGTGAGGAAGACCTCCAGCTCCGTCCCGCTCCCGGAGGGCGGGACCACGATGATCGCGCCTTCGCGCGCGAGCCAGGTGGCGAGCTTGACCGTCTCCTCGGGCCGGATCGCCGCAACGTCGTAGAAGACGGCATCGAGCACGGCGTTGCGGCGCTGGATCGTGTCCAGCGCGACGGTGCGCACGGGGTTCTCCGCGAGCTTCTGCGGGAGGGCGAGGCTGCGGTTGACCTGGATCTCGCTGAGCGTGGTGAGCGTGGCCATGGCGGTGTCCCCCGGCGCGCGAATGGGCGGCGCGCATACCTAGAGTACACGTTCGACAGGCTCGCGACAGTCGGGTGCAACCTCGACCGGTGCGCGGACGCACGGGCAGCCCGGAGCCAGGGTTCGACGCGCTCCTTCGCGCCGGACCGGATTCCACTTCGGCCCGCGAGCGCCCCTAATCCTGCACCGGCAGGACCTGCTCGGGCAAAGCGAGGATCTCGGCGAGGCCGATGGTGCTGCCGGCCTCGCGGCAGAGATGCAGCAGGGTCGACTGGCGGAAGCGCAGGTCGCCGGTCACCTCACGGCCGATCCAGTCGGGCCGCGTGAAGTCCTGGCCCTCGTCCTCGAGCTCCACCTCGGCGAGCACGATGCCGGCGAGCTGGCCGCGGAACTCGTCCACCGTCCAGGTCAGGCCGCCGAAGGGCACCACCGAGCGCGTCTTCTCGATGGTCCGGCCGACGCAGATGCCCTCCAGCATGTGCTCGGCATCCGCCACCGGGATCTCGTACTCGAATTCCGGCCGGGCGATGCCCTGGCGCGCGCCCTTCACGGTGAGCCAGGCCCGGCCGCCGTCGAGGCGCACGCGGACCTTGCCGCGCGCGAACTGGCCGACGAGCCCGTCGCGCAGGTCCATCCGGTGGGTCACCGCCGCCCGCCACCCGTCATGGGCGACCAGGAACTTCCGCTCGATCTCGAAACGCATCCAACACTCGGGCTTTGGCGAGGCGGGCCGATTAGCACAGCTTCGCACCGCAGTGCAGCATTCCGATCGCATGCGATGCGGATTGCGGATCCGTGCCCTGCATGGGAGGCCTGCCGGGGCTTGACGCTTGCGCCCGCCTGTCCCTCGCCCGGGCCAGGCGGCCGCCCGCGCCGGTTTGCGGTCGCGGGGCTGAAGCCTTAAGTCAGGGCCTTCCCCCGAGAAAGCCCCGCCGCGGCGGGTGCGCCTGCGCGGTGAGTATGGCCGTCGTCCTCGACCTTCTGATGAACGATCCCCGTCCGGCAACGGCGCGCCCGCGCCATCCGGAGAAGGCCCACCGGCCGGACCAGCCGGTCCAGGCGCGCAAGCCCGACTGGATCCGCGTGAAGGCGCCGGGCTCGGCCGCCTGGGCCGAGACCCGGAACATCGTGCGCGAGCACGGGCTCGTCACCGTCTGCGAGGAGGCGGGCTGCCCGAATATCGGCGAGTGCTGGGAGAAGCGGCACGCCACCTTCATGATCATGGGCGACACCTGCACGCGGGCCTGCGCCTTCTGCAACGTGCGCACCGGCCTGCCCGAGGCGCTCGACGGGGACGAGCCCCTGAAGATCGCCGATTCGGTGGCCAAGCTCGGCCTGCACCACGTGGTCATCACCTCCGTGGACCGCGACGACCTGAAGGATGGCGGCGCCGAGCACTTCGCCCGCACCATCGCGGCGATCCGCAAGGCCAGCCCCGGCACCACGGTGGAGATCCTCACCCCCGACTTCCTGCGCAAGGACGGGGCGCTCGAGGTGGTGGTGGCGGCCAAGCCCGACGTGTTCAACCACAACATGGAGACGGTGCCGGGCAAGTACCTCACCGTGCGCCCCGGGGCGCGCTACTTCCACTCCGTGCGCCTGCTCCAGCGGGTGAAGGAGCTCGACCCGACGATCTTCACCAAGTCCGGCATCATGGTCGGCCTCGGCGAGGACCGGAACGAGGTCGTGCAGCTGATGGACGACCTGCGCTCGGCCGATGTCGACTTCCTCACCATCGGCCAGTACCTCCAGCCGACCAAGAAGCACCACGAGGTCGTGCGCTTCGTGCCTCCCGACGAGTTCAAGTCCTACGAGACGACGGGCTACGCCAAGGGCTTCCTGCTAGTCTCGGCGACGCCGCTCACCCGCTCCTCGCACCATGCCGGCGAGGATTTCGCCCGCCTGCAGGCCGCCCGCAACGCCCGCCACGCCCCCGCCCTGACAGCCTGACATGCCCTCCTTCCGGGTTACGCGCGCGGTGCGCCACACGCCGCAGCAGATGTACGACCTCGTCGCCGACGTGGAGCGCTATCCCGAGTTCCTGCCGCTCTGCGAATCCCTGCGCGTGCTGCGGCGGCAGCCCGGGGAGGAGGGGCGGGAGGTGCTCGTGGCCGAGATGGGCGTCGGCTACAAGGCGATCCGCGAACGCTTCACCACCCGCGTCAGCCTCGACCGGCCGCAGCTCAAGATCGTGGCCGAGTATATCGATGGCCCCTTCCGCCACCTCGAGAACCGCTGGACCTTCCGCCCCAACGCGACGGGCGGCTGCGACGTGGATTTCTTCATCACCTACGAGTTCAAGAGCCGCACCCTTGGGCTGGTGATGGGCTCGATGTTCGACCGCGCCTTCCGCAAGTTCACCGACGCCTTCGAGGGCCGGGCGGACCGCATCTACGGCGCGGCGGCCTGAGGCTCGGTCCGAACGTGCTCCGGCCTGAAGCCGAGCCCGACGATGCGGGCCGGCAGGCGTTGCAGCAGGGGCAGGGCGTCGAGCAGGCGGAGCGCCAGGGGCGGGCGCAGGGGCGCACCGGATTCGTCGAGCACGCGGGCGATCACCCGGTTCTGGACGAGGCGCTGCAACCCTTGCGTCAGCCGCACCGGCAGCATCCGGCGGCGCTGGACCCGGGCGAGGTCAGCCTCCGTCACGGCGCCGCGGCGCAGGGGATCGGCGAGCAGGTTCGCGGCGGCGACCGCATCTTGGATCGCGAGGTTGATGCCGACGCCGCCGATCGGCGACATGGCATGCGCCGCATCCCCGATGCAGAGGAGTCCCGGACGGTGCCAGCGCTCCAGCCGGTCCACCGTCACGGTGAGAACCTTCACGTCGTCCCATGAGGCGATCTCGCCGACCCGGTCGGCCAGGAAGGGGGCGAGGTCCGCGATCCGGGCCCGGAAGGCCGGCAGGCCGCCGGCCCGCAGCCGCGCGTCGCCGCCCTTCGGCACCACGTAGGCGCATTGCCAGTGCTCGCCCCGGTCGATCGTCACGAGGATGCGGCCGCGCCCGAAGCGGCCGGCGGTGGCGTCGGTGTCGCTGGCCCGGCGCGAGACCTTGAACCAGAGCACGTCCATCGGGGCGCCGAAGGCCTGCGGCCGGAAGCCGGCCTGGGCCCGCATCGCCGAGTGTCGGCCGTCCGCGCAGAGGACGAGATCGGCGCGGATCTCGGTCTCGCCCTCCGGCCCGCGCGCCCGCACGCCGACGACGCGGCCGGCCTCCTCGACGAGCGACAGCCCTTCCGTCCGCATCAGCAGGCGGAAACCGGGATGGCGCCGCCCCTCCCGCGCCAGGAAGTCCAGGAAATCCCATTGCGGCATCATCGCCACGAAGCGGTTGCGGCTGGGCAGGTGGCGGAAATCGGCGATGCGGAAGGCGCGGCCGGCGACGACGCCCGAGAGCGTCTCGACGCGCTGCTGCGGCAGGGCCCGGAAGGCCTCGCCGAGGCCGAGCTCGTCCATCAGGTCGAGGGTCGAGGGATGGATGGTGTCGCCGCGGAAGTCGCGCAGGAAGTCGGCGTGCTTCTCCAGCACCGTGACGGGCACGCCCGCCCGGGCGAGCAGCAGCCCGGCCATCATCCCGGCCGGCCCGCCGCCGACGATGCAGACCTTGGCGGAGCGATCCATCGCGGCGACCTCCCACCCCTGCGAATCTAGGCCCTGCGGTGCCTCCGGAAAAGCGCTCAGGCGCCGCCTTTGCGCGCGGCGAGCAGGATGCTCGTCTCGGAATTGGCGATGCCCTCGATCTGGCGGATCGCGCGCAGCAGCGCGTCGAAGGCGACGAGGGAAGGCGCCTCGATCTCGGCGACGATGTCCCAGCGCCCGTTCGTGGTGTGCAGCGCCCGGATCTCGGGCAGGCCGGCGAGGCGCCGGATCACCGCCTCGGCGTGGCGCCCGTCGACCTCGACCAGGGTGATGGCGCGGACCTCGGCGCTGTCGCCCTCGGCGCGCAGCACCACGGTGAAGCCCTGGATGACGCCGCTGGCGACGAGGCGCTCGAGCCGGGCCCGGGCGGTGGCGCGGGTGACGCCGAGCGCAGCGGCGAGCTTGGCGACGGGCAGCCGCGCATCGGTGCGCAGGAGGGCGATCAGGCGGCGGTCGAGATCGTCGAGCATGGCTCAGAATGGGCGGCCGAGCTTACCGGATCGTACGATTCGCTGTCCGGATCGTCCATGAATCCGGCTGTCGCCTGTCCGGGCCGCTCGGGCAGGCTCCCGCGGGTGGAACGCGGGAGCCTGACGTGACGCGGTATATCGGATCCGACGAGATGGCGGCGCTGGTCCGGCGCGAGGGGCCGGAGGCGATCCTCGCCCGGCTCGCCGCCGCCTTGCGCGCGGATTTCTCGCGCTGGGAGAGCTTCGCGCTGGAGGCGCGCCTCGCCAGCCACGCGCCGCAGGGGGTGATCGAGCTGATGCCGGCCGCCGACGGGGACAGCTTCGCGTTCAAATACGTCAACGGCCATCCCGGCAACACGCGCGCGGGCAAGCTGACGGTCGCGGCCTTCGGCGTCCTCGCGGAGCGCGCGACGGGCTATCCCGTCCTTCTCTCGGAGATGACGGTGCTGACGGCGCTGCGCACCGCGGCGACCTCGGCGCTCGCGGCCTCCGCCATGGCGCGGCCGGGCAGCCGGAGCCTGGCGCTGATCGGCACGGGGGCGCAGGCGGAGTTCCAGGCGCTCGCCTTCAAGGCGGTGCTCGGCATCGCGGAGGTGCGCCTCTACGACGTCGATCCGCGGGCGATGGCCAAGGCCTGGGCGAACCTGGAGGGCAGGGGGCTCTCCATCACCTGCACCGGCTCGGTGGCCGAGGCGGTCGCGGGCGCCGACATCGTGACGACGGCGACCGCGGACAAGGCGCGCGCCACGATCCTGACCCCGGACCTGATCGCGCCGGGCCAGCACCTCAACGCCATCGGCGGCGATTGCCCCGGCAAGACCGAGCTGCACGCCGATCTCGTGCGCGCGGCCCGCACCGTGGTCGAGTACGCGCCCCAGACCCGGATCGAGGGCGAGATCCAGCAGATGCCGGCGGATTTCCCGGTGACCGAGCTCTGGCAGGTGCTGACCGGGCGCGCCCCCGGCCGGGCGAGCCCGGAGGAGATCACCCTGTTCGATTCGGTCGGCTTCGCGCTGGAGGATTTCTCGGCGCTGCGCTGCATCCGCGATCTCGCCGGCTCAGGGCCCGCCCTCGACCTGATCCCGGAGGTGGACGACCCGAAGGACCTGTTCGGCCACGTGCTCGTCCGGGGGACGGCGCGGCTGGAGCGGGCGGCCTGACGGTCTCAGGCCGGCTTCAGCACCCCTTCCAGCAGATCCAGCGCCTCGGCGACGGCGAGCCGGCGGATCTCGGCCCGGCCGGGATCGCCGTAGAGGCATGCGCGGTGCACGGACGGGCGGCCCTTCGCGGCGAGGCCGAAATGCACGAGGCCGACCGGCTTCAGGGCGCTGCCGCCGCCGGGGCCGGCGATGCCGGTGACAGCCACCGCCACGTCGGCGCGCGAATGGGCCAGCGCGCCCTCCGCCATGGCGCGGGCGACCGGCTCGCTCACCGCGCCCTGCGCCGCGATGAGGTCGGCGGGCACGCCGATCGCCTCGGCCTTGGCCTCGTTCGAGTAGGTGACGAAGCCGCGCTCCACCACCGCCGAGGAGCCGGGGACGCTCGTGAGCAGCCCCGCCACGAGGCCGCCGGTGCAGGATTCGGCCGTGGCGACGCGCAGGCCCGCCGCGGCATAGGCCTTCACCAGCGCCTCGGCCCGGGCGACGAGCGCGTCGTCGAGCATCGCTCAGCCCTGGCGCATCGCCGTCTCGGCCTGCGCGTCGAGGATCGGCTCCTCCTCGGGCAGGCGCACCGTCGCGGCGGCCTGGGCGGCCAGCCCCTCGGCGCGGCCGACGAAGCCGAGCTTCTCCGTCGTGGTCGCCTTGATCGAGACGGCGGAGAGCGGCACGCCCGCGACCTCGGCGATGCGCGCGCGGATCGCCTCGCGGTGCTGGCCGATGCGCGGCGCCTCGGCCAGCACGGTGATGTCGAGATGATCGATGCGCCCGCCGCGCGCCCGCACCAGAGAGCAGGCATGCGCCAGGAACTGGTCCGAGGCGGCGCCGCGCCAGCGCTCGTCGGAGGGCGGGAAATGCGTGCCGATATCGCCGTCGGCGATGGCGCCGAGCAGCGCGTCGGTGAGCGCGTGCAGGGCCACGTCGCCGTCCGAATGGGCGAGCACGCCGCGATCGGCCGGGATCTTCACGCCGCCGAGCCAGACATGGTCGCCCTCGGTGAAGGCGTGCACGTCGAAGCCGGTGCCGAGGCGGGTGACGTAGGTCGTCATGGCTGGGATCCTCGGATCGGAGAAGGCGCGGTCGGCCTCGATCAGGTCGCCGGGTTGCGTGATCTTGCGGTTGCGCAGGTCGCCCTCGAACACCACCACGTCGAGCCCGGCCCATTCGGCCAGCGCCCCATCGTCGGTGAAGGCGTGGAGGTCCGAGGCGGCCGCGGAGCGGTGCGCATCGAGCAGGGCGGCGAAGGCGAAGGCCTGCGGCGTCTGCACGGCGCGCAGGGCCTCCCGCGCCGGGGTCTCGCGCACGCGGCTGACCAGGGCGGTCGCCTCGGCCACGAGCTTGATCGTGTCGCTCACCGCGATGCCGGGCACCGCGGCGCGGTACTCGCGGCCGGCGGCGATGGCGCGGTCCACCAGGGCGGCGTCGACATAGGGCCGGGCGGCATCGTGCACGAGCACCGTCTCCGGCGCGCCCGCGCGCTCCAGCGCCTCGAGCCCGGCGCGCACCGATTGCTGGCGCGTCGCCCCGCCCTCCACCGGCGGCGCGAGCTTGGCGCGCACGGCCGCGTCGAGCTCGGCCACGCATTCGTCGTAGAAGGCGGCGGCGTCGGGGGCGATCACCACCTGCAGCCGGTCGAGGGCCGGATGGCCGCCGAGCGCCGCCAGCGTCCGGGTAAGCACGGCCTGCCCGCCGACCCGGCGATACTGCTTCGGCGTGCCCCCGCCGATGCGGATGCCGCGGCCGGCCGCCACGACCACCGCGGCGACGCTCGAACCGGTCGTGGACATGCTGGCTTCCTGTACCCTTCGTCAGAGCCTGCGCGCCGGATGCGCAGGGCCTCGCGCGCGCATGGCCCCTTGCGCGTGCGAGGGTACCGGCGGGATTGCCCCGGCTTTAAGCGGGGCATCCCCCGAAATCAAATCGGAAGCCGCTTGCGTCGGCGCTGCTTTTGTCTATTTGTTGTGCAGAATGAGCGATGATCATTATTTGAGCGCACTGCGCAGCCGCCGTCCCGGCGCCGCGCCGCTCGCCCTGCTCGCGCCGCTCTCCGGCGTGACCGACCTGCACATGCGCCGGATCGCCCGGCGCCTCGGCGCGAGCGCCGTGGTCTCCGAGATGGTGGCCGCGGCCGAGTTCGCCCGCGGCGCCAGCGAGGCGCGTCTGCGGGCGGAGGGCTCGGGCGTGGACGTGCACATCGTCCAGCTCGCCGGCTGCCAGCCCGAGCCGATGGCGGAGGCGGCCCGCCTCGCGGTGGGCTGCGGCGCGGAGGTCGTCGACATCAACATGGGTTGCCCGGCCAAGGTGGTCACCGGCGGCGCCTCGGGCTCGGCCCTGATGCGCGACCTCGACCATGCGAGCCGCCTGCTGGAGGCGGTGCGCAGCGCGGTCACGGTCCCGGTGACGCTCAAGATGCGCCTCGGCTGGGACCATCAGAGCCTCAATGCGGCGGACCTCGCGCGCCGCGCCGAGGGGATCGGCCTCGACGGGCTCACCGTCCACGGTCGCACCCGGCAGCAATTCTACAAGGGGCAGGCCGACTGGGCCGCGATCCGCACGGTGGTCGAGGCCGTGTCGCTCCCCGTCATCGCCAACGGCGATGTGGGCGACCTCGCGCAAGCCCAGGCGTGCCTGGCCGCCTCGGGGGCGGCCGGGGTGATGATCGGGCGCGCCGCGGTCGGGCGGCCCTGGCGGGTCGGCGCGGTGGCCGCGGGCCTGCGGGGCGAGGCGCCGCGCAGGCTCACGCGGGAGGAGCGGGGGATTGTCGCGGTGGAGCATTACGACGGGCTGATCGCCCTCTACGGCGCGGCCATGGGGGTGCGCCACGCGCGCAAGCACCTCGCGGCCTATGCGGAGGCCGGCGGCGGGCTCGATGCCGCCGCGCGCACGCGCCTCCTCACCACGACGGACCCGGCCACGGCCCGCGCGCTCCTGCGCGCCGCCTTCCGCGAGCCCGCCCGGGCCGTCCCGGAGGCGGCATGACCGAGGCGAGCCCAGGACCCGAGGATCTGCTCGGCGGCCGCGGGGCGGCCGCCCTCGGGCTGACCGGGGCGGCGGTGCTCAATGCCCTGCCGCTGCCGGTGCTGACCATCGGCCCCGACGAGCGCATCCTCCACTGCAACCACGCGGCCGAGAGCTTCTTCGACTCGTCGGCCCGCCTGATGCAGCGGCGGCAATTGCGGGACATCATCCCCTTCGCCTCGCCGATCATCGCGCTGGTGGCGGAGGTGCGCCGCCGCAGCTCCAGCGTCAGCGAGTACCGGGTGGAGCTGGTCCAGCCGCGCTCCGGCCACGAGCGCAGCGTCGACGTGTTCGCCACGGCGCTCGGCGACAACGGCGAGGCCGTGGTGCTGATGCTCCAGGAGCGCACCATCGCCGACAAGATGAACCGTCAGCTCACCCATCGCGGCGCCGCCCGCTCGATGGTGGCGCTCGGCGCCATGCTCGCCCACGAGATCAAGAACCCGCTCGCTGGCATCCGCGGCGCCGCCCAGCTCCTCGAGCAGTCCGGCGCCGAGGAGGACCGGATCCTGACCCGGCTGATCTGCGACGAATCGGACCGGATCGTGCGCATCGTCGAGCGCATGGAGCTGTTCGGCGACGAGCGCCCGGTGGAGCGCGGCGCGGTCAACGTGCACGGCGTCCTCGATCAGGTGAAGCGCTCGGCCCAATCGGGCTTCGCGCGCCACATCCGCTTCATCGAGACCTACGACCCTTCGCTGCCGCCGGTCCTCGGCAATCGCGACCAGCTCGTTCAGGTGATCCTCAACCTCGTGAAGAACGCCGCCGAGGCGATCGGCGCCGACACGGTGGACGGCGAGATCACCCTGTCCACCGCCTTCCGCACCGGCCTGCGCCTGCAGGTGCCCGGCTCGCGGGAGCGGGTGAGCCTGCCCATCGAGGTGGCGGTGCGCGACAACGGCCCGGGCATCACCGCCGAGCTGCTGCCCGACCTGTTCGACCCCTTCGTCACCACCAAGGCGCAGGGCTCCGGCCTCGGTCTTGCATTGGTGGCCAAGATCGTCGGCGACCACGGGGGCATCGTCGAGTGCGACCCGGTCCCGCGCCGCACCACCTTCCGCCTTCTCCTGCCCATGTCGAGCGCCCGGGATGGGCGCGAATCGGTCGTGGAGGCCGAGTAGAGTCATGCCGAACGGCCACATCATCGTCGCGGACGACGACGCCGCCATCCGCACGGTCCTCAACCAAGCGCTCTCGCGCGCCGGCTACGAGGTCCGCTCCACGGGCAATTGCGCGACCCTGTGGCGCTGGGTGGCGCAGGGGGAGGGCGACCTCGTCATCACCGACGTGGTGATGCCCGACGAGAACGTGTTCGACCTGCTGCCGCGCATCAAGCGCGTGCGGCCGGAGCTGCCGGTCATCGTGATGAGCGCGCAGAACACCTTCATGACGGCGATCCGCGCCTCGGAGCGCGGCGCCTACGAGTACCTGCCCAAGCCCTTCGACCTGAAGGAGCTGACCGCCATCGTCGGCCGCGCCCTCTCGCGCCCCCGCGGCGCGGCCCCGCCCGGCGCCGGGCCTGAGAACGAGGACATCCCGCTGGTGGGCCGCTCGCCGGCCATGCAGGAGATCTACCGGGCGCTCGCCCGGCTGATGCCCACCGACCTGACCGTGATGATCACGGGCGAATCCGGCACCGGCAAGGAGCTGGTGGCCCGCGCCCTGCACGATTACGGCCGCCGCCGCTCCGGGCCCTTCGTGCCGGTCAACATGGCCGCGATCCCGCGCGACCTGATCGAATCCGAGCTGTTCGGCCACGAGAAGGGCGCCTTCACCGGCGCGCTCCAGCGCTCGGCCGGCCGCTTCGAGCAGGCCGAGGGCGGCACCCTGTTCCTCGACGAGATCGGCGACATGCCGATGGAGGCGCAGACCCGGCTGCTGCGCGTGCTTCAGCAGGGCGAGTACACCACCGTCGGCGGGCGCGTGCCGATCAAGACGAACGTGCGCATCATCGCGGCCACCAACAAGGACCTGCGCATCTCGATCCAGCAGGGCATCTTCCGCGAGGACCTGTTCTTCCGCCTGAACGTGGTGCCCCTGCGCCTGCCGGCTTTGCGCGAGCGCTCGGAGGACGTGCCCGACCTCGTGCGCCACTTCTTCGTGCTGGTCGAGCGCGAGGGGCTGACCCGCAAGACCCTCGACGCCGACGCCATGGAGAAGCTGAAGCGCTACCGCTGGCCCGGCAACGTGCGCGAGCTGGAGAACCTCGTCCGGCGGCTCGCCGCGCTCTACCCGCAGGAGACGATCACCGGCCCGGTCATCGAGGCGGAGCTCGACACGCTGCCGCTCAGTGCGCCGCCCTCCGCGGCGCCCGGCGGCAACGGCGCCCGCAAGGCCGGCGAGTCCGAGAGCCTGTCGAACGCCGTCGAGCGGCACCTGTCCGACTATTTCTCGAACTACCGCGACACCCTGCCGCCGCCCGGCCTCTATCACCGCGTTCTGCGCGAGATCGAGGGCCCGCTGATCGGCGCGGCGCTGGCCGCCACCCGCGGCAACCAGATCCGCGCGGCCGAGCTGCTCGGCGTGAACCGCAACACCTTGCGCAAGAAGGTGCGCGACCTCGACCTGCAGGTGCTGCGCACCTCGCGGTGATCGGCCGCGCGCCCGGCCCGCACGGTCCTCTCCTCCCCACAGATCTCGGGCTTGTTCGAGATCTGCCCTCGCCTGTCCAGATCGGGCAGGCCCGAACTGGATGGGGAGGAGCCGGAGGTGGGGGTGGTGCAGGCTTGGGCGTCGCGGTGGCCTTCCGCACCACCCCCACTCCGACTCTTTCCCCGCAAGGCGGAGGGAGCTGCCGCTGCGGCTCGGGCCATCGATCGGATTCGGTGAAATCCCTCGGGTGCCGGGGTCCACCCCCGCATCGTGAACGGGCTCCTGCCCTGCGGGATGGCAATTTCGCCACAAAAGCGGGTAGTTTCGAGGGGAAGCGGCCCAACCCGACGCGGGACGACGCCCAGGCCCGGCCCACGGACCCGGCCCGGGCGTCCGCCCGAGCAGGATTTTCATGTTCTTCCGCAGACGCAAGACGCTGGATTCGACGCCGATCACGCGCGACGAGACCCCGTTCCCGACGCGCCTGTCCCCGCGCTCGCCCAACGAGGCGATCAAGCCGACCGCCGCCCCCCCGCCGCCCGAGCGGCCCGTGCGCGAGCGCGGCGGCCTCGTCGCCACGATCAGCGGCCTCCTGACCTTCTCCGTGGTGCTCGCCATCGGCGCGATGATCGGGCTCACCCTGTTCCAGCGGCAGATCCACGAGCCCGGCCCGCTGCCCGCCGACAAGGTCGTCGTCATCCCGACCCGCAGCGGCACCAGCGAGATCGCCGAGATCCTGCGGCGCGAGGGCGTGATCGGCCATACCGGCCTGTTCGAGTTCGCCGCCCGCTTCGGCGGCCGGCCGCCGCTGAAGGCCGGCGAGTACAATTTCAAGGCGCGGGCCAGCATCAGCGACGCCATCGACACGGTGACGACCGGCCGTCAGGTCCAGCACGCCATCACCTTCCCCGAGGGGCTCACCAGCGAGCAGATCGTGGGCCGGCTGAACGAGAACGACATCCTGACGGGCGAGATCGGCGAGATCCCGGCCGAGGGCGCGCTCCTGCCCGACACCTACAAGTTCGAGCGCGGCGCCACCCGGCAGCAGATCGTCAACCTGATGAAGGCCAAGCACCGCGAGGTGCTGAACCAGATCTGGCAGCGCCGCAGCGCCGAGGTGCCGGTGCGGACGCCTGCGGAGATGGTCACGCTCGCCTCGATCGTCGAGAAGGAGACCGGCAGAGCCGACGAAAGGCCGCGCGTCGCCGGCGTATTCGTCAACCGCCTGAACAAGCGCATGAAGCTGCAATCGGACCCGACGATCGTCTACGGCCTAGTCGGCGGCCGCGGCACCCTCGGGCGGGGTATCCTGCGCTCCGAGATCGAGCGCGCGACCCCCTACAACACTTACGTGATCGAGGGCCTGCCGCCGGGCCCGATCGCCAATCCGGGCCGCGCCGCCCTCGAGGCGGTGGCCAACCCGTCGCGCACCAAGGACCTCTACTTCGTCGCCGACGGCACCGGCGGCCACGCCTTCGCGGATTCGCTGGAAGGCCACCAGCGCAACGTCGCCAAGTGGCGCGCGGTCGAGCGCGGACGCCAGAACCCGGCGGCGCCCGATGCCGGCAACGTCGACAAGGTCGAGCCGCCGGCGGACCCGAACGCCGCGCCGGGCCGGGCCTCGGCCTATGCGCCAGGCACCAACGTCGCCTTCGACGGGCAGCCCGGGGCCCCCCGCTCGAAGGCCTTCGACGCCTCCGAGGGCACGAAGCTCGATCCGCTGAAGAACAAGACCTACGATCTCAACTCGGCCAAGTCCGTGCCGGTGCTGAAGGAACTGCCCGGACGCCCGTGACGGGCGCGCGCAGGATTGGTAAGGCTCCCGCTTCCACGGTTCGGGGCCTGACGAGACCATGATCGCGAGCATGACCGGGTTCGCCCGGGCCACCGGTACCACGGGCCCCGTGCAATGGGCCTGGGAGGTCCGCAGCGTCAACGGACGCGGGCTCGACGTGCGCCTGCGGGTGCCGAACGGCTTCGAGGCGGTGGGCGAGGTCGCCCGCACCGCCCTCCAGAAGACCCTGGCCCGCGGCCAGTGCCAGCTCTCCCTCACCCTGACGAAGCCCGAGACCGCCGTGCGGGTCCGGATCAACGAGGCGCTGCTGGCGAGCCTCGCCGCGGCGGTCGCCCGCGTGCCGGTGCCTGAGGGCGTCGCGCCCGCCACCATGGACGGGCTGCTCGGCGTTCGCGGCGTCATCGAGACGGAGGACGAGGCCGCGCCGGAGACGGATTCCCTCGCTCGCGACCTCGCCGAGGGCGTGGTGCGCCTCGTGGCCGACCTCGTCGAGGCTCGCCGCGCCGAGGGGCGGGAACTCGCCGCCATCGTCGGCGGGCAGGTCGAGCGCATCGCGGCCCTGACCGAGGCCGCGGAAGCAAACCCGGCGCGCAAGCCGGAAGCCGTGCGCGCGCGCCTCGCCGCGACAGTGGCGAGCCTGGTGGAGGGCGGCAGCCTCGACGCCGACCGGTTGCATCAGGAGGCGGTGCTGCTCGCCGCCAAGGCCGACGTGCGCGAGGAGCTCGACCGCCTGCGCGCCCATATCGGCGCGGTGCGCGAGCTGATGGCGCAGGGCGGTGCGATCGGGCGGCGCCTCGATTTCCTCGCCCAGGAGCTCGGGCGCGAGGCGAACACCCTCTGCGCCAAGGCCAACGATGTGAGCCTCTCGCGGATCGGACTCGACTTGAAGGCCGTGGTGGAGCAATTCCGCGAGCAGGTTCAGAACGTCGAGTGAGCGCGATGCGGCAACAGGGGTGGCGATGACGGAGCCGGCACGGCACAAGCCCGACGTGATCGCCCGGCGCGGCCTGATCCTGATCCTGTCCTCGCCCTCGGGCGCGGGCAAGACGACACTGACCCGGGCCATCGCCCAGGACGGCGGCTGGGGCCTCGACCTCTCGATCTCGGTCACCACGCGGGCACGCCGCCCCTCCGAGATCGAGGGCCGGCACTACCACTTCATCGATCGCGAGGCCTTCGACGACCTGCGCGCCCGCGACGACCTGCTCGAATGGGCGGAGGTGCACGGCAATTTCTACGGCACGCCGCGCCGCCCGGTGGAGCGGGTGCTGGCGAGCGGCCGGGACATGATCTTCGACATCGACTACCAGGGCACGCGCCAGGTCCGGAGCAAGCTCACGGACGACGTGGTTACCGTGTTCATCCTGCCGCCGAGCCTCGCCGAGCTGCGCCAGCGCCTGGAGCGCCGGGCCGAGGACGCGCCGGCCACCATCGAGAAGCGGCTGCTCAACGCCCGCAACGAGATCCAGCGCTGGAGCGAGTACGACTACGTCATCGTCAATGACGACCTGCAGAACGCCTTCACGGCGCTGCAGAGCATCCTCACCGCCGAGCGCCTGAAGCGCACCCGCCGCACCGGTCTCGCAGGCTTCGTCGAGGGGCTGCTGTCGGAGGGCGAGGAGGCCTGAGCGGGGCGCGTCGGGTCAGGCCGCGCGCGCCGCTGCCTCCGCGCAGAGCCAGTCCCGCATCGCCGCGAAGGTCGCGACGGCGGCCTCGGTGAGCGCCGCCTCGCCAACCGGATCGCCCTCGAACAGGGCCAGCCGCGCGCGGAAGGCCGCCCACATCGCCCCCGTCGCCGGGCCGTGCGCCCGGTAATAGGCGAGGCCGTCCCCGGTCAGACCGTGCAGCGCGCCGATATGGCGGCCGATGACTTGGCCTCCGAGGGTCGAGCCCTCCAGCACGTAGAGCGCACCGGTCGCCGCGGCGGGGTTTGGGAGGTGGATGGGCTCGGCGTGGGGCAGGGCGGCGAGTTCGCCTTCCGGGAGACCGAGATGGCGCAGATCCGCCTTAAGGCGGGGGAGCCTCCGCCTCGAAGCCAGGAAGGCCTCGTCTGCAAGCGCCTGCGCGATCGCCGGCTCGTAGGCGGCGTGGAAGCCGTGAAGGCGCGCGAGCAGGGCGCGGTAGCCGGCAAGCGTCGCGACGCGCGCCCGCCAGTCGAGATCGCGCTCCAGACCCTCGTGCTGCGGCGCGGTGGCCGCGCGCAGCCGGGCATGCAGGCCGTCCCTCATGTGGTGGTGACGGTGAAGCAGGCGCCGGGCGTGTTGGCGACCTCCAGGCGGGCGTTGATCTGGTCGAGCATCGCCCGGATCAGCTTCATGCCGAGGCCGGTGCCGCGCGGCCGGTTCTCCCAGCCGTCCGGCAGCCCGCCGCCATCGTCGCAGACGCGGAGCTGGACGCCCGGTCCCGCCGCCGAGACCGTGACCTCGACCCGGCCCTCGCCCGGACGGTTTGTCCCGTACTTGAAGGCGTTGGTGACGAGCTCGGTCGCGATCAGCGAGAGCGCCACCGCCTTGCGGTAGGGCACCATCAGCCCGCTCTCGGCGGTGAGGTCGACGGCGTGGCCGTCGCCCGCAATCCCCGCGAGATCCTTGCACAGGCTCTCGATGGTCTGGCCGAGATCGACCTCCTCGATGCGCTCGGCCTGGTAGAGGCTGTCATGCACGCGCGCGACGCTCATCACCCGCGCCGAGGTGTCGGAGAAGGCCTGCCGCGCATCGGCATCGGCGATCTGGCGGCGCTGCATCTGGAGGAAGGACGAGACGATCTGGAGCGAGTTCTTGACCCGGTGATCGATCTCCCGGGTCAGGATGTCCTTCTGGATCAGCAGCTTCTCCTTCTCGGCGAGAAGCCCGGTCAGCTCGTCGATCTTGCGGCGCTGGCGCAGCACCACGCCCTCCACCGCCTCGGCGAGGGATTCCGCCAGCGAGACCTGCCACGGCGCCCAGGGCGCGGCGAAGCCCGTGCGCTCCTCGACCCAGCGCTCGAAGGAGCGGCGCGGCAGCACCGCCACCGGCCCGCTGCCGGCGAGCACGGGCTTGCGGGGGTCGCCGCCCCAGGTCACCGTGCTCGGCACCTCGGGGCGGAACCAGAGCAGCAGGTTCTCCCGCGCCTCGCCGACGGCGACCGCGAGGATGCCGCTCGCGATCTCGCGATAGGCGGCGGCCGCCGGGAAATCGGCGGTGAAGGCGCTGCTCGCGAAGCTGGAGCCGTTCCCGATTGCGCTGCGATCGGAAGCGGCTCCGGGTCTCTGTCGTGACGCGCGCTCTTGCGCCGAACCGGCATCCACTTCCGCGGAGAGCGCTCCGGCCTCGTTGCCCGGACGCTCGCGCAGCCACGCGGCGATGGCGCGGACCGCGGCCTCCGGCGGCGCCCTGCCGATCAGCGTGACGCGCTCGCCCGTGACGATGCCGGCGCCGGTGGCGCCGAACAGGTCGAGGATCGTGACGGGCCCGGCCGTGAGGGCCGAGACGAAGTCGTCGGCCCGGGTCAGCTCGCGCACGAGCCGCCCCTCGGTGTCGAGATGCGCCTGGCGCTCGGCCCAGAGGCTGCGCGCCTCGATCTCCTGCACCCGCATGGCGAAGGCGTCGGTGAGCACGGTGGCCGCCGCGCGGGTCTCCGGCGCCACGTAATGCGGGCGCCGGTGATGGCCGATCATCAGGCCCCAGAGGCGATTCTCGACCATGATCGAGACCGACATCGAGCCGTTCACGCCGAGGTTGCGCTGGTACTCCAGGTGGATCGGCGAGAGCGTCCGGTGCTGGGCGAAGGTCAGGTCGACGGGGGCGTTGCCGGCCTCGGCGCTCGCCACCAGCGGCACCGGCACCGAGTCGCGGTCGATCACGAAGCGGCTCTTCGCCTTGGTGTAGAGCGCGCGCGCCTGGGCCGGGATGTCGGAAGCCGGGAAGCGCAGGCCGAACAGGCTGCGGCCCCAATCGGAATCCTTGTCCTCGGCGATGGCCTCGCCGTTCCACTCGGCGTCGAAGCGGTAGACCAGCACGGATTCGAAGCCGGTGAGCGCACGGATCTCCAGGGCGGCGATGCGCGCGGCGCCGGCGAGGGTCTCGGCGGCGCGCAGGCGCGCCACGGCGAGCTCGGTATCGGTCTGCCGGGCCTCGGCGAAGTCGTCCGGGTTGTCCGGCGCGCGCTCCAGCTCGACGATGACGCGGCCGGCATGGGCATGCGCCACCGCGTGATAGGGCGTGCCGCCGTCGAGGCGCAGGGTCCGCCGCACGGTGCGGCCGTCGCTCAGGGTGCCGCTGGCCAGCCGGGCGCGGATCAGGTCCACGAAGGGCAGGGGCAGCACGGCTGCGAGCGGGCGCCCGGCGGGGAGCGGCTCGCCCGCGGGCAGGATCTCGCCGGCATTGGTGCTGTGCGCGACGACGGTCAGGCTGCCCACGTCGGCGGCGAGCATCACGGCGTTCGGCTGGATCGAGCCGGGGATGTGGATCGGCTCGCGCTCGCACAGGCCCGGATCGACCGGCTCCGCGCGGAAGCGGCTGTCGATGGCCGCCATCACCGCCTCGCGCGGAGCGCCGACGCCGAGGCTCTCCAGGGGCTGGATGGTCAGCCAGCCATGGGCCTGGCCGCTCTGCAGGCGCACCCGCGCGCGCAGGGGCTGCGGCATGCGGCCGAACACGAACTCGAAGTTCTCGTCGAAGGCGCCGCGGCGGTGGCCGGACAGGAAGCGGCCGAAGAAGCCCGGCGTGTTGGTGCCGGGCGCGACCTCGCGGAAGTAGTTGCGTCCGAGAACCGCCTCGCGCGACAGGCCGGAGAGGGCGCTCGCGGCATCGTTGAAGACGAGGATGCGTCCCACCGGGTCGAGCCCGATCACCCCCAGGTCGAGCCGATCGAGCTCGTCCGAGGACAGGGTATCGAGATCGGGATCGACGGCGCCGGGGGTTGCGACCTGCGGCATCAACAGGGTGACCAACTCATCGTACAGTCGGTATGCAGGCCCCTCGGGAGAAGCGCAATCCTGGGCTTTCCGCGATCGACTGCGCTGTTGTCACAGTTCGGAACCAGCACAGATCGAGTCGGACAGGTCGGATCGCTCAAACCAAGTTCAGTCCGCGGCTGCGCTGTCCGCGATCTCGGAGAGGGCGCCGCTCAGGCCCTCCTCCACGGTGGGATGATAGACGGGCCGGTCGAGCATGGCCGCCGCTGTGAGGCCCCGGCCGATCGCATCGGCGAGGATGTGGCCGAGATGCTCGGCGGCGGGCGCGATCATCTCCGCCCCGAGGAGCCGCCCCGTCCGGTCCGCCCAGAGCCGCAGGGCCCCGCGGTTGTGCCCCTCGATGCGGGCGCGGCCCTGGTCGCAGAAATCGGCTCCCCCCTCGATCCGGTCGGTCGCGTCGGGGTCGTAGGACGCGCCGACGCTCGCCGTCTGCGGATGGGTGAAGACCATGGCGAGGTTCGTCCAGGGCTCCGGCGCCTCCGGCGCCGCGCCGCGGGCGATCGCGGCGGCGTTGGCGCCCGCGATCCCGCCCTGCCGGCTCGCCTCGTGCAGGACCGGCCGCAGCGCGGCGGCGTCGCCCGCGATCAGCACCGGCGCGCCCGCGCAGAGCAGTCTGCGAGCGTCGAAATCCGGCATGCCCTTGTCGCCGAGATGCAGGCCGCCCCGTTCGAGGTCGAGGCCCGCCAGGTTCGGCGGCCGGCCGGTGGCGGCGAGAACCCGCTCGAACGCCGCCTCGCCCCGGCTTCCGTCGGGGCCCGTCCAGGCGAGGCGCAGACCCGCGCCGTCGGCCTCGGCGGAGGCGATCTCGCTCTCCATGTGGAGATCCAGCTCGGCGGCGAAGATCTCGCGCGCCGCACGGACGAGATCGGGATGGCTGAGGCCGGCGAGCGTCGCGCCGGTGTCGAACAGGGTGACGGCGACGCCGAGGCGGGCCATGGCCTGGGCCAGCTCGATGCCGACGGGTCCGCCGCCGAGCACGGCGAGGGAGCGGGGCAGGTCGGGGACCTCGAACAGCGTATCCGTGGTGAGCACCCGCTCGGCGAGCCCCTGAAGGGGTTTGGGCACATTCGGGCTCGATCCGGTGGCGATCACCGCGGCGCGGAAGCGGACCAGGGTGTGATCGTCCACCGCGAGGGTGTGGTGGTCGCGGAAGCGGGCCTGACCGGAGATGCGGCGATCCGGCTCGATCCCGTCGAGGGATTCGAACACGCCGCCGACGAAGCGGTCGCGCTCGGCGCGCAGCCGCGCCATCACTGCCTTGCCATCGACCGTGACGGAGCCGACCCGCACGCCGAACAGCCCGGCCCCGCGGGCCTCGTGCGCGGCGGCGCCCGCGGCGATCAGCAGCTTCGAGGGCATGCAGCCGACACGGGCGCAGGTGGTGCCGCCGGGCCCGCGCTCGATCAGCACCGCCTCGGCGCCGGCCTTCGCGGCCGCGCGGTAGGCGGCGATGCCGGCGGTACCCGCCCCGATCACCGCCACGTCGCAGGTCAGTTCACGCATCCCGCCTTCGCAAGCCCTTCGCTGCCGGCGATGCGGAAGGCATCGCCGGCTCGCGCTGGCAACAGTGCGGATGCGCGAACGTTCCCCGTTGCAGGAGCCGGTTGGCGCGACGTCCCCGGGACGCTCAGGATGGTTCCGAAACGCCTTCCGCTCGATCGGAGCGAGCGGCCACGGATCCCCTCTCCCTGCGCGCGGGGAGAGGGGGGTGCTTCGCGAGGGACGATCTGTAGGATCCCCGCCAGCCCTCAGCGAGGAGAGGCTTGCGGACGGTTCGTCCCCGCGAGCCCGAGTCAGCTCGGGCGGTTGGCCGCGCCGCCCAGGTGGAACACGCGGTGCGGAACCAGCTCGCCGCGCTCCACGTCGCCGACGGCCACGAGGATGCCGCCGCAGGTCGCGAAGATCTTGCCGCCCACCGGCGCGTCGCGCCCGCGCAGGATCACCGACTGGCCGCGCATCAGGCGCAGGGCCATGTCGCGCGAGACCGCGGTCGAGGGCACGCCGTCGAGGGCGGTCTCGACGGGGTGGAGGCGGGTGAGGTTGGCCTCGGGGTTCTCGGCGTCGAGCGTGTCGACCGCGCAGGAATCGGCCTCGGTGAAGGGGCCGACGCGGGTGCGGCGCAGGGCCGAGACGTGGCCGTAGCAGCCGAGCATCCGGCCGAGGTCGCGGGCGAGCGCCCGGACATAGGTGCCCTTGCCGCACTCGGCCTCGATCACCGTGTGGTCGGCATCGTGCTCGACCACCGCGAGACGGTCGATCTGCACGGGGCGCGCGGCCAGTTCCACCACCTCGCCGTCGCGGGCGAGGTCGTAGGCGCGCTCGCCCTGGATCTTGATGGCGGAGTAGCGCGGCGGCACCTGCTCGATGGCGCCGAGGAAGTTCGGCAGCGCCGCCTCGACGGCCTCGCGGGCCGGGCGCGCGTCGCTGGTGGCGACGGGGCGGCCCTCGCCGTCGTCGGTATCGGTCTCGGTGCCCCAGGCCACGGTGAAGCGGTAGGCCTTGCGGCCGTCCATCACGAAGGGCACCGTCTTGGTCGCCTCGCCCAGCGCGATCGGCAGGATGCCGGAGGCCAGCGGGTCGAGGGTGCCGGCATGCCCGGCCTTCTTGGCGTTGAACAGGCGCTTCACCACCGCGACCGCATGGGTCGAGGTCATGCCGACGCCCTTGTCGAGGATGACCCAGCCGGACACGTCGCGCTTGCGCGGCCGGTCGGTCCGCGGCGCGCCGCGCTGCGGGCGGCGCTCGGGTCCGGGCCGGCGCTCACGGGGGAAGGGCATCTCGGCGGCGGCCGGGCGTTCCGGGGGCGGCAGGTCGTTGATCAAAACGGTCACTGTCCTCTCAAGCGGGGGGACGACCACCTCGCGCCCCGACCCACGGTCCAAAAACTGAATCGACGCCGTCCCGGCTGTCCGGGATTCGAAAGGGGTCCCCCCTTTCGCGGGTCCAGGGCAGAGCCCTGGGATCATCATGTCAGGGCTTCGCCCCGACACCCCACCGAAGGGACTTGTCCCTTCGGGAACCCCGAACTCTCAGGCGTCGGGCTCGTCGTCCGTCGGGGCGACGAGATCGCGCTTCACCCGCTCGTCGCGCAGCAGGCGGTCGATGCGGGCCGCCTCGTCGAAGGTCTCGTCGCGGCGGAAGCGCAGCTCCGGCGCGTATTTCAGGTTCACGCGGCGCGCCACCTCCTGCCGCAGCACCTTGCGGTTGCGGTCGAGGGCGGCGAGCACCGGCGCCTCGTCCTGGCCGCCGAGCGGCATGACGTAGGCAGTGGCGAGTTTCAGGTCCGGCGACATCCGTACCTCCGGCACGGTGATGACGTGCGAGGACAGGGTCGGATCCTGCACGTCGCCGCGCTGGAGCACTTCGGCGAGCGCATGACGCACGAGTTCGGCCACGCGCTGCTGGCGCTGCGAGGGACCGGCGGATTGGGGTTTCTGAGCCATGTCTCAACAGATGTCCGGCCCCGGCGCGGGATCGGCCGCGGGCGGGGGTTCGAAAGGAAACGGCGGCCGCAGCGGAAGGCTGCAGCCGCCGTGCCAGGCCGTCGACGGCCGTATCAGAGCGTGCGGCGGATCTCCTCGACCCGGTAGCACTCGATGGTGTCGCCAGCGCGCATGTTCTCGAAGTTCTCGAAGGCCATGCCGCATTCCTGGCCGGAGGTGACCTCCTTGGCGTCGTCCTTGAAGCGCTTGAGCGTCTTCAGCTTGCCCTCGTGGATCACCACGCTGTCGCGGATCAGGCGGACATGGGCGCCGCGCTCGACAGTGCCGTCCATGACGCGGCAACCCGCGACCTTGCCGACCTTCGAGACCTCGAACACCTCTTGGATGACCGCCTCGCCCAGCCGCTCCTCGCGGAGCGTCGGCGGCAGCATCCCCGACAGCGTGGCTTTGATGTCGTCCACGAGGTCGTAGATGATGTTGTAGTAGCGGATGTCGACGCCGTTGCGCTCGGCCGACTCGCGCGCTTCCTTGTGGGCGCGCACGTTGAAGCCGATGACGAAGGCCTTCGAGGCCTGCGCCAGGGTGATGTCGGACTCGGTGATGCCGCCGACGCCCGCGAGCAGGATGCGCGCGCCGACCTCGTCGTTGCCGAGCTTCTCCAGCGCGCCGGAGATCGCCTCGACCGAGCCCTGCACGTCGCCCTTGATGACGACCGGCAGCTCCTTGCGGCCGGCGCCTTCCTTCATCTCGCGCATCATGTCGACGAGCGAGCGGTTGGCGCCGCCGCTGCGGGCGGCCGCGCGCTCGCGCTTCAGGCGGGCGCGGTACTCGGTGACCTCGCGGGCGCGGGCCTCGCTCGGCACCACGATGACGCGGTCGCCGGCATCGGGCGTGCCGTTGAAGCCGAGCACCTCCACCGGCACCGACGGGCCGGCATACTGGACGTGCTCGCCCTGGTCGTCGATCAGCGCGCGGACCTTGCCCCACTCGGCGCCGGCCACGACGATGTCGCCGGTGAAGAGCGTGCCGCGCTGCACGAGCACGGTGGCCACCGGACCGCGGCCGCGGTCGAGCTGGGCCTCGATCACCGTGCCCTCGCCGTCGCGCTTCTCGTTGGCGCGCAGGTTCATGATCTCGGCCTGGATCTGGATGCCCTCCAGCAATTCGGGCAGGCCCTGACCGGTCTTGGCGGAGACCTCGAACTCCAGCGTCTCGCCGCCCATCGACTCGACCTGGATGTCGTGCTGCAGCAGCTCCGTGCGGACCCGCTCCGGCTTCGCATCCGCCTTGTCGATCTTGTTGACGGCGATGATCATCGGGACGTTCGCCGCCTTGGCGTGCTGAATCGCCTCGATCGTCTGGGGCATGACGCCGTCATCGGCCGCCACCACGATCACGACGATGTCCGTCACCTTGGCGCCGCGGGCGCGCATGGAGGTGAAGGCCGCGTGGCCGGGGGTGTCGATGAAGGTGACGAGGTCGCCGGACGGCGCCGCCACCTGGTAGGCGCCGATATGCTGGGTGATGCCGCCGGCCTCGCCTTCGACCACGTTCGCCTTGCGGATGGCGTCGAGCAGCGAGGTCTTGCCGTGGTCGACATGGCCCATGATCGTGACGACCGGCGGACGGGGATCGAGATCCTCCTCCAGATCCGGCTCGTCCGAGGTCAGGCCCTCCTCGACGTCCGACTCGGCGACGCGGCGCACCGTATGGCCGAGCTCCTCGGCGATGAGCTGGGCGGTGTCCGAATCGATCACGTCGGTGATCTTATGGATCTGGCCCTGCTTCATCAGCAGACGGATGACGTCCACGGCCCGCTCCGACATGCGGTTGGCGAGTTCCTGGATGGTGATCGTCTCGGGGATAACCACGTCGCGGGACAGCTTCTCTTTCTGCTCAACGTGCCGGTGGCCGCTCATGCGCTGCTGCCGGCGGCGGAACGAGGCGACCGAGCGCGTGCGCTCGTCCTCGCCCGAGGTGGCGTTGGCGATGGTGAGGCGGCCGCGGTTGCTGCGGTCGGCGCCGGGGGATTTCGGCGTCTTGGGCGCGGCGATGATCTTGAGCGGCTGACCGGGGCGCCGGATCACGCGCTTGGTCTCGCTCTCGTCCTCCATCGCGGCGGCGCGGCCGGGGGCCGGACGGGCGGCGGTGGCCGAGGCGGGACGCGCGGCGGTGGTCGGCGTTGCGGGCTTCTCCGGCTCCGGCGCGGGCGCCGGGCGGGCCATGAAGTTCAGGTCGCGCGGCTTGCGCACGTCCGCCGTGAGGGTGCGGCGCGGCTCGGTGGAGGCCAGGCGCGGGGTCAGCGGCGGGCGGGCGGCGGGCGCGGCCCCGGCGGGGCGCGCGGCGGCCGGGCGGGGCCGGGGGGGAGCCGCGCCGGCACGGGCTCTTATAAACATTCCCCAACCCCGAGGCCTCTGGGCATCTCACAATCCGTCTTCTTCTTTGACAAAAAAACACAA
>NZ_CABFVH010000020.1 GCF_902141855.1 Methylobacterium dankookense | reverse complement strand
TGCGCCCGTCACCGTCCCGGATCGAGCCTTCCGGCTACCCATGGCCGCCACCATGCAGTAGCCTCTCAATCGGCTCGGTCCAAAATGCCGGTCAGGTCAGCCTTAGGAAATCACTCGGTTGTTTAGCATATCTGACAGCTCGCGACCGTTTTGTGCCCAACTCGGCCGCTCATTCGTCCCTCGCGGCCCCTCCAAAACGGACGCTGCAGCAGATCAGTTGGCGGGTCTCGGTTGCGCCATCAGAAGCCATTTGGTGCGCTGAGGTCAAAGGACTGCTCACAGCAGCGGAGTAGACATTCATTGGCGACCCAGCTCTGCACCGACATACTTGCCGCCATGGTCCAGCACGGCAGGAGCCCGACGCGGTGACGGAATGGCCTTAGCTTAGGCCGGAGTAGCGCACCCCTGGGCGCCAACCTCACGCATCCTGCGCTCGGTCCAGGAACCATCACCGCGATTAGGGCGAATTACCCTGCGAGGATCGTGGAATGCGGGCACAGCGTCGATGCGTCGTGCTGGTCTTCTGCTACTATCCTCGGTTGAGCTTGCGCGTGGCAACACGTGCCCGTACGAGCGTCAGTTGCCGCCTCTCAGTGGGCCAACGATCAGCCACACGCCGCGTCAGCTTATGAATTGGTGCCGACAGCTGAGTTGCTCGCAGACAGGCGCACCTCCCCGTCCGCAGGTGTGTCCCCATGACGCCAGTGCCCTCGCAGCTCGAACCGAAGCTCCTGCTCAAGAGTCTTCGAGCATTCCGCAGAGGGGACTTCTCGGCCCGCTTGCCGCTCGACCTGACCGGGATCGATGGTGAGATCGCGGAGGCCTTCAACGACATCGTCGAGCTGAACCAGGGGCTTGCCAAGGAGCTCGACCGAGTGGCGCGCGCCGTCGGCAAGGACGGCCGGATCGGCGAGCGCGGCAAGCTTCCCGCAGCGACGGGCGGTTGGGTCGAGTGCGTGGACTCGGTCAACTCGATGATCGGAGATCTCGTCCAGCCGACCACCGAGGTCGCCCGCGTCATCGGCGCCGTCGCCAAGGGCGATCTTGGCCAGACCATGCAGATCGAGATCGAGGGCCGTCCACTCAGGGGCGAGTTCCTGCGGATTGGCAAGGTCGTGAACACGATGGTCGACCAGCTCAACTCCTTCGCCTCCGAGGTGACGCGTGTCGCCCGCGAGGTAGGGTCAGAAGGCAAGCTCGGCGGCCAGGCCCAGGTGAAGGGCGTGGGCGGCACCTGGAAGGACCTCACCGATAACGTGAACCTGATGGCGGCCAACCTCACGGGTCAGGTGCGCAACATCGCCGAGGTCACCACCGCGGTGGCCAACGGCGATCTCTCGAAGAAGATCACCGTCGACGTGAAGGGCGAGATCCTGGACCTGAAATCCACTTTCAACACCATGGTGGACCAGCTCAACTCCTTCGCCTCCGAGGTGACCCGCGTCGCCAAGGAGGTGGGCACCGAGGGCAAGCTTGGGGGCCAGGCCCAGGTCAAGGGCGTCGGCGGCGTCTGGAAGGACCTCACCGACAACGTGAATATGATGGCCGAGAACCTCACCGGTCAGGTGCGCAACATCGCCGAAGTCACCACCGCGGTGGCGCGCGGCGATCTCTCGAAGAAGATCACCGTCGACGTGAAGGGCGAGATCCTCGCCCTCAAGCTCACCATCAACACCATGGTGGACCAGCTCAACTCCTTCGCGAGCGAAGTGACGCGCGTCGCCCGCGAGGTGGGCACGGAAGGCAAGCTCGGCGGCCAAGCCCAGGTCGAGGGCGTGGGCGGGACCTGGAAAGACCTAACCGACAACGTGAACATGATGGCGGCCAACCTCACGGGGCAGGTGCGCAATATCGCGGACGTGACCACCGCGGTGGCCAACGGCGATCTCTCGAAGAAGATCACCGTCGACGTGAAGGGCGAGATCCTGGAGCTGAAGAACACCATCAACACGATGGTGGACCAGCTCAACTCCTTCGCCTCCGAGGTGACCCGCGTCGCCCGCGAGGTGGGTTCGGAAGGCAAGCTCGGCGGCCAGGCCCAGGTGAAGGGCGTGGCTGGCACCTGGGCCGATCTCACCGACAATGTGAACCTGATGGCGGCCAACCTCACGGGTCAGGTACGCAACATCGCCGAGGTCACCACCGCGGTGGCCAACGGCGATCTCTCGAAGAAGATCACCGTCGACGTGAAGGGCGAGATCCTGGAACTGAAGAACACCATCAACACGATGGTGGACCAGCTCAACTCCTTCGCCTCCGAGGTGACCCGCGTCGCCAAGGAAGTCGGGTCGGAGGGTAAACTCGGCGGTCAGGCCCGCGTCGAGGGGGTGGCCGGGACCTGGGCAGACCTGACCAACAACGTGAATCTGATGGCCGAGAACCTCACGGGTCAGGTACGCAACATCGCCGAGGTCACCACTGCGGTGGCCAACGGCGACCTGTCCAAGAAGATCACCGTCGACGTGCGCGGCGAGATCCTGGAGCTGAAATCCACGATCAACACGATGGTGGACCAGCTCAACTCCTTCGCCTCCGAGGTGACCCGCGTCGCTCGCGAGGTCGGCACCGAGGGCAAGCTCGGCGGCCAAGCCGAGGTGAAGGGCGTCGGGGGCGTCTGGAAGGGTCTGACCGACAACGTGAACATGATGGCGGCTAACCTGACGGGTCAGGTGCGCAACATCGCCGAAGTGACCACAGCCGTCGCCAACGGCGATTTGTCCAAGAAGATCACCGTGGCGGTCGAGGGCGAGATCCTGGAGCTGAAATCCACGATCAACACGATGGTGGACCAGCTCAACTCGTTCGCGTCCGAGGTGACCCGCGTTGCCCGCGAGGTCGGCATCGAGGGCAAGCTCGGCGGGCAGGCCCAGGTGCGCGGGGTCGGCGGCACCTGGAAAGACCTAACCGACAACGTGAACATGATGGCGGCTAACCTGACGGGTCAGGTGCGCAACATCGCCGAGGTCACCACCGCGGTGGCCAACGGCGACCTGTCCAAGAAGATCACCGTCGACGTGCGCGGCGAGATCCTAGAGCTGAAATCTACGATCAACACGATGGTCGACCAGCTCAACTCCTTCGCCTCCGAGGTGACGCGTGTCGCCCGCGAGGTCGGCACCGAGGGTAAACTCGGCGGGCAGGCCCAGGTGAAGGGCGTCGGCGGCACCTGGAAAGACCTAACCGACAACGTGAACATGATGGCGGCCAACCTCACGGGGCAGGTGCGCGGCATCGCCAGCGTGGTGACGGCGGTGGCGCAGGGTGACCTAAAGCGCAAGCTCTCGGTCGATGCCAAGGGCGAGATCGCCGCGCTCGCCAACACCGTGAATGAGATGATTGAGACGCTCGCGACCTTCGCCGACCAAGTGACGAACGTCGCCCGCGAGGTGGGCGTCGAGGGCAAGCTCGGCGGTCAAGCGCGGGTACCGGGCGCCGCCGGCCTGTGGCGGGACCTCACCGACAACGTGAACCAACTCGCGGCGAACCTTACGACCCAGGTACGGGCCATCGCGGAGGTCGCGACCGCCGTGACCAAGGGCGACCTCGCGCGCTCGATCGCGGTCGAGGCCTCGGGCGAGGTCGCCGCGCTGAAGGACACCATCAACGAGATGATCCGCAACTTGCGGGATACGACGCTGAAGAACGCCGAGCAGGACTGGCTGAAGACCAACCTCGCCAAGTTCACCCGCATGCTGCAGGGCGAGCGCGACCTCGCCACCGTCTCGAACATGATCCTATCCGAGATCGCGCCGCTGGTGAGCGCGCAGCGCGGCGTGTTCTACATGGTCGAGGACGATGCGGGCGAGCCGGTGCTCGACCTCGTTGCGAGCTACGCATTCACCGAACGCAAGAACCTTTCGAATCGCTACCGGATGCGCCAGGGTCTTGTCGGGCAATGCGCCTACGAGAAGAAGCGCATCCTGCTCACCAACGTGCCGGGCGACTACATTACCATCGGATCGGCTCTGGGCGAGGCGGCGCCGCTCAACATCATCGTGCTGCCGGTCCTGTTCGAGCAGGAGGTGCGGGCGGTGATCGAACTCGCCTCGTTCAACCGGTTCAGCGAGACTCACCAGTCCTTCCTCGACCAGCTTACCGAGTCGATCGGCATCGTGCTCAACACGATCGCGGCGAACATGCGCACCGAGGGCCTCCTGAAGCAGTCCCAGCTGCTGACGGGCGAGCTGCAGAGCCGCCAGGAAGAACTCAAGAAAACCAATGACCGGCTGGAGCTACAGGCAGCCTCGCTCCAACAATCCGAGGACCTGCTCAAGAACCAGCGCGAGCGCCTGCAACAGACCAACGAGGAGCTGGAGGAGAAGGCGCGCCTGCTCGAGATCCAGAAGCGTGAGGTGGAAGGTAAGAACCGCGAGGTCTCCGTCGCCAAGACGGCGCTCGAGGAGAAGGCCGAGCAACTGAGCCTGACCTCGCGCTACAAGTCCCAGTTCCTGGCCAATATGAGCCACGAGCTGCGCACGCCGCTCAACAGCCTGCTGATCCTCTCGAAGCTCCTCTCCGAGAACCGCGACGGCAACCTCACGGACAAACAGCGGGAGTTCGCCAAGACCATCAACGCGGCCGGCACGGACCTCCTATCGTTGATCAACGATATCCTCGATCTCTCGAAGATCGAGTCCGGCACAGTGTCGCTTGAGATTGGCGACGTCACGCTGCAGGATCTCGTCGAGAATCTCAACAGAACCTTCCGGCAGGTAGCCGAGGAGCGGCATCTCACCTTCGAGATCGCGGTCGAGCCGGGTTTGCCGCGGTCGGTGCGCACCGATTCAAAGCGTCTGCAGCAGGTCCTGCGCAATCTGCTATCCAACGCTTTCAAGTTCACCGAGAAGGGTAGCGTCTCCCTCAAGATCGGCTCGGCCGAGGGCTCGCCGCTGCGCGCCGGAAGCCAGTGGATGGCCCTGTCGGTCACCGATACCGGGATCGGCATCGCCGAGGATAAGCAGCGCATCATCTTCGAGGCGTTCCAGCAGGCCGATGGGACCACAAGCCGCAAGTTCGGCGGCACGGGTCTCGGCCTCGCGATCAGCCGGGAGATCGCGCGCCTGTTGGGCGGCGAGATCGTGGTGGAGAGTCGCGTCGGCGCGGGCAGCACCTTCACGCTGTTCCTGCCCTTCGTGCCGCCGGCCAATACAGGCACGGGTCGCGCGCCGGAGGCCTCCGAGTGGAGCGGAACGTCTGCGTTGATCGGACGCCAGCCCAATGGCGCGATGGCGCTCTCGGCCTCGGCGGACGACCGCCATGCCATCCATACGGGCGACCACATCGTGCTTATCGTCGAAGACGACGCGATGTTCGCCTCGGTCCTCTTGGAGCTTGCTCGCGAGCGCGGGTTCAAGGGCCTGATCGCGCAGGATGGTGCCGGTGCGCTGAGCCTCGCCCACCGGTTCAAGCCGCATGCCATCACCCTCGATATCGGGCTGCCCGACATGGACGGCTGGGCGCTCCTCGACCTCCTGAAAAACGATCCCCGCACCCGGCACATCCCGATCCACGTCATCTCGGTCAACGACGAGAAGAAGCGCGGCCTGCGCGCAGGTGCGTTCGGCTTCCTCGAGAAGCCGGTCGAGCGCGAGGGCTTGTTGCGGGCCCTGGAGCGCTCGAAGGAGTTCATCACACGGCCGGTGCGAAACCTTCTGCTCGTCGAGGACGACGAGAACCAGCGCGCCAGCATGTCGGCGCTCCTGAGCGAGGAGGACGTGAAGATCTTCGCGGTCGGCACTGCATCGGCAGCCCTGGAAGCCTTAACGGGCGGGCGGTTCGATTGCGCGATCATCGATCTCGGCCTGCCCGATTTCGGCGGTTCCGAGCTGATCGAGCGGATTCGCGCCTCTCAGGACGGGGAGGAGCTGCCCATCATCGTCTATACGGGCCGAGAGTTGACGGGCGCCGAGGAGCAACACCTCAGGCAGACCGCTTCGACCATCATCCTGAAGGACACGCGTTCGTCCGAGCGGCTCCTCGACGAGACCGCCCTGTTCCTGCACCGTGCTCTCAGCCGCGTTCCCGTCGATGATCAGATCCTGAACGAGCGCACGGAGTCGGCATCCCTACAGGGATGCCGGGTCATTCTCGTGGACGACGACCTGCGCAACATCTTCTCGCTGATGAGCGCGCTGGAGCAGCACGGACTTGAGGTGCTGTTCGCGGAGAACGGGCGGGACGGCATCGCCCTCCTTGAGGCGAACCCGAACATCGATGTGATGTTGATCGATATCATGATGCCGGGGATGGACGGCTACGAGATGATCCGGGAGATCCGGGCCAAGGCCGCCTTCCGGAGCCTGCCTCTCATCGCGGTCACCGCAAAGGCGATGAAGGGCGACCGCGAGAAATGCCTTGAGGCCGGCGCCTCCGATTATGTCTCCAAGCCGATCGACATGGACCAGCTGCTCGCCGTGCTCCGGGTCCAGCTGGAACGGCGCAGCGAGCGCTGGAACGGCGCGGCGGTCAGGGAGGGCGCGCAGGAACCGGCGAGCACGGCTCAGTGACGGGGCGACCGGAGGCCTCCCTTTCGATGGGCGCGAACGCTGGCGACAAGACGGAGGCCGCTCCCCCGGAGCTGCTTCCGATCCGGGCGAAAATCCTGATCGTCGACGACGATCGCCGCAACCTGCTCGCCGCATCCGAGATCCTCTCAGACCCGGCGGTCGACCTCGTCCTGGCGGACTCGCCGGAGGAGGCCTTACGCCGAACCCTCCGGGAAGATTTCGCCCTGATCCTGCTCGACGTCCAGATGCCGCGCATCGATGGCTACGAGGTCGCCGCCCTGATCCGCAGCCGCTCGCGCAGTTCCCGCGTCCCCATCCTGTTCCTGACGGCGCACAACAAGGAAGACATGCACGTCTTCCGCGGTTACTCCGCGGGAGCGGTCGACTATGTCTTCAAGCCCATCCAACCCCTTGTCCTCAAGTCGAAGGTCGATGTCTTCGTCGATTTGTACTGCAAGACCGAGGAGATCAAGCACAAGGCGGCGGCCGAGAAGCAGCTCCTGCTCGAGAACCTGCGCGTGCGTGGCGAGAAGCTGGAAGCCGAGCAAGCTCTGCGCAGGCGCGAGGAGCATCAGGCCGCGGTGCTTCGCAGTCTCCCGATCGCCCTCTACACCGCTGCGCTCGGGACGGAGGGCCGACGGCTTCACTTCACCAACGATAGCATCGAGCGGATCACCGGCTTCTCGCGCGAAGCCTTTGCGACCGCGAGCCTCTGGGAATCCCGCCTCGATCCCGAGGACACTGACCGCGTGTTCTCGGATCTGCGAACCGTATCGGATGCGGGCGCGGTGGCGCTGGAATATCGCTGGCGCAACGCCGACGGAGCAGAGCGGCACATCCTCGATCAGGTCGTGGTGCATCGCGGCGAGGGGGACACGGCCACCGAACTCTTCGGTATGTGGTTCGACGTCACCGAGCGAAAGGAGCTCGAACTCAGCCTGCAGCATGCCTCGAAGCTCGAAGCAGTTGGCCGCCTGACGGGCGGCATCGCGCACGACTTCAACAACATGCTCAGCATCGTGATCGGCAACCTCGATCTCGTCAAAGGATCGTTGCAGGGCGACGAGAAGGTCCTGCGCCGCGTCGAGAGCGCCATCGAAGGGGCACATCGCTGCGCCGAACTCACGAGCCGTCTGCTGGCCTTCTCGCGGCGCTCTCCTCTGCAGCCCAAGGCCTTGGAGCTCATCAGCTTCATGCCGGGTCTGATCAAGCTGCTCGAGCGCACGCTCGGCGAGCGGATCACGATCTCCACAGACTTGGCGGCGGAGTTGCCGGATGTCTGCGTCGATCACGCTCAGTTCGAGGCGGCCATCATCAACCTCGCCGTCAATGCGCGGGATGCGATGCCGAACGGCGGGAGGCTGGGCATCCGTATCCAGCGCCGCGACACCCCAGAACGGGACGGCGGTGAGGGCACGCGCTTCGTGGAGATCTCGATCGTTGACACGGGCATGGGCATGTCCCCTCCCGTCCTCGCCCGTGTATTCGAGCCCTTCTTCACTACGAAAGAGGCCGGCAAAGGCACCGGTCTCGGCCTCAGCATGGTCTACGGTTTCGTGCAGCAGAGCGGGGGCTCCATCACGGTCGACAGCAGTCCCGGCCAGGGCACCTGCTTCGTCATCAGCTTGCCCGCGCTCGCCAAGCGGAGTTTCGCTTCGGAAACGGCCGAACACGGCACGAGCGCCGAAACGATGGGTGCCGTGAACGGTGCAGGCCGGGCCGTGCTCGTCGTCGAGGACGATGCCGACGTCCGCTATACCGTTACCTCGACCTTCGAGTCCCTCGCGTTCAAGGTCCTCAGCGCGCATGACGGTGGCGAGGCCCTGTGCATCCTTGAGAAAGAGCCAAACATCGCCCTCGTCTTCAGCGACGTGAACATGCCAGGCGCGATGACCGGTATCGAGTTGGGACACATCATTCGCCGGCAATGGCCGCAGATGCCAATTCTGTTGGCTTCCGGCTATCTACAGGAGGATCAAGATACGAACGGCTTCGAGTTGCTGCAGAAACCCTACCGTACGAGTGACCTGATCGAGATGTTGCGCGGATTGCTGAGTGACACTGAGCAGAACAGTAGCCGCCACAAGGCGCCTTGATATGCTGGGATCAGAGCGCGTCACGATCGAGCCTTTCTCGGACGTCTTCAACTGCGCGATGATGCGCTTCGGTTTCATGGAACTCTGCCCGACCTGCCCCGCGGCCCCAGCCAGTGCGGCCTTCGACGCTGGCACTCTGTCGTACTTCCTGACGCGGCGTGTCCTGGTACCATCGCCGGAGACCGGCATGCCGGCCTGTCAGGACCAGCTCTACATCATGATGGCGCGGGCCGCGCGACGGTTACCTCGCGCTATCGCCGCATCCCGACCAATCGAGCCGCCGAGATCGGGGCTCGGATAGACACCTGACCGCGACCTTCTGAACAGCTGTTGTCGGGATCCCCCGTAATTGTATCGGAGCACCTGCTTTGGCTAGTGGATACGCGATGCCGACACGCTCGCGATGGATTTCACCAGCTGGGCCATAGTGACCATCTACGGCATCGAGCCGGACGCGATCCTCGGTGCAGTGAGAAAGTGGGCAGCCCTGATCGTCCCCGACGATCGCGACGTCGCCTTGGATCCATATTCCAGATAATCAAGACGAGCCGAAAGCCGCCCGGCAGCGAGCCGGTCACGGCCGGGCGGCTCGCTGAGCAAGGTGACCAGCGTCTTATGAACGGGCATGGCAACGGAGAGGAGATCGCGAGCATCACAGCAGAACCGAAGCATGGACCACGGCCTGTCTTCATAACTGGCACATGGAGCACTGGCCGCTACAACATCGATTATGCGCACCGCTCGGCGGACCCCTGACGCTCGGGATGACACTCGGCATCCAGGTTCAGCCGCACGGTGCAGAGCTCGGTCCCGTCCTCGCCGCGGACATACGCCACGAAGTCGCGCTTGCCGTCGTTGGGTGGCGCTTCCCTGCCGATGTCGGGGAGCGCCGCGATCGCTGCATCACGGGCGGCCTGCAGGTCCGGATACTCTTGCCCCTCCTCGTCCTTCAGCCACAGCGCACCATCCTGGAAATCGATGAAATAGCGGGGCATCACGACGCGCGAGCTAGAGAGGTCGGCTTCTTACAAACCTAGAAGCCCTTCCGCCGCCGATGGTTGCATGGGTTAATCCACGTAGGGTTCCCTGCCTGCCAAGCCAATGAAAATCGCTGACCTTCCAGGCGTCTGTGTACTAGTGAACAGACAGCAGGGGAGCGTTGCGGTAGGGGTCGTGGCTGACAACCAGGATCCCCTTCGCCGCTGGTCCCCATGCTCCCCGACATCGACACCCTGCTTAGCGGCAACCTACTCCTCAGCGCTCTGCGGCTGCCGGATCAGATCCTGCTCAAGCCTCATCTGGACCTGAAGACGTATCAGCGCGGCGAGCTGCTCTTCGAAGCGGGCGAAGACGTCAGTTACATCTCCTTCCCGCTCGGCCAGTGCGTGGCGGCCCTCGTCATCGGCCTCAAGGACGGACGCGCCGTCGAGACCGCCACGGTCGGCCGCGAGGGCGCCATCGGTGGGGTGGTCAGCCAGGGCTCCCTGCCGGCCTTCAGCCGGGCCGTGGTGCAGGTCCCGGGTTCGGTCCTGCGTATCGAGGCTCCCGTGCTGCAGCAGATCAAGCAGAGCTCGCCGGGCCTGCGCAACCTGATCACCCGCTACTCCGACTGCCTGCTTGCCCAGGTGCTGCAGTCGGTCGCCTGCAACGCCAGCCACACCATCGAGGCGCGTTGCGCCCGCTGGCTCCTGAGCTTGCAGGACCGCCTGGGCACCGACGTGCTGCCGGTCACCCATGAGGTGCTGTCCGAGCTCCTCGGCGTGCAACGCTCCTACCTTACGCGCACGCTGAGTACCTTGCAGCAGCAGGGGCTGATCCAGGTCCGGCGCGGTCGCATCATCATCGTCAGTCGCCTGGCGATGGAAGAGGCGACCTGCGAGTGCCACGGCGCGGTCAAGCGGCACTTCGAGGCCGTGCTCGGCGCCCTCTACAACGCTGGTGGCACCCTGGTGTCGCTGCGCCCGAAATCCCCTGCAGACAACCAGATGAGCCAGGTCGGCTGAATCGGTGCGCGGATGGAACATAACCCTCTGCCCGCACGTGACCACCTTATGGAGCAGGCCAAGCCCCTGATGGATGAAGGTGCGCGTCTTCGGGCTCTGAACAGCTACGGTATTCTCGACACGCCGCGTGAGCCAGGCTTCGACGATATCGCCGCGCTCGCGGCTGAGATCTGCGGCACGCCGATCGCGGTGGTGAACTTCATCGGCGACGGTCGGCAGTTCTTCAAGGCCGAGGTCGGCCTCGGCGTGCGCGAGACGCCGCTGGAGTCTTCGTTTTGCAGACAGGCCATCCTGCAGAGCGACTTCCTCTACGTGCCGGATGCAGCTCAGGATCCGCGCTTTGCCTGCAACCCGCTGGTGACGGGCGAGCCAGGCTTACGCTTCTATGCGGGTGCGCTCCTCAAAACAGAAGACGGCCTGCCGATCGGCACGGTGTGTGTGCTCGATACCAAGCCGCATGAGCTGACCGAGCGACAGCAAGACAGCCTCCGGCGCCTGGCGCGCCAAACGATGGCGCAGCTGGAACAGCGCAGGGCGGCCCTCGCGTATCAGGCCCAGAAGGAATTGCAGGACCGAATCCTGGAGAGCGCGACAGATTACGCCGTCATCGCAATGGACCGGAGCGGTCGGGTCACCCGCTGGAACGCCGGCGCCGAGCAGATCCTCGGCTGGCGTGAGGACGAGATGCTGGGCGATCCCTGCCATGTGTTCTTCACGCCCGAGGACCGCGTGGCCGGACGCCCCGAAACCGAGATGGCGCTGGCGCTGCAGAACGGCTGCGCTCCCGACGAGCGCTGGCACCTGCGCAAGGGCGGCGCGCGGTTCTGGGCGAGTAGTGAAGTGATGCCGCTCAGAGCCGGCAACGGCGAGATCCAGGGTTTCCTCAAAATCCTGCGCGACCGCACGCAGCAGCGCCAGGATGCCGCGATCCTGCACAAGGTCCGGGATCAGCTCCACCTGGCCGTGTCCGCCACCGATCTCGGCATCTTCGACTACGACCTGGTCATGGACGACCTGGGCTGGGATGCGCGTGTGCACGCGCTGTTCGGGCTGCCGCCTGAGGCGCCGGTCACCTACGATACCTTCCTGGCCGGTCTGCACCCTGACGACCGTGGCTGGGTGGACGCTGCCGTCAAAGCCGCGCTCGACCCTGCCGGTGATGGCTCCTACGACATCGCCTACCGCACGGTTGGCCTTAAGGATGGCGTTGAGCGTTGGATTGCAGCCAAGGGACAGGTGTTCTTCGCGGACGGTCGCGCCGTGCGCTTCATCGGTACGGTCCGTGACATCACCCCGAGTCGGCACGCCGAACAGACCCTACGCGAGACCGAGGAGCGCTACCGTCTCGCCTCCCGCGCCACCAACGATGCGATCTGGGACTGGAACCTCGCGAGCGACCACATCCGCTGGAACGAGGCGGTGCAGACCCTGTTCGGTTACGCGGCCGACGAGGTCGGCCCGAGCGGCTCATGGTGGAAGTCGCACATCCACCCGGACGACCGCGAACGGGTTAAGGCGAGCATCTACGCCGTCATCGATGGATCTAGCGATCACTGGACCGACGAGTACCGCTTCCTACGAGCGGACGGCTCCTATGCCGCCATTCTCGACCGGGGATATGTCCTGCGTGACCCCCATGGCAAAGCGGTGCGAATGATCGGCGCCATGCTCGACATCACTGCGCGCAAACGGGCCGAGGAGCACCAGCGCCTGCTCACGGGCGAGCTGCAGCACCGGGTCAAGAACACCCTCGCGATGGTCCAGGCGATCGCCAGCCAGACCCTGCGCGGCGCAACCGACATCAACGAGGTGCGTGAGGCGTTCTCCGCGCGGCTGATCTCCCTTGGGCGGACGCACGACATCCTCACTCAGGCGAGCTGGACGGAAGCTCCGATCGCGGACGTGGTCGAGGGCGCCCTCTCGGTGCATCGCCAGGCAGAGGCTTCCCGGATCCGGATCAGTGGCCCGAATGTCTTGCTGGCGGCCCGTGCAGCCTTGTCGCTGGCGCTGGCCCTGCACGAGCTCGCGACCAACGCGGCCAAGTACGGGGCGCTCTCGAACGAGAGCGGGGTCGTGGAGCTGCGCTGGTACGTGGTGCACGAGGGCGACGCGCCTCGCTTCTGCCTGACCTGGTCCGAACAGGGTGGGCCGCCGATCCTGACCCAGCCGACGCGGCGCGGCTTCGGCTCGCGCCTGATCGAGCGCAGTTTCGCGTCCGAGGTCGGCGGTGAGGTCAAGCTCACCTTCGCGCCGACGGGTCTCACCTGCCGCCTGGAGGCGCCGCTCGCCTCCATGCAGGAGCAGAGTGACGCGGTCGCCGCTTAGCCGGATCCGAGCCCCGACGCTACACGCTCTGGCTGGCACGGGGGTGCCGCCTATGTACTCGTTAAAGTCCTTCTGTCTTTCTGCCGAGGGAACCGCGGAGTAGGGCCGGTCCCTCGATGTCGCTGACCAAACGGATCGTCGGTCTGGTGGCCCTGGCGCTCGTGCCGGCGCTGGCCATCCAGGGCTATAACGAGTACGCGCTGCGAACTGCGCGCGGCGAGGCCGTGCGCGGCGAGGCGATGCGCACGGCCCGAAGCGTCGCGGCCGACCTCGGGCAGTTCGGGCGTGGTGTTCGCCAGTCGCTTGGCATCCTCGCGGAGGTGCCCGAGATCCGCGGTAAGGACCACGAGGTCTGCACGCCCTACCTCAAGACCCTGCTCGACAAGGTGCCCGGCGCCTTCTTCTTCGCCGTGGTCGACGCGGACGGGAGCGTGGTCTGCAACACACTCGGCTCCGCCGGCGGCGCCTACTCTCTGGCGAACCGCCGCTACTTCCAGGACGCGATGCGCACCGGCGGCTTCGTCGTCGGCGAGCACCTCCGCGGCCGCATCACCGACAAGTCGACCATCCAGCTCGCACAGGCTCTGACGGGGCTGGACGGACGCCCGGACGGGGTGGTGGTGGCGAGCATCGACCTGGACTACCTCGCCGCCCAGCAGGCGCGGGCGGGCTTGCCACATGATGCGACGCTCACGGTCGCGGACAAGGCTGGCGTGATCCTCATCCGGGTGCCCGACCACGCGGAATGGGTCGGCAAGCCCCTATCGCCCGCCTACTGGTCGGCACTCTCGGCGAACCGCGGCCAGGTCGTGGACATGCCCGGACTGCGCGGCCGGATGCGCATCACCGGCGTCGCGGGCGCCACCCCGGATGATCTCGACAACATCACGGTTGCCGTCGGCCTATCCCCGGCGGCGGCCTTCGCAGACATCGACGCGGCGACCTGGCGCGGGCTCGTGCTGATCGGCCTGGGCGCCGCCCTCGCCCTTGCGGCGGCCCTGCTGGCCGGCCGCGCCTTCATCCGCCGGCCGGTGCGACGCCTTTTGCGGGCGGCGTCCGCTTGGCGGACGGGCGATCTCGCCGCGCGGACCGGCCTCTCCGGGCCGACCGAGTTCGGGCAGCTGGGCGAGGCGTTCGACGGCATGGCGGCGTCCCTGCAGAAGCATGAGGGCGAGTTGCGGGCCGAGCTCTCCCGCAGCCATCTGCTGCAGGAGCGGCAGACGATGATGCTGCACGAGCTCAACCACCGCGTCCGCAACACGCTGACGACGGTGCAATCCCTGGCCCGTCAGGCTCGCCGAGGCGATGCCACCGGCGAGCAGTTGGAGGGCCGCATCCTCGCCCTGTCGAAGACGCACGACCTCCTCTCGCGCGACGACTGGTCCGGTGCCTCCCTCCGGACGGTGCTGGAGAACGAGCTCGCCCCGTTCCGAGAGGGGCAGGCCTACCGCTTCCGGCTCGACGGTCCCGACCTCGACCTGGCGCCGCGCTACGTCCTGGCGCTCGGCATGACAGTGCACGAACTCACCACGAACGCCGCCAAATACGGCGCGCTGTCTGTCGAGGGCGGCCAAGTGAACATCGCCTGGCGTGTCGTCACGACCGATGACGGCGGGCGCCGGCTCGCGATGGAGTGGTACGAGCAAGGGGGTCCACCTGCGCAGGAGCCGCGTCGGCGCGGCTACGGCACCCGCTTGATCACCGGCGCCATCACGCACGAGCTCGGCGGCATGGTCCGGCTGGCATTCGAGCCCGCCGGCCTGCTCTGCACGATTGACGTGCCCCTCGACGCCCAGGACCGTTTCACCTCTTTTCGGGATACCTCGGGCGTCGCCGCCTGAGCGCGCAGGCGGACGCCCATCGCCCCGCTTGGTTCCTCGACCGTGGCGGGCATCCAGCCATACCGGCGAACAGCAGCGTCCAGTGGCATCTGCCAAGGTAAGCGCTTACCTTCCACTCAACCGGCAAGCGGCATCGTGACTGGTACAGTGAACGGGTACGAACATCGACGACGAGACGACGTGGCTGGTGCGTACCCTGGCCGGGTGAGGTGAAGCGAATTGGCTGCCCTCACCGCGCGTTCTGGAACCTAGCCGCCAACAAGGGTCAGCCGGATTGAGCGTCCATTGCCACATCAGGTGTGCCCGAGGTGCGCATCGCAGGACGCCGGGTCTTCTCGGACGTAGTAATGCCCGGCATCGGCGGGGTCGAGCTCGCACGGCGGCTGCGGGACAGCCATCCAGACCGGCCAGTGATCTTGACACGGGCTATAGCGACGTGCTGGCCCGGGACGACGCCCACGGCTTCGAGCTCGTGCGCAAACCGTTCTCGGCCGAGAACGTCGCCCGGGCCCTACGCGGGGTTCTTGTCCGCCAACGGATGCAGACAACCGTCTAGAAGCCGGCTTCGGCTCCAAGACCGCCACGTTTGCCTCCCAGTCACAGCGCAAGGAGGGCCCAAAGCTGTTGACGCCGTGATCGCCCTTGTGGGGGCCGCTTCTTCCTCTTCAACGGACATCCGGACCTGCAAAGTGCAAGGTCTGGAAGGGGTCATTTGAGCCCACCATCCGAGCCTCGCGGAACGTCCGCTTGTCCGCTACCCGAGCCAAAAAGCGGACGGCCCGGAAACGGCCAACTTCAGACACATTGATGTCTGCGGAGCCGCAATGAGAGGCGAGCAGGTCGCTCGGCTGGGATGTCGGGATATTAACGATACTGCTCACCATCCTCCTGTTCAGCCTGTGTCAGCCGCTATCGAGCAATCTGGCGGTTTCTCAAGGGGTTAACCCCTCGGACCGAAGTACAGGGCGCCCTGCGTGCCTACCGAACTGTCGAATTCGAACGGGTCCAGGAGCAGCGATCGCCTCAAGCTCAACCGGGTGATCGGTCTACCTTCTGCACCTTACGACGCTAACTATCAGATGGATCGGCCGCTCACCTCGTTCGGGCGCCTTGCAGGGGTGTGCCAGCTTCTTGCCAGGAAGTCACAATTCTCTCATGTTATCAATAGGATAGCCAAAATATGGAATTCCTGCACACCATGGTCCGCGTGGCCGATCTCGATCGGGCGCTGGCCTTCTACGTCGACACGTTCGGCCTGAAGGAGGTGCGGCGCGTGGAGAACGAGAAGGGCCGCTTCACGCTGGTCTTCCTCGCGGCGCCCGGCGACGCCGCGCGGGCCGAGACGACGAAGTCGCCTCTGGTCGAGCTGACCTACAACTGGGATCCGGAGACCTATACGGGCGGGCGCAATTTCGGCCATCTCGCCTATCAGGTCGATGACATCTACGCCTTCTGTCAACGGCTGAAGGATGCCGGAGTCACCATCAACCGTCCGCCGCGCGACGGCCATATGGCCTTCGTCAAGTCGCCGGACGGGATCTCCATCGAGATCCTGCAGAAGGGCGGCGCGAAGCCGCCGCAGGAGCCCTGGGCCTCGATGGAGAATACCGGCAGTTGGTAGCCGGCATCAGGCCGTCGAGGGTGTGATGCCGAGCTCGGCCAGCTTGGCCCGCACCGCCTCGACCGGCCGCTTGAGCTTCAGGCTCATCACCTCCGGCGTGATGCCCTCGCGGGCCATCGCCCGCAGGGTCTGCACCGTGTCGAGGCTCCAGGTCGTTTCCGTCATGGTCTCCTCCTCGTCGGGCGCGAGCCGCCGCCGCGGGCCGCGGCTCCGCCTGCCCGGGGAGGTGGGCCGGGGCCGGGCGGGGGCAACCACCTGCCGCATATCCGGGCATGCCCATCGGCGAGGCATGCGCCGGCCGCGCTTGACGGGCGCCCGGGCGGCGGCGCATCTGCGCCTCGGATCAGGCGGCCGGGCGGCCGCTCCGGGCTCCGGCCCGGGGAGGAAAGTCCGGGCTCCATGGAGAGACGGTGCCGGATAACGTCCGGCGGGGGCGACCCTAGGGACAGTGCCACAGAGAGCAGACCGCCCTGCTTGCAGGGTCAGGGTGAAAGGGTGCGGTAAGAGCGCACCGCGGACGCGGCAACGCGGACGGCACGGCAAACCCCACCGGGAGCAAAACCGAATAGGGGCGACGCGCCGCGGTCCTTCGGGGCCGGGGCAGGCTCGTTCTCCAGGCCAGTCGCCCGGGTTGGTTGCTTGAGGCGGTCGGCAACGACCGTCCCAGAGGAATGGCCGCCACGTCCGGTCGCTTCGGCGCACCGGGCCCTACAGAACCCGGCTTATAGGCCGCCTGATCCACCCCGCGGCGCTGAAGCAGTCTTCGCGCCGGCGCGCCCAAGCATTCGCACCCGAAACCGCGTGCGATCAAAAATCGCGTGTCCGGCCAAGCTTCTGCGCCTGCTGGACATAGGCTTGGCCGCTGGAAATCCCGCGGCCGGATAACGTTCGGTTAACCTTGCTGCGGTCTGATCGCGCAACGCCGTCCGGCAGTCTAGATGCGTTGACGATCCTCCGAGGCCCATGTTACCCGGCATCATACCGTCAACGGCGTCGATCGGATCGGCGGGCTCACCCTTCCTCGGAGCAGGGCGCGCCCGGGTGCGGGCTGTGGCCGGCCCCATCTCATCCGGCGCCTCAGCGAATCCGCGCGCCGCCCTGCGGCCGGATACAGGTGTTCATGAGCCGACCCATTGCAGGCGCCGTCCCGGCCATTCCGCAGCGCGTGCGCGACGGGGCGCCAACCCGCTGCGGGGCGGCGTGAGCATGCGCGCGAGCGCGGGCGCCCGGCCCGAGCCCCACATTCCCGTCCTGCTGGACGAGGTGATCGAGACCCTGGCGCTGCCCGAGGCCGGGCTCGCGGTCGACGGCACCTTCGGGGCCGGCGGCTATACCCGTGCCATCCTCGCAGCGCAGCCCGCCCTCCGGGTCGTGGCGATCGACCGCGACCCCACCGCGATCGCCGCGGGCGGCGCGCTCGTGGCGGAATCGGACGGCCGCCTCCGCATCGTCGAGGGCTGCTTCGGACGCCTCGACGCGCTTCTCGCCGAGATCGGCGAGGCAGAGGCCGACCGCGTCGTCCTCGATATCGGCGTCTCCTCGATGCAGCTCGACCGGCCCGAGCGCGGCTTCTCCTTCCGCAACGACGGCCCCCTCGACATGCGCATGGCCGCCGACGGCCCGAGCGCGGCCGACCTCGTCAACGAGGCGGAGGAGGCGCAGCTCGCCGACATCGTCTACCATTACGGCGAGGAGCGCCGCGCCCGCGCCGTCGCCCGCACGATCATCGAGGCGCGCCGCCGCGGGCGGATCGAGACCACCGCGCAGCTCGCCGAGCTCGTCGCCGGCGTGGTGCGCTCCGAGCCCGGCATCCACCCGGCGACGCGGACCTTCCAGGCCCTGCGCATCGCGGTGAACGACGAGCTCGGCGAGCTGGTCCGGGCCCTGCACGCCGCCGAGCGGGTCCTGCGCCCCGGCGGCCGCCTCGCCGTGGTCACGTTCCACTCGCTGGAAGACCGGATCGTGAAGCAGTTCTTCGCCGCGCGCAGCGGGCGCTCGTCCCAGGGCTCGCGGCACCTGCCCGGCGGCCTGCCGGGCGACGCGCCCGTGCGCAGCTTCGCGCCCGTGACCAAGGGACCGGTCCTGCCGGGCGAGGCGGAGCAGCAGCGCAATCCGCGCGCGCGCTCGGCCAAGCTCCGGGTCGCCGAGCGCACCGAGGCGCCGGCCCCGGCCCCGCTCTCGACGGTCGAGGCGCTGGCGAGCCTGCCCGACGCACGCGGGGGAGGGCGCCGGTGATCCGCCTGCTCAACCTCCTCGCGGTCTGCGGCCTCATCGCCTCGGCGATCTACGCCTACTCGACCAAGTACGACACGCTCTACCAGGGCGGCCAGGTCTCGAAGCTGAAGACGGCCCTGCACAAGGAGCGGCAGGCCATCGCGGTGCTGCGCGCCGAGTGGCAGCTCCTGACCCGGCCGGACCGCCTGCAGGCCGCGGTGGAGAAGCATCTCGCGCTGGAGCCGATCGGCACCGCCCATCTCGGGCGCTTCGCCGACCTGCCGAACCGGGTCGAGCGCGGGGACGAGATCGGGCGGCTGCTCGCCGCCACCGCCACGCCGAAGGAGAAGGGTCCGCCGGAGCCGCGCACCACCGGCTCCCTGACCCGCACCGTCAACACCCGCACGCCCACCGCGGCCGCGAGGTAGCCCCGTGTCCGAGCACCCGACAGAGCACCGCGACGACGCGCCGGCCGCCGCCGAGGCGCAGGCCGCCTTCGAGGAGGCGGCCCCCGAATCCGCGCCGGGCGGCGAGATCGCCGGCGAGGCCGGCCTGCGGCCCGGGATCGACGCGGTGCCGCCGGCGCCCGCCGCGCCGCGTGTGCCGCCGCTCATCGGCCTCATCCGGGCGATGTTCCGTCTCGCCATCGAGCGCTCGCACGCCCGCGTCGGCTTGGTCGGCCTCGCCTTCATCTGCATCTTCGGCGCGATCGGCGGGAAGCTCGTCTATCGCGCGGCCTTCCCCGGCAAGGGCCAGGACGACCACCGCGTCGCCGCGGCCGCGACCACCGCGATCCGGCCCGACATCATCGACCGCAACGGCGAGATCCTCGCCACCGACATCCGCACGGTTTCGGTCTTCGCCGAGCCGCGCAACATCTACGACAAGGACGAGGCGGTCGAGCTGCTCACCGCAGTCCTGCCGGAGCTGAACGCCACGGAGCTGCGCGCCAAGCTCTCCACCAAGAAGGGCTTCGTCTGGGTGAAGCGCGAGCTGACCCCGCGCCAGCAGGCCGAGGTCCACCGGCTCGGCATCCCCGGCATCGGCTTCCTGCCCGACCACAAGCGCGTCTACCCGAACGGGATGGCGGCGGCGCACATCATCGGCGCGACGAACCTCGACAATATCGGCATCGCCGGCATCGAGAAGTACATCGACAGCCAGGGCAACAAGGCGCTCAACGAGTTCGGCCTGATCGCCAAGCAGACCGACCTCAAGCCGGTCCAGCTCTCGGTGGATCTGCGCGCCCAGTTCGCGGTGCGCGACGAGCTCGCCAAGGGCATCGAGCACTTCAAGGCCAAGGCCGGCGCCTCGATGATCCTCGACGTGACCACCGGCGAGGTGATCGCCCTGGTCTCGATGCCGGATTTCGACCCGAACAACCCGGTCGACGCGCTCTCCGACGACAAGATCAACCGGATGAGCGTCGGCGTCTACGAGATGGGCTCGACCTTCAAGGCGATGACGCTCGCCATGGCGCTCGAATCCGGCAAGTTCACCGTCAACTCGACCTTCGACACCCGCGGCGGCGTGCTCAACTGGGGCCGGCAGAAGATCCACGAATACCACGGCACCAACCGCGTCATCACCATGCCGGAGGTGTTCACGCACTCCTCCAACATCGGCTCGGCCAAGATGGCGCTCGGCGTCGGCGTCCCCGGCCACAAGGCCTTCCTGAAGAAGATGGGCCTGCTCGACCGGCTGCGCACCGAGCTGCCGGAATCGGCCTCGCCGATCATCCCGCCGCGCTGGACCGAGATCAACACGATCACCATCGCCTTCGGCCACGGCCTCGCGGTGGCGCCGCTCCAGGCCTCGGCCGCGGTCGCCGCGATCGCGAACGGCGGCTTCCTGATGACGCCGACCTTCCTCAAGTCCACGCCCGAGGAGGCGATGGCCAAGGCCACCCGCGTGCTGCGCCCCGAGACCAGCGAGGCGATGCGCTTCATCATGCGCCTCAACGCGGTCGAGGGCTCGGCCAAGAAGGCGGCGATCCCGTACTACTATGTCGGCGGCAAGACCGGCACGGCCGAGAAGGTGATCGGCGGGCGCTACGTGAAGAACCGCCTGTTCACGACCTTCATGGCGGCGGCGCCGATGAACAACCCGAAATACCTCTTCGTCACCATCATGGACGAGCCGCAGGGCCTGCCGGAATCGGGCGGCTACGCCACCGCCGCCTGGAACTCGGGCGTGGTGACCGGCCGGGTGATCGAGCGGGTCGCCCCGATCCTCGGCCTGCCGCCGCAATTCGAGCCGCCGGCCAAGCCCTTCCCGCTGATGGTGAAGCTCGGCGCCTACCACGCCACCCAGGTCGACGGGCGATGACCGCGCTCCGCGACCTCTTCCCGGAAGCCGGCGCCGACAGCGCCGGCCTCCCCGTATCCGCAATCACCGCCGACAGCCGCAAGGCCGGCCCCGGCAGCGTCTTCGTGGCGGTGGCCGGCACCAAGGCCGATGGCCGCCTCTTCGCGGCGAAGGCCGCGGCCTCCGGCGCCGTCGCGGTGGCGGGGGAGGGCGAGCGGCCCGCCGACCTTCCGGCCGGCACGCCCTGGATCGCGGTGGCGGATGCGCGCCGCGCCCTGGCGCTCGCCGCCGCCGGCCTGCATCCGCGCCAGCCCGCGACCGTGGTCGCCGTGACCGGCACGGCGGGCAAGAGCTCGGTGGCCGACTTCGTCCGCCAGATCCTGGCGCGGATCGGCCGCGATTCCGCGAGCCTCGGCACGGTCGGCATCGTCACGAATCGCGGCGCGCATTACGGCTCGCTCACCACGCCCGATCCCGTCACCCTGCACGAGACGCTGGCGCGGCTCGCCGATGCGGGCATCACCGATCTCGCCATGGAGGCCTCCTCGCACGGGATCGAGCAGCGCCGCCTCGACGGCGTGCGCCTGAAGGCGGCCGCCTTCACCAATCTCGGCCGCGACCATCTCGACTACCACACCGATATCGAGAGCTATCTCGAAGCCAAGCTCCGCCTGTTCACGACGCTGCTGCCCGAGGGCTGCCCGGCCATCGTGAACGCGGACGGCGCCTATGCCGACCGGGTCATCGCCGTCGCCCAGGCCGCGGGGCGGCCGGTGCGGACGACCGGTCGGGCGGGCCGCGAGATCCGGCTCGTCGCCGCCGCGACCGAGGGCTTCGCTCAAGCTCTCGACCTCGACGGCGCCCACGGACCGCGCCGCGTGCGCCTGCCCCTCGTCGGCGCCTTCCAGGTCGAGAACGCCCTCGTCGCCGCCGGCCTCGTCCTCGCGACGCCGGCCGGCGCCGCCGATCCGGACGGGGTCTTCGCGGCTCTGGAGCATCTCACCGGCGTGCCCGGCCGGATGGAGCGGATCGGCGAGGCCCATGGTGGCCTCTGCCTCGTGGACTACGCCCACAAGCCGGAGGCGCTGGAGAGCGTGCTCGCGGCGCTGCGCCCCTTCGCCACGGGCCGCCTCGTCTGCGTGTTCGGCTGCGGCGGCGACCGCGACCGCGGCAAGCGCCCGCTGATGGGGGCGATCGCCGCGCGGCTCGCCGACACGGTGATCGTGACCGACGACAATCCCCGCAGCGAGGAGCCCGCGGGGATCCGCGCCGCGATCCTGGCCGCGGCCCCGGGCGCCACCGAGATCGGCGACCGCGCCGAGGCGATCCGCAGCGCGGTGCGCGGCCTCGGGCCGGGCGACGTGCTGGTCGTGGCGGGCAAGGGCCATGAAACCGGCCAGATCGTGGGTGATCGCACCCTGCCGTTCTCGGACCATGAGGTGGTCCGCGCAGCGATCGCGGAAAGGGACTAGAGGTTTTCCCTCCCCCATCTCAAGTCGGGCCTGCCCGACTTGGGTACGGGCAAGCGGATCTCGGGCAGGCCCGAGATCCGTGGGGAGAGCGGATCTCGGACAGGCCCGAGATCCGTGGGGGCAGGGACGGCGCGGAAACGGATCGGACGACGATGATGGATCTCTGGACCCCGCAAGCCCTTGAGGCCGCCACCGGCGGGCGGCTCGTCGGCGCGCCGCGCGCGATCTCCGGCGCCTCCATCGACACCCGCACCCTGCAGCCGGGCGACCTGTTCTTCGCGATCCGGGGCGATGCCCGCGACGGGCACGACTTCGTCGCCGACGCCCTCGGCCGCGGGGCCGGCGCGGCCGTGGTGGCGCAGGACCGCGCCGAGGCCTTCGCCGACAAGGGCCCCGTCCTCGCCGTCCCGGGGGAGGGGGCCGACCCGGTGCTCGACGCCATGCGGGCGATCGGCCAGGCGGCGCGGGCGCGCACGCAGGCCGCCATCGTCGCGGTCACCGGCTCCGTCGGCAAGACCGGGACCAAGGAGGCCCTGCGCCATGTGCTCGGCGCGCAAGGCGAGACCCACGCCTCCGTCGCCTCCTACAACAACCATTGGGGCGTGCCCCTGACCCTCGCGCGCATGCCCGAGACGACCCGCTTCGGCGTGTTCGAGATCGGCATGAACCACGCCCACGAGATCCTGCCGCTCGCGGCCCAGGTGCGGCCGGACGTGGCGCTGATCACCACGGTCGAGCCCGTGCATATCGAGCACTTCCCCTCGCTCACGGCCATCGCCGACGCGAAGGGCGAGATCTTCTCCGGTCTGAAGCCCGGCGGCGTCGCCGTGATCAACCGTGACAACCCGAATTATCCGCGCCTCATCGCCCATGCCCAGGCCTCGCAGGCGGGCCGCGTCGTCACCTTCGGCGAGCACCCGGAGGCCGATGTCCGCGCGCTCCGGATCGTGCTGCGCCCCGACCTCTCGGTGGTCGACGCGATGGTGATGGACCAGCCCGTGACCTACCAGCTCGGCACGGCCGGCCGGCACACGGCGATGAACTCGCTCGGCGTGATGGGCGTCGTCCACGCGCTCGGCGCCGACCTCGCCCGCGCGGCCCTGTCGCTCGCGGCCCTGCGCCCGCCCACCGGCCGCGGCGAGCGCACGGCCTTGCGCTTCGAGGCGGGCGAGGCCTTCCTCGTGGACGAGAGCTACAACGCCAACCCGGCCTCGATCCGGGCGAGCCTCGCGACCCTGGCCGGGATCGAGACCGGCCCGCGCGGACGCCGCATCGCGGTGCTCGGCGACATGCTCGAACTCGGGCCCACCAGCGAGGACCAGCATCGCGGCCTCGCCGAGGCGGTCGAGACCAACGGCATCGACCTCGTCTTCACGGCCGGCGCGCGGATGCGCCACCTGTTCGAGGCGCTGCCGGTGAGCCGGCGGGGCATCGCGGCGGCCGAATCCGCGGAACTGGTCGAGCCCCTCGCCAAGCTGCTGCGCGCGGGCGACGCCGTGATGGTGAAGGGCTCGAACAGCATCCGCATGGGCCGGATTGTCGAGGCGCTGAAAGCCCGCTACGCGGATGCTGCAACGCAGCGTGATTCGGCCCGTGCGGCCGCCCCATAAATGACGGTCGCCCTCCCTTCGGGCCGGCCTCGCCGCATCTCCTCCCTTATCCGAACGCGCAGGCTCGGCTGAACGGATGCTGTATCTCCTGTCGGACCTGAGCGGCACGCTCTCGGCGCTCAACGTCTTCCGCTACATCACCTTCCGCACGGGCGGCGCGCTGTTCACGGCGGGCCTGTTCGTGTTCTGGTTCGGGCCGTGGATCATCTCGCTCCTGCGCCTGCGCCAGGGCAAAGGCCAGCCGATCCGCGAGGACGGGCCGCAGGCCCATCTCCTCACCAAGCGCGGCACGCCGACCATGGGCGGCCTGATGATCCTGGCCGGCGCCGTCGTCGCAATCCTGTTCTGGGCCAATCCGCGCAGCTACTACGTCTGGATCGTGCTCACCGTGACGCTCGGCTTCGGCGCGATCGGCTTCTACGACGACTACCTCAAGGTCACGAAGCAGTCGCACAAGGGCTTCTCGGGCAAGTTCCGCCTCGGGCTCGAGGCGCTGATCGCGGTCGGCGCCTGCATCGCCATCTCCTACTGGTCGCCCTCCGCCCTGCAGAACCAGCTCGCCTTCCCCGTCTTCAAGGATGCGCTGCTCAATCTCGGCTGGTTCTACGTGCTGTTCGGCGCCTTCGTGATCGTGGGCGCGGGCAATGCCGTGAACATGACCGACGGCCTCGACGGCCTCGCCATCGTGCCGGTGATGATCGCCTGCGGCACCTTCGGCGTCATCGCCTATCTCGTTGGCAACTCCTTCACCGCGAGCTACCTGCAGGTGAACTACGTGCGCGACACGGGCGAGCTCGCCGTGGTCTGCGGCGCGGTGATCGGGGCGGGCCTCGGCTTCCTCTGGTTCAACGCGCCGCCCGCGCAGATCTTCATGGGCGATACCGGCTCGCTCTCGCTCGGCGGCCTACTCGGCGTGATCGCGGTGGCCACCAAGCACGAGATCGTGCTCGCCATCGTCGGCGGCCTGTTCGTCCTGGAGATGATGTCGGTCATCATCCAGGTCGCCTCCTTCAAGCTCACCGGCAAGCGCGTCTTCCGGATGGCGCCGATCCATCACCATTTCGAGCAGAAGGGCTGGAAGGAGCCGCAGGTGGTGATCCGGTTCTGGATCATCGCGGTGATCCTGGCGCTCGCGGGCCTCGCCACGCTGAAGCTGCGCTGAGCGGTGCTCTTCCCTCGACCGCGCGGCGGAGGTTAGGAGAGGCCGCCGCGCTTGACCGCGCGGCGATCTCCAAGGTGCGCGTATGACACCCATCACCACCTTCGCGGACAGCCGCGTCGCCCTGTTCGGGCTCGGCGGATCCGGGCTCGCCACCGCGCTCGCCCTGAAGGCCGGCGGCGCGCGGGTGCTCGCCTGGGACGACAACCCCGAGAGCGTCGCCCGCGCCGAGGCCGCGGGCATCGAGACCCGGGACCTGCGCAGCGCCGACTGGTCGGATTTCGCCGCCCTCGTCCTGGCGCCGGGCGTGCCGCTGACGCATCCGGCGCCCCACTGGACGGTGGGCCTCGCCCAGGCGGCCGGCGTCGAGATCGTCGGCGACATCGAGCTGTTCTGCCGCGAGCGGGCGACGATGGCGCCGAAGAGCCCGTTCGTCGCGATCACCGGCACCAACGGCAAATCCACCACCACGGCGCTGATCGCGCATATCCTGCGCGCGGCCGGCCGCGACGTGCAGATGGGCGGCAATATCGGCACCGCCATCCTCTCGCTGGAGCCGCCCTCGGAGGCGCGGATCCACGTGATCGAGATGTCCTCGTTCCAGATCGACCTGACGCCCTCGCTGAATCCGAGCGTCGGAATCCTGCTCAACATCACCCCCGACCATCTCGACCGGCACGGCACGCTGGAGCAATACGCCGCCATCAAGGAGCGGCTGATCGCGGGCTCGGACCTCGCCGTGGTCGGCATCGACGATCGGCTCAGCCGCGAGATCGCCGAGCGCCGGTCTGAGCACCTCGTGCGCGTGCACGTGCCGCGCGAGGCTTTGCTCTCGGCCGAGGCTCTCGTCGCCCGCGACGCCGCGGTGTTCGATCCGGACGGGAGCCGTCTCGCCGACGTCTCCGGGATCGGCTCGCTGCGCGGCGCGCACAACTGGCAGAACGCGGCGGTGGCCGTCGCGGTCGCCCGCGCGCTCGGCCTCGGCGCGGAGGAGATCCAGGCGGGCCTGCGCTCGTTCCCCGGCCTGCCGCACCGGATGGAGGAGGTCGGCCGGCGCGGCCGGGTTCTCTTCGTCAACGATTCGAAGGCGACCAACGCCGATTCCACCGAGAAGGCGCTCACCGCCTTCCGCGACATCCACTGGATCCTCGGCGGCAAGGCCAAGGATGGCGGCATCTTCCCGCTGGTGCCGTATTTCGAGCGGATCGCCCACGCCTACCTGATCGGCGCGGCCTCCGACGCCTTCGCGGCGACGCTGGAGGGCGCGGTGCCCTACACCCGCTGCGAGACGATCGACCGGGCCGTGGCGGCGGCGGCGGAGGGCGCGGACGCCTCCGCCGCGCCCGAGCCGGTGGTGCTGCTCTCGCCGGCCTGCGCCTCCTACGACCAGTTCCGCTCCTTCGAGCAGCGCGGCGACCGGTTCAGGGAGCTGGTCCGCGCGCTGCTCTGAGCGTCAGGCAGCGCGCCAGCGCTGCGCCGCGTTGTTGCCGAAGGCGCGGGCGTAGAGGGCGGCGTAATGCTCCGCGGCCCCGGCCCAGCCGAAATCCCGCGACATCGCCTGCCGGCGCATGGTGTTGAGCCGCTTCTTCTGGCCGAAGGTGTCGAGCGCCCGGCGCACCGCGCCGAGGAAGCCCGTATCGGCGCCGTCCGCGAAGGTGAAGCCGGTCACCCCGTCCTCGACCGTGTCGGCGAGGCCGCCGGTGCGGCGCACGATCGGCAGCGAGCCGAAGCGCTGCGCGTACATCTGGGCAAGGCCGCAGGGCTCGAAGCGCGAGGGCATCAGCAGGAAGTCGCTGCCCGCGAACATGCGCCGCGCCTGATCCTCGGCGAAGCCGACATGCACGCCGACCGAATCCGGATGCTTGCGGGCGAGGCTGCGCAGGGCGTTCTCGAAGCGGCCCTCGCCCTGGCCGATCACCACCATCTGGCCGCCCTCGGCGACGATGGTCTCGGCGGCCTGGATCGAAAGGTCGATGCCCTTCTGGTGCACCAGCCGCGAGACGATCGCGAAGAGCGGCCCGCGCGAGACCGAGAGCCCGAAATGCTGGCGCACGGCCTCGGCATTGGCGCGCTTGCCCTTCCAGTCGTCCATCTCGAACCGGGTGGCGAGGTGCGGGTCGGTCCGCGGGTCCCAGCTCTCGTCGATGCCGTTGAGGATGCCGGCGAGCCGCCCCCGCGCCGCGCGGGTGCGCAGGAGCCCGTCGAGGCCGCAGCCCATCTCGGGCGTCTGGATCTCGCGGGCATAGGTCTCGCTGACCGTGGTCACGAAGGAGCTGTAGAACAGGCCCGCCTTGAGGAAGGAGAGCTGCCCGTAGAACTCGACGCCGTTCATGTGGAAGGCGTGGTCGGGCACGCCGAGCCGGGCAAGGTTCGCCTGCGGGAACAGGCCCTGGTAGGCGAGGTTGTGGATCGTCAGCACGCTCGGAACCCGGATCCCGCGCCAGGCGAGGTAGGCGGGGGCGAGGGCGGCCTGCCAGTCGTTGAGGTGGAGGAGATCCGCACGCCAGGCCGGATCGGCCCCGAGCGCGATCTCGGCGGCGGCGAGGCCGAGCCGGGCGAAGCGCAGGTCGTTGTCGCAGAAATCGCCGCCGGCATCGCCGTAGGGCGTGCCCTCGCGCTCGAACAGGTCGGCGTTCAGGAGGACGTAGATCGAGAGGCCGTCCTCGGTCTCGACGAGGCCGAGATCGCAGGCCGGCACCTGGGCGAAGCCCTCCAGGCGGCCGATCACCGGAATGTCCGGGAAGGCGGCGCGCACCTGCCGGTAGCCGGGGATGAGCACGCGCACGTCGAAGCTGCGGCGCAGCGCCCGCGGCAGGGCGGCCGCCACCTCGCCGAGGCCGCCCGTCTTCACGAAGTCGGCCATCTCCGGCGTCGCGAACAGGATGCGCGACTGCAGCGAGGTGCGCTGGTCCAAAGCTGAATCGTATCTGGGGTCGGGCTCGCGCAACGGCACACGGCTCTCGCCGTCCGAACAACCCCAGAATGCCATTGCAGCGGTCTCGATGCGGGCGGTCCGCCCGGTACGGGCTGAGGCGCCCGCGGCCAAGATCGTCATGCCAACGCCCCTGTCCCCTGCCGGTTCCGTTGCGTCGCACAAATCAGGCCACGAAATTCGTTAACGCAACACTGCGCCCGCCGCAATGCAGCGCGGTCGAAATTCAGACCGCGAGATTCAGACCGCGAGCAGGATCACGCCCTCGGCCCCGGCGAGCACGATGCGGCCCGCGGCGCGCTCGCCGGCACGGCCGGCATCGCTCGACAGCAGCACCGCCCAGGCGGTCCCGTCGGGGAGGGGGATCTCGTGCGCGCCCTCGCCGAAATTGAGCACGATGCGCAAGAGGCGGCCCTCGTCCTCGCGCTCGTAGGCGAAGACCTCCTCGGGCTGCGTCGGCACGGTGCGGTAGCTGCCCGTGGAAAGGGCAGCATGCTCGCGGCGCAACGCGAGCAGGCGGCGGTAGAGGGTCAGCATGGAGCCGGGCACGTCCTGCAGCGCGTCGACATTGCGCGTCGGCGCGTCCGGCGAGAGCGGCAGCCAGGGCTCCACCTTGCTGAAGCCGGCCTGGGGGCCGTCATCCCACTGCATCGGCGTGCGCTCCGGGTCGCGGCCATGGCCCGGCTCGTTCATCTCCCAGGGGTCGCGGACCCGGTCCGGCGGGATCGGCACGCGGCCGAGGCCGAGCTCGTCGCCGTAATAGAGGGTCGGCGTGCCGCGCAGCGTGAGGAGCAGCATCGCCGCGATGCGGGCCTGCCGCTCGCCGATCCGGGCGGCGATGCGGGGCTGGTCGTGGTTCCCGAGCACCCAGTTCGGCCAGCCGCCCTCGGGCAGCGCCGCCTCGTAGTTCTCGACGAGCTCCGCCACCGCGTCCGCGCGCCAGGGCGTCTGGATGAGCTGGAAGTTGAAGGGCATGTCGGCGCCCGAGAGGTCGGGGCCGTAATAGGCCATCAGCCGCTCCATCGGCAGGTAGATCTCGCCGATCAGCACCCGCTCGCCATAGGCCCGCAGCACGGAGCGCATCTCGGCGATGACGTCGAGCACTTCCGGACGGTCGGCGGAATAGACCTGCGTGAAGCGGTTGATCTCCGGCAGGTGCGCGGCGAAATCCGGATTGGACGGGTTGTTGCGGAAGTCGTCGTCCTTGATCAGGTGCCAGATCACGTCGATCCGGAAGCCGTCGACGCCGCGCTCCAGCCAGAAGCGCATGGCGTCGTACATCGCCTCGCGCACGGCCGGGTTGCGCCAGTTCAGGTCCGGCTGCTCGCGCAGGAAGGCGTGGTAATAGTATTGGCCGCTCGCCGGATCGAGCGTCCAGGCCGGGCCGCCGAAATTGCTGAGCCAGTTGTTCGGCGGACCACCATCGGGCGCGGGGTCGCGCCAGATGTACCAGTCGCGCTTCGCGCTCTCGCGCGCGGCGCGGGCCTCCGCGAACCAGGGATGGGCGATCGAGGTGTGGTTCGGGACGAAGTCGAGAATCACCTTCAGCTTCCGCCGGTGCGCCTCGGCCACCAGCGCGTCGAAATCGGCGAGCGTGCCGAAGAGCGGGTCGATGCCGCAATAATCGGCCACGTCGTAGCCATAATCGGCCATCGGCGAGGGATAGATCGGCGAGATCCAGACTGCGTCGACGCCGAGCCAGGCGAGATAGTCGAGCCGCTGCGTGATTCCGGCGAGATCGCCGACGCCGTCGCCGTTCGTATCCTGGAACGAGCGCGGATAGACCTGATAGACGGTGCCGCGTTTCCACCAGACGGTCTCGGCCATGCGCTGTTCCCCGGAGGCTTGCTTCCCCGCGCCAGAGGTAGGGGCTGGGCCGGAAGCGGCGACCCGTCACCCGCCCAAAAGCGCGCGGCGGGATCCTTCGGCCGCGTTCAGCATTGCTTCAACCACATCGTGAGAGCCTGAGGTCATCTGCAGCCGGGCTGCAAGGCTTTGCCGCGAACCCGGCACATCGCTTGCAGACGGAGCATGTGCCTCAGACTCGCCTCGCAATGGCCGCAAGCCCGGAACAGGATACGGCGTCCATCAATACGGAAGCCGATCGCCGCCGCTAGAAGCGGACGACGGACCCGGGCACGCGGAGCACGCGGCGGCGACTATTTATGGGGGTTAGCAAGGTGCTGAACGACGTCCTTACCCGGCCTTCCGGCAAGGAGGCTTCCGAGCAAGACGCGACGGCCGCCGTGCGGCCGGCGACGTCGGCCACGCCCGTCCTTCCCGCATCCGGCGACGCGGTGATCGACCTGCGCGAGGCGATCCGCGCGAAGCTCGCCTTCGTCATCGGCAAGTCGCCCGAGACCGCGCGCGAGCGCGACTGGTTCGCGGCCACCGCGCTCGCCCTGCGCGACCGGATCGTGGCCGCTTGCGCCGCCGCCGACCGGTCGGTGCCGAACAAGCGCGTCTACTACCTCTCCCTCGAATTCCTCATCGGCCGGCTCCTCTCCGACGCGATGAACAATCTCGGCCTCGTGGAGACCACGCGCGCCGCGCTGAAGGACCTCGGCGTCGATCTCGGCGCGGTCGAGGCGGCCGAGCCGGACGCCGCGCTCGGCAATGGCGGCCTCGGGCGCCTCGCCGCCTGCTTCATGGAGAGCATGGCCTCCATCGGCATCCCGGCCTACGGCTACGGCATCCGCTACGACCACGGCCTGTTCCGCCAGTCCTTCGAGAACGGCTGGCAGCGCGAGGCGCCGGAGACCTGGCTCGCCGAGGGCAACCCCTGGGAGTTCGTCCGCCCCGAGGCGACCTACACGATCGGCTTCGGCGGACACGTCACCATGTCGATGGTCAGCGAGGGCGTGATCCGCCGCAGCTGGCACCCCACCGAGACGGTGAAGGCGGTGGCCCACGACGTGCCGGTGGTCGGCTGGAAGGGCCGGACGGTCAACACCCTGCGCCTGTGGAAGGCCGAGGCCGAGCAGCCGGTGGACCTCGCCCAGTTCAACGGCGGCGACCATGTCGGCGCGGTGGCGAACCGCATGCGCGCCGAGGCGATCTCGCGGGTGCTCTACCCGAGCGATTCCTCCACCGCCGGCCAGGAGCTGCGCCTGCGCCAGGAATACTTCTTCACCTCGGCCTCGCTGCAGGACCTCGTCCGGCGGCACGTGGCCGAGCGCGGCGACGTGCGCACGCTGCCCGACCACGCCGCGATCCAGCTCAACGACACCCACCCGGCCATCGCCGTGCCGGAGTTGATGCGCATCCTGCTCGAGGACCACGGCCTCATCTGGGAGGATGCGTGGCACGTCACCACCAACACGCTGAACTACACCAATCACACCCTCCTGCCCGAGGCCCTTGAGACCTGGCCGGTCGAGCTGATGGAGCGGCTGCTGCCGCGCCACATGCAGATCATCTACCTGATCAACTGGATGCACCTCGAGGAGCAGGCCAAGAACGGCAAGTCGGACGCCGCGCATCTCGCCGCCGTCTCGCTCATCGACGAGTCGCACGGACGGCGCGTGCGCATGGGCCATCTCGCCTTCCACGGCTCGCGCCGGGTCAACGGCGTCTCGGCGCTCCACACCGAACTGATGCGCAAGACCGTCTTCGCGGACCTGCACGCCCTCGATCCGGACAAGATCGTCAACAAGACCAACGGCATCACCTTCCGCCGCTGGTTCCACAACGCCAATCCGGGCCTGACCCGGCTCGCCGTCGACGCGGTGGGCGCGGGCGTCCTCGACAATCCGGAGCTGCTGAAGGGTCTCGACGCCTTCGCGCAGGACGCGTCCTTCGTGGAGCGCTACGCCGCCGTGCGCCGCGGCCGCAAGGAGGCGCTCGCCCGGATCATTGAGGACCGCGCCGGCGTGAGCGTCGACCCGTCCGCGCTGTTCGACGTGCAGATCAAGCGCATCCACGAGTACAAGCGCCAGCTCCTCAACGTCATCGAGACGGTGGCGCTCTACCAGGCGATCAAGGCCGAGCCGCACAAGGATTGGACGTCGCGGGTGAAGATCTTCGGCGGCAAGGCGGCGCCGAGCTACACGCAGGCCAAGCTCATCATCAAGCTCGCCTGCGACGTGGCCCGCGCGGTCAACGACGATCCCGAGGTGGCCGACCGGCTCAAGGTCGTGTTCATGCCGAACTACTCGGTGAGCCTCGCCGAGGCGATCATCCCGGCCGCCGACCTCTCGGAGCAGATCTCCACCGCCGGCATGGAGGCCTCGGGCACCGGCAACATGAAGTTCGCGCTGAACGGCGCCCTGACGGTGGGCACCCTCGACGGCGCCAACATCGAGATCCGCGACCATGTGGGCGCGGAGAACATCTTCATCTTCGGCCTCGACGCGGCCGGCGTGCAGGCCCGCTCGGCGGAGCCGCACTATGCCCGCGACGCGATCTGGAACTCGCCGCGCCTCGCGGCGGCGCTCGACATGATCGCCTCCGGCCGGTTCTCGCCCGAGGAGCCGAACCGCTTCCGGCCGCTCACCGACGACCTGCGCCACCGCGACCAGTACCTGCTCACCGTCGATTTCGACGATTACTGGCGCGCCCAGCGCGAGATCGACGCCGCCTGGAAGGACCCGGCGGCGTGGTGGAGGCGGGCGATCCACAACACCGCCCGGATGGCGTGGTTCTCCTCCGACCGCTCCATGCGCGAATACGCCGAGGAGATCTGGCGCGTGCGCGTCGCCTGAGGGCGGCGCGTCGCGCGATCCGTGGCGTCGAAGGACCCGATCATCGCGGCGATCGCCGACCGGCTCGTGGCCGGGGCGGCGGTCGCCTCTCGCGCGGAGGACGTCCTGGAGACGGCCTTCGCTGCCCTACTCGATGCGGGCATCCCGCTCTGGCGGGTCAGCGTGGCGATGCCGGCGATCGACCCGACCTTCCGTGCGATCAGCCTCGTCTGGCGCCGCGGGCGCGGGCTGGTGCGGGAATCGACCGAGCACGGCCCGGAGGGCGAGGCGCAGTTCGCGCGCTCGCCGATCAACGCGCTCCTCGAGAACGGGGGCGATTCCCTGCGCTGGCGTCTCGACGGACCGGCGCCCGTCCCGAACCTGACGCTGCTCGGCGAGCTGCGCGCGCAGGGCGGGACCGACTACGTCCTGCATCTGACGGCCTTCACCTCCGGCACGGCGGTGTACGGCGTCGCCCTGTCCTTCGCCACGGACCGACCCGGCGGCTTCTCGGACGGGGCGCTCGCCGCCTTCGCGGCCCTGCGCCCGGCACTCGCCCTCGCCATGTGCAAGTTCAGCCTGGCGCAGAGCCTGCGCGACTCGCTGACGACCTATCTCGGCCCCCTGACCGCGACGCGCGTGCTCGCCGGCGAGGTGCGGCGCGGCCAGGGCCGGACGGTCTCGGCCGCGATCCTGCTCGCGGACCTGCGCGGCTTCACGGCGCTGGCCGACCGGGAGGACCCCTTGCGCGTGGTGGCTTGGCTCGACGAGCATCTCGACGCGCTGGGCGAGCCGGTCCGGGCGGAGGGCGGCGAGATCCTGAAGTTCCTCGGCGACGGCTTCCTCGCGATCTTCCCCGTGGAGGATCCGGAGCGCTCACCGTGCCCGGTCTGCGGGGCGGCCCTGGCCGCCGCCCGCGGGGCGCTCGCGGGGAATGACGCGCTCAATCGGCGCCGCGCGCGCGCCGGCCTGCCGGCCCTGGAGGCCGACCTCGCCCTGCATTTCGGGCCGCTGGTCTACGGCAATGTCGGGACCGGGCGGCGGCTCGATTTCACGGTGATCGGCAGCGCCGTGAACGAGGCGAGCCGGATCGAGGCCCTGTGCGGCGAGGTCGGCCAGCCGCTCCTCGTCTCCGACGCCTTCGCCGCGCGCTGCGGCGCCCCCTTCGAACCGGTCGGCGCCTTCGCCCTGCGCGGGATCAGCGGGCGGCAGCGGATCTGGCGGCCGGCCTGATCCTGAAACCAGTCGATCGCTTCGGGTCGAGCGGGCCGCTCCGGTTCGATCAACTTGAAAACGTCAAAGAAGCCTGATCAGGCCGGATCGAGCCCCTCGACCGGGATCGGGTAGCAGCGCGCGCCGACCGAGGCCGCGAGCACCTGCACGGCGCCGATGGTCGCGGCGGAGCCCGCGACATGCACCACATCCGTGGCGCGCAAGCTGGGCAGGTGCGCGGTGAGCGGCCCGGGCCGCACGTCCGGCGGCCGCTGGCGGCCGCGGTCGGCCACCATCACGATGCGGCCGATGCCGGTGCGGCGCAGCCAGTCCAGGCTCTCGCGCATGTAGAGGTCGCGGGAATCACGCGCGCCGACGATCACGGTCATCTCGCGGGCCGGCTCGATGTAGCGGGCGGCATGGGCGATCGACCAGATCGCGCCGAAGCCCGTCTCGGCGGCGACGAGCACGAGGCGGCCGCCGCCCGGCCGGTACTGGCCGCGCCCGACCGGACCCTTCAGCTTCACCGCCACGTCGAGCCCGACGGCCTCGAACAGGGAGTTCCCGTCCTCGTCGCGGGGGCAGTGGAACACGGCCTCGTTCAGCTCGGCCGAGCCGTCGACGCGCAGGGTCGGGCAGAGGGTGACGGGGCTCAGCTCCTCGATGCTGAGGGCGACCTGATGGCCCGGCTCCAGCACGATCCGCTTCTCGAGCGTCACCACCGCCTCGACCACGTGCGGGCTGAGGACGCGCACGGCCGTGAGCGTGCCCTTGCGCGACGTGGTCGGGACGTGCCGCGGCTCCGCGGCGACGATGGGCGCGGCGGTCGAGGCGGCGAGCTTCAGCGTGTCGGCCCGGCCGCGGCGGCTCTTGGTCCGGCGGGGGGCGACGCCCGGCCCCTGGCCGAGCAGCCCGGCCCCGTGCAGGGCCTGGAGCGATCCGATCATGCCCTCGGCAAGCGCCGCCTCTACGGGGGTGTCCCCTGTCGAGACGCGCACGGCCTTGCCGTTGACGATGAGCGAGCAACGCGCGCTCATGGGCGTCTCCTGGTCACGCGAGGCGGCCGTTCAGCGGCGGGTCAGCAGCAGGTGGTCGACGAGGGCGGCCCAGCGCTCGCGGATCGCGCGCACGTCCATCTCGGGCTCGTCGTCGGCGAGGGCGAGGCGGGCGCGGAGCTGGGCCACCTCGTCGCGCTCGGCCTGGAGCACCGCCTTGAGCAGGGCGAGCTCGGCCTCGAGCACCTCGACGTCGCGCTCACCGGTGACGGCGGCCTCGACCTCGGGCTCGAAGGGCTCGGGCAGCACCTCCGGCTCGGGCGGCGGCGGGACGAGCCGGCTGTGCTCCAGCCGGATCGGGCGGGCGATCAGCCGACGCACGACGTCGGGATTGCTCCGGCTCTCGAACCGCCGCGCCGCCTCGGCCATGCCCACTCTCCACCCGTGCGGGCGGCGCGCCGCCCGGTGCGCGCCCATACCCATCATGCACAAGACGATGCCGCGACATGGTTAAGGCGGACTTAAATCGATCGTCAACGGAGGCTCGCTACCGATTGCGGACGCTCCCGTTTCTGAAAAGCAGACACCCGGCGCCGCTGCGGCGGCACCGGGTGTCTGCGTATCGAACCGATCTGGTTGCGGATCAGCGCGCGGCGGCGAGGGCGCCGGCGGGGAGGGAGCCGGCGAGCGGGTCGGGCCCGTAGGCGTTCGCGCCGTCCGTGCCCTTCAGGAAGCCGGTCTCGATCAGATACCAGATACCGCCGATGATCGGCACGAAGCTGATCAGGACCCAGATGCCGGGCTTGCCGCGATCGTGGAAGCGCTTGATGCCGAGGCAGATCGAGGACCAGGCAAAGAGGCCGATCACGGCGAAGTTGGCGAGCACCATCGGGATCGCGGCGGCGCCCGTCGCCTTGAATCCGCCGTCGTCGGACGCCTCGTTGGGGACGAACTGGGCCAGAATCAGGTTCGCGACCGTCAGGACGACGAGCATGGCGAGCGTCGAGAGCACGACACCCTTCCAGAATTGCCCGCGGCCGATGCGGCCCTGAGCGGAGAACAGCAGCGCTTTCATCGGTAGCCCTCTTGGAGGGGCCGGCCGTGTTCATGCGATGTCTCTCGCCCCGGCCCTCGCCCCGATCGCTAGGGCAGGGTGCGGGCAGCCTCAACAGGCTCCGGAGCGCCGGGGACACGTGGGCAATAGTCCCGGACGCCGGGACAAGACGCAGCCGTGGGGAGGCCGTCGTCAGGCGGCCTCGGGGGCGGCCCCGACGAGCTGGCGGGCCTGGAGCACGGTCATCGGCTCGCCGAAGGCCGTGCCCTCCGCGTATTCGCAGCCAAGCTCCATCAGCGCCTGCGCGTCCGCCTCGGATTCCGTGCCCTCGGCGACGATGGCGAGGTTCAGCTCGGTGGCCATCTTCACGATGGAGCGCAGGATCGCGGTCTTGCCGGTCGCCATCTGGCGGACGAAGGACTGGTCGACCTTGATCGTGTCGAAGGGGAAGCGCTGCAGGTAGGACAGGGCCGAGTAGCCGGTGCCGAAATCGGAGAGGCAGAGACCCGCCCCGAGGTCGCGGATGCGGGTCAGCATCTGCGCGGCGTATTCCGGGTTCTCCATCACGAGACCCTCGGAGAGCTGAAGCTTGAGCGAGCCCGGCAGGACGCCGGAGCGCGCCAGCACGGTCTTCACGTCGTGCAGGAGGTCGTGGCGCAGCAGGCGGCGCGAGGAGACGTCGACGGACGCGAAGATCGGCGGCTCCACCTCCAGCGCCCGCTGCCAGGCGGCGAGCTCCAGCGCCGTGCGCTCCAGGGCGAAGATGCCGAGATTGACGATGAAGCCGCTCTCCTCGGCGACCGGCATGAAGGTCGAGGCGGGGATGCGGCCGAGCTTGGGATGGTCCCAGCGCAGCACCGTCTGGAAGCCCGCCACGGTGCGGTCCTCGAGCCGCACGATCGGCTGGAACAGCACCTTCATCTCGTTGCGCTCGAGCGCGCGGCGCAGGTCCCCCTCGAGCATCAGGCGGTCGGAGCGCTCGGCGCGCATATGGGCGCGGAAGACCTCGATGCGATCGCCGCCGCCGCGCTTGGCCTGGATCATCGCGGTCTCGGCGTTCTTGAACACGTCGTCGCGCTTCACCTGTGCCCCCGTCTCGTACAGGGCGAGGCCGATCGAGACGGTGAGGAAGATCTCGCGGTCGGCATAGGTGATCGGCGTGGCGATGGCCCGGCGGATCATCTCGACGAAGGCGAGCACCCGGTCCGGGTCGCGCTCGGAGAGCAAAATCACGGCGAACTCGTCGCCGGCGACCCGGGCGAGGGTGTCCTGGGGGCGGAGCAGGCGCCCGAGGCGGCGCGACAGGGTGAGCAGGATGGAATCGCCGGCCGACAGGCCGATCGCGTCGTTGATGCCCTTGAACCGGTCGATGTCGAGGACGATCACCGTCGGCTTCAGGCGCGCGTCCTGGCTCGCGAAGGCGAGCGCCGCGTCGAGCCGGTCGCCGAACAGCTCGCGGTTCGGCAGGCCGGTGAGGCTGTCGTGCACGGCATCGTGCAGGAGGCGCTCCTCGGCGGTCTTCAATTCGGTGACGTCGGCGATGGTGCCGACCACGCGGACCACCTCGCCGTCCGAGCCGATCACCGGCCGCGCCTTCAGGCGGTACCAGTAATAGGCGCCGCTCGACGCGCGCAGGCGGAAATCGTGGACGATGCGCCCGCGCCGCTCCTCGATCACCGTGTCGAGGGCCGCCGAGTAGCGCTCCACGTCGAAGGGGTGGAGCAGTTGCAGCCAGTTCGCCGCCGGCCCTTCGAGGGCGCCGCGGGCGAGGCCGAGCTGGCCCTCGATCTCCTGACCGGCGAAGACCCGGTCGCCCGGCACGTCCCAGTCGAACACCACGTCGCCGGCGCCGGTGAGGGCGAGGGCGCGGCGCTCGGTATCCGAGACCAGGGCGTGCGAGAGGCCGCCGCCCGCGAAGGCGTGCTGCATCACCGTGAAGCCGATCAGCATGACGATGAGGACGAGGCCGCCGATCAGGGCCGGCTGGACCAGCTCGCTGCCGATCTGCCCGGTCACCGCGAAGCCTGCCGCCGCCACCCAGACGACGAGGAGTGTCCAGGTCGGCACCAGCAGGATGGCGCGGTCGTAGCCGTTATGGGCGGCGAGATAGACGATGAGCAGCAGGCCGACGCCGGCCACCGCCGCGATCGAGATCCGCGCCACGCCCGCCGCCACGGGCGGATCGAACACCGCGAGCCCGACGAGGCCGGCGAGGAAGGCCAGCCAGAAGAAGGCGACGTGGCTGTAGCGCACGTGCCAGCGCGAGAGGTTCAGATAGGCGAACAGGAAGACGAGGAGCGTCGCCCCGAGCACCGCCTCGGCCGAGGCGCGGTAGACCCGCTCGGCCAGCTCCGTGACGGTGAAGACCCGCTGCAGGAAGCCGAAATCGATGCAGGCATAGGCGAGCACCGCCCAGGCGAGCGCGGCCGCGGCGGGGAAGATGATCGCGCCCTTCACCACGAAGACGATGGTGAGGAACAGGGCGAGCAGCCCCGCGATGCCGATGATGATGCCCTTGTAGAGGGTCAGGCCCGCGGCCTTCTTGCGGTAGGCGTCCTGGTCCCAGAGATGGACCTGCGGGATATTGGGGCCGCGCAGCTCCGCCACGTAGGTGACGGTGGTGCCGGGATCGAGCGTGATGACGAACTGGTCGGCTTCCGGGTTCTCGTCGCGCTCCGGGCGGATGCCCTGGCTCGCGGTGATCGCGGCGATGCGCGAGCCGCCGAGATCCGGCCAGACCACGCCGGAATCGACCAGCCGGAAATGCGGCGCCACCAGGATGCGGTCGATCTGCTCGTCGGTGTCGTTGGTGAGCGCGAAGACCATCCAGTCCGGCCGCGCCCCGGCGTCGCGCGCCTTGACCACGATGCGGCGGACGATGCCGTCCTTGCCCGGCGCGGTCGAGATCTGGATGAGGTCGCCGTCCGAGCGGTAGCGCTCGATCGCGGGCGTCAGATCGATGACCGGGCTGTCCAGGGTGACCCGCACCGCCTCGACCGCGTCCGCGGGCCGGCTCGCCACCAGGCCGCAGACGAGACAGGCGAGGAAGAAGGCGAGGATGCGCAACGGAGGAGGGTTCCGGCCGGGCGTTGGAGCGCGTGAACGGCTCAGGTGCAGGGCAGTGGTAATGGCGCCACCCACAGGGAGCAACCCGGCGGGTCCGGCGGGCGCGCGGGCGCCCACCGCTTCCTGCCGGCCGCTTGCCGGGGCATCGGCCCCGTTTGCGGCCAAATCAAGTTGCGGGCGCGGATCAGGCCGCGCGCAGCCGCCCGGCGATCCGGTCGAGGGGCTGGAGCTTGCCGATCGGGCCGATGGCGGCGAGCGTCGGCGCCCCGGCGAGCAGGCGCGCGCCCGCCGCGCGCACCGCCTCGACCGTGACGGCGTCGACCTTCGCGATCACGTCGGCGGCGGGGATGACGCGGCCCCAGGCCAGGATCTGGCGGGCGTTGCGCTCGATGCGCCCGCCCGGCGTCTCCAGGGCGCCCAGCAGCGAGAGCTTGAGCTGCGCCTTGGCCCGGGCGATCTCCTCGGGCGCGATGTCCCGCGTCGCGCGGACCAGGGCGTCGAGGGTCACGTCGGTGAGCTCGGCGAGGTCGCCGCCCGAAGTGCCGGCGCCGATGCCGAACAGGCCGCAATCGGAGAAGGGCCAGTGGAAGGCCTGGATCTCGTAGGCGAGGCCGCGGGTCTCGCGGACCTCCTGCCAGAGCCGCGAGGTCAGGCCGCCGCCGAGCACCTGCGCGAACATGTGCAGGGCGTAGTAGCCGTCGTCGCGGAAGGAGAGACCCGGCAGGCCGAGGACGAGGTTCGCCTGTTCGAGCTTGCGCGGCATGCGCCGCTCGCCGCCGCCATAGACGCCCGGCACCGCCTCGGGGGCGGTGGCGGCCGGCATCGCGCCGAAATGCCGCCCGGCCGCGGCGACGATCGCCTCGTGCTCGACGGCGCCGGCCGCGGCCACCACGAAGCGGTCGGCGGTGTATTCGCGGGCGAGATAGGCGCGGATCGCCGGCTCGTCGAAGCTCTTGATCGTCTCCGGGCGCCCCAGGATCGGCCGGCCGATCGGCTGGCCCGGGAAGGCGGATTCGATGAAGGCGTCGTAGACCACGTCGTCGGGCGTATCCTCGACGGCGGCGTATTCCTGGAGGATCACGCCCTTCTCGCGGGCGAGCTCGCCCGCATCGAAGACGGAATCGGAGAGGATGTCGCCGATCACGTCGAGGGCGACGCCGACATCCTCGCCGAGCACCCGTGCCGTGTAGCTGGTGCCCTCGGCCGAGGTCGCCGCGTTGATCTCGCCGCCGACATTCTCGATGTCCTCGGCGATGGCCCGGGCCGAGCGGGTGCGCGTGCCCTTGAAGGCCATGTGCTCGATGAGGTGGCTGAGGCCGCTCTCCTCCGCCCGCTCGTGGCGCGAGCCCGCGCCGACCCAGACGCCGAGCGTCGCGGTGGCGACGCCGGGCATCGCCTCGGTCGCCACGGTGAGGCCGTTGTCGAGCCGGGTGACGCGCAGCGAGGGCGAGGCCCCGTGCGTGGCGAAATGCTGGTTCATGCGCCCCTCGTGATGCGGGCGCGCGAGCGGATCAGCGTCTCGATCGCGGCCTGGTCGTTCGCCACGCGGGTGACGCGCTCGGGGCGCTCCATCAGGTCGGCGAGATGCGGCGGCAGGGCGGGCCGCAGGCCGCCGGTCGCCTCAGCAACCGCATCCGGGAACTTCGCCGGATGGGCGGTGGCGAGCGCGACGACGGGCGTGCGCGGGTCCTTCTCCAGCAGGCGGCGGCCGGCGCGGACGCCGATGGCGCTGTGCGGATCGAGCACGATCCCGGTTCCGGCATAGGTCGCGCGGATCTCATCCATCACGTCGGGCTCGGGGACGGCGACGGCGTCGAACTCGGAGCGGACGGTGGCGAGCACCGAATCGTCCAGGCGGAAGCCGCCCGACTGCTTCAGCCCGGCCATCAGCCGGCGGATCGAGGCGGCGTCGCGCCCGAGCGCCTCGAACAGCAGGCGCTCGAAATTCGAGGAGATCTGGATGTCCATCGAGGGCGAGGTCGTCGGCACGACGCCCTGCAACTCGTAGGCGCCGTGCTCCAGGGTGCGCACGAGGATGTCGTTGGCGTTGGTGCCGATCATCAGGCGCTCGACCGGCAGGCCCATGCGCTTGGCGACCCAGCCGGCGAGGATGTCGCCGAAATTGCCGGTCGGCACGGCAAAGGAGACCGGCCGGTGGGGCGCGCCGAGCGCCACGGCGCTGGTGAAGTAATAGACCACCTGAGCGGCGACGCGGGCCCAGTTGATCGAGTTGACGCCCGACAGCCGGACCTCGTCGGCGAAATCCGCGTGCTGGAACAGCGCTTTGACGATGTTCTGACAATCGTCGAAGGTGCCGTCGACGGCGAGCGCGTGGACGTTGGCCGCCTCCACCGAGGTCATCTGGCGGCGCTGGACCTCGGAGACCCGGCCGTGCGGGTAGAGGATGAAGATGTCGACCTGATCGAGCCCGCGGAAGGCCTCGACCGCGGCCGAGCCGGTATCGCCCGAGGTGGCGCCGACGATGGTGGCGCGCGCGCCGCGCTTCCTCAGCACATGGTCCATCAGCCGCCCGAGGAGCTGCATCGCCACGTCCTTGAAGGCGAGCGTCGGGCCGTGGAAGAGTTCGAGCAGGAACAGGTTGTCGCCGAGCTGGGTCAGCGGGCAGACGGCGTCGTGGCGGAAGCCGGCATAGGCGGCCTCGATCATCGCATCGAGGTCGGCATCGGCGATCTCGCCGTCGACCAGGGGGCGCAGCACGCGCTTGGCCGCGTCGGCGTAGCGGGCGCCCGCCAGCGCCGCGATCTCCCCGTGCGGAATGCCCGGCCAGCTCTCGGGCAGGTAGAGGCCGCCGTCGCGGGCGAGGCCCGCGAGGAGGGCATCCGAAAACGAGAGCGGCGCGGCGTCGCCGCGGGTCGAGACATGCAGCACGAGGGCCTCCGGGGGAAGGCGCCCCCTCTACACGAAGCCTGGGGCCGTGTCGAAACCTGCGAGCTCACCCCTCAGGTATTCGTGCCCGGCGCCTTGGTCAGGCGGCAGCCGGTGATGCGCCAGCTCCCGTCCGGCTGGCGCTCGACCGTGTAGTCGGCGGTCCAGTCGACACCGTACTCGTCCTGGATCGCGACCTCCTGCGACAGGCCGGTCTCGCCCCGGTCCTGCGCCTGCCCGAAGACGAAGCTGCGGTGGCGGTAGACCGGACGGTAATTCGTCCGGACCATGCCGATGAAGACCTCCGGCGTCGGGAACAGGTCGCGGATGGCGGGCGAGGCCTGAGCGTAGGCGGTCTCCGCATCGTCCCGGGCGAGCGCCTCGGCCTGACGGCTGATCGCGGCGCGGGCCGCGTCGCGGGCGCCGTCATCCGCCGCGAGGGTGGGAGAGGCGAAGAGGCAGGCGGCCATGAGACCGGCGAGAAGGGCGAGCCGCGCGCGCATCGGGACCACTCCGCCACGGGGCGATGATCCGATGAAGACTATGGCGGCGTCCCGCTCCGGCAAGCGGCTCAGGTCAGGCCGCGCAGGCGCCGCCAGGCGAAGACCGTGAAGACGCCGACGAGGCAGGCCGCGATGCCGAACCAGGTGAAGGCGTATTGCAGGTGGTTGTTCGGCAGGTCGACGCGGAGCTGGCCGCCCTTCGGCCAGGTCTTCGCGCCCGGCACCGCATCTGCCTCGATCAGGTAGGGCGCGACCGCGCCGAGCCCGCGCGCCTGCGCGATCCCGGCGATGTCCCGGTTGAACCACTCGCCGCGCTTCGGATCGGGCGCCGGCACGAACATCCCGCGCGCCTCGCTGGCGCGCAGGATGCCGGTGACCGTGGTGTCGCCTTCGATCACGCCGTCGCGGCGGTCGGCTTGCGCCTTCAACTCGGTCGGCACGAAGCCGCGGTTGACCAGGACGATACCGCCCGCGTCGCGCCGGAACGGCGTGAGGACGTAGTAGCCCTGCAGCGCCCGGCCGGGCGTGTCGCCCGGGGCAAGGCCGTGGACCAGCGTCTCGTCCTCGTTGACGAAGCGGCCGGCGGCGCGCACGTGCCGGAACTCGTCGCGGGCCGCGTCCCAGGCGGCTGGCTCGGGGGGCGCCACCGGCTCCGCCCGCGAGCGCTCGACGATACGGCCGATCAGCGCCTCCTTCTCGGTCTTGCGCGCGATCTGCCAGGTGCCGAGGGTGAGGAGGATGGCGAGCGCCACGAGCGCCGACAGGCCGGGCGCGAGGAGGCCGCGCCAGGAGCCGGCCCGGGCCGCATCGGCAGCGTCCGCGCTCACCGCTCGAAACGTCCCTGCTCGGCCTTGTTGGCGTATTGCAGGGCGATCAGCATGCCCTTCAACGGCCGGACGAGGATCAGGCTGAGACCGACCGACAGGGTGACCGCGACCAGCGCGTGGACCCAGATCGGCGGCTCGTAGGTGATCTCCATCCAGAGGGCGAGGCCGACCACGACGAGGCCGACGATCGACATCACGAAGAAGGCCGGCCCGTCCGCCGAATCGAAGCGCGAATAGTCGAGGCCGCAGGCCTCGCAGGAGGGGCGCAGGGACAGGAAGCCCTTGAACAGGTGGCCCTCGCCGCAGCGCGGGCAGCGCCCGCGCACGCCCGTCGGGATCGGCTCCGGCGTCTGATAACGGTTGTCCAACGCATCCATCCTTCGGCTGTCCCCGGCCCTGCCATATGGAGGGACCCTGCGCGCACGAAAAAGGGCGGCCGAAGCCGCCCTTGGCATTGCCGCCATGCAAAAGGCGGCGGGCGCCCCGTCAGTGGGCGCCGTGGCCGGCGCCCGAGCCCCAGACGTAGATCGCGGCGAACAGGAACAGCCACACCACGTCGACGAAGTGCCAGTACCAGGCGGCGAACTCGAAGCCGAGATGCTGCTGGATGGTGAACTGGCCGAGATAGGCCCGGTACAGGCAGATCGCGAGGAAGATCGTGCCGATGATGACGTGGGCGCCGTGGAAGCCCGTCGCCATGAAGAAGGTCGACGAGTAGATGCTGCCCGAGAAGCCGAAGGCGGCGTGGTGGTACTCGTAGGCCTGGCAGGCGGTGAACAGGACGCCGAGGATCACGGTGAGCCAGAGGCCGTACTTCAGGCCCTTCCGGTCACCATGCAGCAGGGCGTGGTGCGCCCAGGTGATGGTCGTGCCGGAGGTGAGCAGGATCAGCGTGTTGAGCAGCGGCAGGTGCCAGGGATCGAAGGCCTCGATGCCCTTGGGCGGCCAGACGCCGCCGGTGAACTCGACGCGCGAGACCTGGATCGGGTCGGCGGTGTAGAGCGCCGCCTCGAAATAGGCCCAGAACCACGCCACGAAGAACATCACCTCGGAGGCGATGAACATCATCATGCCGTAGCGGTGGTGGAGCTGCACCACGCGGGTATGGTCGCCGGAATTGGCCTCGTGCACCACGTCCCGCCACCAGGAGAACATGGTGTAGAGCACGCCGAGCAGGCCCGCGCCGAAGACGTAGGGGCCGGGCGTCAGGGTGCCGAACTGCAGGCTCTTCATCCAGAAGACGGCGCCCGTGGTCATCACGAAGCCCGACATGGCGCCGATCAGCGGCCACGGACTCGGGCTCAGGATGTGGTAGTCGTGATTCTTGGCGTGCGCCTCGGCCATCTGAACGTTTCTCCTGACCCCTTCCGGCCCGCCGTCGTCGCCGCCGGCCGAGCCCTATCCCCATCCGTCGCGGGGCCTATCCGCCCCGTCGAGCCCGTCTCGCGCACCCATACTGGACGGGCGCGGCTGTTGTCACGCTTAGGCCCTCAGAAATCCCGCCGTCCCGCCGCTTCGCCCTGCGAGGTCAGCGCGGCGGTCACCGGCTGGCCGTTCTTGGAGGCGAAATAGGTGTAGGACAGCGTCATCTCCGAGAGATGAGCGGTGTTCGAATCGGTCCGCAGCGCCGGGTCGACATAGAAGACGACCGGCACGTCGATGGTCTCGCCCGGCTGCAGCGTCTGCTCCTTGAAGCAGAAGCATTCGACCTTCACGAAATAGCCGCCCATCAGGCCGGGCTGCACGTTGAAGGTGGCGATGCCGGTGGTGGGCACCGAGGCCGCGTTGCGCACCTTGAAGAACACGGTCTGCGTCTCGCCGAGCTTGGCCTCGACGCTGCGCGCCTCCGCGCGGAACTTCCAGGGCAGGCCCGGCGCGACGTTCGTGTCGAAATGGACGAGCATCGCGTCGCCCGGCTGCGCCGCCGCCGTCGCCGGCGCGGCGCCCTGGCGCGGCGTGCCGTCATAGCCGGTCGCCTTGCAGAAGGCGTCGTAGAGCGGCGCCGAGGCGAAGGCGAGGCCGAGCATGCCGAGGGCGAAGCCGGCGCAGGCGAGGGCCGTGCGGCCGGCGTTCCGGGCGGGAGCGGGCGGCGTCTGCGTCATCGGATCAGAGCGGACGGCTCAGGACCTGAGGCCCGAGCTTGGCGATGGTCAGCACGAAGAACAGGAGCACCATCGCGCCGAGCGCGAGCGCGATCGCCACCGAGCGCTTGCGGCGGCGCGCCTCTTCCTCCGGCGTGAGAGGACGGTACTCGATCTTGGGATCTTGCATCACGATCAATCAGGCCACCAGCGGCCGGAACAAGCCCAGGCCCTGCTCGGCGAGCAGGGCGGCGAAGAGCAGGAACAGGTAGAGGATCGAGAAGGCGAACATGCCCATGGCCGCGCGCTTCTCGGCCTCGCCCTCGCGGTTGCGCAGGACCTGGACGCTGAAGGCCAGCATGCCGAGGCCGCCGAGCACGCCGACCACCGCGTAGATCAGGCCGCCGAAGCCCAGCGCCACGGGCGCGAGGCCGAGCGGCGCGAGGAGCAGGGTGTAGTAGACGATCTGACGGCGTGTGGAGGTGGGGCCGGCGACGTTCGGCATCATCGGGATGCCGGCCTTGGCGTATTCGCCGGCCTTGACCAGCGCCAGCGCCCAGAAATGCGGCGGCGTCCAGATGAAGATGATCGCGAACAGCACCAGCGATTCGATGCCGACGCTGCCCGAGACCACCGCCTGGCCGATCACCGGGGGGAGGGCGCCCGCGGCGCCGCCGATCACGATGTTCTGCGCGGTCGCCCGCTTCAGCCACATCGAGTAGATCACCGCGTAGAACACGATGGTGAAGGCGAGGAGCCCGGCCGCGAGCCAGTTCGCCGCGAGCCCGAGGATCAGCACCGAGCCGACCGAGAGGACGAGGCCGAAGGCGAGCGCCTCGTCGGGCCGGATGCGACCGTCCGGGATCGGGCGCTTGGCCGTGCGGGTCATCACCGCGTCGATGTCGGCGTCCCACCACATGTTGAGGCAGCCCGAGGCGCCGGCGCCCACCGCGATCATCAGGAGCGAGATCGTGGCGATCACGGGCGAGACGTGGCCGTGCGACACCACCATGCCGACGAGCGCCGTGAAGATGACGAGCGCCATCACCCGCGGCTTCAGCAGGGCGAAGTAGTCCGGCACGTCGCCGCCCACGGCGGGGGCGAGGGGGGCGGGCTCGGCGGGAATCGCGTTGGTCAGACTCGTCATCGACATCACTGGCTCTGGCAGCCCGCCCTTCCAGGCGGCGCGAGAGGCGAATCGGAATGATTCCAAGCGTGCGGCTATTCCCTGCCGCTGTGCCCGGATGGTTCGCCCTTTCCGGGAGGCCGATGCTTGCGGCCTCCGGGGAAGGGCGAGGACCGCGTCGGCGGTCCTCGCAAGGGGCCCGGGGAGATCCCCGGGCCGGTCGTCCTCAGTGGTGGCCCGGCTCGTCGACGATGCGGGGCAGCGTCTCGAACTGGTGGAAGGGCGGCGGGGAGGACAGGGTCCATTCCAGCGTCGTCGCACCCTCGCCCCACGGGTTGTCCGCGGCCCGCTCCTTCGAGCGGAAGGCCAGGATCACGCCGATCACGAAGACGAACATGCCGAGGCCGAAGATGTGGCCGCCATAGGTCGAGACCTTGTGCCAGCCGGCGAAGGCCTCCGGGTAGTCGGCGTAGCGGCGCGGCATGCCGGCGAGCCCCAGGAAGTGCATCGGGAAGAACAGGACGTTCGCGCCGATGAAGGCCAGCCAGAAGTGCAGCTTGCCGGCCCATTCGGGGATCATGTGGCCGGTCATCTTCGGGAACCAGTAGTAGACACCGGCGAAGATGATGAACACGGCGCCGAGCGAGAGCACGTAGTGGAAGTGCGCGACGACGTAGTAGGTGTCGTGCAGGTACTTGTCGACGGCCGAGTTCGCCAGCACCACGCCGGTCACGCCGCCGACGGTGAAGAGGAAGATGAAGCCGACGGCCCAGTGCATCGCGGCGGTGAAGCGGATCGAGCCGCCCCACATGGTCGCGATCCAGGAGAAGATCTTCACGCCCGTGGGGACCGCGATCACCATGGTCGCGAAGACGAAGTAGGACTGCGTCTGGAGCGAGAGGCCGACCGTGTACATGTGGTGCGCCCACACGACGAAGCCGACGACGCCGATCGCGACCATCGCGTAGGCCATCGCGAGGTAGCCGAACACGGGCTTGCGCGAGAACGTGGCGATGATGTGCGAGACGATGCCGAAGGCCGGCAGGATCATGATGTACACTTCGGGGTGACCGAAGAACCAGAACAGGTGCTGCCACAGGATCGGGTCGCCGCCGCCGGCCGGGTCGAAGAAGGTCGTCCCGAAGTTGCGGTCGGTCAGCAGCATCGTGATCGCGCCGGCGAGGACCGGGAGCGACAGGAGCAGCAGGAAGGCGGTGACGAGCTCGGCCCAGGCGAAGAGCGGCATCTTGTGCAGCGTCATGCCCGGGGCGCGCATGTTCAGGATCGTGGTGATGAAGTTGATCGCGCCGAGGATCGAGCCCGCGCCCGAGAGGTGCAGGGCGAAGATCGCGAAGTCGACGGCGGGGCCGGGATGGCCGGCGGCCGAGAGCGGCGGATAGACGGTCCAGCCCGTGCCGGCGCCCGATGCGCCCGGCGCGCCCTCCACGAAGAGGGAGCAGACGAGGCTCATGAAGCCCGCCACCGTCAGCCAGAACGAGATGTTGTTCATGCGCGGGAACGCCATGTCCGGCGCGCCGATCATCAGCGGCACGAACCAGTTGCCGAAGCCGCCGATGAGGGCCGGCATCACCATGAAGAACACCATGATGAGGCCGTGGCCGGTGACGAACACGTTGTAGGTCTGCGGGTTGGAGAAGTACTGGAGCCCCGGCTCCTCCATCTCCATCCGGATGCCGAAGGACAGGAACGCGCCCACCATGCCCGCGCAGAAGGCGAAGAGCAGGTAGAGGGTGCCGATGTCCTTGTGGTTCGTGGAGAGGAACCAGCGTGCGAAGAAGCTTGGCTTGTGGTCGTGGTGGGCGTCATGCCCCGCATGTGCTGCGGCTGTGGCCATGGATGAGAACCTTAGGCGTTAGGTCTGTCTGATCTCGCGAAAGGGCGGGGCCGGCGGCCCCGCGCAAGGCTTGTCCGTCAGCGCGCGTCGGCGAACTTGGCGCCGTCGTCGAGGCGGGCGTACTTCGTCTTGGCCTCGGTGAGCCACTGCGCGTAGGCCTCGTCGCTGACCACGCGGACCGTGATCGGCATGTAGGCGTGGCGCTGGCCGCAGAGCTCGGAGCACTGGCCGTGATAGGTGCCCTCGCGCTCGGCCTTGAACCAGAACTGGTTCAGGCGGCCCGACACGGCGTCGATCTTGAAGCCGAAGGACGGCAGCGCCCAGGAATGCAGCACGTCGGTGGAGGTGACCTGGATCTTCACGATGTTGTTCACCGGCACGACCATGTCGTTGTCGGTGGCCAGAAGCTTCGGCTGCTTGTCCTCGTCGAGGTTGGCGTCGAAGGTGAAGCCGCCGCCGGCCTCCGTCTGCGGGTACTCGTAGGACCAGTACCAGGCGTGGCCGATCACCTTGACCGTCACGTCGGCCTTCGGATCGGAGAGCTGCGTGCGCAGCAGGCGGAAGGAGGGGATCGCCACGGCGACCAGGATGAGGACCGGGACGATGGTCCAGGCCACCTCGATGGCGGTGTTGTGGGTGGTCTTCGAAGGCGTCGGGTTCCGCTTCTCGCTGAAGCGGAACACGCACCACAGGATCAGCCCCAGCACGAAGAGCGAGATGGCGAGCGAGAGCCAGTGCAGGCCGATCTCGAAGGTATGGATGTCCCGGGCGTTCTCGGTGACCGCGACCTGGCGGTCCATCTGCCACGGCACCGGCTGGCCGATGCCAGCGGCGAACGTCTGTGCCGACGTGACGAGGAGGGCGCCGAACGCGGCCACCCCTGACAAGAATGGTGTTTTCGTCCGCGCCGTCCGCATGTGTCTCTCGCCTGCTCCCCTTGGAGACTGTTATTCTGATCGTCCCGCGACCCATCGACGTGGGCTTTGCGGACGCGATCGACCCCGCGGAAGGCCGGCCGTCAGGCCTGGGCTTTCCGATCGCGGTGTCAGATCACATGGACGTGCAAGGCGCAACCGTACAAGCGTCGCATGATGCGCTTTCTGGGCCGGCAAGCGGCAGGAAAGCGACGGCCCGGCGGCGCATCGCCGCGGCCCTGCGAGCATGATCGCCGCGCCGCTGCTATATCGGGGTTCCGACCGGTAACCCGTCAGCAGCCGATGCCCGCGACCGACCCCGACAGCGCCGACCTCTCGAACGCTCCGCCGACCTCCGTCCGCGTGCCGACGCGGATCCTCGCCTACAGCGAGGCGCCGCCGGTAGAGGAGACCCGTGCACTCGCCGTCGAGATGCCGGTGAACCTCGTCTACGGCAGCGTGCCCTACGCCGTGATGATGACGACGCCCGCCGACCTCGCCGACTTCGCCTACGGCTTCAGCCTCACCGAGGGCATCGTCGAATCCGCCGACGAGATCCGCGGCGTCGCCGTCGAGGAGGCGGAGGAGGGCCTGCGGGTGCTGATCGACCTCGTGCCGGGCCGCCTGCGCGAGCACCTCGCCCGCAAGCGCGCGATCAGCGGCCGCACCGGCTGCGGGGTCTGCGGCATCGACGACCTCGCCGCCCTGCCCACCGCCGAGACCCGCGGCGCGCCGGACCTGCGCGTCTCGCTCCGCGCCATCGAGCGCGCGCTCGCGGCCCTATCGGACGCCCAGGCGCTCAACCGCGAGACCCGGGCGGTGCACGCCGCCGCCTGGGCGGATCTCGACGGCACCCTCCTTGCGGCGCGCGAGGATGTCGGCCGCCACAACGCCCTCGACAAGCTGATCGGCGCTCTGATCCGCGAGGGCCGCGACCCGGCCTCCGGCTTCGCGGTGATCACCAGCCGCTGCTCGTTCGAGATGGTGGAGAAGACGGCCCGCCTCGGCGCGGCGGTGATCGTCGCGATCTCGGCGCCGACCTCCCTCGCCCTGGCCCGGGCGCGCATGCACGGCATGACGCTCTGCGCCATCGCCCGCTCCGACACGCTGACGAGCTTCTGCGGCGGGGAGCGCCTGAGCGCCTGAGGCCGTATTTCGGCACCCGACCTTTCAGGATCGGGCTTCCCCTCCCCCTTGCGGGGAGGGGTCAGGGGTGGGGGTGGCTCAGGAGGCACCGTGACGCCCGATCCTGCGCCACCCCCACCTCCGGCTCCTCCCCATCCAGATCGGGCCTGCCCGATCTGGATGGGCAAGGATAGATCTCGGGCAAGCCCGAGATCTGTGGGGAGGAGAGGCCCGCTCGCACCTGAACAGGCCTCGCCGAACTACTGCGCCGCGGCCCCGTCCTTCTCGACGGTGCCGGGCACGACGGTGGCGCCGCCGATGACGCGGACGTTGCGCCTTCCCTCGGGCGGGTCCTTCCATTCCTGCGCGGCCGGCTTCGCTTCGGCGGCCTTCGTTTCCACGGGCTTCGCCTCGGTCTGCTTCGCCTCCGGGAGCTTCGCCTCGGCGGGCTTGACCGCCTCAGGCGCCTTCGGCGCGTCGGCCTTGGGCGCGTCGGCCTTGGGCGCATCGGCCTTGGCATCCACCGGGGCTTTCCGCGCCGCGGCGGGCTTCGGCGCCTCCGGGGCGTTGCGGAGGGCGGGCTTGGCCTCGACCGGTCGCAGGTCGGGGGCGGGCGCCACGCGGGCGACCTTGCGCGGCGCGGGCGCGGTCCGGCCGGAATCGGGGTTCACCCCGTAGGGATTGCCCGCGGGGTTGGCGGCGGCGGGCGCAGGCTCGCGGCGGCCGGGCTCCGGGACAGCCGGGACCGGCGCGGGGGCCGGGGCGATGCCGCGCGGCGGATAGACGCCGCTGCGCCCGGCGCCCGGGATGTCGGCGGGGGGCACGAGGCGCTCGGCGACGCGGCCGGGGCCGCGCATCTCGTCCTCCTCGGTCCAGCCGTAGCCCGGCGCGGCCGGGCGCGGGCGGACCACCTCGACCGGCGCGTCGAGCCGCTGGCGCGACAGGATCTCGCCGTCCTCGGGGTCGACGAAGAGGCGCAGGCGCGCGCCATTGGGGCCGAATGCCTCGACCACGTAGGCGCGCCCGTCGAAGCGCGGCCGGCCGATTCCGGTGAAGCCGCGGTCGGCGAGCCGCCAGGCCACGGCACGGGGCGGCAGGATGTCGTCCTCGAAGACGGCCTGGGCCAGGGCGCCCTGCTGCGCGAGGCCGATCTGGGCGAGGCCCGCCAGGAGGGCGACGGCCGCCATCATCCGGAGGCGCCGCGGGCGCGGCTGCGCCCCGGTCGCGGTCCCGCGCGCGATTCGCCCGCTCGCCTGCAGGCCGGTATCCAAGCGTGTCCCGAGGTTCATGCGTGTCCCGAGGTGTCCCGTCCGCTGATGCTCGCGCTGCCGGCTGGCGGAGGCGCGGCCCCGGAGCCCGATACGCTGGTCCGGAACCGCGCCGGCAGGTTCATTGCCCGCATGCCGCTTGTGCTCGGCGTGAGCGGTTAGACGGCACGATTCGGGCGAGATTGCGGGGACTTGGCGGGGGCGCGGATGCGCCGCCATGGCGGTGACCGGCCCGCGGCGCAAGCGGACGCGGAACACCTCTTGCTGGAACCCCTGAAATCTGTCACTTTCCAGCATTAGGACAGTACGCCTGTCCCATTTACGTCAGCGGGGCGGCCGGACCGGCAGCCCGTTCTCAAGGCAGGGATCTCGCCCGATGCGCGCGGCGGCGTCGAAGAAACGGCGGACGTCGATCGCCGGAGCGGCGGTCCAGGCCCGCGCCGGCTGACTTCAAGGGCCGGCGGCGAGCCCGCGGGCGGCGGGCGCTTCCCCTTGGGGAAGACCCGGCCTCACCCGACGAGATGAATTGACAGCCCGGCATCCATGGATGAACGGGCACGAAACATGCTCGGATGCCGGGCGTGGCGGCGCAGGTGGTCGTGGTGAACGTGAGGAAAGAGTCGGGCATGGCAGCTTCGGGCAACGCGAATTCCGCCCCGGCGCCGCGTGGCGGCCCCGCGCCGCTGATCGTGCGCGATCCGGCCCTGCCGGCGGCGCAGGGCGCCTATCATCCGGGCCATGAGCGCGACGCCTGCGGCGTCGGCTTCATCGCCGACATGCGCGACCGCCGCAGCCACGCGATCGTCGAGCAGGGCCTGAAGATCCTGGAGAACCTCGACCATCGCGGCGCGGTCGGCGCCGACCCGAAGATGGGCGACGGCTGCGGCATCCTCACCCAGATCCCGCATGCCTTCTTCGCGGAGGAATGCTCGCGCCTCGGCTTCGAGCTGCCCCCGGCCGGCCAATACGCCATCGGTCAGCTCTTCCTGCCCAAGGCCGACGAGCCGCGCGCGATCATCGAGGACATCGTCACCAAGTCGCTCGCCGACGAGGGTCTGCCCCTGCTCGGCTGGCGCGACGTGCCGGTCGACTCGGCCGACCTCGGCAAGGCCGTGCTCGAATCCGAGCCGCATCACCGCCAGGTCTTCATCGGCCGCCCCGCCAGCGTCACCGACGACGACGCCTTCGAGCGGCGCGTCTACGTCGCGCGCAAGGTCATCTCCGGCAAGGTCTACGCGGCCGGCCGCGAGGACAAGCGCCTGATGGAGTTCTACCCGGTCTCGGTGTCGAGCCGCACCATCGTCTACAAGGGCATGGTGCTGGTGACCCAGCTCGGCGGCTACTACCTCGACCTGAAGGACGAGCGCTTCGTCTCGGCGCTGGCCCTCGTGCACCAGCGCTTCGCCACCAACACCTTCCCGACCTGGCGCCTGTCGCACCCCTACCGGATGGTCGCGCATAACGGCGAGATCAACACGCTGCGCGGCAACGTGAACTGGATGGCCGCGCGCCAGGCCAGCGTCGATTCGGAGCTGTTCGGCAACGACATCTCGAAGCTCTGGCCGATCTCCTACGAGGGCCAGTCCGACACCGCCTGCTTCGACAACGCGCTCGAGTTCCTGGTGATGGGCGGCTACCCGCTGGCCCATGCCATGATGATGCTCATCCCCGAGGCCTGGGCCGGCAACCCGCTGATGAGCGAGGAGCGGCGCGCCTTCTACGAATACCACGCCGCCCTGATGGAGCCGTGGGACGGCCCGGCCGCGGTGGCCTTCACCGACGGCCGCCAGATCGGCGCCACCCTCGACCGCAACGGCCTGCGGCCCGCCCGCTACATCGTCACCGACGACGGGCTCGTGGTGCTCGCCTCCGAGCTCGGCACCCTGCCGATCCCGGACGAGAAGATCGTCGAATCCTGGCGCCTGCAGCCGGGCCGCATGCTGCTGATCGACCTCGCCAAGGGCCGCATCGTCTCCGACGAGGAGATCAAGGGCGAGCTCGCCGGCGCCAACCCCTATGCCGAGTGGCTGAAGAACAGCCAGATCGTGCTGGAGGACCTGCGCCCGGTGCAGCCGCGCGAGTCGCGCTCGGACGTGAGCCTGCTCGATCGCCAGCAGGCCTTCGGCTACACCCAGGAGGATCTCAAGCTCCTGATGCAGCCCATGGCCGTGACCGGCCAGGAGGCGGTCGGCTCCATGGGCTCGGACACGCCGCTGCCCGCGCTCTCCGACAAGCCGAAGCCGCTCTACAGCTACTTCAAGCAGAACTTCGCGCAGGTGACGAACCCGCCGATCGACCCGATCCGCGAGGAGGCCGTGATGAGCCTCGTCTCGTTCATCGGGCCGCGGCCGAACCTGCTCGACATGGAGGGGGCCTCGCGCCGCAAGCGGCTCGAGGTGCGCCAGCCGATCCTGACGAACAGCGACCTGGAGAAGATCCGCTCCATCTCGCATTTCGAGGACCGCTTCGACACCCGCACCCTCGACATCACCTTCCCGGCTGAATCCGGCGCGGCGGCGATGGAGGGCGCGCTCGACCGCCTTTGCGACCGGGCCGAGGCCGCGGTGCGCGGCGGCTACAACATCATCATCCTGACCGACCGCGCGGTGGGGCCGGACCGGATCCCGATCCCGGCGCTGCTCGCCACCGCGGCCGTGCACAACTACCTGATCCGCAAGGGGCTGCGCACCTCGGTGGGCCTCGTGGTCGAATCGGGCGAGCCGCGCGAGGTGCACCACTTCGCCTGCCTCGCCGGCTACGGCGCCGAGGCCGTGAACCCCTATCTCGCCTTCGAGACGCTGATCGCGATGAAGGACGAGTTCCCGCCGGACCTCGTCGATGACGAGATCATCTACCGCTACATCAAGTCGATCGATAAGGGCCTGCTGAAGGTGATGTCCAAGATGGGCATCTCCACCTACCAGTCCTATTGCGGGGCGCAGATCTTCGACGCGATCGGCCTGAACTCGTCCTTCGTCGAGAAGGACTTCTTCGGCACCGCGACGATGATCGAGGGCGTCGGCATGGCCGAGGTGGCCGAGGAGACGGCGCGCCGTCACCGCGACGCCTTCGGCGACGCGCCGATCTACCGCAACGCCCTCGATGTCGGCGGCGAGTACGCCTACCGGCTGCGCGGCGAGACCCATACCTGGACCCCGGACACGGTGGCGACGCTCCAGCACGCCGTGCGCCTCAACCTGCCCGAGCGCTACCGCGAATATGCGCGGATCGTGAACGAGCAGGAGAACCACCTGAAGACCCTGCGCGGGCTCTTCCGCATCAAGAATGCGGCGGAGATCGGCCGGCAGCCGGTGGATATCGACGCGGTCGAGCCGGCGGTGGAGATCGTCAAGCGCTTCGCCACGGGCGCGATGTCCTACGGCTCGATCTCGAAGGAGGCGCACGAGACGCTCGCCATCGCGCTGAACTCGTTCGGCGGCCGCTCGAACTCGGGCGAGGGCGGCGAGGAGGTCGAGCGCTTCAAGCCCCTGCCGGACGGGCGCTCGCGCCGCTCGGCCATCAAGCAGGTGGCCTCGGGCCGCTTCGGCGTGACGACGGAGTACCTCGTCAACGCCGACATGATGCAGATCAAGGTCGCGCAGGGCGCCAAGCCCGGCGAGGGCGGGCAGCTGCCCGGCCACAAGGTCGACGCCAAGATCGCCAAGGTCCGCTACGCCACGCCCGGCGTCGGCCTGATCTCGCCGCCGCCGCATCACGACATCTACTCGATCGAGGATCTCGCCCAGCTGATCTTCGACCTGAAGAACGTGAACCCGGCGGCCGACGTCTCGGTGAAGCTCGTCTCCGAGGTCGGCGTCGGCACGGTCGCGGCGGGCGTCGCCAAGGCGCGCGCCGACCACATCACGATCTCCGGCTATGACGGCGGCACGGGCGCGGCCCCGCTGACCTCCATCAAGCATGCCGGCGGGCCCTGGGAGACCGGCCTCGCGGAAACGCAGCAGACGCTGGTGCTCAACCACCTGCGCGGCCGCGTCGCCCTGCAGGCGGATGGCGGACTCCGCACCGGCCGAGACGCCCTGATCGCCGCGCTTTTAGGCGCCGACCAGTTCGGCTTCTCGACCGCGCCGCTCATCGCGGCGGGCTGCATCATGATGCGCAAGTGCCACCTGAACACCTGCCCGGTCGGCGTGGCGACGCAGGATCCGGTGCTGCGCAAGCGCTTCAAGGGCACGCCCGAGCACGTGGTGAACTACTTCTTCTTCGTGGCCGAGGAGCTGCGGGAGCTGATGGCCGGCATGGGCTTCACCAAGCTCGACGACCTGATCGGCCGCTCCGACCTCCTCGACAAGAAGGAGGCGATCGACCACTGGAAGGCGCGCGGCCTCGACTTCACCAAGCTGTTCCACCGGCCGGAGGTCGGCCCCGAGGTGGCGATCCGCCATGTCGAGCGCCAGCACCATCCGATCGACACGGTGCTCGACCGGCGCCTGCTCGCAGGGGCGGCGTCGGCCATCGAGACCGGCACGCCGGTGGTGGTCGAGGACGTGATCCGCAACTCTGACCGCGCGGCGGGCGCGATGTTGTCGGGCGCCGTCGCCAAGGCGCACGGCCATGAGGGCCTGCCCGACGACACCATCGTGGTGAAGCTGTCCGGCACCGCCGGCCAGAGCTTCGGCGCCTGGGTGGCGGCCGGCGTGACCATCGAGCTCACCGGCCACGGCAACGACTATGTCGGCAAGGGTCTCTCGGGCGGCAAGCTGATCATCCGCCCGAGCGAGGCGCTGAGGTCGCCGGACGGCCGCACCATCATGGTGGGCAACACGGTGCTCTACGGGGCGATCGCGGGCGAGTGCTACATCCGCGGCGCCGCGGGCGAGCGCTTCGCCGTGCGCAATTCCGGCGCCATCACGGTGGTCGAGGGCATGGGCGACCATGGCTGCGAGTACATGACCGGCGGCGTCGTGGTGTCGATCGGCGAGACGGGCCGCAACTTCGCGGCCGGCATGTCGGGCGGCATCGCCTACGTGCTGGACGAGGACGGCTCGTTCTCGAAGCGCTGCAACCTCTCCATGGTCGATCTGGAGCCCGTCGAGGAGGAGGACGACCTGATGCGCCGCTTCCACCAGGACGGCGACTTGGAGACCAAGGGGCGCGTCGACATCCTCGCCGACATGTCGGGCCACGACGAGGAGCGGCTGTCGCAGCTCATCACCAACCATCTCAAGTACACGGGCAGCCCGCGCGCCAAGGCGATCCTCGACGACTGGGCGAGCTACCGCACCAAGTTCGTGAAGGTGATGCCGGTGGAGTACCGCCGCGCGCTGCGCGAGATGGAGATGGCGCGGATGCCGGTGGCGGCGGAATAGAAGCCGCCGTCAGGCCGGGCGGTTCGCCGCCCGGTCACGCTCTCACGATAACGGAAGACGCGGGCAGCGCCGTCACGGGACGCGCCAGCCCAGGGGCTGATCGATGGGCAAGATCACGGGTTTCCTCGAATTCGACCGGCAGGAGCAGAAGTACCAGCTCGCCGCCGACCGGATCCGGCATTTCCGCGAGTTCACGCTGCCGCTCGACGAGCACGACCTTACCAAGCAGGCGGCCCGCTGCATGGATTGCGGCATCCCGTTCTGCCACGGCCCGACCGGCTGCCCGGTGCACAACCAGATCCCGGACTGGAACGATCTCGTCTTCCAGTCGGACTGGGAGGAGGCGTCGCGCAACCTCCACTCCACCAACAACTTCCCCGAGTTCACCGGCCGCGTCTGCCCAGCCCCCTGCGAGGAAGCCTGCACCCTGAACCTCGAGAACCAGCCGGTCGCCATCAAGACGATCGAGCAGGCGATCGCCGACCGAGCCTGGAACATGGGCTGGGTCAAGCCCGAGCCCGCGAGCGAGCGCACCGGCAAGCGGGTGGCCGTGGTCGGCTCCGGGCCGGCCGGCATGGCGGCGGCCCAGCAGCTCGCCCGCGTCGGCCACGACGTGCACGTCTTCGAGCGCGAGCCGAAGGCTGGCGGCCTGCTGCGCTACGGCATCCCCGACTTCAAGATGGAGAAGCGGCACATCGACCGCCGCGTGAAGCAGATGGAGGCCGAGGGCGTCGTCTTCCACTACAACCAGAATATCGGCGTCACGAAGTCGGTCGACGAGCTGAAGGCCGAGTTCGACGCGGTGATCTTCTGCGGCGGCGCCGAGGATCCGCGCAACCCGCAGCTCCCGGGCCAGGATTTCGAGGGCGTGCACTACGCGATGCCCTACCTCGTCCAGTCGAACCGCCGGGTCGGCAACGAGCCGATGCGCGGCAACGGCGAGCTGCCGATCATCGCGGCCGGCAAGAACGTCGTCGTCATCGGCGGCGGCGACACCGCCTCCGACTGCGTCGGCACCGCCTTCCGCCAGGGCGCACTCTCGGTGACCCAGCTCGACATCCGGCCGCGCCCGCCGGAGCGCGAGGACAAGCTGACCGTGTGGCCCTACTGGCCGACCAAGATGCGGACCTCCTCCAGCCAAGCCGAGGGCGCCGAGCGCGAGTTCCAGGCTGCGACGCTGCGCCTGGAGAGCAACAAGAAGGGCCATGTCACGGGCGTCGTCTGCGCCCGCGTCGACGCGAGGCGCCAGCCGATCCCCGGCACCGAGTTCGTGCTGCCGGCCGATCTCGTCTTCATGGCGATCGGCTTCGCCGGCTCGATCGAGAAGGGCCTCATCGAGCAGTCGGGCATCGCGATGACCAAGCGCGGCAACATCGAGGCCAACGAGGAAGACTATCGCACCTCGGACGAGAAGATCTGGGCGGCGGGCGACATGCGCCGCGGCCAGTCCCTCGTCGTCTGGGCGATCCGCGAGGGCCGTCAGGCTGCCCAGGCCATCGACGAGCACCTGATGGGCTCGTCCATCCTCCCGCGCTGAGGCGACGGCTCAGCCCGGCGGCCAGCGGAAATCGTCGGCGCGCCCGGGCTGCGGCAGGGGCGCGCCGCCACGTTGCAGGGTGCGCTCGACATTGCCCGAGGTGTCACCGTCCGGCTGACGTCCGCTCGTAAGGGTGCCGCCGGGCGAGATCTCGGCCCGGCCGAGCGGGACCACCGGCCCGGCTGCCGGCTTGACTGGAAGCGCCGGGATGCCGGGCGGCTCGGGCAGGCTCGGCAGCATCGCGGTGATCTGCCGGTCGATCGCGGCGACGTCGTCGAGCTTCGGCGGGCTGCCGTCGAGGCCGGGCGCCTGGGTCGGCGCGACGGCGGTGGCAGGCGCCTCAGGCGTGGCGGGGGCCGCGCTCCCCATCATCCGCTTCAGCTCGACATCGGCGAAATGGGCGAGCTTGCGCGCGCCCGCCCGGGTGAAGTGCACCCCGTCCGCCGTCCGCAGCTTCGCCGCCTGCCCCTCCAGATCGGGTCCTGTCATCGCGAAGCGGTTGCGGTCGTCCACGAAGCCGGGCCACGCATCGACGAAGGTGCCCCCGGCCTTCTGCACGGCCTCGCGCACGATGTCGTTGATGGCGGCGAGGTCCTTGGTCAGGCTCTCGCTGCGCACCGGCGGCGTTCCGACCCAGATCAGCGGCACCTTCTGGTCCTGGAAGACCTTCGCCAGCGCCTCGACGCGAGCCCGGTAGATCTCACGCCAGCGGTCGCTCAGCGCCTCGTAGCTCTGGTCGCCCTCGCGGATCGGCTGGCGGTCGTTCACGCCGAGCAGCACCACGGCGTAGGAGACCTTGTTCCCCTTGAGATAGTCCTCGGCGGCCTTGGCCCAGTCCACCACGTCCCGGCGGACGAGGCCGCTATCGCCCTTGGCGCGGTCGATCACGGCCACATCCGCATTGTCCTCGAACACATCGTCGAGGCCGCGGCTCAGGTGGTCGGCCAGCGAGTCGCCGAAGATCGCGATGCGCACGCTCGGCTCGGTCTTGGCGATCGCGGGCTTCGGAGCCTCGGTCGCGGGCGGCGGCTGCACCCGCCGCTTCACGGCGGGGCGATGGCTCTCTCGCGCGCCGTCCGCGGTGCCGACGGGCGGCTTGGGCCGGGGCCGCCGATAGTTCTGCTGGGGCTGCGGTGCGGCCTGCTGCGGCCGGTCCTCCCACGGCCAGTAGAATTGCCGCGGCGCCTCCTGGGGCGGCGCGTAGCGGCGCGGCTGCGGCTGGCGATAGCCGTCGTCGCGGTAATAGGCGTCGCGCGACCGGCGCCGATAGCCGTAATCCTGCGGCTGGTCGTAGCTGTCGCCCCATTGGGCGCGGGCCGGCTCAGGGACGGCGAACAGGGCGAGCACGGCGCAGGCGAGGGCAGGCAGGGACCTACGGACCGAGGCAAGCTTCGCCAGCGTCATCGAACCATCCTTCGCGCGAGCCGCGGCGATCATAGGAAGGAAACTAGGGCGGCTAAAGGTCCCGGACGACCGAAGGGTCACGGCCGACCGGTGAGCCGCGCGAGGAGGGCGGGCGTGGCGTAGCCGTCGGCGGGGAGATTCTCGCGGATCTGGTAGCGCCGCACCGATTCGCGCAGCTTCGGCCCGGCGCGGCCGTCGACATCGCCGGCATAGAGACCCTCCGCCTTCAGCCCCTCCTGGAGCGCGCGCAGGCCCGCAGAATCGAGGCGCGCCGCGGCGCTCGGCCAGGGTGCGGCGAGCGCCGGTCCACCGGCGAGGCGGTCGGCGAGGTGTCCAACCGCGAGAGCGTAGGAATCGGAGGTGTTGTAGGCGCGGATCACCTCGAAATTCTCGGTGATGAGGAAGGCCGGAGCGCCGAGCCCGCCGGGCAGGAACAGGCTCGCCGCGCCCGAGGCGGGGAGGGCACCGCCATCGAGGCGCCGCACGCCGCGGCGCGCGAAGTCGGACAGATCGCCCGCGTAGCGCGTCAGGTCGAAGCCGTCGGGAAGCGTCACCGCGTAGCCCCAGGACAGCTCCGGCTTCCAGCCGAGATCCGCCAGGTAAGCGGCGATCGAGGCGAGCGCGTCGGCGTCGCTGCGCCAGATGTCGCGATGCCCGTCTCCGTCGAAATCGACGGCGTGTTTCAGGAAGGTCGAGGGGAGGAACTGGACCTGGCCCATGGCACCGGCCCAGCTCCCCTTCATCCGATCCGGCGTGATGTCGCCGCGCTGGAGGATCTGGAGCGCGGCGAGCAGTTCCCCGCGGAAGAGGTCGCCGCGGTGCCGGGCCTGGGCCAGGGTCGCGAGAGCGCGGATCGTCGGGACGCTGCCCCCGCTCGCGCCGAAATCGGATTCGACGCCCCAGAAGGCGAGCAGGACCGGTGCGGGCACCCGATAACGCGCCTCGATCGCGGAGAGCGTCGCCGCGAGCGCCTTGCCGCGGGCCTGGCCGCGCGCGATCCGGCCCGCCGAGACAGCGCCGACGAGGTATTCCCAGACCGGCCGGCCGAACTCGCCCTGCCGCTTCGTCCTGGCGAGGATGTCCGGGTCCGGTCCGGTCACACCGGCGAAGGCCGCGTCAAAAGTCGCGCGCGACACGCCGCGCGCCTCCGCCTCGGGACGGAGCGCGGCGACGAAGCGGGCGAACTCGGACGAGGGCGCGGCTTTCGGCGCCGACTGGGCGGCGGCGGGGCCGACCGGCCCGGCGAGGGCGGCTAAGACGACGGCCAGCGCGACGAGCGGGCGCATCTCAGTGCCGGTTGCGCCGGGCGAGCGCCGCCTCCCAGTCCAGGGCTTGGCGCACGATTCCCTCCAGGTCGTCGTAGCGCGGGGTCCAGCCAAGACGCTCGCGGATGCGGTCGGCGCCGGCCACGATCCGGGCCGGATCGCCCGCGCGGCGCGGGCTCAGGCGCACCTCGAAGTCGCGGCCCGAGACGCGCTTCACCACGTCGACCACCTCCAGCACCGAGTAGCCGCGGCCGTAGCCGCAGTTCAGGGTCAGGCTCTCGCCGCCGGAGCGGAGATGGTCGAGGGCGACGCGGTGCGCCTCGGCGAGGTCGCTGACCTGGATGTAGTCGCGCAGGCAGGAGCCGTCCGGCGTCGGGTAATCGGTGCCGTAGACGTCGAGATGACTGCGCTGGCCGAGCGCCGCCTGGGTCGCGACCTTGATCAGGTGCGTGGCGTTCGGCGTCGACTGGCCGGAGCGGCCGCGCGGGTCGGCGCCGGCCACGTTGAAGTACCGCAGGATGACGTAGGTGAAGCCGTGGGCGCGCGCCGCGTCCTGGATCATCCACTCGCTCATCAGCTTCGAGCGGCCGTAGGGGTTGATTGGGTTGGTCTCCAGATCCTCCGGCACCGGCACGGTCGCGGGCTCGCCGTAGACGGCCGCGGTCGAGGAGAAGATCACGTGCTTCACGCCGGCCTTCACCGCCGCCTCGATGAGGGCGCGCGTCTTCACGGTGTTGGCGAGGTAGTAGCCGAGCGGATCGGCCACGGAATCCGGCACGACGATGCGGGCAGCGAAATGGGCCAGGGCGTCACAGCCGTTCTCGCGGATGGTCTTCGCGACCAGCGCCTCGTCCGCGACGTCGCCGAGGACGAGCTTCATCTCCGGAGGCAGCAGCCAGTCGAAGCCGGTCGAGAGATCGTCGAGCACGACCGCCTGTTGCCCGGCATCCTGCAGGGCCAGGACCATATGGCTGCCGATATAGCCGGCGCCTCCCGTCACCAGAACCGACATCCTCAAGCCCCCCACTTGCCTGCGGCATCGATGCGACGGCGATGCCCGACCGATTATGGCTACGGTTTTTTCACGGAAGAAGCCCGTCAGGGTTGTTCCGCATCCTTGCTGTTCACCAAGCCGTGCTATCTCTCAACCGCTGAACAGTCCGTCACCGGGCCACATCCCTCCTCGACTAGGTTCGCATGATGAAACCCATCCGCAAGGCCGTCCTCCCCGTGGCGGGTCTCGGTACCCGCTTCCTGCCGGCCACGAAGGCCGTGCCGAAGGAGATGCTGACGGTCGTGGACCGCCCCGTGGTCCAGCACGTGGTCGACGAGGCGCGCGAGGCGGGGATCGAGCACTTCATCTTCGTCACCGGCCGCGGGAAGGCGGTGATCGAGGATCATTTCGACATCGCCTACGAACTCGACCGCACCCTTCAGGAGCGCGGCAAGCAGGCCGCCTACGAGGAGCTGAAGAAGGACCTGCCGAAGGCCGGACAGACCAGCTTCACCCGTCAGCAGGCGCCCCTCGGCCTCGGCCACGCCGTCTGGTGCGCGCGCGAGATCGTCGGCGACGAGCCCTTCGCCGTCCTCCTGCCGGACATGCTGAGCCGGGGCTGCATGCAGCAGATGCTCGCGGCCTACGAGCGGCACGGCGGCAACGTCATTGCCACCGAGGAGGTCAAGCCGGAGGAGACGCACCAGTACGGCATCGTCAGCGTCGGCAAGACCTTCGGCCAGACCTTCGAGATCACCGGCATGGTCGAGAAGCCGAAGCAGGGCACCGCGCCGTCGAATTACATCATCTCCGGCCGCTACATCCTCCAGCCCGAGATCTTCACCATCCTCGAGAAGGGCGAGACCGGCGCCGGCGGCGAGATCCAGCTGACCGACGCGATGATCAAGCTCATGGCCGAGCAGAAGTTCTTCGGCATGCACTACGAGGGGCGGACCTACGATACCGGCTCGAAGATCGGCTTCCTCACCGCCAACCTCGCCTACGCGCTCGAGCGCCCGGACCTCGCCGAGCCGCTGAAGGCCGAGATCGCGCGTTTGCTGAACGGTGCGTGATGGCCCGGCGCCGCCGCTGAGCAGGCTCCTGCAAGCGGCGCCGTCGTCTCATGCAGCGAATGCATGCAAGCTCGACGATCCGCCCTTGCATTTTGTGCGGCGCACTTTACTTTGTGCATTGCGGGATCGCGATGGCGTCGCGGTCACGCAGCCCTTCTTGGGCGTTTCCTCCCTAGACTTCGGGCCGCTCCTTCGGGAGTGGCCTTTTTTCTTGGGCCAACGGCTTCCGCTCCGAACCGCTGCTACTCCGCCGCGATGCTGCGCGGGATCGGATCGGCGTAGCTCTCCGCCACCGTGGCGACCACCCAGCTCAGCGCCTCGACCAGCGCGTCGAACCCGCTCGTCACGGCGAGGCTCGCCTCGTTCATGTAGAGGGCGCGGTTGATCTCGATCTGGAGCGCGTGGCGGCCGAGATTCGGCTCGCCGTAATGCTCGGTGATGAAGCCGCCGGCATAGGGCTTGTTGCGCACCACCGCGAAGCCGCGGGTCCGGAACGCCGCCTCGAACCGCTCGATCAGGTCCGGCGCGCAGGCGGTGCCGAAGCGGTCGCCGAGCACGATGTCGGCCTTCGGGTCCGCCTCGCGGCCGAGGCTCGACGAAGGCATTGAGTGGCAGTCGATCAGGAAGCACTGGCCGAAACTGCGGGACGTGCGCTGGATCAGGGCGCGCAGGGCGCGGTGATAGGGCTTGTAGAGGTGCTCGATGCGCTGCACCGCCTCCTCCACGTCAAGGCGGCCGCCATAGATCTCCTGCCCATCGGCGACGACCCGCGGCACCGTCCCGAGGCCGCCCGCGACCCGCATGGAGCGGGTGTTGGCGAAGGGCGGCAGGCGCCCGTCGAACATGCGCGGGTCGAGCTCGTAGGGCTCGCGGTTCACGTCGAGATAGGCGCGGGGAAAGTTCGCCTTCAGCAGCGGCGCGCCCATCGCGACGACCGGCGCGAACAGGCGCTCCACATAGGCGTCCTCGGAGCGGCGCAGCGCCAGGGGCTGCAGGCGCGAGGCGGCGAGGAAGGCTGCCGGGTAGACCGAGCCGGAATGGCCGGTGTTGAAGACGAAGGGCAGGGTGTGGTCGGCCGGCTCGTCGATGGCGAAGGGAGACGAGAAGCCGAGGACGTCCGGCTGGTCCTGGTCTGTGACAGTCATCGCGTCCGAGGAACCCCGCCTGGATCGGCTCTGCGCATCCCCCCAGTCTGGTATGCCGATCGGCACCTGTCCACTGGCCTGCGCGGCGGCGGGTGCCGACACCGCGTGCGCTCCGTCACCCAGCACGCGCCCGGCGTCATAACCTCTTGTTTACCACCGGCTCCCTTTATGGAATGAACACGTCGAATCGAGGGTTCGGAACCGTCCGATGAAGATCCTGTTGGCGGAAGACGACAACGACATGCGGCGCTTCCTCGCCAAGGCGCTGCAGAATGCCGGCTACGACGTGCTCTCGTTCGACAACGGGCTCTCGGCCTACAACCGCCTGCGCGAGGAGCCGTTCGAGCTCCTGCTCACCGACATCGTGATGCCCGAGATGGACGGCATCGAGCTGGCGCGCCGCGCCACCGAACTCGATCCCGACATCAAGGTCATGTTCATCACGGGCTTCGCCGCGGTGGCCCTCAATCCGGATTCGAAGGCTCCGAAGGACGCCAAGGTCCTCTCGAAGCCGTTCCACCTGCGCGATCTCGTGAACGAGGTCGAGAAGCTGCTCGCGGCCTGAGCGGGGCCGCGTGGCACCGGCGCCATAGGCGGCGCGGTCGCCCTCGCCCTATATGACGTGTTCCATCCGCGGGACGCGTCCATGCCGCCTGTCACGATCTACACCACTGCCTGGTGCCCCTATTGCTCGGCGGCCAAGAGCCTGCTGAAGGAGAAGGGCATCGCCTTCCAGGAAATCGACGTCGAGAAGACGGCCGGTGCGCGCGCGACCATGGTCCAGCGGGCCGGCGGGCGGACCAGCGTGCCGCAGATCTTCGTCGGCGACACCCATGTCGGCGGCTGCGACGACCTCTACGCCCTCGATCGCAGCGGCAAGCTCGATCCCCTCCTGAAGGATGCAGCCGATGCCTGAGACGGCCTCGACCTTCATCGCCGCATGCGTGCAGATGCGCTCGGGCCGCGACCTGCTGGCGAACCGCGACGCGGCGGTGGCCGGCCTGCGCGAGGCGGCAAAGGCGGGCGCGCAATACGTGCAGACGCCGGAGATGACCTCGCTGGTCGAGCGCAGCCGCTCCCGCCTGTTCGAGGTGGTGACGGTGCAGGAGGATGATCCCGTTCTGGCGGCCCTGCGCGAGGCGGCGCGGGAGACGAAGACGGTGGTTCAGATCGGCTCGCTCGCCGTGAGGAACGGCGACAAGGTCGCCAACCGCGCCTTCCTGATCGATGCCGAGGGCGAGATCGTCGCGGCCTACGACAAGCTCCACCTCTACGACGTCGACCTCCCGAACGGCGAGACCTGGCGCGAATCCGCGACCTATACCGGCGGCGCCTGCGCCGTAGTGGCCGAGACGGCGCTCGCCCCGATCGGCCTCGGCATCTGCTACGATCTGCGCTTCCCGGCCCTGTTCCGGGCGCTCGCGGAAGCCGGCGCCGCGATCCTGACCGCGCCCGCCTGCTTCACCCAGCAGACGGGCGAGGCGCACTGGCACGTGCTGCAACGCGCGCGGGCCATCGAGACCGGCTCGTTCATGATCTCCGCCGCGCAGGGCGGCCGGCACGAGGATGGGCGCGACACGTTCGGCCACTCGATCATCGTCGATCCCTGGGGCCGGGTGCTGGCCGATGCGGGCGGCAATGAGCCGGGCATCATCCTCGCCGAGATCGACCTCACGCGGGTGGCCGATGCCCGCCAGCGCATCCCGGCCCTGGCCCATGCCCGGCCGTTCCGCGTCGAGCACGTCGGCGCCCGGTCGCACTGAGGTCCCGCCGCCACCATATTCCGTTTGAGGCGGATCCTGACCGCCGCGTATGCACCCGAAACCCCGATCATGATCCGCTACGCGCTCGCCTGTGAGGCCGGCCACACCTTCGAGAGTTGGTTTCCGTCCTCCGACTCGTATGACGAGCAGGTCGCCCGCGGTCTCGTGACCTGCCCGGTCTGCGAGTCGGCGAAGGTGTCGAAGACGGTGATGGCGCCGCGCCTCGCGCGCACCGACAAGGCGGAACCGGCCCCTGCGACCGCGCAACCGGTGCCGATGATCGCCGAGCCCGCCCGCCAGATGCGCGCCCTGCTGCGCGCCGTGCGCGAGCACGTGATGGCGAATTCCGAGCATGTGGGCGAGCGCTTCCCCGAGGAGGCGCGCAAGATCCATTACGGGGAGAGCGAGGAGCGCTCGATCTACGGGCAGGCGAGCCCGGACGAGGCGCGCGCCCTGGTCGAGGAGGGCATCGAGGTGGCCCCCCTGCCGGTCCTGCCAGACGACCGGAACTGAGGCATTGACCGCCGCCGGATGTCGGTCCGGCGGAGGGAAGCCCTACCGCTTGACCGCGCTCGTCCCGGCGACCGAGGCGAGCACGAAGGCGATCACTGCGTTCCAGCCCGCGAGCGAGATCCCCAGCACCCGAAGCGCCGCGGTCGAGCAATCGACCACCTTCACGCTTTGCAGCGCGTCGAGGAAGGCACCGACCTCCTTCGGGTTCGGGCCGGTGCCGCCGCCGCAATCGGTCGGGCCCGGCCAGAAGCCCCACTCCGCGCCGGCATGGTAGACCCCGAGCCCGGCCCCGTAGAGCAGCCCCACGGCCGCGAGGCCGAGCGCCAGGCGCGCCAGGCGCTCGGGGAGGAAAAGCCCGCCCAGCGCCAGGGGAATCGCGGCGTAGTAAGGCAGACGCTCGGTGAGGCAGAGCTTGCACGGCGCGTAGCCGTAGACATGCTCCAGCACCAGCGCGCCGCCGACCGTCAGCACGGAGCCGATCAGGACGACCAGAGCCGCCCGCTTGAGGCGCAGGAGTGCGGTCTCGTTGATCACAGGATCACCTTGAACAGGACGAAGCCGAGGACGATCACCGCCAGCGAGATCGCGGCGACGGCGTTGAGATGCCTGTCGAGCACGCCGCGGATCTGCACGCCGTAGCGGCCGAGCAGGGCCGCCAGCAGGAAGAAGCGCGCGCCGCGGGTGATCACCGAGAGCACGGTGAACCAGAACAGGCTGTAATGGGCGAAGCCCGAGGTTATGGTGACGAGCTTGTAGGGGATCGGCGTGAGCCCCTTGAGCAGGATCACCCAGTGGCCGTAGGTGGCGTAGGAGTCCTGGAAGGTCGTCGCCGAGTTCTGCAGCCCGTAGAGCTTGATCAGCCATTGACCGAGGGAGTCGAACAGCAGTGCGCCGATCGCGTAGCCGACGAGGCCGCCGAGCACCGAGGCGATGGTGGTGATGGTGGCGTAGAACCAGACCCGGTCCGGGCGGCTCACCGCCATCGGCACCAGCATCACGTCGGGCGGTACGGGGAAGAACGAGCTCTCCGCGAAGGCGACGGCACCGAGCGCCCAGGGCGCCGAGGGCTTGCCGCTAAGCGCGAGAATCCACTCGTAGAGGCGGCGGATCATGAACCACAGTCGCGTGCGTTGGGAGGGCGCGCCCTTTGAGCACAGGTCCGGGCCGCTGACCAGCTTGGTCGCGACACGGGAGGGCGAGCGTCTCGGGAGGGGCTGGTCGCAACGCCTAACCTGTGCGATGAGGCTCGCCGCGCGGGTATGGCGGAACTGGTAGACGCGGGCGACTCAAAATCGCCAGCCGCAAGGCGTGGGGGTTCGATTCCCTCTACCCGCACCACTCCTGAACTGAATTGCGAACTCCTTTCGGTTTGGGCTGGCCCGCGACGGCGTCGGCGAGATTGTCGTTGAAGCCGACGATGCGCAGGGTGTCGCAGGTGACGATCACTGCGTCCACGATTGAGGCGATGTAGGCCCTGCGCGCGACGACTGCCGTCGCTTCTTGCAGGCATCGGCGTGGCGGCGCTGCCGGATTTCATCGCGGCCGAGTACCTCGCCGACGGACGCTTGCTAATACTGCTGCCCGGCTGGAGCCTGCCCGGTGGATCGCTGTCCTTCGTCACGCCCAGTGCGCAGGCACGTCCCGCCAAGGTGGAGGCGCTTGCCGAGTTCTTCGCCGCATGGCTCTCGCCCCGGTGACGCAGCGAGGCGCGTGAACGAGCCGCTCGCCGCTCAGAACATCCCGTTCGGGTTGGCGGACATCTCTGGCAGGACCTGCAGCACGTCCCAATGCTCGACGATCTTCCCATTCTCGTCGAGCCGGAAGATGTCCATGGCCGCGTAGTCGTGGCTGCCCGGCCAGTGCTGGAAGCAATGCAGAACGACCAGATTTCCCTCGGCAATCGCCCGTTTCACCTCGACCCGCTTGCCCGGCCACTCACGCGCCATGCGCTCGAAATAGGCGATGAAGCCGGCCTTGCCGGTCGCCACATGCGGGTTGTGCTGGATGTACTCCTTGCCAACGTAGCGCTCGATGGCCTCACGCGGCTGGCACGCGTTGAACATCAGCTCGTAGAAGGCGATCACGTTCGCCTTGTTCCCTGCGAGATCGGCCATGCTGTCTCCCGAATGGCTGGGCAGATCGTATCATGGCGAATGAGGCCAGACTCGTTGACGTCCGTCCCCTGAGGGCGAGGTCAACCTTGGCGACGGGAGGTGGGCCGGGCTTCGAGGCCGTCGAGCGCGTCGGCATTCGCGCGGCCCCAGGCGTAAAGGAGCTCGACCGGTTCGACGAAGCGGGTCCCAAGGGACGTAAGCCGGTACTCGACCGCCGGTGGCACCGTGCCGGCCACGTGCCGGGTCAGGAGACCGCTGCCTTCCATCTCGCGCAGCGTCTGGGTCAGCATCTTCTTGGAGATGCCCGGCAGGCTGCGGTGGAGCACGCCCGTCCGTGCCCGGCCACCGTGGCGCGCATGCAGCGTGTGCAGGACCATGCTCGTCCACTTGGTCGCGAACAGCTCCAACACGCGCCGCGGCGCGCAATCCTCACGCCAGTCCTCGTCCGCGCTGCCGGGCTTCATGGTGGTTACCTCATGGTGCCTATGACCCCAAACGGTGCCGTCTAGCGGTGGGCCGGGACAGGGGCTAGCTCGGTGCCGAACGGTTCGGAGATCACCATGAACGGAACGGCACTGATCGCCGGCGTCAGCGGCATCGTCGGCAACAACCTCGCCCGGCACCTCGTCGAAGGAGGCTGGACGGTGCACGGTCTCGCGCGCCGGCCGCCCGGCGATCTTGCCGGCGTCGAGCCGCTCGCGGCCGATCTCCTCGATACCGGGAGCCTCCGGCAGGCGCTTGCCGAGGTGCGGCCCAGCCACGTCTTCATCACCACCTGGCTGCGCCAGGAGAGCGAGGCCGAGAACATCCGGGTCAACGCCGCGATGGTCCGCAACCTCCTCGACGCGCTCCGGCCGGCGGGCAGCGTGCGTCACGTCGCGCTGGTCACCGGCCTGAAGCACTATCTTGGCCCGTTCGAGGCCTATGGGAAGGGCACTTTGCCCGCGACCCCGTTCCGAGAGGACCAGCGCCGGCTCGACATCGAAAACTTCTACTACGCCCAGGAGGACGAGGTCTTCGCCGCCGCGGGTCGAGATGGCTTCGGATGGAGCGTGCACCGGCCCCACACCATCATCGGCTACGCGCTGGGCAACGCCATGAACATGGGCGTGACGCTCGCCGCCTACGCTACGCTCTGCCGGGAGACTGGCCGGCCCTTCCGCTTCCCGGGCTCGGCGGCGCAGTGGAACGGACTGACCGACATGACCGACGCGCGGCTGCTCGCCCGGCACCTCGCCTGGGCGGCCACGACGCCGGCCGCCCGCAATGAGGCCTTCAACGTCGTGAACGGCGACGTCTTCCGCTGGAGCTGGATGTGGGGCCGCCTGGCGGACTGGTTCGGCCTGGAGGCGGCGCCCTTCGACGGCACGGTCCGGCCGCTGGAGGGTCAGATGGCCGGCGACGCACCGCTCTGGGCCGAGCTCGCGACCCGGCACGGGCTGGTCGAGCCCGACCTGAACCGCCTCGCCTCCGCTTGGCACACGGATGCGGACCTTGGCCGGCCCATCGAGGTCGTGACCGACATGAGCAAGAGCCGCCGCCTTGGCTTCCTCGACTACCAGCCGACCGACGATTCCTTTCTCGACCTGTTCGAGCGCCTCAGGGCCTCGCGCGTCATCCCGTGAGCCCGTAGCCCGGCAAAGGCCGCCTCGCTTCGGCGGAGAGGGCGTCAAGACAATGGCTCTTGCGTGCGTGACGTCCTCGTCACGCCAGCCGGGGCCGTGGCGTGGTGGTGCGTGCCGGAGATGGCCTCGCCTCCGCTGTTCGACAGCCTGCTCAACCCCGAAGCCGGCGGCTTCTTCCAGATCGACGCCGGTGCGGCCAGGGTGGTCGAGCGGCGCAATCGGCAGGACATCGACATGCTCGGTAGCAGTCCAACCCGAACGGCTGTGTCTTCCCCCGTGTCGATGTCCGTGACAGGGGCTGATCGGATCAGAGCGTCCGCAATTCGGCGAATGGCTTATCGCTATCCCCATCCAGCAGACGCGGGGACAGCTGTCGGTATGACCACGGAGCGTCCGGCGTCGCGCGATCGAAACGGAGGACCACGTCGAAGCGGTCGCTGTCCCACTTTGCCGGGACACCGGGGATCGACTGGCTCCCAAGTAGGGCGGGGATGATCTGGGTTGGGATCGCCTTGTGCTCCCAGAAGATCGCGACGGTCCCCGTCAGCTTCGTCAGTTCCTCGACCAGAGCCTGCTCCTGCCCGACACCCCATCGCGTGTTGACATCGAGATACAAACGACGCGCGAGCGGTAGCGCAGTCTCCCATGGCCGGTGGCTGAAGCTCGCCTCCGCCGTGACTGGCTCGGGCCGCGCGGCATAGATGATTGTCGGAAGCGGGTAGTCCGCGCTCAGTCCCGATCCCAGGAGGGCTGCCCATGCGCCAGCGCGCTGCCAGCCGCGAACGATGAGCGATTTGTCGTCCCTTTTGCCTTCGAATGTTCTGCCGACTCCGGGATAATCACCGCCCGGCTTCTCGGCATGACGAAGGAGCAATACGGTCAACGCTGACATTCGATCCTCTGGGCGAGATTACTGATTCATTGAGGTCTTTATCAGCTGCCTCAACAGCAACGGTTGGACGTGCCAGAGCCCCGTCAGCACTCCGAACGACACCAGACCCGCCGCGAGACCGATCTACTTCGAGTTCAGGTGACTGGTCATGGTGGGCTCCCGCTCCCTGACACGACGGGCCTGCAAGGCCTCCAGCCCGTACCAGAACAGGAGGGCGCTTCCGCACGTGACGACCCCGGTGGCGACGGCCGACCGAAATCGCCCTACCGGCTCCGCGGCCAGGAACAGGTCGGCCCCCAGCGTCAGGGCGACCCGAGGATGAGGATCCGGGTCCCATCGAGACCGACCTTCACCTTCTTCGAGAGGGACATACGCAACAAGATCCAACGTCGCCGGGATGCAGCAATCGCCCAGCGTCCCCTTGGGTTCCGCGACGCGGATGCATGCCGGATCTTGCGACCGTACCTACGCCGTCGTGAGGCGGCAGCCGCGCTCATCGAAGAGCATCGCCCAAAGCAGGCCAGCCAGCGATTGCCGTAGGCGGGGAACTTGGCCGCTTGCCGCCAACCTTGATGGCGTATCGGGCCGTCACAGCCCCCCGCCAATCCCAATAAGGCGCACGTCATGACCACGGACGCACGCGACATCTATGTCACCGCCCTGAAGAACACCCATGCTGTCGAGATGCAGGCGCTCCAGATCATGGAGCGGCAAGTCGAGCGGCTCGAACGCTATCCCGAGATGGAGCAGGCGCTGCGCCGCCACATCGCGGAGACGCACGACCAGCGCGACCGTCTGGAGGAGGCGCTGCAGGGCCTTGCCGAACGACCATCGGCTCTGAAGGAGGGCTTCCTCGGCTTCGTCGGCAACATGATGGCGCTCGGCCATACGCCGGCTCAAGATGAGATCCTGAAGAACACCTTCGCCAACCACGCCTTCGAGAACTTCGAGATCGCCGCCTATGAGTCGCTTCTGGTGATCGGCGAGGCCGCCGGTCAGCAGACCCATCACGCCGCCTTCCAGCAGTCGCTGCGGGAGGAGCAGGCCATGGCGCAGAGGATCCACGAGCTGATCAGGCCAACAACGCTGCGCTACATCGAGTTGACCACCGCCGGCGAGAAGGCGGACCGGTGAGGCGCTGCAAGCCGCTCGCCGAGCAGGTCATCGTCATCACTGGCGCCTCATCCGGTATCGGACTTGCCACGGCCCGCGCGGCGGCGCGACGCGGCGCGGCGGTGGTGCTCGCGGCCCGCAGCGGTGAGGCCCTTGCCGAGCTTCAGAGGGAGATCGAGGCGGAGGGCGGGCGATGCGCCTATATGGTCGCCGATGTCGGCGAACCTACCGAGGTTCAGGCCATCGCGGACCGGGCGTTCGCCGCGTTCGGCGGCTTCGACACCTGGGTGAACGTCGCGGGCCTGACGATCTACGGGGCCCTGCGCGAGGTATCGGATACGGATCATCGGCGCCTCATCCAGACGAATTTCTGGGGCACGGTCTACGGTTCGCTCGTGGCGGTCGAGCATCTCCGGCGACGCGGCGGCACGCTGATCAACCTCGGCAGCGTGGCCTCCGATCTCGCCTTCCCGCTCCAGGGCATGTATTCGGCCTCCAAGCACGCGGTGAAGGGCTTCACAGACGCCCTGCGCATGGAGCTGCGCCATGAGGGCGCCCCTATCGCGGTCACGCTCGTCAAGCCGACCTCGATCGACACCCCTCTGCCGCGGCGGGCGCGCAATTACATGGACCGCGAGCCGATGCTGCCGCCGCCGATCTACCGGCCGGAGACGGTCGCGGAAGCGATCCTGCACGCGGCGGAGCACCCGCAGCGCGACATCGTGGTCGGCGGCGCCGGCAAGCTGTTCACAGCGGCCAAGGAGTTCGCGCCGGGCGCCTACGATCTGCTCGCACCCGCCATCATCGCACTTCAGAAGCGCAGGGGCGAGCCGCGCCGGCCCGAGGGGGCGCTGCACGGCCCGGAGCAGGACGATACGGGCCGGACGCGTGGCGATCAGCCTGGCTATGTCATGCGTACGAGCGCCTATACGCGGGCGAGCCTGCATCCGCTGGCTACGGCAGCGGGCGGCGTCGGCCTCGCTGCCGCAATCGCCGTCCTGCTCGGGCTGGACCGAGCGCGCCGCGACAGAGGCCTGCACTGAGATGGGCGCTCTCCTGCTTCAGGCGGACCTGCCCGGTCCAATGCCCTCGACCAGCGCGGACAGCCGCATCGTTCCGCGCACGATCACGGCTTTGACCGGGAATCGCACGATGGCCTGGGCGGAGATCGGCTCGGGGCCGGACCTCGTCGCGATCCATGGCGCGCTGATGACGCTGGAGGACATGTGGCTCGGTCCAGCGCTGGCGCTTGCGCAGCATTTCCGTGTCGTGGCCGTCGACCGGCCGGGCCACGGTTTCAGCGTGCGTCAGCGCCTCGCGGACGCCTCGCCCTGGCGGCAGGCCGAACTCATTCGCGAGGCGGTCCGACGTCTGGGTCTTCGCCGCCCGGTCATCCTCGGCCATTCCTTCGGCGGTGCCGTCGCGCTCGCTTACGGGATGCTCTATCCGAATGAGATTACCGGCGTCGTCGCGCTGGCGCCGATCTGCTTCCCGGAACCGCGCCTCGAGCAGATCCTGTTCGGGCCCCGCGCCGTGCCGCTCCTCGGCGAGCGCTTGACCGAATTGCTCGGCGTCACGGTCGACCCGGCATTGCTGAGCCTTCTCTGGGCCGGAATCTATGCACCGCAGCCGATGCCGACGGACTTCGCCGCCCGCTACCCCTTCGCGATGGCGGGACGTGCGACGCAGTTGATCGCGGAGGGTGAGGACGCAAACGCCCTCTGGCTCGGTCTGAGCCGGAGCTTGGCAAGCTACGGCGCCTGTCGCGTGCCGGTCCGAATCCTCTGCGGCGGCAGCGATAAGGTCGTCAACACGTTCGCGCATGGTCGCATGGCCGCGCAGATGATCCCGACTGCCCACTTTGAGCAGCTTCCCGGTATCGGGCACATGCTCCATCATATCGAGGTCGACGCGGTCGTCCGTGCGGCGTGCGCTGTGGCAGCATCACACGCACGCCAGGCCCCATGAACACGCACGTTGAAGGCTTCACTAAGGAAGCGCTGGGACAGATGTACGCCGATTTCCGGCATCCGCTGGCAGACCCCGAGACCTGACGGCTTTCCACACCCGCCTGCCGACGCACGTCCGCTTCGGGCCACCCGGTTCCCCGAAATTTGCAGCTTCCCCCAGAATAATGTTCGGACCCACGCGCCCGGAGCTACGTTTCTACCATGCTGGCCGTCAGTGAGACCACTCCCACGGCCTCGACCATTCAACAATCGGAAGCTGAGCTCCATGGCAACCAAGCAGAAAACACTTCAGGATGCGTTCTACGAGACTCTGAAGGATGTCTACTACGCTGAGCGGCAGTCGGTACGGGCCCTGAAGAAATCAGCCAAAGCTGCCGAGCACGAGGAGCTGCGCCAAGCGTTTGAGACGCATGCCGAGGAGAGCGCCAATCAAGTCGAGCGTCTGCAGCAGGTGTTCGAGATTATCGGAAAGCCGGCCCGGGGCAAGACCTGCGAGGCGATGCAGGGCCTGACGGCCGAGATGGAGGAGGACCTTGAAGACTTCGGCGACAGCCCGGCCGCCGATGCGGTGCTCGCGGCCTGCGCGCAGGCGGTCGAGCATTACGAAATAGCCCGCTATGGCACGCTCAAGACCTGGGCTTGCCAGCTTGGCTACGAGGACGCGGCCAAGCTGCTCGATGCCACGCTAGAGGAAGAGAAGAAGACTGATCAGCTCCTTTCCGAGATCGCTCAGCGCATCAACGTCGAGGGCTCCGAGGGTGACGTCGACGAGGACGTTACCAAGGCCAAGCGCGCGCGCAGGAGCGCTTGAGACCATCCTCCGGGCCGATCGCGTGGAAAGGGTGCCCTGCGGCGCCCTTTCTGCTGTTCGTGTCTCATGGGTGCGGTTAGATCTTGCGGTAGGCGGACGAGGTGATGACGCGGGCCCCAACCCTAAACGAATATGCACGCCCTGCGCCCGGCGCATGAGTTGGCGCGTAGTGTATACACTGCTTGGCATCTGTCGCGTCGAACGTTACGGAAGCGGAGAGATGGCTGCCTTTGTGTTCGGCCCTGAGCTTAGACTGCTGCATCCGGTCACCGTGCAGCGCGAGCGCATATTGCCCAGCCTCGCTGACTTTCAGGATTGCCAGGCCACCTCTGGCTTGATCTTCAGCAAATGCATGATCCCGCCTCGCGCCGAGGCAGACCTCGCCAAGATGCCGCCAACCATCCCCGCTCACACGCTGCCAGCTGTGATGGCTAAGGAGTCGATTGCCTATGGCTGCTGACATCGAGACTGAAACCGAACCCGCGCCCGACTACTCTGGCAAGGCGATGCTGGGCGTCCTCGGTCTCGACGACGTGCTCAGCGGCGGCTTCGTCCGCGACCGCCTCTACCTCTTGGAGGGCAACCCCGGCACCGGCAAGACCACAATTGCCTTGCAGTTCCTGCTGGAAGGTGCCCGCCGGGGCGAGCGCGGCCTCTATATCAGTCTGTCCGAGACGCGCGAGGAGTTGCTTGAGACCGCCCGCTCGCACGACTGGACGATCGGCGACTTGATCACCGTCTACGAGTTGATCCCTCCCGAAAGCTTGCTCGACGCCGAGCAGCAGCAAAGCCTGCTCTACACTTCCGACCTCGAACTCGGCGAGGCGACGAAGGCGATCTTCGAGCAGGTCGAAGCGACCAAACCGGCCCGTGTCGTGCTCGACAGCTTGTCCGAGATCCGCCTGCTCGCCGGCGGCTCGCTGCGCTATCGGCGCCAGATCCTGGCACTCAAGCACTACTTCGCGCGCCAGGGCACGACCGTGCTGTTGCTCGACGACCTCACCGCCGACGCCCTCGACAAGACCGTGCACAGCGTCACCCACGCGGTGGTCCGCCTTGATGAGCTGGCGCCTGACTACGGCGCCGAGCGGCGACGCCTGCGGGTGCTCAAGTACCGCAGCCAGCGCTTCCGCGGCGGCTACCACGACTTCTGCATCTCCACCGGCGGCGTGCGTGTGTTTCCGCGCCTCATCGCTCTGGAGCATAAGACGGCGTTTGTCCGCAATCAGCTCGGGAGCGGCGTGATCGAACTCGATGCCCTTCTCGGCGGCGGTGTCGAGGCAGGATCGAGCACCTTGATCCTCGGGCCGGCCGGCACCGGCAAGTCGCTGTTCGCGATCCAGTACGTACTCGCCGCCGTCGCGCGTGGCGAGAAGGCGGCAATGTTCATCTTCGATGAGGAACTCGGCGTGTTGCTGGAGCGCACCCGGGCGATGGGGTTCGACCTCGCGGGCCTGCGCGACCAGGGTCAGCTGACCATCGAGCAGGTCGACGCGGCCGAGCTGTCGCCGGGCGAGTTCGCCCACCTCGTGCGGTGTCAGGTCGACGAGGCGCGGGCAAAGACCGTCGTGATCGACAGCCTCAACGGCTACCAGGCGGCGATGCCGCAGGAGAACGCGCTCATTCTGCACGTTCACGAATTGCTGCAGTATCTCAACCGCCAAGGTGCCACGACCTTCCTGACCGTGGCCCAGCATGGTCTGGTCGGTGACATGAGGAGTCCTGTTGACGTCACCTACCTCGCCGACACAGTGATCCTGTTGCGCTACTTCGAGGCGCGCGGGCAGGTACGTCGGGCGATTTCGGCCGTGAAGAAGCGCACCGGTGCGCACGAGGACACGATCCGCGAGTATCGCATCACAGGCACGGGGCTGCGGGTCGGCGAACCGCTGCGCAACTTCCAGGGCGTGCTGCGCGGTGTACCCACTCTGGTGAAGGACCAAGCGTTGCTGGACAGCGACCAACCGTGACGGTGCCGAACAACCCGCTGTCCGAGCGCGTGCTGGTCCTCGCCCCGCACGGGCGCGATGCCGCACTGGCTCGGCAGTTGCTCACCGAATCCGGCCTCGCGGCGCTGGTGGTTCCGAGCCTTTCGGAACTGGTGCAGGGCCTCGCTGAGATCGCCGGGGCGGCGCTCGTGACCGAGGAGACGGTGCGCACCGCCGACCTAACCCCGCTCAGCGGCTGGATCGGCGAACAGCCGGCGTGGTCGGACATGCCGTTCATCGTGCTCACCCGCCAGGGCGGGGCGGATCGTAGCCCGACGGCAGCGCGCCTGACGCGCATCCTCGGCAACGTCAGCTTCTTGGAACGCCCCTTTCACCCCACGACCCTGATCAGCGTGGTCACCGCCGCTCTACGTGGGCGTCGGCGCCAGTACGAGGCCAGGGCGCGCCTGGAAGAGTTGCGCGCCCGCGAGGCGGAGCTGCGCGAGTTGAACGTCATGCTGGAGACGCGTGCCGCCGAGGCCATCGGCGAGCGCGCGATCGCCGAGGAGGCGCTGCGGCAGTCGCAGAAGATGGAGGCGGTGGGCCAGCTCACCGGCGGCGTGGCGCACGACTTCAACAATCTGCTGACCATCATCCGCTCATCGGTCGATTTCCTGCGCCGGCCGAACCTGCCGGAGGAGCGGAGGCGGCGCTACATGGACGCGGTGTCGGACACGGTCGACCGCGCTGCCAAGCTCACCGGCCAGCTTCTCGCCTTCGCCCGGCGGCAGGCGCTCAAGCCCGAGACCTTCGAGGTCGGCGCCTGCCTGCGCGGCATTGCCGAGATGCTCGACACGGTCACTGGTGCTCGCATCCGGGTTGTGCTGGAGGCGTCGGACGCCCCCTGCCACGTCTACTGCGACCGCAGCCAATTTGAGACCGCTCTGGTGAACATGGCGGTCAACGCCCGTGATGCGATGGACGGCGAGGGCAGGCTGACCTTGAGGTTGGCCCGCAACCATCCACTTCCGGCGATCCGAGGCCACGCCAGCTCGCGCTCCACCTTCGTCGCGATAGCGCTGACCGATACCGGTACGGGCATCGCGCCGGGCGATCTCGCCCGCATCTTCGAGCCGTTCTTCACGACCAAGGAAGTGGGCAAAGGCACTGGACTCGGCCTTTCCCAGGTCTTCGGCTTTGCCAAGCAGTCGGGCGGCGACATCGACGTCGTGAGTGAGGTCGGCAAGGGCACCACCTTCACGCTGTACCTGCCGGAGGTCGAAGCGGCGGATACTGCTGCCATCGAGCAGTCTGGAGAGACGAGTACAATTGATGGCGCTGGCCGGAAGGTTCTCGTGGTCGAGGACAACGCCGAGGTCGGCCACTTCACGACCCAGATCCTGCAAGACCTTGGCTATGCGCCGGAATAGGCATCAAACGCCGAGGCAGCACTGGAGCGGCTCGGCTCGGACGGCGACGGGTTCGACGTGGTGTTCTCGGACGTGGTGATGCCGGGCATGGGCGGCCTCGCGTTGGCTGAGGAGCTACGATGCCGCCTACCTGATCTGCCGGTGGTGCTGGCTTCGGGGTATAGCCACGTGCTCGCCAAGGAGGGCAGCCACGGCTTCGAGTTGCTGCACAAGCCCTACTCGGCCGAACAGCTCGGGAGCCTGCTCCGGCAGGTCACCATGCTCAGTTCACGATCGACGCCCAGAGCGCTCTCCGCCGAAGTGGACACCGGCTCGGCGGAAGAGAGGGCGTCAAAACAAGAGCTTAGAGCCGTTCCCGATCGCAACGCGATCGCGAGTGGCTCCAAGTGAGGCCCTCGTTCTCACGAGCGTGGGCCGTCTCAACACCTCGACCGTCCTGCTCTGGCGTGTCGTCATGGGAACAGCCTTCACTGGCATGTTCGGGGCCAAGTAGTCCGTCAGCGGATGGATCCGGTGGGGTTCCGACGGTGGTTCCCGATCGCGTTGCTCGTGCTCGGCATCGATCTGGCCACTGGTCGAGGTTCCATTCGATAGCCTCGACATCAACACGGCCAGCCTCGTCGAGAACCGGCAAATCCTTTTGCTTCTAGTCCGTTACGGTCTTGCGGCCTAAGCCGTGCCGCCGGGCGAACTCAGCCCGGGAGAGGAATTTCGGCCCGCCATTCTCAGCCATAAGCGCTGTCACCTGTTACCCCGGCACAGGGTTTCGGACCCTGGCACCAGAAAACGTCGTGGCCCCGACCACCCGTATACGCTCGCCGATCCCAGGGGCCCCGGCAGAGGGGGAGGGGGATCGGTCGGCCCCGCCAAGCCCTTACACTGGCAAGTGCCAAACGGCACGGCGTGGCCAGATGGGGCGGCCTAGCGGTTCGGGATCTGCGTAGGACCGACGAGACGTTCGATGCTGTGGGCCACCCGCCTGTTCGATCTCTGCCAAGGCAGCGATATCGAGGAGCTGTTCGCCGACCAGTATGCCGCCTCCGGTCGCCCGAAGGACATGATGCTGATCGAGGTCCGTAATGAGGTTGGCCGCCGGCGCCTGTACGTCGGTGCGCCCGACCCCGAGCTGCTATCTTGCTACTATGGCTTCGCATCCTGCCTGAGGCGGGATCTACCCAAGGCGCCGACCCTGATCGCTGGAAATCAGGCTGTTTTCCAGGCGATGTTCTCGGCCGGCTGATCGGCACCGTACGGCATTGGCGCCTCCTAGCCCCAGCCGCCCGGTGACCTGCCATCGCTCCATATCGAGCAGGATGGGCCGCTGTCCAAGTAGGAAGCTGTACTTCCCAAGATACGATCGAATTGTCCTCTCTCGCAGGACGATTCGGAGGACTAGCCTTCAAAGCAGAGAAGCGGTGCAACCCGTCTCCATTCTGGACTGTTCCGGAAAGCTTCTCGCCACCTGTGAACATCAAACCCTCGCCGAACGGACAGCGGTCAGAATTTCGCTGACGAAACGACCGACTTGTCCGTCGTTCGGGATGGGGACGGCGCAATGCCGCGAACCATTGAATGCAACCGACTGTTAGCGTGAACGTACGTTGCGCTAGACCGAACCTAGCTGAGCAATTTGCGAGCTCGGACGGTCAAGGAGGACGTCCATGCCTACGGTATCAGCGAGGGTGGGACTCGCCCGTAAGACGCTCGGCTTCTACCTGCAAGAAGATGATTGCCAACACCGTTGGCGCCACCCGACTGAAAGCAACGACGTCGCCGAATGCGATATTGTCGATCTTATGACTGATATGCTGCTGCTGGCGCGCGCAGGTGGATGCGATCCTTGTACGGTGCTGTGGAAGACACAGGTGCACCTGAACGCGGAGACCGGGACACGCTGTCCAGGACCAAAATTCAGCCCACGTGCGCAGTGAAAGCTTCCCAGACGCTCAGTCTCGGTCGTGATAACTGGCTCGTGGTCAGCGCGGAAACGCTCGGCCGCGGCACGGCACCATTCTGAGAATGCCCGGCGAGTCGGGCGAGCGAGACACGGTATCTCGCTGGCGCTAGAAGGCGCGACTGCGCTGGCAGTGGCGCGAGAAGATCCAGGGATCTGAGCATGAGCATGCCGGACGAGACGCTGAAAGCCCGTGCCGACATGATGGCGCTGAAGCTACTGGTGATGGATGTGGCTGCACGCTTCTACGCCGATCACGATGTCTCGCCCGAGCACATCCGCGCAGTGGCGCGAGATCACGTGGCTGTCGTCGCCTCAGAGACCGACGCTGCGGGCAGCCAGGCGGATCCTGAGCGAGTTGAGTTCATCGTCCAGACGTATGCGGAGGCGATCGCCGACACGTTCGGTGGAGTGGCCGAAGCCGTCGAGAGCCTGAAAAGGCGCAACGACGTGGGCGATCCGCCATCGCGTTCCGATGAGAAGGACGAGCCACTGCCTCGGTAGGACGACCGGCTGGCGTTCCTCGACCTGCCGCAGTCGCGCGTCGCGGTCTCGCTGATGCGGCTTCGGGATCATGCTTGCCCTACCGGAATGATCCTGAGGTTTTCGTTCGGGGGCGGACAGGAGGTCGAGGCGTCGGGCGCTGCCACGGAGGCTCCGCGGCTCTCGTGGCAATCGATGCGCCATGGGCCTACCCCCGCGCGACATTGCCCGCTCAGGATTTTACCAGACACTGAAAACAGTGATCCCGAAAGTGCGAGAACCCTGGATCTGCTTCCTTGTTTTTGGATCGTCGCGTCTTTCGGGAACGCGACGGCTCCAGGGAAAGGATCGCATCCCATGTCTTTGCTGAACCTCGGCAATTTTCTCGGCGATGTCATCACGCAAACCGGCCACGCCGTCACGGAGATAACATCGTCAACCGCCCATTCGATTTCAGGCATCGCCAGCAACATCGTTTCAAATATTCACATTGATGCAAGGCCGCCAACCTTCTCCACCTGAACAGCGATGTTAATCTGAACGCAAGCGTCGGACAGATTTTTATTGGTGCTGCCGCTGAAGTCGGCCACTTGCTTACCGGCGCAACTTCGACCGCATCTGACATCATCGCAGACGTGGCTTCGACAGCCGACCACTCCCTCGATGTCGCAGCTTCGAGCGCTCGTGACCTCTTCACTGGATTAGAGCATCACGGCCTCAATCTTGATGTCGACGCGCACTTGCCTGGTATCCTGGATCTGCACGGCAACATCGGCTTGCTCACGCCGGAGCACGGACTGCTGGATATTCAGGCCAATCTCCACCTGCTCGGCGGAAGCGACGCGCTGATCGGCTGAATGCCTTCGTCAGTTGCGGCAGATGCTATCAGGCCCTAACGCCAACGTTCTGACCAAGGCGGGACTGACCGCAGGATTGCGGCGGTCCCGCCGGCCGACGCCGGCAATCGATTAACCGCGCGTTCACTCTACTTTAAATTGCATGCAAAGCGCTTTTGGCCTACAGGTCGAGCGTGATCATAGGTGCGTCGCTCGATCGTTCCGTGGCGATCCACCTATCACCGAAGCCTGCCAAAGCAGAGATGCAGATGGTCCATGTTGGCCCTGGTCATGCCGAAAAGACCGACGATCACAATGCCTTCAAAGAGCATGCAGATGGCGGGGCATTGGAGCAGCTGCCTGATTCTGCATGGCACACGCTCGATCTGCTAACGGATGCCCTAGGAGTGACGAGGGCCGTACTGCAGGGCAGAAATAGCGCCAGTGCAAAGCTGGACGATGCGGCAGCTAGCCTAGCAGAGGCATCAACGCTGCTTCAGTCTTTCATCGGGATTAAGAGTCCGCAGCTGCGCCAGCACTGCCTGGATTTTGTTCAGAATACCGCCAAATCTGAGTGGTAAGCGAAAGATCGGTTCGACGCTGCCTTGGCCTGCTCTCAGTTCATGCGTTTGCGCCGAGCGTTTTCGATCTGTGCGCCGAGGACTCGCCCTACCTCCAATAAGAGCAGGTCGGCGACCTGGCGCAGCAATGGCTGATCCTCGATCTCAGCAATCGCCTTGTGCCCTGCCAGTAAGCTGCCCGCGGCTCGTTGTAGCGGCGTTTCTACCGGTACATGCATAGCTGGGTCACTCGCCTCCTCATCGAGGCGTGTCCGAGTGATATCGATGATGATGCCACGGCCTCTCGGCGCAACGCCTGCCGTTGCCTTCTCGAACCGACCGCGCGAGATGATCCACCGTATGCGGCCATCTGCCGAGCACACCCTGAATTCTGACAGAAAGCTGCCGCTTGTCCTGACGCCATCGCTGATCATGCCGGCGACACGCTCACGATCCTCGGGGTGGATGCCAGACACGAACGTCTCAAGCGGAGCCCCCTTCTCGGCCTCAGCAGGATCGACGTTGAAGAGGAGCGCGACCAGCGCGTCGGCCCGGACGCGATCGGCGGGAATATCCCAGGACCAAGAACCCGCCACATCCGCCGCATCGACCGCGTCCTGAAGACTGCTCCGCGTAACCCCACCGCTTGCCAAACCGGCGCCAGACATGGACATCCCTGCATGTGCGCGTTGCACTCTGCGTCGGGATATCCGTAACCAGATACAACTGCAAGTAGAAGTTATGGCATATTTTTCCTTGCCCGCCCGTCGACTGCACTTTACCGGCAGGAACCGACTAACAGGCTCTTGGATAGCGACCAGGCATACAGCCAAACGATCGTAACGGACTGCAGTGCATACGGAGCAGCCGTTCGTGGATCGGGCACATGGAGCACTGCCACGCATCGTTTGTGGGTGACGATCTCAGTCGTTGGCGTCGAGGTGGGACCCGTCACGTTCCAGGGCAGGTACCTGGCATTGAACAGAGCCACCGCCTGAAGGGCAGCAAAGTCCGGATGCCTCCTCGTGCTCCGACGGCAGTGATCCAAAACCGGTGTGGTCGGGTTGTCTGGGCTTAGAGGCTTTCGAAGCGAGGGACCCATGCCCTTGTTCTTCTTTCACCTGCGCAGCCCGGCAGGATGCGATGAGGATGAGATCGGGGTAGAGCTCGATGGGATCGAATCGGCCTACCTTGAGGCCTACCGTACAGTCCCGGCCCTCAGCGCAGAGATGGCTCTCGCGGGAGCGATTCCGCACCGGCACACCTTCGAGATCGTGGATCAGAGCGGCAACCTTCTGATGGAGGTGCCCTTCTCAGAGGTTCTGGATCGAGGTCGTGGGCCCACTGCGCCCGCCTTGACAGCAAGCTTTCGAAGAGCTGTGACTACGATGCAGCGGACGGCGGAGTTGATCATCTCGATCCGAGAGGAGCGCACGGCATTGCGAGCCACGCTTGCCGAGACGAAGCGGCTTCTCGCTCTGGCGCGACAGGCAGGTTCTCCGCGATAAAGGCTTTGAGCTGTTCACAGCCCGTTGCTCATATAGCTTGACCCGGCAAACTCGCACTGTGCCGCGCAATCGTCTCCAGGATGATTTGGCGGTGCACATGCCATTGCACCAGCGCTGCTTCTAGTGTCTTCAGCAGGTCCTTTGCACGGGTCGTGTCTTGGCCCTGCTCGCTCATCTGCGCGATCCGTGCGACCTGCTGAGCGACACGCTCCTCGCCCTCGCAGATATGCCTGTCTGCCAGGACGAGATCATCACGCTCCTTGTGCAGGGCGAGATTGGTGGAACGGATCCAATCCAGATCTAGGACGCCTCTTTCATCCATGGATGTTTTGAGGCCTAGAGAGGGAGATGTGATCGACAGTGCATCCGGAGCAGCGCACTCCAGAAGCAAGCGACTTTGCTGGATCAATTTATATGATTTCTCCACCTCTACTTCCCTGGCTTCTTGCGATTGAGCAGAGCCATGAAATTCTGAGCTGCCGAGCTTATGGTCTGGCTGCGACTTCGTCATGGCGCTCTACCTCAGTGAGCACCCCAATCTACACCATTAACCCAGATCAATCATCTGCCGAGAGCCGACTCTCGGGTTGGGAAGGTTCGAAACTTGCTCGGCAGAAGCTGCAAGCTTCACAGGCGTCCTCTGCCTCGCCGCAGCCCTCGATTGGATCAGGTGACGACAGACCCTAGGACCACGCTTGTACGGGGAGCGGCCCTCAGGACCCATTCAACCCTGGCGGAGGTGGCGCTGCCAGCGCGCGGCCAGCAATCTGCCGGACGGTGGCGATGACGCGCAGGCTCTCGTCAGGAGCCTGTCCACGCTCCGCGTCCATCTCTAGGGTAAGGAGCTCACTGAAAAGCATTTGGCCCCGCGCCGGACTTATGCCGAGCGAGCACATGAACAGAAGATCGAGAAGCCTTCGGATGAACGGGCAATCCGGGGGCGGTGGCAGCTCTTTCACACGATCCTCTCGGCTCGGGCAACTGCCGAAGCCTAGGGAATGCTGGCGTCCTGCACATCAACACGGATTAGATTCAGCCACAGGTCACCTCCAGATCCGCGCCGAGCACTACGGCAGGCCCAGAGCCTCGATCGAGGAAGACTTCGGACGATCAAATGAAGACCACGCCGATCTTCGTGCCGATGCGCCAGAGGACCCGGCAACGCAGCATGGCGGCTCCTTCAGTCGCGACGAGATCGAACTCGTCCGGGACCCGCATCGGATCCTCGACTTCGATCTTCGCTCCACGCGCAGACAGGTTGTGCGTCAGGCAAAAGAACATTTCGCGCTTGCCTGGGATGAGCAAACGACCTGTCTTGAGGGTATCCGTCCGCGGCTCGATACGACGCTCTTCCTGCATAGTGCTGCTCTCGCACTTTGATTCGCCCTCATTCTGTCAGGCGATTATTAAATTTGCATGAGGTCAGCGGTGCCAGCCTATGCATTCGCCAAGCAGTTCGATGCGTCGGGTATCGCAGAGATGAAAATGCGGGCTGGGCAACGTGCCGCTCAGCCCGCGAGTGTCCGGATCTCGTCACCTATGGAGATGGTCGGTGACAGCGCCTTCGATGCTTCGGCCAGCGGCTACGCACGCTTTGAGGAAGGGGACAGCCATGACACTGACGCTGCATCATGGCTCGGAGACCAATGCCAGCAATCCGCCGGTCCGATCGATACCGCGAGCGCAGTATGAGCGCCGCAGCCCTACTCCATCTGCCAGGGCTCCGGATCGTCGTCTCCGGCTTGGTCAGGGTGCCAGATCGGTTCCATCCCGCGCCTCCGTCGGAAGCGAAATCGGTCTACAGCCCGTGGAAGAGGCACGGCGTGCGGAGGGGCACGATGCAGCTCAAAGCCTGTTTGAGCGCGTGATCTCAGGCCGGATTGTTGAGGGCGTTTGCGGCCATGAGGCTGGCAACGCAGGCGAGACGGCCGGTGGCGACATCGAGGCGGCCGGCGCGCTCGCGCAGCAGGCCGCCCCCGTGGCTGAGCCAACCCAAGGTCCGCTCGACGAGCCAGCGTCGCTCCAGAGCGACGAACCCCCTCTGGTCCGGGCCCTTCTCGACGACGCGGTGGCGCATGCCGTGAAGGTTGCACCACTCTTGGCAGCGCCCAGCCGTGAAGGCGCCATCGCGGATGGCCAGGCGCAGGCTGGGCCACGGCTCCTTGCCGTCATCGAGGGCGGGCAGCGTGTCGCGATCCTGCACGTTGGCCGGCACGACGGCGAGAGCGAGGACGTGGCCTTCGGCATCGACCAGCGCCACGCGTTTGCGCCCGACCAGCTTCTTGGCTCCGTCGTAGCCGCGTGGCCCGCGCACCCCGATGCACGGGACGCTCCGTGTGTCGATGATCACCAGCCGTGGATCGGGCCGACGTCCGCAACGCCGCCGCTGATGGCGCGCTAAAACCCGCATCAAGCTCTCAAACAGCCCTTTCTCGATCCAGCCCCGGAACCAGCCGTAGACCGTGCGCCAAGGCGGAAAGCCAGCCGGCAAAGCCCGTCACCCACTGCCTGCCCGCCGATCTTCACCCTGCACGCCTGCCCTGAAGCCCCGCGGCCCGGGTTAGGCCGCGCCGGCCTCCGCAGGCAAGCGCCGCGCGGTCTTCGGACGGATGTCCATGGCGTTGCCGCGCCACACAACCGCGTCGCGCATCCAGGCTCGGGCCCAGAGCAGCGGGATCATCGCGTCGCGCACGAGGAAGGCGAGCAGGATAGTCGGCGAGCGGTGCCAGCCGAGACGCGAGGCGAGCGCGTATTCGGCCGCATAGAACGTCACGACCATCGCGGCGAGACCCATCGCGGCCTCCGCGGTTCCCGCGAACCATCCGGCGACGATGGCGGGCAGGAGGAGGCCGCTCGCGATCTCGGGGGCGAAGAAGAGCGGGAAGGTGACCCGCCGCAGGCGCGCCCAGCGCAGCTGGCGGGCCCAGACCTCGCGCCGGCGGCGGGGGCCCAGCGGCTGCTCGAAGGGGGCCGGAACGAGGTGGACGCGCCGGCCGGCCGCGCGGACCAGCTTCGTCGCCGCCGCATCCTCGGCGATCTCGGCGGCGAGCGCCCGGATGCCGCCCCGCGCCTCGAGGAAGGGCCGGTGCCAGAGCATGCTCTTGCCCTGGGCGAAGCCGAGGCCCAGCGTCTCGCCCGTGTACTGCCAGCGGGCCTGGAGCGTGTTGAGGAAGGCGCATTCCACCTCGGCCCAGAAGCTGCCCGGCCGCGCGCCGACCGGCGTCGAGCAGACGAGGCCGGTCTCGGGCCGCCAGGCCGCCTGCATCTGCTGCAGGTAGTCGGGCGGCATCAGCACGTTCGAATCGGCGAGCACGATCCAGTCGTGCCGCGCCGCCTCCCAGCCACGCACGCAATTGTTGAGCTTCGGGTTGTCGCTCACCCGCTCGTCGCCGACGATGACCCGCGCCGGCACCTGCGGATGCGTCGCGATCAGCCGCCGCACCAGCGGCAGGACGGGATCCTGCGCGCTCGCTACGCAGAAGAGGATCTCGTAATCGGGATAGGCGAGGCGGAAGCTGCGGCCGAGCGTCTCCTCGCTGAAGGGCTCCAGGCCGCAGACCGGGCGCACCAGCGAGACGGGCGCATCCACCGGGAAGGCGGAGGGGCCGCGCACGCGCCCGATGCGCCGGGCCGTGAGCCCGAAGCTCACGAGATTCACGACGGTGAGCAGGCCGCAGACGCCCAAGGCCAGCACGGTCGCGTTCGCCTCGATCATGCGGCCATCGTCCCCGGCTCGGTCCCGGGCGCGACCTGCCGCCGCGCCGTTCCGCAGCCCCCTAACAGTGGCGCTGTATCAGTCGTATGACGTTCACGCAGGCACCGCGCCGAACCGAGCCCGCATGATCCCGCCCATCGTGTTCCATCCGGCCTACGAGGCCAGCCTGCCGGACGGGCACCGCTTTCCCATGCGGAAGTACGGGCGGCTCGCCGAGATCGTCGCCGAGGACGGCCTCGCGCCCCTCGGCTTCGTCGCGCCGGAGCCGGCCTCCGCCGACCTTCTCGCCATGGCCCATAGCCGCGCCTACGTCGATGCGGTGCTCGCCCATGCCGTGCCCCGCGAGATCGAGCGCGCCATCGGCCTGCCGGTGACGGAGACCGTCGTGCGCCGCTCCCGCGCCTCGGTCGGCGGCACGCTGCTCGCCGCGCGCCTGGCGCTCGCCGAAGGGCTCGCCGGCAGTACGGCCGGCGGCAGCCACCATGCGCGGCACGAGCAGGGGGCGGGTTTCTGCGTCTTCAACGACGTGGCGGTGGCGGCCCGCGCGCTCCAGGCGGAGGGCGCCATCGGCCGCGCCCTCGTGGTCGATCTCGACGTGCACCAGGGCGACGGCACTGCCGACTGCCTCGCCTACGACCCGGACCTGTTCACCCTGTCGATCCACTGCGAGCGGAACTATCCGACGCGCAAGATCGCGGGCGACCTCGATATCGGCCTCGCGGACGGGCTGGAGGATGCGGATTATCTCGATCTGCTCGCCGCGCGCCTGCCGCCCCTCCTCGACGGGCTGCGGCCGGACATCGTCTTCTACAATGCGGGCGTTGATCCGCACCGGGACGACCGGCTCGGCCGCCTCTGCCTCAGCGATGCGGGCCTCCAGGCGCGCGACCGCTTCGTCGTCGCGCAGGCGCGGGCGCGCGGCATCCCGCTCGTGGCGGTGATCGGCGGCGGCTACACCCACGACATCGACGCGCTGGCCCGGCGCCACGCCCTCGTGTTCCAGGCTCTCGCTGCAACAGCCGCCGACTGAATCGTGGATGGCCGCCCCCGCGTAAACCTTTGAGAAGGGGTGCAGCGCACAATTCGCCCGTGGCGCCGGAGGGCGTCCCGGTTCGGCTGAAGAGTTGCGGCGATGCTCGGACGGATCTGGCAGGCGGCCAAGGTGACCCTGGCGCTCGGGGCGATGATCGCCGCGGCGCTCATCTCCGCGGACAAGCTCGATCACGACCGCCGCGAGGTCGCCCGCCGCGCGCAAGCCGCGCCGGAGCCCGTGATGACGGGCTCCGTCGCCTCACCCTCCAGCCGATAGGGTCCCGTCAGTAGCTGTAGTCGCGGCGCGGATAGCCGCGCGACGCGTAGCCGGGATCGGGTGCCCGGACCCGGGAACCGTAATCGACCTCACGCCGGGCGCGCCGGTTGGCGAGCGCGCGGCCGGCCAGGCAGCCCGCGACGGCGCCGACGATGCCGCGCTCGGCCAGGTAATGGCCGGCGACGCCGCCGATGATCGCGCCCTTGATGCAGCCCTTCGCCTCTGCCGCGCCGACGCCCGCGAGCGTCATCAACGCGATGGCCGACACTGTGGCGACGATCCGCATGGTTTTCCTCCTGGTCCCAATCCCCGGAAGAACTAGCGTTGCCGTCACGACGTTCCGATGCGCGAGACGGCAATCTCGCTGGTCGATGCTTGGGGATGCGGGCGACCGCTGCCGATAGGCAAGGCGCCCTCCGACTGGCATGGTGGCGCGGAATCGGAGTGCGATCATGGCTCGGACGAAGCCCGACGACGGTCCGACGAAGTCCCATCGCGATCGGCGCAGCCAGGGCGGCCGCGGGATGAAGCTGCTGCGCGTCTGGGTGCCCGATCCGTCAGCTTCGGAGTTCCAGGCCGAGGCTCGGCGTCAGGCGGCGCTGCTCCGCGGGGCCGCAGAGGACGAGGACGCGCTGCGCTTCATCGAGGCGGCGACCGACTGGCCAGAGGCGTGAGGCGCGGCGATCTGATCACCGTCTCGGCTCCTGGTGACTACGGCAAGCCGAGACCAGCCGTCGTCGTGCAATCGGACTGGCTGTCCGAAACGGACAGCGTGCTCGTCTGCCTTCTGACAAGCACGCTTCGCGAGGCGCCGATCTACCGGCTGACCGTTCCGGCCGATCCCGACACCGGGCTGCGCGTCGCGTCGCAGGTGATGGTGGACAAGGTCACCGCACTATCGCGAGCGAAATGCGGTCCCGTCTTCGGCCGGCTCGCCGGAACCGAGTTGCTTGCCCTGAATCACATGCTGTCGGTCATGCTCGGCCTTGCCGACTGAGCAACCTTGGCCGGACGAGAACTGTCCAGCCAAGGCGGAGCGGCTCTAAGCCATTGTGTGACGCGCTCTCTGAGCCGAACCGGCGTGCGCTTCGGCTCAAGAGTGCTCTACCGCAGCGAGGCGCAGAAGCGCTGGATGCGGGTGCAGGCTTCCTCCAGCGCCTTGTTGGAGGTCGCGTAGGAGATGCGCAGGTTTGGGCCGAGGCCGAAGGCCGAGCCGTGGACGGCGGCGACGCCTTCCGTCTGAAGCAGCTCGGTGACGAAATCCTCGTCCGTCTCGATGGTCTTCCCGGCCTCGGTCTTGCGGCCGATCAGGGCGGCGCAGGAGGGATAGACGTAGAAGGCCCCCTCCGGCATCGGGCACTTGAGGCCCGTCGCCTGGTTCAGCATCGAGACCACGAGGTCGCGCCGGTCCTGGAAGGCGGCGCGGAAGCGGGCGAGGTGCTCCTGCGTGCCGTCGAGCGCGGCCACCGCCGCCCATTGCGCGATGGTGGTGGCGCCCGAGGTCTGCTGGCCCTGGATGAAGTCCATGGCCTTGATCAGGTGCTCAGGGCCGGCCGCGTAGCCGATGCGCCAGCCGGTCATGGCATAGGCCTTCGAGACGCCGTTCATGGTGAGCGTGCGCTCGTAGAGACCGGGCTCGACCTGGGCCGGCGTGACGAACGTGAAGTCGCCGTAGGTCAGGTGCTCGTACATGTCGTCGGTCAGCACCCAGACGTGCGGATGGCGCATCAGCACGTCGGTGAGCGCCTTCAGCTCGGCGTGGCTGTAGGCGGCGCCCGACGGGTTCGAGGGCGAGTTGAGGATGATCCACTTGGTCTTCGGGGTGATGACCCGCTCGAGCTCCTCGGGCTGAAGCTTGAAGGCATGCGCCATGTCGGTCTCGGCGAAGACCGCGGTGCCGCCCGCGAGCGCCACCATCTCCGGGTAGGAGACCCAGTAGGGGCGGGGGATCACCACCTCGTCGCCCGGGTTCAGGGTGGCAAGCAGCGCGTTGTAGATCACGTGCTTGCCGCCGGTGCCGACGATGGTCTGGCTCGGCTTGTAGTCGAGGCCGTTCTCGCGCTTGAACTTCCGGACGATGGCCTCGCGCAGGGGCACGATGCCGGAGACCGGCGGGTACTTGGTCTCGCCGCGGCGGATCGCGTCGATCGCCGCCTCCTTGATGTGGTCCGGCGTGTCGAAATCCGGCTCACCCACGGACAGGCTGATCACGTCCATGCCGGAGGCTTTCAGCTCGCGCGCCTTCTGCGTCATCGCGATGGTCGCGGACGGCTTCACGCGGGACAGGGCGTCGGCCAGAAAGCCCATGGGGGGATGCTCCGGAGGTCTTGTAGAAGAGTCGGCCGCGGCGCGGCGGCGGGACCGTAGGCGTCTGGTCCGGAGCCGGCAAGGTGGCTCCGGCCCGGTTCCAGGGCCCTGTCACGCCTGTGGCGCAGGGCTCCCGCGCCAGCCGCGCCCTCACGGAAGGGCTCGGGCATCCTCATCTGAGGGCGATGCTGCCGCTCTCCGTCCTCGACCTCTCCTTCGTCAATGCCGGCGCGACGCCGGCCGACGCCCTCCAGGACAGCCTCGCGCTGGCCCGCCACGTGGATGGGCTCGGCTACCACCGCTACTGGCTGGCCGAGCACCACGCGCTGCCCTCGGTCGCGAGCCCGGCGCCCGAGATCATGATCGGGCGGATCGCGGCGGAGACGACGCGGCTCCGGGTCGGCTCGGGCGGCATCATGCTGCCGAACCACGCCCCCCTGATGGTGGCCGAACGGTTCAAGCTGCTGGAGGCCCTGTTCCCGGGCCGGATCGATCTCGGCCTCGGACGGGCGCCGGGCACCGACGGGATCACCGCCCAGGCGCTGCGGCGGCGCGAGGCGCCGCGGGCCGGCGACGACTTCCTGGAGCGCCTGCAGGAGTTGATGCTGTGGGAGACGGGCGCCTTCCCCGAGGGCCATCCCTTCCGCAGGATCTCGGTGATGCCGGCGGGCGTGCCCCTGCCGCCGCTCTTCCTGCTCGGCTCGTCCGATTACAGCGCGGCGCTCTCCGCCCAGATCGGCACCGGCTTCGCCTTCGCGCAGCATTTCGCGAGCCACGACGCGGGCGAGGCGCTGCGGAGCTACAGGCAGCAGTTCCAGCCCTCGCGCTGGGGCGAGCGGCCCCACGCCATCCTGGCGCTGGCGGCGATCTGCGCGGAGACGGATGCGGAGGCCGAGCGGCTCGCCATGAGCGCCCGGCTCGCGACTTTGCGCCGGGAGCGCGGCGCGTACGGGCCGGTTCCGAGCCTGGAGGAGGCCGAGCACTATCCCTACAGCACGTCCGAGCAGGTGCGGATCGAACAGGGACGCGCGCGCCTGCATGTCGGCTCGCCCGTGACGCTTCGGGCCAAGCTCCTCGCGGCGGCCGCGGAGACCGAGGCCGACGAGATCATGATCGTGTCGGTGATCCACGATCAGGCGGCCCGGCGCCGCTCCTACGGGCTGATCGCCGAGGCCTGGGGCCTCGGCGACCGTTCGGCGTGAGCCGGTTTACCAGCGGCAGACGCGGCGCGGCCCATAGGGGGTCGGGCGGAAGAAGCAGCGGCGGCCATAGGCGCGCGGCGGCGCGGCGAAGGGGCGGCAGCGACCGTAGGGGCCGCGGGCCCAGCCGGGACCGCAGCCCTGCGCCACCGTCTCGATCGGGGCCGTGCCGGCGAGGCTCGCGGCAGAACCGGCGCCGAGGGGAGCGGCCTGGGCCGTGGTGACGGCGCCGAGACCGCCGAGCGTGAGGGCGGCGGCGAGGCCGAGAATCGTCCGTTTGGACATCGGCAGGTTCCTCCTGTTGTCCTTCCGGTCGGCGCCGCGACGGCGGCACCTTGACCGTGGCTCGATCTAGGCCCGTCCGGCCTTGTGGGAAGGTTTTCGGAACATGACGGTTTGGACAGGTTGACGACCCGACCCTCCTGTCGGTCGACGTTTCACGCCCCCCGCCGACGTGCCAGCCGCCGGAGTGCTGCCCGGTCGCGGCGCGATCGGGCAGCACTCCGGAGGCCGCCTCAGCGGTGGCGGCGGTGACGGTAGCGGCGGTGGGGGTAGCCCGGCCGCGAGCGCAGGCCCGTGCGGTAGGCGCGCCGGCCGGGATCGACCCCGAGCGCCCCGTTCACCGTGCCGACCGCGCCGCCGACCGCGCCGCCCACGACGCCGCCGATCGGGCCGCCGACCCGGTTGCCCTCGGAGGAGCCGCGCTCGACGCCGCCGACGAGGCCCTGCGCCTGTGCGGCGGCTCCGAGCGTGAGGGTGGAGGCCGCGAGCGCGGCCGCGATCAGGATGTGCTTCATGGCGGGTTCCTCAAGACTGGCAGCGCAGGGCCGTTTGCCGGCTCGTGGCGCTACGTTCCCAACGGCCCAGCTCGCGAAAGGTGGCAGGGGTCCCGGCCGCTTTCCTGTGGAACAGTGCGCAATGCCGGCGGTCCGGGCCGGCGGTCTGGCGCGGCAGGCCGGCCGCTGTTAGAAGCCGGCCGATGCATCTGAGCGCTGCCTTCTCCTGCGGCCGTCCGGCGACGCGAATTACGGGCCCGGCCTCCGCCTGAGCGCCCCCGCGGCGCCGTGCGGCGGACGCCGGGACGCGGTTCCCCGCACCCTGCCGGCCGAGAGCTCCGCCGGCCCGCCAGCCGAGAAGCCCGCACGGCCTGATGCAGGCCGCCCCTTTCCAGGACGCCCGAACCGATGAGCGAGCCGACCCCCGAGACCGCCGCCGAGAATGCCGGCCGTGACTACTCGAAGACCCTCTACCTGCCGAGCACCGAGTTCCCGATGCGGGCCGGCCTGCCGACCCGCGAGCCGCTGCTGATCGAGCGCTGGGAGCGTATCGACCTCTACGGGAAGCTGCGCGCCAAGGGCCGCGGCCGGCCGAAATTCGTGCTGCACGACGGCCCGCCCTACGCCAACGGCAACATCCACATCGGCACGGCGCTCAACAAGATCCTGAAGGACGTGGTCGTCCGCGCGATGGGCACGCTCGGCTACGAGGCCAACTACGTCCCGGGCTGGGACTGCCACGGCCTGCCGATCGAGTGGAAGGTCGAGGAGCAGTACCGCGCCAAGGGCCGCAACAAGGATGCGGTGCCGGTCGTCGAGTTCCGCCAGGAATGCCGCGCCTTCGCCGCGCAATGGCTCGACGTGCAGCGCGCCGAGTTCAAGCGGCTCGGCGTCACCGGCGACTGGTCGCATCCCTACTCGACCATGGCCTTCCCCGCCGAGGCGACCATCGCGGGCGAGCTGATGAAGTTCGCCATGAGCGGCCAGCTCTATCGCGGCTCGAAGCCGGTGATGTGGTCCGTGGTCGAGAAGACCGCGCTCGCCGAGGCCGAGATCGAGTACGAGGAGCATGTCAGCGACACGATCTTCGTGCCGTTCCCGATCCGCGCGGGCGCCGAGGGCGCCCTCTCCGGCGCGCGCATCGTCATCTGGACGACGACGCCCTGGACGATCCCCGGCAACCGCGCCGTCGCCTATTCGCGCAAGGTCGCCTACGGCCTCTACCGCGTCACGGAGGCGCCTGAGGAGAACTGGGCGAAGCCCGGCGAGACCTACATCCTCGCCGATTCGCTCGCCGCCTCCGTGTTCAAGGCCGCCCGCGTCGCGGGCTTCGAGCGCGTCGCCGACGTGGACGCCGCCAAGCTCGGCGGCCTCACGCTCGCGCATCCGCTGCACGCGAGCGGCTACGGCTTCGACGTGCCGCTCCTCGACGGCGACCACGTCACCGAGGAATCCGGAACCGGCTTCGTCCACACCGCGCCGAGCCACGGCCGTGAGGATTTCGAGCTCTGGATGGCGAACGGCCGGCTCCTGCGGGAGCGCGGCATCGACACCACGATCCCCTACACGGTGGATGCCGACGGCGTGCTGACGGAAGCCGCGCCGGGCTTCACCGGCACCCGCGTGCTGACGCCGAAGGGCGAGAAGGGCGACGCCAACAAGGCGGTCATCGCCGCGCTCAGCGAGGCCGGGGGGCTGATCGCCCGCGGCGTGCTGCGCCACCAGTACCCGCATTCCTGGCGCTCGAAGAAGCCGGTGATCTTCCGCAACACGCCGCAATGGTTCATCGGCATGGACCGGCCGGTGGAAAGCCTCGGCAACCGTACCCTGCGCGAGGTCGCGCTGCAGGGAATCGAGGACACCCAGTGGGTGCCCCCGCAGGGGCGCAACCGCATCAACGGCATGGTGGCCAACCGCCCCGACTGGGTGGTCTCGCGCCAGCGCGCCTGGGGCGTGCCGATCAGCGTCTTCGTCCACCGCGAGACCGGCGAGATCCTGCGCGACGCGGCGGTCAACGCCCGCATCCTCGACGCCTTCCGTGAGGAGGGGGCGGATGCCTGGTTCACGGATGCCGACGGCACGCGCTTCCTGAAGCCCGACCACGACCCGGCCGCCTACGAGAAGGTGACGGACGTGCTCGACGTCTGGTTCGATTCGGGCTCGACGCACGCCTTCGTGCTGGACGATCCCGAGCAGTTCCCGGGCCTCTCGGGCGTGACGCGCCGCCGCGGCGGCGGCGACGACCGGGTGATGTACCTGGAGGGCTCCGACCAGCATCGCGGCTGGTTCCAGTCCTCGCTGCTCGAATCCGCCGGCACGCGCGGGCGGGCCCCCTTCGACATCGTCCTGACCCACGGCTTCGTGCTCGACGGCAAGGGCCTGAAGATGTCGAAGTCGAAGGGCAACGTCGTCGCGCCGCAGAGCGTGATCAAGGACTCGGGCGCCGACATCCTGCGCCTGTGGGTCGCGGCCTCCGACTATACCGACGACCTGCGCATCGGCCCGGAGATCATCAAGACCTTCGCCGAGACCTACCGGAAGCTGCGCAACTCCCTGCGCTGGATGCTCGGCTCGCTGGCGCACCGCGTCGCGGGCGACGACATCGCGCTCTCCGAGATGCCGGAGCTGGAGCGGCTCATCCTGCACCGGCTCGCCGAGCTCGATGCCGAGATCCGCGAGGCCTATGCCGCCTTCGATACCAAGCGGGTGGTGGCGCACCTCAACGGCTTCATGACCGGCGACCTGTCGTCCTTCTACTTCGACGTGCGCAAGGACGCGCTCTACTGCGACCCGGCCTCCTCGGTGCGCCGCCGCGCCGCCCTCCAGGTGATCGACGAGGCCTTCCGCCGCGTCACCATCTGGCTCGCGCCGGTCCTCGCCTTCACGGCCGAGGAAGCCTGGCTCGACCGCTATCCGTCCGAGGACGGCTCGGTCCATCTCCAGACCCTGCCGCACACCCCGGCGGAATGGCGCGACGATGGCCTGGCCGAGCGCTGGCAGAAGATCCGGCGGGTGCGCCGGGTGGTGACGGGCGCCCTCGAGATCGAGCGCGCGGCCAAGCGCATCGGCGCGAGCCTGGAGGCGGCGCCAGTCGTGCACGTGGCCGATCCCGACCTCCTTGCCGCCCTCGACGGCGTCGAGTTCGCCGATATCTGCATCACCTCGGACATCACCGTGCGCGCGGGGGAGGGGGCGTCCGAAGCCTTCCGCCTCGACGACGTCCGCGGCGTCGCCGTGGAGCCGCAGCCGGCGGAGGGGCGCAAATGCGCCCGCTCCTGGCGCGTCACGCCCGAGGTCGGGCAGGATCCGGACTATCCGGACGTGACCCCGCGCGACGCCCGGGCCCTGCGCGAGTGGGACGCCGCGCACCCGGCCGCGAGCGCCGCGTGATCCCGGCCGACCCGACCTGCGGGGCGGAGCGGTGACCCCGTTCCGCCTCGGCCTCGCCGCGCTCCTCGCCACCTTCGCGCTCGATCAGGCCTCGAAGCTCTGGCTCTATCTCGGCACCGACCTCGTGCTGAGCCAGCCCTGGCGCCTCGGGCCCTTCGTCGACTTCGTCGTCGTCTGGAATCGCGGCGTCTCCTACGGCCTGTTCCAGCAGGAGAGCGGGCTCGGCCGCTGGTTCCTCGTGGCCCTGTCCCTCGTCGCGGCGGCGGCCCTGGCGGTGTGGATGCGCCGGGCCGGCTCACGGCTCCTCGGCATCGCGCTCGGCCTCATCGCGGGCGGCGCCCTCGGCAACGCGGTCGACCGGGCCGCCTACGGCGCGGTGTTCGACTTCGTGCACCTGCATGCGGGCCAATGGTCCTGGTACGTGTTCAACGTTGCGGATGCGGCGATCGTGGCCGGCGTCGCCGGGCTGATCCTCGACAGCCTGCGGCCGGCGGGTCGGTCCAGCGCGTCCGGAGACCCCGCGCCGCCGCTGTGACGGGCACACCACATCCCACAGCAACCCACAGGGCTCGGTCACAAGCCCTGGTGCAGCGCAGTCAAGGCGCCATACGATCGCCGAAAACCGGGATCAGGCCGGAGCAGCCGGATCAGGCCGCGTCGTCGCGGCGGCGTGAGGCCCCGCGGGGGCCGAGCGGAACCCGGCCAACCTGTGGGGCAGCATGACCGGGTATCGCTGGACTGTTCATCTCGCCGCCGCCCTTGCGGGGATCGTCTCCGCGACCGCGGCCGGCGCGCAGGAGAGCGGGTCCGTGATGCGGGACACGCTCAGCACCCTCGGCCTCGTCGAGAAGGACCAGGCGCCGATCGACTACCGCGAGCGGGCGCCCCTGGTGATGCCGCCGAAGCTCGACGGCAAGGCGCTGCCCGCCCCCAGGGCGAAGGTCGCCAACCCGTCCTGGCCGAAGGAGCCCGAGGTCGTCGCCCGCGAGCGCGAGCTGGCCGAGCGGCGCACCCCGCGCGGCAACCAGGTCCAGGGCCGCTACGACGACAACAACGCCACGCTGACGCCGGACGAGATCCGCGGCGGCCGCCGCGCCGATGCGCAGATCCCGCGGACCAACGAGTACAAACCGGGCGACAGCAATCGCGATTCGTTCTGGGTCAATCCGTTCGACCTGATGAAGAGCGCCACCGACGAGCGGACCGAGCCCTCCGACGTCGAGCCGACCCGCGACAGCCTGACCGCGCCGCCGACCGGCTACCGCAAGCCGCCGCGCAAGGTCGTGCGCAATGCGAGCGACCCGATCAACAATCCCAGCCGCGAGCGCGAGGAGGCCGATCCCGGCACCTATCTGCGCGAGCAGCAGCGCCGGCAGTAGCCGACATCCGCTGTGGCCCGGTTGCGACAGGGCCAGGGCGTCGCGACATGAGACATGGGCTCCGGTACGGGAATTGCCGGCTCGGGATGCCCGGTACGGTTGCCCGTGGGGTTTAGGGACTCCGCCCTGCGACCGCGATGAGGAAGAGCGTATGCATCTGTTCAGGCACGGGACGCCCACCCTGTTTCCGCAAGGCCCGCGGGCCAGCGCCGGCCGCGCCGATGCGGCGCCCCACGGGCGCTCGGAGGCGGGCGGCCCGGAGGTGACGGCCTTCAGCCTGGACAACGGCCTCGACGTGATCGTCGTCCCCGACCACCGCGCCCCGGTGGTCACGCACATGGTCTGGTACCGTAACGGCTCGGCCGACGATCCGCTCGGCCAGTCCGGCATCGCCCACTTCCTCGAGCACCTGATGTTCAAGGGCACCGAGAACCATCCGGTCGGCGCCTTCTCGAAGACGGTCTCGGCCCTGGGCGGCCAGGAGAACGCCTTCACCAGCTACGACTACACCGCCTATTTCCAGCGCGTCGCCCGCGACCATCTCGGCACGATGATGGCGTTCGAGGCCGACCGCATGAACGGGCTCGTCCTCGAAGAGGCTGTGGTCGGCCCCGAGCGCGACGTGGTGCTGGAGGAGCGGCGCATGCGGGTCGAGACCGACCCCTCCGCCCAGCTCTCCGAGGCGATGGCCGCTTCGCTCTTCGTGCACCATCCCTACGGCATCCCGATCATCGGCTGGATGCACGAGATCGAGTCCCTGAGCCGCGAGCACGCGCTCGCCTACTACAAGCGCTTCTACACCCCCGAGAACGCCATCCTCGTGGTGGCGGGCGATGTCGCCCCGGACGAGGTGCGCCGGCTCGCCGAGACCACCTATGGCCGCGTCGCGCCGCAGGGTGCCCGGCCGGTGCGCGTGCGTCCCCGCGAGCCCGAGCCGCGGGCGCTTCGCCGGGTTTCGGTCGCCGATCCGAAGGTCGAGCAGCCGACGCTGCAGCGCCTCTACCTCACGCCCTCCTGCATCACCGCCCGCGACGGCGGCTGCCACGACCTGGAGCTCCTGGCCGAGGTGCTCGGCGGCGGCTCGACCTCCTACCTCTACCGCAAGCTGGTCCTGGAGCAGGGCATCGCGGTCAATGCCGGCGCCTGGTACATGGGCTCGGCGATCGACGACACCCGCTTCTCCGTCTACGCGGTGCCCTCCGAGGGCGTCTCGCTGGAGCAGCTCGAGGACGCGGTCGACAAGGTCCTGCGCCGCGCACCCGCCGAGGCGCTGGACGCCGAGGCGATCGAGCGGGCCAAGACCCGCCTCGTGGCCGAGACGGTCTATTCGTCGGACAGCCAGTCCTCGCTCGCGCGCATCTATGGCTCGGCGCTCGCCATCGGCGAGACCGTCGAGGAGGTCCGGCGCTGGCCGACCGACATCGAGGCGGTGACGCTCGGCCGCCTCTCCGCCGCCGCGGAGCGCTGGCTCGCCCCGGCCCGCTCCGTCACCGGCTACCTGACGAAGGCGAGGGACGCCGACGCGCCGGTCGCGATCGCCGCCGAGTAGGCGACCGACGATCCGCGCCCGCACCGGCCGCCCGCACGGCCGAACGAGAACAACGAGGTTCCCATGAACTTGGCCGAGACCGACACCCGCACCGCCTCCTCGCCGACCAAGGCGCTCCCCGTCCCGAGCGCCGCGGGCGTCGAGGCCTGGCACGTGGAGTCGCCGGTCGTGCCGATGATCGCGCTCGCCTTCACCTTCGAGGGCGGCGCGGCGCAGGACCCCGAGGGCAAGGCGGGCTGCGCGCAGATGCTCGCGCGCCTCCTCGACGAGGGCGCGGCCGACCTCACCTCCGACGCCTTCCAGGAGCGCCTGGCGGCGCGTGCCATCGAGCTGTCCTTCCATGCCGGCCCCGACGCCATCGGCGGCTCGCTGAAGATGCTCGTGAAGCATGCCGACGAGGCGATCGACCTCCTCGCCCTGGCCCTCGCCAAGCCCCGCTTCGACCCGGACGCGATCGAGCGCGTGCGCGCCCAGATGATGGCCGGCCTGCGCTACCAGCAGAACGATCCGGGCGTGCTCGCCTCCCGCCGCTTCTTCCGGGAGGGCTTCGTGGGCCATCCCTACGGCCGCCCCTCCTCGGGCACGATCGAGAGCGTCGCGGCGATCACCCGCGACGACCTCCTCGCCATGCATGCGCTGATCGTCGGCCGCAGCAAGGTGAAGGTCGCCGCGGTCGGCGCCATCAGCGCCGACCAGCTCTCCGAGGGGCTGAACCGCGCCTTCGGCGCCTTGCCCGAGGCGGGCACGCTCCGTGCCGTGCCGCAGACCACGGTGAAGGATCTCGGCCGCCGCGTGCTGGTCGATCTCGACGTGCCGCAATCGGTGATCCGCTTCGGCCTCGCGGGCATTCCCTGGCGCGACCCGGACTTCATCCCGGCCTACGTGCTCAACCACATCCTCGGCGGCGGCGCCTTCACCTCGCGCCTGTTCCAGGAAGTGCGCGAGAAGCGCGGTCTTGCCTACTCGGTCGGCACGTCCCTGGTGAGCCACCGCGCCACCGCGATGATCTGGGGCTACACCGCCACCAAGAACGAGCGCGTCGGCGAGGCGCTGTCGGTGATCGGCGACGAGATCAACCGCCTCGTGGCGGACGGTCCCTCGGACGAGGAGCTGCAGAAGGCGAAGGACTACCTGACCGGCTCCTACGCGCTCGGCTTCGACACCTCGACCAAGATCGCGCACCAGCTCGTGCAGATCGCCTTCGAGAATCTCGGCATGGACTACATCGCGCGCCGCAACGACATGGTCGCAGGCGTGACCCAGGCCGACATCCGCCGCGCCGCCGCCCGCACCTACGCGGACGGCAAGATGCTCGTCGTCGCGGCGGGCCGTCCGACCGACTTCTGACGGAACGCGCCCGCGCAGCCCATATCGGGGTGGCGCGGGCGACCCGGTGACCCGGGAAACGGAGCGCACGCGCCCTCCGTCCCGGCCACCGAAAGCGCGAGACCCATGCAACTCACCGGCATCCACCATCTCACCGCGATCACCGCGCGGGCGGCGGACAACTTCGCCTTCTACACCCGCATCCTCGGCATGCGGCTGGTGAAGAAGACGGTGAACCAGGACGACGTCTCGGCCTACCACCTGTTCTACGCGGACGGGATCGCCGCGCCGGGCAGCGACCTCACCTTCTTCGACTGGCCGACCGCGCCCGAGCGCCGCGGCAGCAACAGCATCGTGCGCACGCATCTGCGCGTGCCGGTCGGCTCCCTCGACTGGTGGCGCGAGCATCTGGCACGCCAGGGCGTGGACCATGCCGGCGCGATCGCGCGCGACGGCCGCCTCACCCTCGATTTCGAGGACGGCGAGGGCCAGCGCCTCGCCCTCGTGGCCGATGACGGGGCCGGCAACCCGTGGGCGGAGAGCCCGGTGCCGGCCGAGCACCAGACCCTCGGCCTCGGCCCGATCCGCCTCGCGGTGCCGGCGCCCGAGCATACGGCCGCCGTGCTGACCGACGTGCTCGGCATGCGGCACGTGCGGGACTTCGAGCTGCCGGAGGGGCCGGTTCACGTCTTCGCGATGGGGCAGGGCGGGGCGGCGGCCGAGATCCAGCTCCTTCCGGACGTCTCGGCCCCGGCGCGGCAGGGCGCGGGCGCCGTGCACCACGTGGCCTTCCGTATCCCCGATGCGGATTACGCAGCCTGGGCCGACCGGCTGAAGGCCCGGCGCATGCCGTCGAGCGGGCCGGTCGACCGCTACTACTTCCGCAGCCTCTACTTCCGCGAGCCGAACGGCATCCTGTTCGAGATCGCGACGGACGGGCCCGGCTTCACCGCCGACGAGCCGCTGGAGACGCTCGGCGAGCGTCTCGCCCTGCCGCCCTTCCTCGAGCCCCGCCGGGCCGAAATCGAGGGCGGCCTGAAGCCGCTGTGAGGCAGGGACGGCCTTTTTAAGATTTCAGAGCGATTCCAAGCAGAAGAACTGCGATTCGATTGCAGCCCCGTCATGCCTTGACGGGACTGCCGCACGTGCGAGAAGAGCCGCCGATCTGGGGCTCGCAGGGATTCGAGGACCGAACCGGCCATGAGCAAGTATTTTGAGGAGCGGGTGCTGTCGGTGCACCACTGGACGGACACGCTCTTCTCCTTCCGCACCACGCGCGACCCGGGCTTCCGCTTCCGCAACGGCGAGTTCACCATGATCGG
>NZ_CABFVH010000019.1 GCF_902141855.1 Methylobacterium dankookense | reverse complement strand
CTCCAACCCCGGCAAGATCCCGCTGGAGCTGATCGAGGTCCAGGTCGGCTCCTATACCGGCGAGGACGACATCATCCGCGTCGAGGACATCTACGGGCGCTGAGCCCGCCTCATTCCAAAGTGCATTGATTCCGACCCAAGGTCGGGATCAATGCGCCCGGCGGACGACCGCCGCCGTGCAGTCGCACGGGCAGACTGCGATGAGGCGCGCTCATCGCAGTCTGGTATCGGACCAGGCCTGACCCCACGCACGGCCGGGATCAGCGCGCACCGGCATCGACGGGCGCCCCCACGGCGCTGCGCCAGTCGCCGAGCAGCCGCGCGCGCTTGGCCCTGTCCTGGATCGCGAGCAGTTCCGGGCTGATCTCGATCGGCCGCAGGATCGCCGAGGCGGGGGGGAGGGCGGGGCCGTCCGCCTCCGGCACGGTGTTGCCGTCGAAGCCGAAGGCGAAGCTCGTCTCGCGGGCGCGGGCCTGGCCGCGCGCCGAGAGCAGGTAGGCCACGAAGGCGCGGGCGGCCTCGGCATGCGGCGCGCGCTTCGGCACGAAGATCGCCCGGCTCAGGACCAGGGTGTAGTCGCGCGGGATGACCACCCGGAGCGGCGCGCCCGCCCGCACCGCCGCCACCGCGTAGGAGCCGAGCAGGTTGTAGCCGATGGCGAGGCGCCCCGCGGCCAGCGCGTCGAGGATATCGGTGGTGCAGCAGCTCAAGACCACGCGGGCGCGGCCGAGCGCTTCCATGACGCGTCCGAACACGGCGCCGGCGCGGGCGTCGTAGGCGGAGAACAGGTAGCCGATCCCCGAGCTGGTGACGTCGTAGGTGCCGATCCGGCCGGCATAGCGCTCGGGATCGGCACGCAGGAGGTCGATCAGCTCGGCGCGGGTGCGGCGCACGTCCTCGGGGCGGACGGCGTCGCGGTTGTAGACGATCACCGCCGGCTCGAAGGTGAAGCCGAACAGCTCGTCCCGCCAGCGGGTCCAGCGGGGCAGGCCGGTGGTGGCGAGGCCGAGCTTCTCCGCGCAGCCGTCGTTGACGAGCTTCAGGAGCTGGTCGACGGAGGAGGACAGGACGAGGTCGACCCCGCCCGCGCCCTCGCAGGCGACCCGCATCCGCTCGAACAGCTCGGCCGTGACGTATTCCGTATAGACGATGGCGACGTCCGGCCGGGTGGCCTGGAAGTCCTCGATCAGCGGGCGCATGGCCGCGATGTCGGTGGCCGCGTGCAGGCTCAGGGTCACCGCCGCGCTGCCGGGCGCAGGGAAGCGGTGGGTCTCGATCGCCCGCGCCGCGCCCGTACCGAGAAGCAGCGCGAGGACGAGCAGGGCGAGGCGGGCGGACGCGCTCACGCCGCCCTCGCGGGCGCCGCGGCGGCGGGGATCGTCAGGGTCACCGCGAAGCGCCCGTCGGCGAGGGTCACGAAGGCGAGGCGGCCGCCATGGGCGGCGACCACATCGCTGGCGATGGAGAGGCCGAGCCCGGCCCCCTTCTGCGCGCCCTCGCCGCGCTCGCCGCGGCCCGGGCCGCCCTCGAAGGGCCGGGTCACCCGCTCGCGGTCCTCCGGCGGGATGCCGGGCCCGTCGTCGATCACCGCGATCTCACCCACCCCGCCGAGGTCGCGCACGGCGATCTCCAGCCGCGCGCGGGCGCCGTGCTTCAGGGCGTTGCCGACGAGGTTGCCGAGCGCCTCGCGCAGCGAGATCGCGTCGCCGAGGACCATGACGGGCGCCTCCGGCCCCTCGAAGGCGAGGTCGAGGTCGGGGGGCGCCGACAGCGACCCGACCGCAGAGCTCGCCGCGTCGCGCAGCACCTGGCGGCCGAGCTCCGACAGGTCGACGGGCGAGAAGGGCACGGATTCGATCCGGTGGCTCACCATGGCATGGTCGAGGAGCTGGTTGGTGAGGCGGGCGAGCTCGCGGGTGCGGGCGCGGATCCGGGTGAGGCGGGCCCGGCGCTCCTCGGCCTCCGGCCCGGTGCCGGTCTCGGACCAGGCCAGCATCTCGACCTGCGAGGAGAGGGCGGCGAGCGGCGTGCGGATCTGGTGGCTCGCCTCGGCCACGAAGCGCTGGAGCACGGCCTGATGCCGCGACAGGCGCGTGGTGAAGCCGTTGATGGCGCCCACGAGCGCGCCGATCTCCCGCGGCGTCTCGATCGCGAGCGGCGCGAGGTCCTTCGGGTCGCGCTCGCACATGGTGCGCTCGACCCGGGCGAGCGGCGCCAGCGCCAGGCGCACGGCGACGAGCGCGGCGAGGAAGCCGAGCAGCATCATGACGGCCAGCAGCGCGAGCGCCTTCACGGTGAGGTCGCGGGCGAGCGCCCCGCGCGCCTCGTTGGTCTGGGCCAGCGCCACGCGCACCCAGCCGGGCGTGGCCGCGTCCGGGATGTAGCGCCGCGCGGCGGCGACGCGCACGGGCACGCCGCGGAAGGTGCCGTTGCCCACCGCCGAGCCGGCGCCGGCCGGATCGACCCGGACCGCGCCCGGAAGGTCGTCGTAGCCGGTGAGCACCGCGCCGTCCGGCCCGGCGACCGCGTAGAAGACCCGGTCGTCGGGGGCGAGGGCCAGGGTCTCGAAGGCCGAGAAGGGCGGGTCGGCGAGCAGCCGCCCGTCCTGCGTGTAGACGCTCTCGGCGATCTGCAGGGCGGCGGCCACCATCAGCCGGTCGTAGGCGTCGTCGGCCGCGCCGCGGGCGTAGCTCGCCGCGACCACGCCGAGCCCGATCCCCGTCACCGCCATCACCGCGGCGACGAGGCCGGTGACGCGCCGGTAGAGGGAGAGGCCGCCCGACGCGATCATAGGGGCTTCGGCTGCCCCGGATTGGGTTGTCCCGGATTGAGCTGGTAGCCGAGGCCGCGCAGGGTCCGGATCTGCACCTCCGAGGCGCCGAGCTTGCGCCGCACCCGGGCGACGTATTGCTCGACGGCGTTGAAGCTCGGGCTCTCGTCGAGACCGAACAGACGGTCGAGCAGCTCGTCCTTGCTGAAGACGCGGCCCGGCCGCGCGGCCAGGATCTCGAGCAGCATCAGCTCGCGGCGGGTCATCTCCACCGGATGGCCGGCCACGCTGACGCTGCGCGCCTGCCGGTCGATGGCGACGTCGCCGCAGACGAGCGCGTTGGTGGCCTCGCCGGCCGAGCGGCGCAGCAGCGCCCGGGCCCGGGCCTCCAGCTCGCGGAAGTCGAAGGGCTTCACGAGGTAGTCGTCGGCGCCGAGATCGAGCACGCGCACCCGGTCGTCCACGGCGCCGCGGGCGGTGAGCACGAGGACGGGGCTCGTCCCGCCGCGCCCGCGATAATCCTTGAGCAGGGCCGGCCCGTCGCGGCCCGGCAGGTTCAGGTCGAGCACGACGAGGTCGTAGATCTGCGTGGCCAGGATCTCCTCGGCGGTCAGTCCGTCCTGCGCCCAGTCGACATTGTGTCCGATGCGGCGGAAGCCCTCGACGATCGACTCGGCGACCTCGGTCGTGTCCTCGACGACCAGTATCCGCATCGCCGGACCCGCCCTCCACGCGCGATCCGGCCGCCCCGGGCGGGACGTCAGGATCGCGACTTCGCTCAAGCGCCGCGCGGGCTCGGCGATCTTCAGATCCGAAGCAATGTTCGGATCTGAAGATCACACGATCGTGCGTCCGCCACCTGTCAGGTTGGCGTCAGGGAGGGGGCATAACAAGCACGTTCAACAGAGCCAAGAGCGGTGAGCCAGCCGCCGGTGACGAAGCGATCCGGGAGGAAACTTGATGCACGCCGACACCGCAGGACCGATTCCGCTCGAGGCCCAGGGTGCCGTGCCCCGGACCGCCGAATCCGCCCGCAAGCCGTTCTGGCCCGAGGGCTGGTGGCGGCTGATGGACTTCAAGATCGGCATCATCCCGATCCCGGTCTACCTCATCCTCGTCGCCCTCCTGACGATCCTGACCCTCGAGGGCGAGATCAAGCCCGACGCGCCGTCCATGATCGCGGTGCTCGTGCTCGGCGGCTTCACCTGCGCCGAGATCGGCAAGCGGCTTCCCGTCCTGCGCGCCATCGGGGCGGGCGCGATCTTCGCGACCTTCATCCCCTCGGCGCTGGCCTATTACGGCCTGATCCCGCCGCAGATCCAGAAGTCGATCGTCGACTTCACCAAGTTCACCAACTTCCTCTACCTGTACATCGCCGCGATCATCGTCGGCTCGATCCTCGGCATGGACCGTCAGGTCCTGATCCGCGGCTTCCTCAAGATCTTCGTGCCCCTGGCCGTCGGCTCGGTCGCGGCGGCCTGCGTCGGCACCCTGGTCGGCATGGCGCTCGGTCTCGGCGCCTACAAGACCTTCTTCTTCATCGTGGTGCCGATCATGGCCGGCGGCGTCGGCGAGGGCGCGATCCCGCTCTCGATCGGCTACGCCGCGATCCTCGGCCTGAACCAGGGCGACCTCTTCGCCCAGGTCCTGCCGCCGGTCATGCTCGGCAGCCTCACGGCGATCCTGTTCTCCGGCACGCTCAACTATGTCGGCAAGCGCATGCCCCACCTCACCGGCAACGGCCGGCTGCAGCCGGGCGAGCACGACGACATGGACACCAAGAGCGAGAGCGTGAAGAGCGAGACCGGCGGCGCCATGGACGTCTCCACCATCGCCGCCGCGGGCCTCACCGCCGTCACCCTCTACCTGCTCGGCGTGATGATGCACCACGTCGTCGGCCTGCCCGCCCCCGTGGCGATGCTGTTCCTGGCGGTGCTCGCCAAGCTGACCCAGGCGGTCTCGCCCCATCTCCAGGCCGGCGGCTTCGTGGTCTACAAGTTCGTGCAGGTCGGCATGACCTACCCGCTGCTCTTCGCCATCGGCGTCGCCCTCACCCCGTGGGACAAGCTGATGGCCGCCTTCACCCTGGTGAACCTGATCGTCATCGTCTCGACGGTGTTCACCCTGATGGCGACGGGCTTCCTCGTCGGGCGGCGCCTGGGCATGTACCCGATCGAGACCGCGATCGTGAACGCCTGCCATTCCGGCCAGGGCGGCACCGGCGACGTCGCCATCCTCACCGCCGCCGACCGCATGCAGCTCATGCCCTTCGCCCAGATCGCGACCCGCATCGGCGGCGCCATCACGGTGACCGGCGTGCTGATCTTCCTGAAGCAGCTGGTCTGACCCGGCCAAGCCCTCCCCCGCCGCGGGGGAGGGCGCCTCCCTCTCCCGAACGGGAGAGGTGACCTCGCGCCCCGCAGGGGGCGTCGATCCCTCCTCCGGCCGCGGGCGGGAGGCGGGCGCGCAAGGCGCCGCAACGAATCAATCGGAGGAAACCATGACGGACAGCCACGCCGCTGGCGCCGCGCGCGCGCCCGCCGCCATCGAGGCGGCCACCATGCGCAAGGTGGGCCTGCGCCTCGTGCCCTTCCTGATCCTCTGCTACTTCATCGCCTACGTGGACCGGGTGAATGCGGGCTTCGCCGCCCTCACCATGAACAAGGATATCGGCCTCAGCCAGGCGATGTTCGGCATCGGCGGCGGGCTGTTCTTCGTGGCCTACGTGCTGTTCGAGGTGCCGAGCAACCTCGCCATGGAGCGGGTCGGGGCGCGGATCTGGATCGCCCGGATCATGATCACCTGGGGGCTCGTCGGCATCGCCATGGCGTTCGTCGTCGGCCCCTACTCGTTCTACGCCGCCCGCTTCCTGCTCGGCGCCGCGGAGGCCGGGTTCTTCCCCGGCGTGATCCTCTACCTGACCTACTGGTTCCCCAAGGCCTACCGGGCGCGGGTGGTGGCGACCTTCATGGTGGCGATCCCGCTCTCGAGCTTCCTCGGCTCGCCGCTCTCGGCCGCGCTCCTGGAGCTCGAGGGCGTGGCGGGCCTGCACGGCTGGCAATGGCTGTTCGTGATGGAATCGATCCCCGCCGTGCTGCTGGGCCTCGGCGCCCTGCTGCTCCTGCCGAGCCGGCCGGCCGAGGCCCGCTGGCTGGCGCCGGCCGAGCGCGAGTGGCTGGAGGGGGCGCTCGCCGCGGAGCGCGCCGCCCCGGGGGCGCAGGCCGGGCACATGCCGCTCTGGAAGGTGCTGGCGAGCAAGCAGGTTTGGGCGCTGGCGCTAATCTATTCCGGCTCCTCGGCCACCAGCAACGCGCTCTCGCTGTGGCAGCCGCAGATCCTGAAATCCTTCGGCCTGTCGAACCTGGAGACCGGCCTCCTCAACATGATCCCCTTCGGCATCGCCTCGGTGTTCATGATCCTCTGGGGCCTGCGCGCCGATCGCTCCGGCGAGCGCGTCTGGAACACCGCCCTGCCGCTCGCGCTCACCTCGCTCTGCCTCGCGCTCACCAACCTCACGAACTCGCTCACGCTGGTGATGGTGCTGCTCAGCCTCGTCCTGATCGGCAACTACGCGATCAAGGGGCCGTTCTGGGCGCTCGCCACCGAGTGGCTCTCCCCGGCCACCGCCGCGGCGGGAATCGCGGCGATCAACACCCTGTCGCATCTCGGCACCGGCGGCGCGACCTCGCTGCTCGGCGTGATCAAGGACCGCACCGGCAGCTTCCCGCTGGCGCTGACGCCCCTGGTCTGCCTCACCGCGGCGGGGGTGGTGACGGTGCTGATTCTCGGCCGCCGCGGCCGCACGCCGCCGGCCGTGCAGCGGCCGGCGACAATGAATGCGGTGTAATGTCGACCACTTTCAACCGGCCCGAATCCTATACTCGCACGCCCGGAACCGGGACCGGTCCGGTTGTCGGGCAGGCCGGCTTCATCGAAACCACCCCCTCGACTGCGGCCCGAACCGTCGTCCCGGCCGGCCGACCCACGCGCCAGGCCCTTGATTCGAAGAAGGAACACGTCATGCCGAAAGGATCCGATCTACTCGTCCAGGCGCTTGAGAACGAGGGGGTCGAGCGCATCTTCGGCATCCCGGGCGAGGAGAACCTCGACATCGTCGAGTCGCTCCGCACCTCGAAGATCGAGCTGATCCTGACCCGCCACGAGCAGGCCGCCGCCTTCATGGCCGCCACCTACGGGCGGCTGACCGGCAAGCCGGGCGTCTGCCTCGCCACGCTCGGCCCGGGCGCGCTCAACTTCTCGACGGGCGCCGCCTACGCGCATCTGGGCGCCATGCCGATGATCATCATCACCGGCCAGAAGGGCATCCTGAAGGCCCGCCAGGCCCGCTTCCAGATCGTCGACATCATCGCCTCGATGAAGCCGATCACCAAGATGGCCCGCCAGATCGTCTCCGCCTCCTCGATCCCGACCATCGTGCGCGACGCCTTCCGCGTCGCCATGGAGGAGCGGCCCGGCCCGGTCCTGCTCGAGCTGCCCGAGGACATCGCCGCCGAGGAGGCCGAGGCCTATTCGGTGCCGACCCACCCGATCGACATCCCGGTCGCCCATCCCAAGGCGATCGAGCGCGCCGCCGAGATGATCGTCGCCGCCAAGCGCCCGCTGATCATGCTGGGCGCCGCCGCCTCCCGCCCGCGCTCCACGAGCGATCTCGGCGGCTTCGTGCAGCGCACCGGCATCCCGTTCTTCACCACCCAGATGGGCAAGGGCACCGTCGCCCACGGCACCCGCCTCTACATGGGCACCGCCGCGCTCTCCGAGCGCGACTACGTGCATGAGGCGATCGACGCGGCCGACCTCATCATCGCCATCGGCCACGACACGGTGGAGAAGCCGCCCTTCTTCATGGGCCAGCGCGGCCAGAAGGTGCTCCACATCGGTTACATGCCGGCCAACGTGGAGGAGGTCTACTATCCCGACGCCGAGGTGGTGGGCGATCTCGGCCCCACCCTGAAGCTGCTGGCCGACCGGCTGGAGGACCGCCTGCCGAACGCGGGCGCGCTGCTCTCGCTTCGCGAGCACATCCTCAAGCGCATCTCCGCCCGCAACGACGAGGACCGCTTTCCGGTCACGCCGCAGCGGCTGGTGCGCGACGTGCGCAGCGTGATCCCGGAGGACGGCATCGTCTGCCTCGACAACGGGATGTACAAGATCTGGTTCGCGCGGAACTACCGCACCTACGTCGCCAACACGCTGCTGCTCGACAACGCGCTCGCCACCATGGGCGCCGGCCTGCCCTCGGCGATGATGGCCGCGATCCTCTATCCCAACCGCCGCGTCATGGCGGTGTGCGGCGACGGCGGCTTCATGATGAACAGCCAGGAGATGGAGACCGCGGTCCGCCTCGGCCTCAACCTCGTGGTGCTGATCCTGGACGACTCGGCCTACGGCATGATCCGCTGGAAGCAGGCGGTGGACGAGTTCCCGGATTACGGGATGACCTTCAAGAACCCGGACTTCGTGAAGTACGCCGAATCCTACGGCGCCACCGGCCACCGGGTCGGCGCGGTGGAGGATCTGGTGCCGACGCTGGAGAAGGCCTTCCAGGCCGGCGGCGTCCACCTCGTGGCGGTGCCGATCGACTATTCGGAGAACACCCGCGTGCTCGTCAACGAGCTGCGCGAGAAGGTGAAGGACCTGGAGCTCGACCCCGCCGAGTGAGGCTCTCGGACCTCGCGCGGCGGTTCTCGTCCGCCGCGCGAGGCCGGTCCCGGCAGGAGATCGGCAGGAGACCGGAGACAATCGGCGTCGTCCGATACCGGACCGCCCGCGCGCCCCGGCGCCCGGGCACCATGTGAGCCAGACGGCAGCAGCAGGGATCCCGAGCGCACCATGAACCCCTTCACCTTCCAGACCACGCCGAACGTCCTGTTCGAGGCCGGCGCCGCCAAGAAGCTCCCGGAGATCGTGGCCGGGCTGAAGGCCAGCCGCGTCATGCTGGTGACCGACAAGGGCGTGCGCAGCGCCGGCCTGACGAAGGCGGCCGAGGCCGCGCTGACCGAGGCCGGCATCACCCTCGACATCTACGAGGACGTGCAGGCCGACCCGCCCACGACCATCGTCGAGGCCGCCGCCGCCCGCGCCCGCGAGGCCGGCACCGACCTCGTTCTCTCCATCGGCGGCGGCTCGGCCCTCGATACGGCCAAGCTCGTGGCCTATCTCGCCAAGTCCGAGGAGCCGCTCGACGGCATCTACGGCGTCGGCCTCGCCAAGGGCGAGCGCCTGCCGCTGATCCTCGTGCCGACCACCGCCGGCACCGGCTCGGAGGTGACGCCGATCTCGATCGTCACCACGCCGACCACCGAGAAGAAGGGCGTCGTCTCCCACAAGCTCCTGCCCGACTGGGCGGTGCTCGACCCCGAGCTGACCTTGGGCCTGCCCGCCCACGTCACCGCCGCCACCGGCATCGACGCGATGGTGCACGCCATCGAGGCCTTCACCAGCAAGCACAAGAAGAACCCGATCTCGGACCAGCTCGCCAAGCAGGCGCTGGCCCTGCTCTCGGCCAATATCCGCACCGCCTGCACCGACCCGACGAACCTCGAGGCGCGCTCCGGCATGCTGCTCGGCTCGATGCTCGCCGGCATGGCCTTCGCCAACGCGCCGGTGGCGGCGGTGCACGCGCTCGCCTACCCGATCGGGGCGATCTTCCACGTGCCGCACGGGCTCTCGAACGCCCTGGTGCTGATGGGGGTGATGCGGTTCAACCTGAGCCACGCGCAGGGGCTCTACGCCGAGCTCGCGCCGATCCTCGACGCGGAGGCGGTCAACCTGCCCGAGGATCAGGCCGCCGCCCGCTTCGTGGACGGCCTCGCCGCGATCTGCCGGGACTGCAAGGTGCCGGCCTCGCTCGCCGAGGTCGGCGTGAAGGAATCCGATCTGGAGCGCCTCGCCACCGACGCGATGAAGCAGACCCGCCTCCTCGTGAACAACCCGCGCGAGGTCACCCACGGCGACGCCTTCGCGATCTATTCCGAGGCGCTCGACGGCAAGGCGCGGCAGGCGGCCTGAGCGGAGGCCGGATCCGCCGTCCCAAGCGGATCGGGCGGATCCGGGATGACGCGACCAGGGCACGACCTTGGCGCGACGCGCAGCGGAACCGGCCCGCGGTGAGGCGGGCCGGCATCCCCTTCGGCGAACAGCCGGCACGGGACGACCGGGCACGGATAGGGAGGAGCGTGGGATGGATCCCGTTGAGAGCATGAAGGCGATGGGCGAGCTGTGGAGCCGCGGCGCCCGCTCCTTCGCCGAGGCGCAGGCCAACCTGTTCGGCGCCCTGCAGACCGCAGCCGGCCCGGCGCCCGCCCCCGATTTCGAGGCGGCCCGCGCGGCGCAGGCGGCCTATGCCAAGGCCTGGACCGACGCGCAGGCGGTCGCAGCCGGCTTCAGCGCCAATCTCGGCGCCAAGTCGGGCCAGGACCCGGTGGCGGCGGAGGTGCTCGCCAAGGTGTTCGACCCGCGCGGCTGGCTCTCGGCCTCGAGCGAGGTCGACGCGGCGCTGAGCCGCCTCGCCGAGGGGCCGCAATTCGCCGACCTGTTCCAGGTGGAGCGCAAGTTCGCCAGCCTGACCACGGCCTGGACGGCGCTCCGGCGGCGCAACCTCGAGCACAACACCCTGATGCTGGAGGCCTGGACCCGGGCCACGGGGGCCTTCTCCAAGGCCGTCAACGCCAAGGCCGAGGCCGGCCAGCCGCTCGAATCCGCCCGCGCCCTGATGGCCCTGTGGATCGAGACCGCCAACGACGTGCTGGTGGAGACGCAGCGCTCCGACGCCTTCCTGAAGAGCCAGCGGGAATCGCTCAAGGCCGCCACGGATCTGCGCCTCGCGCAGCAGGATATCGGCGAATATTATAGCCAGATGTTCGGCTACCCGACGCGGGCGGAGCTCGACGACCTGCACAAGACGGTGACGGAACTCCGCCGCGAGCTGCGCGCCCTCAAGCGCGCGAAGGGTGCCACGCGCCAGAAGGAGACCACGCCGTGAGCCGCCCCACCATCACGCCGGCCGACGCGGTGGCCGAGGTCTCGGCGCTCGGGCGCCGCATCGCCGAGGGCGCCAAGCTCTTCGGCGAGATCCGCGACACCGACGTCCAGATCGCCACCACGCCGAAGGACCTCGTCTGGAGCCAGGACAAGGTCTCGCTCTACCGCTACCGCCCCTTGGCCGAGTCCAAGGGCCTGCCCCCGGTGCTGATCGTCTACGGGCTGATCGGCCGCTACACCATGGCGGACCTGCAGGAGGACCGCTCGCTGGTCCGCAACCTGCTCAATCTCGGCCTCGACCTCTACGTGGTCGACTGGGGCAATCCGAGCCGGGCCGAGCGCTTCGTTACCATCGACGACTACGTGGACGGCTACCTCGCCGAATGCGTCGCGGCGATCCAGGCGCAGACGGCTGCCGAGAAGGTCAACCTGCTCGGCATCTGCGAGGGCGGCGTCTTCACCACCTGCTACGCGGCGCTCTATCCCGATCAGGTCAACGCGATGGTGCTGACCATCACGCCGATCGACTTCCACGCCGACCAGGTCGACAACCGCCCCGGCCACGGCTTCATCAACCTCTGGATGCGCTCGCTCTCGCCCGAGGACATCGACCGGCTGATCGAGTCGCAGGGCTCGCTGCCCGGCGCCTTCATGGGCTCGGTCTTCTCGATGATGACGCCGATGCGGACGCTGACGAAGTACAATCTCGACCTGCTCGACGCGCTCGCCGACAAGAAGAAGTTCCTGAACTTCCTGCGCATGGAGAAGTGGATCGCCGACCGGCCGGACCATCCGGGCGAGGCGGCCAAGCAATGGCTCAAGGACCTCTACCAGGACAACAAGCTGGTGGAGAACCGCTTCGAGCTGTCGGGCCGCACGGTGAAGCTCTCCGACATCACCTGTCCGGTGCTGAACGTCTTCGCCAAGGACGACCACATCATCCCGCCCGCCACCTCGCGGGCGCTCTCGGGCAAGATCGGCACGCAGGACTACACGGAGCTGGGCCTGCCCGGCGGCCATGTCGGCGTCTTCGTCGGCGGCAAGGCACAGGCGTTGCTGGGCTCCGGCATCGCCGACTGGCTGAGCGCGCGCGGCTGAGAGAGGCTGAGAGCGAGGCTGAGGGGGGATCCGGGTTTGGGCAACCTGAAGAACAAGATCGTCAGCGCCGACGAGGCGGTCGCGATCATCCATGACGGCGACATGGTCGCGGTCTCGGGCTTCGTCGGCATCGGCACGCCGGACGAGCTGATCCTGGCGCTCGCCCGCCGCTTCGAGGCCAGCCAGGGCCCGCGCGACCTCGGCCTGATGTTCGCCGCCGCCCCCGGCGACGGCAAGGAGCGCGGGCTCAACCGGCTCGCGCTGCCGGGCCTCGTGCGCCGGGTCGTCGGCGGCCACTGGGCGCTGGTGCCGAAGCTCGGCGCGCTCGCGGTCGAGGGCAAGATCGAGGCCTACAACCTGCCGCTCGGCGTGGTCTCGCATCTCTACCGCGAGATCGCCGCGCACACGCCGGGCCACATCACCAAGGTCGGGCTCAACACCTTCGTGGATCCGCGCCTTGAGGGCGGCAAGCTCAACGCGATCACCACGGAGGACCTCGTCAACGTGGTCGAGCTCGGGGGCGAGCCCTGGCTGCACTACAAGGCCTTCCCGGTGAACGTCGCGCTGATCCGCGGCACCACGGCGGATCCGGCCGGCAACATCACCATGGAGCGCGAGGCGCTGACGCTCGACAACCTCGCCGCCGCCATGGCCGCCAAGAACTCGGGCGGCTTCGTGATCGCGCAGGTGGAGCGGCTCGCCGAGGCCGGCTCGCTCAACCCGCGCGAGGTGCAGGTGCCGGGCGTGCTCGTCGACTGCGTGGTGCTGAGCGAGCCCGAGAACCACCGCCAGACCTACGGCACCGCCTACAACCACGCCTATACGGGCCGCCAGCGCGTGCCCCTCGACCGCATCGTCCCGATGAGCCTCGACGCGCGCAAGGTGATCGCCCGGCGCTGCGCCTTCGAGCTGCCGCCGGGCGGCGTGGTCAATCTCGGCATCGGCATGCCCGAGGGCGTCGCCGCGGTGGCGGCCGAGGAGCGGGTGCTGCGCTACCTCACCCTCACCGCCGAGCCCGGCGTGATCGGCGGCCTGCCGCAGGGCGGGCTCGATTTCGGCGCGGCGCTCAACCCGGCGGCGGTGCTGCACCAGAACCAGCAATTCGACTTCTACGACGGCGGCGGGCTCGACCTCGCCTGCCTCGGCCTCGCGCAATGCGACGGGGCGGGCAACGTCAATGTCAGCCGCTTCGGCAAGCGGCTGGCCGGGGCCGGGGGCTTCATCAACATCTCGCAGAACGCGAAGTCGCTGGTCTTCGCCGGCACCTTCACGGCGGACGGGCTCAAGGTCGCGGTCGTGGACGGCGGCGTGCGCATCCTGCAGGAGGGGCGCTCGCGCAAGTTCATCGAGGCGGTGGAGCAGGTCACCTTCTCGGGCGCCTATGCCGCCGAGCGCGGCCAGCCGGTGCTCTACGTGACCGAGCGCTGCACCTTCCGCCGCACGCGGGCCGGCATGGAGCTCGTGGAGGTGGCGCCCGGCATCGACATCGAGCGGGACATCCTCGCGCAGATGGGGTTCCGGCCGATCGTCCACGACCCGAAGCCGATGGACCCGCGCCTGTTCCGGGACGGGGTGATGGGGCTGGAGCCCTGGCTCCTCGGCCTCTCTCTTGCAGAGCGGCTCAGCTACGACGAGGAACGCAACATCCTGTTCTGCAACCTCGAGGGCTTCCAGGTCCGGACCATCGAGGACGTGGAGCTGGTGCGCCGCGAATACGAGCGCACCTGCCAGGAGATCGGGCGCAAGGTGCACCTGATCGCCAATTACGACGGCGTGGACATCGATCCGACCGTGAGCGACGCCTACTTCTCCACGGTCGCCTATCTGGAGAACCGCTACTACGAGACCGCGTCTCGCTATACGACGAGCGCGTTCATGAGACTGAAACTCGGCGCATCGCTGGCAAGTCGGGACCTAGCTCCCCACGTCTTCGAGACAAAAGCCGAGGCACAGGCGAGGAATACGGCCCAGAGCGTGCCCATCAAGCCGCGCAACGCCGCGCCACAGCCTCCAAAGGAAACCTCGAATGCCTGAGACCGAGACCCTGTCCTTGAAGGACCCGAGCCTGCTCGTCGATGCCTGCCTGATCGGCGGGGAGTGGTCGAAGAGCGGGTCGGGCTCCATCGAGGTCAACAACCCCGCCACCGGCGGCATCATCGGCCGCGTGCCGAACGCCGGCACCGAGGAGACGCGCCGCGCGATTCAAGCCGCGCACGCCGCCTTCCCGGCCTGGCGCGCCAAGACCGCCGCCGAGCGCGCCACGCTCCTCAAGAAGCTCGCCGCGATCGTGCTGGAGAACCAGGAGGATCTCGCCCGTATCCTCACCGCCGAGCAGGGCAAGTCGCTGGCGGAAGCCCGCACCGAGGTCGGCATGTCGGCCGCCTACGTGACGTGGTTCGCGGAGGAGGCGCGCCGCGTCTACGGCGACGTGGTGCCCTCGCCCTGGCCCGACCGCCGCATCCTCGTCACCAAGGAGCCGGTCGGCGTGGTGGCGGCGATCACGCCGTGGAACTTCCCCTCCTCGATGATCGCCCGCAAGCTCGCCCCGGCGCTCGCCGCCGGCTGCCCGATCGTGATCAAGCCGGCGACGCAGACGCCGCTCTCGGGCCTGGTCTGGGGCTTGCTCTGCGAGCGCGCCGGCATCCCGGCGGGCCTCGTCTCGGTGCTCACCGGCTCGGCCAGGCAGATCGGCGGCGAGATGACCGGCAGCCCGCTCGTCAAGAAGATCACCTTCACGGGCTCCACCGAGATCGGCAAGCTGCTGATGAGCCAGGCCGCCGGCACGGTGAAGAAGGTCTCGATGGAGCTTGGCGGCAACGCGCCGTTCATCGTCTTCGACGACGCGGATCTCGACCGGGCGGTGGAGGGCGGGATGCTCGCCAAGTTCCGCAACACCGGCCAGACCTGCATCTGCACCAACCGCTTCCTGGTGCAGGACGGCATCTACGACGCCTTCGCGGCGAAGATGGCGGAAGCGGCCAACGCGCTCAAGGTCGGCAACGGCGCGGAGGAGGGCGTGGTCCAGGGCCCGCTCATCGACCATGCCGCGGTCGAGAAGGTCGAGGCGCATATCCGCGACGCCACCGCCAAGGGCGCGCGGGTGATCGCGGGCGGCAAGCGCCACGCGCTGGGCGGCTCGTTCTTCGAGCCGACCGTGCTGGTCGACGTGGTGCCCGGCATGGAGGTCGCCAAGGAGGAGACCTTCGGCCCGCTCGCGCCGCTCTTCCGCTTCCGCGACGAGGCCGAGGCGATCGCGATGGCCAACGACACCGAGGTCGGGCTCGCCTGCTACTTCTACACGAAGGACCTCGGCCGCACCTTCCGGGTCTCGGAAGCGCTCGAATACGGCATGGTCGGCGTCAACGAGGGCATCATCACCACCGAGGTGGCTCCCTTCGGCGGCGTCAAGGAATCGGGCGTCGGCCGCGAGGGCTCCTACCAGGGCATCGAGGACTACCTCAACACCAAGTACGTCTGCCTCGGCGGCCTCGGCGCCTGACGACCGGCGGCGCGTGTCCCCCTCTCCCCGCTTGCGGGGAGAGGCCCACAGGGACCTCGTCGTCCCTGTGGGAAGCGAAGGCGAAGCCGAAGCGGCGGTGAGGGGGCGGCCCCGGAAGAGGCTCCTTCGGAACCGCCCCCTCACCCTCGGCTGCCGCCTTGTCGCGACGACGACGAGGTCGTCGCGACCCTCTCCCCGCAAGCGGGGCGAGGGGATCCCACATCAACCACCGCTCTTCCCCGCATAGCGGAACGACTCGGCCCGTCCCGCCTCGTAGACCGGTTCGCCCGCGACCCAGGTCGCCCTCACGCGCTCGTGGCCGAGGGTCATCACCACGAAGAGCAGCTCCTCGATATCGGTGCAGTAGCGCGCCCGGTGCGCCATGAGGGGCGTCGCCGCGGTATCGAGCACGCAGAGATCGGCCTCGTAGCCCCCCGCGATCCGGCCGATCCGGTCCTCCAGATGCAGGGCCTCGGCGCCCCCCGCCGTGGCGAGCCAGAGGGCGCGCACCGCGTCGAGCTTGTCCCCGCGGAGTGCGGCCACCTTGTAGGCCTCGCCCAGCGTCCGCACGAGGGAGAGCGAGGTGCCCGCCCCGACATCGGTGCCGAGCCCGACCCGGACCGGGCGGCGCGGGTCGAGGGCGTCGAACAGCCGGAACAGCCCGCTGCCGAGGAAGAGGTTCGAGCTCGGGCAATGCGAGAGCGCCGCCCCGGCCCGGTGGCAGGTGCAGAGATCCGCCTCGTCCACGTGGATCGCGTGGCCGAACACCGCGCGCGGACGCACCAGCCCGGCCTCGGCGTAGACGTCGAGATAGCGCGCCCGCTCGGGGAACAGGTCGCGCACCCAGGCCACCTCCGCCTCGCTCTCGCAGAGATGCGTCTGGAGATAGAGGCTCGGATCCTCGGCGATGAGCGCGCCGGCCGCGTCGAGCTGCGCCTCCGAGCAGGCGGGCGCGAAGCGCGGGGTGACCGCGTAGAGCTGGCGCCCGCGCCCGTGCCAGCGCGCGGCGAGATCGCGGCTCTCCCGGTAGCCGCGCTCGGCCGTGTCGAGGAGGGCGGCCGGCGCGTTGCGGTCCATCAGGACCTTGCCCGCCACCATGCGGGTGTTGAACCGCTCCGATTCGGCGAAGAAGGCCTCGGCCGAATGCGGGTGCACCGTGCAGTAGACCGCGGCCGTGGTGGTGCCGCAGGCCAGCACCGAGCGCAGGAACAGCCGCGCCGTCTCCTCGGCATGGACCCGGTCGGCGAAGGCGAACTCGGCCGGGAAGGTGTAGCGCGTCAGCCATTCGAGGAGTTCCTCCCCGAAGGCGCCGATCATCTGGATCTGCGGGTAGTGGACATGGGTGTCGATCAGCCCCGGCACCATCAGGCTGTCGGGATATTCGACGGGCACCACGCCCTCGGGCAGGGCCCAGCGCGTGGTGGCATAGGCGCCGAAGGCGGTGATGCGCCCGCCCTGCATCACGACGAGCCCGTCCTCGTGGTGGACGAGGCAGGCGCCGGGCTCGTCGAGGAACGGGTTGCCCTTGAGCGTGAGCACGCGCCCGCGCAGGGCCCGCACGGTCGAGTCGGTCATGCGAGATCGATCCGGGTTTCCAAAGGGATCATCCCTTTGGTGGGGTATCGGGGCGAAGTCCCGATGCAAATCCCGGGCTCCGCCCGGACCCGCGAGAGGGATGATCCCTCTCGACACCCGGAAGATGTAGCCGGAGCCCCGAGTCCTACTTGTCGTACTTGATGTAGGCGAAGCGCGGGTCGGTGGGCGTCCCTTCGAGCGCACCGCCCTCCGTGCCAGGCTGCCAGCCCACCACCTGCTCGATCTTGGCGGCCAGGGCGAAATCCTTGTCGGTGATGCCCTTGGCCGCATGGTTCATCAGCCGCACCTCGACCCAGGCGTAGGAGGCCGTGAGGTCGGGGTGGTGCCAGGCCGCCTCGGCGAGGTGGCCCACCGTGTTGATCACCATCAGCGTGCTCTTCCAGCCCGCCGTCTTGTAGGTGCGCCGGATCCAGCCGTCCTCGTAGCGCCAGTCCGGCAGCTCGGCCTTGAGCCGCGCCTCGATGGTGGCGTCGTCCAGGGCTCCCTCGCGCCGCTCGCTCATCGTCCGTCTCCTCCACTGCCTCGGGCACTGCCTTGGGGGAAGGGTGCCCCGGGCCGGGAAAGCGCGCAAGATCAGCACAGATGGCCGGTGGACGCCTCGCCGAGGGCGCCCTATGACCTTTTTGGCAATGGCCCCGGCCGAACGCGCGCGCCAAGCTCGCATCCGGACCCGCGGCGTCGAAGAACCGCCTAGGACATCAGGGAGAGGGCGCCATGCTGTCACGGCGCGGATTGCTCGCCGGGGCGCTCGCGGGCGCGGCCGCCCTCTCGGCGCGCCCGGGCAGCGCGGCGGCGCCCAGCTTCCGCCTCGGCAGCCTGCCCTTCGGCACGGTCGCCTGGGAGGCGGCGGTGATCAAGGCGCGCGGCCTCGACACGGCCAACGGCTTCGAGCTCGACGTGGTGAAGCTCGCCGGCAACGACGCGGCGCGCATCGCCTTCATGGGCGGCCAGGTCGACGCCATCGTCGGCGACCTGCTCTGGGCGGCCCGCCTCGGCAACGAGGGCCGCGCGCTCCGCTTCATCCCCTACTCGACCACCGAGGGTGCCGTGATGGTGCCGGGCGACAGCCCGATCCGCAGCCTCAAGGACCTCGCCGGCAAGCGCCTCGGCGTGGCGGGCGGACCGCTGGACAAGAACTGGCTCCTCCTGAAGGCGCAGGCGCGCGACGCCGCCGACCTCGACCTGGAGACCAAGGCCGAGCTCGCCTACGGCGCACCGCCGCTGATCACCCTGAAGCTGGAGCAGGGGGCGCTCGACGCCGCGCTCACCTACTGGACCTATTGCGCGCGGCTGGAGGCCAAGGGCTTCCGCCGCCTCGTCGGGGCCGACGACATCATGCGCGCCTTCGGCGCCTCCGGCGCGGTGGCTCTCATCGGCTACCTCGTGGACGGGGCGGCCGTGCAGCAGAAGCCCGAGGTGGTGGCCGGATTCGCCCGGGCCTCGCGGGCGGCCAAGGACATCCTCGCCTCGGATCCCAAAGCCTGGGAGATCGTGCGCCCGCTGATGACGGCGGAGGACGAGCCCACCTTCGAGGCGCTGAAGCGCGACTTCCTCGCCGGCATCCCGCGCCGGACCATCGCCGAGGAGCGCGTCGACGGCGAGCGGCTCTACGCGGTGATGCAGCGGCTCGGCGGCGAGCGTCTCGTCGGCGCGGGCACCGCGCTGCCGCCGGACCTCTATTTCGACGGGAGCCGGAATGGCTGAGCCGGCCGGCCGGAACCGCCTTCCCCGCGCATGAACCTCCTCACCCGCCTCGTCTCGGTGGTGGTGCTGCTCGCCGCCTGGCAGGCGGCGGCGCAGGCCGCCGGCTCGCGCCTGCTGCCGGCCCCGCTGACGGTCGCCACCTTCATCGCCGAGGAGGCGGCCCGCGGCGACCTGTTCCACAATGTCGGCGTCACGCTCCTGCGGGTCGCGGTCTCCTTCGGCCTCGCCATGGTGCTGGGCGTGCTGCTCGGCGTGGCCCTGGGACGCTCCAAGGCCCTGAACATCGCCCTCGACACGCCGCTCCTCGTCGTCCTCAACACGCCGGCGCTGGTGATCACGGTGCTGGCCTATATCTGGGTCGGCCTCAACGAGACCGCGGCGATCCTGGCGGTGGTGCTCAACAAGCTGCCCAACGTCGCGGTGATCGTGCGCGAGGGTGCCCGCGAGCTCGATCCGGGCCTCGAGGAGATGGCCCGCACCTACCGCTTCGACCGGCGCACCTGGATCGCCCACGTGCTGGTGCCGCAGCTCCAGCCCTACGTGGTGGCCGCGGCGCGCTCCGGCCTCTCGCTCGCCTGGAAGATCGTGCTCGTGATCGAGCTGCTCGGCCGGCCCGACGGCGTCGGCTTCGCGATCAACTTCTACTTCGTGCAGAGCACCAACGTGGCGGCGATCCTCGGCTACAGCATCGTCTTCATGAGCGTGATGATCGCCATCGACATCCTGATCCTCCAGCGGCTGCAGGCGCATGTCCGGCGCTGGCGCTGAGTCCCCCGTCCTCCGGGTCGCCATCGACCGCAAGGTCTATCACCCGGCCTCGGCCGAGCCCGTCGAGGCGGTGCGCGGCCTCGCCTTCGCGGTGGGCGCGGGCGAGATCGTCTGCCTGATCGGGCCCTCGGGCGCGGGCAAGTCGACCACCCTGCGCATCCTGCTCGGGCTCGACGCCGACTACGAGGGCCGCGTCGAGCCGGACCCGTGCGCGGATTCCGCCCGGCCCGGCATGGTCTTCCAGGAGCCGCGGCTCCTGCCCTGGCGGACGGTGGAGCAGAACGTGCGCCTCGCCATGCCGCGGGCCCGGCGCGGGCGCGACCTCGACGCCCTGTTCGCCCATCTCGGCCTGACGCCCTGGCGCGGGCGCTATCCCGGGGCGCTCTCGCTCGGCATGCAGCGGCGGGTGGCGCTCGCCCGGGCGCTCGCCGACGCGCCGCGCCTCCTCGTCCTCGACGAGCCCTTCGTCTCCCTCGACGACGCGGCAGCGGCGTCGCTGCGCGGCCTAGTGGTCGACACGGTCGACGGGCTCGGCATGAGCGTGCTGATGGTCACCCACAACGTCGCCGAGGCGATCGCCATCGCCGACCGGCTCCTGCTGCTCTCGGCACGGCCCGCGAGCCTCGTCGCCGAGGTGGCGCTCGACCGCCCGCGCCACGCCCGCGACCGCGCCTGGGCGGAGGCGACCCGCGCCGCCCTCGCGGCGGCGCATCCGGGGGTGATCGCGGAGTAGGGGGTGCCCCTACTCGGCCTTCGCGTCCACCTCGATCTTATCGAACACCGCCGCCGGCGAGCGGGCGAAGGCGAAGTCGGCGAAGCCGAGGCCCGCATCGGTCTTGGCCTTGGCGTTGACCACGAGGCGGCCGGGCTTCGTCACGAACTGGCCCATCGCCGCGCCGATCGCCTTGGCGCCGGCCGAGCCGCCGAGGATGATCGGCACGCCGAACTGGCTCGCGCTCACATATTCCTGGCGCAGCTCGTCCGGCTTCAGGCTCAGCGACTTCGACTGGGCCGCGATGAAGCGCTCGAACAGGCCGGTATTCTCCACCGTCACGTCGAGGGTCTTGGCGTTCGCGGTGAACATCAGGAGCTGCGCGGCCGGGACCTTGGCGGTCAGCACCTCCGGCCCGACGCCGCCGACGAGGCCGGAGAGCCGCACCGTGCCCATGTCGCGGCCCGTCAGCGTCATCTCGCGCAGGGAGACCTCGCGCTTGCCCTCGTCCCAGGCGAGGTCGGCCACGAAGGTGAGGTCGAGGTCGCGGTAGCCATAGGCCGACAGCGCCCCGAGGACCGGCGCATCCGCCATCATCGCGGCCGGCATGACGAGGCCCGACAGGCTGACGCGGGTCGCGGTGGGGACGCCCTCCTTCAGGGGCCCGAAGCTGATCGCCGCGTCGCGCAGCGCCACATGCGTGCCGGCGGGCGGGGCCGCGGCCGGGGCGGCGAGGGGGTCGCCGGCCGCCTTCTGCTCGGTCTTCAACTCGGGCTTGCCCCCGGGCCTACCGGGCCGCGCCTCCACCTTCGGCTCGGGCTTGCTCTCGGACCTGGCCTCCGGCTTCGCGGCGGGCGGCTCGGGCGGCAGGTCGAGGCTCATCTCCTGCAGAGTCAGGGCGCCGATCGCCGGCATCAGGCGGCGCATCTCGTCCTCGCCGACCTGGGCGTCGGGCCTGGCGAGGCGGCGCAGCGTCTCGATGGTGGGAGCCAGCGAGACCCCGGTCAGCGCGAGCCGCGCGAGGCGGGCGCGGGTCGGCCCCTGCGTGAAGGCGAGGCCCTCCATCCGGAAGCCCGCCTCGGGCCCGCTCGCATAGGTCAGGCGCCCCACCTCGATGAGGAGCGGCCCGTCGGCGTCGGTCTCGCTGAGGGAGAGGTCGCGCGCCTCGAGCGTGCCGACATCGAGGGCGCCGAGGAGGTCGGCGCCGGCCCCGGCGAGCCGGGCGCGCTCGGGCGCGGGCAGCGCCTCGGCCTCGGGATCGGCGCTCAGCGCCGCCAGCCCGGCGGAGATCGCGTCGAGGGCGCCGCTCCAGCCGCCGGGCACCTGGCGCCCGCCGAGGTCTCGGCCCTCCAGCCGGCCGAGCTTCACCGTGGTGCCCGAGGCGTCGGTATAGACCACGTCCGAGATCTGGAAGGCGGCGTAGAGGCGCTGCACCGTGCCCTTGCCGTCGCCCGCCACCGTGTAGAGGCGGGTCAGCGCCGCGAGGTCCACGTCGGTGGCGCGGATCGGGCCGTAGGTGCCGGTGCCGGTCTCGGTGCCGTCGGTGACGGTGAGGGCCGCGCCGGCCGTGGTCAGCTCGGCGATGCGGCCGGCGCGCACGTCGCGGGCGCTGATCTCGCGATAGGTCACGGTCTGGCGCATCGCGCCGGGGCCGGCATGCTCGGAGATCAGCACGGGGGCGCTGACGCTCGCGGCCTCCAGCCGGGCGAGGCGGGCGGGCCAGGGCTCGGGCGCGTCGGCCTTGAGGAGGGCGGTGAGCTCGTCCTTCGAGAGGCGGGTGCCGCTCACCGTGATCTTCGGCGCCCGGAATATCGTGGTGCCGAGCGGCAGGGTCACGTCGGCGAGCGTCACATCCTGCACCGCCGAGGCCGCCTCCTGCGCCGCCAGCGGCGTCGCTATCATGCAGAAGGCGGGGAGGGCGGCGGCGAGCGCGGACGCGAGAACCGCCGGCGCGAGGCGGGCGCGGCCCTTCGGGTGACTCATGATCGTGTCCGGATCGCCGACGGCATGTCGAGGTGTGCGGGGCGGCCGGCACCTCGGCGCATCTCGCACGACTCCCGAGCCATGGGAATCCTCCCCTGGCCGCGACGGCGCAGCGGGAGTTGTGCGAGGGGCGCCAAGCCGGCCGTTCCCATCCGTGACGCAGTTCGCGACGGCACGCAATCGCGGCGCGGCGCGGCGGGCACGACGGTTCGCACCTGTCGTGCCGCTGCAACGGCCCGGACGGGAGGGGTCAGATCGAGAACGAGGTGCCGCAGCCGCAGGAGGCGGTGGCCTGCGGGTTCTCGATCTTGAAGGACTGGCCGATCAGGTCGTTCACGAAGTCGATGGTCGAGCCGGCCATGTATTCGAGCGAGACGGGGTCGATGATCACCGTGGCGCCGTCGCGCTCGATCGCGACGTCCTGCTCGGCGCGGTCGCTGGCGATGTCGAAGGCGTAGGAGAAGCCCGAGCAGCCGCCGCCGTTCACGCTGATGCGAAGCGTCGAGCCGGGCGGCTCGGCGCCCATGATCTCGTTGATGCGCTTGGCGGCGCGGGGCGTGAGGATGATCTCGGTCATGGGGCGAACCGGACAGCTCTGTGGGTACCGTGCGGTCCGACGATTGCCGGGCGCCGCTTCGCCCACAAGATATGGGCGCAGGACGAGCCCCGCAACGCGTGAGGGCCGAGGGGGAGCCATGCGGAGATCCAGCAAGAGCAGGGCGAGGAGGCGGCGCGGTGCGGCCCTCCGGTGAGCGCTGGCGCGCGCCCTACGCCACGGACCCGGCGCGCACGCGCGGGCGCTTGATCCCCGAGCCGGCCTCGCCGACCCGCAGCGACTTCCAGCGCGACCGCGACCGCATCGTGCATTCCACCGCCTTCCGGCGGTTGAAGCACAAGACCCAGGTCTTCGTGCACCACGAGGGCGACCATTACCGCACGCGGCTGACCCACACCCTGGAGGTGGCGCAGGTGGCGCGGGCGCTCGCCCGCTCGCTCGGCCTCGACGAGGACCTCGCCGAGGCGCTGGCGCTCTCCCACGACCTCGGCCACACCTGCTTCGGCCATACGGGCGAGGACGCGCTCGATGCCTGCATGGCGGATTTCGGCGGCTTCGACCACAACGCCCAGGCGCTGCGCATCGTCACCCGGCTGGAGCGGCGCTATGCCGGCTTCGACGGGCTGAACCTCGCCTGGGAGACGCTGGAGGGGCTCGTCAAGCACAACGGCCCACTCCTCGATGCCGAGGGGCGCCCGACGCCGCGCTACAGCCGGGCCGGGATCCCGGCCGCGATCCTCGAATACGATGCGCTCCACCCCCTCGACCTGTCGCTCCATGCGGGGCCGGAGGCGCAGGTCGCAGCGCTCGCCGACGACATCGCCTACGACGCCCACGACCTCGACGACGGGTTGCGCGCCGGCCTGTTCGACCTCGAGGACCTCGCCGAGGTGCCCTTCCTGAAGGGACTGCTCGACGAGATCGAGGCGCTCCATCCAGGGCTCGAGGTCTCGCGCCGGATCCACGAGCTGGCACGCCGCGTCATCACCCGCTTCGTGGAGGACCTGATCCGCGAGGGCGAGCGCCGGATCGGGAGCCTGCGCCCGGCGCGCGTCGAGGACATCCGCGCGGCAGGCGCGCCCGTCATCGCCTTCTCGGAGCCGGTCGCCGCGGCGGATGCGGCGATCAAGCGCTTCCTCTACGCGCGGATGTACCGCCATCCCGGGGTGATGGCGGTGCGCGCCAAGGCCAACACCATCGTGGCCGAGCTGTTCGCGGCCTTCCGCGCCGATCCGTCGCGCATGCCCGAGGAGTGGAGCGCGGGGCTCGACGGTGCCTCCGAGGCGAAGGTCGCCCGCCGCATCGCCGACTACATCGCCGGGATGACCGACACCTACGCGGTGCTGGCCCACCGGCGGCTCTACGCCAGCACCCCCGACCTGCACTGGACCCCGCCGAGCCGCGGCCTGCCCCTCGCCGAGCCGTGATTCCCCTTCGGGAATCGGGGGAGGGCGCTGGGGCGGCGTGCGACGAAGGCTCGCTCGGAAGCGCCGAGGGCACCGACCTCGGGACTGTCTTAAGCGCCAGTTCGCGACCCCGCGTAACGGACACCGGACGCAAAATCGGATGATCGGCCGGGCGACCCGGCACTCATCCGCGGGACGCCGGGGAGCCGGCTCTTGTGCAACGTTGCGTCTTCGGGCTTCGCGACGTCCCGCGTCACCCCAACCGTGACTTCAGCCATGCCCCCGGCGGATCATCCGCGCGGGGCCGAAAGCACGTGCGCCGCAACGGGCCTCTCCTCCCCCTTGCGGGGAGGAGCCGGAGGTGGGGGTCGCGCAGAATTGAGCGGAGCGGTGCCTTCTGCACCACCCCCACCCCTACCCCTCCCCGCAAGGGGGAGGGAACCCGCGCACCATCCAGAACCGTGGCATTCCTATCCTCCCAGAAGGAGGGTGAGCGCCCCGGCCCAGCCTCACCAGCCGTAGCAATCGGCTCCGTAGCCGTAGGCCGGGGCGGCATAGATCGGCGCGGCATAGGCGGCGGGGTAGCTGTAGCCGACCGGGGCGTAGCCGTAATTGCCGTAGCCGTTGCTGCCATAGGCGTAGCCGTAGGCCGGGGCGGCGTAGCCGTAGCCCGTCGAGAGGGCGCCGGCCGCGAGCCCGACGCCGAGCCCGATCCCGGCCCCCGCGAGGCCGAGCCCAAGGCCGCGTCCGTAGCCGCGCCCGCCGTAATAGCCGCCCCGGTAGCCGTACCCGCGATAGCCGAGCCCGGCGGCGCGGTAGCCGAAGCCGCCCGTCCGATAGCCGAAGCCGCGATGGCCGAAGCCGCCGGCCCGGGCGAAGCCGCCGCGATAGCCGCCCCGGACGCCCGCGACGCCGCCATGGCCGAAGCCATGGCCGCCGCGGTATCCGCCATGCCCGTAGGGGCCGGCCTCGGCGGTCAGGGGCGCCATCACGAGGCCGGCGGCGAGAACGGCGCCGGACAGAACAAGGGCCTTCATCGACAGAATCTCCCGCGCATCGAATTTGCGTGGATCGAGTGATCGCGAGAGTCCGGCTGGACCTTCAACGGGGCAGTCTACGCAAGGGGACGGAAACCCCGGGACAGCGCGCGGCGAGCCCCTCCCCAAGCCTGCCATCCGTGACTTGGGCCGCCCCCCTTGCTATGGCGCCCGCTTCAGGCACCGGCGGCGCGGCGACGCCCCGGGCGACGGATTCGAAATATCGCGATGAACATCTTTGCCCTGTTCGAGGCCCGCGTGCGCGAGGCCCTCGAAGCGCTGACCCGTTCCGGCACCCTGCCCGAGGGGCTCGACCTGACCCGCGTCGTGGTCGAGCCGCCGCGCGATCCCGCGCATGGGGATCTGGCCACCAACGCCGCCCTGGTGCTCGCCAAGGAGGCGCGCGCCAACCCGAAGCAGCTCGGCGAGGCGCTGGCCGCGGCGCTGCGCGCCGACCCGCGCGTCACCGAGGTGAGCGTGGCCGGGCCCGGCTTCATCAACCTGCGGCTGGCGCCGTCCGTGCTCCACGCGGTGGTGCGCCATGCGGCCACCGATCCCGCCGCCTTCGGCCGGATCGCGATGGCGGGCGGGCCCGTCAACGTCGAGTACGTCTCGGCCAACCCGACCGGGCCGATGCATGTCGGCCACGGGCGCGGCGCGGTGTTCGGCGATGCGCTCGCCAACCTGCTCGCCGCGGCGGGCCGGGACGTGACGCGCGAATACTACATCAACGATGCCGGCGCGCAGGTCGTGGTGCTCGCCCGCTCGGCCCATATCCGCTACCTCCAGGCGCTCGGCCGCAGCGACGCGGTGGTCGGCGAGGGGCTCTATCCCGGCGACTACCTGATCCCGGTGGGCAAGCAGCTCGCGGCCGAGTACGGCGACAGCCTCGCCGACAAGCCCGAATCCGAGTGGCTGCCGGTGGTGCGCGACGCCGCGCTCGCCGCCATGATGGACATGATCCGCGACGACCTCGCGGCGATCGGCATCCGCCACGACGTGTTCTTCTCCGAGCGCAAGCTGCAGGACAGCGGCGCGGTCGGCGCGTTGCTGAGCGCGCTGCGCGGGCGCGGCCTCGTCTACGAGGGACGGCTGCCCCCGCCCAAGGGCCAGCTCCCAGAGGATTGGGAGGACCGCGAGCAGACCCTGTTCCGGACCCGGGAGTTCGGCGACGACACCGACCGGCCGCTCCTGAAGTCGGACGGCAGCTTCACCTATTTCGCCGCCGACATCGCCTATCACCGCGACAAGTTCCTGCGCGGCGCCCGCGAGATGATCGACGTGCTCGGCGCCGACCATGGCGGCTACGTCAAGCGCATGCAGGCGGCGGTGAAGGCGGTCTCGAACGGCGAGGCGACCCTCGACGTGAAGCTCTGCCAGCTCGTGCGGCTGCTGCGGGCCGGCGAGCCGGTGAAGATGTCGAAGCGCGCGGGCGAGTTCGTGACCCTGCGCGAGGTCATCGACGAGGTCGGCCGCGACGCGATCCGCTTCATGATGCTCTACCGGAAGAACGACGCCACCCTCGATTTCGACCTCGCCAAGGTGGTCGAGCAGTCGAAGGACAACCCGGTCTTCTACGTGCAATACGCCCATGCCCGCGCCCGCTCGGTGCAGCGTCAGGCGCGCGAGGCTTATCCCGACACCGACTTCACGGACACGGCGCTGCTGGCCCGCGCCGACCTCGAATCACTTGCCGATTCGGGGGAGATCGAGATGATGCGCCTGATCGCGCAGTACCCGCGGGTGCTGGAGGCGGCGGCATCCGCGCACGAACCGCACAGGATCGCATTCCATCTCTACGAAATCGCCAGTTCGCTGCATAGTTTCTGGAACAAGGGCAAAGACTTGCCGCAATTACGGTTTGTTAATGCAACCGACCGAAAGTCAACCGAGGCGAGGCTTGCCCTTGTCGAGGCATTGAGGGGCACGCTCGCCTCCGGTCTCGCAATTCTGGGTGTCACCGCACCGGACGAGATGCGCTGACGCCCCGCCGGCGTTGAAGTGAGGATGCTGCCATGACGAATGCTTCGCGTGCGCCCGTCGATCTGGAGGACTTCGCGCGCGCGTTGCAGCAGCATCCGGCCAGCCAGGCCGCGGGTGCCGCCCCGGCCGCCGCGCAGAAGGCCGACCCGCTCGCCGAGCTCGCCCGCATCGTCGGCCAGGACGATCCCTTCCGCCAGCTCCTGGCCGCCCGCGAGGAGCGCCGCGCCGAGGCGCCGGCCGCGAATCACGACTGGCGCGGCCGGGTCGAGCCGAGCTTCGCCCCCGAGGCCGCCCCCCGCGAGACCCCGGCAGACGCCTTCGACCAGTATCTCGCCTCCGTCGAGCAGGACCAGTCGGCCGACGCCTACGCGGCGCAGGAGGAGGCGGCGCCCGAGGATCGGCGCCCGCTCAAGCGCGTCGATCCGCGCCGCCGCCTGATGACGGTGGGCGCCGGGCTCGCCGTGGTCGTCGTCGCGGTGACCGGCGCGCTCACCTACAAGGGCCTGCACGGCACCGGCTCCGGCGGCGTGCCGGTGATCCAGGCCGACACCTCGCCGCTCAAGGTCGCGCCGAAGGTCGCCGACGGCGTCGAGATCCCGGACCAGAACCGCCAGATCTACGAGCCCAAGGCCAAGGACAACCCGGTCCGCATCGTCAACCGCGAGGAGCAGCCGATCGACATCGCGCAGGCGACACGCGCCGCGCCGTCCGCCTCCACCACCGGCGCGGTGACCCCGGGCAGCGCGTCGCTCGACGCCTTCGGCGAGCCGCGCCGCGTGCGCACCGTCGCGGTCAAGCCCGACACGCCGCCCCCGCCGCCGCAGCGCGAGCAGGCCGCCGAGGCGGCCCCGGCCTCCCCGATCCCGACCATGGTGATGCCCGGCGACGAGCCGGCGCCGCGCCAGCGCCCGAGCCGCCAGGCCGCCGCGACCCCGCAGGTCCCGGTCCAGAACGCCGCGGTCACCGAGACCGCTGCTATGCCCGCCGCCGAGGCGACACCCGCCCGGCCGCGCCCGAAGGCGACGCAGCGCCTCGCCTCCGCCTCGCCGGACACCCCGATCCCGGCTGACGCGCCCGCCACCACGGCGGCCACCACCGCCAGCGCCACGCCCGCCGTCAGCGACGCGCCGGTCGGCGGCTTCTCGGTCCAGCTCGGCGTGCGCAACAGCGCCGGCGACGCCCAGGCCGCATTCCGTGACATGCAGCGCAAGTACAGCCAGCTCGCCGGCAAGCCGGAGCTGATCCGCCAGGCCGAGGTCAACGGCAAGACGATCTACCGCGTTCGCGTCGGGCCGCTCGCCAAGGCCGAGGCGACGAGCCTTTGCAGCGAGCTGCAGGGCGCCGGCGGCCAGTGCTTCGTGGCCAAGAACTGATCGAAGACCCGACCGAAGTCCTGATCGCGTAGCGGGCAGAGATCCCGCGGGCCGGCCCGGCCTGCGGGCGCGCCCGGCTCCGAACGGCCACGCTTTCATTCCCGAGTCCGCGGCGCAACACCCGCGCCTCCACCGTGCCCGGGCGCACAGGCCGCCCCGGTTTCGCCTTGCCGAGGCGCTGCCGAAGGCCGATCCTCCGGTTCCTCACGAACCGGACGCCACCGTTCCACCCGAGCCGACCGCGCGAGCCGCCCCGATGTCCTCCCGTGCCCTGATCCTCGGTTGCGCCGGCCGGAGCCTCACCCCGGAGGAGGCCGCCTTCTTCCGCGACGTGCGGCCCTGGGGCTTCATCCTGTTCAAGCGCAACATCGGCACGCCCGACGAGGTGCGCGCGCTGACGAACGCCTTGCGCGACTGCGTCGGCCGGGCGGATGCGCCGATCCTGATCGACCAGGAGGGCGGCCGGGTCCAGCGCATGGGCCCGCCGCACTGGCCGGCCTATCCGGCCGGCCGCGCCTATGCCCGCTTCGACGGGGCGGCCGCGGCCATCGCCCGCCTCGGCGCCCGGCTGATGGCGCACGACCTCGCCGATGTCGGCATCAACGTCGATTGCGCGCCCGTCCTCGACGTGCCGGTGGCCGGCGCCCACGACGTCATCGGCGACCGCGCCTACGGCACCACGCCGAATGCGGTGGCCGAGATCGGCCGCGCCGTCGCCGAGGGGCTGATGGCCGGCGGCGTCCTGCCGGTGATGAAGCATATCCCCGGCCATGGCCGCGCCGGCTGCGACAGCCACAAGGGCCTGCCGGTGGTCGAGACCGATCTCGAGACCCTCGCGATCCAGGATTTCGTGCCCTTCCGCGCGCTCGCCGACCTGCCCATGGCGATGAGCGCGCACGTGGTCTTCACGGCCCTCGACCCGGAGCGCCCGGCGACGCAGTCCCGCATCGTGATCGAGCAGGTGATCCGCGGCGCGATCGGCTTCGACGGCCTGCTGATGACCGACGACCTCTCGATGCACGCGCTCACCGGCCCGTTCCGGGCCCGTGCCGAGGCCTCCTTCGCGGCGGGCATCGACATGGCCCTGCATTGCAACGGCGACATGGCCGAGATGCGGGGGGCGGCCGAGGGCGCACCCCTGCTCGCCGGCGCCGCCGCCCGCCGGGCCGAGGCCGCGCTGGCGCGCCTCGCCGGTGCCGGCGAGGGGCTCGACCTGCCGGAGGCCCGCGCCCGCTTCGCCGCCGCCCTCTCCGCCGCGGCCTGATTCCGATTTCACCCGGCAACCATCCCGCGTCACGGGGCCGCCCGCTCCTTGTGTTCGCGGGGCGCTGTCCCTAGGTTCGGCCCGAATTTCGGTCTCGGGTCGAGACGCCGCGCTGAGGCCCCTCGCGCGGCGCGGGAGAGGTTGCCATGGGCAGCATGAGTATCTGGCACTGGGTCATCGTCGCCGTCGTGGTGATGCTGCTGTTCGGGCGCGGCAAGATCTCCGACATGATGGGCGACGTGGCCAAGGGCATCAAAGCCTTCAAGAAGGGCATGGCGGAAGACGACGCGCCGGCCCCGACGGCGACGCCCGTCACGCCGTCCGAGCCGGTGCGCACCATCCCTCACACGGCCGAGACCAGCCCCGGCACCGCGGTCCCTGCGAGCCACGTGCCGGCCGGCGAGCGCAAGCCGGTCTGATCGGATCCGGGCTTCCACCGGGTACGGCTTGGTGTAAGGCCGGGGGCTTGAGGCCCATCCGGGGCGTGCCGGGACGCGGCATGCCCGAGCAGCGGGACCGTCGGCACGATGTTTGACATGAGTTGGGGCGAGGTGATGCTGATCGGCGGCGTCGCCCTCATCGTCATCGGGCCGAAGGACCTGCCGAAGGCGCTGCGCACCGTCGGGCAGGTCACGGGCAAGCTGCGCCGCATGGCCGGCGAGTTCCAGGCGCAGTTCAACGAGGCGATCCGCGAGGCTGAGCTCGACGAGGCGCGGCGCGAGTTCGACGGCATCCGCGACACCGTGCGCAAGACCAGCTCGGGCTTCAACCCGGTCCAGACCATCCGCGACGAGTTGAAGGGCGCCGTCGAGGGACGCCCGGAAAAGGACCACCACCGGCCGGCTCCGGACGCCCCGGCCGAGGCCGCGCCGCATCCGGCGGAAGCGATCCAGCCGCGCGGCAGCTACGACGTGCCGAGGCCCACGGAGGTGGAGGCCGCGCCGCCCGTCCCGGGCTCGGCCGACGACCCCTTCGGCACGCCCGAGCCGCCGCCCGCGCCCTCCAATCCTGCCCCCGCGGCCCCGGCCGGCGAGGCGAAGCCCGGGACGACCGGCCGATGATCGACGAGCGGGACGAGGCGGATATCGAGTCCTCGCGGGCGCCCCTCATCGAGCACCTGATCGAGCTGCGCGCGCGGCTGATCAAGTCGCTCGCCGCCTTCGTGCTGATGTTCTTCGGGTGCTTCTTCTTCTCGCGCCAGATCTACAACGTGCTCGTGCACCCCTACGTCTCGGTGGTCGGCGCGGAGAACGCGAAGCTCATCGCCACGCACTTCCTCGAGCAGGTCTTCACCAACATCAAGCTCAGCGTCTTCGGGGCGGCCTTCCTGTCCTTCCCGATCGTCGCGACCCAGATCTACGCCTTCGTGGCCCCGGGCCTCTACCGCAACGAGCGCAAGGCCTTCCTGCCCTACCTCGTCGCCACGCCGATCTTCTTCATACTCGGCGCGCTGGTGGTGTTCTTCCTGGCGATGCCACTCCTGATCCAGTTTTCGGTCTCGCTGCAGCAGGTGGGCGTCGCCGGCGAGCCGACCATCGCGCTGCTGCCGAAGGTCGACGAGTATCTCTCGCTGATCATGACGCTGATCTTCGCCTTCGGCATCGCCTTCCAGCTTCCGGTGATCCTGACGCTGCTCGGCCAGGTCGGGATCATTGATGCGGCCTTCCTGCGCGAGAAGCGCCGCTATGCCATCGTGCTGGTCTTCGTCGCCGCCGCGGTGCTCACCCCGCCCGACGTGATCTCGCAGCTCTCCCTGGCGATCCCGATGCTCCTCCTCTACGAGGCCTCGGTCTTCTCGGTGGCGCGCGTCGAGAAGCTGCGCGCCGCGCGGCGGGTCGCGGAAGGGCTCGACCCATAAGGTTGCGGGAGTCGAGAGGGGTCACCTCTCTCGCGGGTCCAGGGCGGAGCCCTGGGAAACCACGTCAGGCCTCCGCCCCGACACCCCGCCAAAGGGATGATCCCTTTGGGATCCCGATATCTAGAGACCGGGGCCCTTGGCGGCACCCCAGATGCGGCCGGGCTTGCCGTTGCTCGCCCCCTGCAGCACCACCACCCAGGCATCGGCGTCGGCGATCCGCACCGAGGCGCGCGGCACCTCGATATGCACGGGCTGGCCGGTCCAGGTGCCGAGGCGCTGCAGGCTGCGCGCCACGTTGACGTAGGTGACGACCCGGCCCCGGCTCTCGCCGCGCTCGATCGAGACCGGGCGGCGCCGCAGGATCGGGATCAGCCAGACATCGGCCTTGGCCGGCGCGACGGAGGTCCCGACATCGATCAGGATGCGGTCGCCGCGCTCCTCGCCGCGCACCGGCACCGGCAGGCCGCCCTGGCTGCCGGCCTCGCTCAGGATGCGGTCGAGACGGTCGCGGTCCGAGCCGATCGCGGAGGCGCCGCCATTCACCACCGCCTGGGGCGTGAAGACCTGTCGCACGCCGCTCAGGCCCGCATAGGCGTGCTGGCGCTCGGTGAAGGGGCGCAGCGCCAGGGTGTCCTTCCAGCCGAGATAGTCCCAATAGGTCACCGGCAGGGTCAGAGCGAGGATTCCGGGCCGGGCCGCGAGGTCGCTGATCACCGGATCGGCGGAGCGGCAGGCGACGCAGCCCTGGCTGGTGAACAGCTCGACCACCGCCTTGAGGGGCTCGGCCGCGGCAGGCCGCGCGGAGAGCCCCGCGAGGACAAGCGCGGTCGCACCCGCGAGGGCGGCGTATCGGGGAACCGGCAGCATCATCGCATCACAGCGCCTCAGGCCCGGTCTTGGGAAATCACGTTGGCTTGAGAGCGGCCGGACCCGCCGGACGGCACCCCGGCGCCGGTCTCCGGCGGGGCCGCGGAACGGGGCAGCATGGCCGGGCGCCAGCGGCGATGCATCCAGAGCCACTGGCCGGGCTCCTCGCGGATCCAGGACTCGACCACAGCGGTCATCGTCTGCATGGCGCCGGCCACGTCGATCCGGCCCTCCGCGTCGCGCGGCAGGTCGAGGGGCGGGGTCAGCTCCAGGCGGAAGCGCCCGTTCCCGAGGCGCACCACCCGCGCCCCGTGGACCGGGCATTCGTGATGGCGGGCGAGCTTGGCGAGCAGCGGGTTGGCGAGGCAGGGCTGCCCGAAGAACTGCACCACGACGCCGCGGGTGAAGTGCTGGTCGATGAGCTGGCCGAGATGGCCGCCGCGCTCCACCACGCCCTGCATGGCGAAGACGGCGCCGGGCCCGGAGGCGGCGAGCCCGCCCATGGTCTTGCGCCGCACCGTCCGGACGAGCTTGGCCGCGGCCGGGTTGTTCGGCGCCCGGTAGACGGCGGTGGCCTCCAGCCCGAACTTCGCCGCGGCGATGGCCGGCAATTCCCAATTGCCGAGATGGGCCGAGAAGATCAGGCCCGGCCGGCCGTCGTCGCGCAGGGCGTAGAAGTGCTCAAGGCCGACCACCTCCATGCGCTGCGTCTCGGGAACGTCCGGATCGTAGTCGAACAGGGTGTCGAGATGGGCGTATTCGGCGCCCGTGCGCCCGAGATTGTCCCAGGCGGCCAGGGCGATCTCCCGCAGCTCGGCCGGCCCGCGCTCGGGGAAGGCGGCGCGCAGATTCGCCATCAGGGTCCGGTGCACGGGCAGGTAGGGCCCGAGTCCGCGCAGGAGCGCGCCGCCGAGATCGGCCGCCCGCTCGGGGCCGAGCCGGCGCGCGAGATGGAACAGCGCGCCGATCAGCGGCAGCATGGCGTAGCCCGCCAGACGCGGGAACGAGCGCTTCAGGACGAGGGCAAGACGCAGCACGCGGAGACTCCGGGCGACTCGGCGCCCACGGCGAAGCTTGTACAGGCTGCACCGACCGGGCCCCAGCGGCCAAGTCGACGCGTCCGACGGATGCCCCCAACCGCCCGGACGCGGAGCCGCGGCGGGCCGGGCCGCCGCAAATCGCCTTAGATCACCTTCGCGTCAGGAGGGAAAGGATCAGAGCGTCACGAGGATCTTGCCGAAGACCTTGCGCGATTCGAGCCGCTCCAGGCCGGCTGCGAAGTCCCCGAGCGGATAGACCGTGTCGATCACCGGGGTGAGCCCGGCGGCCATCTTGTCGAGTGACTGGCGGATGTTCTCGATGCGGCAGCCGAACGAGCCCGTGATGCGGTACTGCTGCTGGAAGAGCTGCATCAGGTTCATCGTGGTCGAGACCCCGGAGGTCGAGCCGCAGGTGACGAGGCGCCCGCCGCGCTTCAGGCAGAGGAGCGAGCCGTTCCAGGTGTCGGGCCCGACATGCTCGAACACTACGTCGACGCCCTTGCGCTTGGTCAGGCGCCGCACCTCGCCCTCGAAGCGCTCCTCGCGGTAGTTGACCACGTGGTCGGCGCCGAGCGCGGCGGCCTTGGCGCCCTTCTCGTCGTCGCCGACGGTCGTGTAGACCGTGCAGCCGATCGCCTTGGCCATCTTGATCGCGCTGGTGCCGATGCCCGAGCCGCCGGCATGGACGAGGATGCTCTCGCCGGGCTCCAGCCGGGCATTGTCGAACAGCATGTGCTGCACCGTGCCGAAGGCGATGCCGGCGCAGGCCGCGTCGGTGAAGCTCACCCCCTGCTGCGCCTTGACCGCGAGGCGGGCCGGCACCGTGACGTACTCGCTGGCGAAGCCGTCGATGTGGAAGCCGAAGACCCCGCCGACCTCCTCGCAGAGGTTGTCGCGGCCCTGCTCGCAGGCACGGCAATGGCCGCAGGTCTTCGCGCCGTAGAGGGCGACGGTGTCGCCGACCGCGAGTCCGGTCACGCCGTCGCCGAGGGCGGCGACCTCGCCCGCCCCTTCGGCGCCCACGGTCAGCGGAAGCCGGCGCTTGGCGAAGGCCATGCCGCGGAAGCCCCAGACGTCGATGAAGTTGAGGCCGACCGCGCGCATCCGCACGCGCACCTCGCCGGGGCCGGGCGCGGACGCGTCGGCGACCTCCGTCAGGCGCAGGTCGCGGTCGCCGAAGAGTTGCAGGGCTTGCATGGGCAGTCCTCGGAATGATCCTCGGGATGTGGCGCCCTATTCGGGCGCGAGGTAGCGCCGGCGGGCCCAGCCGAGTGTCGGGCCGACCTTGACGCGGCACCATGTGGTGCGGCTCGGCGTGTCGTTGGTGCAGCCGAAGACCAGGGCCCGGGCCCGGATCTCGCCGACCACCTCGGCGGACGGATCGGGCTCGGCGCGGATGCTCAGGCTCTCCCCGCGGGGCAGGCCGTCGAGGCGGTAGCTCTGCGGCTCGGCCGCGGCGGGGGCGGCGAGGAGGAGCAGGGCGAGGAGGGGTAGCGGGCGCATCGCGGATCTCAGGCGCGGTGCACGCCCATCATCGCGGTCAGGCCGCCATCCACGGGCAGGACCGCGCCGGTGATGTAGCCGGCCGCATCCTCCATCAGGAAGCGGGCGAGCGCGGCCACCTCCGCCGGGTCGGCGAAGCGGCCGGCCGGGATCTGGCGCTCCATGCCGGCGCGGTGGGCGGCATAGGGCGCCATCATCCGCGTATCGATGAAGCCCGGCGCGATCACGTTGACGGTGACGCCGCGCTTGGCCGACTCGATGGCGAGCGTCCGGCAATAGGCGATCAGCGCGCCCTTCGTCGCGGCATAGGCCGCGTTGCCCGCATTCGCCCGGAGCGCCGCCACCGAGCCGATCGCCACGATGCGGCCGGCGCGCGCCCGGATCATGCCGCGGGTCAGCGCCTTGGCCAGCCGGGTCAGCGCGTAGAAATTGACCTGCATCGCCGCCTCGAGCCGGTCCTGATCGAGCATCAGCGCGAGGGCGTCCGCCGACTGGCCTGCATTGTGGACGAGGCCGTAATAGCCGCGCTCCTCGGCCGTCCCGCAGAAGGCGTCGAGGGCGGTCCGGTCGGCGAGGTCGAGGGGCAGGGCGGTGGCCCCGAGCTCGGCGGCGAGTGCCTCGGCCTCCGCGGCGGAGGCGCGGTAGGTGAAGTCGACGGCAAACCCCGAGGCGGAGAGCGCCCGCACGATCGCCGAGCCCAGGCCCCCGGCGCCCCCGGTGACGAGGACGCGGCGCTGTTCGCCGGCGCGCATGTCCGTGCTCATGCCGGCTCGGCCCCGAGGACGAGGCAGGTGTTCTGGCCGCCGAATCCGAAGGAGTTCGAGAGCACGCGCGCGACCGGCACGTCGCGGGCCTCGGCGACGATGTCGAGGGGGAGCGCCGGATCGGGGATCGCGTAGTTGATGGTCGGCGGGATGCGCCCGTGCCGGATGGTGAGCAGCGAGACGGCGGCCTCGATGGCCCCGGCCGCGGTGAGCGTGTGGCCGATCATCGACTTGTTCGAGGTGACCGGGATGCCGCCGACGCGCTCGCCGAACACGGCGGCGAGGCCCGCCGCCTCCATCCTGTCGTTCTCCGGCGTCGAGGTGCCGTGGGCGTTGACCGTGTCGATCGATTCGGGCCCGAGCCCGGCATCCTCCAGGCTCGCCCGGATCGCCGCGACGATCGGCGCCCCGTCCGGGCTGGAGCGGGTGCGGTGGAAGCCGTCGCCCTTCTCGCCGCAGCCGAGCACGTAGCCGAGGATCGTCGCGCCGCGCGCCTTGGCGGCGGCCTCGTCCTCCAGAATCAGGGCGGCGGCGCCCTCGCCCATGACGAAGCCGTCGCGGTTCTTCGAGAAGGGCTTCGAGGCGCCCTCCGGCGGGTCGTTCTGGGTTGAGAGCGCGGAGAGCAGCGAGAAGCGGATCAGCGATTCCGGGTTCACCGAGCCGTCCGTGCCGATGCAGAGCGCGGCCGTCATCTCGCCGCGGCGGATCGCCTCGACGCCGAGCTGGATCGCGGTCGCCCCCGACGAGCAGGCGGTCGACAGGGAGATCGGCGAGCCCTTGGTGCCGAAGCGCTCGGCGATGCGCTCGGCCACGGTGCCGAAGATGAAGAGGTCGTGCCAGCCGTCGAAGGCCCGGCTCGCGGCCGCCCGCTGCAGGTCGCCGTAGCCGATCTCGCCCTGGCTCGCCGCGGCCTCGGCGAGCGCCTGCCGCTGCGGCCATTCCATCTCGACCGGGGGCACGGCGATGAACAGGGCGCCGGGGAAGTCGCCCACCGCACCGATCCCGGCCTGGCCCACCGCCTCCTCGGCGGCGATCGCCGCGAAGCGCTCGGAGAGGAGGGGTGCCACCAGCGGATCGGTGTCGAGGAAGTCGACGGTGCCGGCGATGCGGGTGCGCAGGCCGTCGGTGGGGAAGCGCCGGATCGCGTGGATGCCCGAGCGGCCGGCGGTGAGCGCCGCCCAGTTCTCGTCCTGGCCCCGGCCCAGCGAGGTGACGAGACCGATTCCGGTGACGGCGACCCGGGGCCGGCCCTTTGCGTCGCGGGGAGAATGCGTGGTCATGGCGCCGTCTTACACGATCGGGACGGGGAGGCGAGGCGGTTTCCCGGCATGTGTCACCCGCCGTAACTCTGCACCAGCGAGCCGGCGACGAGCCCCCAGCCATCCACCAGCACGAAGAAGATCAGCTTGAAGGGCAGCGCCACCGAGGCCGGCGGCACCATCATCATGCCCACCGCCATCAGCACCGAGGCGACGACGAGGTCGATGATCAGGAAGGGGATGAACAGCAGGAAGCCGATCTCGAAGGCCCGCCGCAGCTCGGAGATCATGAAGGCGGGGGTGACGATCTCCAGGCCGAGCTGCTCCGGCCCCTGCGGCACCGAGATCCGGGCCATGTCGATGAAGAGCTTCAGGTCCTTCTCGCGCACGTTCTTCAGCATGAAGGTCTTGAACGGGGCCGAGGCGCGGTCGAAGGCCTGGGTCTGGCTGATCTGCCCGGCGACCAGCGGCTCGATGCCGGCGCGGTAGGCCTCGCGGCCGGTCGGCGCCATCACGAAGGCCGTCAGGAACAGGGCGAGGCTGATGATCACCGCGGTGGGCGGCGCGGTCTGGGTGCCGAGCGCCGAGCGCAGGATCGAGAGCACCACGACGATGCGGGTGAAGGCGGTGGCCATCACAAGCACGGAGGGCGCGAGCGCCAGCACCGTGATCAGCGCGACGAGCTGGAGCGCCCGCTCGGTGACGCCGCCCGCGCCGAGATCGACGGTGACGCTCTGGGCGGCGGCCGGCCCGACCATCAGGAAGACGGCGAGCGCGGGAAGGCCCGCGCGGCGGAGGAACGGGCTCACGGGGCCTCCGGCGGCTGCACATTCGCCCGGCGCGCCTCGATGTTCTGCCAGACGAGGAGCGCGGGCAGGCCGAGCACCACGTCCGGCACGCGCTTGGCCAGCGACAGGGCGATGGCCGTGCCGGCATCGATGCCGAACAGCGCGCAGACCACGACGAAGCCTCCCTCCTGGACGCCGAGCCCGCTCGGCACGGGGAAGGCCGCCGACTTGATAGCCTGACTGAGCGCCTCGATCACCAGCACCTCGGCGAGGCCCACGCCCTCGATGCCGATGCAGGTGAGCGCGATCCAGATCTCGGCCGCCCCGAGCATCCAGGCCAGGAGGTGCAGGATGAAGGCCTGCGCGATCCGCCCGCGCCGCCCCCCGTGCCAGACCGCATCGAGGGCCTCCTGCACGCGCATGGCGGTCGGCGCCGCGTCGGGGCGGCCGGGCTCCGCCGCCCGCGCGAAGCGGCGCCCGATCGCGGCGAGCCGCTGCTCGACGAAGCGGGCGGCACCCACCCGCTGCACGGCGAAGAAGGCCGCGACGACGAGGGCGGCGACGGCGAGCGCGCGCAGCATCCAGGCGGCGAGCTGCGCCGCGGGCTCCCCGTCGAGCCGCATGAGCAGGCCGGCGCCGAGGCCGGCGAACAGGGCCTGGCTGCCGACCTGGATCAGCATGTCGGCGAGGATCGAGGCCGTGGCGAGGGCGCCCGCCACGCCCCAGAAGGTGAGCAGGCGCCCGCCCAGCACGTCGCCGCCGATCGAGGCCACGGGGAGCAGCACGTTGATGCCCTCGCGCACGTAGCGCAGAACCACGAAGGGCCCCGCCCGCACGGGCGTGAGCCCGTCGAGGATGCGCGCCCAGGCGAGCCCGCACAGGAGCACGATCAGGGCCCGCACCAGCACGATCCCGGCGAGCCCCGCGAGCCCGATCCGCCCGAAGGCGGCGGCCACGGCCGAGAGGTCGTTGGTCGCGACGAGCCAGGCGGCGAGCCCCAGGCCGAGCAGGGTGCCGAGGAGCGGCAGGCGGCGCAGGAGCGCGCGGGCGAGCCCGCCGCGGGCGGCGGTCGCGGGCCGGGACGCTCCCGGCTGGGTCGGCTCTCGCACGGTCTCGGCTCGCACGGTCACGTCGGGATCGGGGCGTCGGGTCGGTCATGGTGCGGGTCGGGCGCCGAACCGTGCTCCCCGCTCCGCACGCCGGCTTCCGCGGGCGCCGGTAGCGCGCCATTGGGGCCGAAATCGGGGAGGGAAGCCGGCGGATCGGCGCGCGGGTCGAGGAGCGCGACCCGGCCCACAGCGAGACTCGCTCCGGTCGCCACCGCGAGCAGCCGCTTGGGGCAGGGGCCGAGGCAGCCGGTCTCGACGACCTTCGCCTTCCGCGGCGCGCCGGCTCCGGATCGGGCGTCCGCCGTCTTCGCCGCCGCCTTGGTCATCGCCTTCGCCGCCCGCTTGGCGAGCCGCAGCGCCTCCTTCCGCGAGAGGCCCACGCGCTTCGCACATTTGCGGCAGACCAGAACCACCTCCGCCGGCTTGGTCCTGGCCGTCCTGCCCCCGGCCCGGAATGCCGGGGCGCGGGGCGCGGGATCCGCGGGCTCTGTCGCCGCGGTGGGCTGCGTCGGGGAAGGGATCATCGCTGCGGCCTACAGCGCCCGGCCGCTGCGGTGCAACGGACACGGCACCGCAGCCGGGGAGGTGCCTTAAAAAGGGCCGAAAAGAACGGGACTTCGGAGACCTGACGGCCGCCTCCACCGCGACGCGGCGCGGCCGGAGCGGGCCCCCAGGACAAGCATTCGGATGAGCGTCGACGACGTCAAGCAGAGCGACCGGGTTCGCGGCATCATCGACTTCGCGCAGCGCTCCCTCACCGAGGTCCGGCGCGGCGCGCAGACGATCGAGCCGATCCCGTCGCAGCGGAGCCGGGCCCTGGCGCGGCAGGTGCGCGAGCGCCTGGCCTGGACCCGCCTGCCGGGCCTGCGGCCGGCCGATGCCGCCCCGGTCAGCTACGCCAAGATGGTGGTGTGGCGCTTCGCGACCTTCGTGCTGCTGCCCACCGCCGTGGTGGCGCTCTACCTGTTCGTGTTCGCCTCCGACCAGTACATCGCCGAGGCGCGCTTCGCCGTGCGCGGAAACGTCGAGCCGATGGAGGATGTCGGCCTCGGCGAGTACTCCACCATGATCCACAAGCACAACAGCCAGGATAGCTACATCGTCCGCGACTTCATCCGCAGCCGGACCCTGGTCGAGGAGATGGAGAAGAAGCGCCAGATCTCACAGCTCTTTTCCCGCTCGGAGGCGGATTTCTGGACGCGATTCAACCCGAAGGAGCCGGTCGAGGAGCTGACCAAGTACTGGCGCCGCCACGTCGAGGCGAACATCGACGCGATCTCCGGCGTGACCCAGCTCACCGTCCGGGCCTTCACCCCGCAGGATGCGCTGACCCTCGCACAGGACATCGTCGCCCGCGCCGAGACGCTGATCAACGAGATCAACAAGAACGCCAAGGCCGACATGCTCGCCCAGGCCAAGGCCGATGCCGAGACGACGCAGGTGCGCCTGCGCAACGCCTACTTGGCCCTCCAATCCTTCCGCAACCGCTGGGGCATCATCGACCCGATCAAGTCGGCCGAGAGCACGATGACGACGCTCCTCACCCTGCGGAAGGACAAGATCAAGAGCGAGAACGACCTCCAGGTGCTGCGCGCCTCGAACCTCGACGAGAAGTCGCGCTCGATCCAGGTGCTGGTGGCGAACGTCGCGGCCATCGACCACCAGATCAAGGATCTCCAGGAGCAGCTCACCCGGGACGGGCTCAACGCCGACGGAACGCCGACCATGGCGAACGCGCTGCTCGAATACGAGGGCCTCGTCGTCGAGCGCACCATCGCGGAGAAGCTCAACGAATCGGCGATCAACCTCCTCGACCGCTCCCGCGTCAGCGCCGACAAGCAGCAGATCTTCCTCGCGGTCTTCGTGCCGCCGGTGCTGCCGCTCGACACGCTCTACCCGATGCGCTGGCACGCCCTGTTCGTGGGGTTCTTCTGCTTCCTCGTGGTCTGGAGCTCGGTCTCGCTGGTGATCGCCGGCGTGCGGGACCAGCGCCTCTGACGCCGGGGCGCCCTCGAGGGCGTCCGCCGAAGGCGCTTGCCATGCGGGCACCGGGCTTGCACTGAAGTCCGTGCCCGTCCGAGGACCGTGACCGAACCCCGATGCCGGATTTCTCCGAACTCGTCGCCCAGGCCGTCAAGCCGACGATGAACCGCACCGAGCGCGAGGCCGTCTACGGCGTCGTGCGCCAGGCGGTGCGCCGCCTGCAGGAGCGCGAAGGGCTCTCCGACGACGACCCGCGCCTCGCCCTGCAGAACCACCTCGTCGAGGAGACCATCCGCGACGTCGAGGCGGACATCGCCCGGGCGGAGGCCATGCGCAAGCTGGACGAGGCGCTCGCCGTCCAGAACCAGGCCTATGCCGAGACCCGCTCCGGCCGCGGGCGGAACTGAGGATTCCACCGGGGCGCAGCCCCGGCACCCCGCCAAAGGGATGATTCCTTTGGGATCTCCTCTCTACCCGTAAGCCGCTAGGGCGCGCACGCCGCCCGGCTCCGCCACTTCCAGCCCGGCCTCGACATACTCGTTGAGCTTGTTGCGCAGCGTCCGGATCGAGATCCCGAGGATCTTGGCCGCATGGGTGCGGTTGCCGAGGCAATGGTCGAGGGTGTCGAGGATGAGGTCGCGCTCGACATCGGCCACGGTGCGTCCGACGAGGCCGCGCGTGGCCGCCTCGGCGACCTGCGCCGCCCGCACCGCCGGCCCGTCGGCCGCGGCGATCGTGTCGCCCTCGGGGGTCAGGATCGCCTCGGCGCCGATCTCGGCCCCGCTCGCCAGCAGCACCGCCCGGTGGAGCGTGTTCTCCAGCTCGCGCACGTTGCCGCGCCAGGGATTGCGCGTGACGATGCCCCGGGCCTCAGCCGAGAGCGGGCGCACGGGCAGGCCGTTCACCTCGGCGTATTTCTTCGCGAAATGGCCGGCGAGTTCCAGGATGTCGGCCGGGCGCTCGCGCAGGGCCGGCAGGCGCAGATGGACGACGTTGAGCCGGTAGAACAGGTCCTCGCGGAAGGTGCCCTTGCGGACCTCCTCGGCGAGGTTGCGGTTCGAGGTGGCGAGCACCCGGATGTCGACCTTGACCGGCGCCGTGCCGCCGACCCGGTCGATCACGCGCTCCTGCAGTGCCCGCAGCAGCTTCGACTGCAGGCGGACATCCATCTCCGAGATCTCGTCGAGGAGCAGCGTGCCGCCATTGGCCTCCTCGAACCGGCCGATGCGCCGCGCCACCGCGCCGGTGAAGGCGCCCTTCTCGTGCCCGAACAGCTCGGATTCGAGCAGGGCCTCGGGGATCGCGGCGCAGTTCACCGAGACGAAGGGCTTGGCCGCCCGGTTCGAGCGGGCATGGACGTGCCGGGCCAGGACCTCCTTGCCGGTGCCGCTCTCGCCGGTGATCAGGACCGAGGCCTCCGAGCGGGCGACCTGCTCGGCGAGGCGCACCACGCGCTCCATCGCCGGATCGCGCCAGACGAAGGCGCGGCTGTCGGCCGAGACCGCCTCCAGCACCGCGGCGATCAGCTCGGGATCGGGGGGGAGGGGGACGTATTCCTTGGCGCCCGCCTGGATCGCGGCCACCGCCGCGCGGGCATCCGCCGCCACGCCGCAGGCGATCACCGGCGTGCGGATGCGCTCCTCCTCCAGCGCCGTCACCAGGGCGCGGATGTCGAGGCCGACATCGATCATGATCAGGTCGGCGCCGCGCGCCCGCAGGACCGTGAGCCCCTGCGGGATCGCGTCCGCCTGGGTCACGGCGGCGCCGCGCTGCATGGCGATCTTCGAGGCGGTGACGAGCTCGCCGTTGAGCCGTCCGATCATCAGGAGCCGCATCGGGCACTCCGCATCCTGTCACCGCCCGGCCGCGCGGGCCGGGCGTGAACCCTGGAGCGCTCTCCGCCGAAGTGGATACCGGTTCGGCGAAAGAGAGCGCGTTAAGACAAGGACTTGGAGCCGCTCCTGATTGCACCGCGATCGGGAGCGGCTCCAAGAGATTCAGTTCTCGCCCTTGACGATCTCGGTCATCGTCACGCCGAGGCGCTCCTCGACGAGGACGACCTCACCGCGGGCGACGAGGCGGTTGTTCACGAAGATGTCGATCGCCTCGCCGACCTTGCGGTCGAGCTCCAGCACCGCGCCGGGGCCGAGGCGCAGCAGGTCGCCGATCGGCATGCGCGACTTGCCGAGCACGGCCGAGACCATCACCGGCACGTCGAAGAGCTGCTCCAGGTCGGCGGCGGTCTTCGGCGAGGTCGGCGCGTCGCGGATCGAGTCCGCCGCGAGGTTCGGATCGAAATCCCCGAGCTGGGGCAGGCTGAAATCGTCGGACATCAGAAGCTCGCCTGTTCGGTCGGGTCGGAAGCGCTGCCGAGGCAGGTGGCGATCGCCGCGTCGATCTCGGCCTCGATCCGGTCGCGCGCCCGCACCACGCCGCCATCGGCCCACTCGATGCGGGCATCGCCCAGCGCCAGGTCGGGATCGCCCAGCACCACGAGGCGGCCCTCGTAGCCGCGCTCGCGCGCGAGGCGCCGCATCAGCACCTCGGTCTCCTCGACGAGCCCGTCCTGCACGCGGACCACGAGATGGGGCACGCCGCGCAGGTGCTGCAGGGCGTGGCGCGCCGCCTCGCCGATCGCCGCCGCCGGATGCGCGTCGAGCGCCTCCCCGGCGATGCGGCGGGCGAGCAGCACCGCGACCTCCATGGCCTGCGCCTCGCGCTCGGCCTCGCGGGCATCCGCCTGGGCGAGCAGCCCCGCCAGCGACAGGCTGAGCCGGTTCATCGCGTCGGCGAGCCGGGCCTGGAGCTGCGCCTGGACCTCGGCGCGGCCCTCGGCGCGGCCCGCCTCCAGGCCGCTCGCATGGGCCTCCGCCGCGGCCTGGGCGGCCTCCTCGGCGGCGCGCACGGCCGCCGGGTTCGCCTTCGGCTTGCGGAAATCGGTGTCGAACAGGAACGGCGTCGCGCTCAATAGACCAGCTCCTCCTCGGCGCTGTTCTTGGCGATCATGATCTCGCCCTTCTCGGCCAGCTCCTTGGCCACCTCGGTCATCTTGGCCTGCGCCTCATCAACCTCCTTGAGCCGGATCGGCCCGAGCGAGGTCATCTCGTCGGTGAGGTTCTTGGCGGCGCGGGTGGACATCTGGCCCATGAAGAAGGCCCGCACCCGCTCGTTGGCGCCCTTGAGCGCGCGGCACAGGGTGTCGTTGTCGACCTTGCGCATCAGGGTCTGGACGCTGCCCGGATCGAGCTTGAGCAGGTCCTCGAAGGTGAACATCAACTCGCGGATGCGCTTGGCCGAGCCGCGGTTGGCCTGGTCGAGGGCGGCCAGGAAGCGCCCCTCCGTCTGCCGGTCGAAGGCGTTGAACACGTCGGCCATCAGCTCGTGCGCGTCGCGGCGCTGGGTCTGGGCGATCGTGGTGACGAACTCGACGCGCAGCGTCTCCTCGATGTGGCGCAGGGCCTCCTTCTGCACCGTCTCCATGCGCAGCATTCGGCTGAGCACGTCGATGGCGAACTCCTCGGGCAGGATGGTGAGCACCTTGGCGGCGTAGTCCGAGCGCACCTTGGAGAGCACGACGGCCACCGTCTGCGGGTACTCGTTGCGCAGGAACGAGGCGAGGATCTCCGGGTCGACCTGGGCGATCGAGGCCCAGACGCGCTTGCCGGAGGCGCCCTTGATCTCGGCCATGATCGCGGAGACCTGATCGCTGGGGAAGATCTTCAGCAGGAGCGACTCCGTCCGCTCGAAGTTCGACGAGATGCCGCCGCTGTTCGACAGGCGGGAGACGAAGTCGATGATCAGCTTGTCGACGGTGTCGGCCTCGAGCGAGCCGAGCTGCACCATCGCGTGGGAGACCTTCTTGACCTCGTCCTCCTCGAGGAGCTGCCAGATCGGCGCGCCATCGGTCTCGCCGAGGAGCAGCAGCATGGCCGCGGCGCGTTGCACGCCCGACATGGTGGCGAAGGATTCGCCCCCCGCCGCCTGCAGCATCCCTGCCAGTCCCGCCGACATCGTCCCACTCTCCTCCTCGCACCCGGCTCAGGGCCGCTCAGCTGTCCTGGATCCAGTTGCGCAGCACCTCGGCCGTCTCGCTCGGGCTCGCCCGGACCATGTCGACCACACGCTGCACCGTCTCGGCCTGCACCTGGCCGTTGATCTTGGCGTATTCCATCAGGCGGGTGGCCGGGTTGTCGGCCGTGATCGTCAGCGTCGCCGCGCCGCCGCCCCCGGCTTCCAGGCCGCCCGGCCCGGCGACCAGCGCCTCGGGCGCGTCCGGATCGGCGGTGAGCACCCGCCGCAGCAGCGGGCGCACCACGGCGAGCAGCACGACGAGGGTGAGGAGCGCGAGCACGCCGAGCTCCACGAGGCGCATCACGTCCTCCTTGGAGGGGGAGAGCAGCGACTGCACCAGGGTCGGCTCGGCGAAGTCCGGCACCGGGGGCGCCTCGGCGAGGCGGAGATTGGCCACCTCGATCTGGTCGCCGCGCGCCTTGTCGAAACCGACCGCGCTGCGGACCAGAGCGGCGATCCGCTCGATCTCGGCGGCCGCGCGCGGGCTGTAGGCGGGCTTGCCGTCCGGGCCGGTCGCGTAGGTGCCGTCGACGAGGACCGCCACGGAGAGCCGCTTGATCCGCCCGCCCTCGGTCACCTCCGTCTTGGTGACGCGGGAGATCTCGTAGTTCGTGGTCTCCTCGTTCTTGCTGGTCTGGTCCTTCTGGGCCTGCGGCTTGTCCTGGTTGGCGCCGGGCAGCTCGTTGCCGACCGTGACCTGGCCCTCGCCCCCGCCGGTGAGCGCCGATTCGGTGCGGGTCTGGCTGGAGCGGACGACGCGGCTCTCGGGGTCGAAGGTCTCGGACCGGCTCTCGATCCGGTTGGTGTCGAGCTGCGCCGAGACCTGGACGCGGGCCCGGCCCGGCCCGACGATGCCGGCCACGATCTCCTCGATCTGGGCGCGCAGGCGCCGCTCCAGGCCGACCTGCTTCTCCTCCAAGGCCGAGCCCGCCTCCGCATCGGCGCCGCGGGCGCCGTCGGCGAGCAGCCGCCCGCGCTCGTCCACGATCGAGACCCGGTCCGGGCGCAGGCCCTCCACCGAGGAGGCCGCGAGATGCCGGATCGCGCGGACCTGGCCGGGGTCGAGGTCGCCCATCAGCTTCAGCACGATGGCGGCCGAGGGCGCCTCGCGGTCGCGCTCGAACAGGCGCCGCTCGGGCATGACGAGGTGCACGCGCGCCGCCTGGACCCGGCCGATCGCCCGGATCGAGCGGGCGAGCTCGCCTTCGAGCGCCCGCAGGTGGTTCACGTTCTGCACGAAGTTGGTGGACGAGAAGGCGTCGCCCTTGTCGAAGATCTCGTAGCCGACGCCGCCCTGGCTCGGCAGGCCCTTGCCGGCGAGGTCCATGCGCAGCCGGGCGAGGTCGGGGCGCGGCGCCATCACGGTCTGCCCGGCATCGCCGCGCGCCTCGTAGCGGATGCCGCGCGCGTCGAGCTCGCGGACCACCGCGGCCGAATCCTGCATCGAGAGGTCGGCGAAGAGCACGCCCATGTCGGGCCGCGAGACCCGCAGGATGATGAAGGCGAAGAAGCCGATCAGCGTCAGCGTGACCGCGCCCATGGCGGCGATGCGGGCCGGTCCGAGCTTCGCGACGAGATCGAGGACCGGCTTCACGACGTTGACGCGCCCACTCGCAGCCGGCCCGCCCGCCGGGCCGCTCGGCAAGAATTGCCGGGCACGTGGTTAGCGGGCGGTTAATGCGCGCGGCCGAATAACCGGTCCGCGAACGTGGAAAGCCCCGCCTTCGGGGACGGGCGGGGCTTCAGGCAGCGCTCCGGGGGAGGGCCCGGATCAGTGCCGGTAGTGCTGGATGCGCGTGGTGCGCAGGCCCGCGAGGCCGTGCTGGTCGATGGAGAACTGCCAGCTCAGGAATTCCTCGGTGGTCAGCGTGTAGCGCTTGCACGCCTCCTCGAGGCTGAGGAGGCCGCCGCGCACCGCGGCCACGACCTCGGCCTTGCGCCGGATCACCCAGCGGCGGGTCGAGGGCGGCGGAAGGTCGGCGATGGTCAGGGGGCTGCCATCGGGCCCGATCACGTACTTCACTCTCGGGCGGTGCGGTTCGGTCATGATACGCTCTACACTCGACTGACCTGTCGAGGATTCAACCTAAGTCAGGCCGCTTAAGAGACCTTGAAACGGGTCCGGCCGATTTGAATCGCTATCCCGCCGTTGTGGACAACCCGACCGTCTGCACGCTGGACAGGGGCACCCGCTGCTTGCCGATGAGGAGAACGGGCGTGCTGCCGCTCAGATCGACCTCGTCCACCGTGCCGCTCGTGCTGGTGTCGACGGTGACGCTGGCGCCGGTGGCGTCCTGGGCGGCGACCTTGATCGTGTAGGTGCCGGCGGGCGCGCTGATGCCGGAGGCGGTGCGGCCGTTCCAGGTGAAGGTCTGGCTGCCCGCGGTGAGCGCGATGGTCTGGGTCCCGACCACGTTGCTCTTCGAATCGAGGATGGAGACCACGGCCTTCGATGCGGCCCGGCTGGCGTTCAGGTTCCAGTTCGCGCTGCCGCCGGAGGTCAGGTCGGCGGCGGAGCCGTCCGCGGTGATCGACTTGCCGATATAGCTCGTGGCCGTCGCGGAGCTCGCCGCCTTGCTGCTCGTCAGGATGTTGTCGAGCCGGTCGTTGGTCTTGAGCTGCTGCTCCACGCCCGCGAACTGCACCAGCTGCTGGGTGAACTGGTTGGTGTCCATCGGATCGAGCGGGTTCTGGTTCTTGAGCTGCGTGGTGAGCAGGGTCAGGAACTGCGTGAAGTTGCCCGCGATCTCCTGCGCGCTCGTGCCGGTCGACGAGGTCTTCGTGGCCGCGGTGTTGGCGAGGCTCGAGATGCCCGAGGTCATGGCGCTGTCTCCCGAAGCGGACGCGCGGAGGCGCGAGCCGAAAAGATCGTTGTGATGAGAACGCTTGCCGGCGCCCGTTCGCGCGCCGGACCGGCGGTGCACCGGCCTCGCGCGCTGCGCGAGCCTCGCCCCGCAAGAGTTTGAAGATCCTCGCCGAACCCGTCGTCGCGCATCACCAAGCCTCCTAGATCCGGATGTCGAGGCTGCCGAGGCCGCGCAGCGTGCGCAGCGGCGCGATCTCGACGGCCTCCGGCGTCTCGCCGGCCCAGCCGCCCCGGCGGCCGCGCCCGTCCTGGCCGCCCATGTCGCCGCGGGCCTGGCCCTGCGCCTGGTCCTGGGATGTGCCGTCCCCGCGCAGGGACAGGCGGATGCCGCCATCGGCGGAGGCGTCGAGCCCGGCCTGGGACAGGGCCTGCTGCAGGCTGCCCGCGTCGCGCTGGAGCATCGCCAGGGTGTCGATCCGCTCGACCACGAGATGGGTCGACACGGTGCCGCGCTCCTTGTTGATCTCCAGCGTGACGTCGATGCGCCCGAGATCGACGGGGTCGAGGCGGATCTCGAACTGGCTCGATCCGGCGAGCGAGCGCAGGCCGATGGTCATCGGCACCTGACCGATCGGCACGGGTGGCGCGGCCGTCTGGGTCGGCGCCGCCTGCTGGGCAGCGGCGGCTGCCTGGAGATGGTTCGTCTTCGGCGCCTCGGGGGGCGGTGCGAGGCCCGGCGCGGCATTGCCGAGGGCGGCCAGGACATCGGGCTTCGCCACCGCCGGAGCGGAGCCGTCACCCGCGGCGGCGACCTCGCCCGCGCGCTCGCCCCGCTCGGCCCGGCCCTCGCCGGGAAGCGACGCGACTGCTCGGGCCTGCATTCCATCCGCGACGCCGGCCGCGGGCTGCGCACCCTCGGCATCCGTCGGCATTGCGGCCGTGCCCGGCACAGGACCGCTGGAGGGTCCCGATATGGGCGATCCGGCACCCTGGATGCCGGCGGTCGCCGCCGTGCCGGTCGCCGCGGCCGGCGCCGGAGTCGGAGCCGTCAGCACCGCGAGGATCGGCAGGATCGGGACCGCGCCCGGCGCCGGGGCCGCGGCCTCGCTTGCGGGCGTCTCCTTATCCGTCTCCGCCGTGTCCGCACCGGCCTCGTCCAGGACGAGCCCGGCAAGCCGCGCGACCGTGCCGTCGTCGGGCACGGTGCCGGCCCGCGGGGCGGGCTGCGCCGTCACGGCCTGCGGAGCCGCGGCGGTGCCCGCCGGGCTCTCATTCTCTTGTGTGGCGGTCTCCACGGTCTCGGCCGTGCCGGCGCGCACCTTGCCATCCGGGCTGCGGGCGGCAGCGGGACGCCCTGCGGGCTTGGGCGCGTCGGGCCGGGTCTCGCGCCGCGCCTCGGTGGGACGCGCGGCGGCCGGCTCGGGATTCATCGTCCTGTGCTCGGCCGTGGTCTCGGGTGGCCGCTCGGCCTTGGGCTTGGCCTCGGCCCCGCGCGTCGCGTCGAGGGCGGCCGCGAAGCCGGCCGTGCCGCGCGCCGTCGCGCGCACGGGCGTCCGGCTCGCGGCGCTTGCCGGTGCATCCATCCGTGCCGTGTGTCCGAGCGCCATGCATCCCTGCTCCTCGGACGGCACCGGAGCAAGGCGCGAGCCAGCGGCAATTCCGCCGCAAGTCATTGATTAGAAAAGGATAACGTCGCACGCGCCGGACGACGCCCGGCATCGTCCCGGCGGAAGCTGCCGACCGGGCGGCAGGACTTGCCGGGTCGTGGCCCCGGGCCGGCCCCCGCGCGCATGGCCGCCCGCCTGCCCTGGAAAGTGGCGGTTCCAGTCGCTATAGAAGCCCGCGGGCGGCCCCGCCTCGCGAGAGGGGCCGCCGGATCCGGCCATGAATTCCCTCGACCTGCCCAAAGCCCCTCACGAGACGCGCATCGTCGTCGCCATGTCCGGCGGCGTCGATTCCTCCGTGGTCGCAGGGCTGCTGAAGCGCGATGGCTACGACGTGGTCGGCGTCACCATGCAGCTCTACGACCACGGCGCCGCGACGCACCGCAAGGGCGCCTGCTGCGCGGGCCGCGACATCCACGACGCCCGGGCGGCCGCCGCCCATCTCGGCATCCCGCACTACGTCCTCGACTACGAGGACCGCTTCCGCGACGCCGTGATCGACCGCTTCGCCGAGAGCTACCTCGCCGGCGAGACGCCGATCCCCTGCGTCGAGTGCAACCGCTCGCTCAAGTTCCGCGACCTGCTCGGCCTCGCCCGCGACCTCGACGCCGACGCGCTGGCCACCGGCCATTACGTGGCGAGCCGGCCGCTGCCGGAGGGGGGCCGCGGCCTCTACCGCGCCCTCGACCCGGCCCGCGACCAGAGCTACTTCCTCTACGCGACCACGCCCGAGCAGCTCGCCTATCTGCGCTTCCCATTGGGCGAGCTGCCGAAGGACCGGACCCGGGCGCTGGCGCGCGAGCTCGGCCTCGCCATCGCCGAGAAGCCGGACAGCCAGGACATCTGCTTCGTGCCGCAGGGCCGCTACAGCGACGTGATCGCGAAGCTCCGCCCGGACGCGGCGCGCCCCGGCGAGGTGGTCGACCTCGGCGGCCGCGTGCTCGGGCGGCACGAGGGCATCATCCATTTCACGATCGGCCAGCGCCGCGGCCTCAAGCTCGCGGTGGGCGAGCCGCTCTACGTGGTGCGGCTGGAGCCGGAGACGGCCCGCGTCGTCGTGGGCCCGCGCAGCGCGCTCGCCACCGGCCGCGTCCGCCTGAGCGACCTGAACTGGCTCGGCTCGCAGGCCGTGGAGAGCCTCGACGGGCTGGAAGTGGCCGTACGCGTGCGCTCGACCCGCGAGCCGCGCCCGGCCCGTCTCGCCTACGACGCGGCGCAGGGCAGCCTGATGGTCGACCTCGCCACGCCCGAGGACGGCGTCTCGCCCGGTCAGGCTTGCGTCATCTACGCCGACGAGGATCCCCGCGCGCGGGTGCTCGGCGGCGGCACCATCGCCCGCGTCGACACGGTGTCGGCGCACCCCGCCCAGGCCGCCTGACCCCGGCCTCCAGCGCAGGACGACCGCAGACCATGTTGAGCGAGCCGCAGGTGAGGGGCCCGAGCACGGCCCTGATGCGCAAGGCCTATGCGCGCTGGGCCCCCGTCTACGACGTGGTCTACGACAAGCTCACCGAACCCGCCGCCCGCGCCGCCGTGCGCGCCGCGGCGGCCTGCGGGCCGCGCATCCTCGAGGCGGGCGTCGGCACCGGCTTGTCCCTCGGCTACTACCCGCGCGACGCCTTCGTCTGCGGCGTCGACCTCTCGGAGGACATGCTGAAACGCGCCCGCGCCAAGGTGCGGCGGCGCGGCCTCGGCCACGTGCACGGCCTGCAGGTGATGGACGTCTGCCATCTCGGCTACGCCGATGCGAGCTTCGACGCGGTGGTGGCGCAGTTCCTGATCACCCTGGTGCCGGACCCGGAGGCCGCGCTCTCGGAATTCCTGCGCGTGCTGCGGCCCGGCGGCGAGATCGTGCTCGCCAACCATTTCGGCCAGGATACCGGCCCGGTCGCCCGGGTCGAGGAGATCGTCGCGCCCCTCTGCACCAAGATCGGCTGGTCGTCCGACTTCAAGGCGACGCGCATCCAGGCCTGGGCGCGGCGCAACGGCGTCGAGTTCATTGGCGTCGCGCCGACCTTCCCGGGCGGGTTCTTCAAGATCCTGCGCATGCGCAAGCCCGCTTGAGCGGGCCGGGCCATCCGGTGAGGCGGGGGCGCCTGCGCGGCGCCCTGCGCTTCCTGCCGCTCGTGGTACTGGTCGGCGTCTCGCTGGCCGCCCTGGTCTCGGGGGCGGGCCGCCTCGTCAGCCTCGACGCGCTGCTCGCCTCGCGGGCCTGGCTGCACGGCTTCGTCGCGGCCGATTACGGGCGCGCCCTGGTGGCGGCCTACCTCGTCTATGTCGGCGCGGTCGTCGTCTCGGTGCCGGCGACGCTGATGCTCACCATGATCTGCGGCTTCCTGTTCGGGATCGTCACCGGGGCGCTCGTGGCGGTGGCGGCGGCGACCACGGGGGCGGCGATCGTGTTCTCGATCGGGCGCGGCCCCGGGGGCGAGCTGCTGCGGCGCGTGGCGGGGCCCCGCCTCCAGGCCTTCGCCGACGGCTTCCGCCGCGACGCCTTCGGCTACATCGCCTTCCTGCGCCTGCTGCCGCTCTTCCCGTTCTGGATGACGAACCTCGCGCCCGCCGCCTTCGGGGTGACGCTGCGGACCTTCGTGCTCGCGACCCTGCTCGGGCTCCTGCCCGGCGCCTTCGTCTACGCGGCGACGGGTGCCGGCATCGAGGACGTCGTCGCCGCGCACGAGGCCGCCAAGGCCGCCTGCCAGGCCGCCTCGGAGCTCGGATGCGACGAAGCATTGACATTGCGTGCGCTGGTGACGCCCAAGATGCTGATCGGCCTCGGTGCGCTCGCGGCATTCGCCCTGTTCACGATCCTCCTCCGCCACCGCCCCCCCCACTTCCGGGGCCGGAACTGAGCCGGCAATTCGGCGGCCCAGGGGTATCGGCGCCTGCAATCGGCGATGCCGGAATCCTCCGAATTACATTGGGCAACTACAACCACTAGTTTTGACCCAAGCCGGATCTTGAACTGAACAACTTTGGCGGGAATCCAGTGTCCCCGGGATTGCCCCTCGACGGGTTGCCGCCGCTCGGGCTACGAAGACGGCGTCCGCCGCGATCCTCCCCGGTCCGGCGGCGCAGTGCAGTCGGGTGCGGGAACACCGTGCCAGCCGGGGCCAAGATGAACGTGCACGAGGGAGCGCAAGAAGGGACGGCGCGTCCGGCCGAGGCCGCGGCGCCGGCCCGGCACAGCCCGCTCCGCCATCTCGGCCTGTCCGCGCGTCTGTTCCTGCTCACCGTGGCCTTCGTGGCGCTCGCCGAGGTGCTGATCTACGTCCCGGCGGTGGCGAATTACCGCCTGTCCTGGCTCTCCGACCGGATCGCCGCCGCTCAGGTGGCCGCGATGGTGCTCGATGCCAGCCAGGGCCAGTCCGTGCCGGACGACCTCGCCCGCCATCTCCTCACCGGTGTCGGGGCCCGGGCCATCGCGGTGCGCGGCGACGAGACCCGGCGCCTGCTCGCCCTGGATCCGATGCCCGACAGCGTCGCCGATTCGGTCGACCTGCGCCAGGTCAGCCTCTGGGAAGCGGTGCGCGGGGCCTGGCGCACGCTGGTCGCCCCCGTGACCGAGCCGATCCGCGTGGTCGGCCACGGCCGCGACGGCTTCGACCTCGTCGAGATCCTTCAGGACGAAGCCCCCTTACGCGCGGCGATGGTCGATTTCGCCAGCCGGCTGCTGCTCTCCTCGCTGATCGTGGCCGCAGCGGCGGCGGGCCTCGTCTTCGTGGTGCTGCAGGTAGTGATCGTGCATCCGGTCACGCGCCTCACCCGCAACATCGCGGCCTTTGCCGACGATCCCGAGGGCGCCGAGCGCTCGATCCGTCCCTCCCGGCGCACCGACGAGATCGGGCTTGCCGAGACGGCACTGGCGCGCATGGCGCAGGGATTGGCCGACCAGCTTCGCCAGCGGAGGCGGTTGGCCGAGCTCGGCCTCTCGGTGAGCAAGATCAACCACGAGTTGCGCAACATGCTCACGGGCGCGCAACTCCTCGGCGACCGCCTCGAAGGCACCGCCGATCCGATGGTGCAGCGCGTGGCGCCCCGGCTCGTCGCCACCCTCGACCGCGCCATCCGCTTCTGCGAGGCCACGCTGGCCTATGGACGGGCGAGCGAGCCGCACCCGACACGCCGACGCGTCACCCTGGCTCCGCTCCTGGAGGAGCTACAGGATCTGGCGGCCCTCGCCGCCGGAGCGCGGGTCGCGATCCGTGCCGAGGTGCCCGCGGATCTGAAGGCCGAAGTTGACCCCGAGCAACTCCTGCGAGCCCTGACGAACCTCGTTCGGAATGCGGTGCAGGCTCTGGAAACGGCCCGCTGCGTGGCTGCGCCCGAGGTGCGGGTCACCGCCTCGCGGGACGGTGCGGAGGGGCAGGGCGCCGTGACGATCCTGGTCGCCGATAACGGCCCCGGGCTGCCGGCCAAGGCGCGGGCACACCTGTTCGCCCCGTTCAAGGGCTCGGCGCGCTCCGGCGGCACCGGCCTCGGCCTGGCCGTGGCCTCGGAACTGATCCGCCTCAACGGCGGCACCCTGACCCTCGACGAGGGCACGCCGGGCGCCTGCTTCCGCGTGACCCTGCCGGACTGGCCGGTGAGTGCAGCCTGAGCGCGGGCCGCGGCGCTACTCCGCCGCGGCGAGCACGGGGGCGTGGACCGTGATGCCGATGTCGCGCAGCAGCGCGGCGTCCTCGTCCGCCTCGTTGTTGGCGGTGGTGAGCAGGCGCTCGCCGTAGAAGATCGAGTTGGCGCCGGCCAGGAAGCAGAGGATCTGCGCCTCGCGGGTCAGGCTCTTGCGTCCGGCGCTGAGGCGTACCCGCGCCTTCGGCATCACGATGCGAGCCGTGGCGCACATGCGCACGAGGTCGAGCGGATCGACCGCTGGCTGCTCCTCCAGGGGCGTGCCCGGTACCGCGACCAGCGCGTTGATCGGCACGCTCTCGGGATGCGGCGCGTGGTTGGCGAGGACCTGCAGCATCGCCGCCCGGTCGGTCACGCCCTCGCCCATGCCGACGATGCCGCCGCAGCAGACGCCGATCCCGGCCGCGCGCACGTTCTCCAGCGTCTTCAGGCGGTCGTCGTAGGTACGCGTCGAGATGATGTCGCCGTAGAAGTCGGGCCCGGTATCGAGGTTGTGGTTGTAGGAGGTGAGGCCGGCCTCGGCGAGGCGCTCGGCCTGCGAGGGGCTGAGCATGCCGAGCGTCACGCAGGCCTCCATTCCGAGGCCGCGCACGCCCCGCACCATGGCGAGCACCGCGTCGAATTCCGGGCCGTCCTTCGGCTGGCGCCAGGCCGCGCCCATGCAGAAGCGGTGGGCGCCGTTGGCCTTGGCCGCAGCCGCCTCCTTCAGCACGGCGTCGACCGGCATCAGCCGCTCGCGGGCCATGCCCGTCCCCTTGTGATGAGCCGATTGCGGGCAGTAGGCGCAATCCTCGGGGCAGCCGCCGGTCTTGATCGAGAGCAGGCTCGCCCGCTGGATGTCGGCCGGGTCGTTGTGCATCCGGTGCACGCTGCCCGCCCGGTGGACGAGGTCGAGCAGCGGCAGGTCGTGGATCGCCCGGATCTCGGCCACGCTCCAGTCGTGGCGGATCGCGCCGAACTCGGGCTCTGTCGAACGGGGAGGGCAGGTCTCGCTCATGCAGCCTTTGAGCGGAATCAGCCGGCAGAAATCAAGCCTCGCCGTGCCTCTCCCACCAAATCCGTTCGACCCCGTCGGGATGGCGGATCCGGGCGTCAGGCCGGCGCCTGCTCGATCATCCCGTACCAGCCGAGGCCGCGATAGGTCTCGTAGCCCGGGGTGCGGTGAAACGCGGTGACGGCGCGGGGGGCCGACACGATGCCGCTCGTGCGGCCGGAGGGATCGGCCGAAACGGTCTCGCTGAGGATGCCGCGCCCGTCCGAGGCGGCGATCACCCTGCGGCGGGCATCGACCAGCATCACCCGTGTCCGGGCCCTGTCCTCGGGTGCCACGCGGACGCCCGAGACGATGGCGCGGGCCTGGGGCTCCCAGTCGAAATGGATGGCCAGCACGCCGCAGGGCCGGCCGGCATCCCAGATTCCGGCCGCGTAGGTCGCCACCTGCGCGTTGCCGAGGCCCGGCTCGTGGCGCACATCGGCGCAGCAGAACGCATCGCCGTCCGGCAGGGACAGCGCCTCGCGGAACCAGAACTCGCCCGACACGGTGCGGTTCTTCAGCCCCGGATAGCGGTCGGGACGGCCGGTCGCCAGAATGCGACCGTCGCGGTCGCAGAGCCAGAGATCGAGATAGACCGTGTAGGCCGACAGGATGATGCCGAGGCGCGTGGTGGCGTAGGCTGCGGCGGCTTCGCTCGGCTCCGCCGCGCAGGCGACGATCGCCGCATCCGTGGCCCACCAGCGCACGTCGCAGGTCCGTTCGTAGAGGTTGCGATCGATCAGCTCGACGGCGTTCAGGGCGAGGTCGACGAGGCGCTCCTCCTGGGCCCGGCCCGCCATCGCGGACACCGCCTCCTTGAGCGTCTCGATCCGCGCGGCGAGATGGGTCTCGAGTTCGCGGGCGAGGATCTCGATACGGCCTCCGACCTCGCGGACCTCCTGGGCAACCACCGCGAAGCCGCGCCCCTGCTCACCGGCGCGGGAGGCCTCGATCAGGGCGTTCAGCGCGAGCATCCGGGTCTGCCCCGTGATCTTTCGGATCTCGCCGCCCTTGTCCTTCGCGATGCGCCCGACCTCGCCGACGAGCGCAGTGATGTCCCGCAGGGTCCGCGGCGCGGGATCCGCGTCCGGCGTTGCCGTGAGGGTGGCGCGTTGAGCGTGCATCGGTGATCCCGGTTGAGAGGATCTCCAGAATGCGCGGGACTCACTAACGGTTTCTGAGCTTTCGAACCGCGACGAAAGCGGCCGAGCGGGGCAGCATGACAGATTTCGTCGCTCGAGCACGCCGCGCGGCCGAATTCGCGCCGCGCGACACCTCGTTTCAGCCTCCCCGCCTCAATGCGTCGGCTCGCCCGCCGCGACCTTCGCGGTCCAGTCGTCGAAGGCCACCACGGTCTGGCGCTGCTCGCCGAGGCCGTCGATGCGCACGACCATCTCCTCGCCGGGCTTGAGATAGCGCGGCGGCTTCATGCCGAGGCCGACGCCCGGCGGCGTGCCGGTGGTGATGATGTCGCCGGGCTCCAGCATCATGAAGTGCGAGGTGTAGGCCACGAGTTGGGGCACGTCGAAGATCATGGTCGCCGTCGAGCCGGACTGCATCCTCTGTCCGGCGACGTCGAGGCTCATCCGCAGGTCCTTGAGGTCGGGAACCTCGTCCAGGGTGACGAGCCAGGGGCCGACCGGCCCGAAGGTCGGGCAGCCCTTGCCCTTCGTCCAGGTGCCGCCGCGCTCCATCTGGAATTCGCGCTCGGAGACGTCGTTGCAGATGCAGACGCCGGCCACGTAATCCAGGGCCTCGTTGGCGTGGACGTAGGATGCCCGCGCGCCGATCACCACGGCGAGTTCCACCTCCCAATCGACCTTGGCCGCGCCCTTCGGAATGATCACCGGATCGTTCGGGCCCGAGATGCAGGAGGGCGCCTTGTTGAAGATGATCGGCTCCGACGGGATCGGCGCGCCGGTCTCGGCGGCGTGGTCGGCGAAGTTCAGGCCGATGGCGATGAAGTTGCGCGTGCCGCCGACGCAGGGGCCGAGCCGGGTGCCGGGCGGCAGCAGCGGCAGGCTTCCGGGATCGATCATCCGCAGCCGGTCGAGGGAATCCTTCGCCAGCGCCGGGCCCGCGATGTCGCGGACGATCGCCGACAGGTCGCGGTAGCCTCCGTTCCGGTCGACGAGGCCGGGCTTCTCATTGCCCTGTGCGCCGTGGCGGATCAGCTTCATCGCGTCGCTCCCGGAAGGTGTTCTGGCGCCGGGACCATGGCGACAGGACGGTGTCGAAGCAAGCGCGGCCGGCGTGGTGCCGGGGAAGGGCATCCTGCGTTTTGTTGCCGGAATATCACAGCGAGGGGCTCCTGCGCAGCGCCGGGGCAAGAAGAGGCGATAAAGTTCAGATGTGAACTATTTCGCCAGTACCGTCACCGCACCGCACAGGACAGTACTCTTGCGGATCTACTCTATTCGTACCGGTGTTTTACGGATTTCCATCAGAATATCCGAGACTTGCAAAATATCATCTCTCCCGCCACAATGATTTCCAAGGTGCCAGCTCGGATGGGGTTCGAGAATCCAGCACCGTCAAAGAACTGAAGGGGTCGGAAAGCATGACGGTCAGGGTTCGTTCTCTCGTGCTGGCGGGCGTCGCCGCTGCGGCGCTCTGGTCGGGCACGCGCGAGGCGGGCGCCGGCGCGTTCGGCATCCGCGAGCAGAGCACGCAGGCGCAGGGCCTCTCCTTCGCGGGTGCGGCGTCGGGCTCCGGCGGCGTCTCCTCGATGTTCTGGAACCCGGCCGTCATCACCATGAACCCGGGCTGGGTGACGGAGCAGAACCTTACCTTCATCAACCTGTCGTCGGAGATCCGGCCGACGATCGGCACCAATCCGGGCTTCCTGCCGCTCGGCGGCTCGGGCGAGATCGGGCAGGGCGCCGTGGTCCCGGCGGGGGCCACCTCCTACCAGCTCAGCGACCGGCTCTGGATCGGCCTGCAGACCGGCGCGCCGTTCGGCCTCGTGACCAAGCCGAACCAGACCTGGGCCGGCGAGGTCTACGGCCGGTCGAGCCGGATCTTCTCGCTCGCCTTCAACCCGGTGATCGGCTTCAAGGTGAACGAGTGGCTCTCGGTCGCCGCGGGCCCGAACATCGAGTATTTCCGCCTGACCCTGCGGCAGGCCCTGCCGATCCCGGGCCTGCTGCCGACCGCCTATCCGAGCGCCTTCCTCAAGGGCGAATCCTGGGGCGTCGGCTTCACCGCGGGCGCCACCATCACGCCCTGGGCCGGCACGGTGCTCGGCATCGGCTACCGCTCCTCGGTGCACCACGACATCGAGGGCTCGATCGGCGTGCCGCTGGTGGCGCTCGCCCGCACCGCCGGCCAGGTCACGGCGAACCTCAACACGCCCGAGAAGCTCAGCGTCGGCCTGACCCAGGCGATCAACCCGGTCACCCGCATCAATCTCGGCTTCGAGTGGGACAACTGGACCCGGCTCGGCAATGTCGGCATCGTCTCGCGCACCCTCGGGGTGCCGGTGAGCAACCTGCCGCTCGACTACAAGGACGGCTTCACCTACTCGATCGGCGCCGAGTACGACTGGTCGCCGAGCCTGACGCTCCGCGGCGGCTTCGCCTACGAGGTCTCGCCGATCGACTTCGCCAACCGCTCGGTGCGCCTGCCCGACGGCGACCGCTACATCGCCTCGATCGGCGCGAGCTACCGCTGGAACGAGAAGCTGACGCTCAACCTCGCCTACTCGCACTTCTTCCTCGACCGCAACCGGATCCTCTCCGGGCCGGGCCGCGATTACAACGTCGCCAACCTCGCCTTCGCGGGCTACGCCGATGCCAGCGCCGACGTCGTCTCGGTGGGCTTCCGCTACGTGTTCGGCGAGCCGGCCCGGCCCGTCGAGGCCGCGCCGCTGATCCGCAAGTACTGAGCGACCCGGCTCAGGGATCCCCAAGGGCCCGAGGCCCTTGGGCGGGGTCCCGGGGCGCGCAGCCACGGGTTCGAAGCCCCGGCCCGGCATACCGGGCCGGGGCTTCGTCTGCAGGGTTCCACCCTGCACCCGCCAAAGGTCTCGACCGTTGGAATCCAGGATTCTCAGGACTTGATCCGGACATAGGTGCCCGGCGCCGCGCCCAGAGAGGGCAGGGAGCCCGCGCCCGGGATGCGGGCGGGCACCCGCTCCGGCGCCTGCGCCTCGATCCACGAGAACCAGTAGGGCCACCACGAGCCCTTGTTCTCCGTCGCGGCGTCGATCCAGTCCTCCAGGCGCCCCTGGACCGGACCGCCGGTCCAGTAGCCGTATTTCGGCTTGGCCGGCGGGTTGACCACGCCCGCGATATGCCCCGACCCGGCGAGCACGTAGTCGACCGGGCCGCCGAACCGGCGCGAGCCCTCGAAGACCGAGAGCGCCGGGGCGATGTGGTCCTCGCGGGTGGCGAGGTTGAAGACAGGCACCTTCACCTTCGACAGGTCGAGGCGCACGTTGCCGAGCACCATCTTCCCCTGGGCGAGGTTGTTCTCCAGGTAGCAGTTGCGCAGGTAGAAGGAGTGGTTGGCCGCCGGCATGCGCGTGGCGTCGGCGTTCCAGTAGAGCAGGTCGAAGGCCGAGGGCGGCTTCCCCTTCACGTAGTTGTTCACCACGTAGGACCAGATCAGGTCGTTGGGGCGCAGCATGTTGAAGGCGTTGGCCATGCGCGCGCCCTCGAGGTAGCCGCGCTCGGCCATGCGCGCCTCGACCTCCCGGATCTGCTCCTCGTCGGCGAAGACCTTGAGGTCGCCCGCATGGGTGAAGTCGACCTGCGTGGTGAGCAGGGTCGCGCTCCCGATGCGCACGTTGCCGGTGGCCGCCTGGTAGGCGAGCGTCACGGCGAGCAGCGTGCCGCCGACGCAATAGCCTGCCGCCGACACCTCGCGCTCGCCGGTGGCCGCGCCGATCGCGTCGATGGCCGCCTCGATGCCCTCGCGCATGTAGCTCTCGAAGTCCTTGTCCGCGTGCCGCTCGTCCGGGTTCACCCAGGAGATGCAGAACACCGTCAGGCCCTGGTCGACCATCCACTTGATGAAGCTCTTCTGCGGATTGAGGTCGAGGATGTAGAATTTGTTGATCCACGGCGGCACGATCAGGAACGGCCGCTTCAGCACCGTCTCGGTGGTCGGCGCGTACTGGATCAGCTCGATCAGGTCGTTGCGGAACACCACCTCGCCGGGGCTCACGGCGACGTTGCGGCCGACCTCGAAGCTCGTGGCATCGGTCTGGCGCACGCGCAGCGCGCCCTTGCCCGCCTCGATGTCCTCCTGGAGCATCTGCAGGCCGCGCAGCAGGTTCGCCCCGTTCTCGGTGAGCGTCTGCCGGAGCAGTTCGGGGTTCGTCAGCACGAAGTTCGAGGGCGAGAGGGCGCCGGCGATCTGGCGCAGGTAGAACTGCGCCTTGTGGCGGGTGCGCTCGTCGAGCCCCTCGGCCTCCTCGACGAGGTCCTCGGCCCAGCGCATCAGGATCAGGTAGCTCTGCTTGATGAAGTCGAAATAGGGGTTCGTCGACCACTCGGCATTGGCGAAGCGCGGATCCTTCGGCTCCGGGGCGGCGACCGGGGGCGGCTCCTGCCCCTGCAGGCGCAGCCAGGTATGGCCCCACAGGGTGACGAAGGATTCGCTCAGCCGGGTCTGCGCCTCCAGGCTCTTCTGCGGGTCCGAGAGCCAACGCTCGGCCACCAGGCCGAGCGTGCGGGCCATCTCGTTCAGCTCCTTGGGCGGGGTGCCCGGCACCGCCGCCCCGTCCGCGGGCTTCAGCATGTTCGAGACGTTGCGTCCCATGGCCTCGACGAACAGGCCCGCGTTGCGCGACAGCGCCTCGAAATCGGGTACGTGCGGCGGCAGCGACGGCTGGCTGGTCACGCGTGCATCTCTCCCTATGATCCGCCCGCGCCTTGAGATGCGCGGCGGGCCCTGATCCAAGCTAACGCAGGACGGGCCTCGTTTCCGACAAATTAAGGCGCGAGCCAGAGATTTTGCCAGACCGGCGTGACCGGCCGCCGCTACATCCGCACCATGTTCTTCGCCAACCATCACAGAGCTGTGACCCGCAGCACCCGCACCCTCCTGCTCGCCGCCCTGCTCGGGGCCGGGGGCTGCTCCGGCGATGTCGGGGCGCTCCGCGGCACCGGCATCGTGGGCTCGGCGCCGAAGGGCCCCGACGCGCCGGACTTCGTCGCGAGCAGCCGCAAGGCCGACCAGGACTACATGCCGGTCGGCGTCTCGGCGCCGAAGCGGACGGTGCGGGCGAAGTCCACGGAGGGCCAGAAGGCGCTGGAGGCGGAGCTCGAGAACGCGCGCAGCCGCAACGTCAGCCGCGGCAAGGCCGCCGAGAGCGCCGGCAAGACCGTGAACCCGTCGCCGGCTCCTGCTCCGGCCTCTGCGCCGACCCCCTGATCCGCGCCCCGGGCCGGCGCCGGGCGGCTCGTTTTCGGGGTCGGCGGCAATGGCCTTCCGTGCTAGAGAGGCCGACCCGCACGCCCGAACCCAAGAAGCGCCACACGGGACCCGTGCGCGATGGACAATGCCATGACCGACTTCCACCGCATCAAGCGCCTTCCGCCTTACGTCTTCGAGCAGGTGAACCGGATCAAGGCTGCCGCCCGGGCCAACGGCGCCGACATCATCGATCTCGGCATGGGCAATCCCGACCTCGACGCCCCCAAGCACGTCATCGCCAAGCTCTGCGAGACGGCGGGGCGCCCGCGCACCGACCGCTACTCCGCCTCCAAAGGCATCGCCGGCCTGCGCCGCGCCCAGGCCGGCTACTACCAGCGCCGCTTCGGCGTGAGCCTGAACCCCGACACCCAGGTGGTGGCGACGCTCGGCTCCAAGGAGGGCTTCGCCAACATGGCCCAGGCGATCACCGCGCCGGGCGACGTGGTGCTGGTGCCGAACCCGAGCTACCCGATCCACGCCTTCGGCTTCCTGATGGCGGGCGGCGTGATCCGCTCCGTGCCGGCCGAGCCGACGCCGGCCATGTTCCCGGCGCTCGAGCGGGCGATGCAGCACTCGATCCCGAAGCCCGTGGCGCTCGTGGTCTGCTACCCCTCGAACCCGACCGCCTACGTGGCGGGCCTCGACTTCTACAAGGACCTCGTCGCCTTCGCGAAGAAGCACGAGCTGATCCTGCTCTCGGACCTCGCCTATGCCGAGGTCTATTTCGACGGCGAGCCGCCGCCCTCCGTGCTGCAGGTGCCGGGCGCGATCGACTGCACGGTGGAGTTCACCTCCCTGTCGAAGACCTATTCCATGGCCGGCTGGCGCATGGGCTTCGCGGTGGGCAACCAGCGCCTGCTCGCGGCGCTCACCCGGGTGAAGTCCTATCTCGATTACGGCGCCTTCACGCCGATCCAGGTGGCGGCCACCGCCGCGCTGAACGGGCCCGACGACTGCATCCACGAGATGCGCTCGATCTACCGCAAGCGCCGCGACGCGCTGGTCGATTCCTTCGGCAAGGCCGGCTGGAAGATCCCGGCGCCCGCCGCCTCGATGTTCGCCTGGGTGCCGATCCCGGAGAAGTTCCGCGAGCTCGGCAGCCTGGAATTCTCCAAGCTGCTGCTGGAGAAGTCCGACGTGGCGGTGGCGCCCGGCATCGGCTTCGGCGAGCACGGCGACGAGTATGTCCGCATCGCGCTGGTCGAGAACGAGCAGCGCATCCGGCAGGCGGCGCGCAACATCCGCCGCTTCTTCGACGGCGCCGACAAGACCCTGCACAACGTCGTCCCCATCACGACCCCCACCGAGAACCCGATGGCGAAGGCGGGCTGACCCCCGCACTCGCCGGCCCGGCCGCGATGTTGCGGCCGGGCGACAGGGACCGGTAAAGCCGCCGCCGCGGGTGCCGCGGCGCTTGTCGCGCGCGATGCGCTGGGCGAGGGTTTCCGGAGGGGTCCCGATCGTTCCTTGCGTTCCCGAGGGTTGCATGCGCCGCCTGAACCTGAAAGCCGCCGCGCTCGCCGCCCTCGTCCTCGGCACCGTCGGCGCCTGCGCGCCGAACCCGATCGTGGCGCGCGACCCCGTCCCGGCCCCCGGCCCGCAGGACGCCTTCGTCTGCGATTCGCGCCCGCTGCCGCTCAACGCCTTCGACACCGCCTGCGACCCGGCGCGCGGTCCGGGCCCCGCCGTAGTGCTGCGCTCGAAGGGCTGAGCGCCCACGCGTCTTCGGCTCCGCGCGTCGTGTGACGCCGGAGGCTTGGCCGGAGAGGGAGACGCGGGACGCCGCGGAACCCTGAACGATATGCGCAAACACCGGTCCCCCGGCGTCCCGCGGATGAGAGAGGCAGGCTGCCCGGTCTCACCCGATTTGAGCGTCGCGGTTTCTTGGATACCCGCCTGCATCGACCCCGACCTCGGATGGCCTGGTATCGGGGTTGGTCCCGCGACGCGGTGCGTCCCCCATCCCAGCCTCGTCCTCGGCAGACGTAACGTGTCCTGCACCCGGCCTCGTATTGGGCCCGGCATCGGTTCCTCGACCTGCAGGCCGGACTGTCGGCGCTGTCCCGTGTTCGTCCGGGCTGGCGCCGAGAACGGCCCTGTGTCGCGCAGAGGCGCCCGGGGCACCGGCTGACCGGCCGGCGACGCGGGAACCGCCGCGCTGTCCTGGTCCTTGCCGGCGGTCATCCGGCTCGGGCTCCCTGCTCACGGCGCGGCGGGTTGCAGGACCCGTCGCGCCGTGGGACAGCGCGTGGGGAGCTGCGTACGTGTTTTGTTCTCGCATGTCAAGCTTATTGTCATAAGCTGGGCCCGCTCTCCTCCCCCTTGCGGGGAGGAATTGGAGGTGGGGGTGGGGCAGAAGGCACCGTCACGCCTCATCCTGGGCCACCCCCACCCCTACCCCCTCCCCGCAAGGGGGCGGGGAAGAGCCCATTCATGACATTGGGTTGGGAGCGGGCAGCGGCGGTGCCGGATCAGGTGCGGGCCCCCTCTCCCGTTCGAGAGAGGGAGCCTGTCGCGGTTCCCGTCCGCAGCCTGATCCCAGAAAACCCCTCAGCGGTCGCTCTGCGGCGCTTGCGCGTCGCCGTCGGCGACGGGGCCGCCGGCACTGAACAGCTTGCGCAGGAAGCCCGGCGCCACCGCCGAGAGCGGGTTCACGCTGACATCCGGGGCGCTGAGCTTGCCCTGGACCCGGAAATTGACCGCGAACAGCCCCTCGTTGTGCCCGCCGGCCAGCAGCGGCCCGAACAGCGGCACCTGCGCGACCACGTTGTTCAGCCCGTAGAGCGGCACGAAGGTGCCGTTGATGTCCGTGCGCTCGCGGCCGGTGTCGAGATAGCCGGAGAGGGTGAAGCCCATGGCCGCGTTGGAGATCGCCGCGTCGGTGAAGTCGACCCGGCTGCCGGTGCGCACGAAGTTCGCGCGCATCCGGTCGAAGGTGACCTCGCTCGCCGGCTGCACGGCGGGGCGGCGGCGCCCGCGGGCATCCACCGTGTCGGGCGCCTCCGGCCCCTTGGCCATGATGCTGGAGAGCGCCGGCTCGTTGCGGAGGGTGAAGTTGCGGATCTGGATGACGCCGGCTTGCGGGCCGTCGTTGAGATTGATCCCGGCATTGAGCCGGCCGCCGACCATGCGCTTGTAGATGTCGACGAAGCGGAGCGTCGCGCCCGCATCGGCCGATTCCACCTGCAGCACCGGCACGCCGCGCTCGCCCCGGCCCACGCTCACCGCGAGGGGCGAGGAGCGGAAGCGGCCGGCGATCGCGGCCGAGCGCAGGTCGCGCCCGTGCAGCGAGACCTTGACGCTCGCATTGGTGAGCGCCTCCTCGTTGTAGCCGGTGAGGATGCCGAGCTGGACGTCGGCGTCGATGTCCTTGGGCCCCGAATCCTTGCCCTTCTGCTCGGGCCCGAGCATCGATTTCAGGAAGGGCCGGGCATCGGCCACCGCGCCGCGCACGCTGACCTTGTAGCCGGCGCCCGCGCGGTCCACGACCACGCGCATGTCGTCGCCGGGCGAGAGCTTGAGGCTCGCGAACTCGGCCCGCTCCAGCCCTGAATCACCGATCGACGCGCTGCCCCGCGCCGAGGCCGCCCCGGCATCAAGGACGATGTCGCGCAGATCCGCCCCGCTCCCGGCCTCGGTCAGGGTGAAGCTGAGCCGGCCGGGCCGGCCGGCGGGCTTGGCGAGGCCCGGCAGCAGCCCGTCGATCCCGGCCCGGGTCAGGTCGGCCTCGACCCGGACCGGCGCCTTGCCGGCGCGCCCGAGGGGCATCACCGCCTTCACGGGGATCGTCCCGGTGAGCTGGGGCGCGGCCGGCAGGCCCTTCTTCACGCGGAAGGCGTCGTCGAGGGCGAGGCTCACCTGCACCTCGCCACCGCCCTTGTCCCCGCCGGTGGGCTTGGGCTGGCGCAGGTCGATCGCCACGGGCGCGCCGAGCATCCGGGCCTCGCCCTTCAGGCCGAAGCCGTCGCGGCCGTAGGAGACCGCGAAGCGGCCCGATTCGAGCCGGTCCTTGCCCACCACCTTGTCCACGGTGAGGTCGGTGAGGCTGCCGGTCAGCGTCACCGGCAGGTCGGGCAAATCGGGGATGTGCTTGAGGTTGAGCGGGAAGGCGATGCGCAGGTCGGCCGCGCCCTTCACCGTCGCCGGGTCGATGTCGGCCCCGGTCAAGTTGCGGAACAGCTTGGTCTGGAGCAGGGCGGCCAGCGCGTCGGCGCCCCCGGACAGGCGCAGGCCGATCTGCGCCACCACCGTGTCGGGGGTGATCTCGGGGATGACGAAGCTGCCCTCGCCGATGGCGAGCGCGCGGCCCTCGCCGAGGCGGAGATCGGCGGTGACGTCGCGGATTCGGGTGGTGCGCCCGGTGATGGTGCCGGCCACGCGCCCGTTGGTGAGCGGCGGCGCGTCGGGCGAGATCTCCAGCGTCGCGTCCGCGATGCGGAAGTCGATATGCACGGCGTTGTCGGGCATCGGGTCGCCCCGGGTCGCGGCGGCGAGCTCGGCGCCGGACATGTCGACGGCGATGTCGAGGCTCTCGATGCGGGCGGCGCGCAGCTCGTCCACGAGGTAGTTGCGGGCGCCCGGCGCGATGTTCTCGGGCCAGAGCCGCAGCGCCGTGCGCGCCTCGCTGTCGCTCGCCACGATGCGCAGAGTCAGGCCGTCATCGTCGGCGCTGGTGCCGAGCGTGCCGCTGAGGCGGCCCTTCACTCCGGCCCCGGCCAGGGTCATCGCGTCGATGGAGACGCCGCCGGCCCGGCCGGAGAGCTGCGCCTCGACGGCGTCGATCTTCACCGGCACGTCCTTGGGCGCGGCGCCGCGCAGGATCGCGTCGCGGCCCGACAGGGTGGCCGTCCAGGCGGTGTCGGCGCCGGCCGGGCTCGCCTGCCAGGAGCCGGTGAGGCGCACCGCGTTGCCCGCGCCGCGATAGTCGAGGTCGGTGAGCGTCATCGCCCGGGCGCCCTCGTCCCAGCGACCGCGGGCGGTGACGCTCTCCACGGTGACGGGGTTGAAGTCCTTCTCCTCGATCAGCAGCGAGCCGTCGCCCGTATGCACGGCGAGGTCCATCGCCTCGATCCGGCCCGCGGCGAGGCGGACATCGGCCTTGGCCGAGAGCTTGAGATCGGTGGTGAGGGGCAGCTTCGACTGGCCGGAGAGCAGGAGCAGGTCGGTGGCCGGCAGGTCGTCCAGGGTGATGACCCCGGTGCGCTCGCCGCTCGCCGCCTCGCGCAGGGTGCCGCCGAAGCGCCACTGCCCGTGCGGCCCGTCGATGCGCAGCTCGAACATGCGCGCGTCCTGGGTGGCGTCGCGCCCGAACAGGCCGTTGACGCGCTCGAACACCGCGCGCTCGCGCCCGTCCTCGTCGAGAAGCGTCAGGCGGGAATTGGTGACGCGGGCCCGGTCGAGGGCGCCGACCACGCCCGCCGGATCGAGCACCACGCCGAAGATCGAGGCGATGCCGGCCGAGAGCGGCGACACCGTGCCGCGGGCGGAATCGACGCTCGGCAGGGTCTGCGGCGTGCTCGCCTTGCCCGCATCGGGCGAGGCGAAGGCGATGGAGCCGTCCCGGTGGACGAGCGCCGTCATCTGCACGTCGCGGAACTCGATGGAGCGCGGCTGCACGGCGAGGCGGAGCAGGCTCCAGCCGTCGAGGCTGACCACGGCGAGCGGCGCGCGCACCACCAGGGCGCCCTGCGGGTTGCGGATGTCGAGCCCGGCGACGCGGAGCGCCAGCGCGTGCTCGGAATCGAGTTCGAGCGAGCTGTCGGAGAGGTCGATGCGCCAGCCCGGGCCGATCCGCTCGGCCACCGCGGCGGCGACGCGGCCCGAGAAGGCGTCGAGGCTGATCGGGCCCCAGGCGAGGCGCAGCCAGGCGAGGCCGCCGCCGATCCCGACGAGGAGCACGAGGCCGAGCGCCGTGACCAGGCAGAGCCAGCCCCAGCGCCGCCCCGGCCGAGGCGGCTTCAGTCCCTCGGGTTGTTCAGCCATCGAGACCTTGCATTCCAAGCTTGACCGCTGGATCGGGGAACCTGAGGACTATAAGAGGAGCGCGGACGATCGCGAGCTGGCCCGGCCGCCAATGCCGTTGTTCGGCCGTTGCTCGCGCTCATCCCGCCCAGGCACACCATCAATCGGCCGAAAGGAAGGCACGATGTCCTTGGAAATCGGCAATCCGGCGCCCGACTTCACATTGTCCGGCTCGGGCGGGACGACCATCGCGCTCGCGGAGATGCGCGGTCACAAGGTCGTGCTCTACTTCTACCCGAAGGACGATACTAGCGGCTGCACCCTGGAGGCGCAGGGCTTCAACGGGCTGCTGCCGGACTTCGCGGCGGCCGACACCCGGGTGATCGGTCTCTCGCCCGACCCGGTGAAAAGCCACGACAAGTTCTGTGGCAATTATGGATTGCAATTTCCACTTGCATCCGACGAGTCGAAGACGGTTCTTCAGGCCTACGGCGTCTGGGTCGAGAAGAGCATGTACGGGCGCAAGTACATGGGCGTGGAGCGCACCACGGTTCTCGTCGACCGCGAGGGCCGGATCGCGCGGGTCTGGCCGAAGGTGAAGGTGCCGGGCCATGCCGAGGAGGTCCTGGAGGCCGCCCGCGCCCTGGCGTGACGGTCGGCGTGACGGGCCGCCCCTTCGCGCTTCCTTAACCTTACCGGGTCCTGAATGGGCGGGCGATTCGAACCCCGCCCGCCATGCGCCCCTCCCGCCAGACCAAGACGATGCCGCGACGCGGCCGGGCCCTCCTCGCGGCGGGGCTCGCCGTCACGAGCCTCTGGGCGGGGACGGCGACCTACGGCCTCGTCTTCCATGACGACCTGATGGCGGGCCTGCTCGCCCGGCAGGGCGCGATCCAGGCCGATTACGAGAGCCGCCTCGGCGAGTTGCGCGCCGAGGTCGAGGCGGGGCGGCGCGAGCAATCGGCCCTGCGCCTGGGCCTGGAACGCCGCCTCGCGGCCGCGCTCGACCGGCAGGCCGAGCTGGAGCGCCGCCAGGCCGTCGTGACGCGGATGCCCGATTCCGATCCGCGCTTGGCCGAGCCCGCCCCGGCGCCCGAACCCTTCTCCTTGCGCGACGCGGAAGGCCGGCCGGGCCGGGCCGCCGCCGAGCGGCTCCAGGGCCTCGAATCCGCCCTCGACGCGGTCCAGGCAGCGCAGGCGCGCGCCCTCGGCCGGGTCGCGGCCGGGGCGGCGCGGCGGATGCAGCGCCTGCGCGGCGTGATCCGCGGCGCCGGGCTCGATCCCGCCCGCTTCGAGGGGCCGGCGCCCGCCGCCATGGGCGGCCCGCTGGTGCCGGTCTCAGGGGACGCCTTCGCCGAGACCCTGGAGGCGGCGCAGCGCGCCGTGGACGAGGCCGAGCGGCTGCATCGGCTTGCCGGCAACCTGCCCCTGCGCCGGCCGATCCTCGGCGCGAGCAGCATGTCGAGCCCCTTCGGCGCGCGCCTCGACCCGTTCACGCGGGGGCTCGCGCTCCATACCGGGCTCGATCTCAAGGCGGAGTTCGGCGAGGCGGCCCGCGCCACGGCCCCGGGCCGCGTCACGCTCGCCGAGGCGGCGGGCGGCTACGGCAACATGGTGGAGATCGACCACGGCCACGGGCTGACCACCCGCTTCGCCCATCTCGCCCGGATCGCGGTGGTGCCGGGCCAGATCGTCGCGGCCGGGCAGGTGGTGGGTCGGGTCGGCTCGACCGGCCGCTCCACCGGCGCCCATCTGCATTACGAGACGCGGGTCGACGGCGAGCCGGTCGATCCCGAGCGCTTCCTCGATGCCGGCCGCCTGCTCGCCGCAGGCAGCCCGTAGGATCCGGGATCCCAAAGGGATCATCCCTTTGGCAGGGTCTCGGGGCAGAGCCCCGAGGTCTTCCCAGGGCTTTGCCCTGGACCCGCGAGAGGGCTGAGCCCTCTCGACACCCTGACGTCAGTCGATGTCCTCGACCGCCTCGGCGCCGCCATAGACGCGCTGGGCGAGGGAGGCTTCCATGAAGGGGTCGAGGTCGCCGTCGAGCACCTCGTCCGGGTCGGTCGACTGCGTGCCCGTGCGCAGGTCCTTCACGAGCTGGTAGGGCTGCAGCACGTAGGAGCGGATCTGGTGGCCCCAGCCGATATCCGTCTTCGAGGCGGCCTCGGCATTGGCCTTCTCCTCGCGCTTCTTCAGCTCGGCCTCGTAGAGCCGCGCGCGCAGCATGTTCCAGGCGGTCGCCCGGTTCTTGTGCTGCGAGCGCTCCTGCTGGCAGGCCACCACGATGCCGGTCGGATTGTGCGTGATGCGCACCGCCGAATCGGTGGTGTTGACGTGCTGGCCGCCCGCGCCCGACGACCGGTAGGTGTCGATGCGGCAGTCGGATTCCTTGATCTCGATCTCGATCCGGTCGTCGATCACCGGATAGACCCAGACGCTCGCGAAGCTGGTGTGGCGGCGCGCGTTGGAATCGTAGGGCGAGATCCGCACGAGGCGGTGCACGCCCGATTCCGTCTTGAGCCAGCCATAGGCGTTGTGGCCCTTGATCAGGAGCGTGGCGCCCTTGATCCCGGCCTCCTCGCCGTCGGTCATCTCGACGATGTCGACCTTGAACTTCCGCCGCTCGGCCCAGCGCCCGTACATGCGCTGGAGCATGTTGGCCCAGTCCTGGCTCTCGGTGCCGCCGGCGCCGGCATGCACCTCGAGATAGGTGTCGAAGCCGTCGGCCTCGCCCGAGAGCAGGGTCTCGACCTGCCGGCTCGCGGCCTCCTTCTCGACGGCCTTGATGGCGGCCTCGCCCTCGGCGATCGAGGCGGCGTCGCCCTCCATCTCGCCGAGCTCGATCAGCGTGACCCCGTCCTCGAGGTCGCGTTCGAGCTTGCGGATGGCGCTGACGGCCTCGTCGAGCTGCTGGCGCTCGCGCATGACCTTCTGCGCGGCCTCGGCATCGTTCCAGAGGTCGGGATCCTCCGACGCGGCGTTCAGCTCCGCGAGGCGTTTATCGACGGTGTCCCAGTCAAAGATGCCTCCTCAGCAGTCCTATAGACTGCTTGGCGGCATCCGAGGCTTGCTCGATCTCGGCGCGCATCTTGTGTTTCGCTGATGGTGGCGGGCCCCCTGATCGGGGCCGGTGCCGGGTGATACCGGCGGCGTCCCGCGCTGTAAACACGCCGCCGCCCTGCGTCGCCGGACCGCATGGGGCCAGGCCGGGCCGCGGAAGAACCGCGCGCCCGCGGCGCGTTGGTGGCGCGACAGCATCGCCTGCGGCGTCAGCGGAGGAATCCATGCCCGAGACCGACCATGCCGAGACCTGGAAGGACTTCAACGCGGCCGTGAACATGACCCCGGCCGCGCTGCGCAAGCACCTCGACAGCGAGGCCAGCAAGGCGGTCGGCCAGAAGACGGATGGGGACGAGTCCACCGGACACGCGATGGGCCGGCGCATCCTCGCGATCAAGGACACGGCGAAGGCCGACCTGACGGAGGACGACTACGCCGCGATGCGCAAGGTGGTGGGCTACGTCCACCGCCACCTCGCCCAGGGCGGCAAGGCGCGCTCCGACCCCGATTCCGCCTGGCGCATGTCCCTGATGAACTGGGGGCACGACCCGGAGAAGGATTGAGGGCACCCATTCCCTCCCCCCTCTGCGGGGGAGGGAAAGTAAAACCTCAGCGCGGCGGCAGCGGCGGCGCGATGTAGGCCGGAGCCAGCACGTAGCTCTTGGGGTGCCTGCGGGCGCCGAGGCGGCCCTCGGTGGGCTGGTCGCTGTAATAGTCGAAGCCGGTCAGCCCGAAGCCGCCGCCGTTCATCACGTGCGGCACCGGGATCGGCGGCACGGCGAGGTCGGGGCGGCCCGCCGGCACGATCACATGCCCGCCCGCGTCGGTCTGCAGCACGGTCGGCGCGTCGGGCGCGTGGAAGACGTAAGCGGCCGGCTGCGCCAGCGCCGTCCCGGCGCTCCCGAGGCCGAGGGCGATCAGGCCGGCGGCCAGGACGTGTCGGGGAGCGAGGGTCACGCGGGTCTCCGTCACAGCTCCGGCCGATCGGGCCGGACGGTCATTATGCCGGACGGGCCGGCGCCTGTCCGTTGCCTTCCTGCACGGGGGGAGGGGTTTTCCGCAACGTGGTGCAGCCTGCGGGACCGCATACGGAGCCGGCGGCGAGCTCTCTCCTCCCCCTTGCGGGGAGGAGTTGGAGGTGGGGGTGGTGCAGACGGCACCGTGACACCCAATCCTGAACCACCCCCCGCCCCTCCCCGCAAGGGGGAGGGGAGAGCGCAGCTCACTCCGCCTTGAGCAGCACGTGCCGCTTGCGGCCGAAGGAGAGCTTGATCACGCCCTCGGCGGTGAGGTCGCCGGTGCCCAGGGTCGCCTTCTCGTCGGCGACCTGGGCGTCGTTGACGCGCAGGCCCCCGCCCTTGATCTGGCGGCGCGCCTCGCTCGTGGAGGGGACGAGGGCGGCGTAGTCCGGCCCGAAGGCGGTGAGCACGCCGAGACCGGCCTCCAGCACGGCGCGCGGCACCGCGACGCTCGGCAGGTCGGCCGCGAGCGAGCCCTCCACGAAGGTCTTGCGCGCGGTCTCGGCGGCCGTGTCCGCCGCCTCGCGGCCGTGCATCAGCGCCGTCGCCTCGGTGGCGAGCACCTTCTTGGCCTCGTTGATCGCCGCGCCCCCGCGGCCGGCGAGATCGGCGATCTCGGAGAGCGGCAGGAAGGTGAACAGCTTCAGGAAGCGCTCGACGTCGGCATCCTCGGTGTTCCGCCAGAACTGCCAGTAATCGTAAGGGCTGAGCATCCCGGCATCGAGCCAGACGGCCCCGGAGGCGGTCTTGCCCATCTTGGCGCCCGACGCCGTGGTCAGGAGCGGGCAGGTGAGGGCGTAGAGCTGCGGCGTGCCCATGCGGCGGCCGAGATCGATGCCGTTGACGATGTTGCCCCACTGGTCCGAGCCGCCCATCTGCAGGATGCAGCCGTAGCGCCTGTTCAGCTCGACGAAGTCGTAGGACTGGAGGATCATGTAGTTGAACTCCAGGAACGACAGCTCCTGGTCGCGCTCCAGGCGCAGGCGCACGCTGTCCATCGACATCATGCGGTTCACGGAGAAGTGCCGGCCGATGTCGCGCAGCATCTCGATGTAGTTGAGCTTGGTCAGCCACTCGGCGTTGTCGACCATACGCGCGCCGTTGCCGGCCTCGCCGAAGTCGAGGAAGCGCGCGAAGGTCTTCTGGATGCCGGCCTTGTTCTCCTCGATCTGCTCGAGGGTCAGGATCTTGCGGGCCTCGTCGCGGCCGGACGGGTCGCCGACGCGGGTGGTGCCGCCGCCCATCAGCGCGATCGGCTTGCCCCCCGTCTTCTGCAGCCAGTGCAGCATCATGATCGAGAGGAGGTGGCCGATATGCAGCGAGGCCGCCGTGCAATCGTAGCCGACATAGGCGGTGAGCCGCCCCTCCAGGGCCGCCTGGTCGATCCCGGCGAGGTCGGAGCCCTGGTGGATGTAGCCGCGCTCCGTCAGGATCCGGAGGAAGTCGGATTTCGGGGCGAAGCTTTCAGAGGTCATGGTCGGGGTCTCGAAAGGTCGGGCGCGCGACAGGCGGGAGCGCGCGTGCTAGCTCGGCCGGGTTGAATGAGGTTCGGGGCGGCTCTTAGCAGGGCGCCCCGCGAAAGGCACGGGGCGAGGGGAACGAAGTCGCCATGGCGATGATGCGCGCGATCGGCCTGATGAGCGGCACCTCCCTCGACGGGGTCGACATCGCCCTGATCGAGACGGACGGGCAGGCGCTCAAGGTCGCCAAGGGCCACAACAACTTCCTCGAGCCGCTGGGGCCGACCGGCTATCGCGGCTATTCGGACGCGGAGAAGGCGCTGCTGCGCGCCGCCACCAAGGACGCGGAGAGCGTGGTCAGGCCCGACGACCGGCCGGGCCGCCTGCCGGAGGCGGAGGCCTTCGTGACGCAGGCCCATGCCGAGGCGGTGGAGCGCTTCCTCGCCGAGAACGGGCTCTCTCCCTCCGACATCGACGTGATCGGCTTCCACGGCCAGACCGTGATCCACCGGCCGGACCACCGCATCACGATCCAGATCGGCGACGGGCAGGCTCTGGCCTCGCGCCTCGGGATTCCGGTGGTGTCGGATCTCCGCCGCGCCGATATCGAGGCGGGCGGGCAGGGGGCGCCCCTGGTGCCGGTCTTCCACAAGGCGCTGGCCGAGGCCTCGGGGATGGAGGGGCCGTTCGGCATCCTCAATATCGGGGGCGTGGCCAACGCGACGCTGGTCGATTCCAACGGCGGCGTGATCGCCTTCGACACGGGGCCGGGCAATGCCCTGATCGACGAGTGGATGCAGGAGCGCGAGAACAAGAACCTCGACGATGGCGGGCGCACCGCCGCCCGCGGCCGGCCGGACGAGCAGCTCCTGGCCTGGCTTCTGACCCACCCGTTCTTCTTCCGGAAGCCGCCGAAATCCCTCGACCGGAACTGGTTCTCGCACAAGCTCGCGGGCCAGCTCTCCACGGAGGACGGGGCGGCGACACTCACCGCCTTCACGGCCCGCGCCGTGGCGCGCGCCCTCGACCACGCCCCCGAGATCCCGACCCGCTGGATCGTGGCCGGGGGCGGGGCGCGCAACGGCGAGCTGGTGCGGCTCCTGACCTATCACCTGCGCGCCGAGATCACGACGGCGGACGCGATCGGCTGGTCCTCGGCCTATCTGGAGGCGCAGGCCTTCGCCTTCCTCGCCGTGCGCTCGCTCCAGGGCCTGCCGATCACCTTCCCCGCCACCACGGGCGTGCGCGAGCCGATCTCCGGCGGGGTCCTGTCGCGGCCGTGAGCGGATCCCGGGTTTCCAAAGGCCTCAGGCCTTTGGCGGGTCCAGGGCGGAGCCCCGGAAGGCGGCGCTCCCCGGCATGAGCCTCGGCTACGCGCTCCGGCGCATCGCCGAGGAATACCCGCTGGCGCAGGCGGGCCCTCCGGCCGGGCACCCGCTCGCCGCCGTGATCCGCAGAGGCGCGCCGGACGAGCTGCGCCGGGCGCTCGCCGGGATCGACCGCACGTTCCTCGTGAAGGGCAGCCCCGGGCGCGGCACACGCTGGGCGGCCGTGCCCTGGCTCGCCGCCTTCGACCCCGCGGTCACGACGAGCGCCACGCAGGGCTACTACCTCGTCTATCTGTTTCCGGCCGACCGCGAGGCGGTGCAGCTCTCGCTGGCGCAGGGCACGGTCGCGGCGATCCGCGCGCACGGGCCGGGGGCGGGGGCCCATCTGCGCGCGAGCGGCGACGCCCTGCGGGACAGGCTCGCCGACTTCGCCGAGCGCCTGCCGGAGCGTGCGATCCGGCTCGGCTGCGCGGGTGCGCTGCCCGAGGGCTACGAGGCCGCCCACATCCTCGGCCTCCGCTACGGCCTCGCGGATCTCGGCGACGAGCGGCGCCTGATCGCCGACCTCGCGACCGGAGTGGCCGCCTACCGGGCCCTGAAGGCGCGGGGCGGACTCCAGATCGCGGACCGCTGAAGGCGTTCAGCCGGACGCGACCGTCGCAGTGAGGCGCACGTTGAGGGCGCCCAGCACGCGCAGCGTCGTGTCGAGGCTCGGATTGCCCTCGTCGGACAGGGCCCGGTACAGGCTCTCGCGCGAGAGGCCGGCCTCTCGCGCGATCTGCGTCATGCCGCGCGCCCGCGCCGCGACGCCGAGCGCGTGGCGGAACAGGGCCGCGTCGCCCTCCTCGATGGCTGCGGCGAGGTACTCGGCCACGGCCTCGTCGGTATCGAGGTGCTCGGCCGAATCGTAGGGTCGGGTCTCGGTCATGGCGGTCTCACACGGTCGCAGCGACGGCCTTCGCCCGGGCGATGTCGCGTTCCTGGCTCTTCTTGTCCCCGCCGCAGAGCAGGACGATCAGCGTCTCCCCGCGGCGTACGAAATAGAGGCGGTAGCCGGGACCGTGATCGATCCGCAGCTCGCTCACTCCCTCGCCGACCGGCTTGACGTCGCCGGGATTGCCCAGGGCCAGCCGGTCGATCCGCAACGCGATCCGGGCTTTCGCCCGCGCGTCCCGCAATCCGTCGAGCCAGGTCGCGAAGGCGATGGTCCGCCGGATCTCAAGCATGGCAACTTGTAGCCTATGAGCTACAGGTGTTCAAGGATCGAGGACGAAGGCGGTCCCGCTCCCACCGCACGCCCGGCCCCGCGCCGGCTCGGTTTGTGACTCGCACCAATCGGCGCTAAGGCACGCAGCGCCATGTCGCACAACACCTTCGGCCACCTGTTCCGCGTCACCACCTTCGGCGAGAGCCACGGCGTGGCCCTCGGCTGCGTGGTGGACGGCTGCCCGCCCGGGCTTCCCCTGGAAGCCGAGGAGATCCAGGCGGAGCTCGACCGGCGCAAGCCCGGCCAGTCGCGCTTCACCACGCAGCGGCGCGAGCCCGACCAGGTCAAGATCCTCTCGGGCGTGTTCGGCGACGACCGCACGGGCGGGCGCCAGCTCACCACCGGCACGCCGATCGCCCTCGTGATCGAGAATACCGACCAGCGCTCGAAGGACTATTCCGAGATCCGCGACAGCTACCGGCCGGGCCATGCGGACTACGCCTACGACGCCAAGTACGGCATCCGCGACTATCGCGGCGGCGGCCGCTCCTCGGCGCGCGAGACCGCGGCGCGGGTCGCCGCCGGCGCTGTCGCGCGCAAGGTGATCCCGGGCGTGACGATCCGCGCCGCCCTGGTCCAGATGGGCCCGCACGCGATCGACCGCGCCCGCTGGGACTGGGACGCGGTCGCGCGGAACCCCTTCTTCTGCCCGGATGCGGAGATGGCGCGCTTCTACGAGGGCTATCTCGACGGCATCCGCAAGGACGGCTCCTCCATCGGCGCCGTGATCGAGGTGGTGGCGGAGGGCCTGCCCGCCGGGCTCGGCGCGCCGGTCTACGGCAAGCTCGACGCGGATCTCGCGAGCGCGATGATGTCGATCAACGCGGTCAAGGGCGTCGAGATCGGCGACGGCTTCGCGTCGGCCGCGCTCCGCGGCGAGGACAATGCCGACGAGATGCGCTCCGGCAATGACGGCCCGGCCTTCCTGGCCAACCACGCGGGCGGGATCCTGGGCGGCATCTCGACGGGCCAGCCGGTCGTCGTCCGCTTCGCGGTGAAGCCGACCTCCTCGATCCTCACGCCGCGCCGCACCGTCACCCGCGACGGGCACGATGCCGAGATCGTCACCAAGGGCCGCCACGACCCCTGCGTCGGCATCCGCGCCGTGCCGGTGGCCGAGGCCATGATGGCCTGCGTGCTCGCCGATCACTATCTGCGCCACCGGGGGCAGGTCGGAACCACACCCTGATTCCCTCCCCCCTGATTCCCTCTCCCTTGCGGGGAGGGGTAGGGGTGGGGGTGGTTCAGACTGATGCGCCCCGGTGCCGCCTGCACCACCCCCACCTCCGGCTCCTCCCCGCAAGGGGGAGGAGAGACGCGCAAGTTTGAGAGACGCCGCCCGTGTCCCACGCCTCCGTCATCGAGTGCATCGAAGCCTTCGCCCGCGGCGAGATCGTGGTCGTCACCGACGACGACGACCGCGAGAACGAGGGCGACCTCGTCGTCGCGGCCTCGCTCTGCACGCCGGAGAAGATGGCCTTCATCATCCGCAACACCTGCGGCATCGTCTGCGCGCCCGTCACGCTCGGCGAGGCGCGCCGGCTCCACCTGACGCCGATGGTGGCGGCCAACGACGCGCCGCTCGGCACCGCCTTCACCGTCACGGTGGACGTGAAGCACGGGCTCACCACCGGCATCTCGGCCGAGCAGCGCTGCAACACGGTGCGGGCGCTGGCCAACGGCAACATGGGCGCGGCCGATTTCGTGCGGCCGGGCCACGTCTTCCCGCTGATCGCCCGCGACGGCGGCGTGCTCATGCGCTCGGGGCACACGGAGGCCGCGGTCGACCTGTGCCGGCTGGCCAAGCTGCCGCCGGTCGGCGTGATCTGCGAGCTCGCCAACGACGACGGCACCGTGATGAAGGGGCCGCAGATCACCGAGTTCGCCGAGCGGCACGCGCTCAAGCGCGTCTCGGTGGCCGACCTCATCGCCTACCGGCAGGCCCGCGAGAAGCTGGTCGAGCGGGTCGGCCAGTTCCCGGTCAAGACCGAGTTCGGCTCGATGACCGGCTACGCCTACACCACGCCCTTCGAGTCGATCCAGCAATTCGCCTTCGTGCAGGGCGAGATCGGCGACGGCCGCGACGTGCTGGTGCGTCTCCACCGCTCCAACGTGGTGGCCGACGTGATCGAGGGCGGGCGCCAGATCGAGCAGGTGATGAACCGCTTCGCGCGGGAAGGGCGCGGCATCCTCGTCTACCTGCGCGACGGCACCGCCGGCGTGCCGCTGCAGCGGGTGGCCGACGAGGGCGCGGAGGCCCAGCGCGTGCGCCAGTGGCGCGAGGTGGGGCTCGGCGCCCAGATCCTGCGCGACCTCGGCGTGGTCTCGATCCGCAACCTCTCGACCTCGTCGCGCGCCTATGTCGGCCTCTCGGGCTTCGGCATTGAGCTTCTGGGCGACGAGCTGCTGGAAGGGTAGGACGAGCGGGACCGGTCCCGGCCCGTCAAGGCCGGGACCGGTTCGGGATCAGGCCGCGCGGACGCCGGCGAGGAAGCGGGCGACCGCGCCGCCGAGATGCTCGGACTGGCGCGACAGGTCGGAGGCCGCGGCGAGCACCTGCGCGGCCGCCGCCCCGGTCTCCTCGGCGGCATGGGCCACGCCGACCATATTGGTCGTCACCTCGCGGGTGCCGGTGGCGGCCTGGGCGACGTTGCGGACGATCTCCTGCGTCGCCGCGCCCTGCTCCTCGACGGCCGCCGCGATGCCCGTGGCGACGCCGCTGATCTCGCGGATGCGGGACGCGATGCCGCCGATGGCCCGGACCGCCTGATCGGTCGAGCCCTGGATCTGACCGATCTGCTCGGAGATCTCCTGGGTCGCCTTGGCGGTCTGGTTGGCGAGCTCCTTCACCTCGGAGGCGACCACCGCGAAGCCGCGGCCGGCCTCGCCCGCACGCGCCGCCTCGATGGTGGCGTTGAGCGCGAGCAGGTTCGTCTGCCCCGCGATCTGCGAGATCAGCGCCACCACGTCGCCGATCCGGGAGGCGGCCTGGGCGAGGTCCTGCACCAGGGTGGCCGTGCGGTCGGCCTCGCCGACGGCGACCTGGGCGAGGTCGGCCGAGCCGCCGACCTGCCGGCCGATCTCGGTCACCGAGGAGCCGAGCTCCTCGGCCGCGGCGGCGACGGTGCTCACGTTGGTGGTGGTCTCCTCCGCGGCGGCCGCCACCGCCGTGGACTGGTTCGCGGCCTGGCTCGCGGTGGCCGTCATGGTCTGGGCCGTCGCCTGCAGCTCGGCCGCCGCGGCCGAGACCCGCGCGACGATGCCGCCGACCGCGCCCTCGAAGCCGTCGGCCATCTCGCGCATCGCCGCCTTGCGCTGGGCCTCCGCACCGGCGCGGGCCAGGGCAGTCTCCTCCTCCAGGGCGCGCGCGCGGATCATGTTGTCCTTGAAGATCTGCACCGCGCCGGCCATGGCGCCGATCTCGTCGCGGCGGCCGGCGGCGGGGATCTCGCTGCCGGTATCGCCCGAGGCGAGGCGGTGCATGGCGGCGGTCATGGTGCCGAGCGGACGGCTCACCTCCAGGATGAGGAGGAGGGCGGCGCCGGCCGAGAGCACCAGGGCGAGCGCCGTGAGGCCGAGGAGCAGGGTGTTGGCGCGCTGGTCGGCGGCCTGGGCCTCGGAGCGGCTCGCCTGCGCGGCGGCGTCGACCCGCTCGGTGAGGGCGGTCAGGGCGGCGATGACCTGCCGGATGCCGTCCGACATCCGCGTGTCGTAGCTCTGCATCGCGCCCGCCTGATCGCCCCGCTCGGCCTGGGCCATGGTGGCCTTGTGCAGGGCTAGGTAGGAGGCCCAGGCCTGCTCGAAGTGCGCGTAGAGCGCCGTCTCCTCCGGCGAGGCGATCAGGGCCTGAAAGGCGCCCTGCTGGACCTTCAGCTCGGCCAGGCGCTGCTCCAGCGAGGTGACGGCCTCCGTCTTCTGCTGCTGGGTCTGGGCCGAGAGCAGGCGGCCGCCATTGATGCGGATCCGCAGGGCGAGGGCCTGGATCTTGCCGAGCGCCTGGGTGGCGGGAAGGCGGACCCCGCCCAGCTCCGTCGCGGCGGAGGACATCGCCCGCATCTGCGTGAACGAGAGGCCCGAGAGCGCGAGCACCAGCGCGAACATCAGGCCGAAACAGGCAATGAGCTTACCTCTGATGGATATCGAGCCAAGCATGATAGTTTGCCCCCTGGATTTATAGTGCAGGTCGATAGGTTGACCTGTCCAAGGTGTGCACTGCGATCGGTTAATTCTCGGTCGCCGCAGCGCAGCATGGCGCGATTGCCGGAGCGGCATGCCTGCGGCAGGGACTATCCGGTCATCCCTGCCTCGACCTCATTCTGAGGTCGAGAAGAGGATCGGCGGAAATAAGGACTGAGCGACCCGCTTGAGGGGGGCTCAGTGCCCCATCAGCGCGTCCACGTGCTCGTGGACCGACTTGCCGAGGCCTTCGAGGCTGTAGCCGCCCTCCAGGACCGAGACGAGGCGGCCCCCGGCATGGCGGTCGGCGAGGTCGAGGAGCTTGCGCGTGGCCCAGCCGAAATCGGCCTCATCGAGGCGCAGGTTCGCCAGCGGGTCGAGGCGGTGGGCGTCGAAGCCGGCCGAGACCAGGATCAGGTCGGGCTGGAACGCGTCGACGCGGGCCACGATCGTCTCGAAGGCCTCGCGGAACACGGCGCCGTCGTCGTTGGGCCGCAGCGGCACGTTGACGATGGTGTCCTGCGTGCCCCGCTCCGAGGCGGCGCCGGTGCCGGGGAAGAGCGGCATCTGGTGCGTCGAGGCGTACATCACCGTGCCGTCGTCCCAGAAGATGTCCTGGCTGCCGTTGCCGTGGTGCACGTCCCAGTCGACGAGAGCCACGCGGGACAGGCCGTGCGCCTTGCGCGCGTGGCGGGCGGCGATGGCCGCCTGGTTGAACACGCAGAAGCCCATGGCGCGGTTGCGCTCGGCATGGTGGCCGGGCGGGCGCATGGCCACGAAGGCGTTGGAGCACTCGCCGGCCACCACCGCGTCGACCGCGTGCATCGCGCCGCCCACCGCCCGCAGCACCGCCTCGAGGGTGCCCGGCGACATCACCGTGTCCCCGTCGATGGCGACCATGCCCTCCTTGGGCGCGGCGGCGAGGATCGCCTCCACATACTCCTCGGGATGGGCGAGCGTCGCGACCGAGGCCTCGGCCTTCGGGGCCTGGGCGCGCACGAGGCCGGCGAAGCGCTCGTTCTCCAGCACGCGCTCGACCGCGCGGATACGGCTCGGCCGCTCGGGATGACCCTCGGGGACGATGTGGTCCAGAGCGGAGGGGTGGCTCACATACAGGGTGGTCACGGCTCTCTGAACCCTCCCGGAAAGGCTGCGGCAGCCCAGGGCGCCGGCGCGTCTGTCGCGCGCCTGCAACAGCGCCGGGCAATGTGGCACGGAGCCAACGTCCGAGGCTACGGCCCGGTGCCGCGAGCGGTTATGGTTATCCAGCCTCCTGAAACCACCATGAGACGTGGCCTGGGATCTGGGGGGTAGCCTCGAACGGCGGATGACATGCGCACCGTCCCGATCATAGCGTGTGCCGTCCTCCTCGGAGGCTGCAACTTCAAGGCGGTGCCCGATCCGACTCTGTCGGCTCGGGACACCGCCTTCATGGCCCTCGTGCCGCAGGCCGAGGACGATCCCCGCTACGGCCGCTGGCTCGTGAGCGACCCGACCAAGGAACCCCCCGGCACCGTGGTGGTCGAGACGAAGGAGCGCCTGCTCTACCTCGTCCTGCCCGACGGCAAGGCTATGAGCTACGGCGTCACGGTCGGCGACGAGGCCTATGGCTGGTCCGGCCGCGCCACGGTGGCGCGCAAGGCCGAGTGGCCCTCCTGGCACCCGCCCGCCGAGATGATCCGGCGCTGGCCGCACGTCCACGCCATGGAGGGCGGCCCGGCCAACCCGCTCGGCGCCCGCGCCCTCTACCTCTCCGAGGGCGGGCGCGACACGCTCTACCGCATCCACGGCACCAACGAGCCCGAGAAGATCGGCCAGGCCGCCTCCTCCGGCTGCATCCGCATGCGCAACATCGACGTGGTCGACCTCTTCAACCGCGTGCCGGTGGGCGCGACGGTGATCGTGCGCTGACGGCACTCCCGCAGGCGCGGCGGGTGATGTGAGGCGTCGCCGGAAGCCGGTTCCGGCTTCGGAGCCCTGTCTCGTCCCATACACGGCCTCATCCTGAGGTGCCGCAGCGCAGCGGAGGCCTCGAAGGAGGGCTCCAGTTGCCTCGCGCGCCCTGGAGGCCTCCTTCGAGGCTCGGCTGACGCCTCACACCTCAGGATGAGGTCGCGGGTGGGATGACGGCGATCGCGCCGGCCCTCAATGAAAATCCCGGCTGCGGAAGACGCGGCGGTCGACCGGGGCGTCGAAATCCGTGGTCTCGGGCGGCAGGCGCACGCCGCCCTCGCGCAGGGCGCGCAATTCCTCGGTGAGATCGCGGAAGCGCTCGGCGATCAGGTGGACCACCGCACCCGCCCGCTGCACCCGGCCCTGCACGGCCAGGAAGCGGGCCGTCATCGCGGCGCGGCGGTTCGCCTCGAAGACCTTGCGCCAGACGATGACGTTGGCGATGCCGGTCTCGTCCTCGAGGGTCAGGAAGACCACGCCCTTGGCGGTGCCCGGGCGCTGGCGCGTCAGCACGAGCCCGGCCACGCTGGCGCGGGCGCCGTTGTCCCGGTCGAGATGCGCGCGGGCCGGGATCACGCCGATCCGGGTGAGGCGCTCCCGGAAGAAGGCGACCGGATGGCCCTGCAGCGAGAGGCCGGTCGCGGTGTAGTCCTCGGCCACCGCCTCGGGGAGCGGCATGGCGGGGAGATCCACCGCCGGCTCGTGGCGGAACAGCCCGTCATCGGCGTGCAGGGCGAAGAGGGGCAGGGGTGCCGCGAGCCCCTGCGCGCGGCGCTCGTCCGCGGCGACCGCGCCGCCCACCGTGCCACGCACCGGATCGCGCAGAGGGCCGCCTTCGAGGGTGCGCACCGCCCATTGGGCCGCCCGCCGGTCGAGGTCGAGGGAGCGGAAGGCGTCGGCCTCGGCGAGCCGCTCCAGGGCGTGGCGGGGCAGCGCCAGGGCCGCCTGCAATCCCTCGATGCTGGCATAGCCGTTGCCGCGCCGCTCCACGAGGCGGCGCATCGCGGCCTCGGACAGGCCGCTCACCAGGCGCAAGCCCAGACGCACCGCCATGCGCCGCTCGACGCCGGGCGGCGGGCGCCCCGAGGCCGGCTCCAGGGTGCAGTCCCAGTGGCTGGCATTCACGTCGACGCGGCGCACCTCGACGCCGTGGGCGCGGGCGTCCCGCACGAGCTGGGCCGGCTGGTAGAAGCCCATCGGCTGCGCGTTGAGGATCGCGGCCAGGAACACGTCCGGGTGCCGGCATTTCAGCCAGGCCGAGGCATAGACGAGGAGGGCGAAGCTTGCGGCGTGGCTCTCGGGGAAGCCGTAGGTGGAGAAGCCGCGGATCTGCGCGAAGCAGCGCTCGGCGAAGTCGCGCGGGTAGCCGCGGCCGGTCATCCCGCCGATGAACTTCGCCTCGTAGGAGCCGATCGTCCCGACATGCCGGAAGGTCGCCATGGCCCGGCGCAGGCCGTCCGCCTCGGCCGGGGTGAAACCCGCCGCGGTGATAGCGATCTGCATGGCGTGCTCCTGGAAGAGCGGCACGCCGTAGGTCTTGTGCAGGAGGGCGTGCAGTTCGTTCGCGGGGCCGTGGTCCGGATGGGGCGCCGGATAGGTGACGGGCTCCGCGCCGCATCTCCGGCGCAGGTAGGGGTGGACCATGTCGCCCTGGATCGGCCCGGGGCGCACGATCGCCACCTGCACCACGAGGTCGTAGAACTCCCGCGGCCTCAGCCGCGGCAGCATCGCCATCTGGGCCCGGCTCTCGACCTGGAACACGCCGACGGAATCGGCCCGGGCCAGCATCGCGTAGACCTCGCAGTCGCCCTGCGGCAGGTCGGCGAGGGTCGGATAGGCGCGGCCGTAATCGCGCTCCAGGAAATCGAGGCCGCGCTTCAGGCAGGTGAGCATGCCGAGCGCCAGCACGTCGACCTTCATCAGGCCGACCACGTCGATGTCGTCCTTGTCCCACTCGATGAAGGTGCGCCCCGGCATGGCCGCGTTGCCGATCGGCACGGTCTCGTCGAGGCGATGCCGCGTCAGCACGAAGCCGCCCACATGCTGCGAGAGGTGGCGCGGGAAGCCGATCAGGGCGGTGGCGAGGTCCACCGCCTGCCGGATCAGGGGATTGCCCGGGTCGAGGCCGGCCTGGACGATATGGGCGTCCGGCAAGTCCTTGCCCCAGGAGCCCCAGACCGTGTCGGCGAGGGCGGCGGTCAGGTCCTCGGTCAGCCCCAGCACCTTGCCGACCTCGCGGATGGCCGAGCGCGGGCGGTAATGGATCACGGTGGCGCAGATCGCGGCGCGCTCGCGGCCATACTTGTCGTAGAGGTGCTGGATCACCTCCTCGCGGCGCTCGTGCTCGAAATCGACGTCGATATCGGGCGGCTCGCCGCGGTTCTCGGAGATGAAGCGCGCGAACAGGAGCCGGATCTCGGTCGGGTCGACCGCGGTGATGCCGAGGCAGTAGCACACGGCGGAATTGGCCGCCGAGCCGCGCCCCTGGCAGAGGATGCCCCGGCTGCGGGCGAAGGCGACGACCTCGTAGAGGGTGAGGAAGTAGCGGGCATAGTCCATCTTCGCGATGAGCCGCAGCTCCTCGCGCAGGGTCGCCTCGATCTCGGGCGGGATGCCGCCGGGGAAGCGCCAGCCCGCGTGATGGAAGGTCCTGTCCTCGAGATATTCCTGCGGCGAGCGGCCCGGCGGCACCGGCTCGTCCGGGTACTCGTAGGCGAGCTCGCCGAGCGAGAAGGTGCAGGATTCGGCGATCTCGACGGTGCGGGCGATGGCCTCCGGATGGTCGGCGAAGAGGCGGGCCATCTCATCGGCGGGCTTCAGATGGCGCTCGGCATTGGCCTCCAGGCGGTAGCCGGCCTCGGCCAGGGTGCAGCCCTCGCGGATGCAGGCGAGCACGTCCTGCAAGGGGCGCCGGGCGGGATGGTGGTAGAGCGCGTCCGAGACCGCGACCATGGGCGCGCCGAGTCTGTCGCCGGTCTCGGCGAGGCGCGCGAGGCGGACGCGCTCGTCGCCGCGCCGGGCGTGGCTGCCGGCGAGGAAGGTCCGGCCCGGCGCCGCCGCGGCGAGCTTCCGCGTGGCGGCCAGGAAATCCTCCGGCATCTCCAGGCCGGCCGGAGGCATGATGAGGCCTGCCGGAGGCATGATGAGGCCTGCCGGAGGCATGGCGATGAAGACCTGCCCCTCGGCATGGGCCAGCATCTCCCGGAGCGAGAACAGGCATTCCCCCTTGCGGGCGCGGCGGTTGCCCGCCGAGAGCAGGCGGCAGAGCCGGCCATAGGCCGCCCGGTCCATCGGGTAGGCGATGGCCTCGAAGCCGCACTCCGTCACCAGGCGCATGCCGGGCAGGAAGCGGATCTTCCAGTGTTCCGGATCGCCCGCCTTCCGGGCCTTGTCCGGCTTCACCCGCGCCGCCGCGTAGGCCCGCACCAGCCCGGCCGTGGTGTTGCGGTCGGCGATGCCGATGGCGTGGAGGCCGTAGAGGATCGCCTGCTCCACATAGTCCTGCGGGTGCGAGGCCCCGCGCAGGAAGGAGAAGTTCGTGGAGACGGCGAGCTCGGCGTAAGGCCCGCTCACGGGACGGCACGAGAGGCGCGCCTCCCGCCTCCTCCCCCCTCTGCGGGGGCGAGAGCGGGGAACCCGGCTTCCGGATATTCACGGGAACCGCGACAGGTCCCCTCTCCCGTTCGGGAGAGGGTTGGGGTGAGGGATGAGAAGTGTCCGGAATGGTCGCGACGGTGCAGCGGCTCCGGCTCCGCTCTGTCCTGACAGTTCTCGACCCTCACCCTGTCCCTCTCCCGAACGGGAGAGGGGACCCGCCTCTCATCCTGAATCGTCGTATCGCTCTCCCGCCCCCTGCTCACGCAAAGACCCCGTGCACGAACCACGCGGCCGGGCGCTCCGCCGCGTGGGGGCCGCTGCGGTAGAGCCAGAGGCGGCGGCCGGCCTCGCACTCGACGGCGTAGTAGTCGCGCGCCGGGCCGTCGGCGCGCCACCATTCGGCGGCGATCCGCTCCGGCCCCTCGGCATGGGCGACCCGGTGCAGGCGGGCACGCCAGCGGAAGCGCCGCGGCGGCCCCTCGGGGGCGAGCGCCAGCACCTCCTCGGCGGGCTCGCTGCGGGCGAGGAGCAGCACGGGCCGGGGCGGCAGGGGGGCGGGGCTCCAGGCCGGACCGGTCCCGGGCCGCCAGGGCAGGATGCGGTCGGCCCGCTCCGGCAGGTGGCTCGCCACCCCGCCGAGGCGCAGGAGCGGCCGGCCGAGGCGCTGGCCCAGGGCCTCGGCGAGGGCGGCGGTGCCGTCCGCGATGCCGTCCTCCGCCGGGCCGGCCCCGAGCATCCCTTGCGCCTCCGGCATCCGGTCGGCGGCGGTCACGTCGAGGCGGATGCTCTCGAAGCCGAAGCCCGCATCGAGGGCCGCGCCCAGCCGGTCGAGGCGCAGGCGCAGCAGCCCGGCGACCCGGTCCGGGCAGCGCCCCGGACTCGCCAGGCCGAGGTCGAGCGCCTTCACCGCCCCATCCACCCGGTGGAGCGAGAGGCGCAGGGCCAGGGCGCCGAGGCCGTGCGCGGCGAGGCGGGGGGCGATCTGGCCCATCAGCGCGCGGGCGACGGCGACGATCGTCTCCTGCCGCGAGACCGGATCGAGGAAGGAGCGGGCGGCGCCGTAGCGGGCGGTCTCGGGGATCGGCGCCAGGGGCTCGGGGCGCAGGCCGAGCGCCTGGTCGAGGCGCATCATCAGGGCCGCGCCGAAGCGGCGGGCGAGGGGGGCCCGCGGCGCGCGGGCCAGGGCGCCGATCCGCTTCAGGCCGAGACGCTTCAGGGCGATCACCGTCGCCGCGTCGCAGCGCAAGGCCGCGACGGGTAGCTCGGCGAGCGCCGCCGCCGTCCCGCCCGGCGGTACGTGGCTGCGCGCGGCGGCACCGAACCGGGCGAGCGCGTAGGCCGCGCCGGGCGTGTCGGCGAGCGCCAGCCGCGCGGGGATGCCGCCCGCGGCGAGCCGGCGCTCCAGGTCGTCGAGCAGCCCCGCCTCGCCCCCGTGCAGGTGGCAGGCGCCGGTCACGTCGAGATGGAGGCCGAAGGCATCCTCGCCCGGACCGAAGGGGGCCACGCGCGGCGTGTAGCGCTGCGCCCAGAGGCAGAGGCGCTCCAGGGCGGCGGCGTCGGCCGCCGGCTCGGCCGGCAGGATGCGCAAAGGGCTGCCGACCCGCGCCCGCACCCGGCCCAGGGGCTCGCCGGGGCGCAGGCCGAGGGCGCGCGCGCCCGCATCGACGGCGGTGAGGCGAAGCCCGCCCGGGCCGGCCGCGGCCAGCGCCACGGGCACCCCGTCCTCAGGCAGGCGTCCCGCCCGCCGCAGGCGCACGACCGGCCAGTCCGTGAGGCAGATCGAAACGATGCGCGCCACCATCCCACTCCATCAGCCAGTCGCCGGTGCGGCCGTTGCGGCAGCGCTCGAGCCGGGCGCGCCAGCGCGGGCGCGGGTTGGCGGCCCCATCGCGTGCGGCCGGCGCGGCCGCGATCCGCCAGCGCGTGGCCGCCCCGTTCGGCCGCCCCGCGCCCGCCGGGCGCAGGATCAGGAGGAGCGTGCCGGCGCCCGCCCGCTGGAGCCTCCGCCCCGCGACCAGGGGCAGCCCCTCCGCCACGAGGCCCGCCACCGCCGGCAGCGAGCCCGCCTGCAGCGCCGCCTCAAGGGCGCGGAAGACCTCCACGTCGTCCCCCGCCTCCAGGAAGAGCAGCCGGCCCGGATCGAGGCCGAGGGCGAGGAGGCCGTGGCCGTAGGGCAGGGGATGGCCCGGCGCGAGGACGAGGAGCGCCTCGCCGGGGCCCTCCGCGAGGCGGCGGGCGAGGAGGGCGAGGAGGAAGCCGAGGGCGGCGGCCTCGTCCCCCACATCCTCGGGCGCGATCTCGTGCGGCGCCCCGAGCGCCAGCCCGCCCCCCGGCAGGCGCTGGTCGAGGGGAGGGGCCCCGAGGGGCAGGACGGGGCCGGAGGCGGCCTCGGCCGGGGCGATGCGGGCCCGCAGATGCGCGAGCGTCTCGCGCGCTGGCCGGTCCGGAATCGCGTCATCGGGGGGCTCCATCGGCTCGGCTCCGGCCATGCGCCAAGGATCCGACTCCGTAAGAACAAATCAAGAACATAAATGCGGCAGGCAGGGCCGGATCCGGGGATACCCGAACCATCAAGGACTTGGCCTGTGGGTTGCTGTGGATGGCTGTGGATTGCGGGGAGGAGACGCGGCCCGCCGCCCCGGTTGACCGCCACGCCGCGGCGGCGCCAATGTCCCGCCGCCGGATCGACCGGCCAAGTTCGACCGGCCAAGGTGGAAACGTCCATGCATCCGACGCGCGCTCTCGCCCTCGCCGCAGGGCTGCTCCTGCTCGCCGGTCCGCGCGCGGCCCTCACACAGGAAACCGCGCCGCCTGCCGCCCAGTCCGCCCGCCCGGCCGCCCCTTCAGCCCCTCCCTCGGCCGCCAAGCCGCGGCGCGCCCAGACGCCGAGCCAGCCGATCATGGTCTACGACGCCCGCATCGAGGCGGGGGATTTGCGCATCTCCGGCTCGGTCCGGAAGTCCGGCGCCGTGGTGGTGCTGGACGACGACATCTCGATCCAGGCCGACCGCCGCGGCCGCTTCGTGTTCCGCCTGCCCTACCGGCCGGGCACCTGCGTGGTCACACTCAAGAGCGAGGAGGACGAGCGCGAGGCGGTGATCGCCAATTGTGCGCCGGAGGGGCAGCCGGGTCCGCAGGGCGAGCCCGGCCCGATCGGACCGGCCGGGGCGCCGGGCGAGGCGGGGGCCAAGGGCGAACCGGGAGCCAAGGGCGAGGCGGGCGCCGCCGGAGCGAAGGGGGAGCCCGGCCTGGCAGGCCCCGCGGGTTCCCAGGGCCCGGCCGGCCCGCGCGGCGAGGCGGGGCCCAAGGGCGAAGCGGGGAGCCAGGGCGAGCCGGGCGCCAGGGGCGCGGCCGGGGCGCCGGGCCCGGCGGCCGCGCCGGCCGCATCGCCGCTGCGGGCCGTCCGCGCGGAATCCTGCGCGTCCGGCGGCTGCACGGTGTCCTGCACGCGCGGGGAGGTCTTCGTGTCGGCCTATTGCCTGAGATCCGGCACGCCGGTGGTCTCGGAGACGGACGGCGCCCCGAGCGCCGCCTGCCCGGCCGACTCCGCCGGCATGGTCGGCATCTGCGGGAAGCTCTGATGCAGGCAGCCCATCCGGGTTTCCAAAGGCCTCAGGCCTTTGGCGGGTCCAGGGCGGAGCCCTGGGAAGCCTCGGGGCGCCGCCCCGAGACCCCGCCAAAGGGGTGCTCCCTTTGGGATCCCGGGTTTCAGCCGACGCGCTCGGCCGGCTGGCGCTCCTTGGCCAGGATGATCTCGGCCAGCGTATGGTAGAGGCCGCCGCGGCAGACGGCCTTGGAGGCAGCGTCCGCCAGGAGGGCCGCCAGCATCAGCGGGATCATCATGGCGTGGTCCTGGGTCATCTCGGTGACGATGACGAAGCTGGTGATCGGCGCCTGCAGGACGCCGGTCAGGTAGGCCACCATGCCGATCAGCACGAGGGCGCCCACCGGCACGTCGCCGAACAGCCCGTGCAGCGCCCCGCCGAGGCCGGCGCCGACCGCGAGCGAGGGCGCGAACAGGCCGCCCGGGATGCCGCTCACCGAGGACAGCACGGTGGCGACGAATTTCAGCGGCGCGAAATCGAGCCGGGCCGGGGCCTCGCCGTGCAGGATGGCGCGGGCCTCCTCGTAGCCGGTGCCGTAGGCCGTGCCGCCGGAGGCGAGCCCGCACAGGGCGACGCCGAGGCCGCACAGGGCCGCGAAGGCCACCGGCCGGGTGGCGATCCAGCGTCCGGCCCGCCCGGGCAGGCCGCGGCCGACGGCGATGACGAGGCGCGAGAACAGCCCGCCCGCCAGGCCGCCGAGCAGGCCGAGCACCGGCACCACCGCCCAGGCCTGGCCGAGCGGCAGGCTCACCTGCGCCGTGCCGAAATAGGTGTAGTTGCCGACCAGCCAGAGGGAGGTGAGGCCCGCCGCGACGATGCAGGCGACGATCAGCGCCGTGGCGCGCGCCTCGTAGGCCCGGCCGAGCTCCTCGATGCCGAAGACGATGCCGGCGAGCGGCGTGTTGAAGGCCGCAGCCACCCCCGCCGCGCCGCCGGCCAGGATCAGGCCGGGGAGCCGCTCGGGCGTGAGCCGACCGAAGGCCGCCATGATCGCGGCGCCCACCTGCACGGTCGGCCCCTCGCGCCCGGCCGACGCGCCGCAGAGCAGGCCGAGGCTCATCACCGCGATCTTGCCGACGGCCACCCGCAGCGAGATCAGCGCCTCCCGGAAGCCCGGATCGCGGCTGTGGCGGGCGGCGATCACCTGCGGGATCCCGGAGCCCTGCGCGTTCGGGAACACGGTGAGGGCAAGCAGCGCGGCCAGCGCGAAGCCCGCGGGCGTCACCACGAGGGCGAGGAGCGGGGAGGGGGCGATCAGGTCCCGGAACAGGGCCTGCGCCGCATCCGCGCATTTCGCCATCAGCACCGCGGCGAGCCCGACGCCGACCCCGCCCGCCAGGAACAGCAGCCGTCCGCGCCAGAGCGTGAAGGCCTCCGCGGATGAGCGGCGCAGGCGCGTCATGGCGGAGCGATAGCGGAAGCGCGGCATCGTCTCGAAGGGGCTCACCCGGCCGGGCAGGAACGTCGCATGCAGGGGCCGGGCCGCCGGGCCCCGTCCCCCACGGTCTCCGACCCGAGGCCCGCTGCGCCGTCGTGACCGGCGGGCTTTGCGTTCCGGCCTAGCACATCGCCGCCCGCACCGACACGGCCGGGGGACCTGCCGGGCAACGGTCCGGCGGGGCGCAGACGAGGACGTCGGAGAGGCCGCAGCCCTCAGAAGCTGACGCCGATGCGCAGCCGCGTCTGGTGCCGGTCGAAATTCGTCAGATCGAGGGGCCGCGGCTCGTCCGCCGCCTCCCCGGCCACCTGGACGTTCCAGGCCAGCGAGAGCCAGGCATGGGGCGAGAGCGTGGTGTAGAGGGTCGGCCCCACATAGACGGCCCGGCCCGCGAGACGGTCGAGGCCGAGCCCCTCGTAGGCTTCCGCGTAGCGCGCCTCGGCGCCGAGGAAGAGGCCGGGCCGGGCCTCGTAGGCGAGGGCGCCCGCGAGTTCGAAGCCGGATCCGCGGAGGCGCTCCCCGCTCCCGTCGAGACGCGTCGCGGCGAGCGAGAGCCCCAGATTGACCGCGGCGACGAGGCGGCCCGGAACGATCTCCCAATCCGCGAGCAAGGCGGAATCCAGGCCGTAGCTCTCGGCCGGGAGGCCGGACCCGGCCTCGATGCGCCCGACGCTCGGCACGAGATTGAGGGTCAGACCGAACGGCGCCTCCCGGCGGTCCAGCAAGCGCAGGCGCGTCTCCACGAAGGCGCCGGTCAGCCCACCGGACCGGCGGTCGGCGAGATCGGGCATCCCAGCGACGGCGTAGCGGTGAAACCCGATCCCCGGCGCAACGCGGACGCTCGGATCGAGCGGGATCTTCAGCACGAGCCCGCCGTCGAAGGCCTGGAACCGGCCCCCGCGGCGGCCGATGCGCCCGGTGATCTCGGTCTCCAGTTCGAGCTCGCCGGGCACGCCGATGTCGGAGCCTTCGACGAAGCCGAACAGGTGCTCGCTGTCGAGCCCCGCGGGCGCGGCGTTCTCGAGGGCGGTCGGCCGCGTCTGCGCCTGGGCCGGCGAAGCGGCCACGGCGAGACATGCGGCGAGGATTGCGGTTCCGGTGCCGGTCCACGCGTGCATCATCCCACCTCAGCTATCAGATATAGCTTGTGCTATATCTGATAGCTGAGGCAGAGACGCCGTCAAGCCGTGCGCCGATCCCTGCGGGAGCGCCTCAACCGGTGCGGTCAGCCGCGACCATGGGGGAGCAGCCTCGAACGAGCCTCGGAGCCGGTCTCGGAGCTGGCCTCATACCAAATCCGGTTGATCCCTTCGGGATGGCGGATTTGGGCTTCGCTCAGACGCCGCGCGGGCTTGGTGATACGGAGCCCGCTCTGATCAAGCGGATTCCGTATCAGACCGGAAGCTCCTGCGGCCGGCCCTCCGCCGCGCAGAGCCGCTCCACCGCCTTCACATAGGCCTTGGCGTCGAATTTCCTCAGCGAGTTCTCGCTCTGGTAGCGCACGGTGCCGAACACCTTGCGTCGCGCCCAGGGGCGGTCGTGCAGGCCGTACACCCAGGCGACGTTGGTGAAGGAGTTCGCGTCGCGCCCGTCGAGGAAGTAGCGGTTGTTGAGCCGGAGCGTCCGCGCGAAGCCGGCCTCCGGCGAGGGCGACCATTCGAGGATCTTCTTGCCCCAGTACATGCGCAGGTGGTTGTGCATGTAGCCGGTCTCACGCATCTCGGCCTGGGCGGCGTTCCAGTAGGGATCGTGCGTCCGCCCCGCGGCGAGATCGGCCTCGCTGTAGCGGTGGGGGCGGGGGTCGTCGGCATGCGCGGCCAGCGTCTTGCGGGCCCATTCGGGCACGGCGTGATCGTAGGAATCGTAGCGCTGCGTGTAGTGGACGTGGTTCATCGCGAGCTCGCGGCGCACGATCAGCTCTTCGAGATAGGAGGCCCGATCGGCATCCGCGGCCGCCTTCGCCGCGCGCACGGCGAGGGCGATCTCCACCGGCGAGATCTGCCCGAAATGCAGGTAGGGGCTCAGATGCGAGGCCGCGCCCGCCTCCGGGCGGTTGCGGTCGCCGCCATAGCCGTCGAGCCCGTCGGCGAGGAAGGCTTCGAGGCGGGCACGCGCCGCGCCCTCGCCGCCGCGGAAGCGCGTCACCGGGGCCACAGAGCGGTCGAGCTTCATGCCGGCGAGCACCGCCTCCGGGTCCGAGATGTCGACCGCGCTCGCCAGCCCGAGCCCGTCGGCGCGGTGCTTCACGCGACGGGCCGAGAGCGGTTCGAGATATTCGTCCCAGAGCCGGTGCAGCTTCGGGCGCAGGGTGCGGGCGGCGTATTCGTGCTTGGCGGAGGCCGTCTCCACCGGCACCACCACGTCGCCCTCGACCTGGAGGATGCGGGTGTCGACGCCCCGCGCGATCTCCCCGTACCAACGTTTCTGGATGGCGAGGTAGCCGCGGTCGAGGACGAGGAGAGCGGCATCACGGGCGAGATCGACCGCGACCTCGGCGGGGGAGGCCTTGCGCATCACGAAGCCGACGCCCCGCTTGGCGAGGCCCGCGGCCGCGTCGGCGAGGCCCTGGAGCAGGAAGGCGTAGTGCCGGGCATTCGCCTCGGGGAAGCCGTTCGCGCCATCGAGGAGGCCGAAACAGGCGACCACCGGCAGGCCGAGGAGGTTGGCCTCCTCGATCGCCACTTCGAGCGCCGGGTTGTGATGAGCACGGTTCGCCTGCTGCATCAGGTAGAGCACGTAGGCGGCCCCGGGCCGCGGCTCCGCCTCCCGCAGCACCCGGATGCGCCCGCCCTGGATCGCCATCGCTCCCCCCTCGGGCGGCAGGTCCGCCCGGCGGGAAGCTAGAGCGCGGGCCGCCGAATGGGATGCGCGTCCTGATGAATCCGCGCCGCCGCGCGCTTTCGCAGGCGGTGCGGGCCACCCGGGCAAGTCACCGCAGGAGGAAGCTTGGCCGTACGGATCGGCGAAGATTGACCTCACGGATCGGTGACTGGGCACCCGCCCCGTTCATCCTGGGTCGTCTTCCTCCGGGACCGGGCCCGCCGGGCTGCGACATTTTGGAGACAGCTTCATACCGATGTGTCGAAACGCACTCGAAGCGACAGGCCTGCTGCCCCGATGCCCTTGCATTTCCGCGAGCGAGGTTCAGATTGTGCATCGCGGGACCGCGATGGCGTCGCGTTCCCGCTGCCCTCTTTGGGCGTTTCCTCCCTAGACTTCGGGCCGCTCCTTCGGGAGTGGCCTTTTTTCTTGGCCGCATTCCCGGCTCTATCCGCGCGCGCGGGCCCGGATCATGAAGTTGTCGTAGGTGTATTCCGCCACCTGGAACCAGAGATATTCCTCGTTGCGGAAGGTCTTCACCGCCTCGTAGATGCGGCGGAAATCCGGGCTCTTGCCGGAGATCTCGGCATAGACGTCGTTGGCGTGCTTGAGCGCCGTCTCCATCACGTCCTGCGGGAAGGGGCGCAGCTGCGCGCCGCCGGCCACGAGGCGGCGCAGCGCCTGCGGGTTGCGCGCGTCGTAGCGCGCCTGGATCTCGGCGCCGACCTGGGCCGCCGCGCCCGTGAGCACCGCGCGGTAGGCCTTGGGCAGGGCCTTCCACTTCTCGGCGTTGATCCAGAGGTGGAGCATGGCGCCCCCCTCCCAGAAGCCGGGATAGTGGTAGACCGGCGCGACCTTCTGCAGGCCGAGGCGCTCGTCGTCATAGGGGCCGATCCACTCGGCGGCGTCGAGGCGCTTGCCCTCCAGGGCCGGATAGATCTCGGGGCCCGAGAGCGCCTGCGGGACGACCCCGAACTTGGCGAGCACCTGCCCGCCCAGGCCGCCGATGCGCATCTTCAGGCCCTGCAGGTCGGCGACCGTCTTGATCTCCTTGCGAAACCACCCCCCCATCTGCGCGCCCGTATTGCCCGCGGGCAGCGCCACGAGGCCGTGCTTGGCGAAGACCTCGCCGAAGAGGTCGGCCGCGCCGCCCGCGTTCCACCACGCGTTCTGCCCGCGCGCGTTGAGGCCGAAGGGCATGGCGGTGGCGAGCGCGAAGGCGGGGTCCTTGGCGGTGCCGAGGGAGGCGGGGCCGTGGCCCATCTCGACCGCGCCGGTGGCGACCGCGTCGATCAGCCCCTCCGGCTGGACCGGCTCGCCGGGCCCGAGCGGCTGGATCTGGAAGCGCCCGTCGGTCCCCTCGGCGACGAGGCGCGCGAGAGTCTCCGTGCCGCCGAACAGGATGTCGAGGGTCTTGGCGTAGGCCGAGGACAGGCGCCAGCGCAGCTCCGGCGCCCCTTGCGCGATCGCCGGGGTGCTCAAGGTGCCCGCGGCACCGATTCCGGCCGCGAGAAGGGCGCGTCTCTGCAGGGTCGTCATGCCACCTCGTTCCGGGACCGGGTTGGTCGGCCCGCAGGCAACGGGGACGGGCGGCGAAGCGATCCCGGGCCCTCACGATTCCCGCGAACGGGGCGGCCCTATCACGTCCGGCCCCGGTCTCGAAACCCGGGGGGCTTTCGTGCTAGCCCCTGCCGGGCCATGACCCTGACCCCGACCGAGACGCCCGCCGTCACCCTCCACACCGTCTGCGGCCTGGAGGAGCTCGCCGGCCACGGCACGCGCGGCGTCAGCCACGTCCTCTCGCTGCTCGATCCCGGCACGCCGGAGCCCGCGGCCTTTTCGGCCTACGACGCGCATCACCGCACCACGCTGCATTTCCACGATTGCCTGGAGGCGGGACCCGGCCTGGTGCCGCCGGAGCCCGCCGACATCGACCGCATCCTCGCCTTCGGGCGCGACCTCGACGGTGCGGCCCATCTCCTCGTCCACTGCCATTACGGCCTGTCGCGCTCGACGGCGGCGCTGCTGATCCTGTTCGCGGCGGCCGATCCCGGGGTGTCGGCCGAGGCCCTCGTCGCCCGCCTGCACGCGCTCCGCGAGCCCGCCTGGCCGAACACCCGCATGACCGGCTTCGCCGACGCGCTGCTCGGCCGGACGGACCCGCTGACGCCGGCGGTGCGGCGGCTCCACGCCCGCCAGCTCGAGGCGCGCCCGCACATCGCCGCGATGCTGCGCGAGCACGGGCGCGGCCCGGAGGTGGACGCGGCGCTCGCGCTGTAGGACGGCACGGCTGGCCCGGCCGCGCCGCCGCCCTAGGAATGATGGCGACCGGAGGAGACGCCGTGCCGCCAGATCCCACCGCTTCCGTGCCGCCGCTGGTCCTCGTGGTGATGGGCGTCTCGGGCTGCGGCAAGAGCACGGTCGCCGCTCTGGTCGCCGGGCGCCTCGGCTGGAGCTTCGCCGACGGCGACGACTTCCACAGCGCGGAGCACGTCGCCAAGATGCAGGCCGGCCTCCCCCTCGACGACGCCGACCGCGCGCCCTGGCTCGCCCGGATCGCCGCCTGGATCGCCGCGCGGGTGGCGGCGGCGGACCCGGCGGTCATGGTCTGCTCGGGGCTGCGGCGGCGCTACCGCGACACGCTCACCGGCGGCCACCCGGCGGTGCGGATCGTCTATCTGGAGGGGAGCCGCGAGCTGATCGCCGCGCGGCTCGCCCAGCGGGCGGGCCATTTCATGCCGCCAGCCCTCCTCGACAGCCAGTTCGCCGCCCTGGAGCCGCCGGGGCCGGACGAGAACCCGATCGTCGTCGGCATCGCCGAGCCGCCGGAGCGGATCGCCGCGCGGGTGGTCGCGGCCGTGCGCCCGGGAGGCCCGGCATGAGCGCCGATTCCCGCACGGTCGACCTCGTGATCTCGGACGTCGACGGCACCCTCGTCACCGGCGACAAGCGCCTGACCCCGGCCACCGTCGCGGCAGTGCGGCGGCTCGGGGCGGCGGGGATCGGCTTCACCGTGGCCTCCTCGCGGCCGCCGATCGGGCTGTCGGCGCTCGTCGAGCCGCTCGGTCTCCGCCTGCCGATGGGTGCCTTCAACGGGGCGAGCGTAGTCGCCCCCGACCTCTCGGTCATCGACGCGGAACTGCTCCCGGAAGAGGCCGCCCGCGCGGCGGCCCGCCGCATCCGCGCGGCCGGGCTCGACCTCTGGGTGTTCGCGCAAGGGGCGTGGTGGCTGCGCGACCCGGACGCGCCCTATACCGACCTGGAGCGGCGCACCCTGCAGGCCGAGCCGCGGGTGAGCGGGGATCTCGACGCGCTCCTCGGCGCGGCCTCGAAGCTCGTGGGCGTCGGCCGCGACCACGCCCGCCTCGCGGACGAGGAGCCGGAGCTCGCCGCCGCCCTCGGGCAGGCGGCCCATGTCCACCGCTCGCAGCCCTACTATCTCGACGTGACCCCGCCCGGCCGCGACAAGGGCGGCTTCGTCGCCTGGATGGCCGCCCATCTCGGCATTCCCGAATCGCGCATCGCCACCTTCGGCGATGCCGGCAACGACCGGGCGATGTTCGCCCGCAGCGGGCTCTCGGTGGCGATGGGCAATGCAGAGGCGCCGGTGAAGGCCGCCGCTGGCGCGGTGACAGCCTCGAACGAGGCGGATGGCTTCGCCCAGGCCGTGGCAGAGCTGATTCTCGCTTAAGAAACACAGCTGAAACGCGGCGCGCGCGGCCTGTTGCGCCAGGGGCACAAGAGCGTGGCCGTGAGCGGGCCGCCCACAGGCGGACGCGGGGGGGCCGCTTTCCGGCCTCATTTCGCCACGACCAAGATCCGGCAAAGAACAAGCCGGGTCTCGAATGCAACGCCTCATCCTCGCCGCCGCCCTCGCGGCCGCGCCGGCCGCGGCCCTCGCCCAGCAGCCGGGCGCGCGCGACAACATCGACGCGCTGATCGAGCAGCAGGCCAAGGCGAACGGCGTACCCGCGAGCTTCATCCACGCGGTGGTGAAGCGGGAGAGCAACTACAATCCGCGCGCCAAGGGCGGCAGCGCGCTCGGCCTGATGCAGATCAAGCACGCGACCGCCAAGGGCCTCGGCTATACGGGCGACGCCGCCGGCCTCTACGATCCCGAGACCAATCTGCGCTACGGCGTCGCCTATCTCGCCGGCGCCTACAAGACCGCCCGGGGCAACCTGACCCAGGCCTACACCTACTACAATCGCGGCTACTACTACGCGGCCAAGCGCCAGGGCGTCGCCACCGAGGTCGCCGCCGTCGTGGCCCCGGTCGCCGCCTCGGCGAGCGCCATGGCGAGCCTGTTCACCGGCACGCCGGCCGCCGCCGACCCGAGCCTCGCCGCCGCGGGCCCCGCGCTCCCCTCCCCCCCGCCCCTCCCCCCGCCGCTCCAGGCTGCCGCCGCCGCCGCGCCGGCCCCGACCGAGACGGTCGAGGTGCCGCTGCCGCCGCGCCGCCCGGCCGCCCTCGCCGCCGCCGTCCAGGTCGCCGCCCTGGCCGAGCCTGCCGTCGCCGAGCCGCAGCAACAGGCCGCCGCGCACGCCGCTCCCGCACCGGCCGCCCCGGCGGCGGGCCCGCAGGATCAGGCCCTGGCCGAGACCGTCGAGGTTCCGCTGCCCCCGCGCCGGCCCTCCGTCCAGATGCTCGCCGCGGTGCTGCGACCGGCGGTCGCGGCCCGCAAGGCGCCGGCTCCCGTACAGGAGGCCGCCGCGCTGCCGCCGCAGGCCCAGCCCTGAGGCGAGAGAGACGAAGTTATTCGCGCCGTTCCGGCCGAGGGTGCTTGACCCTCCCGGCCCGGGGCAACACATAGTCGGCCGAGATCGCTGCGCTGCAGCAAAGCCGTGTGGCGACGGCCGGACCGGAAGGCGCGCCGCCGCCAGCTGACCGGGACGGAGGCTGCGGATCGGGCGGGTCCTTCGGCACCGGCCTCGGTCCAGGGCAATCACGGCACCATTCTTGAGGAAGGCGGACGGCGCCATGAGCGGCGTTGAGGAACAGGAATCACTCTTCTTGACGGATCTCGGCCGCCGGGTCCGCCAGGCGCGCACGGTCCGCGGGCTCTCGCGCAAGACCCTGTCGCACACCTCCGGCCTGTCGGAGCGCTACATCGCGCAGCTCGAGGGCGGGCAGGGCAACGTCTCGATCATCCTGCTCCGGCGCGTGGCCAACGCCATGGGCGTGCGCCTCGACGACCTCATCACCGGGACCGAGGCAGTGCCGGACTGGCCGGTGGTGCGCGACCTGCTGGCCCAGGCCTCGCAGGCCCAGGTCGCCGCGGCCAAGATCGCGCTCTCCGGCAGCGGCGCCTCGGACGGAGCCGTGCGCCAACGCGTCGCCCTGGTGGGCCTGCGCGGCGCCGGCAAGTCGACCCTCGGGCGGCTCACCGCCGAGCGCATCGGCTGGACCTTCGTGGAGCTCAACGGCGAGATCGAGCGCGAGAGCGCCCTCTCGGTGCGCGAGATCTTCGCGATCTACGGACAGGAGGGCTATCGCCGCCTGGAACAGGCGGCGCTCCGCCGCCTCACCGAGCATCCCGGCCCGATGATCCTGGCGACCAGCGGCGGCATCGTCGCCGAGCCGCTGACCTACGACCTCTTGCTGCAGAACTTCTACACGGTCTGGCTCCGGGCCAAGCCGGAGGAGCACATGCAGCGCGTGCGCGACCAGGGCCAGGCCACCCTCGCTGCCGCCGGCGACAATGCCGCGGCGCTGCAGGACCTGCGCGCCGTGCTCGCCAGCCGCGAGCCGCTCTACGCGCGCTGTCAAGCCACCGTCGACACCTCGGACGTGCCGGTGGCGACCATGGTCGACCGGCTCACCGCCGCGATCGAGGCCCGCTTCGGCCTCGCCGAGCGCGCCGCCCCGTAGCCGCATCGCGATTTCGCAGCGCAGCGATCCGTCACCGCCCGTGCGCCCCGGCCCCTTGATCGAGCCGGGGTGGAGCCCCACGCTAGGGTCTCGCCACCGGGGCGGCAGACGTTTTCATCCGCCTGTAGGCGCCGCAACAAGATCATCCGTGCGCGCCGCCCGGTTTTGAGATAGAACTCTTTCCCGCAAGCGTCGCAGCGGACCGGGTCCGGCCGGCACGCCGGCCCGACACCGCCCCGCGCGAGGCGCGCGACGAAGATGTCGAGGTCCGCCATGACTGCAAGCCCTGCCGTCAGCCAGCTTCATCAACCCGCCCGCGACGAGCTCGCGGTCTGCGATCCGGTCTGGTCGCGCCTGCGCGGCGAGGCCGAACAGGTGCTGCGCGAGGAGCCGCAGCTCGCCTCCTTCATCGTCGCGACCATCCTCAACCACCAGACGCTCGAAGCCGCCGTCGCCCACCGCGTGGCCGCGCGCCTCGGCCATCCGTCCCTGCCGGCCGAGCTCGTCGCCCACGGCTTCTTCGAGGCGATCAGCGAGGATCCGCGCATCGGCGAGGCCTTCCGGGCCGACATCGTCGCGGTGATGGACCGCGACCCCGCCACCTTCCGGGCGATCGAGCCGGTGCTCTACTTCAAGGGCTTCCACGCCATCCAGGCACACCGCCTCGCGCATCACTTCTGGAATGCCGGGCGGCGCGACCTCGCGCTCTACCTGCAGAGCCGGTCGTCGGAGGTGTTCCAGTGCGACATCCACCCGGCGGCGCGGATCGGGCGGGGCATCTTCCTCGACCACGCCACCGGCCTCGTGGTCGGCTCCACCGCGGTGATCGAGGACGACGTCTCCATCCTGCACGGGGTGACGCTGGGCGGCACCGGCAAGCAGGGCGCCGACCGCCACCCGAAGATCCGCCGCGGCGTGATGATCGGCGCGGGCGCCAAGATCCTCGGCAATATCGAGGTCGGGGCCTGCGCCCGGGTCGCGGCCGGCTCCGTGGTGCTGCGCCCGGTGCCGCCGAACACCACGGTGGTCGGCGTGCCGGCCCGCGTCGTCGGAACGGCCGGCTGCGCCGAGCCCGCCCGCGCCATGGACCAGCTCGTCAGCATGGACCAGTTCATCCACGTCGGCGAAGGGATCTGATCCCGGCCCGACCCTCGATAAGGTGCCGAAACGAGCCCGTGAACGGAGCCGCCTCCCCGGCGGTTGCCCCGTCGCGGGCGGCGCGCTTGCCGCCCGCGCGCCGTCGTGGCAAGCCGCCCCCGGACGCCCCGGAGCGCTCCGCCCTCGATGCCGAAGCGGCCTCCTGGGCCTTCGAGCGCGTCACGAAACGAGCGCGGTGCGATCGGGCCCGGGATACCGGGCCGCGATGTCCCGCGCGGCGAAGGAGACGAGACAGCGTGACCAAATCCGAGATCGCGAAGCTGCAGGACTATCTGCGCCGCAAGTTCGCCAACAACAACATCCGCATCACGGCGATGAAGGCTGCCGATTCGGCCGAGGTCTATATCGGCGACGAGTCGATCGGCGTGATCGCCGACGACAAGGAGGACGGCGACGATTCCTTCGTCTTCCGCATGCCGATCCTCGACATCGACCTCGAGGATTGAGACCCGGGCGCCGGCTGGTCCTTTTCCCTTGCCGGCCCCTCTCCAGGCCTTTGCCGCCTGTGCACGGATTAACCCTGCCTCCGAACAGTGCTTAACGTTTCGTAAACATCTGCGTTAGGCTGCGCGCGATCTCACGGAGTTCGCGCGTCCATGCACCTCTCGCCTGCCGCCCTCGACTCGATCCAGACACTCTGCATCGGGCTCGCGCTGTCGGGCCTGCTGGCGAGCGCCTACGAGATGGTCACCGCGCGGCGGGCGAGCTTCAGCCTGCTGGAGCGGGGCGGCGTCGTCGCCGCGGCGGCCCTGCCGATGCTGGCCTTCAGCGCGCCCTTCATCATCCTGCGCAACACCGTGCGCGGCCGCCGCATCGAGGGCCGGCCGATCCCCTTCGTGATGCTCGCCACCATGATCGCCTGCGGCTGGAGCCTGCTCTCGGGCAGCCTCGCCCTGCGCTTGGCCGGGATCATCGCAGGGGTGTGACGACATTCGGGATCCCAAAGGGATCATCCCTTTGGCGGGGGTGCAGGGGCAGAGCCCCGGCATGGTCCAGGGCCTTGCCCCTGGAGCCACAAAAGGGATGATCCCTTAATCGAGTCCCCGGATCTCAGCGGTTGGCCGTCACCACCGGCGAGGTGCCGCCGTTGAGGGCGACCCAGGCGGCGCCGTCCTGGCCCTCGCGCTTGATGTAGGCGTAGCCGGTCTTGCGCCAGGACAGGACCGCGTTGGTCTTGTTGTCGAGGATGAAGTCGCCGCGGTCGGTGCGGACCATCAGGACGGCGTGGCCCTCGCCGATATCGTCGATCACCACCGTCATGCGCAGGGCGCGGCGGGGCAGGCCGCGCTCCACCAGCATGCGCCGCTTGAGGAGTTGGTAGTCCTCGCAATCGCCGAAGCCGTCATCCGGATAGTCCCAGCGGTCGACGACGCCCCAATGCGCCTGGTCAGTGAGCGGCTTGATGCGGGCGTTGACCCGCCGGTTGACGCTCGTCAGCGTCCGCCACGAGGCGAGGTCGAGGGGAATGGTGGCGGGCTCGCTCGGGTCCACGCGGCATTCGTCGGGCATCCGGGCGCAGAACTCGGTCCAGGCCGCAGTCGGGCGCGCGGCCGGGCCGATCTCGACGCCGAGCCCGGCCTCGGGCAGGGCAGGGCCGGTATGGGCCTGCGTGGTCGCGCCGCCGAGCATCAGGATCGTGCCGACGAGGACGAAGCTCGCCGCACGCCCGAGCCGGCGCGGGGCGTCGCACCAGCTCCAGGCCGGCGCGGTCAGCATCTCGGACAATCCTTGGACCATTGCGTGCCGCATGCCCGCAGCCCCACCGCACGGATGACGTGCCGATGAAGGTCGCATGACGCCGCCGGGCGCTCAATCCGAAAATGAAGGGCGAATTAACGCGCCACTGGGCGTTCGGTTCCAAATTAAAACGTTGTGGCTTCGCTGCCATCGTGTCGCAGGCACGTCATGCGCGATCCGCATGCGTGCTCCGCGCAAGCGCCGCCGCCCCTTGATTCTCAGCCGGTTTGCCGGCTTGAGACGGGGTCACGCCGCGCGGTGATTCGACACCGGAGAGGCGTCACGGCCTCGCAAGATTCCGGCCACCAGCGTTCAGGAACAGATCCTCCGATGCAACCCCCCATTCAGCACGTGATCCGCGCCCTCGCCGAGGACGGGCGGACCGGGGCAATGGGCCTCGCCGAATACGCGGTCGATAGCTTCGCCGCCACCTGCCCGACCGAGGGCGACCGGGCGCTGGCCCTCGACATCCTCCTGCGCGACCTCGCGAGCCTGCGGGGCGTGGCCCCGCACCTGGCCGCCTTCGTCGGCCGGATCGAGACCTACGTGTCGCGCCTGCGCCAGGCCCCGCTGCCGCAGGCCGCCTGACGGGTCCGGTTCCCGGAAGGATCATCCCTTCGACGACGCGTCGGGGCGGAGCCCCGGCGGCGCAAGGGATCAGCGGTTGGCGGTCATGGCGGGCGAGGTGACGCCGCCGAGCGAGACCCACGCCACCGCGTCCTGGCTCTCGCGCTTGATGAAGACGTAGCCGGTGCGGTGCCAGGGCAGGATCTGGCTGGTCTTGTTGTCGAGCACGAGGTCGCCGCGGTCGGTGATCAGGGTCAGCACCGCGTGGCCCTCGCCCTTCTCGTCGATCACCACCGTCATGCGCATGGCGCGCTTGGGCAGGCCGGCCGCGGCCAGCAGGTGGCGCTTGAGCAGCTGGAAGTCCTCGCAATCGCCGATGCCGTCCTCGGCCAGGTCCCAGCGGTCGGGCACGCCGAGATGGTCCATGTCGGTCATCGCCCGCACGCTCTTGTTGACCCGCTTGTTCACCGCCACGATCTGCGCCCAGGTCGACGCGTTCAGCGTGATGCGCGCCGCCTCGGCGGTGTCGACCGCGCATTCGGCGGCGTAGGACTGGCAGAAGCCCACCCAGGCCGCGATCGGCTTGGCCGCGCCCAGCGGGCTCGCCCCGGCCTCGATCGCCGGCATCGACGGCAGGCTCTCGGTGCCCTGCGCGGCCCCGAGCGTGGCGCAGAGCGCGCCGACGGCGAACCCGACCACCTTCAGAAACGACCCGCTGCGCATGGCGACCACTCCGTCTGTGTGGTCACGATGCCGCCGCGCACCCTCCGCCGCGCTGAAGCGGATGCGCGCAATTTTATCGATCGGAACCGCCGGAACCGCGGCCTCGCCACACGCCGAACCGGACGTTCGGCGGATGCGGCGGAATCGGGTCTTTCCGTTCAGGAGCCGGAAACCCTGAGCCGCGCTGCATCCCGGAATCGCAAACGCCGCGCCCCATGGGGCGCGGCGTCGAAGGCCTTCGGTCCGGAGCGCCGTCGTTCCGCAGCGCCGTCGTTCCGCAGCGCCGTCGTTCCGCAGCGCTTCCGGAGAGATCGTCAGAGCGTCATGCCGTCGTGGAAGCGGTCGGGATCGATCGGCAGCAGGAACTGCACGCCGAAGCCGCCCTCGAAAAAGCGGACCAGCCGCCCGGGCGTCCGGCCCACGACGACCGCCGAGCCGATGGCGGGCCGGGCGGTGCAGGCGATGGCCGCGCCCGACATCGAGAAGTCGATGATGCGGGCGGCGACCTCGCGCCCGCTCTCCAGACGCAGCACGACGGCGGGGGCCTTGGGCGTGATGCGCTCGTGGCTGCGGCCCTCGGGCAGGCCGAGCAATTCGCGGTTGGCGAGCCAGGTGAGCTGCGAGGCGATCTTCTCGCGCTTGCGCGCCGAGACGGAGAGCGCCGCGGCGAAGCCGCCGGTGGCGTGGCGCACGATCACGCCCTCGATCCGGCCAATCTGCTCCAGATACAGCACCACGCGCTCGCCCACGGTACCGGCCACGGCGCAGACGACGCGCACCCCGCCCGGCGACATGTCCATCGTCTGGCAGGGATATTCGCGGCGGTCACTCAGCATGAAGCGGCCGAGCAGCGCCACCCGGACCCGCTGGTAGCGGCGCTGGTCGTCGGCGCGCACGGCGCGCGGCGCCTCCGGCGCGCGGGCCGCATCCGGGACGGGGAGACGAGTGCTCTCCGGCATTCCGAGGCTGGCTTGCATCCGGGACGGGTTTCCAGGTTGGCGAACGGAGGGAGGCTAGCGCCGCTGCGTTACGAAAGCCTTTGCCTGATGCAATGAAACCTGGAGTAGCGATCGGCATCGTCGCGCCGGGCATGGCTCCGGGTCATCGCCTTCTCGCACGCCCGTGCCTCGGACCGGCATCCGTCTCGGCGCGGAGCAGTCGAAGACCGGACGAGCAGCCTGTGCCGTGTTCCGGAGCCGCGCCATCCCAGTCCTTCCCGCAGCTGCACAGGTAGAAAGCCGGCGCTTTGCTGCATTGCACGGCGCAATCTGCGTGTTCGACACGGGATAATCAGGCAAAAAAGGCAATCTGGAATGAGACCAATCAGCAGATCCGGACGTTGAGCCCCCACGGCCCGGCTGGCGACGCGTCCGGGCGACACCAAGCGGCGCATGGACGCGCGAATTTCGCGGGGCCCCGGCTCCCGTCGGATCCCTCGCGCCCAGCTGCGCCCCATAACGGAGGGAGCACGTCTTGAGACAATTCCAGACCCGCCCGGTGCGGGCCCTCGCCCTCGCCGCCGGCCTCCTCGCGGCCTGCGCGGCACAAGCCGCCACCGGCCCCTTCACCGCCCAGCAGGCGGAGGAGGGCCACACCAAGTTCAACAACCATTGCGCCCAGTGCCACCGCCCGAACCTTCAGGGCGCGACCGGCCCAGCGCTGGTGGGCGACGCGTTCAAGGACAAGTGGGCGGGCAAGCCGGTCGCGGACTTGCGCACCTACATCCACGAGAAGATGCCGCAGAACACGCCGGGCTCCCTCGCCGACGACCAGATCGACCCGATCACCGCCTACATTCTCTCGAAGAACGGCGTGCAGCCGGGTGACAAGCCCCTGAGCAAGGATTCGGCGAGCGGGGCATTCCCGAAATAGCGGACCGAAATCCCGGGATCCCAAAGGGACCATCCCTTTGGTGGGGTGTCGGGGCAAAGCCCCGACGTCTTCCAGGGCTCCGCCCTGGACCCGCGAGAGGGCCGAGCCCTCTCGCCTCCGGGATCATCAGCGCCGTGTCCGCACGGGCTCCGGGCCGATGATCGGCTGCAGGGCCCGGTCGCGCAGGTATTGCGGCCCGAGCACCATGCGGAAATAGTCGTATTCGCCCGGCAGCTCGTTCGCCATCAGGAACTGGAAGTGCATGCGGAAGGGCCGGTTCCGGACCTTCGCGTAGGTCTCCGGCGTCAGGATGCGCTTGAACTGGGCCGAGCGCACGATCGGGTTGGCGGTCGTGCCGCCGGCATCCGGCAGGTCCGCATCGAGCACCGGGTTGAAGCCGGGGAAGTTCATCCAGTCCTGCGGCGCCTGGAAGTCGCACCAGACGAGGCGGCGCGAGGCGACGAGCCGGGCGACCTGCGCCCGCAGGCGCACCGCCCGCGGCTGGATCACAACGAGGGGCAGCGCCGAGCCGAGGGTGGCGAGCGACAGGGCCGGCCCCGTCTCGCCGAGATCGGGCATCCGGTCGAGCAGCCGCGCGGCGAGCTCGGCGGCGGTCAGGCCGCCGGTGGAATGGCCGATCAGCAGGATCTCGTCGGGCGGCTCGTCGGAGGCGCAGGCCTCGGCGATGCGGGCGGCGGCGCGCTCGGCGAAGGCGTCGAGGCGCGCCTCGTAATCGGGCCGCCAGCCCTGGCCGTGCTGCCAATGGAAGACCCAGCTGCGCAGGAGCAGCCAGAAGAACATCCGGTTGAGCGGGCGGTCGATGGCCGCGATCCAGGCGACGCCGATGGCGAGGGCGAGCGGCAGCGAGAGGGCCAGCGGCAGCCCGAGGCTGTGGGCGAACCCGCTGCCGAGATGCGGATGGACCAGGGCCGCGATCAGGCCCGAGATCAGTGCGAGGGCGACCACCATGACGAAGGGATAGACGATCACGTTCCCGTAGCGGTGGTTGAAGCGGTAGAAGCGCCAGAGGAGGCCGACCGCCAGCGCGTGCAGGGTTCCGACCACCAGCAGCCCGATATTGACGAGGCGCAGGCGCCGCCCGTCGCGGACCACGAGGTCGTCCCAGTGCAGCACCTCGTAATCGACCGCCGCGTCCCCGATCTCGGGACGGGGGCCGATCTGCCAGACCTGGGACAGCCCCCCGGCCTCCTCGCTCAGCCGGCCGAGCTTCGGCGCGGGCTCGCCGAAGCGTCGGGCCGAGAGCAGCAGCTCGCGCACGAACAGCATCCGGTAGCGGCTGCGCGCCTCGGGATCGTAGCCCGCAAGGAAAAAGACGAGGCGCCGGCTGACGACGCCCGGCCGTGCCTCCTGGAGGTCGGGCGGTGTATAGGCCAGGACTGTACGCATGCGGTTCAGGAGAGATCTCGAAAACACCTGACCGGATCTATCTTCCAGTAGAACCGTCGCGGCAATTGGCCGGCCGGTCGCAATGCTGAGTTTCACACTGCGCGCGGGTCGTCCGACCCGGCCGTGCCTTCCCTGCATCAGTGCCGGCGCAAGAGGCCCCGCATGCGGGCCGGCCTGTGGGCACCGGGGATGACGGCACGTGCATGGGCGTCGCGATTCCACTGTGGCGAACCGGATACGGACTCTGGCCCGGGTTTGAGCTAGGCAGCGAACTCGGCGAAACAGACGGGCGATCCTGGATGCGCGCTTTCCCCCTGGCCCTGTGCGCCGCGCTTGCGGTGTCGGGCTGCTCAGTCCTTCCGGCGGCGGGTCCGACCGCGCGGCAGGTGGATGCGGGCGCGGAGGTGGCCACGCCCGACGGGCTGTTCGCACGCTACGAGATCATCGACATCACC
>NZ_CABFVH010000018.1 GCF_902141855.1 Methylobacterium dankookense | reverse complement strand
GGCCGGGGCGGCACCCGTGCGGGCAGGAGCAGCACCCGTGCGGGCAGCCGGAGCCGCAGCCGCCGGGCGAGCCGGGGCGGCGGGCTGGGCCGGGCGCGGGGCAGCCGGAGCGGCGGCCTGGACCGGGGTGGGAGCCGGAGCCTGGGCGGGCGCGGGGGCCGCGGCCTGGGCAGGTGCAGAAGCAGGGGCGGCCGCCGGAGCGGGAGCCGGCTGCGGCGCGGGCGCCGCGGCGGCCTGCGCCTCGGCCTCGGCGGCGCGGCGGCGCTCTTCCTCCTGGCGGCGCGCCTCGGCCTCGGCCTCGCGCTTGCGGGCCTCGGCGGCCTGGCGCTCACGCTCGGCGGCGGCCTCGGCCTCGCGGCGGGCGGCCTCGGCCTCCGCCTCGGCACGGCGCTTCGCCTCCTGCTGCTCGCGCTCGCGGCGCTGCGCATCGGCCAGGGCCGCGGCGCGGGCGGCGCTCTCCTGCTCGCTCAGCGTGCGCAGCACGACGCCCGAGGAGGGGCGCGGCGCGGGCCGCGCAGCCGCGGCCGGCGCCGCGGGAGCGGGCCGGGGGGCGGGTGCCGCCTCGCGCGGGGCAGGAGCCTGGGTGCCGGGCGTCGCGCCGATCACGCGGCGCTTGACCGTCTCCACAACGACCTGTTTCGACCGGCCGTGGGAGAAGCTCTGACGCACGGTTCCCGACTCGATCGGCCGCTTGAGGGACAGCGGCTTCGCGGGTGCCTTCGTCAGAGTCTTGTCGCCCGGGTTGTTCGTATCGCTCATTCAGTTCGAACCCTTGAGGGTTTCCATCGTCCCGTGAACCGACGCCCCCTTGGACGCCGACCAGACTCGTCCTGAGCAGGAAGCGGTGAGCTTGAGCCCACGGATCCAGCCAAGAATTCCTAAGATGTCGCGTCCCGCAATGACCGCGAGCCTCGACCCCGCTACCGCCGGAAGGTCTATGGACCTCCTGGCAGGGGCGGGTCGCCCCCGTCATCGCGGGCCAAGCCCGGCTCCTCGATCGCCGTACCGGCGCCCTCGAAGGAGCGTAGCCGACGCCAACGCGCCAGGCAGCCGGTGGCTCCGACTCCTGCGACGAGCGCAGCGTGTATCACATGATCCCGACCCAAGGCCATGTCCAATTCGCTCTCGGACAGGTCATCCACGATCGGGATCCCCGATATGGCGTCGCCATGCCGCCGCCGCAACGCCTGAGTGAGCTTGCGCCGCCCGTCCGGGCTCGCCTCGGCCGCGTGGAACAGGGCGGCGATGCCGGGCTCGCCACCGATCGCCGCCTCGACCTTGCCGAAGCCCGTGACGACGCAGCCCGCCTTGTTGGCGAGCGCCAGCGCCTGGCGGAGATCCGCCCGCAGGCCGGCGCCGACCCGGTCCGCGAGATCCTCGGGTACGGCCTTGGCCTTGCCCTTGAAGGCCCGCTGGAACTGGCGGCGGCGCACCGCCTCGGCCACCGTCTCGCGCCGGGCGCCGACCCAGGCGCCGCGGCCGGGCAGCCGGGCGCGCAGGTCCGGCACCACCGCGCCCTCGGGATCGAGCACGAAGCGGATCAGGGCGTCGGGCGCCGCGACCGCGCGCGTGACGATGCAGGTGCGCTGCGGCACGCGGCCGCCGGGCCCCGCATCGAGCGCCGGCTCGTCCTCGATCTCGGTCGCGGCTTCCATGGGACGATCCTCAGGCCTGCGCCTCGGCGGATTCGCCCTCGGCCGGGCCTTCCTCAGCCTCGGCCTCGGCCTCCGGCTCGTCCTGCACCCAGCCGGCATGGCGGCGGGCGGCCATGATCATGGCCTCGGCCTCGGCGCGCGACAGGTCGAACCCGTCGAGATAGCCCGCATGGCGCACGGCCTCGGGGCCGCGCCCTTCCGTGTAGCCCACGAGGTCGTCGGTGGCGCAGCCGGCGAGGTCCTCGATCGTCTTCACCTCGTTCTCGCCGAAGGCGACCAGCATCGGCGTGGTCACGCCCTCGATCTCGCGCAGCTCGTCCTCGACCCCGAGCTCGCGGCGGCGGTCGTCGTGTTCCTGCTCGATGCGGGCGAGGTGGTCCTGGGCGCGGGCCTGGATCTCGGCGCCGGTCTCCTCGTCGAGGCCGTGGATGTTGCCGAGCTCGCCCGGCTCGACATAGGCGATCTCCTCGACGGAGCGGAAGCCCTCGGCGGCGAGCAGCTGGCCGACGGTCTCGTCGACGTCCAGCGCCTCCATGAAGATCTGGGTGCGCTCGGCGAATTCCTTCTGGCGGCGCTCCGATTCCTCGGCCTCGGTGAGGATGTCGATGTCCCAGCCGGTGAGCTGCGAGGCGAGGCGCACGTTCTGGCCGCGGCGGCCGATGGCCAGCGAGAGCTGGTCGTCGGGCACCACCACCTCGATGCGGTCGGCCTCCTCGTCGAGCACCACCTTCACCACCTCGGCGGGCTGGAGGGCGTTGACGATGAAGGTCGCCTGGTCCTCGGACCACGGGATGATGTCGATCTTCTCGCCCTGCAGCTCGCCGACCACCGCCTGGACGCGCGAGCCGCGCATGCCGACGCAGGCGCCCACGGGGTCGATCGAGCCGTCGCGCGAGATCACCGCGATCTTGGCGCGCGAGCCCGGATCGCGGGCGACCGCCTTCACCTCGACGATGCCGTCATAGATCTCGGGCACCTCCTGACCGAACAGCTTGGCCATGAATTGCGGGTGCGAGCGCGAGAGGAAGATCTGGGGCCCGCGTACCTCGCGGCGCACGTCGAACAGGTAGGAGCGGATGCGGTCGCCGGGGCGGAAGGTCTCGCGCGGGATCATCTCGTCGCGGCGCACGATGCCCTCGCCGCGGCCGAGATCGACGATGACGTTGCCGTACTCGACGCGCTTGACGAGGCCGTTCACGACCTCGCCGATGCGGTCCTTGTACTCCTCGTACTGGCGGTCGCGCTCGGCGTCGCGCACCTTCTGCACGATGACCTGCTTGGCCGACTGGGCGGCGACGCGGCCGAAATCGAAGGGCGGCAGGGTGTCGGAGATCACGTCGCCGACGAGCGCGCCGGGATTGTAGCGGCGGGCCTGGTCGAGGGTGATCTCGCGGGCGTCGTTCTCGACGAGATCGACCACGAGCAGGTGGCGGGAGAGGCGCAGCGCCCCGGTCTTCGGATCGATCTCGGCGTGGACGTCGGTCTCGGCGCCGTAGCGGGAGCGGGCGGCCTTGGCGATCGCCTCCTCCATCGCCTCGATGACGATCTGGCGGTCGATCACCTTCTCGCGGGCGACCGCGTCGGCGATCTGGAGGAGTTCGAGCCTGTTGGCGCTGACGACGGCCATCGGTTCAGGTTCCTTCTACTCGTCAAACGTGCGGACCGCCCGGGGCAGTCCGTTGAAACGGAATCAAGGTCTTCACTGCGCTCTTCTTCGCCGAACCGGCCTCCGCTTCGGCTTCAGGAACGCGCTAGTGGAGCGAGTCGCGGTCCTTGAGGCGTGCGGCCTTCGAGATCACGGGCTTCTTCGGGCCGGGCCCCTTTGCGGGCTTGGCCTTCACGGGCTTGTCGGCCTTCGGCTTCGGGCGCTTCGGGGCCGGGATGAAGCGCACCTGCGGCGCCGCCTCCTCCGGCTCCTCGTCCTCCTCCGGCTCCTCGTCGGCCGGCGGGCCGCCGCGGCGGAGCGATTCGCGGATCAGCTCGTCGGTGAGGACGAGATGGGCCTCGGCGAGATCGGCCAGCGGCAGCACGATGCGGCTCGGCAGGCCCTCCTTCACGTCGGGCAGGTCGATCGGCACGGTGCGCGCGACCGCGTCCGGCTCGCCGATGATGCCGCGGAAGCGCTTGCGCCCGTCGAGCGGACGGGCGAGCTCCACCTTGGCCTCGTAGCCGGACCAGCGGGCGAAATCCGAGACCCGCACCAGCGGCCGGTCGATGCCGGGGGAGGAGATCTCGAGGTTGTAGGCGCCGCCCACCGGATCGTCGAGATCGAGGATCGGCGAGATGGTGCGGCTCACCGCCTCGCAATCCTCGATGGCGCAGGTGCCGTCCGGCCGCTCGACCATGATCTGCACCGTGGCGTTGCCGCCGGAGGTGACCTTCACGCGCACGATGCGGAAGCCGAGCCCCTCGATCGCGCCCTCGATGACCTGGACGACGCGCGCGGCGACGCCGCTCTCGCTGACGAGACGCTTCTCGGTGGCTTCCGCCATATCCGCCATGCTGGTCGATCTCCGGCGCTTCGGGAGCGCGCGACGTAGGGCGCGGCGGGGTGCGGCAATAAAAAAGAGCGGGCCCCGGGGGACCCACTCCGAACCGCAGCCTCGCGACTGCCATCAGAACTGTTGCCGCGTAGATAACGCCGGATTGGGGCAAGTTCAAGTTCGCCGGGCGACGAGTCTTCCCATTTCCGCCCGACCGGCATGGCATCGGGCCGCCTCCCGATCCGGCAGAGGTGAGCACGCATGACGCACGACGACGCCTCCGGCCCGGACCCCGCACGCCTCCACCCGCTGCCGGCGCATCCGCGCGTCGTCTTCCTGAGCAACCTCGACCTGCCGCCGAACGTCACGGTCGGCGCCTACAGCTATTACGACGACCCGGCCGGGCCGCAGGCCTTCCTCGACAACATCCTCTACCACTTCGCCTTCCTGGGCGACCGGCTGAGGATCGGGAAGTTCTGTGCGCTGGCGAGCGGGGTGCGCTTCCTGATGAACGGCGGCAACCACCGCCTCGACGCGCCCTCGACCTACCCGTTCCTGATCTTCGGCGGCGCCTGGGCCGCCTACGAGCCGGCGGGCAGGTTCCCGAACCGGGGCGACACGGTGATCGGCAACGACGTCTGGCTCGGCTACGACGCGACCATCCTGCCGGGCGTCACGATCGGGGACGGCGCGGTCGTGGCGGCGAAGTCGGTGGTGAGCGCGGACGTGCCGCCCTACGCGATCGTCGCCCGGAACCCGGCCCGCGTGGTGCGGCTGCGCTTCCCCGAGGCCGACATCGCCCGGCTCCTGCGCATCGCCTGGTGGGACTGGGACGCCGAACGGATCACCCGGAACCTCGCCGCCATCAGCGACGGCAGCGTCGACCGCCTGGAGGCCGCCGCCTCAGCGTGAGGTCTTCGCATAGGGTACCGCCGGCGGGGTCAGCGGCGGAGCCTGCTCGACGCGGCAGACGGCCGCGACCCAGAGGGCGAGCAGGCAGAGCAGCGAGATCTCGCGGAAGCGCAGGCGGGGTGGATTCGGCACGGGCATGAACGGGCATCCTCGGGGAGGGCGCCTTGTGCCGGGCTCGTGTTTCCGGATTGTGTGGGAAATTTGCCCACAAACTGAAGGAACGGATCAATCCTCCTCGATCGGGAAGGGCGTCGGCTCCCAGTACCGCTCGACCTTGTGGATGCGCACCGCCTCGGCCTCCCAGCGATGGAGGATCGCCGCGATGGCGGCGCGGTCGCCCGTGCGGAGCGGCTCGGCGATCTCGAGGATGCGGCGGCGCTCGTCCCGGTACTGGATGCAGTCGGAGGCCTTGTCCCAGGCCTCCATGGCGCTCCGCGTACGCGTGCCGCGCTTGGGATAGACGAGGGGCTCCGGAGGCTCGTAGTCTCCGTAACGATCCGTCTCGTGGCGTTCCCAGAGCCGCGCGAAGACAGCCCGCGCCTCGTCGAGAGCCCCCTCCGCGAGCGCGATGGCCATGCGCTGCCCATCGTGCAGCCCCCCGTGGGGGACGAGGTAGCTGTGGTAGAAGGCCAGATAGGCGCGATGGTCCAGCGCCATCGGGCGCAGCAGCGGCAAGACCTGCTCCTCGACGGCACGCGTGAAGATCTGGTCGATCTCGGGAACCGTCAGTTCCCAATGCCCGATCGTTTGCCCCCAAGCGGCGAGCTGCGGATAGTCCGGCTGCAGATCGCATTCCGGTTGCAGAAAATATTCTCTGGTAAAGGGTGCCGGAGGAGGTTCGCGGCTGAACAGCTCTGAGAAGCTGCCGATATCGGAATGGATTGACGCTCCACCCCAATATAAAGGCGTCAGACTCAGACTTGGACTAAACATACTCGGATCGCGGCATGAATTGACCCAGACCTGAGCAATGAAATGCCGAACCGGCTGGATCCAGATCGCGTACGAATTGGCCTGGAAAAGATCCGGATTGCGCTCCAGCAACGCACGAAAGAGCCACTTCTTCTGCTTGGCGTTCGTCACGTGCGTGGCCTCATCTGGATGACGATGATCCGTTGGGTTTCAGGGAAATATTTCTTTGCCGCGTCCGCGTAGCGGACCGCATTCGACCAAGCGAGACCGCGAGATCCCGTCTTGTGGTCGTAGATGCAGGCGACCGTCGGCCTAGGCCTATGATAGATATCAAGCCGGCTCGTCCCAGCTTCACCATATTTTCCCTCCTTTCCGTCCGTTCTGATCGAAAGCTCAGAAAAGAGATTTTTGCTTTTCTGAGCTTTGGCCCACTGGTCCATCCTGTAATGAACGGCATTTCCGACCTCGGCCGGGGTCCGATACAGACCACTTCCGCGCACGGCCGCGTTGAAAGCGTCGAGCCGGGATTGGAGCTCCTCAGTTTTCGGACAGGCGGCCTCAAGGGCCTGCTGATCGACCCGGCCGACCCAGATAACCGGCATCTGTCCGTCATCCTTAGTCCCTCGGAACTCGTGCGCCGTGATACCGAGGACAGTGCCGTAGCCGCCGCGCCGCGCTGAGAGGGCCGAGAAGAGGGTGCCGGCAAGTTCCAGCGTCCGCAGGATCCGGACGGCCGCCACGGCTGCCGGGACAAACTGCAGGAAGGCGGGCTGCGCTATCGCCTCTGCCTCGGCGCCCTGCTCCGTGAAGGTGCTGCGCGAGAGGATCTCGCCGGAGACGCCGTCCCGGATGGTCTGCGTCGCGCCGGAGGTCTCGAAGATCCGGCTCTCGCCGTCCGGCGCGGTGACCGCGTGCTGCTCGTCGAAGTCGCGCCGGCCCGCATGGATGCGGATCGACAGGATTCGGGTGCCGTCGTCGAGGAGCGTCTCCTCGCGGGTCTGGGCAGGCTCGGATCCGGGAAGCTGGGCCCATTGCGGCCGGATCACCTGCGCATCGTCGTCAGAGAGCGTCCACCCTCTATCCCCTCCGCCGCCCTCGGCGACCCATTGCCCGCCATTCGACTGCCCGGCCGGCGCGCGCGCTTGGTCGGACCAGTCCTTCCGGCGCAGGGCCTGCTCCAGACGGAGCAGCTTCGTCTCCGTGGACAGCCCGGCCAGCAGGCCCTTCAGGCTTCGGACCTCGTCACCGACCCGCGGTTGTCTTGCCATGGCACCGATCCGAATCGCCCTTGATTAGGATCAAATACCAGAACAAAACGGGAATTTCCAGCCTTATTTCCTAGTGCGCCGGCAACGAAAAACGCCGCCCCGCGAGCGGGACGGCGTCGGTAGAGCGAGAAGGCCGACCCGGCGCCTCGGCGCGGGCCGCGAGCAGGATCAGGCGGCCTGCTTCGCCTTCTGGAGGAGCTTGCGGTTGATCAGCACCTCGGCGATCTGGACGGCGTTGAGGGCCGCGCCCTTGCGGAGGTTGTCCGAGACGCACCAGAAGGCGAGGCCGTTCTCCACGGTCGCGTCCTCGCGGATGCGGGAGATGTAGGTCGCGTCCTCGCCGGCCGCCTCGTGCGGGGTGATGTAGCCGCCGTTCTCGCGCTTATCGACCACGAGCACGCCCGGGGCCGCGCGCAGGATCTCGGTGGCCTGCTCGGGCGTGATCGGGCGCTCGAACTCGACATTCACCGACTCGGCATGCCCGATGAAGACCGGCACGCGCACGGCGGTGGCCGTGAGCTTGATCTTCGGGTCGAGCATCTTCTTGGTCTCGGCGACCATCTTCCACTCTTCCTTCGTGTAGCCATCCTCCATGAACACATCGATGTGCGGGATGACGTTGAAGGCGATGCGCTTGGTGAACTTGGTGTTCGTCACCTCGCCGGCCGTGAACACGGCGCGGGTCTGGTTGAACAGCTCGTCCATGGCGTCCTTGCCGGCGCCGGAGACCGACTGGTAGGTCGAGACCACCACGCGCTTGATGCCGGCCGCCTCGTGGAGCGGCTTCAGCGCCACGACGAGCTGGGCCGTCGAGCAGTTCGGGTTGGCGATGATGTTGCGCTTGGTGAAGCCCGCGACCGCGTCGGCGTTCACCTCGGGCACGATCAGCGGCACGTCCGCGTCGTAGCGGAAGGCCGACGAGTTATCGATGACCACGCAGCCCTGCTGGCCGATGCGGGGGCTCCACTCCTTGGAGGCCTCGCCGCCGGCCGACATCAGGCAGATGTCGGTATCGGAGAAGTCGTAGGTATCGAGGGCTTTGACCTTCAGAATCTTGTCGCCGAAGGAGACCTCCTGGCCCTGGCTGCGGCGCGAGGCGATCGCGACGACCTCATCGGCGGGGAATGCCCGCTCGGCCAGAATGTCCAGCATCTCGCGGCCCACGTTGCCCGTGGCGCCGACGACGGCAACCTTGTAGCCCATCTTACCTCTCCGCTATCCGACGATCCGTCCGCGGCGATCCTTCGGTCCCGGCGGCCTCGCGCATCGCGGGCCGGCACGGATCGTTGCCCGAATCCGGGCATGGCCGGGCGGGCCCGACCTGACGAGGCAGGTGGGGCCGGCGGCCGGCCAGAGCAAGACGCCCGGTTCCCACCCCTGTCAAGGGCGTGCGCGAACAGGACGGGCGGTTCTCTCATCCGGCAACGGAGGATTCACCAGGGCGGGAGAAAGCGCCGCACCATCGCGCCGCCGGAAACCGATCGCTTGGGCGCGCCGCGGCATGCTCGCCACCGGCGGGGCCGTCCCGCCGGAGGTGACGCAAGGCCGCGATGCAGAGCGAGCGCAGGTTCGAGCCCCCGATCGGGGAGGGCGGGACGGAGGGCCTGGCGGATCGACGCCGGCTGCCGCTGGTGTCGCTCACCCTCAGGCTCGCCGCCGCCTCCGCCGCGATCGCCGCGCTCAGCCTTCTCGCACATGGCAGCCTGCGCCGGGCGTCCGCACCCCAGCCGGAACCGCCGGCCGAGGTCGCCGCCACGCCCTTCGTGCCCTCCACCCCGGCCGCGCCGGCCAAGCCCGCCCTGGCGCCGCTGCCCGGGCGGCTGGCGCTCGCCGATCCCGACGGGCTCGACCCGGTACGGATCGAGCCGGCGCGGATCAACCCGGCGACGGGCCTGCGCGAGGAGGTGGTGGCGCGGGGCGCCTTCGACGCGATCGAATCCCCCGCCCTGCGGCTGACCCTGACCCGCGATGCCGGCACCGCGGCGCCGCCGAGCCTGTTCGTGACCCTCGCCCGGCGTGCCGCGGACGGGCCGGCGCTGGCGGTGATCCGCACCGGCGCGCGCGGCCGGGTCGCCACCAAGTTCGGCACGGTCGAGACCCTGGAGGCGACGCTCGCGGGCGCCGCGCGGCGGATCTGCACCGGCTTCGTCACCCTGGAGGCCGCGCCGGCGCGCATCGACGGCTGGCTCTGCGCGCCGCTCGGCCAGCCGCCGGAGCCGCGGGCGCTCGCCTGCGCCCTCGACGGCCTGACCCTCGACGGCGCCGAGGAGCCGGCAGCCGGCGTGTTCCGCGCGGCGGAGGGGCGGCGCGATCCGGCCTGCGGCAATGCCAGGCCGAGCGCGGCGGCGGAGGCGGCCGGACGCACCGGCTCGATCCGCGGTCGCCGTCAGGTGTCGGGCTCGCGCGGCTGACGCGCGCAGGCAACAAAAATTGAGGCGATTCCTGGGCGAAACCGTGTTAGCTCGGCCGTGCGAGCGGAACAAACGGCAACGCTCAGGCGTCTACTCCACAAGAATGCGGCGCGGATTGTTAACACATCGGCGCCACGATCAGCCCCGCTTCAACCAAGGTGCGACATGCGCTCGATCCAGATCGCCCTCCTGGGCGCCCTCGCCGTGACCGGCCTCGGCCTTGCCGCCCCGGCTCCCGCGGCGGCCCAGGACGGCTACGCCCCCGGCGTCGGCTACTACCGGGTCAGCCGCCCCCTGCCGATCCGCATCCGCCCGCGCAGCTGGCTCGACGCCGGCAACGTGGTCGAGCCCGGCAACGGCTCGGTGTCGAACCCGGCGACCAACCCGGTCCTGATCGCGCAGTCCAACGCGCTGAACCCGGTCTATGGCCGCAACGACCGCTTCGGCTACGGCATCCTGCCCGACCCGATCACCAACGGCCCCTTCGTCGGCGCCCGCTCGACCGCGATCCGCAACGTCGACCTCTCGGCCATCGACGCGATCGACCCGACCTCCTACGTGTCGCGCTACGGCAACCCGTACTGATCGCGACACCCACCCCGGACACGAAAAGGGGCGCGCGGCGAGGGCCGCGCGCCCCTTTCTCGTTTGGGATCCGGGTGTCGAGAAGGCTCAGCCCTCTCGCGGGTCCAGGGCGGAGCCCTGGTCATCGAAGATCAGGGCTCCGCCCCGATACCCCGCCCAAGGGACTAGGCCCTTGGGATCCCAGGTTCAGGCCACGCGGGCGCGGAGTGCTGCGGCGATCGCCTCGGCCATGGCCTTGGTGCCGACCGCCGTGGCGCCGTCCGTCGCGATGTCGGCGGTGCGGGTGCCGGCGGCGAGCGTGTCGGTGATGGCGCGCTCGACCAGATCCGCCGCCTCGCCGAGGCCGAAGGAGTAGCGCAGACACATGGCGAGCGAGCCGATCATCGCGATCGGGTTCGCCTTGTCGGCGCCCGCGATGTCGGGGGCCGAGCCGTGCACCGGCTCGTAGAGCGCCTTGCGCAGGCCGCCGGCCTCCGCCGCGCCGAGCGAGGCCGAGGGCAGCATGCCGAGGGAGCCGGTGAGCATGGCGGCCACGTCGGAGAGCACGTCGCCGAACAGGTTGTCGGTCACCAGCACATCGAACTGCTTCGGGCGCCGCACGAGCTGCATGGCGCAGTTGTCGGCGAGCACGTGCTCCAGCTCCACGTCGGTGTAGTGCTGCGCGTGGACCTGCGTGACGACCTCCTTCCAGAGGACGCCGGACTTCATCACGTTGTTCTTCTCGGCCGAGGCGACGCGGCCGGAGCGCTTGCGCGCGAGGTCGAAGGCGACGTGGGCGATCCGCTCGATCTCGCCCGTGGTGTAGACCTGGGTGTCGACGGCCCGCTTCGAGCCGTCCGGCAGCACGGTGATCTCCTTCGGCTCGCCGAAATAGACGCCGCCGGTGAGCTCGCGCACGATCATGATGTCGAGGCCCTCGACCAGCTCGCGCTTCAGCGCCGAGGCGTCGGCCAGGGCCGGGTAGCAGATCGCCGGGCGCAGGTTCGCGAACAGGCCGAGATCCTTGCGCAGGCGCAGCAGGCCGGCCTCGGGGCGGATGTCGTAGGCGACGCCGTTCCATTTCGGCCCGCCGACCGCGCCGAGCAGGATGGCGTCGGCGGATTTGGCGCGGGCGAGGGTCTCGTCCGCGAGCGGCTTGCCGTGCACGTCGATGGCCGAGCCGCCGACGAGGTCGGTCTCGGTCTCGAAGCTGGCGATGCCGGTCTCCTTGAGGGCGGCGAGCACCGTCTCGACGCCGGCCATCACTTCGGGGCCGATCCCGTCGCCGGGCAGGAGCAGGAGGTTGTAGCTGGCCATGGGCGCTCGTCTCGTCACGCAGGGAATACGTGCCCGGGGCTGTATCGACGGGGCTGGCCGCTTGGCAAGCGGGGAGGGGAATCCTGCTGACTCTCCCTCCCCCCTCTGCGGGGGAGGGTGGCGCCCGAAGGGCGTCGGGAGAGGGGAGCCCGGCTTCAGGGTCCCGGCACGGCATCGATGCCGCGCACCATCCTGCGCCGTCGCACCCTTCTCCCGCGCTGCATCCGCAAGGCACCCTCTCCTGCAGAGGGGGGAGGGCGATCCCGCGCGGGTCGGACAGGACTACGAAGTGCGCGCGCCCCGCCGAAGCGGGGCGCGGGATGGATCAGGCAGCCGGCTTCAACGCGCCGGTGCGGAGGTGGAAGTCCGGCCCGTTGATCGTGCGGGCGACGTGGCCGGCGCGGATCAGGTAGTCGCCGAAATGCTCGCCCGGATTCCGGCCCTTCGCGTAGTCGGCGAAGAGCGGGTCGAGGGTGGAGCGGATCTCGCCCGCCGTCACGTCCTCGCGGTAGAGCTTGCTTAGGCGCGAGCCGTCGAAGGCGGCGCCGAGATAGAGGTGGTAGCGCTCGGGGCCGCGGCCGACGAGGCCGATCTCGGAGATGAAGGGCCGGGCGCAGCCGTTCGGGCAGCCGGTCGAGCGGATGGTGATGTCCTCGTCTTGGAGGCCGTGGCTCGCGAGGCTCTCCTCCAGCTCGGCGACGAGGTCGGGCAGGTAGCGCTCGCTCTCGGCGAGCGCCAGGCCGCAGGTCGGCAGGGCGACGCAGGCCAGGGAGTTGCGGCGCAGCGCGCCGGCATCCTTGGTCAGGCCGTATTCGTCGACCAGCGCGTCGATCTCGGCCTTCCGTGCGGCCGGGACGTTGGCGATGATCACGTTCTGGTTGCCGGTCAGGCGGAAATCGCCCTCATGCACCTCGGCGATGCGGCGCAGCCCCGAGAGGAACTGGGGCCCGGCCTCGATGTCCTTGATGCGGCCGGAGGGCACGTAGAGCGTGAGGTGATGGCGCCCGTCCTCGCCCTCGACCCAGCCGTAGCGGTCGCCGTTGCCGGTGAAGGTGAAGGGCTTCGGATCGGCAAGCTTCTTGCCGACGCGCTTCTCCACCTCGGCGCGGAAGGCGGCGAGGCCGTAGCGCTCGATCGTGTATTTCAGGCGCGCGTTCTTGCGGTTCTTGCGGTTGCCCCAGTCGCGCTGCACGGTCATCACCGCCTCGGCGGCCTTGAGCGCGTCCTCGGGCTTCACGAAGCACATCACGTCGGCGGTACGCGGGTAGGTGTCGGTCTCGCCATGGGTCATGCCCATGCCGCCGCCGACGGTGACGTTCCAGCCGGTGAGCGTGTTCTTCTTGTCGAGGATCGCGATGAAGCCGAGGTCGTGGGCGAAAATGTCGACCTCGTTGGAGGGCGGCACCGCGACCACGGTCTTGAACTTCCGCGGCAGGTAGGTCTTGCCGTAGATCGGCTCGACCTCGCTCGCATCCTCGCCGCCGACCACGCGCTCGCCGTCGAGCCAGATCTCGCGCCAGGCATTGGTCTTCGGCAGGAGCGAGTCGGAGATGTCCTTGGCGAGCTGGTAGGCCGCCTTGTGGGCTCCGGTCTGGGCCGGGTTCGTGGCGGCCATGACGTTGCGGTTGACGTCGCCGCAGGCCGCGATCGTGTCGAGCAGCGCCGCATCGATCGCCGCCATGGTGCGCTTCAGGTTCGACTTGATGACGCCGTGATACTGGAAGGTCTGGCGCGTGGTCGCGCGCAGCGTCCCGTTGGCGTAGGTCGTCGCGATGTCGTCGAGGATCAGCCACTGCTTCGGCGTGACGACGCCGCCGGCGATGCGCAGGCGGATCATGAAGCTGTAGGCCTTGTCGAGCTTCTTCTTGGTGCGCTCGGCCCGGATGTCGCGGTCGTCCTGCAGGTACATCCCGTGGAACTTCACGAGCTGCCCGTCATCCTCCGAGATCGCGCCGGTGGCGTGCTGGAGGAGGCCGTCGGCGAGGGTGCCGCGGAGATAGCCGCTCGCGATCTTGATGTGCTCGTTGGCGGCGAGCTTGGCCGCGCGCGCGGCCTCGGCCTCGGTGATCGGCCGCTCGGTCGGCGGCGTCTCGTAGACGCGCTCGGGCGAGGCGGCGGTGTCGGCGTCGTCGCGGGGGCTGTGGTCGTCCATGGGATGTATCCGAATAGCTGAACGCGTCTCCCTCCCCCCGCTGCGGGGGAGGGTGCCGAGCGGAGCGAGGCGGGAGAGGGGAGCGACGCCGCAGGAGAGGTTGCGCCTCTCACCGATGCTCCCCCCTCCGGAGGCCGGGCTCCCCTCTCCCGACCCTCGCCGAGGCGAGGGCCACCCTCCCCCGCAGAGGGGGAGGGCAGGTGTCTTCCGGAGACTAGAGCCGTTCCCGATCGCGCTGCAAACGAGAACAACTCTAAATCTTTGTCTTGACGCTCCCCTTCACCGAACCGGCCTCCGCTTCGGCTCTGGAGCGCCCTCGTCCCTAGTAAACGTCCTGCTGGTAGCGGTGGCTCCGCTCGAGGCCGGCGACCTGCGCCTCGGCATCGGCCGCGCTCAGGCCCTTCACCGCCTCGTAGGCCTTCACCACGGCGGCGCGCACGTCGCGGGCCATGTTCTTGGCGTCGCCGCAGACGTAGAGATGGGCGCCGCCATCGAGCCAGGCGACGAGGTCCTTGGCGTTCTCGGCGATCCGGTCCTGCACGTAGATCTTCTCGCGCTGGTCGCGCGAGAAGGCGACGTCGATCTTGGTCAGCGAGCGGTCGGCCAGCGCCTCCTGCCATTCGAGCTGGTACAGGAAGTCGTGGGTGAACTGGCGGTCGCCGAAGAACAGCCACGAGCGGCCGGGGGCCTCGACGGCGCGGCGCTCCTGCACGAAGGCGCGGAAGGGCGCCACGCCCGTGCCGGGGCCGACCATGATGATGTCGGTGGCCGGGTCCGCCGGCAGGCGGAAATGGCGGTTGGGCTTCACCCGCACGCGGAGCTTGGCGCCGTTGCGGATGCGGTCGGCCACGTGGACCGAGGCGACGCCGGCGCGGGCCCGGCCATGCGTCTCGTAGCGCACCGCCGCGATGGTCAGGTGGACCTCGTCGCCCACCTCCTTGCGCGAGGAGGCGATCGAGTAGGCCCGCGGCGGCAGCGGCCGGGTGATGGTGTTGAGGTGCTCGGCCGAGAGCTTGGCCGGGTAGGTCTCGATCAGGTCGATGAGGTGGCGGCCCTCGATCCAGGCGCGGACCTCGCCGCTCTCGATCAGCCGCTGCGCCTCGGCATGCCCCGTGGCCTTCACGAAGCGCTCGACGGTGGCGGCCGAGAGGGTGGTGATGTCGCGCTCGGCGAGCAGCGCCTTGCGCAGGGCCTCGTCGCCCGCGAGGCCGGCGGCCTTGAGGATCTCCTCGACGAGCTGCGGGTCGTTCTCGGGATAGATCTCCAGCGAATCACCCGGCTCGTAGGCGGGCGCGCTCTCCTCGAAGGCGAGCGCCAGGTGGATCGTCTCCTTGTCCGATCGCGAGGAATTGAGATTCACGTGGTCGACGACCTCGACCACGACCGGCTCGCGGCTCGGCTCGGCCTCGTCGTCCTCGGCCGCCCCGGCGCGGGCGAAATCCACCGCCACCACGTTGTCGGCGGCGGCCGGCGCCAGCGCCTTCAGCGCGCCCTTGATCCAGTCGGCGGCGGGCTTCTCGAAGTCGAGGTCGAGGTCGGCGCGCTCGGCCGCGCGCTTGCCCCCCAGCGCCTCGAAGCGGGCGTCGAGCGCCTTCCCGATGGCGCAGAACTCCGCGTAGCTCGTGTCGCCGAGAGCCAGCACCGCGAACTGGACGCCGTCGAGGCGGGGGGCCGAATCACCCATCAGCTCGCCATAGGCGCGCACCGCGCGGGCCGGCGGCTCGCCCTCGCCCCAGGTGGCGGCGATGGCCACGATCTTGCCGGCCTTGGGCAGGGTCGCGAGGTCGAGGTCGGCGAAGTCCACCACCTTCGGCTTGAAGCCCTGCTTGCGCGCGAGCTTGCCCACGTCGCCGGCGAGCTTCTCCGAGTTCCCCGATTCGCTGGCGTAGAGGATCGTCAGCGGCTCGGCGGCCTTCGGCGGGGCGGCCGGGACGGCGGCGGGCTGGCCGCCCGCGGCGTCGAGTCCCGCCAGGAACCCCGCGAGCCAGGCGCGCTGGATGGGCGTCGCCGTGCCGAGCACGGCGTCGAGACTGGCGCGCTCGCTGTCGGCGAAGGGCGCGGTTCGGGGGAGGAGGGCAGGGCGTGACATCAGTTGGACCATGTCGTCGTCGGCGAGGCTTCTGTCAACGGGGGACGTTCTTTTTATAGAACTAGATACCGAGAGAAGAAGCCGTCTGTTGTTGCGATGCGAAAGAGAATTTCATTCTCCCACCACCGCCAGCGACGGGGCCGTGCCCGGCAGATGGCGGCTGTTGGTGGGCGGAGCGGGAAGCGGCAGGGCGGTGGTGGACTTCACCTTCTCCATGGCGAAGCGCGAGGTCACGTTCTTGAGCGGCAGCGTGGCGATCAGCTTCTTGTAGAAGGTGTCGTAGGCCTGCATGTCGGCCACCACCACGCGCAGCATGTAGTCGACGTCGCCGGCCATCCGGTAGAATTCCAAGACCTCCGGCATCGAGGCCACGGTCTCGGCGAAGCGCTCCAGCCACTCCCTGGAGTGGTCGGCGGTCTCGATGGAGACGAACACCGTCAGCCCGAGGCCGAGCTTGACCGGATCGAGCACGGCCACGCGCCGGTCGATCACCCCATCCGCCTCAAGGCGCTGGATGCGCTTCCAGCACGGCGTCTGCGACAGGCCCACGCGCTCGCCGATCGTGGCAATGGAGAGCGTCGCGTCCGTCTGGAGCAGTGCCAGGATCTTCAGGTCGATCGAATCCACGGAGCCTCCTGCGAGAGAGGGGCGGGCCGGCTTGCGAGAAGGATCTTTCCCTCAGGCGCAACCCGGTCGCCCGGACTCCGTTGCGCCTTCCGTTCTCGCCGCGGGGCTGGATGCACCGCGTGCAAGGCGACCCCGCCTTGACTTCGTTCGTTATAGCGAACATTTCTGAAGACACCAAACGCAGTTTTCCACCCGATACGCCATGAACGCCTTGGACTCACAGGCCGCGGACTCTCTCGCCGCCGCCATGAAGGAGCGCGACCTCGCCGGCCGGATCCGGCTGATCGAGGCCGAGCTGCCCGGCCGCCTGGTCTTCACGACGAGCCTCGGCATCGAGGATCAGGTGCTGACCCACGCCCTAGCGCTGGCCAAGGGCCGCACCGAGATCGTCACCCTCGACACGGGCCGGCTCTTTCCCGAGACCTACGACGTCTGGGCCGAGACCGAATCCGCCTACGGCATCCGCATCCGGGCCTATGCGCCGGAGCGCGAGGCCGAGGAGCGCTTCGTCGCCGAGGAGGGCATCAACGGCTTCCGCCACTCGGTGGCCGCGCGGCAGGCCTGCTGCGGCTTCCGCAAGGTCGAGCCGCTGGGCCGGGCGCTCGAGGGCGCGCGCGGCTGGCTCACGGGCCTGCGCGCCGGCCAGTCGGCCAACCGCGCCGCCACCCCGCTCGCCAGCTTCGACGCCGAGCGGAACCTGATCAAGCTCAACCCGCTGGCCGACTGGTCGCGCGAGGACGTGGACCGCTTCGTGCGGGACAATTACGTGCCCTACAACGCGCTCCACGACCGCGGCTTCCCCTCGATCGGCTGCGCCCCCTGCACCCGGGCCGTGCGCGTCGGCGAGCCCGAGCGCGCCGGCCGCTGGTGGTGGGAGCAGGAAGAAAAGAAGGAATGCGGCCTGCATATTGGGCGCCCCGAGGCCTCCGTGCAGCCCGGCCGCGAGGCCGCCGCATTCGAACCCGACACCTCACGGAATTTGGAGATGGCCCGATGAGCGCCGCTTCCTCGGCGAGAGCCGCGCTGACCCAGGAACTGAGCCAAGCCCAGCGCCACGCGCGTCTGACGCATCTGCAGCGCCTCGAGGCGGAGAGCATCCACATCTTCCGGGAGACGGTCGCCGAGACCGAGCACCCGGTGATGCTCTACTCGATCGGCAAGGATTCCTCGGTCCTGCTGCACCTCGCGCTCAAGGCCTTCGCGCCGGGCCGGCTGCCCTTCCCGCTGCTCCACGTCGACACGACCTGGAAGTTCCGCGAGATGATCGCCTTCCGCGACCAGCGGGCGAAGGAGCTCGGCCTGGACCTTCTGGTGCACACCAACCCGGACGGGCTCGCCAAGGGCGTCGGCCCGATCAGCCACGGCTCCGAGGTGCATACCGACGTGATGAAGACGCAGGCCCTGCGTCAGGCGCTGGACAAGCACAAGTTCGACGCGGCCTTCGGCGGCGCGCGCCGCGACGAGGAGGCGAGCCGCGCCAAGGAGCGCATCGTCAGCCTGCGCACCGCGCAGCACCGCTGGGACCCGAAGCGCCAGCGCGCCGAGCCCTGGCATCTGTACAACATGAAGAAGAAGCGCGGTGAATCCCTGCGGATCTTCCCGCTCTCCAATTGGACCGAGCTCGATATCTGGCTCTACATCGAGCAGGAAAACATCCCGATCGTGCCCCTCTACTTCGCCAAGGAGCGTCCCGTCGTCGAGCGCGACGGCCAGCTCCTCATGGTGGACGACGAGCGCCTGCCGCTGGAGCCGGGTGAGGCCCCGCAGATGCGCCGGGTCCGCTTCCGCACGCTCGGCTGCTACCCGCTCACCGGCGCCTTCGAGAGCCCGGCCACGACCCTGCCCGAGATCATCGGCGAGACGCTGGCCGCGCGGACCTCGGAGCGGCAGGGACGCGTGATCGACAAGGACGGGGCTGGCGCGATGGAGCGCAAGAAGCAGGAGGGGTACTTCTGATGACGATCCACCAGTCGCCGGAAACCTTCGGATACGAGGCCTTCCTCGCCGCCCATCAGCGCAAGGAAGTGCTGCGCTTCATCGCCTGCGGCTCGGTGGACGACGGCAAGTCCACCCTGATCGGGCGCCTGCTGCACGACACCAAGCAGATCTTCGACGACCAGATCTCGGCGCTGCAGCGGGATTCGCGCAAGCACGGCACGCAAGGCGAGGAGGTCGACCTCGCGCTCCTCGTGGACGGCCTCCAGGCCGAGCGCGAGCAGGGCATCACCATCGACGTGGCCTACCGCTTCTTCTCCACCGAGAAGCGCTCCTTCATCGTGGCCGACACGCCCGGCCACGAGCAGTACACCCGCAACATGGCGACCGGCGCCTCGACGGCCGACCTCGCCGTGATCCTGGTCGATGCCCGCCAGGGCCTCACCCGGCAGACGCGGCGGCACGCGCTCCTCGTCTCGATGCTCGGCATCAAGCGGGTGGCGCTCGCGGTGAACAAGATGGACCTCGTCGGCTGGTCGCAGACCAAGTTCGAGGAGATCCTGGCCGGCTTCAACGCCTTCACGCGGAATCTCGGCTTCTCCGAGATCCGGGCGATCCCGCTCTCGGCCAAGAACGGCGACAACGTCGTCCTGCCGGGCACCGCCGCCACCTGGTACGACGGCGGCACCCTGCTCGCCTATCTCGAGGAGGTGCCGATCCGCGAGGAGGCGCTCGCCGCCCCCTTCCGCATGGCGGTGCAGTGGGTCAACCGGCCGAATTCCGAGTTCCGCGGCTATTCGGGCCGGATCGCGTCGGGCCGGGTGCGCCCGGGCGACAGCGTCACCATCGCGCCGAACGGCCGGACCTCGACGGTGGCCCGCATTTACACCGCCGACGGCGACCTCGCGGAGGCCGGCGAGGACCAGTCGGTCACGATCGTCCTCGCCGATCAGGTCGACGCCTCGCGCGGCAACGTGATCGCGGCCGCGGATCGCCCGGTCCAGGTCTCGAACACCCTGGAGGTCCGCCTGTTCTGGGCCTCCGAGAGCCCGCTCGCGCCCGGCGCCGCGCTGCTCGCCAAGATCGGCACGGTGACGACCAACGCCACCGTCACGGCGATCCGCACCCGCATCGACCCGGAGACCGGCCAGCCCGGCCCGGCCGAGCAGCTCACCGCCAACGACATCGCCGACGTGACGATCACCCTCGACCGTCCGGTGGCCTTCGACCCCTATGCCGAGAACCGCGAGACCGGCGGCCTCATCCTGATCGACCGCGAGACCACCGACACGGCGGCGCTCGGGCTCGTCCAGGCGCCGCGCCCGGCGGAGCCGAAGCACGCCGCTCCGGTGGTGGCCGAGGTCGTCGCCGCCAAGCCCGAGGCCCGCGGCCTCCTGGCGAAGCTGCGCGGCCTGCTCGGGGGCTGAAGACCAGACGGCGACGAGCCTGACATTCGGCTCCGTCGTTCTCCGCCCCCTTGCGAGGGTGGCCCAGGGTGAGGTGGGGCGGTGCCGTCTGCACCATCCCCACCTCCGGCTCCTCCCGCGAGGGGGAGGAGAGCGGGCCCGGCTTATGACGATAAGCTTGATATCCGAGCGCGAAACACGCACGCAGCTCCCCACGCGCTGTCCCGCAGCGCGACGGGTCCTGCAACCCGCCGCGCCGCGAGCGGGGATCCCGAACCGGATGACCGCCGGCGCGGGCCAAGGGCAGCGCGGCGGTTCCCGCGTCGCCGGCCTCCGCGGCGCCCCGCGTCTCCCTCTCCGGCCAGGCCTCCGGCGTCACACGACGCGTGGGGATGAGAACGCGTGCCTGTGGCATTTCGCCGAGCCGGGTCGATCGGCCCCCGCCCTGCGCTAGCTGCCGGCCCCGTATCCTCAACCCAGCGAGCGCCGTGTCGAAACCCATCAGCGACTATGCCATCATCGGCGACACCCACTCGACCGCGCTTATCGCCCGGGACGGCTCGGTGGACTGGCTGTGCTGGCCGCGGCACGATTCGCCGGCCCTGTTCCTGAAGCTTCTCGACGACGACAAGGGCGGCTTTTGCCGGATCGACCTCGACGGGCTGGAGCGGACGAGCCGGCGCTACGTCCCTGAGACCAACGTCCTGGAGACCACCTTCGAGACGCGGACCGGCCGGGCCGTGCTCCTCGACCTGATGCCGGTCGACCCGCCGAATCCCGAGCCCGAGGAAGGGCCGGACGGGGAGGGGGAGAGCCGGCTCCTGCGCCTCCTCACCTGCGAAGCGGGCACGCTCTCCGGCACCTTCACCGTGCGGCCGACCTTCGACTACGCCCGCTGCGCCTGCACCCCCGTGCAGGAGGCGCACTGGGTGCTGTTCGAGGCCGGCGAGCAGCGGATCCGGGTGAGCGGGGGCGAGCCGCGCGTGGCAGGCGAGGCGGCCGAGAGCCGCTTCTCCCTGCGCGCCGGCGAGAGCACCTACCTCGTCCTCACCCATGGCGAGGACGGCGACACGGCCGGCATCGACGATTTCGCCAGCGCCCACGCCCGGGTCGAGGCGACGATCGACTATTGGCGGCGCTGGAGCGGGCGCTGCTGCTATCGCGGCCCCTATCGCGAGGCGGTGCTGCGCTCCGCGCTCTGCCTGAAGCTGCTGACCTACTCGCCCACCGGCGCCATCATCGCCGCCGCGACCGCGGGCCTGCCCGAGGCGGTGCCGGGGGAGCGCAACTACGATTACCGCTTCACCTGGATGCGGGACGCGACCTTCACGGTCACCGCCTTCATGATGCTCGGCTACGTGCGCGAGGCCTCCGAGTTCCTGCGCTTCCTGCGCGAGGCGGATGGCAGCTTCGGCCGGGAGACGAAGCTGCTCTACGGCATCACCGGGCCGATGCCGCCCGAGGAGGCGCTCGATCATCTCGCCGGCTGGAACGGGATCGGGCCGGTCCTCGTCGGCAACGCCGCCGAGTTGCAGGACCAGCACGACATCTTCGGCGAGTTGATCCGCGCCATCGCCGTGTTCCTGGAGGCGGTGAATTACGACCCGCCCGAGAAGGTCAACGACCGCCTGCCCGAGGTGCTCGACAACCTCACCCGCCGGGCGCTCGCCGCCCGCGACCGGCCCGACCACGGCATCTGGGAGCTGCGCACGGAGCCCCGCCACCAGCTCCACAGCAAGGCGATGATCTGGGTGGCGCTCACCGACGCCGCCCGCATCGGCCGCCGCATCGACGGGGTGCCGCCGGAGACGATCGCCTATTGGGAGCGGGAGGCCGCGGCGCTCCGCGCCGAGTATCTGGAGACCTGCTGGAACCCGGATCGCCAGGCCTTCGTCGGCGCCTACGGCTCGACCGATCTCGACGCGGCGGTGCTGCGCGTGGTGCTGTTCGGCGCGATCGACGCGGACGACCCGCGCATGCTGGCGACCCTCGCCGCCATCGAGAAGGAATTGGGCGCGGGCGACCTGATCTACCGCTACCGCGCTGAGGACGGGTTGCGGGGCGAAGAGGCGACCTTCACCCCTTGCGCCTTCTGGCGCGTGGGCTGCCTTGCGCTGGCCGGCCGCACCCGCGAGGCCACGGCCGTGTTCGAGCGGCTGATCGGGCGGGGCAACGACCTCGGCCTGTTCGCGGAGGAGATCGACGCCGCCACCGGCGAGCAGCGCGGCAACGTCCCGCAGGGATTCTCGCATATGGCGCTGGTCAACGCGGCCCTGCGGCTCGAAGCCTGCATCGACCGCTTCGGCCTGCCGGAGGATGAGCCGCGCCACGCGGCGGAATAAAAGAATCCGGGTTTCCAAAGGCCTCAGGCCTTTGGCGGGTCCAGGGCGGAGCCCTGGAATGTCCATCAGGGCTTCGCCCCGAGACCCCACCAAAGGGATGATCCCTTTGGGATCCCCGGATTCAGACGCCGCTCGATCCGAAGCCGCCGGCGCCGCGGGCCGAGCCCGACGCGGCCTCGACCAGGCGGAGGCGCGGGCGGGCGATGCGCGTGAACACGATCTGCGCGATGCGGGCGCCCGGCTCGATCACGATCGGCGCGCCCGGGGCCGGGTTGCGGTTCCAGGCCGAGATCAGGAGCGGCCCCTCGTAATCGGCGTCGATCACGCCCGTCCCGTTGCCGAGGACGAGCCCCTCGCGGTGGCCGAGGCCCGAGCGCGGGAAGACGAGCCCGCACCAGGCGGGATCGCCGATCATCAGGCAGCACCCCGCCGGGATCAGGGCGGGGGGCCCCTGCGGATCGAGCGTCAGCGGCGCGTCGAGACAGGCATGCAGGTCGAGCCCGGCCGCGGCCTCCGAGCCCCAGCGCGGGAAGCCCCAGCCGGCGAGCCGCGGATCGAGGATCCGGACCGCGATCTCGGGCAGGTCCGGACCGCTCACGCCCGGAGCTGCGCGATGGACTCGGCGAGCACCAGGACGCGCCGCGCCTCCTCGGCATGCAGGCGCTCCACCATCCGGCCGCGGAAGGGGATGGCGCCGCGCCCGCGATTCTCGGGCTCGGAGAAGGCGGCGATCAGGGCCTCCGCCTCGGCGGTCTCGTCCGGTGTCGGGCCGAAGGCGGCGTTGGCGGCCGCGATCTGGCTCGGATGAATCAGCATCTTGCCGTCGAAGCCGCAATCGCGGCCCTGCGCGCACTCGGCCGCGAAGCCGTCGGCGTCTTCGAAGGCGTTGTAGATGCCGTCGATCACGTCGATCTCGTAGGCCCGGGCGGCGGCGACCGCGCTCATCAGCCAGGGCATCAGCGCCGCCCGGCCCGGCACCGGCCGCAGGCGGCCCGCCTTCAGGAGGTCGTTCGGGCCGACCACGAGGCAGGCGAGGCGCACGTCCACGTCACGGGCCGCGCTCGCGATGTCGGCGAGGTTGAGGATGGCGGCCGGGCTCTCGATCATCGCCCAGATCCGGGTCTGGGGCGAAGCCTTCAGCCGGCGCAGGCGCGAGCCCACAGCCACGAGCGTGTCGGCCCCGGTCACCTTCGGCACCAGCACCGCATCGGGTCCCGCAGGCGCGAGCGCGGCGAGGTCGTCCTCGCCGTGGTCGCCGTCGAGGGGGTTGATGCGCACCACCACCTCGCGGCGGCCGAAGGACTTGGCCGCGACAGCCGCGGCGACGGCCTCGCGGGCCTGCGGCTTCACCTCGGGCGCCACCGCGTCCTCGAGGTCGATCATCACCACGTCGCAGGGCAGGCCGCGCGCCTTCTCCAGGGCGCGGGGATTGGAGCCCGGCATGGAGAGCACGCTGCGGCGCGGGCGGATCTCGGTCATGGCACCCTCTCCCCAGATCCTCGGAACGACCGGCCGATACAGGGAGCGGTGAGCGGAGACAAGGCGGCAATGGCGGCGAGAGCAGCGGCCCGGCGGCCCCAAATTCTCCTTGCCCCGGAGCCAACCCGAATTCACGGGAGGCCGCCGCCAAATCCTGCTAACCCGATGGCCATGACCGAATCCGCGCTTCACGTCCGGCACATCGCCCGCGCCCTCGTCTTCGACCCGCAGGATCGCCTGCTGCTGATCCGCTACCAGTCGGTCCACGCCACGGGACCGGATGGAAACCCCAAGACCTTCTGGTTCATGCCCGGCGGCGGGCTGGAGCCCGGCGAGAGCCATGTGGAGGCCTGCCGCCGCGAGCTTCAGGAGGAGATCGGTCGTGAGGCCGAGATCGGGCCCCAGATCGCCGCCTGCGACGGCCCCTTCCACCTGTTCAAGCAGTCGCGCGACGCGCGCGAGCGCTACTTCTTGGTGCGCCTGCCCGACGACCGGGTCGATACCAGCCTGCTCGCAGAGACCGAGGACAACCCCGTGCTCGGCACGCATTGGTGGCCCGTCAACGAATTGTGCGCGACCGAGGAACACATCGAGCCGGCGGGACTTGGGGAGCTGGCGCGGGCCGTGATCGAGGACAGGGTTCCCACCGAGCCCGTGCGCCTGACCTGGCGCGACGCCTGATCTTTTAGGCGCGACGCCCGAACCATCCGCCGCCGAATGCCGGCCGCCAGCTGCAGGAGACCGCATGTTCCCCCAAGCCCTGACCGAGGGTTACCGCTCCTTCCTCTCGGACCGCTTCCCGCAGGAAAGCCGCCGCTTCAAGCAGCTCGCCACCAGCCAGGATCCTGACGTGCTGGTGATCGGCTGCTGCGACAGCCGCGTCGCGCCCGAGGCGATCTTCGATGCGGGGCCCGGCGAGCTCTTCGTGATCCGCAACGTCGCCAACATCGTGCCCGTCTACGAGACCGGCGGCGACTATCACGGCACCTCGGCGGCGATCGAGTTCGCGGTGCAGTCGCTCGAGGTGGAGCACATCGTGGTGCTCGGCCACGCCACCTGCGGCGGCATCAAGGCCTATGCCAACAAGGCCAAGCCGCTCTCGCCCGGCAACTTCATCGGCAAGTGGGTCTCCCTCGTCGCCCCGGCCGAGGCCAAGGCCGGCGATTCCTCGGCCACGGACTACCTCACCCGCCTGGAGCACGCGATGGTGAGCCAGAGCATCGAGAACCTGCTGACCTTCCCCTTCATCAAGGAGCGGGTCGAGGCGGGCAAGCTTCAGCTGCACGGCGCCCATTTCGGCGTGGCGAGCGGCCAGCTGCTGGTGCGCGACCCGCAGACCGGCGATTTCGGCCCCGCTGTCGACGGGCAGGGCAGCCCGATCCGCCCCTCCGCCACCATCACGTGCACCTGAGCCGGACGCGCGAAGGGCGGCGAACCTCTCGGCTCGCCGCCCCGATCGAGCGGAACCTCCCCCGGCCGGAGCCGGGGGACGCGGCCTCACATGCTGCGGCCGCCGGGCAGGCGCTGCGCCTGCTCGTAATGCATCTGGTAGACCGGCAGCGCCTGCTGCGCGTAGGTGCGGAGCGCCGGGTTCGGGCCGGTCTGGGCGTAGGCCTGGGTCATGCCGATCGCCATCTGGTGCGCCTTGAGCTGCTGGCTCACGTAGAGGCGATCGAACTGCGCGCCGGCCGGGGCCGCCGACAGCTCGGCCAGCATGGCCTGCTGCTCGGGGTTCGGCTGGACCAGGGTGCCCGCCGTGGTGTCCACGTCGCCGCGGCCGATCCGGCTGCCAGCGGCGGCGCCGCGCGCCGCGCCCGAGGTCGCGCCCTCGACGGCGCCGACCGGGCCGCCGTTCAGCGTGCCGCCGACGACGCCGCCCGCCGCGCCCGTGGCCGCCCCGACGGCCCCGCCCGCCACCGCGATCGGCGCGCCGATCAGGTCGCCCGGGCCGCCCATGGCCATCGGGCCGTCACCGCCGGCAAGCGCGGCATTGGCCGCGCGGTGGTCGCGGATCGCCTCGCGGGCGAAGGTGCGGATCTTGGGGTTGCGCGATTTCGACAGGGCGATCTGGCTCGCCTGGATCTCGAAGGCATTGGCCTGCAGGGCCTGCAGGCGGTAATCCATCATGCCCTGCGCCATGGCGGGCGTGGACATCGCAATCACAAGGGCGGACACGGCGGCGTATGTCTTGAGCATTCCGTACCTCGAATGAAGATGTGCAGCGTATCAGCCTGCTCGGCGCATGCGCCTGAGCGACTGGAACCGGCAGGAACGCCGGTCTCGCTTCACGCCGTAAACGAGGGTTACGGGCCTTGGTTCCTGGGAATTTGAACACGCCGTGGGTTTTGTCGGAGCCAATACTGTCACGCTTGAGACAGCCGCGCGGCAGGACGCATCGGTGAGGCTCGACCTCCTCCAAGTCCTGCGGGCCCTCGCCGCGCTGATGGTGGTCGCCCACCACCTGCGGCACGAGCTCGGCGCGCTGAGCCTCGGCAGCGGGGGAGCGGCCCTGATGCCCTGGTGGGCCGGCGTCGACGTGTTCTTCGTGATCTCCGGCTTCATCATGGTCCACGCCACCGGCCCGGATTACGACCGGCCCGGCGGCCGGGCCCGCTTCCTCGTCCACCGCATCGCCCGGGTGGTGCCGCTCTACTGGCTCGTCACCCTGCTCTTCCTCTTGGTGGCGCTCGCCGCGCCGCGGGCGCTCGGCGACGCCGCTGCGGCCGCCGACCCGGCCTATGTCGCGGCCTCCTTCCTGTTCTGGCCGGCGGCGCGGACCGATGGCAGCCTGCTGCCGCTCTACGGCCTCGGCTGGACGCTCAACTACGAGATGTTCTTCTACGCCGTCTTCGCACTCGGCCTCGGGCACGGCCGGGCCCGGACGGTGGCCTGGACCGCCGCCCTGTTCGCCGTACTGGTCGCGGCGGGCGCGGCCTTCCGCCCGCTGCCGGCGCCGCTCGCCTTCTGGTCGGACCCGATCGTCGCGGAGTTCCTGTTCGGCGCCGGTCTCGGGCTCGTCCATCATCACGGCCTCCGCCTCGCCGCGGCTCTGCGCCTCGCCCTGGCACTCGCGGGGCTCGCCGGCCTCGCGCTCGTCGCGTCAGGCGAGCCCGCCGGCTTCGGCCGCCCCATCCTGGCCGGCCTGCCGGCCGCGATGCTGGTGGCCGCCGCCGCCCTCGGCCGCAGCGAGGCGCCCGCCCGGCGCCCCCTGGTCCGCCTCCCGGTCCTGCTGGGCGATGCCTCCTACGCCCTCTACCTCGTCCACCCCTTCGCCCTGCGGGCCGTGCGCGAGGCCGTCCTGCGGCTCGGAGCGGCGCCGGCGCTCGGCGGCATCGGGGTCGGCGCCCTGATGCTCGCGGGCAGCGTCGCCGCCGCGATCCTCACCTACCGCCTCGTCGAGCGGCCCCTGACGCGCCGGCTGCGGCGCCGGCTCGACCGCGCCGATGCGGCGCCGCGCGCGAAAACCGTGTGAGCCGCCTGCCGCAGGCGATTTCCCGGCGGCGCCGCGCGCATTAGCCTCCGCGCCGAAGACCCGGCGGCGGCCCCCGGCCCGCGCCCCCAGAGAGGATCCGGCGATGAAGACCCTGCTCGTTCCCGTGACGCTGCACGACACGCTGCCCTCCGTCTTCGAGACGACGCGCCTCGTGGCGCAGCGCTTCGGCAGCCTGATCGAGGGCGTGTCCCTCCGGCCCGCGCTCGCCGAATACGTGCCCGTCGACATGGTCGGCGGCATGACCTGGCTGCGCGACGAGGAGGCCGACCGCGCCGAGGCCGAGGAGGCGGGCGGCCGCTTCATCGCCTTCATGGACGGGGCCGGCATCCCCCGCCACGCCCGCGACGGCCTGTGCGTGCCGGAGAAGGTGCTGGATGCCGGCCCGCGCTATCGCTGGCGCCAGGACGTGCCGGCGGGCGACAGCTTCCTCGGGCAATATGCCCGCCTGTTCTCGGCCACCGTCGTCGGCCGGCCCGGCTCCACGGACGGAGCGCCCAGCATGGCGACCTTCGAGACCGCGCTGTTCGAGGGGGGGCGCCCGATCCTGCTGGCGCCCCCCACCGCCCCGACCGGCCTCGGCGAGGCGATCGTGATCGCCTGGAACGGCTCCACCGAGACCGCGCGGGCGGTGGCCTTCGCGATGCCCTTCCTGCGCGCCGCCAAGCGCACCCTGGTCCTCAGCGTCGAGGGCGGCACCGTGCCGGGGCCGAGCGCCGAGGACCTCGCCCGGGCGCTGGCCTGCGAAGGGATCGCCGCCGAGTTCAAGGCCATGCCGGCCGGGCGGCGCACGCCGGGCGAGACCTACCTCACCGAGGCGATGGAGTTCGGCTGCGACCTCCTGATCAAGGGCGCCTACACCCAGAGCCGCCTGCGCCAGATGATCTTCGGCGGCCCGACGAGCCACCTCCTGACCCATGCCGACCTGCCGGTCCTGATGGCGCACTGAGACCGCCCGCGGCACCGCGGCGCAGGAACCTCGGCCGTCCGGTGGCGTTGCGGCAGCGCCAATCCGGCACGCGCCCAGGACCACAAGCGTGATCAGAACCGCGATCGGAACCGCCCTCGTCGGCCTCGCCCTCTCCGGCCCGGCCGACGCCGTCAACGGCCTCGCCCGCATCCGCGGAACGGTGGAGATGCGCGCCGACGACACCCTGGTGGTGCGCCGCTACGACGGCGGCACGGTGACGGCCTACATGAACCCGAAGACCCGGTTGCTCATCGCCACCCGGAGCCGGATCCGCGACATCAAGCCGGAGAGCTACATCAGCGTGATCTCGGAGCCGAAGGGCGAGGGACGGGCGGCGCGGGAGGTCGCGCTCTACGCCCCTTCCGAGCGCGGCTTCGAGGCGGGCAGCCAGCCCTGGGATACCGGCCCCGGCGCCACCCTGACGGGCGGCTGGATCGCCGACCGGACCGGGTCCGACCCGGTCCATGTCCGCCTGCGCCACGGCGAGGACACGCCGAGCTTCACCCTGCCGCGGGACACGCCGACGACGCAGATCGGGCCGGGCGAGAGGGCGCTGCTGGTGCCGGGCGCCAACGTGGTGGTCTTCGCCCGCACCGACGCCAAGGGCCTCCTCAACGCCGACACCATCGCGGTCGGGCGCCTCGGCGTGCGGCCGGCACTCTGATGCCCGGCGACGGGAGCGCGGCCGCGCGCTAGATGAGCTGCATGACCGACGCCTTCGCCCTCGACCCGCGTCTCGCCGCCGACACGGTGGTGGTCGGCGACCTGCCCCTCGCGCAGGTCCTGCTGATGGACGATGCCCGCTACCCCTGGCTGATCCTCGTGCCGCGGCGTCCCGACGTCAGCGAGCTCACCGACCTCTCGGCGGAGGACGGCGACACCCTCAGCCGAGAGGTGCGGCTCGCCGTCGGCGTGATGCAGGCTCTGGCCAAGCCCGACAAGGTGAACGTCGCCGCTTTGGGCAACGTGGTCTCGCAGCTCCACGTCCACGTGGTCGGCCGCTTCCGCTCCGATCCGGCCTGGCCCGGCCCGGTCTGGGGCCAGGGCGAGGCGCGCCCCTATCCGCCGCATGCCCGCGCCCAGCTCGTCGAGCGCGCCGCCGCCCTCTTCGCCGCCGCCTGAGCCGATGCCCGATCCCTTCGCGACCCTCGGCTTCGCGCAGAGCCGCCTGCTGCGCCACTCCTCCGAGCAGCCGGAATCCGCGGTGCCGAGCCCGGACGTCCCGGGCGCGCGCCTCGTCCTCCTCGTCGGGGACCGTCCCGTGCTGCAGGCCGGCACCGCCCTGCACGAGGCGGCCGGCGTCGCGCCCGAGGGCGCCGCGATCCGCCAGCGCATCTTCCTCGGCCATATCGACGACAGCCCGGTCTTCGCGCTCGGCCTCCATCCGGATGCGGGCGCGGCCTACGAGGCGGAGCCGTTCACGATCCTCGACCTCCGCTCCATCGCCACCGAGGGCGCGGTCGAGCCGCAAGAGCTCGGCCTCCTCGCCACCGCCAAGTCGATGCTCGACTGGCATGCCCGCCACGGCTTCTGCGCCAATTGCGGCACCCCGACCGAGACCAGGGCCGGCGGCTTCCGCCGCGAATGCCCGAACTGCCAGGCGCACCATTTCCCCCGCACCGATCCGGTGGCGATCATGCTGATCCGACGGGGCGAGACCTGCCTGCTCGGGCGCGGCCCCCACTTCAAGGAGGGGATGTATTCCTGCCTCGCCGGCTTCCTGGAGCCGGGCGAGACCATCGAGGCGGGGGTCGCCCGCGAGATCTACGAGGAGACGCGCATCCGTGTCGGCGCGGTGCGCTACCTCGCCTCCCAGCCCTGGCCCTTTCCGTCCTCGCTGATGATCGGCTGCATCGCCGAGGGCCTCGACGAGGCCATCGTCACGGACCCCACCGAACTCGCCGATGCCCGCTGGTTCGACCGCGAGGCGGTGGTCCAGATGCTGGAGCGGCGCCATCCGGAGGGCTTCTTCGCGCCGCCGCCGATGGCGATCGCCCACACCCTGATGCGGGCCTTCCTCGACGGCGCCTGAGCGCCGCCCGCCCACAGGAAATCCGGCGATGATCACCGTCCACCATCTGGAGAACAGCCGCTCGCAGCGGGTGCTCTGGCTCCTCGAGGAACTCGGCCTCGACTACGAGATCCGCGCCTATGCCCGCGATCCGAAGACGCTGCTGGCGCCGCCGGCCTTGCGGGCGGTGCACCCGCTCGGCAAGTCGCCGGTCATCACCGATGCGGGACGGGTGGTCGCCGAATCGGGGGCGATCGTCACCCACCTCACCGAGCGCTGCGGCGGCGCCCTGGTGCCGGCGGAGGCGGAGGCCCGCGCCCGCTACACCTACTGGCTGCACTATGCCGAGGGCTCGGCGATGCCGCCGCTCCTCCTGAAGCTCGTCTTCTCGCGGCTCGCCCCCGCGAGCCCGGCGCTCGTTCGGCCGCTGGTGCGCGCGGTGGCGGGCCGCGTCCTCGGCGGCTTCGTCGAGCCGGAGCTGCGCCGCCACGCCGCCTACTGGGAAGCGGAGCTCGCCGACCGTCCGTGGTTCTGCGGCACGGAGTTCTCGGCCGCCGACATCCAGATGAGCTTCCCGCTCGAGGCCTTCGCGGCGCGCGGCACCGGGGCCGGGCCACGCGTCACCGACTGGCTGGCACGGATCCATGCCCGCCCCGCCTATCAGCGCGCCCTGCAACGGGGCGGCCCCTACGCCTACGCCTGACCGCGGCTCGGCGCCCTGGAGCCATTCCCGATCGCGTTGCGATCGGGAATGGCTCCAAGTCCTTGTTGCAACACGCTCTCTTGCGCCGAACCGGTGTCCGCTTCGGCGGAGATCGCTTTAAACGGATTGCGGCCCGGGGGGCTCGCTCGACCGGGCGCTCTCGGACCGGTGCAGGCGGCTCAGGAGGACGAGCAGATGGCCGGGCAGGGGGCCGTGCGGCGCCTCGACGAATTGCGGACCGGTGCGGCGGGAATCGTTCGAGGCCTTGGCATTGTCGTTGATGACAACCGGCCCACGGCGGACGGATCGTCTGGACTTGGTCACGCGAACGCACCTCGAAGACAGGGCATGCTCAGGAGAGCCAGCGAGAACGCGGCAGCACCTGCCCGGTTCCGCGCCATTCTGAGCCCATCGCGTGACCAGGCTGCTACAACCCTGTGCCGTTCCGATGACGATTCGCGTGAGGCGGCCATGATCCGATCCCGTTCCGCATCGGCGGCCGCCCTCGCTGGCGGAGCCGCCCGCCCGGTGCTAGAGGCCGCGCCATGATCGAAGGCCTGCCCCCGCACCGTCCGACCCACATCCTCCGGATGCTGACCGACGAGGCCTCGGCCCGCGCGATGACGGACATCCTCGGCGAGATGTTCGATCCCACCGAGACCGCGGTCGCCGCCTTCGAGGCCGAGGACGGGGTCACGTGGCGCCTCGAGGCTTACTTCGCAGACGCGCCGGACGAGGGTTTCATCCGCGACCTGATCCGCCCGGTGGTGGGCGAGGCCGCCGATGCGGCCGAGTTCCGCACCATCGAGCAGCAGGATTGGGTGCGCGCCTCCCTCGAAGGGCTGAATCCCGTGCGGGCCGGGCGCTTCCTCATCCACGGCGCCCATGACCGCGACGCGGTGCGGGCCAACGACCTGCCCATCGAGATCGAGGCGGCGCTCGCTTTCGGCACGGGCCATCACGGCACCACCCTCGGCTGCCTGCGCGCGCTCGTGGCCGAGCTGAAGCGGCGCCGCCCGGCCCATATCCTCGACGTCGGCACGGGCACCGGCATCCTCGCCTTCGCGGCAGCCAAGGCCCTGCGCAGCCCGGTGGTCGCGGGCGACCTCGACGGCGAGGCGGTGACCACCGCCCGGGAGAATGCCCGGCTCAACGGCCTCGGCCCCTATCTGCGGCTCTACGAGGGACCGGGCGTGCGCCACGCGCTCGCCGACCGGCCGCGCCGCTTCGACATCGTCTTCGCCAACATCCTGGCCCGGCCGCTCAAGCGCCTCGCGCCCTCCCTCACGGCGGTGGTCGCGCCGAACGGCGTGCTGATCCTCTCCGGCCTGATCGAGCGCGACGTGGCGGGCGTGCTCTCGACCTACCGCCATCGCGGCTTCCACCTCGCCCGCAAGGGCGTGATCGAGGGCTGGGCCACCCTGGTCCTCCGCCGGGGCGGCGCCGCGCCGCGCCCGTGAACCGCGCGGCCTGAAGCCGGGTTTCCATAGCGTTCATCCCTGTGGCGGGGACCGGGGCGGCGCCCCGACGGACGCCCCGGGATGCCGATCGGAGGCGCGGGACCATGGCGACGCTGAGCGATCATCCGCAGGCGCGGGATCCGGTCACGGAGGGCGCGCGGGCGCGGGCCGCGGGCCGGCCGAAGGACGCCTGCCCCTATCCGGCGCATTCGCAGCAGCGCACGGACTGGTTCGCGGGCTATGACGGACTGCCGCCCGGCCGTCCCCCGGATCCCCCGGCCGAAGGCGCCTGATCCCGGTTGCGGGAAGGCCACGCCCCGCCATACTGGCGGGCATGAGCCAGAGCACCCGTTTCCAGACCTTCGACGATCCGAGCCACCGCAAGGGCCCCGAGCGGGTCGCGGCCCTGCGCGCCGCCCTGCGTGAGGCCGGGGTCGACGGCTTCGTGGTGCCGCGCGCCGACGAGCACCAATCCGAATACGTGCCCGCCAATGCCGAGCGCCTCGCCTGGCTCACCGGCTTCACCGGCTCGGCCGGCACCGCGATCGTGCTCACCGACCGCGCCGCCCTGGTGGTCGACGGCCGCTACACCCTGCAGGCGCCCGAGCAGGTCGACACGGCCGTCTTCACCGTCGTGCCCCTGGCGCAGACGAGCGTGGAGGCCTGGGTCTCCGAGAACCTGAAGGCGGATGCGGTGCTCGGCTACGATCCCTGGCTGCACACGCCCGACGGCGTCGCGCGGCTGGAGCGCGCCGCCCAGAAGGCGGGGGCGTCCTTGCGCGCGCTGCCCGCCAACCCCGTGGACGCCGCCTGGGCCGGCCGGCCGAAGCCGCCCGCCGGGCCGGTCGAGGTCCACGCCATGGAATTCGCCGGGGAGGCGGCCGCCGGCAAGCTCGCCCGCATCCGCGCCGAGCTGGAGGCCGCGCGCTGCGACGCCCTGGTGATCTCGGACCCGCACAACCTCGCCTGGGCCTTCAACCTGCGCGGCGCCGATATCGGCCACACGCCGCTCGCCCTCGGCTACGCGCTGGTGCCGCGCGAAGGTGTGGCGCGGCTCTTCCTCGGCTCCTCCCAGGTGTCGCCGGACGTCGTCGAGGCGCTAGCGGGTCTCGCCGAGGTCGCGCCGCGGGCGGGTTTCGAGGACGCGCTCCAGGGCCTGTCGGGCGCGCGCGTGCGCCTCGACGGCGCGACGGCGGCGGAGGCGCTGAAGAGCCGGATCGAGGCGGCGAGCGGCACCGCCGATGTCGGGCGCGATCCCGTCACGGCGATGAAGGCCGTGAAGAACCCGGTCGAGATCGCCGGCAGCCGGGCGGCGCATCGGCGCGACGGCGCTGCGGTCGTCCGCTTCCTCGCCTGGCTCGACGGACGGGCGGCGGAGGGGCTCACCGAGATCGAGGCGGTGGAGGCTCTCGAAGCCTTCCGGGCCGCGGGCGGGGAGCTGCGCGACGTCTCCTTCCCGACCATCTCCGGATCGGGGCCGAACGGCGCCATCGTCCATTACCGGGTGACGCGGGCGAGCGACCGCACGGCCCGGCCGGGCGAGCTGTTCCTGATCGATTCGGGCGCGCAGTACCGCGACGGCACCACCGACATCACCCGCACCGTGGCGGTGGGCGAGCCCGGCCCCGAGATGCGCGACCGCTTCACCCGCGTGCTCAAGGGCCATGTGGCGATCGCCCGCGCGGTCTTCCCCAAGGGAACGACGGGGGCGCAGATCGATTCCTTCGCGCGGCTCCCGCTCTGGCAGGCCGGGCTCGACTTCGACCACGGCACCGGCCACGGGGTCGGCAGCTTCCTCTCCGTGCACGAGGGGCCGCAGCGCATCGCCAAGACCGGAACGGTGGCGCTGGAGCCGGGCATGATCCTCTCGAACGAGCCGGGCTACTACAAGACCGGGGCCTACGGCATCCGGATCGAGAACCTCGTCCTCGTCGAGCCGCGGGCCATCGCGGGTGCGGAGCGGACGATGCTCGGCTTCGAGACATTGACGCTGGCGCCTTACGACATGCGCCTGATCGACGTAAGGCTGCTCGACCCGGCCGAGATCGCCTGGATCGACGCCTATCACGCCCGGGTGCGGGAGACCCTGAGCCCGAATCTCGACGCCGAGACCCGGTCCTGGCTCGACCGGGCGACCGCCCCGCTCGCACCCACGACCTGAATCACGGCGGGCGATTCCGCCGCGGCCGGCTTTCTCCCGGGGCCGGCCCGCGGATGTGCTATGAGGAGCGGCGATGCTGCGCTTCCTCGCCCTCCTGCTCCTCGCCCTCGGTCTCGGCCCCGCCGCCGCACAATCCTTGCGCGCGCCGCCCGACCTCGTGAAGGCGAGCCTCGTCGCCGAGCCGGCGAGCGTGCAGGGCGCCGAGCCCTTCACCGTCGCCGTCCGGATGGTGATGAAGCCGGGCTGGCACGTCTACTGGCGCAATCCCGGCGATTCCGGCCTGCCGCCCGAGGTGACCTGGACCCTGCCCGCCGGCTTCTCCGCCGGCCCGCTGCGCTGGCCGGCGCCCGAGCGCATCCCGGTCGCGACCCTGATGAATTTCGGCTACGCGGGCGAGGCCGTGCTCCTGGCGCAGGTCACCCCGCCGCCGAGCCTCGACCCGGCCGTGCCGGCGCGGCTGACGGCCAAGCTGAGCTACCTCGTCTGCGAGACGGAATGCGTGCCGGGCTCGGCGGAGCTCGCCCTGACCCTGCCCGTCGGTCCCGGCGGCGCCGACCCGCGGAACCGCGCCCTGTTCGAGCGGGCCCGGGCGGCGATCCCCGTCGCCGCACCCTGGCCGGCGCGCCTGTCGAGCGAGGGCGACGACCTCGTGCTCAACCTCGATGCCCCGGGCCTCAAGCCCGAGACCATCCGCGCGGCCGCCTTCTTCCCCTATTCGGAGACCGCGATCGAGAACGCGGCCGAGCAGGTCCTGCGCGTCGACGGCGAGGGGCTGCATCTCGCTCTCCGGCGCGCGAGCCCGAAGGAGCCGGCGCCCCGGAGCCTGCCCGGCGTCCTGACCATCAGCGAGGAAACCGGGTCCGGCACGGTGCAGCAGGCCTTCGCCATCGGCGATGAGGGAGCGCCCCCGGCGGCGGGCCAGATCCCCGCGACGGAGCCTGTGCCCGCAGCCGCGGCGCCCAGCGAGACCCCGACGCTCCTCGGCGCGGCCCTGCTCGCGCTGCTGGGCGGCCTCGTGCTCAACCTGATGCCCTGCGTCTTCCCCGTCCTCTCGATCAAGGTGCTGGGGCTGGTGCGCCATTCCGGCGAGAGCGGGCGCCGCGTGCGTCTGCACGGCCTCGCCTACACGGCGGGCGTGCTGGCGAGCTTCCTGGCGCTCGCCGGGCTGCTGATCGCCCTCAAGAGCGGCGGAGCCGGGCTCGGCTGGGGCTTCCAGCTCCAGTCGCCGCTGGTGGTGGCGGGCCTCGCCTACCTGCTCTTCGCCATGGGCCTCAGCCTGTCCGGCGCCGTCCATCTCGGCGGACGCCTCGCCGGGATCGGCGACGGGCTGACCCGGCGGGCCGGCCTGGAAGGCTCCTTCTTCACCGGCGTGCTGGCCACCGTGGTGGCGACGCCCTGCACCGCGCCCTTCATGGGCACTGCGGTCGGCTTCGCCCTGACACAGTCCGTGCCGGCGGCGCTCGCCATCTTCGCGAGCCTCGGCCTCGGCCTCGCCCTGCCGTTCCTCGCCCTCACCCTGTGGCCGGGGGCGTTGCGCCTGCTGCCGCGCCCGGGCGCCTGGATGGAGGTGCTGAAACAGGCGCTCGCCTTCCCGGTCTACGCCACCGTGGCCTGGCTCGTCTGGGTGCTGGCGCAGCAGGTCGGGCCACAGGGGCTCCTCGCGGCCCTGCTCGGCCTCGTCCTGATCGGCTTCGCCGCCTGGGCCTGGGAGCGCGGCCGCGCCGGCACCCGCCTCGGCGCGCAGGTGGCGCAGGGCCTCGCGGTGCTCGCCGTGATCGCGGCGGCCGCGATCGGCTTCACCCTGGAGCGGGATCGCCTGCCGCCGGGCGCGCAGGCCCTGGCCGAGGGCATCGAGCCCTTCACGCAGGCCCGCCTCGACGGGCTGCTCGCCGCGGGCAAGCCGGTCTTCGTCAACATGACGGCGGCGTGGTGCATCACCTGCCAGGTCAACGAGCGCGCGGTGCTGGCCACGGAGCCGGTGCGCGCGGCCATGCGGGCGCACGGCGTCACCTATCTCAAGGGCGACTGGACCAACCAGAACCCGGAGATCACCCGCTTGCTCGAGCGCCACGGCCGCGGCGGCGTCCCGCTCTACCTGCTCTACGCGGGCGGCGAGCCGAAGGTGCTGCCGCAGATCCTGACCACGGGCGCCGTGCTCGACGCGCTGGAGGGCGTCGGCCCGGGCCGGAGCGCGGCCCTGGCCGGAGCGGCGCGTTGAATCGGACCGACGGTCATTGAACATGACCGTCGGTTCCGCACTCTGATGTTCGCCGAGCCTTTGGCTTGATATCGAACATCAGAGTTGGCCCAGCGGCCGGATGCGTCAGCATCTCCAGCCGCGGGCATCAGACCCTCTCGGACGCCGCGGGGCCGGCCTCGGTTCCGGCGCGGCGCCGCCGCTTCCGGCGTAGGACGAAATAGGCCTGCCGGCTCGTCTCGGACCGCGTCACGGCGTGGCGCACCTGCAGGAGGTCCCGGCGGGTCAGGATCCCGACGAGGACGCCCGTCGCCGGGTCCGTGACGAGGAGGCGCCCGCCGCCGCTCTCCGCCATCATGTCGAGGGCGTGCGAGACGACGTCGTCCGGATGGGCGACGATGCCGGACGGGGCGCGGAGATGGTCGCGCAGGCGCTGCTGGACGCCCGCGCCCTCGACGAGCCAGTGCAGGGCGTCCGCCCGCTGCACCAGCCCGACCGGCCGGCGCGCGGCATCGAGCACCGGATAGGCCCGGTGGCGCCCGGTCTCCAGGGTCGCGATCGCCGTGGCAAGGTTCATGTCCGCGTCGAGCACCTCGACGTCGTGGACCATGACGTCGGCCACCCGCATCAGCTCGTAGGGGTCGACCCCGTATTCGCGGCTGACATGCTGGCCGCGGCGGGCGAGCTTCTCGGTCAGGATCGAGCGCTTCAGCAGCAGCACCGTCACCGCGTAGGCGGAGACCGTGGCCGCGAGCAACGGGCTGAGCACGTGCACGTTCCCGGTGAGTTCCACCGCGAACAGCGCTCCGGTCAGGGGCGCCCGCATGGTGCCGCCGAGCATCGCCGCCATCCCGAGGAGCGCCCAGAAGCCCGGCGTGCCCGGCAGCCCGAGCCCGAGCAGCCAGCCCATCGCGCCGCCGAGGATCAGGAGCGGCGCCAGCACGCCGCCCGAGGTGCCCGAGGACAGGGCGATGAGCCAGATCGCGGCCTTCACGCACAGGATGAGCAGCACCGCCCGCAGCGCCAGCTCGCCGTTGAGCAGGTCGGCGATCACGTCGTAGCCGACGCCGAGGGCGCGCGGCTCGACGAGGCCGCCGAGGCCCACGAACAGGCCGCCGAGGGCCGGCCACCACATCCAATGGATCGGCAGGCGCTCGAACGCATCCTCCAGGCGGTAGAGCAGGGTGGTCAGGAGACCGGATTGCAGCCCGGCCGCCACCCCGACCGCGGCGCAGGCGGGCAGGCCCCACCAGGGCAGGGCGGGGTTGGCGGTGAAGGGAAAGAGCGGCCCGGCCTCGAACAGAGCCGGGCGCAGGACGAAGGCCGTGAGGCAGGCGGCGGCCACCGGCACGAAGCTGCGCGGCCGCCACTCGAACAGGAGCAGTTCCACCGCGAGCAGCACCGCCGCGACGGGCGTGCCGAAGATCGCCGTCATGCCGGCCGCCGCGCCCGCGACGAGCAGCGTCTTCCGCTCCATCGCGCTGAGATGGAAGAACTGGGCGAACAGGGAGCCGACCGCCCCGCCCGTCATGATGATCGGCCCCTCGGCGCCGAAGGGGCCGCCGGTCCCGATGGAGATGGCCGAGGAGAGCGGCTTGAGGAGCGCGACCTTGGCCGACATCCGGCTCGCGCCGATCAGGATCGCCTCGATCGCCTCGGGGATGCCGTGGCCGCGGATCTTCTCGGAGCCGAACCGGGCCATCAGGCCGATGGCGAGGCCGCCGAGGACGGGCACCAGCACCATCCAGGGCGTGCGCGCCGCCTCGGCGAGGCTGCGCGGCACCGTGTCGAGGCGGCAGAACCAGGCGAGGTTGGTGACGAGCGCGATCAGGCGGATGAGCACGGCGGCCGCGAGGGTGCCGGCCGCCCCGATCAGCAGCGCCATGGCGATGAGCATGAGGATGCGCGGATCGGCCGAGAAATCCGCGAGCGGCCGCCGCCGGATCCGCGCAGCCGGATCGCGCTTCGCTGTCTCCCCCACCCGCTGGTCCACACCGATCTCCTTCGTCGTTCCCGGCTCGATATACATCGCATTACGATATAATCGAGTCCGAGCGGAACGCGCGGGAACAGGCTACCAGGGGCGCTCTGCAGGAATGCGCGGCGGGGGCGCTGAATGATCGACGATGCGCCGGCCGGGCCGGCCCTCTCGGAGCCGCAATACGCGGTGCTGGCGGCCTTCCGCTACGAGTTGCGGCGCTTCCTCGCCTTTAGCGAAACGGCCGCGCTCCAGGCCGGCCTGCCACCCCAGCAGCATCAGGCGCTGCTCGCCATTGCCGGGCTCGCCGGCGCCGAGCCGCCCACGATCGGCTGGCTCGCCGGCCGGCTCCTGATCGCCCCGCACACGGCGGTGGAGCTGGTCGCCCGGATGGTCGAGGCAGACCTGCTCACGAAGACGCGCAGCAGCCAGGACCGGCGGCGGATGGAGCTGTCCCTGACGGCCAAGGCCGAGATCCTGCTGCAGACGCTGACCGCAGCGCATCTGCGCGAACTGCGCGCGCTGGAGCCGACGCTCGCGCGCGCCCTCGCCCTCAGCCGTGGGGGAGCGTCATAGACTTTGCGCACGCGGCGCAATGGCCACCCTCTCTCCGCTCAGCCGGAGAGGGTGGCTCCTGCGTTTACAAGACGAGGCGCGGGTCCCCTCTCCCGTTCGGGAGAGGGACAGGGTGAGGGTCGAGAACTCTCAGGAATGAGCGGAGCCGGAGCCGCCTCGCCGTCGCGACGTCTCCGGACAATTCTCGACCCTCACCCCAGCTCTCTCCCGAACGGGAGAGGGGGTCTGTCGCGGATCCTGCGAACATCCAAAACCCTAATCGCGCCGCCGGCCGCCGCCGCCCTTGTAGCGCGGCTTCTGGCCACCCAGCCCTTGCGTCGAACGCGGCTTCGGCCGCTCCTGCCAGACGGGGGCGCCGACCGGCAATTCGCGGTCGGTGCCCGGCCCCATATTGTCGAGGTCCGGCTTGGCGATGCGGCTGCCGCCCGCCGGCCGCGGGGCCTTGCGGCCGTATTTGCCGGCCTCGCGCTCGATCTCGCCCTGGCGTGCCATCGGGTCGTCGGAGACCAGGAGCTCGGTGGCCTGGAGCCGCTTCAGCTCGTCGCGCAGGCGAGCCGCCTCCTCGAAGTCGAGATCGGCGGCGGCGGCGCGCATGCGCTTCTCCAGATCCGCCATCACCGCCTTCAGGTTGTGGCCGACGGTGATCGCATCCTTGGCGAGGCCGGTATCCACCTGCACGTGGTCGCGCTCGAACACGCTGTTGAGGATGTCGGCGATGCCGCGCTTCACGCTCTGCGGCGTGATGCCGTGCTCGGCATTGTAGGCGAGCTGCTTCTGGCGCCGCCGCTCGGTCTCGGCCATCGCCCGCTCCATCGAGCCGGTGACGGAATCGGCGTAGAGGATGCAGCGCGCCTCGGCGTTGCGGGCGGCGCGGCCGATGGTCTGGACCAGCGAGGTCTCCGAGCGCAGGAAGCCCTCCTTGTCGGCGTCGAGGATGGCGACCAGGGCGCATTCCGGGATGTCGAGGCCCTCGCGCAGCAGGTTGATGCCGATCAGCACGTCGAAGGCGCCGAGCCGGAGATCGCGGATGATCTCGATGCGCTCCAGCGTGTCGATGTCCGAGTGCATGTAGCGCACCCGCACGCCGTTCTCGTGGAGGTACTCGGTGAGGTCCTCGGCCATGCGCTTGGTCAGCGTCGTCACCAGCGTGCGGTAGCCGGCCAGGGCCACCTCGCGGACCTCGCCCAGCAGGTCGTCCACCTGGGAGCGGGCCGGTCGCACCTCGATCACCGGATCGACGAGGCCGGTCGGGCGGATGACCTGCTCGGCGAAGACGCCGCCGGTCTGCTCCATCTCCCACTTGCCCGGCGTCGCCGAGACGTGGACCGACTGGGGCCGCATCGCGTCCCATTCCTCGAAGCGCAAGGGGCGGTTGTCGAGGCAGGAGGGCAGGCGGAAGCCGTATTCGGCAAGCGTCGCCTTCCGCCGGAAGTCGCCCCGGTACATGCCGCCGATCTGCGGCACGGTGACGTGGCTCTCGTCGGTGAAGACGAGGGCGTTGTCGGGCAGGTACTCGAACAGGGTCGGCGGCGGCTCGCCGGGCTTCCGGCCGGTGAGGTAGCGCGAATAGTTCTCGATGCCGTTGCAGGAGCCTGTGGCCTCGATCATCTCGATGTCGAAGGTGCAGCGCTGGTCGATGCGCTGCGCCTCGATCAGGCGGCCCATCTTGGTCAGTTCCTCGATGCGGCCCGTCAGCTCCGTCTTGATGCCCTTGATCGCCTGCTGCAGCGTCGGGCGCGGCGTGACGTAGTGGGAGTTGGCGTAGACCTTCACGAACTTCAATTCGGAGATGGTCTTGCCGGTGAGCGGGTCGAACTCGACGATCTTCTCGACCTCGTCGCCGAACAGGCCGATGCGCCAGCCGCGATCCTCCAAGTGGGCCGGCCACAGCTCGATCGTGTCGCCGCGGACGCGGAAGGTGCCGCGAGCGAAATCGGATTGGATGCGCTTGTACTGGAGCGCCACGAGGTCGGCGATGAGCTGGCGCTGCTCGATGCGCTCGCCGAGCGACACCGTGAACGACATCGCCGTGTAGGTCTCGACCGAGCCGATGCCGTAGATGCACGAGACGGAGGCGACGATGATGACGTCGTCGCGCTCGAGCAGGGCGCGCGTCGCGGAGTGGCGCATGCGGTCGATCTGCTCGTTGATCGAGCTCTCCTTCTCGATGAAGGTGTCCGAGCGCGGCACATAGGCCTCGGGCTGGTAATAGTCGTAGTATGAGACGAAATACTCGACCGCGTTGTCGGGGAAGAACGACTTGAACTCGCCGTAGAGCTGCGCGGCCAGCGTCTTGTTCGGGGCCAGGATCAGGGCCGGGCGCTGCGTCTCCTCGATGATCTTGGCCATCGTGAAGGTCTTGCCCGAGCCGGTGACGCCGAGGAGCACCTGGTCGCGCTCCTGGCCGGCCACGCCCTTCACCAGCTCGGCGATGGCGGTGGGCTGGTCGCCGGCGGGCTCGAAGTCCGACTTCATCACGAAGCGGACGCCGCCCTCGCTCTTCTGCGGACGCTCCGGCCGGTGCGGCATCCAGGCCTGGCCGTCCTTGAACAGCGGGTTGCCCTCGGTGAGCAGACGCTCCAGCGCGGCCACCGTCGCCGAGGCCCCGCCCGGCGCGTCGAGCGGGGCAGTGTCGGGATCGCCCTCCGGCGCCGGCCCGTCCTCCGGCGGGGTCAGGCCCAGCGCCTGGGCCAGGCGCGGATCGACCTCGGCGCCCGGCGCGACGGTGAACCCCGCCTGCGGCGCCTCGCCGAAGCCCTGCGGCGCGGCGGCCTTGCCCTTGCGCCCGCGCTTCGCCGGAGCCGGCGGATCGGGCAGGCGGTTGCGGTTGAGCGCCGGGTTCAGCAGCTCCGCCAGGAAGGGGTCGAGGGGCTGAAGCTCCGGCTTGTCGGCCTTCGCGCTGGCCTTGGCCGGATTCGCCGCGGCGCGGCGGGGCTTAGGGGGTGTCGCCATGCCGGGAATATGGCCCTTGCACCCGCCCGGCGGAAGGCTGCGGGCGCGTCGCCGACGACGCATTCGCACGTCCCTGCATAGATCCCTGCGCCGGAACGATGCGCCAAGGCCGCGCTGAAACCCGCGCGCCGACTCGTGGGTTCGCTTCGTGGGGAGCGGTGCCGCGCGGCACCGCTTGCGGGAAAGGATGAACGGGTGTCAGGCGACGAAGGCAGGGTCGATCCATGGGGGGGGGCGCGGAGCCCGACGAGGACGGGCGCGGCGCTGTGGAGGCGGCGCCGCCTCGAACCGGACCGGTGGCGGAGAACCGCCGGGTCGGCGGCGCGGACATCCGGCGGGAGCCGGAGGGAGGCGACGAGATCACCTTCGAGCGGATCCGCGAGCGGGCCTACGACCTGTGGGAGCGCAACCACCGCCCGGAGGGTCTGGAGATCCAGTTCTGGCTGGTCGCCGAGCGCGAGTTGCGGGCCGAGCGCGAGCGGCGCCTCGCGGACCGGGACGGCGCGCCGGAAGGCGAGGCGTGAGCCAGATCCTCAATCCAACACAGGTTAAGATAAAAGCTCGGCAATAGATGGATTTATCGGCGCAGCCGACCTGCGCAGCAACATTTCACAGGAACCTTTGGCAATTGAGAAAGGTTTGTCGGGCGAGAAATTTTGGAGGAGACACCCCATGAAGATGACCGGTTTCGTCGGTGCGCTCGCGATCGTGGCGTTGACTTCGGGCACGGCGCTCGCCGCTCCCTGCAATACCGGCTCGACCAAGGGCAAGATGCCCGACCAGACCATGAACGAGAAGAGCTCGGACATGGACAAGGGCAGCAAGAACCTCGCGGGCGGCCAGCAGCCGGCCTCGCCCGGCACCGTCGGCGCGATGAACAACGCCGGCACCAACCAGGGCCTCGGCGAGAAGTCCGGCGCCAACGACACCAGCAAGAACATGGCCGGCGGCAACCAGCCCTCCTCGCCCGGCACAGTCGGCGCCATGAACAATTCCGGCACCGATCAGAAGCTCGCCAAGGGCGACAACGACTGCTGATCCCTCGACCAGCCAGCGCTGCCTCGCGCGACGGCCAGCGGCACCCTGCCGCTGGCCGTTTTCCGTTGTCGAGACGCCAACCCCAAATTCTCCATCTGATCGAGGGTGACGCATTTCTTCTCGCGGAACCGGCAACCGCTTCCGCGGAAAATTCCCTAATGCTCCGTGCCGGGCATGTTCTGGCGCGGGGCATCGCCATGATGATGGACGAAGCTGGATCGCCTCGGGTCGCCCTTCTGCTGCGCGACCCGGATCCGCATCACGAGTGCGGCGGCCACGGCGATGACGAGGGTCATCAGGGCCAAGGCGATGATCAACTGACCGCTATCGGACATTATGACGGCTCCACGGTATCGAATTACCGAAGCAACCTCCGCAAGTCCGACGAAGTTCTCCGTACCCGGCGTCATTTCCGGCGGTCCTGCGTTTTACGCCGGATCATGTGATGAGTTGGGTCAGGAAATCTCCGGCGGCAGGAGCCGGCCGCCGATCGCGCAGAGCCCGGCGAGTTGCCGGATCCGCCCGATGACGCGGCAACTGGCCTCGTCCGCGCCGAACCGCTCGGCGTCCATCTCCAAGTCGGCGAGATCGCGGAACAGCCGTTCGTCGCGGCGCTGATAGGGCGTGGTAGCCTCGTCTGCGAGGATCTCGATCAGCTCGCGGATGAAGCGGCACGAGTGCGGGGGAGAGGAGGCGACCATGCCGACAGCCCTCAGACGAGATGCCCGGGCGGTAGTCTAGCGCTAATCGCGGTGATCTTCCGCAACCCAGGACACAGGAAAAGTGATTTTCATCCGTTCATGATGCGCATAACGGTCCGGCGACGGGCGCGCCGGGATTCGCCCACCATTTTCGGCGCTCCCGAAACCTGCTCAGCTGAATCGAAGGCGATGGCACCGGTTGCAATGCCATCCAAAACGGCGTCAGCTGTGCCGCTATCCAATGACCCCGAGGGTGAGAGATGGGTATAGACACCCAAGCGTCGCCCGGCATCTTGTTCTGCGACGTCGTCGGGAGCACGCGACTGTATCGCGCTCTCGGCGACGACAATGCACACTCGGTCATAGCTGAATGCCTGGCCGGCATCAGCGAGAAGATTTCCGCCGTACAAGGTCGCATCATCAAGACGATCGGCGATGAGATCATGGCCATCTTTCCCGATGCTCTCGCGACATACGATGCCGCGGTGGCCATTCAGCGCGACCGCAGCCTTGAGGTCAGCCGAAAGCTGCGGGACGAGAAGGAAGTACATTTCCGCATCGGGTTTCATTGCGGCTCGGTGGTGCTCTGCGACGGAGATGTCTTCGGGACGACCGTGAACATTGCCGCGCGCCTCGCCTCCCTCGCCAAGGCCGATCAGATCATCACGACGGATGCGGCCATCGAGCATCTCGACATGCCGCGACGCGCGACGACGCGCCTCATTCCGGCGCATGCGCGCGGGCTCGGCGACGACGTCAACGTGGTCGAGGTCGTCTGGCATTCCCATACGGACAGCGAGACGGTCATCTTCCACCTGCCCAGCGCCGCCCGCCCGTCCGAATCGGCCGGCGTGCTCAAGCTCATCAGCGACGGCCGGCGCTGGGTCTTCGGCCCGGAATGCGAGAGCATCACGCTCGGCCGCCTCGCCGAGAACACGGTCGTCATTCCGGGCGAGTTCGCCTCCCGCCGCCACGCGACGATCGAGCGGCGCTGGGACAAGTGGATCCTGGTCGATCACAGCACCAACGGCACCTTCGTCCGGCCCGCCGGCATCGCCGAGTTCCGCATCTGCCGCGAGGAGGTCATCCTGCGCGCGGCGGGAAGCCTCGGCTTCGGACGCTCCTCGAAGGGCAGCGGCGGAGCCGACGTGGATTTCGTACTGATCTCCGATCACTGAGAGCGCTCAGCCGGAACAGGGAGCGCGTCAGCCGCTCTGTGTTACGCCCTGGCTGGCTTCATCCCTCCAGACCCCCTCATCCTGAGGTGCGAGGCGGGGATCCGCCGGATAAACACCCGCTTGATCTGCTCGAACAGGCGCTGAGGTGATGGGTTGGGATGAACGGGTTGGACAGGCTCTCAGCGCAGGCTGGAGCCGGTCCGGATCTCGCGGGCAGGATCCCAATCCGTCAGCCCCGCCGATGCCGGATGGGGCGCCGCTTCTTCCGCAGGGCCTGGGCGGAGACCACCGTGATCTGGATCTTCTGCGACTGGACGGAAGGCACGAACGGCCGGTGCAGCGCGTCGCCCAGGACGAGTTGCAGGGTGTGCGGGCCGTTGGGCAGGTCGAGGCGCGTCTCGGTCTGGCCGCCGCCGAAATGGAGGTGGTTCTTGTCCGCCGGGAGCGGCTCGCCGCCGGCGACCGGCTCCCTCACGTCGACGAGCAGATGATGGTGGCCGGCATTCTTGGCGCTGCTGCCGGCCTGGGTGACGCCCATGTTGCGCAGGCCGAACTGCACCGTCACCGGGCTCGTCACGCGCGACCCGGACCTGGGCGCGATGATGTAGAGGGCCGCGTCCGGCGGGGCCGCGACCGGCGGAGGCGGCGGCGGCTTGTCGGGCGCCGTCTGGGCCGAAGCCGGCCCGCCCAGGACAACCAGCAACCCGGCTGAAACTGCCGCCCGGATTCTCATCGCTCGTCTCCTCCACCGGCCTCGGGTTCGAGAGGCTCGATCTGTGCCCTCGCGCCCCCGCTCAGAGGTCGCGGGCGATGCGGACCCCGTTGCCGGGATAGCGCACCGCCGGGTCGTAGAAGTCGCGGCTCGTCACGCGCTCGGATTCGGCCCGGCTCCGCCAAGTGCCGCCCCGGAGCACGCGCTGCTTGCAGTTCGGGGCGCTCCAAGAGCTGCCGTCGGCCGGGGCACCGCGATAGTTCCTGTGCCAGCAATCGGAGACCCATTGCGCGATCACGCAGGTCGTGCCCAGCAGGCCGAAGGGGTTGTCGGGAAAGTCGGCAGCCGCGGGCGCCGCGTCCGGCGGGGTCCCGCCGGAACTGCGGCAGGGCGCCATCTCGCCGCGGAACTGGTCGCCCCACCAGAAGCGCGTGCGCGTGCCGCCGCGCGCGGCATATTCCCACTCCGCCTCGCTCGGAAGCCGGTAGGCCTTCTGCGTGACGCCCGAGATCCAGCGGACATATTGCTGCGCGTCGTCCCAGCTGAGATTGGCGGCGGGCTGGTTCGGGGCGCCCTCGGCCTTGAACTCGCACCGGCCGGCGGCGTGGCAGGCGTTCCACTCGCCGACCGTCACCGGGCCGCGGCTCATCAGGAAGGCCTGGATCCGGACATGGTGCGCCGGCCGCTCGCTCGGATCGGCGGTGCCGCCCATGCTGAAGCTTCCGGCCGGCACCTCGACGAGCGGCGGGCAGCTGCTGCAATCCCGCTTGCTTCGCCCGAGGGCGAGGGGCTGGTCGGAGGCCGGTCCCGCGACGGAGACCGGCGCCTGGGGGGTGGGGAGCGCCTGGGGAGCCGCGGGCGCTTGCACGGCCACAGGCGCTTGCACGGTCGCAGGCGCCTGCACGGTCACAGGCGCCTGCAGGACCGCAGGCACCTGAGAGACGGCGGGCGGCTCGGCCTCCCTGCCCGCAGCGACGGGATGCTCGGGCGGGGCGGGCGCATGCTCCTCGGCAGCCTGGGGCGGGGAAGGCGGCTCGGCGAGCGGCGGCTCGCGCCGCGCCTCCTGCAAGGGAGCGGTCCGGGGCGGCTCCTCGATTCGCGGATTGCCCTGCGAGGCCGTCTCGCCCGGTCGTTCCGCCTGCGGTGGGTTGTGGTCGCCGGGGCGGCTCTTCTCGGCGGAGGCGGTCGGGGCAGGCTCGGGTCCGGCACTCCGCGTGAGGCCGTACCAGCCGGCGAGGCCGCCGACGACCAGAGCGAGGCCGAAGGCGGCGACGAGGCCCCGCCGCCGCCGCGCCTCGGGATTCGGGGCGGCCGCCGCGCGCCGCGCCAGAACGACGCTGCCGCCCTCCTGCGCCTGGATCAGGTCGGCGATGGTGTCCGGACGCTCGGCCGGATCCGGCTGGAGCATGCGCAGCAGGATCTTGCGGATCCGCGGATCGATCTTGCCGAGATCTGGGACGCTCTGGCGGCGGCGGATCATCTCGACCTGGGTGCCGCCGAGGTCCAGCGGCGCGCCGATCAGCGCCGCCGCCAGCGTCAGACCGAAGCTGTAGATGTCCGATTTCGGGGTGACCTTGCCGCCGTTCAGGCCGAGATGCTCGGGCGAGGCGAATTTGAGCTTCCCGGCGAAGCGGTCCGCGATGATCGTCTCGTCCTCGTTGAGGTTGCGCGCGATCCCGAAGTCGATGAGCTTCGCGCGGCCGGGATCGGAGCGGGGCAGGATGATGTTGTCCGGCGATATGTCCCGATGCGTGATGCCGAGCCGGTGCGCCACGTCGAGGCCGGTGCCGACCCTGTTCAGGAGGACGAAGACCGCCTCCACGCTCAAGGGGCCGTCCTTGATCAGATCGGCGAGGGAGGGCCCCCGCACCAGCTCCATGGCCAGGTAGGGGCGCCCGAGCTGCGGATCGACCGAGAACAGCAGATGCTTGACGATGGCCTCGTGCGAGATCTTGCTGAGCGTCTGAGCTTCCTTCTTCAGGAGACCCATCAGGCTCTGGTCGCGGGCGATCTCGGGCTTGACGACCTTGATCGCGACCGCGTCGTCGGCCTCCAGCGTGCGGGCCCGGTAGACCTGCGCCATCCCGCCCTGACCGATCAGTTCCTCGATCTCGAAGATGCCGTTGAGTCGCGTCCCCTTCGGCAGGAAGGCCGGGTCGAACGGGTGCAGGGGAACGACTGTTTTCATCGAGACGCGGCTCGCCTGGTCGATGTTCGGTCTACATCACGATCTGCGCAGGCGGCGGTGCTCGGTCGCACCGCCGTTCAAGGATTGCAATCCTTCCAACGGAATCAACACAGACGACACCCAGCCGCACGGATCTTGCCGGAGACGCAGAGGACGGGCCGGCAACGGCGCAGCGAAATCAATGGTATGCCACGCCCCGTCCAAGGGCAATTCCGATCTTACTGACGCTATCGTGCTCTTGTTGGATCTGATTTCCGTTCGAGGCCGCCGGATGTCTTCGCATCGAACGACAGCCTCGCGCGGCTTCCCTGAAGCCGTCGCTTCAACGCGCTCTCCTGCGTCGAACCGGCGTCCCGTTCGGCGCAGAGCGACCTGAGCGAGGCCGAACCCCTCTCAGGTCATGCGCGCGAGCACGTCTTCCTTGCGTAGCACCCGGTGCACCCACGCCATGGCGGCGTGGCCGAGCACCACCGCCAGGAGGATGAAGCCGAGCCAGTAATGCAGCAGGTCACCGGGGGCGACCATCCAGGCGATCTTGCTGTCGCGGGCGGGCATCAGCGGGATGCCATAGGGCGCGAAGGGCTTGCCTGAACCGTACTGGCGCAGCAGGGCGAGGCTCGGCACGACGATCATCAGGGCGTAGATCAGGGCGTGGCCGGCCGCCGCGGCGCGCCCCAGCCGGCCGGGATGCGGCGGGCGCCGCTTCAGGTTCGCCAGTCCCCAGGCGCCGCGTAGCAGGACCAGGACGAAGAGCGTGAAGCCGAGCGTGAAATGGCCTCCGCCGACGAAGCGCGTGAGGGCATTGTCCCCCGTGGCGACGTAGAGCAAGGCCCCCGCGAACTGCCAGGTGAAGAGCGCGGCCATGAGCCAGTGGAAGCCGCGGCTGATGCGGCCATAACGCTGCGGCGTATCGAGCCAGCCCCCCGTCGTCATGGTTGTCCGTCTGTCCCCCGCGCACCGATGCCGGCCAGGACGTCGAGCCGGTAGGCGTCTGTCCGGGTCTGGCGGATGGGGCGCAGGAATGTCCGCGTCCCCGCGATGACGCGCTCGGCCGCCTCGTCGCCGCTCAGCGGATAATGCGTCTCGCCCGTCCAGTGAACCAGCACGACGTCGCCGCCCGTCCGCAGGCTGCCCTTCACGCGCGCGATCAGGCGTTCGACGTCGCCCGCATCGAGAAAGTAGACCACCTCCGACAGCACGATCAGGTCGAACGACCCGTCCGGCCATTGTCCCGGCACCTGCGCGCGCGCGAAGCGAACATGGCCGAGGTCGCGGCAGCGCTCGCGCGCCTGGATCAGCGCGAGCTCGGCCAAGTCGAGGCCGACGAGCGCGTCGCAGCGCGTGGCCAGGGCCTCGGTCAGCACGCCAATGGAGCAGCCCACCTCTAGCGCCGAGGCGTATCGCGGTCGCGGCAGCGCGGCGAGCGTCGCCGCGTATTTCTCGCGCTCGTAGAGGCTCGCGGTGAACTGCCACGGGTCCGGGTTCCCCGCGTACTGGTCGTCGAAGTAGCTCGGCGGGAGCGTCGCAGTGAACCGGCTCATCGGATGCCTCCGGTCCAGAGGTCGCCGGCCATGCCGCCGGCCTGCAGGATCTCGGCCGCCGCGCTGACGAGGGCACGGTCGGGCGCCGGCTGGCGCAGATAGGTCGCGAGGTCGCGCGAGAGCCGCTCCAGCGGATGGCCGCGCAGGAAGCCCTGCAGCCCGACCGAGCGCTGGGCGAGTTGCAGGACATCGAGCCCCGAGCGCTCGACCGCGAGGCGCGTCAGGTCGACCTGGGCGACGATGCGCTCCGGCGGGAGCAACGCCTCGGAGACCGCCGCCGCGGCGCGTGCCACCCAGAGCCGCGCGCCCTCGACCGCGATGGCTCCTTCGCCGAGGCGGGCGAGCTGGTGCGGATCGGTCCCGCGGCCGAGGCGCGCGAGGTGCCCGCGCCAGGCGTCGAACACGGCCTCGATGCCGCCGAGCTGCACCGCCGCGAAGCGCCACGCCCCGCCCGAGAAGGTCGGCTGTCGGTGGTAGTCGTCCGGTCCGCCGAGCACGTCTTCCGCCGCGACCGGGATCCCGGTGAAGTCCAGCGTGCCGGTGGCCGAGGCGCGCATGCCGTGGGCGCGCCACGCCGAGAGGTCGGCGCGGGTGCCGACCTCCAGCGGTACCACCAGCATGAGCGGCGCGGCCTCGTCCGGATGGCGCCCGGTGACCAGTGCACGGGTGACGTAGCCGGCGCCCGAGGCGAAGGTCTTCACGCCACTGAGGTGCAGGCCGCCTCGCGCCTCTTCGAGAACGAGGCCGTTTCCGGCCGGCTCGGTGTTCCAGACGCCGAAGAGGTGGCCGGCGCGCGCATCGGCGAACAGGCGGGTGCGCTGGCCGGCCTCGCCGTAGCGGGCGATGAGTTGGAGCGCGTTGACATGCCCCTCGTAGAGCCGGCCGAGCGCGAGGCTGCCATAGCCGACGAGGCGCAGGACGTCGGCCAGCTTCGCGGCGCCCGGCTCCTCGCCGAGGCCGGCGCCGCCCTGCGCAGAGGGGATGGGGGCGGCGAGCAGGCCGAGGCGGGCGAGGTCGGCGACGTCCTCGGCCGGAAAGCCGTCGTCGCGATCCTGCGCGTCCGCGCGCGTCGCGGCCGTCGCGGCGACCTCCCGCGCGGCGGCGATGGCATCATAGGCCAAGTTGAGCGGGGTCCTCTGGTCCATACGCCTCTACTCCCGTCCTGCCGGATCCAGTCGTCCCTTGGGGCGACGGATCCGGGCTTCGCTCAGGCCGCCGTCGCGGCGATGTCCTCGATCGAGCGGCCGGTCGCGACCGAATGCGGCTTCTCGTCCAGAATGTCGGGCTCGCCTGGGCCGCGCGCGGCCGCATCGTGCGCCTTCACCAGCAGCCACGACACCCGGCGCTCGCGCGCCCGCGGCTTCATGCGCATGAGGCGCCAGCGGCCGCCGAGCTTCTCTCCCTGCAAGGTGAAGGCGAGCGAGCCGGCGGCGAGCGCCGCGGCGGGGTCACCCTCGGGCTCCCAGGTGCCGCGATCCCACAGGAGCACGACGCCCGCACCGTAGCCGCCCGCCGCGATGACGCCCTCGAAATCGGCATAGCCCAGGCCGTGATCCTCGACCGCGACGGCGAGGCGGCGCTCACCCGCGACGAGGCTCGGCCCGCGCGTGACCGCCCAGCTCTTCAGGACACCGCCGAGTTCCAGCCGGAAATCGTAGTGAAGCCGGCGCGCGGCGTGCTTCTGCACGCGGTAGGCGAGGGCGCTGCGATCACGCATCGCCGGGCCGCGACAAGACGCCGGCTCGGCATGGGACCGCCCGGGACGACAGGGCGAGGCGGTTCCTTCCCAGGGTCATGACGCCTCCGTCGGGCCGGAGCGCGACGGCCGGCAAGCGTGGCAACAACTCTGGGTAGGGCCTCTGGTTCTGGATCGTCGAAACATGCGCCATCGTGGCGCAGGCGGGGGCGGGATGAGGTTCGCGCGGCGTCAGTTCGGGTGGAACACCACCTTCACGCAGCCGTCCGCCTTCTCCTTGAAGGTCTTGTAGAGGTCCGGCCCGTCCGCGAGGTTCGTGGAGCGGTGGGTGATGAGGGAGGTCGTGTCGATCTTGCCCGTCTGGATCAGCTTGGTCAGCGGCTCCAGGTAGCGCTTCACGTGGGTCTGCCCGCTCTTCATCGTCAGACCCTTCTGCACGATCGAGCCCATGTTGATCGGCACGGGACCGCCATAGACGCCCGGCACCGAGACGATGCCGCAGGGCCGCACCGCCTTGATCGCCTCGGCCAGCACGATGGGGCGCTCCGTCGAGGTCAGCTTCTCCTGCAGCGTGGTGACGAGGCCGGACAGGCCGTGCCCGCCGCTCGCCTCCATGCCGACGCAGTCGATCACCCCGTCGGCCCCCTGGCCGTTGGTGATCTCCTTGATCCGCTCGAAGACGTCTTCCTTCGCGAAATCGATGATGTCGGTGGCACCTGCCTTGCGGGCCAGCGCGATGCGCTCGGGCACAGTCTCGATGGCGATGATGCGCTCGGCCCCCATCAGCTTGGCGGCCTGGATGGCGAAGAAGCCGACGGGCCCTGCGCCCCAGACAGCGATGGTCTCGCCGCCCTGGATCTCGCAATGCTCGGCGCCCTGCCAACCGGTCGGCAGGATGTCGGTGAGGAACAGGACCGACTCGTCGTCCATGCCGTCGGGCACCTTCATCGGCGCGACGTCGGCCATCGGCACGCGCACGTACTCGGCCTGCCCGCCCCAGTAGCCGCCGGTCATGTGCGAGTATCCGAACAGACCGGCCGTGGTGTAGCCGAACTGGGCGGCGGCCATCTCGGCATTGCGGTTCGAGCGCTCGCAGACCGACCAGTTGCCGAGCTTGCACTGGCGGCATTCGCCGCAATTGATGTTGAAGGGCACGACGATGCGGTCACCCTTCCGGAACTTGGTGAAGCCCGCGCCGACCTCGACGACCTCGCCCATGAATTCATGGCCGAGCACGTCGCCGCTCTCCATGGCCGGCATCAGCCCGTCCATCAAGTGGAGGTCTGAACCGCAGATGGCGCAGGAGGTCACCTTGATGATGACGTCGCGCCCGTCCTCGATCTGCGGGTCCGGCACCGTGTCGCAACGGATGTCGTTCTTGCCGTGCCAGCACAATGCCTTCATCGCGGGGCTCCAGCGAAGGCGCCCCGAGCAGCGGCCTCGCACAACGGTTCTACGGGAGATCGAGAGCGCCCAAGATGGGCATCCTCCAGCACGAACCAGCCGCCGCGCGAAGTGTTCCTCAATTCATGACGGAATTCTGAAGCTTAACCCCAAGACTAATCTATGTTGCATCAAGGCTTTTTCGATGTTTAAGCCTGAAAATCACGCTTCGTCACCTTGGCATTCGCGGACCATGCGCCTTTGAGCCGCAATGATGGGCCAAGTCCGGAACTTTGCCGCGATGCTCTCGGTTCTCACGACCCCAAAGCGGCTGGAGGCACTCATACGACATCCGGGCGATCCCTTCAGGATGGCGGATGTCGCCTTCGCTCAAGCGCCGCGCCGGCTTGCTGAGACCGCGTGCGCGAACGAGACTCCGACGGGCTGAAGGATCGCGACGGGGAGGGCAGGGAGGACGCGTTCGGCACCGAGGCCGGCAACGCAAGCTCCATCAGGGAGATGGAGTGGAGCGGGTACCGGGAATCGAACCCGGGTATTCAGCTTGGAAGGCTGCTGCTCTACCATTGAGCTACACCCGCGCGGCACGCCGGATAGCACAGGGCCGCAAGCTTGAGAAGCGTGACGGCTGTGCGGCGTGTGATGCTCGGATCGGGATCGTTTGGTGGGGGAAGTAGGACTCGAACCTACGAAGCTTACGCAGCGGATTTACAGTCCGCCCCCTTTGCCGCTCGGGACATTCCCCCAAACGCCAGCCCGTCCGGGCCGCGGGGGCTCTTATGGTGGGGGGTCGCGCGGGTGTCAACAGCGCGTTGCGCGCCAATCCCTCATTCCGCACGGTCCGCGGAGGCGACGTCGCAGATGCGCAACTGCGCCCGCTCGGCGCCGCGCCAGCGGTCGCAGGCCAGCGTGCCGGCGACGTGGAACTCGCGGCCGATCCCGTTGAGCAGGGCGAGGCCGAGCGGGCTCTGGGCGCTGCGGAAGCTGATCGCCCCGATCGCCTGGCCGTCCCGGCTGCGCAGGCGGGCGCGGACATGGCCCGCGCCGACGATTCCCGCATCGACGATGCGGTGGTTGGCGAGCGCGAAGACCGGCTCCGGTGCGCCCTGGCCGAAGGGGCCGGCCCGCCCGATCAGCCGTACGGTCTCGGCGGTCGCCCCGCCCGCGCTCAGGCTCGCATCGATCAGCAGCACGTCGGCGGCCCGGGCCTGGGCCACGGCAGCGCCGAGGCACTGGGTGAGATGGGCCTCGAAGCGGGAGAGGTCGGTCCCGATCAGCGTCACGCCCGCCGCCATGGCATGGCCGCCGCCCTTGGCCGCCAGCCCCGCCTCGACGCAGGCGCGCACCGCCTGGCCGAGATCGGCGCCGGGCACCGAGCGGCCGGAGCCGGTGGCGGTGCCGTCGGGCCGCAGGGCGAAGGCGAAGGCGGGCCGGCCGAACCGCTCCTTGAGGCGGGCGGCGATCAGGCCGACCACGCCCGGATGCCAGTCGGCGCTGCCGGCGACCAGGACCGGCCGGTCGGGATCGAGGCCGAGCAGGCGGTCCATCCCGGCCTCGGCATCGGCGACCGCCTGCGCCTCGATGATCTGGCGCTCGCGGTTGAGCCGATCGAGCTCGGCGGCGATGCGCACGGCCTCGATGGCATCCTCGGTGGTCAGAAGCCGGGCGCCGAGCGCCGAATCGCCGATGCGCCCGCCCGCATTGATGCGCGGCCCGACGAGATAGCCGAGGTGCCATGCCTCCGGCGGGCCGTCGAGGGAGGCGGCGTCGAACAGGGCGGAGAGCCCGGTGCGGCCGCGGGCGCGCATCACGGTCAGCCCCTGGACCACGAAGGCCCGGTTGAGGCCCACCAGCGGCACCACGTCGGCGACGGTCGCCAGAGCCACGAGGTCGAGGGCATCGGTGAGCTTCGGCTCGGGGAAATCCCTGCCGAAGAAGCCCTCGGCCCGCAGGGCCCGGTTCACCGCCACGAGCGTGAGGAAGACGACCCCGGCGGCGCAGAGATGGCCGAGCCCCGAGAGGTCGTCGAGGCGGTTCGGGTTCACCAGGGCGCGCACCGGCGGCAGGGTCTCCGGCGCGGCGTGATGGTCGAGCACGATCACGTCGAGACCGAGCTTCTCCGCCTCCTCCAGCGGGCCGTGGCCGCTGGTGCCGCAATCGACGCAGACGAGGAGGCTGGCGCCCTCCGAGGCCAGGGTCCGCACCGCGGTGACGTTCGGGCCATAGCCCTCGCTGATCCGGTCGGGGATGTGGATGCGGGCGGTGACGCCGAGCTCGCGCAGGTAGCCGGCGAGCAGGGCCGCGCTCGCGGCGCCGTCCACGTCGTAATCGCCGAACACCGCGACGATCTCGCCCCGGCGCACCGCCCGGGCGATGCGCTTGGCGGCGAGCTCCATGTCGAGCAGGCAACCCGGATCGGGCATCAACTCGCGCAGGCGCGGGCGCAGATAGGCTTCGGCCTGGTCCGGCAGGACGCCGCGGCCAGCGAGCACCCGGGCGAGCAGGTCCGGCAGGCCATAGGCCTGGACCATCTTGGTGGCGTAGCCCTGCAGGGCCGGATCGGCGCAGCGCTCGCGCCAGGACCGCCCCTGGATCGAGGCGGCGACGCCGAGAAAGGCACGGGGTGCGGGGGAGGGGGCTGGCACGAGTCCCATCCTATAGCGGCGCGGCACGTCCGGCGCTGCCGCCCGAAAACGACAGCGGGGCGGGCATCGCTGCCCGCCCCGCCGATCCGCCCGAGGCTTCCGCCTCAGAACGCCTTGAGGATGTGGTCGACCACCTTCTTGGCGTCGCCGAACAGCATCATGGTGTTGTCGCGGAAGAAGACCTCGTTCTCGACGCCCGCGTAGCCGGAGCCCATGCCGCGCTTGATGAAGAGCACGGTCTTGGCCTTCTCCACGTCGAGGATCGGCATGCCGTAGATCGGCGAGGTCTTGTCGGTCTTGGCGGCCGGGTTGGTGACGTCGTTGGCGCCGATCACGAAGGCGACATCCGCCTGCGGGAACTCGCCGTTGATGTCCTCCAGCTCGAACACCTCGTCGTAGGGCACGTTCGCCTCGGCGAGCAGCACGTTCATGTGGCCCGGCATGCGGCCCGCCACCGGGTGGATGGCGTACTTCACGTCGACGCCCTCCTTCTTCAGCATGTCGGCCATCTCGCGCAGCGAGTGCTGCGCCTGGGCGACCGCCATGCCGTAGCCGGGGACGATGATCACACGCTCGGCGTTCTTCATGATGTAGGCCGCGTCGTCCGCCGAGCCCTGCTTGACGGGGCGCGTCTCGACCTGTCCGCTGCCGGCAACGGCGGTGTCTCCACCGAAACCGCCGAGGATGACCGAGATGAACGAGCGGTTCATCGCGTGGCACATGATGTAGGACAGGATCGCGCCCGACGAGCCGACCAGCGCGCCCGTGATGATGAGCGCGAGGTTGCCGAGGGTGAAGCCGATGCCGGCCGCCGCCCAGCCCGAGTAGGAGTTCAGCATCGACACGACGACGGGCATGTCGGCGCCGCCGATCGGGATGATGATGAGTCCGCCGAGCACCAGCGAGAGGATGACGATCAGCCAGAACAGGCCCTTCGACTCGGTGCCGATGAACAGCGCGAGGAGCAGGACCAGGCCGGCGGCGAGCAGCGCGTTGATCAGGTGGCGCTGCGGCAGCATGATCGGCTTGCCCGACATCCGCCCGTCGAGCTTGGCGAAGGCGATGACCGAGCCGGTGAAGGTGATGGCGCCGATGGCCACGCCGAGGCCCATCTCGAACAGCGACTGCTTGTGGAAGTGGCCGTTCTCGATGATGCCGAAGGCTTGCGGCGCGTAGAGCGCGCCAGCCGCCACCGCCACGGCCGCGAGGCCGACCAGCGAGTGGAAGGCGGCCACGAGCTGCGGCATGGCCGTCATCGGCACGCGCTTGGCGATCACCGCGCCGGCGCCGCCGCCGAGCCCCAAGCCGAGCAGGACCAGCACCCAGGCGCCGGCACCGGACGGCGGATGGCCGACCAGCGTCGTCAGGATGGCGAGCCCCATGCCCACCATGCCGTACATGTTGCCCTGGCGGGAGGTGGTGGGGTGCGAGAGCCCCCGCAGCGCCATGATGAACAGGACGCCGGAGACGATATAGAGAAGGGACGAGACGTTCTCGGACATCCGCTCAGCCCTTCTTCTTGTACATGGCGAGCATGCGCTGCGTGACGAGGAAGCCGCCGAAGATGTTCACGCTGGCGAGCACGATGCCGATGAAGCCGAACACCCGCGCCAGGCCGGTGCCCTTCTCGATCAGCGGCACGCCGACGGCCAGGAGCGCGCCGACGATGATGACGGAGGAGATCGCGTTGGTGACCGACATCAGCGGCGTGTGCAGAGCCGGGGTCACCGACCAGACCACGTAGTAGCCGACGAAGATCGCGAGCACGAAGATCGCGAGGCGGAAGACGGTGGGATCGACGGCGCCGTGGGTGGCCGCGGCCAGGCCGTGGCCGAGGCTGTCGGCGATCACCTGGGCCTGGTCGGCCGCGTTGCGCGCCGCGGTCGCCGCGGCCCGGGCGGTATCGGCCAGGACGCGCGTCTGGTCCGCCGCCTGATCAGGGGGGATGGTAGCCATTCGGATTCTCCGCGGGATCAGGCCGCTTTGGGCTGGAAGGAGGCGTGCACGACCTGACCGTCGCGCGTGAGATTCGTCGCCTTGACGAGCTCGTCGTCCCACTTCACCGCGAGCGCCTTCGACTCCTTGTCGATGAGGGTCTCGAGGAAGGCGTAGAGATTGCGCGCGTAGAGGCTGGAGGCCGTGGCGGCGAGGCGGCCGGCGACGTTGAGGTGGCCGACGATCTTCACGCCGTTTCCGGTCGTCACGATCTCGCCCGCCTTCGCGCCGGCGACGTTGCCGCCGCGCTCGACCGCGAGGTCGATCAGCACCGAGCCCGGCTTCATCGAGGCGACCATCTCCTCGGAGACGAGCTTCGGCGCCGGACGGCCCGGGATCAGGGCCGTGGTGATGACGATGTCCTGCTTGGCGATGTGGCCCTTGACCAGCTCGGCCTGCTTCGCCTGGTACTCGGCCGACATCTCCTTGGCGTAGCCGCCCGCGGTCTCGGCCTGCTTGAACTCGTCGTCCTCGACGGCGACGAACTTGGCGCCGAGCGATTCGACCTGCTCCTTGGTGGCCGGGCGCACATCGGTGGCCGTCACCACGGCGCCCATGCGGCGGGCGGTGGCGATGGCCTGGAGGCCGGCGACGCCGACGCCCATCACGAAGACGCGGGCGGCGGGCACGGTGCCGGCGGCCGTCATCATCATGGGCATGGCGCGGCCGTACTCGGCGGCACCGTCGACCACGGCGCGGTAGCCGGCGAGGTTGGCCTGCGAGGAGAGCACGTCCATCACCTGGGCGCGGGTGATGCGGGGCATCAGCTCCATCGCGAAGGCGCTGATCCCGGCCTCGGCCATCCCCTGGAGGGCGGCCTCGTTGCCGTAGGGATCCATGATCGCGACGACCGCGGCCCCCTGCTTGAAGAGCTTCAGCTCTTCGGGCGCCGGGCGGCGGACCTTCAGGACGAGGTCGGCGTCGCGCGCGGCCTCCTCCGCCGAGGCGGCGACGGTGGCGCCGGCCGCCTCGAACTCCGAATCGGGCACGCCCGCCTTGAGGCCGGCACCCGACTGGACAACGACCTCGGCTCCGAGCCCCTTGAATTTCTTGACCGTCTCCGGCACCGCCGCGACCCGCGGCTCCGCGGTGTCGGTCTCCGAAAGCACAGCGATGCGCATTCAGCCAAACCCCTTGTAACGACCGCCACCGAATGCGCGAAGCGCGACGGGTTTTCGAGGTGGTCAGGCTGCGTGTTGGTGATGGAAACGGTAGTCTGTAACCGTCACGCTCTTGCCGAGCGCACGACCCGATCAGGCGAAAGCGAGATACAGGCCAAGCAGCGCGGCGACGATTGCGGGGGCCTTCCAGCCGATCGGGCGGGCGAGGGCGCCGATCGCGCCGGCCGCGGAAGCGGCCACGACGCCGACGATGGCGGTGAGCCAAGCCTCGCGGATGCCGCCGACGGCGAGCGCGAGCACCCAGCAGATGACGACGCCGGTCGCGATCTCGACGAAGCGGACGAAACCACGATAGGTCTGTTCGTGGGTCTTGGCGTCCATCGCGGGGCTGTAGGCCGCCCCGGACACGGTCTTCGTATCAGCCATCGTGCGTTCGTCCCCTTTGACGCCTCTTTGTTCTGTCACGGGGGATGTAGCCTAAGCCCTTTCCTGCGGCAATCGTGTCACCCCCCCACAATCGGCCTAGTTTTTGGGCCGCGGGGGCGATTTTTCGCGGATTAATCCGGGCGGGGCAGGCCGACGGCAGCGAGCGCCGCGGCCTGGCGGGCCTCCAGCGCGTCGAGGGAGAAGCTCTCGATCTCCGCCTCGAACAGGCGGTGATAGTTCAGCTCCGAGCGCAGGTGGAGGAAGACCGCCCCGAGCCCGACCGCGGCCCGGTCCATGAAGACGAATTCCTGCGGCACCGTCACCGGCCCGCGCTCCTTCAGGGCCTGATGCACCTGGAAGGCCTGCCGGCGGCCGTACTCGCCCGGCTTGACGCCATCGGCCACGGTGCGGGTGCGGTCCTCGAGCAGCGGGCCGTAGATGAAGCGTGCCCAGATGTTGAGGATGTCGATGATCTCGCGGCTGAGGTTCTTGAAGCCCCAGACCTCGTAGGCGTGGACCATGCGGGCATCGTCGTTCTCCAGGAGGCCACGGTAGAGATCGACCACGCCGCCGACGAAGCGCGGGTGGAAGATGCGCACGCAGCCGTAATCGAGCAGGTTGATGCCCTGCGGCTCGGCCCCGTCCGAGAACACCGTGTAGTTGCCGAGATGGGGGTCGCCGTGGATCACCGCGGCGCGGCTGAAGGGATGCCACCAGGCCTTGAACATCGCCTGGGCGATTCGGTTGCGCACCTCCACGGGGCTGTCCGAGAAGGTCAGGATGCGCTCGCCGTCGAGCCAGCCGAGCGTCAGCAGGCGCTTGGTGGAGAGATCCTCCAGCACCCACGGGACGCGCACCGCATCGATATCCTTGAGCACCGCGCCGTAGAGGCGGGCATGCTTCGCCTCGCGGGTATAGTCGAGCTCCTCGCGCACGCGCGCGCCGATCTCCTTGGAGATCTCGCGGGTGTCGAGCCAGGTGTTCATCCGGCGGTGCAGGGCGAAGGCGAGTTCGAGCTGCTTCAGGTCGGCCTCGACCGCCGATTGCATGTCCGGATACTGCAGCTTGCAGGCGAGCGGCGCCCCGTCGAGGCCGGTGGCGCGGTGGACCTGGCCCAACGAGGCGGCCGCGGCCGGTTTCAGGTCGAAGCTCTGGAACTTCGCCTGCCAACCCGCGCCGAGTTCGGCCTGCATGCGCCGCTTGACGAAGGCCGCGCCCATGGGCGGCGCATCGGCCTGGAGTTTCTGAAGCTCGGCGGCATATTCGGGCGGCAGCAGGTCGGGGATGGTGGCGAGAAGCTGCGCCACCTTCATGATCGGCCCCTTCAGGCCACCGAGCGCCTGGGCCAGGGCCGCTGCGTTGGTGGTGCCCTCCTTGCCGAACAGGCGGGCGCCCGCCATGCGCGCGGCGACGGTGCCGACATTGGCGCCGACGCGGGCGTAGCGGCTGGCGCGGGCGGAGAAACGGTTGGCTTCGCGGTCGGTCTCGGCCATCTCGGGGACTGCTCACTCGTTCGAGAGGGCGAGATATGCCGCGCGCGGCGCAGCAACCAGGGGCCTGGGGCCCCGCGCCGCGGCTCGGAGCCCCCTGTTTCGACGCGCACGCTATGCCGGCCAGTTGTCGCGGATCCAGCGGGTGAGGCCGGCCTCGTCGATCTCGCCGGCGGCGAGGCCGAGGATAATCGCGGTCGCCTGCGCCTGATCCGGGGCAAAGCGCGCGCCGTTCAGGCGCAGGAACAGCATCATCGCCACGAAGGCGATCCGCTTGTTGCCATCGACGAAGGCATGATTGCGCGCGAGGCCGAACGCGTAGGCCGCCGCGAGGGAAGCCAGATCGGCTTCCTCGTAGCGCCAGCGGTTCACCGGTCGGGCGAGCGCCGATTCGAGAGCGTTCTCGTCGCGCAGGCCGGGCGGGCCGCCGAAACGGACAAGCTGGCGCTCATGCGCGACCCTGACCTCCTCCGAGGTCAGCCTACGGGGCTCGGTCATTTCGCGAGCGTCCGCAGGGTGTCGCGATATTCGTCCATGATCTCGTCGACCATCGACATCGCCTGATCGAAATCAGGGTCGTAGGGACTCAGGCGCACGCCCCCATCCGGCAATTCGGAGACGTGGAGCCACTGCCCCTGCTGGAGGTTCAGCCGCGACACGAGCTCCTTCGGCAGGATCAGGCCGGTCGAGTTGCCGACGCGCTTGACTTCGAGCTTCATGATCGGGCTCCCAGAGCGTTATACAGAACGTATAACACCCTGGGAGCCCTGCCGGAAGCGCAGCGTCAGCCCTCTCCCTCCATCGCCTCCAGCTCGGCGATCATGCCCTCGATCATGCCGAGGCCGATCTGCCAGAAGCCCGGATCGGTCGCGTCGAGGCCGAAGGGCTTGAGGAGTTCGCCGTAGGGCTTGGCGCCGCCGGCCGAGAGCAGGGCGAAGTAGCGCTCCACGAAGCCGCCCTCGGCTTTCGCATAGACGCCGTAGAGCGAGTTCACGAGGCAGTCGCCGAAGGCGTAGGCGTAGACGTAGAAGGGCGAGTGGATGAAATGCGGGATATAGGCCCAGTAGGGCTCGTAGCCCGCATCGAGCCGGATCGCCGGGCCGAGGGATTCCGCCTGCACCGAGAGCCAGAGGGTGTTGATCTGCTCGGTGGTCAGCTCGCCCTTGGCGCGGGCGAGGTGGACCTTCCGTTCGAAGGCATAGAAGGCGATCTGGCGCACCACCGTGTTGATCATGTCCTCGACCTTCGCGGCGAGCATGGCCCGGCGCTGGGTCGTGTCGGTGGTGGCACCGAGCAGTTTGCGGAAGGTCAGCATCTCGCCGAACACGCTCGCGGTCTCGGCAAGCGTCAGCGGCGTCGGGGCCATCAGCGCGCCGTTCGGCCCGGCGAGCACCTGATGGACGCCGTGGCCAAGTTCGTGCGCCAGCGTCATCACGTCCCGCGGCTTGCCCTGGTAGTTCACCAGCACGTAGGGGTGCACGGACGGGACGGTGGGGTGCGCGAAGGCGCCGGGCGCCTTGCCGGGCCGGGTCGGCGCGTCGATCCAGCGGCGGTCGAAGAAGCGCCGCGCGATGTTCGCCATGTCCGGCGAGAAGGCGTCGTAGGCCGAGAGCACGGTGTCGCGCGCCTCCGCCCAGGGGATGGTGCGCTGCTCGACCCGCGGCAGCGGCGCGTTGCGGTCCCAATAGGGCAGGGCGTCCACGCCGAACCACTTGGCCTTGAGGCGGTAGTAGCGGTGCGACAGGCGCGGATAGGCCGCCTGCACCGCCTCGACCATCGCCGCCACCACCTCCGGCTCGACGCGGTTGGCGAGATGGCGGGCATCGGCCACGTCCTTGAAGCCGCGCCAGCGGTCGGAGATCTCCTTGTCCTTGGCGAGGGTGTTGGTGATCAGGGTGAACACGCGCAGGTTCGTGCGCAGCACCTCGCTGATCGCGCCCGCCGCCTCGCGGCGCACCTCGCCGCTCGGGTCCTGGAGCTTGTTGAGGGTCGGCTCCAGCGGCAGCATCTCGCCCTGGATCGGGAAGCGCAGCGCCGCGATCGTCTCGTTGAAGAGCCGGTCCCAGGCGGCATTCGCGGTGACCGACTTCTCCAGGAACAGCTTCTCGACGCGGTCTTCGAGCTGGAAGGGCTTCTCGCGGCGCAGGTCCTCGATCCAGGGGGCGTAGTGCGCGAGGGGCTCCTGCGCGATCGCCGCATCCATCACCGCGTCCTCGACGCGGTTCAGCTCCAGCCCGAAGAACAGCAGCTCGCCGGAGGCGTCGGTCAGGCGCTCGCGGGTGTCGCCGTAGAACTTGGCGCGGACCTCGTCGGTGGTGTCGCCCGAATAGACGAGCCCGGCATAGGACATCAGCTTGCCGAGGAGATCCTCGATCGCCTCGTAGTCCCGCACGGCCTCGCAGAGGCGCTCGGCCGCGTCGGGCCCGGCCGCGAGCGCGGCGATGCGGCCGGCATAGCGCTTCCCGAAGTCCCGGCAGACGGCCTCCGCCCGTTCGAGATCCGCCCGGAATTCCGGCGCGTCGAGCCCCGGATAGAGGTCGCCGAGATCCCATTCGGGCAGGACGCCGAGATCGACCGCCTGCGCCGCGGCGCGGGCAGCCTGCGTCCCGGCCTGAGCCCCTGCGGCCCCGCGGCAGGGAGACACTGAGAAAAGTCGGTTCGGCATCGGTGCTCGGATCCCTCGCGGGCCGCCGGTCGTGGAAGCGGGGCCCTGGCTCGCCCTGATATCGAGCCGACGGGCGTGGGCTTCAACCGAGCCCCCGTCACCACCCGTGACAACACCGTCCGCGAAATCCTCGCATCGTCGTTAAGCGCAGCTTTACGCATCTGAGCGAGGCTGCATCTCGAAACGAAACACCCGCGCGACGAGCACCGGACGGCCGCCCTGGCGCGGGCGGTCCCGGCGCGACCGCGCGTGGACCAAGGGGATGGGCCGCATGACCACAACGGTGCTGATCGTCGACGACGATCCGGTGCAGCGCCGCCTCGCCGAGGCCGCCGTGCGCCGGTTCGGCTTCGAGACCCGCACGGCGGAGAACGGCGCCGACGCCCTGACGCTCGTGCGCACCGAGCCCGCCATCGACGTGGTGCTGCTCGACCTCGTGATGCCCGGCGGCATGGACGGGCACGCGGTCCTCGCCGAGATGCGCAAGAGCGGCCTCGACACCCCCGTGATCGTGCAGACCGCCAACGGCTCGATCGATGCCGTCGTCAACGCCATGCGGGCGGGCGCTGTCGACTTCGTGGTGAAGCCGGCGGGCGCCGAGCGCCTCCAGGTCTCCATCAAGAACGCGCTGCGCGTGGACCAGCTGGAGGAGGAGGTCCGGCGCATGCGCCGCCGCGCCTCCGGGTCGCTCAGCTTCAAGGACCTGACCTCACGCAGCCCCGACATGGACCGGGTGATGCGGCTCGCCGAGCGCGCGGCGAAGTCGAGCATCCCCGTGCTGATCGAGGGTGAATCGGGCGTCGGCAAGGAGGTGCTCGCCCGCGCGATCCAGGGCTCCGGCGAGCGCCGCGGCAAGCCCTTCGTGACGGTCAATTGCGGGGCGATCCCCGAGAACCTCGTCGAGTCGACCCTGTTCGGCCACGAGAAGGGCGCCTTCACGGGCGCCACCGAGAAGCATGCCGGCAAGTTCGTCGAGGCGTCGGGCGGCACGCTCTTCCTCGACGAGATCGGCGAATTGCCCCTCGACGCCCAGGTGAAGCTGCTGCGCGCCCTGCAGGAGGGCGAGGTCGACCCGGTCGGGGCCAAGCGCAGCGTGCGCGTCGACATCCGCTTGGTCTCGGCGACGAACCGCTCGCTCCTCGACCTCGTGAAGCAGGGCAAGTTCCGCGAGGACCTCTACTACCGCCTCAACGTCTTCCCGATGACCCTGCCGCCCCTGCGGGCGCGGCGCGAGGACATCCCGGACCTCGTGCGCTCCTTCTGCGCCCGCTTCTCGGCTGAGGAGGGCAAGCGGGTGCGCGCCGTGACGCCCGAGGCGATGGCGATGCTGACCCGCTACGGCTGGCCCGGCAACGTGCGCCAGCTCGAGAACGCCGTGTTCCGCGCCGTGGTGCTGGCGGACGGGGACGAGCTGACGGTGGCCGAGTTCCCGCAGATCGCCGCCCATGTGGAGGGGTTCGACGTGCGCGTGCCCGTCGCCCCGGGCCAGCCCATCCCGGCCTCGGGCGCCGTGCCGGAGCCGGTCCGCGAGATCGTGCGCGTCGAGGTGCGCGACCCGCACGCCATGTCCCTCGTCGCCGAGGAGACCGGCGAGATGAAGACGATGGACGTGCTCGAAGCCGAGATCATCCGCTTCGCGCTGCAATTCTACCGGGGCCGGATGTCGGAGGTCTCGCGCCGCCTCGGAATCGGCCGATCCACCCTGTACCGGAAGCTCAAGGACCTCGGCCTCGACGGCGAGGACAAGGCCGAGGACGCGGCCGCCTGACTTCGCCGCAGCGCTCCGCCGCGTGCGGGGGCATACGGCGGCGCTTGATCTCGTTATGGTACAGCAGGCGAAGCGGCCCCCGGGGCCGCCTTCCCCGGGAGTCTCGATGATGGGCGTTCCGCGCACAGCCCTGGTCGCACTGGCCGCGCTTCTCGCCGGCTCGGTGGCGGCGCGCGCCCTCGAGACCGCGACGCTGCGGACCGCGGCGGTGGGCACCGACGCGGCCGTGCCGGGCGATCCGGCCCGTCCGGCCGAGGCCGTGAAGGATCCGGCCAAAGACCCGGCCAAGGATTCCTCCAAGGACGCGGCCAGGGACACAGCCAAGGATCCGACGAAGGACGGAACGCAGCCGACGACGCCCGCCGAAGCGGTCGGCGTGCCGGCGAATGCCGCGCCCGCGACGGACGCGCCCGCTTCCTCCGACGCTGCAGGCGCGCCGGTCGAGCCGAGCGATCCCCAATCCGCCGCGCTCTACCGCCGGCTCGCCGCGCCCGCCCCGCTGCTCGCGCGGCTGACGGGCAAGGAGCGCGAGGCGATCCGCGCCTTCTACGCGCTCGGCGCCTTCAAGCCGGTCTGGATCGCGGACGGCGCCTACACGCCGGCGGCCAAGGCCGCGGCGGCCCGGCTCGCGGCGGCGGGGGAGGACGGGCTCGACGCCCGGGCCTATCCCGTCCCGGCCCTGCCGGCCGCGCCGAAGCCCGGCGATGCCGATGCCCAGGCCGCCTCACTCGCGGCCGTGGCGGAAGCCGACCTCAAGCTCTCGGCGGCGATCGCCCTCTATGCCCGCGATGCCCGCGGCGGGCGCGTCAACCTCGCCGCGATCTCGCGCCTGATCACCCCGAGCCTCGACCTGCCCAGCGCGGACGCGGTGCTGGCGCGCATCGCCAGCGCGGGCGCCGCGGCGGGCGACCAGCTCCAATCCCACAATCCGCATTCGGCGGGCTACCTCGCGCTCAAGGCGCGGCTCGCGAGCCTGCGGGGTCCGGCGCCCGAGGCCAAGGCCACGACCAAGGCGGCGCTCCGGCTGCCGCCCGGGCCCGTGCTGCGGCTCGGCATGCGCGATCCCCGCGTGCCGCTGCTGCGCGCGCATTTCGGGCTCGAGACGCGCAGCGCCGGCACGCTCGATGCCGGCCCGGGCGAGCCCGATGCCTACGACACGGCGGTGGCCGACGCGGTGCAGGGCTTCCAGCGCGCCCGGGGCCTCGCGGCCACGGGCGTGCTCAACGCCCAGACCGTTATGGCGCTGGCGGGCTCCGACGGGCGGGGCAAGGCGGCGACCGGCGACGAGGCCGCGCTCATCGTCAACATGGAGCGCTGGCGCTGGCTGCCGGCCGAGCTCGGCCCCGACTACGTGCTCGTGAACGTGCCGGAATACCGCCTGCGCGTGTTCCGCGGAGGCGCCCTGCGGGACGAGGCCCGCGTCATCGTCGGCAAGGCGGAATCGCCGACGCCGATCTTCTCGGGGGCGATGGAATACGCCGTCGTCAACCCGTCCTGGTACGTGCCGCCCTCGATCCTGAAGACCATGCTGCCCAAGATCGCCGCCTATGGCGGCAAGACCTGGGGCGGCTACGAGGTGGTGCGCCGCGGCGGCCAGGTCTCGCTGCGCCAGCCGCCGGGCGAGAAGAATGCGCTCGGCTTCATCAAGTTCATGTTCCCGAACGCGCATGCCGTCTACCTGCACGACACGCCGAACCGCTCCCTGTTCTCGGCCTCGTCGCGCGCCTTCAGCCATGGCTGCGTGCGCGTGGACGATCCCTTCCGCTTCGCCGGCACAGTACTGCCCGAGGCCTGGACCAGCGAGCGGCTGAAGAAGCTGATCGGCAAGGGCGAGCGCACCATCCGCCTCGACCAGAAGCTGCCGGTGCATCTCGCCTACTTCACCGGCTATGTCGACGATGCCGGCCAGTACCGCACGGCCCCCGACCTCTACGGCTACGACGCGCCGATGCGCGCCGCCCTCGGCCTGCCCGGCGGCGGCGGCCCGGCGATCGCGAAGGCGCCCAAGCGCGAGCCCGCCACGCGGAACGCCGAGGCGGCTCCGCCCCGCCCGCAGCGGCCGCATGTCCAGGCCCGGCAGGCGGCACGGCCACTGCCGCGGCCCGCGCGCGAGGAGGCCGGCATGGTCTATGCCGATCCGGATCCGTGGGCGGGCCGGCCCGCCCCGGTCGTGCGCGGCTGGTGGTGAGAGCCCCCTCAAGAAAACGTGCCTGAGGACAAGAATCCGTGAGCGTGCGCGGCCACACTTGCGGGCACGATTTCGCCACGGTCGAGCCTTAGCCGTAGGGAATCGAGCGGTGTCCAGGACGAGGACCCGATAACCGGCCGTTGACGGTTTTCGGCAACCTTGCGTTCACCATGATTCCCGCCGTCGCGGGTACCCGCATTGGGCAAGGATCATCGTGCGCAGGATCTCCCGCATCCGACCCGCCCGCCGTCTCGTCATCGCCGTCTCCGGCCTCACGCTCGCCCTGCTCGGCGGCACACGCGGCACCCAGGATGCGGTCGCCAACGGCGATACCCGCACGCTCTCGATCTATCACACCCACACCAAGGAGAGCGCGACCATCACGTTCAAGCGTGACGGTCGCTACGACCGCGCGGCGCTGGAGCAGCTCAACTGGCTCCTGCGCGACTGGCGCATGGACGAGCCGATCAAGATGGACCCGCGCCTGTTCGACACGGTGTGGGAGGCCTACCGGCAGGTGGGCGCGTCCGAGCCGATCCACGTGGTTTCGGCCTACCGCTCGCCCGGCACCAACGCCATGCTGCGCCGCCGCTCCCGCGCGGTGGCCGAGTACAGCCAGCACATGCTCGGCAAGGCGATGGACTTCTACCTGCCCGACGCGTCGATCGACCAGATCCGCGCGGTGGGGATGCAGATGCAGCGCGGCGGCGTCGGCTGGTATCCGCGCGCGGGCTCGCCCTTCGTGCATCTCGACGTGGGCTCGGTGCGCTCCTGGCCGCGCATGAGCCACGACCAGCTCGCCCGCCTGTTCCCGGACGGCAAGACCGTGCACCTGCCCGCGGACGGCCATCCGCTCGCCCGCTACGAGGAGGCCCGCGCCGAGGTGCTCGCCCGCGGCGGCTCGGTGGCCGGCATCACGACGCAGGTCGCGGCGGCCGAGGAGGATGACGGGCCGAGCGTCGGCAAGTTCCTGGCGAGCCTGTTCGGCGGCGGATCGAGCGCGCCCGAGCCGGCCCCCGCCCCGACTGCGAGCCGGCGGCGGCAGAAGCCGGCCATCGCGGTGGCCAGCGCCGATCCGGACGTGCAGATCGGCTCGGGCAACGCGCTCGCCTACGCCGCCCCGAACGCCGACCAGGCACTCCGCGGCTCGGCGCTCCAGCGGGGCGCCAAGGCGGATGCCAAGCCCGCCGACGCCAAGAGCCTGCTCACCGCCGAGACGCCCGCGCAGGCCGCCGCGAAGCCGGCCGACCCGCTGCTGCAGACGGTCGAGGCGCCGCTGCCGCCGCGCCGGCCCGCCGAGTTCGCCGCCGTCGCGGCCGCGGCGATCATGATGCCGCTGCCGCCGCAGCGCCCGGTCCAGCTCGCCGCGATGGGCCCGGTGGCTCTAGCCGCCCCGCCCTCCATGCTCCAGAAGAGCGAGATCCCGGCCGCACCCGCAATGACGCGCCGCGTCGCGCTGGTGCCGGCCGATGCCGACCCGAAGGCGCAGCTGCGCGCCCTGTTCGAGGCCGCGGCTGCGGACGAGGCGGCCACGCCCGCGCCGCGCGGCGCGCCGGTTCGGATCGCGACGGCCAAGGCGCAGGCCGATGCCGCGCCGGACGATCTGGTGGTGCCGGGCCCGGACGCGGTCGCGACGCGCTTCCGCGCGGCGAGCCCGGGCGACGACCTCACGACGCAGCGCTTCACCGGCTCGGCGACGCGCGCCGTACCCAATCGCCGCTGATGTCCGGGTGTCGAGAGGGCTCACCCCTCTCGCGGGTCCAGGGCGGAGCCCTGAAAAGCCTCGGGGCGCCGCCCCGAGACCCCGCCAAAGGGATGATCCCTTTGGGATTCCCTTACTGGGTGCGGCGGGCCTGGGCGACGGCGAGGGCCGAGACCAGCGTCTCCGCGTAGCTGCTTCCGCCCGCGATGCGCTCGGCATCGGCGCCGCTCTGCGTGGCGACGGCGAAGACCATGAGCGCGCCCGTGGCGAGGCCGCCGAGCGCGGCGATGGCCCACAGGTAGCTGCGTTCCACCAACCGCGGCAGCGGCATGGCAGGCGGGATCAGGGCAGGGGAGGAGATCGGGTCGCTCATGGCCGGCAATCCCGCGCATGGCTGAAAAGGGCCCGCGCGCAAGCGTTCAGGCACCTAGCATTCAACGTGCCTGAACGGCGCATGTTCGCCGCGCCGACCGCATTTTTTCCACAGGCCGGGCGCGGCTTGGCTAACCGGCGGTGAAGGCCGGGCGCCGAAGCGCCCGGCCTCGTCGCTCAGCCCTCGCCGCCGAGCACCTTGCCGAGCGCCGCCTGGGCCGCGGCGAGGCGGGCGATCGGCACGCGGTAGGGCGAGCAGGAGACGTAGTCGAGCCCGACCTCCTGGCAGAAGCCGATCGAGGCCGGATCGCCGCCATGCTCGCCGCAGATGCCGAGCTTCAGGCCGCTGCGGACCTTCCGGCCGCGCTCGACGCCGATGCGCACGAGTTCGCCCACGCCCTCCTGGTCGATCGTCACGAACGGGTCGGAGGGCAGGATGCCCTTCTGCGTGTAGGGGCCGAGGAAGGTCGCCGCGTCGTCGCGGGAGATGCCGAGCGCCGTCTGCGTCAGGTCGTTGGTGCCGAAGGAGAAGAACTCCGCGGTCTCGGCGATCTCGCCCGCCTTCAGCGCGGCGCGCGGCAGCTCGATCATCGTGCCCACCTGATAGGCAAGCGTGGCGTTTTTCTCCTCAGAGACGGCCTTCGCCATGGCGTCGATACGCGCCTTGACGATGTCGAACTCCGCCCGGGTGAAGACCAGCGGCACCATCACCTCGGAGGTGACCGGGCTGCCCGTCTCCTCGGCCGCCTGCACGGCCGCCTCGAAGATCGCCCGCGCCTGCATCTCGGCGATCTCGGGGAAGGCGATGGCGAGGCGGCAGCCGCGGAAGCCGAGCATCGGGTTGAACTCGGAGAGCTCGCGCATCCGGTGCCGGATCTTGTCCTCGGGCACGCCCGTGGCCGCCACCACCTCCTGCACCTCCGCGTCGGTGTGCGGCAGGAACTCGTGCAGCGGCGGATCGAGCAGGCGGATCGTGACGGGCAGACCCGACATGATCTTGAACAGCTCGACGAAGTCCTGGCGCTGGTAGGGGAGGATCTTGGCGAGCGCCGCGCGGCGGCCCTCCGCATCGTCGGCCAGGATCATCTCGCGCACCGCGATGATGCGGTCGCCCTCGAAGAACATGTGCTCGGTACGGCAGAGGCCGATGCCCTCCGCGCCGAAATTGCGCGCGGTGCGGGCGTCGGTGGACGTGTCGGCGTTGGCGCGCACCTTCATGGTGCGGTGGGCGTCGGCCCAGCCCATCAGCTGGGCGAAGTCGCCGGAGAGCTCCGGCTCCAGCATCTTCACCTCGCCCAGCAGCACCTGGCCGGTCGAGCCGTCGATGGTGATCCTGTCGCCGGCCTTGAGCGTCTGCCCGCCCACCGACAGGGTCTGGGCCTTGTAGTCGATGCGGATCGTGCCGACGCCGGAGACGCAGGGCTTGCCCATGCCGCGGGCGACCACGGCCGCGTGGCTCGTCATGCCGCCGCGCGTCGTGAGGATGCCCTCCGAGGCGTGCATGCCGTGGATGTCCTCAGGCGAGGTCTCGATGCGCACGAGGATGCACTTGCGCTCGGCCTTGCGGCAGGCCTCCGCGGCCTCCGAGTTGAACACGATCTCGCCGGTGGCGGCGCCGGGCGAGGCGGGAAGCCCCGAGGCGATCACCTTGCGCTCGGCCTTCGGGTCGATGGTCGGGTGCAGGAGCTGGTCGAGGGCGCCCGGCTCGACGCGCAGGATCGCCTCCTCCTGCGTGATCAGCCCCTCGCTGGCGAGGTCGACGGCGATCTTGAGGGCGGCCTTCGCCGTGCGCTTGCCGTTGCGGGTCTGGAGCATCCAGAGCTTCCCGCTCTCGATGGTGAACTCCATGTCCTGCATGTCGCGGTAGTGCTTCTCCAGGATCCCGTAGATCCGGGTCAGCTCGGCGAAGCTCTCGGGCATCGCCGTCTCCATCGAGGGCCGGTCGGACTTGGCCTCGATCCGCGCCTTCTCGGTGATGTCCTGCGGCGTGCGGATGCCCGCCACCACGTCCTCGCCCTGGGCGTTGATCAGGAACTCGCCGTAGAGCGCCCGCTCGCCGGTGGAGGGGTTGCGGGTGAAGGCGACGCCGGTCGCCGAGGTGTCGCCCATGTTGCCAAACACCATGGCCTGCACGTTGACGGCCGTGCCCCAGCTCTCGGGGATGCTGTTCAGCTCACGGTACTTCTTGGCCCGCGGGATCATCCAGGAATCGAACACCGCGCCGATCGCGCCCCAGAGCTGGTCCTGCGGCTCCTGCGGGAAGTCGGATCCGTGCTCGTCGCGGACGATCTTCTTGTAGGTCTGGATCAGGGTCTTCCAGTCCTCGGCCCCGAGCTCGGTGTCGAGTTCGACGCCCTTGCGCTCCTTGTAGTGCTCCAGCGCCTCCTCGAAGGCGTGGTGCTCCACGCCGAGCACCACGTTCGAGTACATGGTGATGAAGCGGCGGTAGGAATCGTAGGCGAAGCGCGGGTCGCCCGCGCTCTCGGCGAGCGCCGAGACGGTGGCGTCGTTGAGGCCGAGATTCAGCACCGTGTCCATCATGCCGGGCATCGAGGCGCGGGCGCCCGAGCGCACGGAGACGAGGAGCGGGCTCTCGGCGTCGCCGAAGGTGCGGCCGGTCAGCGCCCCGACCTTGGCCAGCGCCTCGTCGACCTGCGCCTTCAGCTCCGGCGGGTACTGCTTGTCGTGGGCGTAGTAGTAGGTGCAGACCTCGGTGGTGATGGTGAAGCCGGGGGGCACCGGCAGGCCGAGATTCGACATCTCGGCGAGGTTCGCGCCCTTGCCGCCGAGCAGTTCGCGCATCTGCGACTTGCCCTCGGCCTTGCCGTCACCGAAGGCGTAGACCCACTTCGCGTTCCCCGCGGTGCCCTCGCTTGCCATGTCGATCCCGTCCGTTCTGAAGGGTGCGCGACCGTGACCGGTCCGTGACCGCGGGTTGGACCATCTCGCGGTGCAACGCAAGGTGAACGCCCCTCACATCGTGTCGGATCGGGGGTGATGTTCTGCGGATGCGCCGCCGATTCCGGAGGGCTTCGCCCTCAGGTCAGGCTGCGGAACAGGCCGAGCCCGATCAGCCCGACCAGGATGAGATAGGCCGCGACGATATAGTTCAGCAGCCGCGGCATGATCAGGATCAGGACGCCGGCGATCAGCGCGATCACCGGCTGCAGGTTCGTGATGGTGATGGTCATCGGAGGCCTCGGCGGACTGGCCGGCCGGCAAGCTCGGTCGACAAGCTTGGCCGGCAGCTCGGCCATGATGCGACGCGCGATCCCGCCGATTGGTTCCCCGGCCGCCCCGCCAGCCGATGGGCAGAGGCTCGACTGTCGTCGCCGGAATTAGCGCCTCTCACAAAACTCCCGGCGACCGGGAGATCTCCCTCTGGGCACGACGGCGCAGCGGGAGTTGTGTGAGGTGCTCTTAGCCGCGCATTAACGACGTTTTGAGAACCTGGGCGGGTCGTCAAGGATTGTTCACGCCATGCCGAACGCCGATCCGCTGCTGCCGCGCCCCACCCTCCTCAGCCCGAGCCACCTCGCCCGCGCGCTCGATGCCCTGCGCTCCAGCGCGGCCTCGAGCGCGGAGGTCTGGCAGCTGCTCACGCAATCCTACACCGTCGATCTCGACGCGGTGGCCGCCCTGATGCCGGCCGAGGAGCCGGAGCCGGTCTGGCTCGACGCCCGCCGCTGAGAAGCGCTGGCACCGGTCCTGCAGTGCCTATGCTGCACTGCAACATTCCGGGGGCGGCGACTGTCGCCGGCCGGACTACCGGACGCCGCGGCGCCATCGCGGCATCCGGGGAAAGACAGGAACGAGAGACGGCGGGCGCCGCATGGCGGCCGATGCCGGCCTGAGAGGAGGGGACACCCGGAGCAACAACCACGCGGTGGCTCGGACGCCGGAGCACCCCGCGGACCTGTCGTTCACGCGCCGATCGAGGCGCCATGGGGGTCCGTCATGTCCGAACTTCTCGCCGTTGCCCTCGTCTGCGCCGGCACGCTGCTGGCCCAGGATTGCTCCCGCGACACCGCCCTCGACGTTGTCGTCACGCCAGCCCGCACGCCGATGGAATGCCTGATGCACGCCCAGGCGATGGCGGCCTCCGCCGGCCTGCCGGGCGGGGGCGACCGCTATCTCAAGATCGCCTGCGAGCATCGCCGCGCCGACGGCGTGCGCACCGTCGCGGGCCGGCCCTCCTGAGGCGCCCGGGCGCGCTTCAGGCCACCGCCCGGAGCGCGTCGCCGGTCCGGAGCGCGCCGCCCGCGATCACCTCCGCGTAGATGCCGCAATCGCGGTGGCCGAGGCGCGCGTCGATCGTCCAGGGGATGTCGAGGTCGCGGATCCCGCTCACCGGATCGACGTTCGTCGCCGCGCAGCGCTGCGTGCGCTGGGTCAGCTTGAGCCGCAGCCCGCTCGGCGCCTCGATCACGGCGCCCGACATCGCGAGCTCGGCCCAGGCGTCGAGCCCCTCGACGAGGAGGTTGCCGCGGAAGCGCAGCGGGTCGACCGGCGCGCCGACGAAATCCTCGATCGCCCGCACGCTGGCGAGGTTGATCAGCGAGACGAAGCCGATCTTGGAATCGGTGAAGCGGTAATGCGGCGGCGCCTCCAGCACCCGCGGCTCGCCGCGCAGGGCGTCCGGCAGGAGGCGCCGCATCAGGTCCTCCAGGACGCCGCGCCCCTCCGGCGTGTCGAGCCGGGCCGCGAGGGTCTCGCCCTCCGCCTCGACATACAGTGTCGCTGTGGCATCCTCGTACCGGGTGCGCAGCCGGGCCAGCGCCTCGTCGCGCATCAGCATCAGGTACTTGGTCTTGGGCAGGTGCCGGACCACGACCGGGTCGAAGCCGGAGGGCCCGTTCTCGATGGCGTAGAGCCGGTCGCCGGGGAAATAGCCGCTGGTCTCCAGCTCGGCGGATTCCACCCGCTCGGGGCTGAGGCCCTTCACGGGGTAGCGGTAGAGGGCGTGGATCGAGAGCGCGGCCATGCGCGCAGCGTGGCCCTGAAATGCCGCCGCGCGCAAGAGCTCTGCCGGGACTTGTGGTGCGGATTTGCAACACCACATCCCGGATACCGGCGGCCAACGGCGCCGGGGCCCTCGCGCGGCGGATAGCCGGAGGGCGACGTTTCGGTGGCGCCGCGCCTCTTGTCGGGCGGCGGATGCCGGTACGGGAGGGTTGTGAATGAATTTCGAGAAATACACCGAGCGCGCCCGCGGCTTCGTGCAGGCGGCTCAGAACCTCGCGATGCGCGAGGGACATCCCCAGCTTCAGCCGGGCCACCTCCTGAAGGTGCTGCTCGACGATCCGGAAGGGCTCTGCGCCGGCCTGATCGACCGCGCCGGCGGCCAGTCGCGCGTGGCACTCGCGCAGGTCGAGCAATGGCTCGCCAAGCAGCCGAAGGTCTCGGGCAACAGCGCCGCGCCCCAGGCGACGCGCGACCTCGTGCGCCTGTTCGACACCGCCGAGAAGGCCGCGGAGAAGGCAGGCGATTCCTATGTCACCGTCGAGCGGCTGCTGCTCGCGCTCGCCGTCGAGGGCAACACCGAGGCCGGCCGCGCGCTCCAGGCCGCGGGCGTGACCCCTGCCTCCATCAACGCGGCGATCAACGCGCTCCGCAAGGGCCGCACCGCCGACAACGCCTCGGCCGAGAACGCCTACGACGCCCTGAAGAAATATGCCCGCGACCTCACGGAGGCGGCGCGTGAGGGCAAGCTCGACCCGGTGATCGGCCGCGACGAGGAGATCCGCCGCACGATTCAGGTTCTGTCGCGCCGCACCAAGAACAATCCCGTGCTGATCGGCGAGCCCGGCGTCGGCAAGACCGCCATCGTCGAGGGCCTGGCGCTGCGCATCGTCAACGGCGACGTGCCGGAGAGCCTTCGCGAGAAGAGCCTGCTCGCCCTCGACATGGGCGCCCTGATCGCGGGTGCGAAGTATCGCGGCGAGTTCGAGGAGCGCCTGAAGGGCGTGCTCTCCGAGGTCCAGGCGGCCGAGGGCGGCATCGTCCTGTTCATCGACGAGATGCACACCCTGGTCGGCGCCGGCAAGGCGGACGGGGCCATGGACGCCTCGAACCTCCTGAAGCCCGCGCTCGCCCGCGGCGAGTTGCATTGCGTCGGCGCGACCACGCTCGACGAGTACCGCAAGCATGTCGAGAAGGATGCGGCGCTCGCCCGGCGCTTCCAGCCGGTCTTCGTCTCCGAGCCGACCGTGGAGGACACGGTCTCGATCCTGCGCGGCATCAAGGAGAAGTACGAGCAGCACCACGGCGTGCGCATCCAGGATTCGGCGCTCGTGGCCGCCGCGACCCTGTCGAACCGCTACATCACCGACCGCTTCCTGCCCGACAAGGCCATCGATCTGGTCGACGAGGCGGGCTCGCGCCTGCGCATGCAGGTCGATTCCAAGCCCGAGGAGCTCGACAACATCGACCGCGAGATCGTGCGGCTGAAGATCGAGGGCGAGGCGCTCAAGAAGGAGACGGATTCTGCCTCCCGCGACCGCCTGCAGCGCCTGGAGAAGGAGCTCGCCGACCTCGAGGAGCAATCCGCCACCATCACCGCGCGCTGGAAGGCCGAGAAGGACAAGCTCGGCGCCGCCGCGGAGCTGAAGAAGAAGCTCGACGAGGCCCGCAACGAACTGGCCGCGGCCCAGCGCCAGGGCCAGTACCAGCGCGCGGGCGAGCTCGCCTACGGCGTGATCCCCGGCCTGGAGAAGCGGCTTGCCGAGATCGAGGCCGCGGCGGAATCGGCGGTCGCCCGCGACGGCATGGTCGAGGAGGCGGTGACGCCGGCCCATATCGCGGGCGTCGTCTCGCGCTGGACCGGCGTGCCCGTCGACAAGATGCTGGAGGGCGAGCGCGAGAAGCTGCTCGCGATGGAGACGGAGCTCGGAAAGCGCGTGGTCGGCCAGCGCGAGGCGGTGGAGGCGGTCTCGACCGCGGTCCGCCGGGCGCGCGCCGGCCTGCAGGATCCGAACCGGCCGATCGGCTCGTTCATGTTCCTCGGGCCCACCGGCGTCGGCAAGACCGAGCTGACCAAGGCGCTCGCCGGCTTCCTGTTCGACGACGACACGGCGCTCGTGCGCATCGACATGTCCGAGTACATGGAGAAGCACGCGGTCGCCCGCCTCATCGGCGCGCCTCCGGGCTATGTCGGCTACGAGGAGGGCGGCGCGCTCACCGAAGCCGTGCGGCGCCGGCCCTATCAGGTCGTGCTGTTCGACGAGGTGGAGAAGGCGCATCCGGACGTGTTCAACGTCCTCCTGCAGGTGCTCGACGACGGGCGCCTGACGGACGGGCAGGGCCGCACGGTCGACTTCCGCAACACGCTCCTGATCATGACCTCGAATCTCGGGGCCGAGCACCTCGTGAACCAGCCCGCGGGCCAGGATTCCGACGCGGTCCGCGACGAGGTCATGGGCGTCGTCAGGCACCACTTCCGGCCGGAATTCCTGAACCGGATCGACGAGATCATCCTGTTCCACCGCCTCGCGCGCTCGGAGATGGGGGCGATCGTCGACATCCAGCTCAAGCGGCTCCAGAAGCTCCTCGACGAGCGCAAGATCACGCTCGACGTGGATGACGAGGCCCGCACCTGGCTCGCCGACAAGGGCTACGACCCGGCCTACGGGGCGCGGCCGCTGAAGCGGGTGATCCAGAAGAACGTGCAGGACCCGCTGGCCGAGCTCCTGCTCGCGGGCAAGGTCCATGACGGCGAGACGGTGCCGGTCACCCTCGGGCCGATGGGCCTGATGATCGGCGACGTGGCGGTCGGCGCCGAGCGCCGGCCGGCCAGCGCGACGCTGAACTGACCCTGAGCGGGCCCCGGCGCGGATGCGCCGGGGCCACCTTATTGAAGCGCAGCCCGGTCCGATCCCGTGCTACGCTCGCCCGGGCCGCTGGAGACCGGTGATTGATGGCGGAAACATCGACGCTCGTCGTTCGTCTACCGAAGGAGACGAGGGCCAAGCTCGATCGTTTGGCCAACCTGAACCGCACGACCGGCGATGTGCTGGCCGGAGAAGCCGTCACGGGCTATGTCGAGCGGGAGCTTGCCGTGATCGAAGCGATCGAGCGGGGGCGCCAGGACATTCGTGCGGGCCGCAGGACCGGGACGGACGATGTGTTCCGTGAGGTCGAGGCCGTCATCGCGGACGCCGAGGCGGCCCGGGCAGGGCAGTGACGCGACCGGTCATCTGGTCACCGGGGGCGCGGCAGGACGTCCTCGCCGTCGCGCGCTACATCGCCTCGGAGAACCCGTCTGCCGCCCGAACCGTCACAGCCCGGTTCAGGGCTGCCGCCGAGGCGCTAGGCGAAACGCCGACCGGCAGGCTGGGCCGGGTGAGCGGCACGTTCGAGAAGTCCGTCTCGGGACTGCCCTACAATCATGGCCTACGAGCGCGTGTCGCAAGCCGGCGGCGAGGTCTTGGCCATCCTGCACGGCATCCATACGGCCCGGGACTGGCCGTCCGAGGGATGGCCGGATTGATGTCGGGTGCCGATCCGGCAGGACACCCGGCCTGCGTCAGCATCCTCTTGCACTGCGAAGCCATTCCTCTGACAACATCTCAATGACCGCCGAACCGCTCACCTACTCCGTCGGCGACATCCACGGCTGCGCCGACCAGCTCGACGGGCTGCTGGAGCGGATCGAGGCGCATGCCGCGGGCCGGCCGCGCCGGCTCGTCTTCCTCGGCGACTACATCGACCGCGGGCCCGACAGCGCCCGGGTGATCGAGACCCTGCGCAAGCTGCAATGGCGCGAGCCCGATTCGGTGGTCTGCCTGATGGGCAACCACGAGGCGATGCTGCTGGAGAGCCTGCGGACGCCGGGCGCCGATGCGCACTGGATGGTCAATGGCGGCCTCACCACGCTCGAATCCTTCGGTGTCGAGGAGGCCGCTGCCCTGCCGCGCGACGTGCTCGACTGGATCGAGGCGCTGCCGACCCTGCACGCGGATGCGCGGCACTGGTACGTCCATGCCGGCTTCCACCCCGCGAGCCCGGCCCCCGACCCGGAGGTCCGCAACCGCCTCTGGATCCGCGAGCCCTTCCTGACCGAGGACCGCGATTTCGGCCGGCACGTCGTCCACGGCCACACGCCGCAGGGCGGGGGACGGCCGGAGGTGCGGCCCTACCGCACCAACCTCGATACCGGCGCGGTCTATGGCGGCCCCCTCACGGCGGGCGTCTTCACGGCCGGGGCGGGCGCGGCCGAGACATTCCTGCAGGTCCGTACCGGCTGAGCACCCGCGGCGCTTGAAGCGCGGCCGTTCTCCGACAGTTTCACCCCCGCCGCGGCCTGGGCCGCGTGGGAGACGCCGATGCCGATGGACGCGCCCGTGACACAGAGTGACCGCTCGAAGGACAGCGCGCTCGCGCGCCTCGCGCTGCGCTTCACCGACTGGGCGGTGAAGTGGTTCCCGGACGCCTTCGTCTTCGTCGCCATCGCGGTGGTCGTGGTGGCGCTCGCGGCGCTCCTCAACGGCGCGCCGGCCCAGGCCGTGAGCAAGAGCTTCGGCGACGGCTTCTGGAGCCTGATCCCCTTCACCATGCAGATGGTCTTCGTGACCATCGGCGGCTACGTGGTGGCGACCTCCGCCCCCGTCCAGGCGCTCATCGACCGGATGGCGCTGGTGCCGAAGACCGGCCGCGGCGCCATCGGCTTCGTGGCGCTCGCCACCATGCTGTCCTCGTTCCTGAGCTGGGGCCTCAGCCTGATCTTCGGCGGACTGCTCACCCGCGCGCTCGCCCGCCGCACCGACCTGCGCATGGATTACCGGGCGGCGGGGGCGGCGGCCTATCTCGGCCTCGGTGCCACCTGGGCCATGGGCCTGTCCTCGTCGGCCGCGCAGCTCCAGGCCAACCCGAAGAGCCTGCCCCCGGGCCTCCTGCCGATCACCGGCGTGATCCCCTTCAGCGAGACCATCTTCCTCTGGCAGTCGATCCTGATCGCCGTCGTCCTCGTGGTGCTCTCGACGGTGATCGCGCTGGCCTCCGCCCCGGGCCGCGAGACGGCGGTGACGGCCGAAGCCCTCGGCGTCGACGTGTCGAAGGAGGACGACCGCCTCCCGCCCCCGACCCAGCCCGGCGAGTGGCTGGAGCACGCGCCGATCCTCACCGTGCTGATCGGCCTCCTCGCGGCCGGCTGGCTGGTGCAGGAATTCGCGCGCCAGGACTGGAAGGTCGCGATCTCGAACCTCAACACCTACAACCTGCTCTTCCTGATGCTCGGCTTCGTGCTGCACTGGCGCCCGAAGCGCTTCCTCGCAGCCCTCGGCAAGGCGGTGCCGGCCACCGCCGGCATCCTGATCCAGTTCCCCTTCTACGCGGCCATCGCCGCGATCCTGACGGGGGCCAAGAACGGGGCCGGCCACAGCCTCTCGGACGTGATCGCCCATGCCTTCGTGGCGCTCAACACGCAGGGGTCCTTCCCGCTGGCGATGGGCATCTACTCGGCGATCCTCGGCTTCTTCATCCCCTCCGGCGGCGGCAAGTGGCTGCTCGAGGCGCCCTACGTGATGCAGGCGGCCAACGAGCTGAAGGTGCATCTCGGCTGGGCGGTGCAGGTCTACAATGCCGCCGAGGCGCTGCCGAACCTGATCAACCCGTTCTTCATGCTGCCGCTGCTCGGCATCCTCGGGCTGAAAGCGCGGGACATCGTCGGCTTCAGCTTCCTCCAGCTGATGGCGCACCTGCCGGTGGTGCTGTTCCTGCTCTGGGCGCTCGCCTTCACGCTGGAATACCATCCGCCCGTCATGCCCTGACGGGACGGTCCGGGACCGCCGATTGAGTCGCATTGACCCCGCGGGCGGGTGCATGCTCGCTTGCCCGCGACGACAGACCGGGAGGAACCATGCAGCACGACGGTTCGGGCGACGGCGCGGCGCCGGCCCGGGAGGCGGGACTGACCGGCCTCGTCACGCCACCCCTGTCGCGACGCGGCTTCGTGATGACGAGCCTGATGAGCGGCCTCACGCTCGCGACGACCCGGGTGGAGGCTCAGGCGATCCACACCGACAGCGACGGGATCGAGGCCGGCGAGGTCAGGATCCCGGCCCAGGACGGGCCGATGCCGGGCTACCGCGCCGTTTCCAAGGGGCCCGGCCCCTTCCCGGTGGTGCTGGTGATCGAGGAGATCTTCGGCGTCCACGACTACATCAAGGACATCTGCCGGCGGCTCGCCAAGGCGGGCTACTGCGCGGTGGCGCCAGAGCTCTACGCCCGCCAGGGCGACCTCTCGACGATGACGGACGCGCAGCAGATCGTGCGCGACGTGATCTCGAAGACGCCGGACGCGCAGTGGATCGCCGATCTCGACGCGGCCGCGGCCTATGCGGGCTCCGCCGCCAAGGGCGATCTCGGCCGGCTCGGCGTCATGGGCTGGTGCCGGGGCGGGCGGGGCGCCTGGCTCTACGCGGCGCATCGTCGCGACCTGAAGGCCGCGGTGGCCTGGTACGGGCCCCTCGGCGGCCAGCGCAGCGACATCCAGCCCCGCAATGCCGGCGACGTGGCAGGCGAGATCAACGCGCCGCTGCTCGCCCTCTATGGCGGCGCCGATACCGGTATCCCGGTCGCCTCCGTGGAGGAGGCGCGCGACAAGGCGAAGGCGGCCGGCAAGTCCGTGGAACTCGTGGTCTATCCGGAGGCGCCGCACGGCTTCCACGCCGATTACCGGCCGAGCTACCGCAAGGCCGCCGCCGAGGACGGCTGGTCGCGCGCGCTCGCCTTCCTCAAGGCCAACGGCGTCGGCTGAGCGGGCCGCCGCCGCGGCTCAAGTTCCGCGGGCTGTGCCCTGCGGGACACGGCTTCGCAGTGCGGAATATGCCAGGGTGTTCAAGCGGAGCCGCGCCTTCCCGGGCCCGGGGACCCGTCCGGCCGAGATGCGGCGGACGGGTGCCGGCGGCGGCGGCGATGCGTTGATCGATTGGACGGACGCACCGTTCAGCCCCTGTTGTGAAGTGTCCCGGCCCATGAGCGACGCGAAACCGCCAGGACATAAGCCCGTCATCCTCGTGGTTGAGGACCAGCCGGACGAGCGCTTCCTCGCGGCGACGCTGCTGGAGGATACCGGCTTCCGCGTGATCGAGGCCGAGACGGCCGAGATGGCCCTCGCCATCCTCAACGACCGCGCCGACGAGGTCAGCGTGGTCTTCTCCGACGTACGCACGCCCGGCCCGATCGGCGGCTTCGAACTCGCGCGCATCATCGGCGTCACCTGGCCGCGCGTGCGGGTGCTCCTGACCTCGGGCGATGCCGGCGATCAGCCGAGCGACCTGCGCGTCTCGGCCACCTTCATCCCGAAGCCGTGGCGGGCGGAGGACATCCTGGCCTGGGTCGAAGAGGCGGCCGGGCGCCCCCCGAGCGCCGATTCGGGCCCCACGGTGATCGGCCCGGGTGGCAAGATAATTTCCGGCGGCATGGAAACCTGAGGCGCGGGGCGCCCGTTGACGGGGTCCAATCGTGCCCGGCTTCAGGGCATCGTCTCGACGCGCTCTCCTTCGCCGGGCCGGCATCCCATCCGGCTCGAGGGTGCGCCAGCCCCCCAAGAAAGCGCCGGCATCCGAGCCCGTCATGAAGATCATCGCCGAGAACCACGCCGCCGACCTGCCGCGCGACGCCTATGCCGCCCCCGCGCCCCTGATGCTCGACGCGATCGCCTGCGACCTGCGCGCACTCTACGGCGAGACGGCGAGCGACCTTCCTGACCGGCTCCTGGCACTGGCGCGCCGGCTCGACCGCGCCCCACGGCACGGGTCCGCCCAGGCCGCCTGAGACCAGACGGCGCTGAGCTCGGCTCATCGCCATCTGCCCGCGCGACGGCGCGGCGGTCGTCCGCCGGACGCGTTGATCCCGACCACGGGTCGGGATCAACGCACTTTGGCATGACCGCACCGCTGCCCATCGGGCAACACGCGCGCGAATTCTCGATCCCGCGCGCCGATCGCAGGCCCTGATCTGCCCAGGCGCATCGCCAGGGCGGCGAGATCTGCTATGAAGCCGCCTCCGGCGTAGCCGGCACCGCCCCGCGTGATCGAGTCCTCCATGCGCCTGAAAGCCCGCCGCGTTCTCCTTGCCGCCGGCCTTCTCGCCGCCTCGGGCCTCCTCGCGCCCGCACTGGCGGCGGCGCCTCCCGGACAGCCCAAGGACGGCCCGGGCGGACCCGGGGACAAGCAGGCCACGGTCACCAAGCGGGCCGTCGGGCGCGCCAGCGCGGCGACCTTCGTCTTCTACGCCGCGGGCCCGGCGCCGTCATCGGGACGGCCGGTGGCGATCTTCCTGCACGGCTGGGGCGCCGTGAACCCGCAGAGCTACGGCGCCTGGATCGACCACCTCGTGCGCAACGGCTACCTCGTGCTGTTCCCGCGCTTCCAGGAGGTGAACCGCACCCGGCCGGCCGATGCGAGCGCGCTCGCCGGGCGCCTGGTCAAGACCGCCCTCGACGAGCTGGCCGCGGACGCCGACGCCAAGCCCGACACGAGCCGGGTCGCAGTGATCGGCCATCTCGCCGGTGTGCCGATCGCGATGAACCTCGCCGCCGAGGCAGCGGGCCTCGGCCTGCCCGCGCCGAAGCTCGTCTTCGGCACCATGCCGGGCGGTATCGCGAGCGGCCCGAAGGCGCGCGGCATCACGCTGGCCGACCTCTCCGCGGTGCCGGCCTCCACCATGATCATCACCGTGATCGGCGATCGCGACGCCCGCGCCGCCGACGCCGCCGCGCGCCGCCTGCTGCGCGAGGCCGACAAGGTGCCCGTGGAGCGCAAGCTCTTCGTGCGCGCCCTCTCGGACGACCACGGCTTCCCGGCACTCACCGCGACGCTCGCCGCCCCGGCCGGGGTGGATTCCGCCTATGACGGCGCCGCGATCAAGCTGCCGCCCGAGCCGAAGGATTCGAAGCCCGCACCGTTCAAGTGGTCGGCCGACATGGCGCTCTCGGGCGAGCAGCAGACCCTGGTCTCGCAGATCAACAACGCGCGCACCGATACGCTCGACTACCTCGCCTTCTGGAAGGCCTTCGACCTCGCTGCGGCGGCGGCCTTCTCGGGTAGCGACGCGGCCTCGCTGAAGATGAACCCGCGCTTCGCCGACATGGAGCGCTGGAGCGACGGCTGGCCGGTGAAGCGGCTCGCTGTCGAGACCCCGCGCCCGCCGGCCGCCCACACGGCCCCCGCCGCCGCGCAGGGCGCCGCACCGGCCGCCCGCCGGTAGGGCCATCGCGCGGCCTGTGACGGCGGCGCAACAAGCTTGGCTTTTCGCGGGCGCCCAGGCGATTTGCTGGCGCACCACTTGCTACGCTCGGCCCCTGGAACAAGGGGGTGCGAAGCCATGCCTGATTTCGTCGCCGCGCTGCTCTCGGCGGTCGCCTTCTGCGTCGCGCTGGTTGCGCTGAACGCGCTCACCCGCAGCCTCGTGCACTGGCACCTCGCCCCGCACGCCCTGTCCGAGAACGGCATCCTGCAGTTCGGCGGCGCCCTGGCACTGGCCCGCGTCGCCTACCGGCGCGTTCCCACCCGGCGGATGCCGAGCTGAAACCGCGGAATCCAAAGGGATCATCCCTTCGGCGGGGTGCCGGGGCAGTGCCCCGGCGTCTTCCAGGGCTTCGCCCTGGACCCACGAAAGGGATGATCCCTTTCGAAACCCGGACCTTCAGGGATAGAGGCGCGAGCGGCTCCAGCCCGTGCCCGCGCGGGTGAAGCGCACCCGGTCGTGCAGGCGATACTCGCCGTTCTGCCAGAACTCGATGGCGACCGGATCGATACGGAAGCCCGTCCAGTTCTCGGGCCGCGGGATCGGGCCGTTCTCGTAGCGGGCGGCGAGTTCCGCCACCTCGGCCATCAGCGTCGCCCGGTCGGCGAGGGGCCGGGATTGCCGGCTCGCGCGGGCGCCCAGCCGGCTCTGCGGGTGGCGGCTCGCGAAATAGGCATCCGCCTCCTCCGCCGCGACCCGCGACACGGGGCCGCGGGCGCGCACCTGCCGGCCCAGGCTCTTCCAGTACAGAACCAGGGCAGCCTGAGGGTTCTGCGCCAGTTCCTCGCCCTTGGCGGATTCGACGTTGGTGTAGAACACGAAGCCGCGCGCGTCGAAGCCCTTGAGGAGGACGATGCGCACGTCCGGCAGCCCGTCCGAGCCGGTGGTGGCGAGCGCCATCGCGTTCGGATCGACGGGCTCGGACCCTTCCGCCTCGCGCATCCAGTCCGAGAACAGGGCGAAGGGATCCTCGGCCAGGGTGAAGTCCGGAACCGTCGGATCACCGTTCCTTAACGCTCCCACGGGCTATGTCCTCTCGTGGCATCCGGGTCGGGGGCACCGATGTGGAGCCCGCACGTTAGGCCCCGCATGGTCATGATCGCACGGTGTCAGGTGTAATGCGTCGCCGCGGCTGTAAATACCCCGCCAGCCCTCCCGTCCCCGGCCTACGCCCCCATCGTGTCGCTCTCTGCCTGGGGCTGCTCGCCCTGCTGGGCGGATGCAGCCAGCCGCTCCTCGTCTTCCGCGGCGAGGCACCGGCCGAGGTGGTCGCAGAGGCCGCCCCGCCGGAGGAGCCCATCGTCACGGGCAGCATCTCCAAGCGGCCGGCGCGCTTCGGGTCCGATCTCGGCGAGGAGGATTGGCGCCGCGCCAACGCCGCGCTCGGCGTCGCGCTGGATCCGCAGGGCAACGGGCGCCCGGTGAAATGGGACAATCCGGAGACGGGCCTGCGCGGCTCGATCAACCCGACGAGCCTGCCCTACGTCTCCAACGACCTGATCTGCCGCGACTTCCTCGCCTCGGTGATCGGTCCCGAGACCAGCCGCTTCGTGCGCGGCACCGGCTGCAAGCCCTCGGGCGGCGCCTGGGAGTTGCGGAAGCTGCGCGCCTCGAAGAGCGCCTGACGGGCGCGCGCCGCGCTGTCGCCAGGGGGTGCTTGACGGAGCGGCGGAACGAGTCGACTTTCGGCACCTGAACCGTTGCAGGGATGCAACATGGACACCACATGCCGGTCGAGACCGCCGATCGGCGACGGTGTACGACAGGCAAGTTCCGAACCTAAGCGATGCGCAATCCCTACGACGTGCTGGGCGTCTCCAAGACGGCGAGCGAGGCCGAGATCAAGAAGGCCTATCGCCGGCTGGCCAAGGAATTCCACCCGGACCGCAACAAGAACGACGTGAAGGCGAAGGACCGCTTCGCCGAGGCGAACTCCGCCTACGAGATCGTCGGCGACGCCGAGAAGCGCAAGCAGTTCGACCGCGGCGAGATCGACGCGGACGGCAAGCCGCGCGCGACCGGCTTCGAGGGCTTCACCGGCGGCTTCGGCGGCCGCGGCGGCGGCTTCGAGGGGTTCCCGGGCGGCCGCGGCGGCGGTGGCGGCATGGGCGAGGACATCTTCTCGCACATCTTCGGCGAGGCGTTCCGCGCGGGCGGGGCCGGGCCCGGCGGCGGCTTCCAGCGCCAGGCGGCGCGCGGCGAGGACGTGGCGGCCGAGCTCAGCGTCACCCTGGAGCAGGTGGGCGCCGAGGAGAAGCTGCGCCTCGCGCTCCCCACGGGCCGCGAGGTCGACGTGATGGTGCCCAAGGGCGTGGCGGACGGCCAGACCATCCGCTTGCGCGGCCTCGGCCATCCGGGCGGCCCCCGCTCCGAGCCCGGCGACGCGCTGCTCACCATTCGCATCCTGCCGCATCCCCGCTTCAAGCCGGAGGGCGCGGACCTGCGCGTGACGGTCGACGTGCCGCTGGAGGAGGCGATCCTCGGCGGCACCATCCGGGTGCCGACCCTGACCGGCGCCGTCGAGATGAAGATGCCGGCGATGACGAGTTCCGGCCGCACCTTCCGCCTGCGCGGCAAGGGCCTGCCGAAGAAGGACGGCACGCGCGGCGACCTCTTCGCCATCACCGCAATCGTGCTGCCGGACGCGGACGAGGCGGCCCTCACCGAATACGCCCGCACCCGCCGCGCCGCCCGCGCGGCCTGAGGGCTCCCGCAGGGCACGGTCAGCGAAGAACTGATCCATATCTCAAATTGAGATATGGACGCCCATGCGCGTGATCTCGAACAAGGCCCTGACGGATTTCGCACAGCTCCATTCCCAAGCCGGTCCGCCCATGCAGGCGTGGCGCAAGACGATCGAGACGAATGCGTTCCTGAACTCCGCCGACCTGAAGAAGGCTTTCAACGCGACGGATCGCGCGAAGGGGTTCTGCATCTTCGACATCGGCGGCAACAAATTCCGGATCGTAGCTGCCATCCACTTCAATGCGCAGAAACTGTTCGTGCGGCATGTCTTCACGCACGAGGAATCCGACGCATGGAACAGGTGACGTTCAGCCGCTCGGAAGTCGACGACCTCGCCGGCCATTACCGCGCGCTCGCGCATCGGATCCCGCTGCACACCATCGAGACCGACGAGGGGTACGACGCGGCCGTGGTCTGCCTGAACGGCCTGCTCGATGCGGGCGCCGGCGACGAGCATCATCCCCTGCCCCCCTGCTCGATCTCCTCGGCGCGTTCATCGCCGCCTATGACGACGAGCACCATCGCCGTCCCGATGCGCCGCCGGCCGAGATGGTCCGGCTGCTGATGGACCAGCACGGGCTGCGGCAGGGCGACCTTCCGGAGATCGGCAGCCAGGGCGTCGTCTCCGAGGTCCTGAACGGCAAGCGCGCCCTGAACACCACCCAGATCCGGCGCCTGTCGGAACGGTTCCAGGTCAGCCCGGCCGCCTTCTTCTGAGGTGACATCGGGACTCCGCCGGCATACAGGCCCGCCTCCCTGTGTCCGCCCCGCCCTTCCGTCCCCCGCTTGCCTCCGCTAAGGAAGCCGGCGGCGCGCGGCGTTCCCGGATCCGGGTCCGGGCCGCCGGGCTGCGTCGGCGGCATTGTCAGGTGAGTCATGGCGGAAAACGGCGCGGGTGAGGATCGCGGAGCACGCGCCGGGACCGGCCTGCTCGCTGGCAAGCGCGGCCTGGTGCTCGGCGTCGCCAACAACCGCTCGATCGCCTGGGGCATCGCCAAGAGCGCCCACGCGCACGGCGCCGAGCTCGCCTTCACCTACCAGGGCGAGGCCCTGAAGAAGCGGGTCGAGCCGCTCGCCCGGGAGCTCGACGCCCGGGTGATCGGCCATTGCGACGTCACCGATCCCGCCTCGATCGACGCCGTCTTCGCCGAGGCCGCGAAGGCCTTCCCCGAGGGCATCGACTTCGTCGTCCACTGCATCGCCTTCTCGGACAAGGACGAGCTGACCGGGCGCTACATCGAGACCAGCGAGGGCAACTTCACCAAGTCGCTGCTGATCTCGTGCTACTCCTTCACGGCGATCGCCCAGCGCGCCGAGAAGATCATGCGCCCCGGCGGCTCGCTGCTGACGCTGACCTATTACGGCGCCGAGAAGTGGATGCCGCACTACAACGTGATGGGCGTCGCCAAGGCCGCGCTGGAGGCCTCGGTGCGCTACCTCGCCGCAGATCTCGGGCCGAAGGACATCCGCGTCAACGCGATCTCGGCCGGGCCGATCAAGACGCTGGCCGCTTCCGGCATCGGCGACTTCCGCTACATCCTCAAGTGGAACGAGTACAACGCCCCCCTGCGCCGGACGGTGACGATCGGCGAGGTCGGCGAGACCGCCGCCTACCTCATCTCCGACATGAGCCGCGGCATGACCGGCGAGATCCTGCACGTGGATGCGGGCTACCACGTCGTCGGCATGAAGAACCCCGAGGCGCCCGACCTCTCGCTCGACAAGGATTGAGGCTCGGAGCCTGTTCGACGCGCTGGTCCGCCGGTGAGCCGACGCGACCGGCTTGGTCCCAAACAACCACCTCATCCTGAGGTCGCGGATGGGACCTGCCGGCTGAACAGGCGCTCAGTCCGGCACCTTGAGGTCCGCGATGCCCTTCGCGGCCTCCGGGTAGCGCGGGTCCATCGCCTCCAGCGTGTCGGCCACGGTGCGGGCGACGACGAGGTTGCGGAACCACTTGCGGTTTGCCGGCACCACATGCCACGGCGCGTAAGGGGTCGAGCACTGGGTGAGGGCATCGCCGAAGGCGGCCTGATAGGCGTCCCAGGACTTGCGCTCGACGAGGTCGGCGGGATCGAACTTCCAGTGCTTCTCGGGATCCTCGATGCGGGCCTCAAGCCGCGCCTTCTGCTCCGCCTTGGAGATGTGCAGGAAGAACTTCAGGATCGTGGTGCCCGAGGCGGTGAGCAGCCGCTCGAAATCGTTGATGAGGTTGTAGCGGGCCCGCCAGACCTCCTCCGGCACGAGGCCCTTCACCCGCACCACGAGCACGTCCTCGTAATGGCTGCGGTTGAACACGCCGATCATGCCGCGGCCCGGCGTCCTCGCATGGTAGCGCCAGAGGAAGTCGTGATCGAGTTCCTCCGTGCTCGGCACCTTGAACGAGGTCACCGCGCAGCCCTGCGGGTTCACGCCCTGGAGCACGGCGCGCACGGTGCCGTCCTTGCCGCCCGTATCGATGGCCTGGAGCACGATGAGCAGGCTGCGGCGGCGCTCGGCGTAGAGCCGCTCCTGCAACGCCTGGATGCGCGCGCGCTCCACGTCGAGCGCATCCTTCGCCTCGGCCTTGTCGAAGCCGCCATCCGCGTCGGGATCGACCTCGGCGAGGCGGAAGGGCATGCCGGGTGTCACCGTGACGATGCCCGGAGCCACCCGCACCGGCGGCTTGGCGGCCGGCTCCGGCACCCGCTCCTCGATCGCCGGGGCCGCGCCCGCCCAGAGGGCGGAGGAGGGCGGACGCCCGGCGGCGAGGCCGTGGCTCGCGGCGGCACCCGACGCCGCGGCCGGCCCTGTCACCTGCTTTGCGCCCGGCGACTGGCCGCGATGCTGCTTCCCGTGCTTCTTCGGCATCGATGGTCCGTGGTCCGGGGTCGGATGGTGCCGACCGGCGGGATGAGGGGGAATGGCGTGAGCTTGGCAACGACCGGCGGGACCCGTGGTTCCCGGCCGCACGGGTCGGCCTGACCATGCGGACGATCTACTTCGTCCGCCACGGGCAGACCACCTGGAACGCCGAGGGTCGGCTCCAGGGGCAGCGCGATGTCGACCTCAACGCGGTGGGCCTCGAACAGGCGGCGCAGGTCGGCGACCGCCTGCGCGCCGTCGCGGGCGATGGGCTGGCCGAGGCTGTCTACCTGGCGAGCCCGCTCACCCGGGCGCGGCGCACCATGGAGATCCTGCGTGGGCGCCTCGGCCTCGAGCCGGAGGGCTACCGGACCGATCCGCGCCTGATGGAGATCCATTTCGGCGCCTGGGAGGGCTCGACCTGGTCCGAGATCCGGCGCCGCGATCCGGCCGGCGCCCATGCGCGCGACCGCGACCGCTGGGGCTACCGCCCGCCCGGGCTGAAGGCCGAGAGCTACGCCATGCTGACCGAGCGCGTGGGGCCCGTCATCGCCGGGCTCGACCGCGACGCCGTCGTCGTGGCCCATGGCGGCGTCGCCCGCGCCATGCTGGTCGCCCTCGGCCTGCTCGACATCCAGGCCGCCCCACGGATCGGCGTCCGCCAGGGCGTCGTTCTGGTGGTGGAGCACGACGGCTGGCGCTGGGCGTGAACGCCGCGGCGACCGGCCGTTCAAGCCGGATTCACCAGACCTGCGCGATCTTTGCCGGTGGCGCGGGCGGCCGAACCCGCCTATCCCCGGACGCCCGCCGGCTCCCTGCCCTGATAACGGCGCGATCGGGGACGAAGAGTCCGGGCAGACAGGGGAGGCCGGGCATACGGGGATCGGCGCTCCCCGGCGTAGCGGCAGCGGAGTAGCGGATGAGCAGTCTCGCCGAGATGTCCCGGCCCGAGACGGACCGGCACGGGGCGAGGCCCCGCGCGGTCCTGCGCGGCGAGACGCGGCCCGACCTGATCCGCGACGAGGTCCTGGCCGAGATCTTCCGCGAGACGGCGCGGGCCAGGGCCGACCATCCGGCCCTGATCGACGGCGCGACCGTGGCGGCCGGCGGCCTCCACCCGCATCTCAGCTACGCGCAGGTGCTCGCCCGTGCGGAAGCGATCGCCGCGGGCCTCGCCCATCGCGGGATCGGGCCGGGCGACGTGGTCGGCCTCTGGATGGCGCGCGGGATCGACCTCCTCGTCGCGCAGATCGGCATCACGCTCTCGGGCGCGGCCTGGCTGCCCTTCGACGCCGAGGCGCCCGCCGACCGCGTCGGGATCTGCCTCGGCGACGCCGCGGCCAAGGCCCTCCTCGTCTCGCCGGCGCTCGCCGCGCAGGCCCCGGACGCCGCCCCGGCGCTGACGCCGGAGGCGCTCGCCGCCGCGACCCCCGCGGACGCGACGCTGCCGGACCCGCGCGCCGCCGGCCTCACCCCGGAGCACCCGGCCTACCTGATCTACACCTCGGGCTCGACCGGCGTGCCCAAGGGCATCGTCATCAGCCACGCCAACATCTGCCACTTCCTGCGCTCGGCGAACGCCCTCTACGGCATGCGCGCCGACGACGTGGTCTTCCAGGGGGCTTCCGTCGCCTTCGATCTCTCGATGGAGGAGATCTGGGTCCCCTATCTCGTCGGCGCGACCCTGTTCGTGGCCTCGCCCGCCATGATGGGCGATCTCGAGTCGCTGCCCGGCATCCTGGAGGCGCAGCGCATCACGGTGCTCGACACCGTGCCGACCCTGCTCGCGATGATCTCGGGGGACCTGCCCCATCTGCGCCTGGTCCTGCTCGGCGGCGAGGCGCTGCCCGAGCCCCTGGTCGCCCGCTGGGCCACGGGGCGGCGCCAGCTCTTCAACACCTACGGGCCGACCGAGGCCACGGTGGTGGCGACCGCCGCCGAGATGCGCCGGGGCGAGCCCGTCACCATCGGCGGCCCGATCGCCAACTACACCGCCTACGTTGCCGACGAAGCTCTGAACCTGCTGGGGACGGCCGAGCAGGGCGAGTTGCTGATCGGCGGCCCCGGAATCGCCAAGGGCTACCTCAAGCGCCCGGAGCTGACGGCGGAGAAGTTCATCGCCAACCCCTTCGCGGAGGGCGGCATCGACCCGGTGCTCTACCGCTCGGGCGACGCGGTCTCGCTGGACGAGGCCGGCAACATCCTGTTCCACGGCCGCATCGACGATCAGGTCAAGATCCGCGGCTTCCGGGTGGAGCTCGGCGAGATCGAGTCCCGCATCCGCGCGCAGGACGGCATCAACCAAGCGGCCGTGGTGCTGCGCGCCGATGACGGCGTCGACCGTCTGGTGGCCTTCCTCGTGCCCGAGCGCGGCCACACCGTCGACCGGGCCGCGCTCCGGCGCAGCCTCTCCGAGCAGATGCCGCCCTACATGGTGCCCGGCCATTACGAGCTGACCGAGACGCTGTCGCGGCTCACCTCCGGCAAGGTCGACCGCAAGGCGCTCAAGATCGCGCCCCTCACCATCGTCGCGGCCGACGGCGAGCAGGAGCCGCCGGCCAACGAGACCGAGGCGGTGCTGCTGGCCGCCGCCAAACAGGTCTTCGGCAACCAGCCCATCGACCTCTCCGGCGACTTCTTCGCCGATCTCGGCGGCCACTCGCTCATCGCCGCCCGCTTCGTCTCGGCGGTGCGCGAGGCGCCGGCGCTCGCCGGCATCACCCTGCAGGACGTCTACGCGGAGCGCACCCTGCGGGCCATGTCGGACGCGCTGATCGCCCGCACCGGGGGCGTCGGCGCCGAGACCGCGATCCGCGACCTCTCCTTCGAGCCGCCGCCGCTCCTGCGCCGCGCCCTCTGCGGCCTCGCCCAGGCCGTGGCGCTGCCCTTCGTCATCGCGCTCGCCACCTCGCAATGGCTCGGCATCTTCGTCACCTACCTGCTGCTCACCGGCGGCGGGCTCGGCTTCTTCGGCGAGATGGCGGTGCTGCTCGCCGTCTATGTCGGCATCAACGCCACCACCGCCTGCATCGCGGTCGGGGCCAAGTGGCTGATCCTCGGCCGCACCAAGCCGGGCCGCTACCCGCTCTGGGGCGCCTATTATTACCGCTGGTGGCTGGCCCAGCGCCTCGCCCCCCTGGTCCACGTCAAATGGCTGCAGGGCTCGCCGGCCATCGCGATCTATCTCCGCCTGATGGGTGCGAAGGTCGGCCGCGACGCCCTGATCTCCGATATCGAGGTCGGCGCGCCCGACCTCCTCAGCATCGGGGAGGGCGCCTCCCTCGGCGGCCGGCTCGTCATCGCCAACGCCGAGATCGTCGGCAACGAGTTGGTGATCGGCTCGGTCCGGATCGGCGCGGATGCCGCGATCGGCACCTCCTGCGTCGTCAGCCACGACACGGTGATCGGGGACCATGCCGAGATCGCCGACCTCACCACCATCCCCGCCGGCACACGGGTCGGTCCCTGCGAGCGCTGGGACGGCTCGCCCGGCCGCAAGGTCGGAACGGCCGACCCCGCGGCGCTGCCGCCCCCGGCCGAGGCGCCGGCCGGACGCCGGGCCCTGTTCCTCGCCCTCTACGTGGCTTTGCTGGCCGCGATCCCCGCGATCGGCCTGCTGCCGATCTTCCCGGCCTTCTTCATCTTCGACCAGATCTCGGACCAGCTCGGCTTCATCACCGACATCGACTACCACTGGTACCTGCCGCTGCTGACCTGGCCCACCGCCATGCTGATGACGGCCGGCACGGTGCTGCTGATCGCAGGGATCCGCTGGCTCGTCCTGCCCCGCCGGCGCTCCGGCGCCTACTCGGTCCATTCCTGGTTCTACCTGCGCAAGTGGTCGCTGGCGCTCGCCGTCGAGGTGACGCTGGAGACGCTCTCCTCGCTCTTCGCCACGGTCTACATGCGCGCGTGGTACCGCCTGATGGGCGCGCGGATGGGGCAGGGGGCCGAGATCTCCACCAACCTCTCCGGGCGCTACGACCTCGCCGAGATCGGGGCGAAGAACTTCATCGCCGACGAGGTTGTCTACGGCGAGGAGGAGATCCGTCGCGGCACCATGCATCTGGCCGAGGCGCGCACCGGGGCGCGCGTCTTCGTCGGCAACGACGCGGTGATCCCGCCGGGCGCGGTGATCCCCGACGACGTGCTGATCGGCATCAAGTCGAAGCCGCCCGCCAACGAGCAGATGGCGCCGGGCGAGACGTGGTTCGGCTCGCCGCCGATCCGGCTGCCCGTGCGCCAGAAGGTCGATCTCGGCTCCCTCAGCCAGACCTTCGAGCCGGGCCTGTGGCCGAAGCTCAGGCGCGGCATCTTCGAGGCCTTCGCGACCTCGTTCTCACCGATGCTGTACATCACCTTGGCGATCACCGCGATCGACTGGTATTTCTATCCCGAGATCCTGGAAGGCGATTGGTGGGGGCTGGCCGGCACCTTCGTGGCGGCGAGCGTCGTCATCGCACTGATCCAGTGCTCGGCGGTCATCGCGATGAAATGGCTCCTGATGGGCGTCTACCAGCCCGGCATGCGGCCGATGTGGTCGTGGTGGGCGATGCGCACCGAAGCGATCGCGGTGGCCTATTGGGGCTTGGCCGGCAAGGTGCTGCTGGAGCACCTGCAGGGCACGCCCTTCCTGCCCTGGGTGCTGCGCCTGTTCGGCGTGAGCGTGGGGCAGGGGGTCTGCATGCTGACCACCGACATCACCGAGTTCGACTGCGTCGAGATCGGCGACTTCTCGGTGATCAACCGGACCTCGGCCCTGCAGACCCACCTCTACGAGGATCGCATCATGAAGATCGGCCGGGTGAAGCTCGGCCGCGGCGTCTCGGTGGGCGCCTTCGCCACGGTCCTCTACGACACCAAGGTCGGCGACTACGCGCGGCTGCGCCCCCTCACCATCGTGATGAAGGGCGAGTCGATCCCCGCGAACTCGGAATGGGAGGGCGCGCCCGCCGTGCCGGTGGTGCACGCGCCGGAAGCCGCGAAGGCGGCCGCCTGATCTCAGGGGCGATATCGGCCGGCCGGATAGGAACGGCGGACCGCGACGCGCTCCCTCTCCCGTTCGGGAGAGGGGACCCGGGCCTCATCTGAGACTGTCGGGTCAGGCCACCTCTTCCCGGGCGCCCAGGCGCTTGTCGAGATAGGTGTCGACCGTCTGGGTCAGCTCGTCGACCTTGCCGTCGAAGAAGTGGTTGGCGCCCTCGACCATCTGGTGCTCGATGATGACGCCCTTCTGCGTCTTCACCTTCTCGATCACCGGCATGACCTCGCGCGCCGGCGCCACGCGGTCCTCCGAGCCGTGCACGAACAGGCCGGAGGAGGGGCAGGGGGCCAGGAAGGTGAAGTCGTAGCGGTTGGCCATCGCGGCGATCGAGATGAAGCCTTCGATCTCGGGGCGGCGCATCAGGAGCTGCATCCCGATCCACGAGCCGAAGGACACGCCCGCGATCCAGCAGGATTTCGCCTCGGGATTGACCGACTGCACCCAGTCGAGGGCGGCGGCCGCATCCGAGAGCTCGCCCGAGCCATGGTCGAACGAGCCCTGGCTGCGCCCGACCCCGCGGAAATTGAAGCGCAGGGCTGCGAATCCGCGATTGGCGAAGGTGTAGAAAAGGTTGTACACAATTTGATTGTTCATCGTGCCCCCGAACTGGGGGTGCGGGTGCAGCACGATCGCGATCGGGGCGCCGCGCTTCTTCGGCGCCTGGTAGCGGCCTTCCAGCCGGCCGGCGGGACCGTTGAAGATGACCTCGGGCATGGTGCGTCTTGACTCCTGTGGCCGGCCCGGACGCGGCCTCGCCGCACGGATCGACCGCCTTGACTCGGCTCGCGCGCGATCTACAAGCGCTCTTAGAATAGTTCTAGGTGATTAGAACTATTCTAATCTGTGACGTTGCAGGCCGACCTTCAAGAGGGTCGACCGGCCAGGGTCACACGCCCGTCGCCGATCGTGCGGACCGGGATCCGCGGGTTTCCGCGGGGCCTTAGCACGATCGCCGGGTGCGAAAGCAAGGAAATGTCGACGCCACGGACGATGGACGCCGCAGCGGAGCGCGCAAGAACCAAGGCATGAGCCAGGACATAAGGCAGGATACCGGAGACCGCGGCGAGCCCCGCGCCTATCTCGACCACAACGCCACCTCGCCGGTCAGGCCGGAGGTCGCGGCGGCGGTCGCGGGCGCGCTCGCCCTGCCGGGCAACCCGTCCTCGGTCCATGCCGAGGGCCGGGCGGCCCGGGCGGCCCTCGACCATGCGCGGGCGCAGCTCGCCCGCCTCGTCGGCGCGACCCCGAGCCAGGTGGTGTTCACGAGCGGCGGCACCGAGGCGGCCAACGCCGTCCTGTCGGGGGCGCTCCGCCGCCGCGGCCTGCCGGCGCCGACGCGCCTCCTCATCGGCGCCACCGAGCACCCTTGCGTCTCGGCCGGCCACCGCTTCCCCGACGATGCGGTCACGATCCTGCCGGTGACGGAAGCCGGCCTCCTCGACCTCGACGCGCTCGCGGGCCAGCTCGACGCACTGCGCGACGAGACGGTGCTGATCTCCGTGCACGCCGCCAACAACGAGACCGGCATCGTCCAGCCGCTCGCCGAGGTCGTGGCGCTCGCCCGCGCCCATGGCTGCGCCCTGGTGCACAGCGACGCCGTGCAGGCTTTGGCCAAGATTCCCTTGGATTTCTCCGCCCTCGGCCTCGACGCGCTGACCCTCTCCGGACACAAGTTCGCCGCGCCGAAGGGCGTCGGGGCGCTGGTGCTCGCCGAGGGCGTGAGCCTGGAATCGGCCTTCCTGCGCGGCGGCGGCCAGGAATCGCGCCTGCGCTGCGGCACCGAGGCGCTGCCCGCCCTCGTCGGCATGGGCGCGGCGGCGGAGATCGCCGCCCGCGCGCTGCCGGAGGAGGCCGCCCGGCTCGCAGCCCTGCGGGACGCGCTGGAGGCGGGCGTGCGGGGAATCGCGCCGGAGGCGGTGGTGTTCGGCGCGGGCGTGGCCCGGCTGCCCAACACCCTGAGCTTCACCGTGCCGGGGCTCGACGCGCCGACCGCGCTGATCACCCTCGACCTTGCGGGGATCGCGGTGTCGTCCGGCTCGGCCTGCGCCTCGGGCAAGGTGGCGCGCTCCCCCGTGCTGGCGGCGATGGGTGTGAGCCCTGCGCTGGCTGCGGGGGCGCTACGCGTGAGCCTCGGCTGGAATACGCGCGCGGAGGACGTGCCCCGCTTCCTCCGCGCCTTCGAACGGGTGATCCACACCCTATATAGACGGCGAGGGGAGGCGGCCTGAGCCGCGAGAATCCCAAGCCATCCGTGAGACAGCCCCGGCCCTTGACGCCGGAGATGCTTAGGAGACGCTGATGCCTGCTGTGCAGGAAACCATCGACCGGGTCCGATCGATCGACCTGGATCAGTACAAGTACGGGTTCGAGACCACGATCGAGATGGAGAAGTCCGAGAAGGGCATCTCCGAGGACGTGGTCCGCTTCATCTCGGCCAAGAAGAACGAGCCCGACTGGCTGCTCCAGTGGCGCCTCGACGCCTACAAGCGCTGGCTCACGATGAAGGAGCCGGAATGGGCGCGCGTCTCCTACGACAAGGTCGATTACAGCGACATCTACTACTACGCCGCGCCGAAGCGTAAGGGTCCGGAATCGCTCGACGAGATCGACCCCGAGATCCTGAAGACCTACGAGAAGCTCGGCATCCCGCTGCGCGAGGTCGAGGTGCTGGAAGGCATCGCGCCGGAGCGCCGCGTCGCGGTCGACGCCGTGTTCGACTCGGTCTCGGTGGCGACCACCTTCAAGAAGGAGCTCGAGAAGGCCGGCGTGATCTTCATGCCGATCTCGGAAGCCGTGCGCGAGCATCCCGAGCTGGTGCAGAAGTACCTCGGCTCGGTCGTGCCGGTGACCGACAACTTCTTCGCGACGCTGAACTCGGCCGTGTTCTCGGACGGCTCGTTCGTCTACATCCCGCCGGGCGTGCGCTGCCCGATGGAGCTGTCGACCTATTTCCGCATCAACGAGCGCGATACCGGCCAGTTCGAGCGCACCCTCATCATCGCCGACAAGGGCTCCTACGTCTCGTATCTCGAGGGCTGCACCGCCCCGAAGCGCGACGACAACCAGCTCCACGCCGCGGTGGTCGAGCTCGTCGCCCTGGACGATGCCGAGATCAAGTACTCGACCGTCCAGAACTGGTACCCGGGCGACAACGACGGCAAGGGCGGGATCTACAACTTCGTGACCAAGCGCGGCGATTGCCGCGGCGCCCGCTCGAAGATCTCCTGGACGCAGGTCGAGACCGGCTCGGCCATCACCTGGAAGTACCCGTCCTGCATTCTGCGCGGCGACGATTCCCGCGGCGAGTTCTACTCGATCGCGGTGTCGAACGGCATGCAGCAGGTCGATTCCGGCACCAAGATGATCCATCTCGGCAAGAACACGACCAGCCGGATCATCTCGAAGGGTATCTCGGCCGGCCGCTCGCAGAACACCTATCGCGGCCTCGTCTCGGCCCACAAGAAGGCCAAGAATGCTCGCAACTTCACCAACTGCGACTCGCTCCTGATCGGCGACCAGTGCGGCGCGCACACCGTGCCCTACATCGAGTCGAAGAACGCCTCGGCCGTGTTCGAGCACGAGGCGACGACCTCGAAGATCTCAGAGGACCAGAAGTTCTACTGCCTGCAGCGCGGCCTCTCCGAGGAGGAGGCGACCGCGCTCATCGTCAACGGCTTCGTCCGCGACGTGCTGCAGCAGCTGCCCATGGAGTTTGCCGTCGAGGCCCAGAAGCTGATCTCGATCAGCCTGGAAGGCTCGGTGGGCTGACGGCCTGAGCGACCGCTATGAAGACGGCATGCTGAGGGCTGCGCACCGCCACAGCTTTCGGCATGCCGACGAGGTCAGGAGCAGCATGCTCTGCGGTTGCTTCTACTGCCTCGAGATTTTCGCACCGGACGAGATCGTGGACTGGGTCGCCCAAGAGGGCACCGCCCTGTGTCCCCGGTGCGGCATCGATGCGGTGATCGGCGATCTGTCCGGCTATCCTGCCGGAAACGTCGCGTTCCTGCAGGCGATGCATCGGAAATGGTTTTGAAGGACTTGGACTAGAATGCTTGAGATCAAGAACCTCGTCGTGCAGATCGAGGACAACCGCATCCTCAACGGCCTCAACCTCACCGTCAACGACGGCGAGGTCGCCGCGATCATGGGCCCGAACGGCTCGGGCAAGTCGACGCTCTCCTACGTCATCGCCGGCAAGGAGGATTACGAGGTCCTCGACGGCGAGATCCTGCTCGACGGCCACAACCTGCTGGAGATGGCGCCCGACGAGCGCGCCGCGGCCGGCGTGTTCCTCGCCTTCCAGTACCCGCTGGAGATCCCGGGCGTCGGCACCATGACCTTCCTCAAGGCCTGCCTGAACGCCCAGCGCAAGGCACGCGGCGAGGACGAGCTCTCGACCCCCGACTTCATCCGCGCGGTGAACGCGGCGGCCGACAAGCTCGAGATCAACAAGGAGATGCTCAAGCGCGCCCTCAACGTCGGCTTCTCCGGCGGCGAGAAGAAGCGCATGGAGATCCTCCAGATGGCGCTCCTCCAGCCGAAGTTCTGCGTCCTCGACGAGACCGATTCCGGCCTCGACATCGACGCGCTGCGCATCGTCTCCGAGGGCGTGAACGCCCTGCGCGCGCAGGGCCGCTCCTTCCTCGTCATCACCCACTACCAGCGGCTCCTCAACCACATCGTGCCCGACACCGTGCACGTCATGTCGAAGGGCCAGATCGTGAAGAGCGGCAGCAAGGAGCTGGCGCTGGAACTCGAGGCCTCCGGCTACGCCGAGTACAGCGCGAGCGAGGCTGCGTAAGCCATGGCCGACATCACCAATCTCCGCTCCCCCGCCGAGGCCGGCCTCTCGAAGCTGTTCGAGGCGGCCCGCCGGAGCTTCGCCAGCGAGGAGGCGATCGCCCGCGAGGAGGCCTTCCGCTTCTTCGAGGCGACCGGCCTGCCGAGCCGCCGGGTCGAGGCCTTCAAGTACACGGACCTGCGCGCCGCCATCACCGAGGCGGCCCCGCCCGCCGAGGCGCCGACGGATGAGGCGGCCAGGGCCGCTGCCGCCGGGGCTAAGGGCTTTTCCGAGGTCGAGGCCGCCCGCCTCACCTTCGTGAACGGCCACTTCGTCGCCGCCCTGTCGGATCTCGACCGGGTGCCCGCGGGCGTCACCGTCACGCCGCTCAATGAGGCGATGGGGAAGGGCGACGCGCGCCTGAAGCTGCTCGCCCCCGTCGAGCAGGTCCGCGAGAACCCGATCTACCAGCTCAACACCGCCTTCCTGGCCGATGGCGCGCTGATCTCGGTGGCGGCGGGCGCCAAGCCGGAGCAGTCCCTGCACCTGCGCTTCATCGGCACGGGTGAGGCTGCCTTCTCGACGGCGACCCGCGTGCTGGTCGATCTCGGTGCCGGCTCGGAGCTGTCCGTGCTGGAGAGCCACGAGGGGCCGTCCGGGCTGACCTACCAGCCCAACGACGCCCTCGACGTGCGCATCGGCGCGGAGGCCGCCTTCCGCCATGCCCGGCTCAACCGGGAAGGGGATGCGGCCATCGCCCTCTCGACGCTGTCCGTGCGGCTCGACGCCCGGGCGCAGCTCGAGACCGTCAACCTCGTCACCGGGGCCAAGCTCTCGCGCCACCAGATCTACCTGCATGTCGCGGGCGAGGACGCCAACGCCGTGGTGAACGGCGCGGCGCTGCTGGGCCACGGCCAGCTCGTGGATTCGACCCTGCTCGCCGACCATGCGGCGACGGGCGGCGTCGGCCGCGAGATGTTCAAGACGGTGATCGACGGCGATTCCACCGGCGTGTTCCAGGGCAAGATCATCGTCCGGCAGGTCGCGCAGCAGACCGACGGCAAGATGAAGTCCGACTGCCTGCTCCTGACCGACGACGGCCAGATGATGAACAAGCCGGAGCTGGAGATCTTCGCCGACGACGTCGCCTGCGGCCACGGCGCCACCTGCGGCGCGCCGGACGAGGACCTGCTCTTCTACCTGATGGCCCGCGGCCTTCCCCGCGCCACCGCCGAGAGCCTGCTCGTCCAGGCCTTCATCGGCGAGGCGGTGGAGACGGTCACGCACGAGGGCGCCCGCGCGGCGCTGATCGGCGAGATCGAGGCCTGGCTGGCGTCGCGGGGCTGACACGCCGTAACCCTCCCCCCCTCTGCGGGGGAGGGTGCCTGCGGAGCAGGCGGGAGAGGGGCAGCGCGACGGATCCGGGTATGGCACCGGTCGCGACCTTTCCTGCACCGTCGCTCCCCTCGTCCGACCCTCGCTGAAGCGAGGGCCACCCTCCCCCGCAGAGGGGGAGGAATTCTTGCGAGACTGATCGATGAACGCACCCGTCCTTACCCCCGGCTACGACGTCGAGACGATCCGCAAGGACTTCCCGATCCTCTCGGAGACGGTCTACGGCAAGCCGCTCGTCTATCTCGACAACGCGGCCTCGGCGCAGAAGCCGAAACAGGTCATCGACGCGATGGTCTCCTGCATGGAGACGGGCTACGCCAACGTCCATCGCGGCCTGCACTACATGGCCAATGCCGCGACCGAAAGCTTCGAGGGCGCGCGCGAGACCACGCGCCAGTTCCTCAACGCCGCCTCGACGGACGAGATCATCTTCACCCGCAACGCCACCGAGGCCTACAACCTCGTGGCCTCGTCCATGGGCTGGGCCGGGCTGATCGGGGAGGGGGACGAGATCATCCTCTCGATCATGGAGCACCACTCCAACATCGTGCCCTGGCACTTTTTGCGCGAGCGGCGCGGCGCGGTCATCAAGTGGGCGCCGGTGGACGACCAGGGCAACTTCCTCGTCGAAGAGTACGAGAAACTGTTCTCGCCGCGCACCAAGATGGTGGCGATCACCCACATGTCGAACGTGCTCGGCACGGTGACGCCGGCCGAGGAGATCGTGCGCATCGCCCATGCCCACGGCGTGCCGGTGCTCCTCGACGGGGCGCAGAGCGCGGTGCACCGGCCGGTGGACGTGCGGGCGCTCGACTGCGACTTCTTCGTCTTCACCGGCCACAAGGTCTACGGCCCGACCGGGATCGGCGTCCTCTACGGCAAGAAGGAATGGCTCGACCGGCTGCCCCCCTACCAGGGCGGCGGCGAGATGATCCGCACGGTGACCGAGGACACGATCACCTACAACGATCCGCCGCACCGCTTCGAGGCGGGCACGCCGGCCATCGTCGAGGCGGTCGGCCTCGGCGCGGCGCTGGAATACATGATGAGCCTCGGGCGCGAGGCGATCGCCGCGCATGAGGCGAAGCTCACGGCCTACGCGCAGGAGCGCCTCGGCGCCATGAACGCGGTCCGGCTCATCGGCACCGCCGCGGGCAAGGGCGGCGTCATCGCCTTCGCCATGAAGGGCGCCCACGCCCACGACATCGCCACGGTGATCGACCGCCAGGGCGTCGCGGTACGGGCCGGCACGCACTGCGCCATGCCGCTCCTCAACCGCTTCGGCGTGACCTCTACCTGTCGCGCCTCGTTCGGCCTGTATAATACGACCGCCGAGATCGACGCGCTGGCCGAGGCGCTGACCAAGGCCGAGATGCTGTTCGCCTGACGTTTCGATTCGGCCCCGTCGCGAGGCGCGAGGGGCCGGAGGAGGTTTCGATGAGTACCGATGCGACCATCACCGGCGGCACCAACGCCCCCACCCTGGCGGGCGCCTCGGCGATCCCGCCGGCCGAGCTCGACCGGCTCACCGACGAGATCGTGGCGGCCCTGAAGACCGTCTACGACCCGGAGATCCCGGCCGACATCTACGAGCTCGGCCTGATCTACAAGGTCGACATCGCCGACGACCGCTCGGTGGCGATCGACATGACGCTGACCGCCCCGGGCTGCCCCGTCGCCGGCGAGATGCCGGGATGGGTCGAGAACGCCGTCACCGCCGTGCCGGGTGTCCAATCCTGCACCGTCACCATGGTGTTCGATCCGCCGTGGGACCAGAGCCGGATGTCGGACGAGGCCCGCGTCGCGCTGGACATGTGGTAGGGGCCGGTCAGGCCGGCGCGCGACCGGGCTCGAACGCCACGTCGTCGTAGATATCGGCGAGGGCGAGCCGCGCCCCGATCTCCGGAAGGTCGATGATATCGCTCATCGCCTCGTAGGTCTCGGGCTCCCAGGTCTCGCCCACGCGCCGATAAAGCAGGGCGCTCGGGAAGCGGGTCTCGACGAGGAGGATGCAGCGCAGGGTCGGGTGGCGCCGGTACTCGTCGAGCTTGCGGAAGCGGTCGACGCTGCTGGTCGAGGGCGAGAGCACCTCCACCACCAGGCGGGGCGAGCGGCTCTCGTAGGTGTCGCGCACGAGCTCTCCGCATTCCACGGTGATGTCCGGGCGCCGGAGCGTCGCGATGCTCGTGCGCAGGGCGATGTCGTCGGTGGTCGGGTGACAGCCGCTGCCGCGAAGCTGGCTTCCCAGGCTGACGATGATGTTGACGGTCGCCCGGTCGTGCTGAGCGCTGGCACCTGTCATCATCTTGACGTGGGGCACCGGCACGCCGTCCACGAGCTCGTACAGCCCGTCCTGTCCGAGTTGCCATTCGAAGAACTCTTCCGGCGTCATGCGCCGGATCGCGGGGTCGGCCACGGCAATCTCCTCAGGAGGCCACTTCAGCCTATCACGGAAGGGGTGTGCCGTGCCCGCCGCGCAGTGGATTCCGCCGCGCGCGATGCTTATCTTGTCGTGGGCTGAACGCATGGGCTGAACACTCACCCGCCCGGGCCTTGAACCCGGAGGCAGGAGAGGAAGAAGATGTCTGGTTTCAAGGTGATGTCGCTGACGGACGCGGCGGCCGATCGGATCAAGTCGATCATGGCGGATGCCGACCGGCCAATCGCGGGGCTCCGCGTCGGCGTCAAGAACGGCGGCTGCGCCGGCATGTCCTACACGATGGAATATGCCGAGGCGCGCAAGGCCGGCGAGGACGCGGTCGAGGACAAGGGCGTGACCGTCTTCATCGACCCGAAGGCGGTGCTGTTCCTGCTCGGCACGGAGATGGATTTCCAGACGAGCAAGCTGTCGTCGCAGTTCGTGTTCAACAACCCGAACCAGACCTCGGCCTGCGGCTGCGGCGAATCCGTCGCCATCACGCCGGTCAGCCCGGAGCGCCTGCACGCACCCGCCTGATGTGATCGGGGTCGTTCCTTTCCGCCTTGCGGGGAGGGACGGCGCGCTCGCAACCGCGGTGCCCGCCGTCGTGGGTCAGGCGACGTTCTGCAGGATCTCGGCCGCGACGGAATCGTCGATGGTGCGGTTGCGGCCGGCGCGCTTGGCGGCGAACATGCACAGATCCGCCCGCTCCAGCATCGAGACAGGCGTATCTTCGGGCCGGAACACGGCCACGCCCACCGAGATGGTGACCTTGCCGAGCGACTCGCCCGTCGAGCGCTTGATCAGCTCCCGGCCCATCACGCTGAGGCGCACGCGCTCGGCGATCTCCTTCGCCGCGGCCCTGTCGACGCCCGGCAGGACGATGCTGAATTCCTCGCCGCCGAACCGCGCCAGGGTCGCGTCCTTGGAGACATGCTCGCGCATCACGATCGCCACGAGGCGCAGGACCTGGTCGCCGGTCAGGTGGCCGTAGAGGTCGTTGAAGCGCTTGAAGAAATCGATGTCGAGGACGATCAGGCTGGAGGGCAGGGCGCGCTGGGCCGAGGCGTCGATCGCCTTGGCCAGCATCTCCTCGAAATGCTTCCGGTTCGACAGGCCGGTGAGCGTGTCGGTCAGGCTCTCGAGCCGGGTCTCCTCCAGCTTCTCGCGCAGGGTCTCGATCTCGGCGCGGCTCTCGCGCATGCGCGCCTCGAGCACCTGATTGCTGGCGGCGACCTCGCGGGTCGTTGAGACGAGGCTGCTGACGATCTCGCGCAAGCGCGCGCGGTTGAGGGTGGTGAGGGCGAGATCCTGGCTGAGCATGCGCAGCGACTCGCCGTACTGGGCGGCCGAGCCCACCGAGAGATCCAGCATCTCCATCACGGTCTCGATCTCGGCGAGCATCGTGGCGCTGGTCTCGCCCGCCACGGAGGCGAGGCGCCGGCCGCCGAGATACTGGTCGTGCAGCTCGTCGGTGTCGTGCTCGGTGAGGCCGCGGTTCTGGGTGATGAGCCGCTTGATCGCGTCGTTGAGCAGGGGCTCGTCGCCCGCGACATAGGTATACCAGACGGCATAGGCCCGCGGCGTGGCCGAGGGCCCATAATCGCGCATCAGCTCCTGGGCCCGCTGGGCCAAGGCGAAACTGCGATCACGATCCGCGTGGTGCCCCTGGCTCATCCTGGTCCCGTCGCCCGCTCGTACCGGCCGCGCATGCGCGGTCCGGCATCGGATCAACTTAGCGCGCAAGACATGGATGGAGGGTTAAGGCGCTGAACAATCGATCCCGGGACGTGAACCCGTGCTGCGACTGTAACGCCACCTCGAATTGCGCGCGAAATCGAAACCCGACAGCGTCACGCGCGCTCGGACCGTCAGATTATGCTATCGTGATGCGGTATCCGAATGGCGCCAGAACCGGCAAGTTGCAGAATTCGCAAGGTCTGGACGCACCCTCGCATCGCCGCCGGCCAGATCCCGATCACATGGCCGGGCGGACGCCTCGCGCCCATCCGGCACCCATCTCAGCGAAAGAGCGCGCGCCGGACCGGCGGTCCTCAGCGCTCCTTCTTCACCGGCGCCGGGCGGAGCAGGAAGGCCGGGACGTGGGAGCCCAGGCCGATCGGCGTATCACCCTCGGGCTCGCGGCGCTCCTTCGCCCGCATCTCGCGCGGCGGAGACGCCTCGGCCACGCGGGCGGCCGGCTCATGGACGCGGGGCTCATGCGTTCGCGACTCCTGGGCGCGCGGCGCGGATTCGCCGCGCTCGCGCTGGCCCCCGCTGCGGCGGGGACGGCTCTCGCCGCGCGCTTCCCCGGCGCCCTTGCCGCGGGTGCGGCGCTCGGTCCCGCCGGAGCGGCCGCCGCGATGGCGGCTCCTCGGCTCGGCCTCATCCGATTCTTCGGGCAGCGAGGCGAGGTCGCCGTCCATCCAGGCGATCTGCTGGCCGATCAACGCCTCGATCGCCTGCAACGAGCGGCCGTCGCTGCGGCTGACCAGGGTGAAGGCGTGGCCCGCCCGGCCGGCGCGGCCGGTGCGGCCGATGCGGTGGACATAGTCCTCCGGATGGTGCGGCACGTCGAAGTTGAAGACATGGCTCACGGCCGGGATGTCGAGGCCGCGTGCGGCGACGTCCGAGGCCACGAGCAGGGGCATCTCGCCGCTGCGGAAGGCGTCGAGCGCGGCCATGCGGGCGCGCTGGTCCATGTCGCCGTGGAGGGCGGCGGCCGCGAAGCCGTGGCTCACCAGGGACTTCTGGAGCTGGGCCACGTCGCGCTTGCGGTTGCAGAAGATGATGCCGTTCTTCAGCTCCTCGGCGCCGCGGATCAGCCGGCGCAGGCGCTCGCGCTTGGTATGGCCTTCCGAGCCCGTGGCGACGAGGCGCTGGACGATGGTCTCGGCGGTGGAGGCGGGGCGGGCCACCTCGACGCGCTCGGGATTGTGCAGGAACATGTCCGCGAGGCGCTCGATCTCGGGCGGCATCGTTGCCGAGAAGAACAGCGTCTGGCGCGTGAAGGGCACCATCTTCACGATGCGCTCGATGTCGGGGATGAAGCCCATGTCGAGCATGCGGTCGGCCTCGTCGATGACGAGGAGCTCGACGCCGGTCAGCAGCAGCTTGCCGCGCTCGAAATGGTCGAGGAGGCGCCCGGGCGTCGCGATCAGCACGTCGGTGCCGCGGGTCAGCTTGGCGTCCTGGTCGGCGAAGGAGACGCCGCCGATGATCAGCGCGACGTTGAGCTTGTGGTTGGTGCCGTAGCGCTCGAAATTCTCCTCCACCTGGGCGGCGAGCTCGCGGGTCGGCTCCAGGATGAGGGTGCGCGGCATCCGTGCGCGGGCGCGTCCGGACTCCAGCAGCGTGAGCATCGGCAGGGTGAAGGCCGCCGTCTTGCCGGTCCCGGTCTGGGCGATGCCGAGAACGTCGCGCCGCGCCAGGACGTGGGGAATGGCCTGGGCCTGGATCGGCGTCGGCTCGGTATAGCCTGCGGCCGAAACGGCCTGCAGGACCTTGTCGCTCAGTCCGAGGTCGGTGAAAGGCATCAGCTCAGAAGACCGTTGCGCGCGGCGTGACGACCGGCCGGCGCGTAGAGGACAGTCGCGGCAACGGCTACGGGGCCGGGAAGATCGGAATTCGTATCGGCTATTGCCGTCTCGTCGGGAACCTGGCCTGGCACCCGGCATGCACGCGTGACCGGACACTTAGGGCCTTGCTACGGCTTGTCAATCTCGCGGACGCGAGACAGCCCGGCTTTTCCCGCAGGGATCGGGCTTCGCGAAGCGCGTGGAACACCCTGGTCCGGCGCTTCGTCGAGAGCGTTGAGCGGGCCCGGTCAGTGCCGCAGGAGGGCGCAGGGATCGAGCCGGGTCTGCCGTGCGGCGCCGATCGAGCCGGTCATCTCGGGATCCGTCACGGCCTGTGCCTGACGCGCGCGCCCCGTTACCGGGACAGGCTCGCCGAGGGCACCCGGGCGCGCCAGATAATGTGCGGCGCCGACGGCCGCGATCGCGGCCACGGCGGTCACCCGGAGCGCCCAGGTCACGGCGCCCGAGCGCAGGAGAGAGCCCGGAGCCTCGCTCGATTCCGCCTCGTCCACCTGGCCTGCCCCGCTCGTCCGTGCGTCCGACCGGATCAGCTTCGGCCATCTTGGTTAAGCGTCGGTTACGACCGCGAAGCCTTCAGACGGGCGATACTGCAATAAAACGCCGAGCCGCAGAGACCAGCCGCAAAGTCCTGCACAAATGTGGCAGAACGCCGCCCAGTTTTTGCCCCATTCTCGCGCTGGTCCCCCGCTCGCTTCCAGCGAGCCGATGCTTGAAAGACGCCCATGTGCGCCAGAGCACATCGGCGTCGTCTCCTCCGGCAGTCGCGCGTAACTTTCACCTTTCGTTGACGGGTCGGATTTTATCTAGCCACGCTTGTTGCAGGAAAGCGACAGACCCACCCGGCTCAAGGACCTACAAGCACGCCGGCTTTGCCACACAGGACCCAGGACACAATGAAAAAGCTTCTCCTTGCATCGACCGTTCTCGCCGGCATGACCGCCGCCGCCGCCGCTGCCGACCTTCCGCGCCGCGCCGCTCCGCCGCCGGTCTTCACCCCGGTGCCGGTCTTCACCTGGACGGGCTTCTACGCCGGTTTCAACGCCGGCTACGGCTTCGGCACCGGCAACGACCGTGGC
>NZ_CABFVH010000017.1 GCF_902141855.1 Methylobacterium dankookense | reverse complement strand
GGTCCCCGGTGCAGGCCCCCGAAAGGCATCTCAGGATCGCTCCTGCGATGCCGGGCGGCAGGTGCGGGCAAATGAGCACAAAACAGGAACATTGTCAAGGGGGCAGCGTCGAGATCCGCCCCCGTGCCGCCCTAGGGCAAGGCGCCGGCCTTCTCCTTGGCCTGCAGGATGCTGTCGCGGCAGGCATCGGCCTGGCCGGCCTTGTCCTCGGCGCGGGCCTTCTCCACCAGCTTGCGCGCCGCGTCGATGCCGGAGGCACTCGGCTTGGCGGCGGGGTCGCTCGGCTTCACGTTCGGCGCCTGGTCGAGGGCCTTCGGCGAATGCGAGGTGGTCGCGCCGCCCGGCGGCACCGTGCCGGTCACCTGCGCGGCGCCCGCGCTGTCGAGCCGCCGCTCCAGGGTGGCGATCTCCTCGGCGCAGGGGGTGGCGAGGGCGGGCGCGGCATTGGCGAGGATCAGCAGGCCGGCCAGGGTGGTCGTCATCCGCATCGGGCGTCTCTCCGTCTGGGGGGCGCTCCGGGATCGGAGCGCGAGGGGTCGCGGTGCCAATCGGATGATCGGCAGCGCCGTTCCCGAGACCTGAGGCCGCACACCCCCTCCCCGATCGGACCTGCGCGGGCGCGTAATCCCGCGCGATCCGAAAGATATATCCGCCCGCTCGGACCACATCCCGCGCCGATCGCGTGGAATAATGAATACAGCTTGAGCGTTCGACAGGTAGAGGCCGTGCGCATCGTGTACCCGATCGCCGGACTGATCCTTCCCTGACCTGTCGCGACGGGGCTATCCTTTGACGCGTTCGGTTCTGTATGCGTTTCCATGCGCGGCTCTACTGGCCGCCTGTCCCGGCCCAGCCCCCGCCCAGGAGGCGCCGGTCTTCTCCGCGGTGCCGCGGGAGCCGCGCTTCCTGCTGCACGAGGCCCTCGGCCGGCCGGACTCCTTCCGCATCAGCGGCTCGTTCCGGCCGCGGGCCGAGGGCATCGCCAACCAGTTCCGGCCCCCGAGCTTCGCCCGGGACGACATCCTCAACTCCTATCTCACCACGCTGTTCATGGAGTACCGGGCCGGCCCGGTCCGCATCGGCGGCGAGCTGTTCGACAGCCGCGGCTATTTCCAGAGGCGGAACTCCTCGGCCTTCACCACGGAGGTCAACGCCCTGGAGCCGGGCCAGGCCTATCTCGCCCTCGACCTCGGCGCGGTGGCCGGCGGGACGGGCAGCCTCACCCTCGGCCGCTTCACCAAGAACATCGGCTCGCGCCGGCTCGTCTCCCGGCAGCAGTTCCGCAACACCATCAACGCCTTCACCGGCCTGTCCTACGATTGGCACAACGCGGGCAAGGACCGCCTCACCGTGCTGTGGACCCTGCCGCACACGCGCCTGCCCGACGATCCCGACGGCATCCTCGGCAACGGAATCGCCTTCGACCGCGAGAGCCTCGACCTGCAATTGTTCGGCGCCTCCTACACCAAGGCCGGCGTGCTCGGCGGCGCGCTCGAGGTCTACGGCTACGGCCTGCTGGAGCGGGATTCGGGCACCGGCCTGCGCTCGGTTCAGACGCGCGACCGCCGCCTGTTCACCCCCGGGATCCGGCTGGCCCGCGCCCCCGGGCCCGGGCGGTTCGACTACGATGTGGAGGCGATCTACCAGACCGGCCGCGCCCGCGAGACGGCCGCCGCCACCGACCGGACCGACCTCGACGTCGCGGCCTATTTCCTCCATGCGGAGGCCGGCTACACCTTCGACGCCCCGTGGCGGCCCCGGATCGCCCTGCAATACGACCATGCCAGCGGCGACCGCGGGCGGGGCTCGTTCGGGCGCTTCGACACGCTGTTCGGCGCCCGCCGCTTCGAGTACGGCCCGACCGGGCTCTACGGGCCGGTGCAGCGCGCGAACCTGATCTCGCCGGCGCTGCGCCTGGAGGTGACGCCGAGCCGGACCTGGGACGCCTTCGTCGCCTACCGGCCGCTCTGGCTCGACAGCGCCACCGACGCCTTCGGCGCGACCCAGATCCGCGACCGCACCGGCCGCTCCGGCACCTTCGCCGGCCAGCAGGTCGAGGCCCGGCTGCGCACCTGGATCGTGCCCGACGCGATGCTGCTCGACATGGGCGCCGCCTACCTGATCAAGGGCCGCTTCCTGCGCGACGCCCCCAACGCGCCCGATACCGGGAACACGTTCTACGGCTATCTCAACACCACGTTCTTCTTCTGAGGGCCTGTCTGGCCGGCGCGCTGATCCCAACAGGATGATGTTGGGGGTCGAGCGCGCGACGCGGCATACCCCGACGCCTGCGGCCGAGCGCGACAGGCCCCCTCTCCCGAACGGGAGAGGGGACCCGCGCCTTGTCTGGGCAGCGTCGCGGAGAGCGCGACCGAGGGCACATGACGCGGGGCGATACCGTCGAGGCTTCCGCCATCACCCGCGCAGCACATCGGACATGCGAAGGCCCCGCGGATCCTTCGATCCGCGGGGCCTTCGGTTCTGGTCGGGAGCCTTGCGAGCCCGTACGCGTCAGTACTTGCGGACGATCGGCTCGGCCATCGGCACGGGCGCCTCGCCGAAGGTGTAACGGACGCCGCCATAGACCGAGAGCGGCTGGGCCAGGGTCGTGGTGCGGGTGTCGTTGACCGGGTAGCGGCCGGCGACGAGCCCGGGCTCGAAGAAGGTGCCGAAGGTGGCGTAGCGGTTGTTGGTCAGGTTGGTGACGTAGCCGAACACCTCGAGGTTCCGGTTCACCCGGTAGCTCGTGTTGAGGTTCAGCACGTAGTAGGGCGGCAGCTTGCGGTTCAGGTTCGACTCGTCGCCGCGGTAATAGGACGACGAGTAGGCCTGCAGCGCCATGCCGAGGCGCCAGTTCGGCAGCAGCTCCACGTCGAAGCCGGCCTTGAACTGGTGGTCGGGCACCAGCGGCACCTTGTTGCCCGGCACCACGTTGATGGCGCCGTTGTTCGAGAGCGGGTTGTTCGGCGAGGACAGGGTGCCGTTGAACTGGAAGGTGGCGTCGATCAGCGCGTAGTTCGCGTAGACGGTCAGCCAGTCGGCCACGTATTCGAGCCCGACCTCGACGCCCTGGCGCCGGGTGGCCGGCACGTTGACGAAGTAGCCGCGCGCCGCGTTGCCGGGGGTGGCGAGCTGCAGGATGTCGTTGGTCAGGTCGGTGCGGAAGGCGCCGATCTTATAGTTGACGAGACCCCCGTCGTAGAAGTTCGGCAGCGCGCCGCGGAAGCCCACCTCGTAGGTCTGGCCGGTGACCTGCTTGAGCGGCGGGTCGGCCACCAGCGAGTTCGGCAGCAGGCAGGGCCGCAGCGGGTTGGCGCAGGCGAGCTCCAGCGGGGTCGGGGCGCGGTTCGATTCCGAGTAGCTGCCGTAGAGGTTCAGGCCGGGGCTGAAGCGGTAGGTCAGGCCGGCCAGCGGGTTGATCTTGTTGAAGTAGTGCGTGCCCGTCACGTCCGGCGAGAAGCCGGTGAGGTCCTGCGTCGCGATGCGCGCGAAGTTCAGGCGCGCGCCGGCGGTGAGCGAGAGCGCGTCGGTCAGGTCGATCGTGTCGGTGGTGTAGAGGCCCATATAGAGGTTGGAGCCCTGCACGGCGCTCGGCGCGAGGCCGAGCGCGCCGGCCGTGCGGATGAACTGCGTGCCGAGGCCCGGGATGTTGCCGTAGAACGGGTTGCTCGGATTCGTGGTGACGCTCAGATCCGGGTTGATCACGCCGAGCGTGCTCGACGACTTGAAGCCGTAATTGGCGACGTCGATCGAGCCGCCGACGACGAAGCTGTTGTTGAAGCCGAACACCTTGTCGCGGTTGGCCGCCTGCAGCGAGCCGCCGTAGCCCTCGGCCTCGGTCTTGGTGGTATCGAGGGTGCCGTAGGGCACGCCCGCGGTGAACGGGATCAGCTGGTTCTGGCCGCCGAGGAGGCGCAGCGAGTTGCGGAAGGCGCGGCGCGCGGCGCTGCCCGGGGCGCCGACCGGCGTGAAGCCGTCGTCGTCGAGGCAGAGGTTGTTGGGGAAGTCCGTCTGGTTCGGGCTGCAGCGCTCGAAATCGGAATCGTTGCCGTCGATGTAGCGCTGGCTGAAGCGGCGGTAATAGGCGTTGCCGGAGAGATCCCAGGTCGGCGAGATGTCGACCCGGCCGGTGAGCTGGATGGTGCCGAGCTCGGTCGTCGTGGTCTGCGGGTAGGTGAAGATCGCGCGCGGGTCGACATGGGTGAAGTCGACGGGCGTCGCGGCGGCGGCGCCGAAATAGGTGCGCGCCATCTGCCCGATCAGGTGGAACTCGGAATCCGGCGTGCGGTAGCCGACATCGCCGTAGACGCGGCCGATCGTGCTCGGGCTCTGGTAGCGCCAGCCGCGGTCGTTCAGGCCCTCGCCCGCGAAGTAGAAGCTCCAGTTGTCGACCACCTTGCCGTGCTGGAGCGAGCCGGCGATGCGCCCGTCCGAGCCGCCGAGCGCGGTGATCTCGGTGCCCTGCCAGGTGAAGCCGTTCTTCATCTGGATGTTGAGCGCGCCGCCGAGCGCGTTGAGGCCGAAGACCGGGTTGCCGGTGACCACGTCGATGCGCTGGATCGCCACCTGCGGGATCAGGTCGAGGTTGACGATGTCGCCGAAGGCCTCGTTGATGCGCACGCCGTTCTGGTAGACGGCGAGCCCCTGCGGCACGCCGGTGACCGGCGAGGCCTGGAAGCCGCGGTAGTTGATGTCGACGCGGTTGTTGCTGCCCTGGCTGTCCGACAGGTTGAGGCCGGGCACGCGGCGGGCCAGCGTCTCCACCGTGTTGAAGGTGGCGCGGTCGAAGTCGAGGTCGCGGGCGGTGACCGTCTCGACGGTGCTCGGGATCTTGTAGAGCGGCTGGGCGCCGCCGCGCAGGCGCGGCTCGACCACCTGCGGGATGGCGCCCGGGGGCAGCGGTGCCGGCGCGATGCCGGGATCGTACCGGCCGCCCGCGGCGCCGACCGGCGTGGTCGCCACGACGCTGATCTCGCCGAGCGTCACCGCCGCCGTGCCCTGCGCGGCGGCGGCGAGCGGCAGCAGCGACACGGACGCGGCGAGCACGCCACGAAGCCCCCAAACGGACATTCCCCAACCCTCGAAAAACAGTCGACCCAAGGCCCCTTCTTTGCGCGGGGCTCGGATCAGTCATGCCGGGATCGCGGAGGGACGACAATCGGCCGGACGGGGGCGCCGGGGCAATTCGGGCGGGGCTCGGCGCTAATCACGGCCGCGTGACGTTGGAGCAACAGGATTGTCCTAGAAATTCAAGGACTTAGGGATAATCAAGCAATCAAAGCCGGGATGATTCGGCAAGGTTCTGAAACCCTTGCCTGTGGAGGTGCAATCGTGGGTGGACTGGGCCGGGCGCCTTGCCGGGCGCGGGCCGGCTCGAAGCGAGCCGTCCAGCCGGGGGGCGGCCCCGGCCGGTCCGCCCGGCGCGGGCGCGTCATACACATCCGGGTGATCCCTTCGGGATGGCGGATGTCGCCCTCGCTCAAGCGCCGCGCGGGGCTTGGCCGAGACCGCGCCCGGTCCGATCAACCGGACGCGGTATCAGAGCTTCGCCTGGATCTTGCGCGCGATCTCGCCGAGGCGCTGCTCCAGGAGCTGGGGCACCTCGCAGACATAGGTGAGGGACTGTGAGCGCTCCTGGAAGATGCGCCGGTCCCAGGCGAACTTGGTCTCCAGCTCCGACTGCTCCTTGGGCAATTCGCGGGCATCGGCCGCGCTGGGCGCGTCCTTGGTCTGGCTGATCTGGTCGGCCTCCTCGCGGATGCGCTCGGCCATGCGGCGCTGCCCTTGCGCGTAGCGGCCGATCCCGCTCATCACCTTGGCGCGCTCGCCGTTGATGACCTCGAACACGCCGGCATAGACCCGGGTGAGCCCCGTCTCGCGGGCCGCCTTGTCGGAGCCGAGCGTCTCCAGATAGCCGTCGATGAGTCCGTCGACCTCCGAGAGCTCGGTGCGGCGGGAGGCGATCTTCTGGGCGAGCGCCGCCGCGCCGTTGTCGCTGCCCCATTCGGTGGCGGCGGCGCCGAGCTCCGGCCCGGTCCAGAACTGGCCGGGGCTCAGGGCGCTCACCTTGCGCTGGACGCAGGGCCAGTCGGGATCGGTCTTGGGCTGGGCCAGAGCCGGGCCGGCGAGCAGCAGGGCGAGGAGAGAGGTGCCGAGGCGGGTCATGGATAGACGGGTCATGGGGGTCACGCGTTGTCTCCGGCCGGGCCGCCGCGCCGGGCCATGATGCCGCGGCCGGGATCGTAGGCGACGACCGCGAGGGCGAAGAAGGCGAGCGTGGTGCCGACCACCACGGCGCAGGCGATGGGCTCGAACTGGCCGTAGAGGGCGAAGCGGACGAGCTGCACCGCGTGGCTGAACGGGTTGCACTGGCAGATCCAGTACAGGGTCTCGGAGGATTCCCGGATGCGCCAGAGCGGGTAGAGCGCCGAGGAGGCGAAGAACATCGGGAAGATCACGAAGTTCATCACGCTGGCGAAGTTCTCGAGCTGGCGCACCAGCGAGGACAGGAACAGGCCGATGGCGCCGAGCATCAGGCCCGAGGCCAGGAAGGCCGGGAGCGCCGCCACGTAGCCGATGGGCGGGATGTCGGTCTCCCAGAAATACGCCACCGCCAGGAAGGCATAGGCCTGCACCACCGAGACGCAGACGCCCGCGATCAGCTTGGCGAGCAGCAGCAGCCAGCGCGGATAGGGGCTGGTCAGCAGCACCTTCATCGAGCCGACCTCGCGGTCGTAGACCATCGAGAGCGAGGATTGCATGCCGTTGAAGAGCTGGATCATCACGGCGAGACCCGGCACCACGTAGACCTCGTAGAGCACGTAGGTCTGGTAGGGCGGCTCGATCGAGACGCCGAGCGTGTTGCGGAAGCCCGCCGCGAAGATGAACAGCCAGACGAGCGGGCGCACCATCGCCGAGAAGAACCGCTCCTTCTGATTGAAGAAGCGCAGCAATTCCCGGCGCACGATGCCGCCGAGGCAGATCAGGTAGCCGGCCGCGTCGAGGCGCCCGAGATGGGCGGGCGCGCGGCGGGCCGGCTCGGCAGGGCTGCCGGCGATGGTGGGCGTGCTCATGCGTTCCTCGACCGGGCTCACGCCGCCGCCCTCCCCGGCTCGGAGACGAGGCGGCGGAAGGCCTCCTCCAGGCTCTCGGCCCCCTGCCCGATCGCGCCGGCTTTGCCGCGGGCGACGATCCGGCCCTTGTGCAGGACCACGGCGTCGTCCTCCGGGGAGATCTCCTCGAAGATGTGGGTCGCCCAGAGCACGGAGAGCCCCTCCTCCCGCACCAGGGCGCGCACGATGGCGACGATGTCGGCGCGGGATTCGAGGTCGAGGCCGACGGTGGGCTCGTCGAGGAGGAGCAGGCTCGGGCGGTGGATCAGCGAGCGGGCGATCTCGATGCGGCGCGACTGGCCGCCCGAGAGCGTGCGCACCTTGTCGGCGCGGCGGTCGCTGAGCCCCACCCGGTCGAGCAGCGTGCCGATCCGCTCGCGGGCGGCCTTGCGCCCGATGCCGTGCAGGCTCGCATGGTAGGCGAGGTTCTGCTCGACGGTGAGGTCGGTGTCGAGGGTGCGGGCCTGGAACACCACGCCGAGCCGGGCGAGCGCCCGCGACGGCTCGCGGTCGAGCCCGTGGCCGAAGATCGCGACCCGGCCCTCCTGGTTGTTGTAGAGCCGGGTGATCACCGAGAAGAGCGTGGTCTTGCCCGCGCCGTTCGGGCCGAGCAGCGCCGTGAAGCGCCCGCGCTCCACGCTCAGAGATACGTCCGCGAGCGCGGCGCGCGCGCCGAAGCGGTGGCCGACCTGCGAGACCGAGAGGGCGGGCGCCTCGCTCACCGCTTCAGCACCCGCTTGGCGTCGCCCACCGCGTCGAGGCACTCGTCGAACTCGCCCTCGCCCTGCTCGCGCTCGGCGACGCGCAGCGCCTTCCTCAGCTTCGGCAGGGCGGCCTCGGGCGGAGTCTTCGCGATCGCGTCCTTGATCATGGCGATGCCGTCCGCGCAGGCCGCCTTGTCGTCGGCGCGGGCGGGCGCGGCGAGGAGGAACGCGGCGAGACAGAGGAGAGCGGAGCGCATCGTCACTTCACCGTAATCGTGCCGGTCATGCCCTTGGATTCGAGGCCGCGGGCCGCCCAGGTGTAGGTGCCCGGCTTGATCGCCACGAACTCGATGGCGATCTCGCCCGGATCGTCGAATTCGAGATGGTCCGGCGGGCCGCCGCCATGGATCTCGAGGTGGTTGATCACGATCTGGTTGAACCAGATGTAGCGGAAGAACTCGGGCGCGTAGAATTTGTATTCCTGCCGGCCCTTGGCGACGATGCGCAGGCGGTAGGCCTTGCCGCCTTCCAGCGTGATGTCCTTGTTCTCCACGACGAAGTCGTTGCCCTCCTCGTTGCCGAGAACGAGGTCGGGCAGGTTCTCCCGCTTCTTGGTGAGGTCGAGGGCGGAGGCGGGGGCGGCCGCGAGCAGGGCGGCGAGGCCGAGCAGGGCCGGCCTCATGAGGATGCGCATCGGCAAGGTCCCGGAACTTAGTGCGGAGAGATGGCGACGCCCCAGGGGAGCAGGCCGACGGGGATGCTCTTGACCACCTTCTCGGCCGCGACGTCGATCACCGAGACGTCGTTCGAGGTGCCGTTGGTGGAGAACAGGAGCTTCTGGTCCGGGGTGAAGGCGAGCTGCCAGACGCGCTGGCCCACCGGCAGGTACTTCTGCACCTCGAAGCTCTTCGCATCGATCACGGCGACGCGGTTGGCGGGCCCGAGCGCCACGAAGGCCTTGGCGCCGTCCTGCGTGATGCGCACGCCCACCGGCTGGATCGCCTCGTCGTTCACGCCCGGGATCTTGAAGGTGATCTTCTTCACGACGCGCCGCGTGGCGACGTCGATGACGCTGACCGTGCCGCCGACCTCGGCCGAGACCCAGAGGAACTTGCCGTCGCTGGTGAACTCGGCGAAGCGCGGGCGCGCGTCCACCAGCACGTTGTCGATCACCTGGAAGGTCTTGGTGTCGATGAAGTGGGCCATGTTGGTGGTCTCGGAGGTGTTGACGAGAATCTTCCCGTCCGGCGACAGGCCCATCCCCTCCGGCTCCACGCCCACCGGCACCTCGGCGAGCACCTTGTTCTTCTCGATGTCGATGATGGTGACCTGGCTGTCATCCTCGTTGGCGACGTAGAGGGGGTTGCCGGAGCGGTCGAGGATGAACTGCTCGGGGTCCGGCCCGGAGCGCAGGGAGCGCACCACCTTGCCGGTGGCGGCGTCCAGCACGTCGATGCGGTCGTCGTCGCTCGCGCAGACGAAGACCTCCTTGCCGTCCTTGCTCACCGTGATGCCGCGCGGGCGCCGCCCGACCTTCCAGGTCGCCGTCACCGCCATGGTGGCGGTGTCGATCACGCTGACCGAGTTGCCCTTCTCGTTCGAGACGTAGACCGTGTAGGCCTGCGCCCCGCCCGCCATCCCGCCGGTCAGCCCGGCGAGCACGGCCAGTCCCAACCCTGCCTTCACGCAGCGGTCCATCCCGATCCTCCCTTGGGCGCGCGCTCTTCGACACGGCGCTGGCCCCTCGCGACCCCGATTGTAGTGCCTTTCCCGCCGCTTGCGAGGCCGGCGCGCGTCATCGCCGCATTCCGGCCCTCCCTGGGGGATCTCGGGTTTCGCAAGGGGTCGCCCCTTTCGCGGGTCCAGGGCGGCGCCCCGGAATGGCCATCAGGGCTTCGCCCCGAGACCCCACCAAAGGGATGATCCCTTTGGGATCCCCGGGTTCCGGGCTTCCGATCGGGATCCGATCCCTCACGGGAACTTGCACGTCGTCTCGGGCAGGTCGGTGCCCAGGGTGTCGAGGGGCGTGCGCTGGTGCAGGAAGCCCTGCTCCGGCGCCACCGAGACCAGCATCTTCGGCTGCACCACGATGAGCGGCTGGCGCAGCTGGTGGTCCCAGGGGCGGAAGGTGAGCGACACGCCCTTGTAGGCGGGCAGGCTGAAGGCCGGATCGGTGAGGTAGGGCGCGATCGCGGCCGGGTCGGAGCCCTTCTGCACGGTCGCCGCGTCGCCGACCGCCCGCACCGAGGCCCAGACCTGGTAGTCGAGGGGGCGCATCAGCCGGCCGGCGAGCCGCCGGAAGCGGTTCTGCGCCTGGGCCGCCCCCCAGGTCTCCAGCACCGGCGACCAGGTTGTGGCGACGAGGCCCTGCGTGCCGGCCACGGGGCGCGGATCGACGGTCCGGTAGGGCACGTAGTCGCCCCAGTCGCCCGCCTCGTCGGCGACCACCACCATGTCGTAGTCGAGCCCCCGGGTGAACACCATCGCCTCGGCCCGGGTCGGCGTGTCGCCCCGCGCCTTGGCGAGCGGCCCGAAGGTCCAGGGCTTCTCGGCGGTGATCTTGAGGCCGAACTTGCGCGCGGCGTTCTTCACCGCCTCGGCGTAGAGCTTGTCCGCCGGGTTCGGGCCCACGATCAGGAAGATCTTCCGCCAGCGCATCAGGGTCAGGTACTGCGCCAGCGCGTCCGCCTGCATCGCCCGGGACGGCACCACGTGGAAGACGTTCTTCCGGCAATCGGCCCCGCGCAGACGGTCGTCGGGGGCGGCGGCGTTGAACACGACGGCGCCCGTATCCTTCACCGCGTCGGCGACGGCGAGCACCTCGTCGGCGGGCAGGGCCAGGACGAGGTACTTGGTGCCCTTGGCCACCAGCGCCCGGGCGGCCTCCGCGGCGGAGGGGCCGCCCTCGCTGAGCGCGGCCTCGTCGAGGGCGTAGGCCTGCTTGGTGAAGCGGCCGGTGGTGTTGTTGTCGGCGATGCCCATGCGGGCGCCGGCGAGCCCCTCGTCCTCGGGCGGGGCCTCCGCGTCGTAGGAGGAGGGCTGGGGCTGGACCCGGTAGATCAGGCCGATCCGCGTCTCCGCGGGGGCGGCGCCCTGCGGCTGGGGCGCGGGTGGGCTCGCGGGTTCCTGCCCGGCTGCGGGCGAGGCCAGGACGGCGCCCGCGAGGGCGAGCGACAGGATGAAGGATTGTGCAGGAGCGCGCATGCAGGCGGCACGTAACAGCATTCGTCGCCCGCACTCAACGGGGCGCGGCCCCGCCGCGCGGGCGCGCCGCTCTCATATTTCCCTCAGGATTTCGCCGCCGCCGCCGGGGGGAGCGCGCTGGTCCCGCCGAAGCGCGGCGGGCGGTAGCTCAGGGTGTCGTGCCGCGGGCTCGGGTGGCGCACGCGGGAGGTGCGCCCGCTGTCGCGCATGCGCTTGTCGGCCTCGGGCCAGGCGGGCAGCCCCGCCTCGTCCCGGTCCCAGTGGACCACGGACGCTTCGTCGCACCAGTGCTGGAGATGCGGCATCGCGGCCCGGTGGGCGCCCGCGCCCATGTAGCCGCGCATGCTCTCGATGCGGTCCCAGGCGGTCAGGGTCCAGAAGGTCCAGTCCCGGTCGCGCAGGATCGCGCCGCCGCGATAGCCCGGCGCGCCCCGCACCTGCCGCGCCGTCCGCACCGCATGGAGCGCGAAGGCCGGCAGGAAGCGGATGGAGCGGATCCGCAGGCGCGTGACGCTGATGAACGGCATGACGATCCCCCGACCCCGTCCCTCCTTGTGGCCGGGAACGCACGGGATTGCCAAACCGTCCCGGCGCCCGACCTATGGCTGTCGCGAGGCCGCCTCCCCGAGCGGGCGGCCGCACCAGGGAGAGACGCCATGCCCGCACGCCTGATCGCAGGCGCCCTCGCCGGATCGCTGGCCGGAGTGCTGGTTGCCGGGCCGCTCCTCGCGCTGCCCGCCGCGGCGGGCCAGAAGGCGGCGATCTTCCCCGTGGAGCTGCTCGATCCGGGCGTGGTCGGCGGGCGCAAGGCCCGGCCGGACGAGAGCCGCAAGCTCGCCCTCGTCACCGAGGAGCTCAAGACCGCGCTCGCCAAGCAGGCCGAGGTCGAGCCGGTGGACACCGCCCCGCAATCGGCCGAGATCGCCAAGCAATCGCCCTTCTACAAATGCGAGGGCTGCGCGGCGCCCATCGCCAAGACGCTGGGTGCGGATCTCGCCGTGACCGGCTATGTGGAGCGGGGATCGACCCAGATCTTCAACCTGTTCGTCACCATCGCCGATGCCGGCTCCGGCAAGGTGGTGCGCGCCGGGCAGGTGGTGATCCGGGCCGATACCGACGACACCTGGGCGCACGCCATGCGCTGGGTCGTCAAGAACCGCCTGCTCGCCGAGCCCCTGCCCGGAAAATCGTGATTTTCTCGAAGACCTTCCGCGACGATCCTCACGCGCTCCGTCTCCTCGTCAGCGTCCGCGACGCGGGCGAGGCCGCCCTCGCCCTCGCGGCCGGCGCCGACCTGATCGACGCCAAGGACCCCGAGCGGGGCGCGCTCGGCGCGCTGCCGCCGGAGACCGTGCGCGCCATCGCCGCGCGGGTGGGTGATCGTGCCCTCACCAGCGCGGTTGCCGGCGAGCCGGAGCCCGCGGCGCTGCCCGCGGCGGTGCGCGCCATGGCCGGGACCGGCATCGGCTTCGTGAAGGTCGCCCTGCGACCGGGCTGCCCGCCCGGGGCGCTCACCGAGGCGGCCGGGGCCGCGCCGGGCCGGCTGATCGCGGTGCTCTTCGCCGAGGACGCGCCGCGCGCCGAGGCGGTGCCGGCGCTCGCCGCCGCGGGTCTCGCCGGGGCGATGATCGACACCGCCTCCAAGGACGGGCGGCGCCTCACCGATCTCCTTACGCCCGCCGACCTCGCCGCCTTCACCGAGGCCTGCCGGGCGCACGGCCTGCTCTCGGGTCTCGCCGGATCGCTCCGGGTCTCCGACATCCCGGTCCTCGCGCCCGTCCGGCCGAGCTATCTCGGCTTCCGCGGCGGCCTCTGCCGGGCTCGCGACCGCCGCCTCGGCCTCGATCCGGAGGCGCTCGCCGAGGCGGTCCGCACCCTGCGCGCCCTCCCCGCCCTGGAGGCCGCGTGAGCGCGGCCCCCATCGTGGTGAAGCTCGGCGGCAGCCTGCTCGGCGAGCCCGCCCGCCTGCGCGCCTGGCTCGCCCGCCTCACTGCTGGCGCGCTCGGCCCCTGCCTGATCGTGCCCGGCGGCGGCCCCTTCGCCGACGCCGTGCGGAACGCGCAAGGCGCGCTCGGCTTCGACGACGCCCTCGCCCACCGCCTCGCCCTCGACGCGATGGGGCGGATGGCGGAGGTGTTTTGCGCGCTGGAGCCCGGTTTGGAGATCGTCTCCGACCTGCCGGTGCCTGCGAGCGCGCCGCTTCCGGTGGATGCGCAGGTCTCCTCTCCCGTTCGGGAGAGGGACAGGATGAGGGTCGAGAACGATCCGGAAAGCGCGGAACCGGGGGCGCTTCACCGTTGCGACCTCACTGGCGCGTTCTCGTCCCTCACCCCAACCCTCTCCCGAACGGGAGAGGGGGCGCGTCGCGCTTCCCGAGAGGCGCCACGGGCGCGCGTCTGGGACCCCCGCGCCTTGCGCGCCGGCCATCCGGACATCCCCGAATCCTGGGCTGTCACCTCCGACAGCCTCGCTCTCTGGCTCGCGACGGAGACCGGTGCCCCCGCCTGCCTTCTCGTGAAGTCGGCCCCCGCCCCGCGCGGCAGCGGGCCGCAGGACTGGGCGCGCCTGGGGCTGGTGGATGCGGCCTTCCCGGCCTTCGCCGCGCGTTATCCCGGCGAGATCCGCATCGAGGGACCGGCCGACGGCCGGGTCGCCGCGTGAGCGAGAGCCCCGAACAGAGCCCCGAGCACCTCGTCTTCGTCACCGGCAAGCTCGCCCGCGCCCGGCTGGAGAAGGTCGCGGCCACCCTGCCGCCGGAGCGCTTCGCCTGGAGCATCGCCGATGCCGGCGTGAAGGTCGCCGCGCTGATGACGGAGGAGATCATCCGCCGCCGCGTCACCCTGCCGGAGGGCGCGACGCGGGTGATCCTGCCCGGCCGCTGCCGCGCCGACACGGAGGCGCTCGGCCGCCATTTCGGCCTGCCCGTGGAGCGCGGCCCCGACGAGATCGTGGACCTGCCGGCCTGGCTCGGCCTCGCCGGCCGCAAGCTCGACCTGTCGGGCCACGACCTGCGCATCTTCGCCGAGATCGTGGACGCCTCGAAGATGACGCCGGAGGCGATCCTGGCGAAGGGCCTCGACCTCGCCCGGCGCGGGGCCGACGTGATCGACCTCGGCGGCCTGCCCGACACCGCCTTCCCGCATCTCGAGGACAGCGTGCGGCTGATGAAGGAGGCGGGGCTCACGGTCAGCGTCGATTCCTTCTCCCTCGACGAATTGACCCGCGGGGCGAAGGCGGGGGCCGACTACCTCCTCAGCCTCAACGAGGAGACGCTGGGCCTCGCCTTCGAGACGGGGGCCGTGCCGGTCCTCGTGCCGATGCGCCCCGACGACCTGCCCTCCCTCGACCGCGCCATCGCGCGGATGGAGAAGGCCGGCCTGCCCTATCTCGCCGACCCGATCCTGGAGCCGATCCATTTCGGCTTCGTGAACTCGGTCGCCCGCTACCGCGAGGTCCGCGCCCGTTGGCCGCAGGCCGAGATGATGATGGGCACCGGCAACCTGACGGAGCTGACCGAGGCCGACAGCCTCGGGGTGACGGCGCTGCTCGCGGGAATGTGCTCGGAGCTCGGCATCCGCAACGTGCTGATCGTGCAGGTCTCGAACCACACCCGCCGCACCGTGGAGGAGCACGACGCGGCCCGGCGCGTGATGTATGCGGCCAAGGCCGACGCGGCCCTGCCCAAGGGCTACGGCCGGGCACTTCTGGCACTTCACGACAAGCGCCCCTTCGTGCAGACCCCCGATGAGATCGCTGGCCTTGCCGCCGAGGTCCGCGACCCGAACTATCGCATCGCCGTCGCCGAGGACGGCATCCACGTCTACAACCGCGACATCCACAGGGTCGGCACCGACGCGATGGCCTTCTTCCCCGAACTCAACGTGGCGAGCGACGGGGCCCATGCCTTCTATCTCGGGGCGGAGCTCGCCAAGGCCGAGACCGCGTGGCGGCTCGGCAAGCGCTACGTGCAGGACGAGCCCCTCGACTGGGGCGCCGCCGCCGACGCCGAGGTCGAGGATGCCACCGCCTTCAAGAAGGCCGGGCACACCAAGCATTCCGGCCCCGACGCCCCCCCGCCCGGCACCCGCGACCTGCGCAAGGCCGCCGAGGCCGACGCGGCGCCGCCCGAGACGATCGGCGCGGCGGACGCGCGGGCCGAGACGGACGTCGCCGCGACACCGAATCCCCAAAAGACCCGGCTCGTCTGCGGCAAGCTGGTCGCCGAGGACTGAGAGCCGTGCCGCTGATCCTCGAGACCGTCGTCACCACGCTGTCGCCGGAGGGCGCGCTGCACCTCGTGCCCTTCGGGCTGATCCGCGAGGGCGACGCCTACATCCTGGCGCCGTTCCGGCCCTCGCCGACCATCGCCAACCTGGAGGCGAACCCGTATTTCGCGGCCTCGAGCCCGCGCGACATCCGGGTGATCGCGGGCGCCGTCACCGGCCGGCGCGACTGGCCTGTGGCCGATTGCGAGGCGATTCCCGGCAAGCGCCTCGCCGACAGCTTCGGCCATGCCGAGTTCGCGGTGGAGTCGGTCGAGGACGACGCCACCCGTCCCCGCTTCCGCGGCCGGCTGGTCAAGGCCACCGCGCACGAGCCCTTCATCGGCTACAACCGGGCGCAAGGAGCCGTGCTCGAGGCCGCGATCCTGTCGACGCGGCTGCACATGCTGACCCCGGACAAGATCCTGACGGAGATGGCCTATCTCGCCATCGCGATATCCAAGACCGCCGGGCCGCGCGAGCGCGAGGCCTGGGACTGGATCGAGGACAAGGTCGCCGCCGCCCTCGGGCGCAGCGAGCGGATCCTCGCAAACCCCGGCGCCGCACCCTAGACGGCGCACGAAGGAGAAGCGTCCATGAAGTTCATGAGACTCGCGGCCGTGGCGGCACTCGCCACGGTGTCGTTCACGGCGCAGGCCCATGGCCCGACCCGGCAGAAGGTCGCCGAGACCGTCGAGATCAACGCGCCCGCCGACAAGGTCTGGGCCGTGGTCGGCAACTTCCAGGATGCGAGCTGGATCCCGGTGGTCGAGAAGACCGAGGGCAAGGGCGGCAACGAGGTCAAGGCCACGCGCACCCTGACGCTGAAGGGCGGCGCCACGGTCGAGGAAGAGCTCGCCAAGTACGATGCCGAGAAGAAGACCCTGATGTACCGGATCAACAAGGTCGACGTGAAGACCCTGCCGGTGAACGACTATTCCTCGACCATCGAGGTCGAGGGCGAGGGCGCGAAGACCAAGGTCACCTGGCGCGGCGCCTTCTACCGCGGCTACATGAACAACGATCCGCCGCCGGACCTCAACGACGAGGCCTCGAAGAAGGCCGTGCAGGGCCTCTACCGGGCGAGCCTCGACAACCTGAAGGCCAAGGTCGAGAAGGGCTCGTGAGCCCGGCCGGACGCACGCGTCCCGCGGGAGGCCGGCGCCGCGCCGGCCTCCTCGCGCTCCTCTGCCTGACCGCCGCGATCACCCTGCCACGCTCGGCCGCCGCGGGCGAGGCCCTCGTCACCGTCCAGGGCGGCAACGCCGTCGAGGTGGTCGACCTCGCGGCCGGCAAGGTGGTGCAGTCGATCCCCGTCTCGGGCTCGCCCGCCGGCATCGCGCTCTCGCCCGACCGCGGCACCGCCTACGTCACCCGGCCCGACCTGCCGGGGCTCGCGGTGATCGACGCGAAGGCGCGCACGCTCACGGCCACGGTCAAGCTGCCGGGCGGCCCGCTCGGCATCGGCGTCGATCCGAAGGCCGGCACCGTCTACGTCGCCGACTGGTACGCGCAGCGCATCTTCGTGCTGCGCCCCGAGGGCGGCAGCCTGGCGCCGGACGGCGAGATCGCGGTCGGCGCCTCGCCCTCGGGCGTCGCGGTGACCCCGGACGGCACCACCCTGCTGGTGGCCAACCGCGAGGCCGACACCGTCTCGGTGGTCGACGTCGCGAGCCGCCGCGAGGTCGCGACGATCCCGGTGGGGCATCACCCGTTCGGCCTCGTGGTCGATGCGGCGGGCGCGCGCGCCTACACCGCCAACGTGACCGGCGACGACGTCTCGGTGATCGACATCGCCGCGCGCCGCGAGGTGGGCCGCGTGAAGACCGGCGAGCGGCCCTACGTGGTGGCGCTGGCGCAGGGCCGCGGCTTCGTCACCGACCAGTACGGCAACAGCGTCACCGCCTTCGACCTCGACAGCCTCAAGGTGCTGCGCACGATCGATGTCGGCGACCATCCGGAGGGGATCGGCGCGGACGCGGCCGGCCGCTTCCTCTACGTGGCCAATTGGGGCTCCAACACCCTGAGCGTCATCGACGCCGCGGCGATGACGGTGGTGCGCGAGATCCCGACCGGCGAGAGCCCCCGCGCCTTCGGCGACTTCCTGCGGTAGGTCCTTGCGGGCTCGCAACAGCCCTCTCCTCCCCCTTGCGGGGAGGAGCCGGAGGTGGGGGTGGTGCAGGATCGAGCGGAGCGGTGCCTTCTGAGCCACCCCCACCCCTGACCCCTCCCCGCAAGGGAGAGGGGAAGCCTTCACTCGCCCAGCGCGATGCCGGCCGTGCCGATCACCGTGGCGATCAGGCCGCAGGTGAAGGCGCCGATCATCGCGTAGGTCACGATCTTCGAGAACATGGAGCCCCCTTCGCGCGTCTCTTGCGCGCCTCTCGCGTTGCGGTGGCGTCCCTGCGGACGCGCTGCCTCAACGTGCCATGCGGCGAAGGGTTGCTGCGTCGCAGCATGGCCCCGCGACGCGCGAAGCCCGCATCCGGGGATGCGGGCTCCGGCTGTCTCATACGACATCCGGGTGATCCCTTCGGGATGGCGGATGTCGCCTTCGCTCAAGCGCCGCGCGGGCTTGGCCGAGACCGCGTCCGGTCCGATCGACCGGACACGGTCTCAGGCCTGGGGCGTCAGCAGGAATAGCCGCCCGAGGTCTGGCCGTACTGCTTCACCGGCCGGGTCTGCTGGTTGGCGTTGCCCTCGCTCGCGGAGCTGGAGAAGCAGCGCTCGTAGAAGGGCGTGTCGTGCACGCCGACCGAGCCGGTCACGGCCGGGTCGTGGGGCGCGAAGAACGGGGAGCGGCCGTAGCCGTCGAAGGCCGAGGCGGTGGAGAGGGGCGCGGCGGCCAGAAGCAGGGCGGCGAGGGCGAGGCGGGTCTTGGTCATCCGGGTCGGTCTCCTGTGCGGGACGCGGCGGGGATATTCGTGCCGGGTCTCAAACGTCGATGACCACAAGATAGGGACTATTGTCCGCTCAAGCCGTGTCGATCCGCACGATGCGGCCGGGATTAAAACTTGGATCGACTGTATAGAGCTTGGCCACAGCTTCGCTTCGGAGGCCGGCCCCGATGCGGAGCCCCTGCGCCGGCGCGGCCGGGCGGAAGATGCATCGCCCGAGCATAGTTTCCGTTTCGTTTCCAAGAGGGGCTACCCAGGCAGGGTCGTTTCTGTGTAATGACCCCGACTTCCCTTGATTTCGCCATGTGAATGGTGATTTTAGGCCCCGAGGGGCATCTCAACGGACAGGTGTAATGACAGAAGAATTCCAGGGCCCTGCCCTCGACGTCGTCGAACTCGCGGGTGACATCGTTTCGGCCTACGTGTCCAACAACTCCGTTCCTGCCTCCGAGCTTCCTGCCCTGATCGCCAGCATCCACGCGGCCCTCCTCGGCCTCGGCACGGGCGCCCAGGCCGCGGCGGCCGAGCCGGTCGCCGAGGTGGAGAAGCCGACCGCTGCCCAGATCCGCCGGTCGATCACCGACGAGGGCATCGTCAGCTTCCTCGACGGCAAGACCTACAAGACCCTGAAGCGCCACCTCACCGCCTACGGCCTGGAGCCCCGCTCCTACCGCGAGCGCTTCGGCCTGCCGGCCGACTACCCGATGGTGGCCCCGGCCTATGCCGCCCAGCGCTCGGCGCTCGCCAAGCAGATCGGCCTCGGCCGTCCGGGCGCCCTGGCGGAGCGCCAGCCCAGCCGCCGCCAGGCGGCCTGAGGACGGCCCCGGCGGGGGCGGCCGGGCGCGCCGCGCCCCCTCCCCCGAGCGGTCCCGGCCCTGCCCGAGATCGGCAACGAGAGCCCTTTCCGTGATCCCCGGGTCACGGAAAGGGCTCTCTTTCGTTGAGGGGGCCGCATCGTCCTTCCCGGGGACGGGGCACGCCCTATCCTGATGGCATGCCCCGCTGGATCTTCGTCCTCTTCGCCGCCGCCCTGTTCCTCAGCGTGTTCGGCATCGTCCTGACCTTCATCAAGACCGGGCCGACGCAGAACCAGCCCAGCCGGCCCCCCGAGCAACCCGCGGCGACGGCCCCGCGCAATCCGTGACGCGTCACCACGTCACGGTATAGGCGACCTCCACCGAGCGCGGCCGCCCGAGCAGCCAGTTGGTGCCCACGCCCCCCACCGCGTTGCCGCTGATCGCGTAGACCTTGTCGAACAGGTTGTAGACGCGCAGGCTCAGGCGTGAATCCGCCGTCACCTGATGGTCGAGCACGGCGTTGACGAGCGTGTAGGCCGGCCGCCGGGCGGTGTTGCCGAAATCGCTGTAGACCTGCCCGACATTCTGCAGACCGATCCGCGCGGTCCAGTCCCGCAGACCGTCCCAGGTCAGCCAGAGATTGGCCACGCGCTCGGGCACGTCGATCGGCTGCTTGCCGGCATAGGACACCGCCGCCCCGTTCTCGATCTGGCTGAAGCTGTCGTACTGGGCGTGCAGCAGGGCGAGGTTGCCGTCGAGGCGCCAGCCCGGCGCGACCCGCCAGCCCAGCGCCAATTCGAAGCCTTGCGAGGACTGGCTGCCGACCTGGACCCCGACGGCGGAGCTGCCCGGCAGCCGGGAGATCAGGTTGTCCTTGACGATGCGGTAGCCTGCGACCGTCCATTCGAGCGCGCCGTCGAAGGCCAGCCCCTTGGCGCCGATCTCGACCTGGTCGCCGGTGGCGAGCTTGAAGCCGGCCAGCGACTGGGAGAGCGTGATCAGGCTGCCGACGGGATCGGTGGCGAAGCTGTACTGGGCGTAGAGCGCGCTGTCGGGCGTCGGGTTGTAGACGAGGCCGAAGCGGTAGCCGAGCGACTTGTAGGTGCGCTCGAACTGCGTCCCCGAGCGCAGGTCCTCGCGCTGGAGCGTCGGCGCGTCGAAGCGCACCCCCGTGAGGAACGAGAGCCGGTCGGTGAGGATCACCCGGTCCTCGGCGAAGACCGAGGCCTGGTTGGTGCGCGTCCGGTAGGCCGGCGTCGCCCGGCCCTCCGGCGGGAACGTCCCGAGGAAGCCGCCGACGAGGGGCACGCTGTCGGACTTGTCGAAGAAGAAGTTGTTGGTGTGCCGGAAGTCGATGCGGTTCACGTCGAATCCGGCCAGGAACGCGTTGCGGAACCCGAACAGGCTGCCCTTGAAGGCGGCGTCGAAGCGGTTCCCGACCTGTTCCTGGCTGTGGTAGATCTCGAGATAGTCCGAACGGTCGACGAGCCCCGTGCCGCGGTTGAAGGCGTATTGCTCCACGTCGAGCCAGTGCCGGCTGCTGGTGAGCCGGTAGGCGGTGTTGCGGATGGTGACGTCGGCTGACGGCGTCCACTCCGTCTTCAACTGGGTCCAGTTGTCGGCCCAGGTGACCTTCGGATCGAGGATGTTGTAGTTCCGGAACCGGACCAGATCGGTGATGCGGCCCTCGACGAGCGGCGTGCCCCAGTAGCGGGCCGGCTCCTGGTAGCCGAGATCGTGGCTGAGGGTGAAGGCGAGGTCGGGGCTCGGCTGGAACAGCAGCGCGGCCGAGACCGCGAGGTTGCGGAAGTCGCCGACCGGATGGACCCAGCCGTCGGCGCGGTTGCCGCTGACGTTCAGCCGGTAGGCGAAGGTGTTGCCGAACTCGGCCTGGCCGATCGCCCCGCCGGAATCGAGGGCGAGCCGCGCCACCCCGTCGGTGCCGATCACCGCGCGGGCCGCGTTCACGGACGCGAAGGTCGGCTTCTTGGGCACCACATTGATCACGCCGCCGATGGCGCCGTCGCCGTAGAGCACCGAGGACGGCCCGCGCAGCACCTCGATGCGCTCCACGTTCCAGGTGTCGAACGGGAAGGTCACGGTGCCGGCGCCCACGTAGAAGCGGGTGCCGTCGTAGAGCTGCTGGATCGAGTTCGGTCCCGAGAAGCCGCGGGCCGTGAAGGCGCCGTTGCCGTTGCCGGGCGCGGCGATGGTGGTGATGCCGGTGCCGTCCTGGGTCACGGCCTCGGCGATCGTGTCCTGCCCGCGCAGGCGCGCGGTCTCGCCGGAGATGATGTCGAGGCTCGCCGGCGTCTCCAGCGGCGTCAGGCCGAGGCGGCTGGCGCTGCGGCCCTGTGCGCGCAGGTTGAGGCCCACGGGGCTGACGCGCCCGGGGCCGGAGCCCTCGACGGCGAGCTCGTCGAGGGCGACCGCCTCTTGTGCCCGGGCCTCCCCGCAGAGGAGGCCGCAGGGGAGGAGGAGGGCCGGCAAGGCGCGGAGGGGCAAGCCTCGGAGGGGCAAGGCGCGGATGGTGAGGACGCGCGCGGAAACGCTCCGGCGGGCGGGCCGGGCGGGCATGGACGGGTTCGGCATGGTGCGGGATCACGAAGCGGGCGGCACGCCCGGCCGGATCGTCCTAGCCTGAATGTAACAATGTTACAATCTCTGGTCGAGCGGAACGGCGCGTGCGCTGGGCGCGGCCGTCGCGGGCCGGAGGGAGGCGTCGAGGCGAGCATCGGCGGTGCGGCGGGCCCTGTGGCACGTCACCGCGAACGAGGCCGGCGCGCCGCCTCCTCGCAGGATCGACGGCGCATCGGCACCCGCCAGGACACCCCGCCCGGCGCGCTTCGCGTGTGACCACGGCTGACGGCAGGTCTCCTGGCTCGCGGGTCGCCGCCCTCTCACCGTCTTCCCGGGTGGTGACACCCAGTGACGTGGTGGTGAAGGGCTCGCCGCTCACAGTTGCGGGGGCAGCCGCGGCATCGCGCAGATCCTTGGCAGGCCTGCCCTCACCGCGTTCCCTTTTGATCCCCGAGGGGAACCGTCGGGCGCGAGCTTGACCGTTGCGCGGGGCCGCGTCAACGGCGCCCGGGCCACGCCGGCGCCGGGATCACGCGGGGACGCTGTGGATGCGGCGGACCTGGGACGGCGTGAGGCCGAAGCGCTTGCGGAAGGTGCGGTTGAAGTAGGAGAGGTCGCCGAACCCGACATCGAAGGCGATGGCGCCGACCGGGCGCGTGTCGGCCGGGTCGGTCAGGCGCTGCATCGCCCGGTCGAGGCGGCGACCGAGGACGAAACCGGAGAAGGTCTCGCCCTCCGCCTGGAACATCGCCTGGACCTGCCGGCTGGAGATGCGCTGCGCCTGCGCGACCGCCTCGAGGCTGAGGTCCGCCCGGCCGAGGCGCTGCTCGACCTCGGCCTTGAGCGCCTGGATCCGCAGGTCGCGCCGGCTCGGGACCGGCGCGTCGGCCTCCCGGGTGGGGTCGAGCACGATGAAGGCGAGGAGCTGGATGAGGTGGTCGCGCACCAGCTCCGAGAGCTCGGAGCAGGCGACCGGGATCAGCCCCCGCAGCAGGCTCGCCGCGTAGACGGTCAGGGTCTGCAGGCCGGGATGGTCCCGGCCGATCCGCCGGAGGGTGCCGGGCTCCAGCGCGGCGAGCGGGCCCGTCAGCCGCTCCCGCTCGATCGACAGGAGGTCGATCCGGTCGACGCCCATCGCGTCGAACACGGCGCCGCGGCTCGCCGGGACGAGCAGCGCGTCCCGCGAGCAGCAGGCGAGGCTGCGCGCGCCGAGCGTCACCTGGAGGCGCCCCACCGCCGGCCGCACCAGCAGCAGGCGCTCGCCCGGGCCCTCGTCGCGCCAGCGCTGGGACGGCCCGAACACCGAGGCGATGCCGAGGTCGGGCACGAGGCGGATCGCCGTCTGGCCGCGGAAGGGGACGTCCGCGGGATCCTCGATCACCCGGGGGACGGCGCCGCCGGCCGGATCCCCGGCCGCGGCGCTCACCGCGGCGCTCACCGGGGCGCCCACGGCCGCGCCCGCGCGCGGCCCTTCGAGGCCGCGGCACCGGCCGGAAATCCCTGCTTCGTCATCGCGTCCCCACGCCGGCACCGCTGCGCGGCAGTCCGCACTGTTGCTCGCCCGAGTCCAAGCGGACCAGCAATCATCATGCTAGAGCCGCCGGGAGATGTCGAGAGTTCGTGCGATTTCGACTTCTGGGCCAGGGGTCCTGGACGCACGTGCTTTACATTAGACGCGTTTTAAACTGCGCGCCGGGCGGTTCTCTTGTGGGTTCTACAGGGGAGTGCGGCCCGGTTCTGTCCGGAACGGGCCGCCCCGCCGGGGTGAGCGAAGACGATTCCGTCAAGAGTGGGTCTGAAGGTCATGCGGTATGCCGGTCTCGTCGTGGTCCTCGGTGCGGGGGCGGCCCTCGCGGGGCCGGCCGAGGCGCAGACGGCCGCTCCCTCCGTTGCCCTGGACGAGCTCTCGGTGACGGCCGCGCGCGCGCCGCGGCCGGTGGAGGACATTCCGCAGAGCGTCCAGATCGTCAATCGCGACCAGATCCGCCAGCAGCTCGCCCTCACCTCCAGCCCCTCGGCCGTGCTGTCGAAGCTGGTGCCGGGCTTCTCCGCCCCGAACGGCACCATCTCCAGCGCCTCCGAGAACTTCCGGGGCCGCAACCTGCTGGTCCTGATCGACGGCGTGCCCGTGAACACGCCGCTGCGTGACGTCTCGCGCATCCTCAACCTGATCGACCTGAACTCCGTCGAGCGGATCGAGGTGGTGGCCGGCGCCTCCAGCCTCTACAGCGCGGGCGCCACCGGCGGCACGGTCAACTTCATCACCCGCCGCCCGACGGACGGGACGCCGATCGTCACCGTCAACACGGCGCTCCGGACCTTCACCGCCGATCCGGTGCACGGGCTCGCCCCCGAGACCTCGATCAGCGTGACCGGCAAGGTGCCGGACGGGGTCGACTACGCCTTCACCGGCTCCGGGCGCTTCGCGGCGCGCACCTATGACGGCAAGGGCCGGGAGATGGCCTCCGACGGCCAGCTCGGCCAGGGCGGCGGCGACCGCTTCCAGCTCGGCAACATCAACCTGCGGCTCGGCTACGACCTCGACCTCGCCAAGCGCATCGAGTTCGGCCTCACCCAGATCCTGCTCAACCAGGATCCGCGCTACCTGACCGATTACAGCGCGCCCTTCGCGCGGCCGAACTACGCGCGGCTCTATCCGGGCCTGCCGGTGGCCGAGGACACGCGCTCGCTCTACCTGCGCTACACCGACCGCGACACGCCGCTGGGCAGCCTCTCGCTGCTCGGATTCTACAACGACATCAACAAGCGCTTCAATTACTCGGAGTTCTCCTACCCGGCGAACCCGTTCGTCACCTACTCGCTCAACCCGGCCTCGCCGACGAGCCTCGCCAACCAGACGGCGCTCGCCACCGAGCGCGGCGGCATCAACCTCACCTTCGACACGGACCTCGGCGTCCTCCTGCCCGGGATGAAGCTGACCTGGGGCTCCGACGTGATCTCGGAGAGCACGCGCCAGCGGGCGCGGGACGGCTCGGACGTGTTCACGCCCCTGCAGCAGAACAGCTATGCCGGCTTCGCCCTCCTCCAGATCCCCGTGGGCGAGCGCCTGACGCTGCGCGGCGGCATGCGCTACGAGCATTTCGACCTCGACGTGGCGGGCTTCTCGCGGCCGACCACCTTCGCGGCGACCGCGGCGCGAACGCCGCTCGGCTACTCGACCTTCGTCCTGCCGGCCATCAACGTCACGGGCGGCAGATTTTCTTACTCGGCCCCGACCTTCAACGCGGGCGCGACCTTCAACCTCCTGCCCGGCATCGACCTCTACGGCGGCTTCAGCCAGGGCTACGCGCTCGCCGATATCGGCGCCTTCACGCGGCGGGCCGGCCTGTCGCTGGCCTATGCCTGCCCGGTGACGCGGCCCTTCTGCCTGCCGGCCGGCACCACCATCGCCTATTCCAGCATCGCGCCCCAGGCGCAGATCGTGAACTCCTACGATTTCGGCATCCGCGGCCGGAGCGGGATCTTCTCCGGCAGCCTCGGCGGCTTCGTCTCGACCTCGGACGAGGGCACCACCTTCGACCCGCTCACCAACCGGCTGAGCCAGCAGAAGGAGATGATCTACGGCGTCGAGTTCGTGGGCAACGCCCAGGTCACCGAGCAGCTGAACCTCGGCACCGTGCTCGGCTACCGCGAGGGCCGCTACGACACCAACAGGGACGGGCGCCTCGACAGCTTCCTGCCGAACAACCGCATCGGCGCGCCCTTCCGCGCCACGGTCTCGGGCACCTACCTGTTCGAGAACGGCGTGTCGCTCCGCCTCGAGGGCGAGGGCTTCAGCGGCCGCGACGCCCGCATCGACCTCACGGGCACCCGCTACCGCCTGAAGGACGCCTTCACGGTGAACGCGGCCGTCGGCGCGCCGCTGGCGGGCGGCGAGCTCTACGCCTCCGTCGACAACCTCTTCGACGTCGCCTACTGGAACCCCACCGCGACCTCGGTGCGCAACCTGACCGTCTACGGGCTCGGCCGCACCGTCACGGTCGGCTACCGCCGGACCTTCTGAGCCGATGGTCGCCCTGGAGGAGACGGACGACCTCGTCGTCCTGCGCTATCTCGCCCCGGCGGAGCCCGGCGACGAGACGGCCTATCTCGACGCCCTGGAGCGGGTCGGCGCGCGGCCCGCGCCCTTCGCCCTGATCCTGGTGCTCGGCGGCGTCGGCAAGCTGTCGGCGGCCTCCGAGCGGGCGCAGGCGCTCTGGTTCAAGCGCACCCGCGCCGACCTCGACCGGCGCTGCCGCGGCCTCGTCATCGTGCGGCCGGGCTTCGAGGAGGCGGGGGCCGACGTGTTCCGCCGGCTCTGGGCCTTCCCGATCCGGATCGCGGCGGACGAGGCCGCCGCCCGGGCCGCCGTGCGGGAGCATTTCGCGTGAGCGCCGCCGGGACCGTCCTGGCGCCGCCGCCCGCCCGCGGCGAGCGCCTCTCGCTCTTCGCGGTGCTCGCCGCGCTCTACATGGCGCAGGCGATCCCCTCCTACCTGATCGCCGCGGCGCTGCCGCCGATCATGCGGGAGGCCGGGATCTCGCGCGCCGCGATCGGCTATCTCAGCCTGCTGTTCCTGCCCCTCGTCCTGAAGTTCCTGTGGGCGCCGCTGATCGACCGCGTGCGGCCCTTCGCGCGGGCGCACCGGGCGGGCTGGGTGATCGTCACGCAGGTCGGCGTCATCGGCTGCATCCTCGCCATGCTGCCGCTCGGGCCCACCAACGTGCCCGGCATCATCGGCGTCGGCTTCCTCGCCTCGCTGCTGATCTCGACCCAGGACATCGCCACCGACGGCTACGCGGTGAAGCGGCTGCGGCCCGAGGACCGGGCGGTCGGCAACGCCATCCAGGGCGGCTCGGTCGCCCTCGGCGTGGTGGTGGGCGGCACGCTGAGCCTCGTCCTCTACCACCATGTCGGCTGGGCGGGCATGCTGCTCACCGCCGCCGCCTTCTCGCTGGCCCCGCTCGCCGCCGCCTTCTTCATGCGCGAGGGCGAGCCGGCCCCCGCCGCCGCGCCGCGCCCCTCGATCCGCGCCTTCCTGCGGCGGCCGGAGGTGCGCACCATCCTCTGGGTGGCGCTGACCTACCGGGTGAGCGAGGGGCTCGTGAAGGCGATGGAGGGCCCCTACCTCGTCGATGCCGGCGTGCCCCTCGACCGGATCGGCTACCTCTCCGGCGTCTCGGCGATGACGGCGGGGCTCGCCGGCTCCGGCATCGCGGCGCTGCTCGTGCGCCGCTACGGCACGGCGGCGACGCTCGGGCTGCTCGGGGCGCTGCGCACCCTCTGCTTCGCGCTGTTCACCGCCCACGCGCTCGGGCTCGTGCTCGGCCTGTGGCCGCTCTTCGGCGCCGCCGGGTTCCAGACCCTGATCCGCTACATGGAGATCGTGGCGCTCTACAGCCTGTTCATGGCGGTCTCCTCGACCGACCAGCCCGGCACCGACTTCACGATCCTCGCCTGCGCCCAGCTCGTGGTCTACCTCGTCGGCTCGCTCGTCTCGGGCAAGCTCGCCGACCTCCTCGGCTACGGCGCCCTGTTCGGCCTCGCCACGCTGCTCTCCGGCCTCGCCACCCTGGCGACCGTGCGGATGCTCGGGGTCGGCCGCGCCGGTCAGGCCGCCTGATGGCCGGGCGCGCCCGGCCGCAGCCGCGCGGCGGCGATCGCCAGCGCGCCGCCGAGCGCCGCGCAGGTCCAGAACGGCAAGGCGGGCGCGAGCCCGAACGCCGCGCCGCCGCACAGGGCGCCGATCCCCTGTCCCAGCACGTGCATGCTCGCGAGCCAGCCCGCGGCGGCGGCCTGGGCGTGCTCCGGCACCCGGGCGACGAGGGCGGCGGTGTAGTTCGGCGTCGCCACGGCGATGCCGGTCCCGGCGAGGCTCGCGCCGAGCACGGCGAGCCAGGGGGCCGCCGCGCCGGCGATCAGCCCGGCGCCCAGGGCGAAGCCCGCGAGGCCGAGGCACAGGGTGCGCCGCAGGTCGCGGCCGAGGCGCGGCACCACGAGGAGCTGCGTCAGGATCATCGTCGCGGCGACGAGGGCGAAGGTGGCGCCGGCGAGCCCCGCGGCCTCCGCCGCGCCGAGGCCGAAGCGTGCCTGCAGGAACAGGCCGAGCACGATCTGGATCTGGCCGAGGCCGAAGGTGAGGCCGAAGCCGATCGCGAGCAGCGGCGCGGCCCCGCGCGGGAAGCCGATGCGGAGGCGTCTCCTCTCTTCGGCCGGTCCGGCCCGGCGTTCGCCCGCCGCGAGGTCCGGCGCGGCCAGCAGCAGGAGCGGGCTCGCCGCGAGCGCCGCCAGGGGCGCCGCCGCCCCGAGGATGGCGGCCGCCATCACCAGCGAGCCGAGGATGCGGCCCGCCGACAGCCCGGCGCCGAGCCGGCCGAGGGCGGCCGGGCGCGCGGCCTCCGGCACCGTCCGGACCAGGGCGGCCTGGGCGTGCGGCATCACCCCCGCCGCCCCCGCCCCGTAGGCGACCCGCGACGCGGCGAGGAGGACGAGGGAGGCTGCGGGCAGCGTCTCGAGGGTCAGCGCGAGGCCGAACAGGAGGTGGCCGAGCCCCATCAGCCCGGCGAGCAGGCCGAACAGGCGGCGCAGGCGCCAGCCGGTGCCCCAATGACCCCAGGCGGGCGCGCAGACCAGGAACGCGACCGCGCCCAGGAAGGCGACGCCCCCGATCGCGCCCGCATCGAGCCCCGTGCGCGCGGCGGCGACCGGCACCAGCGCGAGGATTGCCGACTGGCCGAACCCGACCGCGGCGGCAGCGAGCGATAGCCGCGCGGCCAGCCCGCCGCCGTGAGAGCGCATATCGTCCGGAATCATGGAAACCTCGTCTTTGGGAGAGTTCTTATCGAAACATCCTCCGTTGAGGCAATAGATTATCGGTAAATCTATAATAATTCTATAGTATGCGCGATGTATTGCGCCATGAGTTGCCTTTGATTATCGATGCAGATTGCGGGATGGAGAGCGGTTCATGGTCGAGGCGGACATCTCATTTGCCGATGTTGCTTGCCAGATCTCGGCGCGCAGCTTCCTCAACAGCCTGATGCGGGAATGGACCGGCTGGTCCCTGGTCCCGTCCGAGGGGCCGGAGGGCGAGACGGCGCCCCTCATGCTGCGCATCCCGCTGCCGAGCCGGGATTCGGTCGTCGCGATCGCGGTCGTCCATCTCTCGGGCGTCGGCCAGCACGTGTTCCGGCTGCCCTTCCGCGAGCACCGCGCCGGCGCGGCGCCCCGCATCATGGCCTTCGCCGATCTCGCCGCGGCGATCGCCTGCGAGCCGGCCGTCGTCGGGCCGGCGGCAACGCAGGCCGCGCCGACCTTCCTCCGCCGCGTCTTCCAGAGCGCGGCGGCGGTCGAGGACGTGCTCGCCCGGGCGCCGGCCCGCAGCGTCGCCCTGAGCCGCGATCCCGGCTTCCTCGAAGCCGAGCAGGCGCTCCGCTTCGGCCATTCGGTGCATCCGACCCCGCGCAGCCGGGACGAGTTCACGCTGGAGGATTCCCGCACCTTCGCGCCCGAATACGGCCGGGGCTTCGCGCTGCGCTGGTGGTCGGCTGCGCCGGACGCGGTGGCGCAGGGCTCGTCGCGCCCTGAGACGGCCGCAGCGCTGAGCGCGGAGCTCGCCGCGGAGGATCCCGCCTTCGACCGGCAGGTCCTCGCCGCGAGCGCGGGCCGCGTCCTCCTGCCGATGCATCCCTGGCAGGCGGCCCGCCTCGCTCTCGACCCCGCGATCGACGCCCTGTTCCGCTCAGGAGCGCTCCTCGACCACGGCCGGGCGGGCGCGCCGTGGTACGCGACCACCTCGCTGCGCAGCCTCTACGCGCCGCATGCGCGCTTCATGCTGAAGCACTCGCTGAGCCTCCGGCTCACCAACTCGCTGCGCCTCATCAAGGAGATCGAGTGCGCGCGCGGCCTCGTGGCCGACGCGGTGCTCGCCGGCCCGGTCGGGGCGGAGCTCGCCGCGCGCTGGCCGCGCTTCCGCATCCTCGGCGAGCCGGCCTATCTCGCCCTGCGCGGGGCCGACGGCATGGTGCTGCCGCAGACCATCGTGGCTTTGCGCGAGAACCCGTTCCGCGGGCCCGGGCAGCGGCCGGCCGCGGTGCTCGCCGCCCTCTGCGAGATCTATCCCGACGGGCGCGGCAGCGCGCTCGCCGACACGATCCTGCGCGCCGCCGAGGGCGGCGACTCCCTCGAGGCCGCGGCGCTCGCCTGGTTCGAGCGCTTCCTCGACGTCGCGGTCGGGCCGCTCCTCGAGATCCAGTGCGATCTCGGCCTGCTGTTCGGGGCGCACCAGCAGAACCTCGTGATCGGGCTGGAGGACGGCTGGCCGGTGGAGGCCTTCTTCCGCGACTGCCAGGGCACCGGCTACGTGCGCGAGTTCCTGCCCGCGCTCCGCGAGGCCGCGCCGGGGCTCGACCTCGAGGCCGGCCACATCTTCGGCTCGGCGGAGGCCGCGCGGATCATGGCCTACTACCTCGTGGTCAACAGCATCTTCGCGGTCGTCGGCGCCATCGCGATCGCCGGCCTCGCCCCCGAGGCGGCGCTCACGCGGGCGCTGCGGCGCTTCGTCGAGGCGCTGGCCGCCAAGGACCTCCGCGACAGGAGCTGCCTGCGCCTCCTGCTCGACGCCCCGACCCTCGGGAGCAAGGGCAACTTCATGATCTGCTTCCGCAACATCAACGAGAACACGGACGTGACGGACCCCCTCGCGGGCTACGTGCCCATGCCCAATCCCCTGGTGTCGGATCCATTGGCGGCCTTCGCGGAGGCCCGGCCATGACCCTGCGCGCCCGCATCGACAGCGTCTCCAAGACGGCGCTGGACGGCTGGACCGGGACGAGCCGGCACTGGCCCGTCTCAGGGGAGCCCCTCGCCGTCGAGAGCCTGCCCCGCGACGCCCGCTCCGCTCGGCTCCTCGCCACCCGCGACGGCGCGGCGCTCGCCGAGGCGGGGCTGCATGCGCTCGACGGCGGCGAGGCGGTCCTCACCCTGGTGAGCCCGGAGGGCCGGCATCCCGCCGACACCCCGGTGGTCGCCGCCCTGGTCGAGGCCGCCTTCCAGCGCTGCCCGGACGCGCAGCGGCTGCGCGTCGCCGGGCTCGGCGGTGCCCCCGCCCTCCTCGCCCTGGCGGCGGAGACGCGCGCGGCGGCAGGCTCGGACCGGCCCGACGCCATCGTCGAGCGGAGCCTGTTCCTCCAGCTCCCCCTGCTCTGGCTCGCCCCGGGGACGCGGGCGGCCTACCCGCTGATCCGCTCGGCCATCGGGCCGCAGGACCGCCTGCCTCCCTTGCGCCCGCCCCAGCCGAACGGCCCGATGTACCGGCGCTGGCTGCCGCATCTCGGCACGACCCTGTCCTTCCGCGCCATCGACCGGCGCCGCGACCTCGCCCTGTTCCACGGCTGGATGAACCAGCCCCGGGTCGCCTTCTACTGGGAGCTGGCGCAGAGCGCGGCGGAGCTCGACCGCTACCTCGCCGACCAGGAGGCCGACCCGCACCTGTTCGGCGTGATCGGCAGCTTCGACGAGGTGCCGGTCGGCTATTTCGAGTTCTACTGGGCTAAGGAGGACCGGCTCGGGCCCTATTACGACGCCGAGGATTTCGACCGCGGCTGGCACGGGCTGATCGGCAACGCGGACCATCTCGGGCGGCCGAAGACGCTGGCCTGGTTCCGGGCCGTCACCCACTACCTGTTCCTGGACGAGCCCCGCACCCGGCGGATCATGGGCGAGCCGCGCGCCTCGCACCGCAAGATGCTGAGCTACTGCGCCGACGCGGCCTACGACACGCTCAAGGAGTTCGATTTCCCGCACAAGCGCGCGGCCCTCGTCTGCTGCGAGCGCGAGCGCTTCTTCCGCGAGGTGCCCCTGTGAGCGGCCCTGTGAGCGCGGATGTGAGCGCGGGCCCGCTGCCGGGCGGCGCCCGGGTGAGCGCGCCGCTCTGGCTCGACCTCAATCGGGCGCTGATCGCCAAGACGATCTCGGAACTCGCCTTCGAGGAGGGACTCGCGCCCGAGCCGGTGAACCCTGCGGGCACGCAATGGCTGCTGCGGCTCGAAGGCGGCATCGCCTATCGCTTCGCGGCCGAGCGCCGGATCTGGGGCAACCTCGCGATCGATCCGGCCAGCCTGTTCCGCATTGCGGACACCATCGTGAGCCCGGCCGGCGACGCGGCGGGCTTCCTCGTCGATGCGAGCGGGACGCTCGGCATCGCGCCCGCGACCCTGTGCGCCTATGCGGGCGAGGTGCTGAGCACGCTCGCGGCCGATGCCCGCATCGCCGCCCTCAGTTGCGGCGTGAGCGGGCCGGACCTCCTCGCCCTGAGCGACCGCATCCTGCAGGCCTATCTCGACGGCCACCCGAAGGCGCCCGCGAGCAAGGGCCGCATCGGCTGGGGGCTCTCCGATTTCGAGGCCTACGCGCCGGAATTCCGGCCGGAGATCCGGCTGTTCTGGGTCGCGGCCGACCGCGCCGCCTGCCGCCTCGGCCTGGAGCCGGGCCTCGCCGAGGCTGACCTCGTCGCCGACGCCCTCGACGAGCCCGAGCGGGCGCGCCTGGAGGCGGCCTGCCGCGCAGCCGGCATCGATTCCGCGACGCATCTCCTCCTGCCGGTCCATCCCTGGCAGTGGGACAACCGGATCGTGCTGCATTTCGCAGGGGACATTGCGGCCGGGCGCCTCGTCCCGCTCGGCAGCTTCGGCCGCCCCTACCTGCCCCAGCAATCCCTGCGCACCCTCGCCTGCGCGGAGGCGGCGGGCCGCCTCGACGTGAAGCTCGCGCTCACCATCCTCAACACCTCCGCCTGGCGCGGCGTGCCGGGCAAGTACATGGCGGTCGGTCCGGCCTTCTCGGCCTGGCTCGCCGACAAGGCGGCCCGCGACCCGGAGCTTGCCGGCACCGTGATCCTGCGCGAGCGGGCCGGGGCCTTCTATCCGCACCCCATCTACGAGCGGATCGCCGACGCGCCCTACCAGTACCGCGAGATGCTGGGCGTGATCTGGCGGGAGGGCATCGCCGGGCGCCTCGGGCCCGGCCGCTCCGCGATGATGATGGGCGCGCTCCTGAAGACGGATGCGGACGGCCGCCCCCTCGTCGGCAGCCTGATCGCGCAATCCGGCCTCGACCCGGAGGCGTGGCTGGAGCGGCTGTTCGACCATGTCGCGGTGCCGCTCTACCACTTCCTCTGCCGCTACGGCGTCGGCTTCATCGCCCACGGCCAGAACGTCACCCTGATCCTGGAGGACGGGGTGCCCTGCGGCGTGGCGCTGAAGGACTTCCAGGGCGACGCCGACCTCGTCGACCAGGATTTCCCCGAGGCGGACGACCTGCCCGCGGGCGTGCGCGGGACGCTGCTGCGCCGCCCGGCCGCGCACCTGCTGCAGCACCTGCAGACGGGGCATTTCGCGAGCCTGCTGCGCTTCGTCTCGGACGCGCTCCTGCGCGGCGAGGGCCTGCCCGAGATCGCCTTCTACTGCGCCCTGGCGCGGTCGCTGCGCCGCTACCAGGCGCGGCAGCCGGAACTCGCGGAGCGCTTCGGCCTGTTCGAGCTGTTCGCGCCGCGCGTGCCGCGGGTCTGCATCAACCGCGTCCGGCTCGCCCTCGGCTACGGCGATTCCAACCTGCGGCCGGTCCCGCGCCTCGGCACCGACCTCGTCAATCCCCTCCATCGCGCGGAGACCTCCGCGCCGGGCAAGGCAGGCACCAAGACAGGACTCCGCGCATCATGACGGACCACCCGCTCGACCTCGCCGGCATCGGCATCGGCCCGTTCAACCTGAGCCTCGCGGCGCAGCTCGACGCGGTCGACGACCTCGACGCCCTGTTCTTCGACCGGGGCCCGGCCTTCGACTGGCATCCGGGCATGATGCTCCCGGACGTCTCGCTGCAGACCTCGTTCCTCAAGGACCTCGTCACGGCGGCGAACCCGACGAGCCCGTGGAGCTTCCTCGCCTATCTCGTGGCGCAGAAGCGCTTCTACGAGTTTCTCAACGCCGAGTTCGAGGCGGTGCCCCGCCAGGAATTCGCGCAGTACCTCGCCTGGGTCGCGGCCCGGCTGCCGAGCCTGCGCTTCGGGAGCGCGATCCGCGAGGTCCGCTTCGAGGGCGGCGCCTTCCGGCTCGCCGGCGACCGGGTGAATGTTGCCGCGCGCAACCTCGCCCTCGGCGTCGGCCTGCAGCCGGACCTGCCGGCCTTCGCGGCCAAGCTCGACCCGCGCGACCGCTTCCACAGCGCGCAGGCGGCCTTCGCCCTCGACCGCACGGCGGGCCGGCGCGTCGCGGTGATCGGCGGCGGCCAGAGCGGCGCGGAGATCGTGCTGAACCTGCTGAGCCGGGGCGCCGACGCGCCGGCCTCGGTGGAGTGGATCAGCCGGCGCCCGAACTTCCAGCCGATCGACGCGACGCCCTTCACGAACGAGCTGTTCACGCCCCACTACGTGGAGAGCTTCCACGCCCTGCCGGACGCCCGCCGCCGCTCCACCGTGGCGCGCCAGAAGCTCGCGGGCGACGGCATCTCGGCCTCCACCCTCCAGGCGATCTACCGCCGCCTCTACGCCTTACGCCACCTGGAGGGCGAGCCGGTCGCGACGAGCCTGCTGCCGCATCGCGAGGTGCTCGACGTCGACCGGGCCGGCGGCTACCGCCTCGTCATGCGCAACGGCTTCGATGGCCGCATCGAGGTCTCGCAGGCGGACATGGTCGTGCTGGCCACCGGCTACCGCTACGCGCTGCCGCCCTGCCTCGACCCGCTCCGCGACCGCCTCGCCCTCGACGCCACCGGCCGGCCGCAGATCGGCGCCGACTTCTCCGCCGCCTGGGACGGGCCGGCGGGCAACCGCATCTTCGTCCTCAACGGCGGCCTGATCAGCCACGGCATCGCCGAGCCGCAGCTCAGCCTCATGGCCTGGCGCAGCGCCGTCATCGTCAACGCGCTCGCGGGCCGCCCGGTCTTCGACATCGAGGCCCTGCCCTCCCCCGTCGCCTGGTCCCGGGCCGACCCCGAGCGCAGCTCCCGGACGTCGGAGCCGGTCTGACGCCCGGGTCCGGGCCGACCGGCCGGCATCCGGCCCGGCCGCCCCGCTCAGCGCGGCAGGGCGCGCGGGTCGTGCTGGGCGAGGCGTGCGAGCAGGTACTCGATCTCGGCCCTAGCCGTCGCGGTCAGGCCGCCGGCGGGCCTGCGCTGCGCGTCGGAGGCGATGAGGCCGCGCCGGGCCATCAGGTACTTGCGCACGGCGAGCCCCACGCCCGGCTGCTGCTCGTAGCGCAGCAGCGGCAGGTGCGCGTCGAACAGGTCGTGGGCGGCATCCCGCTCGCCGGCCTGCGACAGCCGCACCACGTCCACCAGCATGTCGGGGAAGGCGTAGCCGGTCATGGCGCCGTCCGCGCCCCGCTCGCACTCGAAGTCGAGGAACAGGCCGCCATTGCCGCACAGGATCGAGATCGGCCGCATGGTGCCGTCCGCCTGGAAGGCGCGGAGCTGCGAGATCTTCTCCAGGCCCGGCCAATCCTCGTGCTTGAGCATGACGCAAGCGGCGTTCTCCTGGACGATGCGGCGGATCACGCCCGGCGTCATCACCACCGAGAAGTTCAGCGGGTAATCCTGGATCACGAAGGGCACGTCCGCGCCGATCGCTTCCGCCGCCTGCCGGTAATAGGTCGCGATCTGGTCGTCGGTGCGTAAGCTGTTCGGGGGCGCGATCATCACGCCGGCCGCCCCCGCCTCCATGCTGGCGTGGGCGAGGCCCGCCATGGCGGCGAAGCCCGGCGCCGAGACGCCGACGATGACGGGCAGGCCGGCGGCGCGCCGGATGTAGCGGGTGGCGACCGCGATCCCCTCCGCCTGGTCGAGCTTTCCCGCCTCGCCCATGACGCCGAGCACGGTCAGCCCGGTGGCGCCGCAGCCCACGTAGAAGTCGGTCAGGCGGTCGATCGAGTCGACATCGATGGTGCCGTCCGGGTGGAACGGGGTCGGGGCGATCGGGTAGACGCCGCGCGCCGTGGCATCGAGGGGCATGGGGAATCCTCTTCCGGGTCGGTGGGCGGATGGAGCCGCGTTCCGCCCTCATAGCAAATCCGGCCGGTCCCTTCGGCTCGGATCCAGGCCTCGAGGGCTTACCGACGCGGGCTTCGTTACGCCGGGCCGGGCGCGCCGCAGGCCTTCCGCACACGGGGCGGCCCGTCCCGGAGCACGCTCCGCGCATCGCCCGGGGTCATGCCATGGGCGCGGTGGAAGGCCCGGTAGAAGGTGGCGATGCTGTCGAAGCCGCAGGCGAAGGCGATCTCCGTCACCGACAGCGCCGGGGCCGTCGTCAGCAGGCGATGGGCCTCCGCGACCCGGAGCGCGGTCAGCGTCCGGGCCATGCTCGACCCGGTCGGCTCGAACAGCACGTGCACCTGGCGCGGCGAGATCGCGAGCTCCCGCGCCACGGAGGCTCTGAATGCGCGGACGATCAGGGCGCCGCCTGCGCGTCGCGCAGCGCGGTGAGCGCGCGGCGCAGATCGTAGAGCTGGTCCGTCAGATGAAGGATCACGCCGACGCCCTCGTCGTTGACGCCGAAGTCCCGGATCAGGTCCCGGATCAGCCGGGCGCGAGCCAGGTCCATGGCGGTGAAGCGGGGATCGCCCGCCGTGCGGTCCGGCAGGATCCACTGGCGGTCGAGCCAGATCTCGAGCGTCACGACCTCGATGCCGGAATGGACGAGGAAGTCCTGCTGGCTCATGGGCGATGAGGTGGGCGACGAGGTGGGCGACGAGGTGGGGGGCGTGGTCGGGGTCATGGACGCTCCTCGCGCGGATCATGCGACTTGCCGGCTTCCCACCCGGACACGAAGGCTTCGAGATCGGGGTCGGGCGTCCTCGGCAGGACGACCTTCAGCGTGACGAACTCATCCCCCTGGCCGCCGCCACGGCGCGGCGCGCCCTTGCCCCGCAGCCTCAGGCGCGTGCCGGTGTTCGAGCCCTTCGGGACCGTCATGGTCACGGCACCGGTCGGCGTCGGCACGCGGATGCGGCCGCCGAGGATCGCCTCGGTGAGGGAGATCGGCATCTCGACATGGATGTCGTCGCCGTCGCGGACGAAGCGCGGATCGGGCCGAACCTCGATCTCGATCAGCGCATCGCCCGGCTCCCCCGCCCCCGATCCGGGCGCGCCCTTGCCCCGCAGCCTGAGGGTCTGCCCGTCGACGAGGCCGGGCGGGATCCTGACGTCGAGCGTCCCGCCATCCGGCAGCGTCAGGCGCTTGTCGGCCCCCGCGATCGATTCCGAGAAGTCGATCGGCAGGGTGTAGTGCCGGTCGGCGCCGCGCCGGTTCGCCCGCGCCTGCCGGCTGCGCCGCAGCAGCTCTGCCAAGTCGTCGTCGCCATCCATGAAATCGGCGAAGCCGCCGCCATCGGCATAGGGGTGGTCGGAGCCGGCATCCGCATAGTCGCGATAGTACGGGCGCTGCGGCCGCTCGGCCCCGGTCTCGTCGATCTCGCCCTTGTCGAACCGCTCGCGCTTCTCCGCATCCCCCAGGAGATCGTAGGCGGCCGCGACCTCCTTGAACTGCTCCTCGGCGGCGGCATTCCCGGGATTGAGATCGGGATGCAGTTTCTTCGCGAGCGTCCGATAGGCCTTCTGGATCTCGGGCGCCGTCGCAGAGGGGGCGACGCCGAGCACGTCGTACGGATTGCTCACGATCCTCTCCGCCGGTGGCGTGGGGCCGCCGGAGGGCGACGGTCCCACGCGCAGGAACGTAACGCCCGGTCACAGCCTGTGAAGTCCGGCCGTGAAGTCCCGGCCGCACGCGCGGAGGCCAGCGGGGACGTGGGCCGGTCAACTTGTCCACTTCCATCGGCGCCGCGGAGCCCCGGCATGGACAAAATGTCCGCCCGCGATTTCTCTAAAATACGCGCAAATCACTGATGAAATTCGATAAAATCGATGCTCCGACAGCTGGCTCGGACATTGCTGACTGAGGCCTTGCAGTGCGGCGGAGACCGCACCCGAGACAATGCCCCCAGGAGGATACATGTCGATCAGCATCGCAGCCGAACCCGGCTTCTTCAGTCGCGAGCGCACCATCGCCGCGCCGACCTTCAACCGCTGGCTGGTGCCGCCGGCGGCGCTCGCCATCCATCTCTGCATCGGGATGGCCTACGGCTTCAGCGTGTTCTGGCTGCCCCTGTCGCGCGCCGTCGGGATCACGCAGCCGGTCGCCTGCCCGGCCGAGATGGGCTTCCTCGCCGGGCTCGTCGCCACGGGCTGCGACTGGAAGATCAGCCAGCTCGGCTGGATGTACACGCTGTTCTTCGTGCTGCTCGGCTGCTCCGCGGCGGTCTGGGGCGGCTGGCTCGAGCGCGCCGGGCCCCGCAAGGCCGGCCTCGTCTCGGCCGTGTGCTGGTGCGGCGGCCTGCTGATCTCCGCGCTCGGCGTCTACCTGCATCAGCTCTGGATGCTCTGGCTCGGTTCCGGCGTCATCGGCGGCATCGGCCTCGGGCTCGGCTACATCTCCCCGGTCTCGACCCTGATCAAATGGTTCCCCGACCGGCGCGGCATGGCCACCGGCATGGCGATCATGGGCTTCGGCGGCGGCGCGATGATCGGCGCCCCGCTCGCCGACTGGCTGATGCGCCAGTTCGCGACCCCGACCTCCGTCGGCGTCTGGCAGACCTTCGTGGCGATGGCGGCGATCTACGCCGTGTTCATGGTGGCCGGCGCCCTCGGCTATCGCGTGCCGCGGGACAGCTGGAAGCCGGCGGGCTGGACGCCGCCGGCGACGAGCAAGAGCGCGATGGTCTCCTCCAAGAACGTCGATCTCGACGTCGCGTCGCGCACGCCGCAATTCTGGCTGATCTGGGCCGCGCTCTGCCTCAACGTCTCCGCCGGCATCGGCGTCATCGGCATGGCCTCGCCGATGCTGCAGGAGATGTTCGGCGGCCGGCTGATCGGGCTCGACATCCCCTTCGGCCAGCTCGACGCCGCGCAGAAGGCGCAGATCGCGGCCATCGCCGCGGGCTTCACCGGGCTGCTCAGCCTGTGCAACATCGGCGGACGCTTCCTGTGGGCGACCTCCTCGGACAGGCTCGGCCGCAAGCTCACCTTCGCGATCTTCTTCCTGCTCGGCATCGTGCTCTACGCCGCGGTGCCGACCCTCGCGGGCCTCGGCACGACGCTGTTCTTCGTGCTCGCCATGGGCGTCATCATCTCGATGTATGGCGGCGGCTTCGCGACGGTGCCGGCCTACCTCGCCGACATGTTCGGGACGAAGATGGTCGGCGCCATCCATGGCCGGCTGCTCACCGCCTGGGCGACCGCGGGCATCCTCGGCCCGGTGCTCGTGAACTACCTGCGCGAGTACCAGCTCGCCGCGGGCCTGCCCAACGCCCAGGCCTACAACCAGACCATGTACATCCTGGCCGGCCTCCTGGTGCTGGGCCTGATCTGCAACCTGCTGGTCCGCCCGGTCGCGGCGCGCCACCACATGGCGGACGAGAAGGCGCCGGTGCTCGCCCGCGCGGAGGCGCAGCCCTCGCTCGCCGCCACGCCGACGGCCGAGCGCACCACCGCGCCCGCCCTCGTCGGGCTGGCCTGGGCCGCGGTCGGCGTTCCGCTCGCGGCCGGCGTGCTGATCACGCTCCAGAAGGCGGCGATCCTGTTGCATTGACGGCTTACGTGCAACCCGCCGGCCCCCGGCCGGCGGGTCAGCGCATCGCCAGCGGGGCGGGCTTCCTCTAAGCAGACTCGGCCGTGAGCCTGCTTGCGGCGGCCCCTCCCGCTGGACCGATCACGGTTCCATGACCCTTGGCCCCGGCGCCACAGACGATCCCGCCGCTGCCGGCGACCCCTGGCTCGCCCAGGCGCAGATCCTCGTCGTCGACGACGAGCCGGGCATGCGCAACTTCCTCCTGCGGACGCTGGCCCCGCGCTGCGCCCGGGTCGAGGCGGTGGGCGACACCGCCGCCGCCGGGGCGCTGCTCGAGACGAGCCGGTTCGACCTCATCATCCTCGACAACATCCTGGGCGGGCGCACGGGGCTCTCCTGGCTCGCGGACCTGCGCCGCGACGGCCTGTTCACGGACGTGATCCTGATCACCGCCTTCGCGGATCTCGAGACCGCGATCGAGGCCCTGCGGGCGGGCGCGGCCGATTTCGTGCTCAAGCCGTTCCGCACCAAGCAGATCCTCAACGCGGTGGTGCGCTGCCTCGACCGGGCGGCCCTGCGGCGGGAGAACTTCGTCCTCCGCCGTCAGTTCGGGACGGTGGCGCGGACGCAGGCCGTCGACCGCATCGTCGGCACCTCGCCGCAGATGGTCCGCACCCGTGATCTCGTCGCGCGCGCCGCGGCGACGCGCAGCACCGTGCTGATCACCGGCGAGTCGGGCACCGCCAAGGAGATCACGGCGCGCGCCCTCCACGAGCAATCGCCCTTCGCCGACCGGCCGTTCGTGCCGGTGAATTGCGGGGCGATCGCCGCCGACATCATCGAGAGCGAGCTGTTCGGCCACGTGAAGGGCGCCTTCACCAGCGCCGCCTCCTCCCGCGAGGGCCTGTTCTTCTACGCCCAGGGCGGCACGCTCTTCCTCGACGAGATCGCCGAATTGCCGCTGCCCATGCAGGCGAAGCTCCTGCGGGTGATCGAGGACCGCAAGGTGCGCCCCGTGGGCTCGGACCGCGAGATCCCGATCGACGTGCGCCTCGTTGCGGCCACCAACGCCGACCTCGCCGCCCGCGTCGCGGCCGGCCAGTTCCGGGCCGACCTCTACTACCGGCTCGACGTGGTCCGCATCCCCCTGCCGCCGCTGCGCGAGCGGGTCGAGGATATCGAGCCGCTCGCGCGGATGTTCATGGAGCAGCTCTCGGTGCAGCTCGGCCTGCCGCCGCTGCCGATCGCGTCGAGCGTGCTGCAGCGCTTCGAGGCCTATCCGTGGCCGGGCAACGCCCGGGAGCTCCGCAACCGCATCGAGCGCGCCCTGATCCTCGGCACCTTCGGGGAGCCCGGCTCCGGCGCGCCCGCGGAGCAGCGGACCGACGACCTCGCCGAGGTCGAGAAGCGCCACATCCTGCGGGTGCTCTCCGCCTCCGACGGCAACCGGGCCGAGGCCGCGCGCCGGCTCGGCGTCTCGCGCAAGACCCTCGACCGCAAATGCGCGGAATGGAATGCCGAGCCGCCCGCCGATCTCTGAGCCGTCCGCGGGCGGCTGGGGGCTCCGCTCGGTCCGCGTCCGCCTGCTCGCCATCGCGCTGCTGCCGATGGTGGCGGTGCTGCCCGTCGTCCTCGGCTTCGCCCTGTTCTGGTGGCTCGCCCAGTTCGATGCGCTGCTCGTCTCGAAGGCGCATGACGACCTGATCATCGCCCGCCAGTACCTCCGCCGCATCATGGAGCGCGGCGACGAGCAGATCGCGGCGCTCGGGCAATCGGCGGCCTTCGCCGGGGCCGCGCGCGCCGGCGGCCTCGACGCGCTCCTCGAGGCGCGCCGGACCGCGCTCGGCCTCGACTTCCTCTACCTGACGGCCCCCGACGGCACGATCCTGGCTGCCTCGCCCGCGGGAGCGGCGCCGTCGAACCCCGCCCGCTGGCAGGTCGTTGCCACGGCGCTCGCCGGCCGGCCGGAGACCGCGCTCGACATCCTCGAGTCCGGCGAGATGGCCGCGCTCTCGCCCGACATGGCGGCGCGGGCGCGCCTCGACCTCGTGCCGACGCCGGCCGCGGCCGAGACCGACCGCACGGTGGAGACGCGGGGCCTCGTCATCCACTCGGCGAGCCCCGCGCCGCTCGCCGACGGCCGCAGCGGCGCCCTCGTCGGAGGCTCGCTCCTGAACGGCAATCTCGGCTTCGTCGACACCATCAACGAGCTGATCTACGCCCATGCCGACCTGCCCGCCGGCAGCCAGGGCACCGCGACGCTGTTCCTCGGCGACGTGCGCGTCGCCACCAACGTGCGCCTGTTCGGCAACCGCCGCGCGCTCGGCACCCGGGTCTCGCGGGAGGTGCGCGACGCCGTGCTCGGCCAGGGCCGCACCTGGCTCGACAGCGCCTTCGTCGTGAACGACCGCTACATCTCGGCCTACGAGCCGGTCGCCGACAGCGCCGGCCGCCGGGTCGGCATGCTCTATGTCGGCTTCCTCGAGCGTCCGTTCCGCCTCGCGCGCTGGGCCATGGTGACGGCGGTGATCGCCGCCTTCGCCGTCGCGGCCATCGTCACGGTGCCGTTCCTGCTCAGGCTCGCCCGCGCGATCTTCCAGCCGCTGGAGCGCATGAACCGCACCATCGCGGCCGTCGATGCCGGCGATCTCGGTGCGCGCACCGGAACCGTCCCCAGCCACGACGAGATCGGCCTCGTGGCGCGCCGCTTCGACGAGCTGCTCGACCGCCTCGAAGCGCGCGACGCGGAATTGCGCGCCTTCGCCCGCGAGCTCGACGCGCGGGTCGAGGAGCGCACCCGCCAGCTCGAGGAGACGCGCCGCCAGCTCGTGATGTCGGAGAAGCTCGCCTCGATCGGCGAGATCACGGCCGGCGTCGCCCACGAGATCAACAACCCGATCGCCGTGATCCAGGGCAATCTCGAGGTCGCGCGCGAGGCGCTCGGGCCGGCGGCGGACGAGGTCCGGACCGAGTTCGACCTCATCGACCAGCAGGTCTACCGCGTGAACATGATCGTCACGCGCCTGCTCCAGTTCGCCCGGCCGGACGAATATGCCGGCTACGTCGAATCCGTGGTGCCGGCCGCTGTCGTGGCCGATTGCCTCGTGCTCGTCCGCCATCTGCTCGAGCGCGCCGACGTCACGATCGAGAGCGCGGATGCGGCCACCCGCACCGTCGAGGTCAGCCCGACGGAGTTGCAGCAGGTCGTGATCAACCTGATGGTCAACGCCATCCACGCGATGCCGCAGGGCGGCCTGCTCCGGCTGACGACGGCGGACGAGGACCGCGCCGGCACCGAGGGCGTCGCGATCGCGGTGGCGGATACCGGGGTCGGCATCCCGCCCGACCGGCTGCGGAAGGTCTTCGATCCCTTCTTCACCACCCGCACGCATGGCGGCACCGGGCTCGGCCTCTCGATCAGCTACACGCTGATGGCGCGCTACGGCGGCATGATCACGGTCGAGAGCGAGGTCGGCCGCGGCTCGGTCTTCACGGTCTGGCTGCCGGCGATCCACGTGCCGGGCTGATCTGCGCCCCGGGTCAGGCCGGCAGCGTCACGCGCACCGCGAGGCCGCCGAGATCGGAGGTGTCGAGCACGAGGGAGCCGCCGTAGAACGCCGCGAGTTCCAGGGCGATGGGCAGCCCGAATCCGTGGCCGGGCTGGCTCTCGTCGAGGCGGCGCCCGCGCTGCAGGATCGCGTCCCGGACCCCGTCGGGAAGGCCCGGCCCGTCATCCTCGATCCGCACGACCACCTCGGTCCCTAAGCGCCGCGCCGCGATCCGGACGCGGCCGCGGCACCATTGGCAGGCGTTCTCGATCAGGTTTCCCAGCATCTCGTCGAGATCCTGGGGGTCGCAGGCCAAAGCGAGGTCGCCCGGCACGTCCGCCGCGAACGCGATGTCCTTGCCGGCATGGAGGCGGCCGAGGACCAGGCACAGGTCGGCCACGTGCGCGGCGAGTTCGGCCCGGGCGCGGACGGGGCCGCCGACGGCCGCCGCCCGGGCGCGGCGCAGGTGATGGCGGATGCGCCGGTCCATGCCCTCGACCAGCCGCGCGAGCGCGCCGTCGCGGTCGGACGGGGCGTCGGCGAGCGCCAGCGACAGGGTCGCGAGCGGGGTCTTCAGGCCGTGGGCGAGGTTGGCGACATGGGCGCGGGCGTGGTCCAGATTGGCGGCGTTCTGGTCGAGCAGCGCGTTCATCTCGGCGACCAGGGGGCGGACCTCCGCGGGCTGCCGCTCCGGAAGCCGGTGCAGGCCCCCAGTTCGCACCGCGGCGAGCTGGTCGCGCAGCCGCAGCAGCGGGCGCAGCCCGAGGCGGATCTGCACGAGCACCCCGGCGAACAGGAACAGGCCGATCACCCCGAGGCAGGCGGCGAGCGTGCGCAGGGCCTCCAGGACCGGGCCGCGCAGGGCGGCCGTGGGGGCGGAGGCGACGAGCACGGTCGGGGCGGCGTCGCCCTTGCCGGGCAGGGTCAGCACCCGGAGGATCAGGCTCTCGCCCCACGGGCCGACACCGTCCGCGGGCACGGGCTCCTCGGATTTCCGGCGCCGGCCCGCAATCTCGGGGACGGCGAGGTCGCGCCCCTCCAGCGCGGCGGAGCCGAGCCGCGCCTCGCCGCGGCGGATCTGCCAGTACCAGCCGGAGCGGGGCCGGTCGAAGGGCGGGCCGTCGCGGTCCCGGCCGAGGGAGAGGCCGCCGCCGGGCGCCGGGCGCAGGTCGGAGACCAGGGACAGGATGCGGTCGTCGAGCCGTCCGTCGACCTGCCCGCGCACGAAGCGGTGCAGGATGAAGCCGATGGAGAGGCCGGCCGCGACGAGCGCGATGCCGAGGAAGGCCCCCGCGGCCAGCAGGAGTCGCCGCTGAAGCGAGCCGGGTGGGCCGAGGAACCGCCTGCGCAGCGCCGGGCGGGGCGCGGTCACGCGGCGCCCGCGGGCATCAGCCGGTAGCCGTGGCCGCGCACGGTCTCGATGGAGGCAGGCGCGATCTTGCGGCGCAGGCGCGTGATGATGACCTCGACCGAGTTCGAATCGACCTCGGCATCGCCGTCATAGACCCGCTCGATCAGCTCGGCGCGCGGCACCACCACCTCCTTGCGCAGGGTGAGGCAGCACAGGACCCGCCATTCGAGCCCGGTCAGCCGCAGCGGCAGCCCGTGATGCTCGAAGGTGCCGAGGCCGGGATCGAAGACGAGGGGGCCGCAGGTGATGCGGGGCGCGCCGCTGGCCTGGCTGCGGCGCACCAGCGCGCGCAGGCGCATCACGAGCTCCTCCACCCGCACCGGCTTGACGAGATAGTCGTCGGCGCCCGCCTTGAAGCCGGCGACCTTGTCGCTCCAGCCGTCCCGCGCCGTGAGGACGAGCACCGGCATCGTGCGCCCGGCCGCGCGCCAATCCTGCAGCACCGCGACGCCGTCCCGCTTCGGCAGGCCGAGATCGAGCACGACGGCGTCGTAGATTTCCGTCTCGCCGAGATGCCCGGCATCGACGCCGTTGCGGGCCAGATCGAGGGCGAAGCCCGCCGCGCGCAGCACCCGGGACAGCTCGGCGGCGAGCGCCGCGTCGTCCTCGACCAGCAGGATCTTCATGGCGGTACCGGCAAAGGCGTCCGAGGATTGCGCTCGCGTGCGGGTCCCTGCGCCGAACCGGAAGCCTGTTCGGTGAAAGAGAGCGCGTCACGACAAGGGCTTGGAGTCGCGTCCCGATCCAACGTGATCGGGCACGGCTCTAGGAGCGGCTGTTTAACCGAACCTGAACGAATTGGTTCAGGGTGGATTTCGGCCGGAATCCTAGAGGTCTGCCAACCCCGAAGGGGCAATGGCAGACAGGACACCCGATCACCATGACCGACGGCAAGCTCATCGACGGCACCGCCCGCGAGGTCGCGGAGCCGCGCTCGACCCCACCCCGCCGCCCGCGCCGCGGGCTCGTGGTCGGCGCCATCGCGGCGCCCCTCGCCCTCGGCGCGGTCGGCCTCTCGCTCGCCCAGCCCGGCCCGGCGATGCAGCCCACCCCGGTGGCGCCGACCGCCATTTCGGCCCTCGCCCCGTCCGGCGCCATCGCCGCCAAGGGGGAGGTCGCCGAGATCTTCGGCAATAAGTTCGTCCTCCAGGACGGGACCGGCCGCGCCCTGGTGGAGACCGGCCGCGCGGGCGAGGACGGCGCGCTCGTCGCCAAGGGCGAGACCGTCACCGTCCAGGGCCGCTTCGAGAAGGGCTTCCTCCACGCCCGCATGATCACCCGCGCGGACGGCGCCCCGACGCTCCTCGGCCGGGCCGGAGGCCCGTCGCCCGGCAGCCTGGACTGGGCGAAGGACCGGGTCGGCCTCGCCCCCCGGCCGGACCTGCCCGCCCTGACCGCGGCCGTCGAGCGGGCGGGCTACGGCGACGTCCGCGTCACCGGTCGCGGACCGCGCCACCTGGAGGTCGCGGCCAAGGGCCAGGACGGGCGGGAACGCCTGCTGCACGTCGATTTCGACGGCCGCATCCGCGAGCGCCCACTGCTCTGAGAGCCCGGCGGCCGCATCCGAAAGGTGAGGCCTGGATTCAGCAACTGACAGTTGAATAATGGATCGGGCGGGGCGTGGGTTTAGCCTGATGTTCTGGATATCCCAGGCCCTCGCGCCCTCGTGATGCGCTGTGCCGGAACCCGGCCCCGTGCCGGAACTTGAGCGGCGGCTGCCCGGAAGGGTTGAGCCGCCCCTCGCCTGAACGCGATGATTGTCGACGGAGCACGGTCGGATGCAAGCTGACGAGCGCCCTTCCTCCGCCCATGCCGCCCGGCCGCCGATCCGGGCGTTCGGGGCCTGAGATGGCCGCCGCCCGGACGCGCCGCCCGAGGGGAGACGACCCCTTCGTCTTCCTGCATGTCGGGGACCTTCACCTCACCGGGCGCGGCGAGGCCAATGCGCGCGACCTCGCCGCCATCCTCGACCAGATCGCCGCCTGCGCGCCGCGCGAGGCCTTCGACTTCGTCTACCTGCCGGGGGACATCGCGGAGGATGGGACGGCCCGGCAATACGCGATCCTGCGCGCCGCCCTCGCGCGCCACCCGGCCCTGCCGATCCGGCTGATCCCGGGCGACCACGACCGCCAGCACGGGTCCGTCGCGGCGTTCCACGATCTGTTCACGGAGGTCGCGGACAGCGCGGGCGGCTGGAGGCAGCCGCCGGTGGTGAACCGCCTGCCGCAGCCGGAGGCCGAGCGGGACGTCGCGCAATACTACTATGCCGAGACGGTCTCGGGGGTGCGCTGCCTGTTCGTGGACATGGTCAGCGCCGGCTTCGGCCGCAAAGGCATCGGCCTCGACTTCCGCCTCGGCCGCGCGCAGACCTGCTGGCTCTCGGATGAGATCACGGCCGCCGCCGGCCATGGCCAGCCCTGCGCGGTCTTCATGCACGCCTATCCCGACGATCTGCGGGTGCCCGACGAGCGGCTCGACATCGCCGGGCTGATCTGGGGCGGGCGCGTGCGCCTCGTGGAGATGGGCCACACCCACTACAACGAGCTGGCGCATGACGGGCGCACCCTCTACGCGGCGGCCCGCTCGGTCGGCCAGAACGAGGACGGCTCGGTGGGCTACGCGGTCGCGGCCATCGACGGCCCGGTGACGAGCTGGCGCTTCCGGGCGCTCGACCGGCAGCCGCCCTTCGTCCTCATCACGAGCCCGGCCGACCGCCGGATCGCCGCGGTGCCGGCCAGCGCCGAGACCAGCGGCATGGTCCCCGACGCGCGGGGGCGCATCCGCGTGCGCGCCCTCGTGCTCTCCGACCGGGATCCGGCCTATTGCCACTGCCGGGTCGATTGCGGCGCCTGGACCGTGATGGAGCGCGTCTCGGCGCGCAGCTTCGAGGCCCGGATCGCCTGGCCGGCCGGAGCGCGCAGCCTCCAGGTCGAGGCGGTGGACGCGCGCTGGCCGGGGCACGGGCCGGACTTCGTCGATACCGACGTGATCGAGCCGCCCGACCTCGCCGCCGAGCCCCAGGCGGAGCCGGCGATCCCGGACCGGCCGGGCAGCGACGCCGTCCGGATCGGGGCCTGGCTCCAGAAGGGCGTGCGCGGCGACCAGCTCGGCCCGAACCGGGCCGGGCGCAAATGGTAACCCAATCCGGCCGGCCTGCCGGCCGCCGATCCTTCCTCGAGACGTGAGACGACGACCGTGGCTGCCGCCTGGGGGCTCCCCCTCAACCTGACCACCTGGATCATCGCCGCCGTGGCGACCCTCGGCGTGATCCTGCGGCCCTTCTCCTGGCCGGAGGCGATCTGGGCGATGCTCGGCGCCGCCCTCCTCGTCGTTCTCGGCCTGATGCCGTGGCAGGTGGCCCTCGAGGGCGTGGCCAAGGGCACCGACGTCTACCTGTTCCTCGTCGGCATGATGCTGCTCTCCGAGATCGCCCGGAAGGAGGGCCTGTTCGACTGGCTCGCCGCCCATGCCGTGCGGGCTGCGAAGGGCTCGGCGACGCGCCTGTTCCTGCTCGTCTACGTCGTCGGCACCGTGGTCACGGTGTTCCTCTCGAACGACGCCTGCGCCGTGGTGCTGACGCCGGCCGTCTTCGCCGCCACCAAGGCCGCGGGGGTGCGGCAGCCGCTGCCCTACCTGTTCGTCTGCGCCTTCATCGCCAACGCGGCGAGCTTCGTGCTGCCGATCTCCAACCCGGCCAACCTCGTCGTCTTCGCCGACCATATGCCGCCGCTGGGCCGCTGGCTCGCGACCTTCACCCTGCCCTCCGTGCTCGCCATCGTGGCGACCTATGTCGCGCTCCGCCTCACCCAGAACCGCTCGCTCAAGGGCGAGACGGTGGCGACCGACGTCGCGACGCCCGGCCTCGGGCTCAGTGGCAAGGTCGCGGGCGCCGGCATCGTCGCCACCGGCGCGGCCCTGATCGGCGCCTCGGCGGCCGGGATCGAGCTCGGCCTGCCGACCTTCGCCGCCGGCCTCGCCACCACCCTGGTCGTGCTGCTGATCAACCGCGGCGGCCTCGTGGAGGTCGTGAAGGACGTGTCGTGGAGCGTGCTGCCGCTGGTGGCGGGCCTGTTCGTTCTGGTGGAGGCCCTGGAGAAGACCGGCGTGCTCGGCATGCTCGCCGACCTGCTGAAGCGCGCCGCGCAAGGCGATCCGGCCGCGACCGCCTGGGCCGGCGGTGCCATCGTGGCCTTCGGCTCGAACCTCGTGAACAACCTCCCGGCGGGCCTGCTGGCGGGTGCCGCCGTGCAGGCGGCCCACGTCCCGGAGACGATCGCCGGCGCGATCCTGATCGGCGTCGATCTCGGGCCGAACCTCTCGGTCACCGGCTCGCTCGCGACCATCCTCTGGCTCACCGCGATCCGGCGCGAGGGCGAGGACGTGTCGGCCTGGGCCTTCCTGAAGCTCGGGCTCCTCGTGATGCCGCCGGCCCTCGTCCTGGCGCTCGCCGCCCTGATCCTCGTCTGATCCCGCTCCGGAGAGTGACCGCGTGACCGCCGCCCTGCTCTACCCCTTCATCATCGTGGCCGGCGCCCTGCAGGCGCTCGGCAACTCCATGAACTCGCAGCTGCGCGGGCATCTCGTCAACCCGTTCCTGGCGGCCTCGGTCTCCTTCCTGCCCATCGTCTTCGTCTTCGCGACGCTGTTCATCGTGATGCCGACGCCGCTGCCCGGCCTCGACAGCCTCGCGGCCATGCCCTGGTACGCGCCGCTCGGCGGCGTGGCCGGCGCGGTGGCGGTGTTCGGCGGCCTCGCCTTCGTCGACAAGGTCGGCGCCGGCCCCTTCAACGGCCTGACGCTGACCGCCAACATCCTGACCTCGCTCGCGCTGGATTCCCTCGGCCTGTTCGGGCTGCAGGGGGGCGGCTTCAAGCCGATGCCCTGGCTCGGCGGCCTGCTCATGGCCATCGGCGTCACCTTCATCGCCCGCGTCACGCCGGACAAGGGCGCGGCGAAGGAGGACGGCCACGGCCTCAACCCGAAGCTGCTCTACCCCTTCATCGTCGTGGCTGGCGCGCTCCAGGCGATCGGCGTGGTCTGGAACGCGCAATTGCGCGGCGCCCTGGTCAACCCCTGGCTGGCGGCGCTCGTCTCGTTCCTGCCGGTGGTCTTCGTCTTCGTGCTGGTCTTCCTGCTGCGTCCGAAGCCGCTGCCGCAGCGAGCCGACATCGAAGGCGTGCGCTGGTGGATGCCGCTCGCCGGCCTCACCGGCGCGGTGGCGGTGTTCGCCGGCCTGCTCTTCGTCGACAAGGTCGGCGCGGGCGCCTTCAACGGCCTGCTCATCACCGCGAACCTGCTGACCTCGGTGGCGCTCGACCATTTCGGCTGGCTCGGCATGAAGCAGGTGCGGGCGGGCGCCGCGCGTCTCGGCGGGGCCGCCCTGATGGTGGCCGGCATCGTCCTGATCTCGCTGTTCTGACGGAAGGCGGATGCGCGCCTGCCGGCCGTCGTGGTGCTCGCGGCCGGCACCGTGGCGGCCCGGTAGCGCAGGGCGCGGTCGCCGTGGCGGCATCCACCGAATCAACCGGCGCTGCGATCGGGCTCGGCCGGCCTGCCGAGGCCGGCGCAAATAAACGCACCACAACTCCATGCAATCATTGCCGGCATTTAATGCAAACAGCATTTGAATCTGCACTTTGGAGCATGATGTTGGATTTTATTGCCGCGAATGTTAACGTATTTTTATTTTACATCACCAAAATCGAACGTCGTGCGCTCGTCGAGGCGAAGCATGCCGCCGAAGACGGGAAACAACGCTGCGATCAAAGAATCGAATGCCTCAGTCACGCCGCGTCGGACAACTTAGATGATACGGACGATGCGCGCGCCGACGACGCTCCGGCGGCTGGCGCGTCGGGTCGTGATGGATCGTCGCGGCTCGATGCCGATCCTGTTCGGGATATTCCTGCTGCCGCTGATCGCTCTTGCCGGTGGGGCGATCGACTATGGCCGGGCGATCCAGGATCGAACCCGGATCAACAACGCCCTCGACGCCGCCGTCATCGTCGCGGCCAACAAGGCACAGGCGGACGATGCCCGGAATCTCTCGACGGCCACCATCGTGGCGAACGCCCTGCAGGCCGCCAACGACTCGTTCAACTCCGCCCCGAACCTGCCGCCCGGCACCAAGGCCACCTTCACCATCGTGCCGCAGAACCGCACCGTCACGGTGACGGGCAGCTACACCGCGGCGACCGCGACGACGCTGCTCAAGGTCACCGGCTTCAAGCAGTTCCCGCTGGGCGGCACCGCGGTCTCGAGCCTCAACCTCTCCCCGATGGTGGACATCTACCTGCTGATCGACGTCTCGGGCTCGATGGCGATCGGCGCGACGCAGGCCGACATCGACAAGCTCAACAACAACATCGGCTGCGCCTTCGCGTGCCATGACGGCGCGCCGGTGAAGAACACGTCCTACGATGCCTTCCAGTGGGCGCAGAAGAACGGCGTCACCTTGCGGATCAACGAGATCGACAAGGGCATCACCGACTTCGTCACCTGGCTGCAGAACCAGAGCTCGGCCTCGCGGCGGCTCCGAATCGCGGTCTATTCCTTCAGCACCACCCTGACGGCCGTGGTGCCGCTCACGAGCACGCTCGGCACCGCCTCCAGCAACCTGCCCCAGGCGCCGTCGACCTCGGGCGACTATGACGGGGCGACCCTGTTCGGCACGCTCATGCCCTCCTTCGCCTCGGCGGTGGGAACGGGCGGCGACGGGACCACGACGGCCAAGAAGCTCGTCATCATCGCCACCGACGGCGTGCAGGATCCGACCCGGACCTGGAGCAGCTCGCAGCCCTGGCTGAGGCCGCAGGTCACGCCGTTCGCGCCGGCCGATTGCCGCAAGCTCGACCGCAGCGTCTCGGTCGGCGTCCTCTACGCGCCCTACCTCAAGATGACCTGGGACTGGGGCTACATGGCCACGCTCGGCCAGCCGAGTCGGATCGGCAATCCCGGCACCCGCTTCGACGACATCGTCCCGCAGCTGACCGCCTGCGCCAGCACGCCGAACCTGTTCGTGAACGCGGCGACGACCCCTTCGATCGGTGCGGCCTTCCAGGTGATCTTCCAGAACTTCACGCAGGTGAGGCTGTCGCAATGAGGACGCTCCGCCGCTTCAGCCGGGAGAGCGGGGGCGCCTACACGGTCGAGTTCGCCATCGTCGGCAGCCTGTTCATCATCCTGGCGCTGGTCCTCTGCCAGTATGCGATGGTCTATCTCGCGCGCGACAGCCTCGCGCTCGCCCTGCAGCAGGCCACGCGCAGCCTGCTCACCGGCACCTTCCAGCAGAGCAATGCCGGCTCGACCGACCAAGTCCAGATCCTGCGCAACCTGCAGGCGAGCATCTGCGGGCAGAACCTCGATTCCCACGACTGGATGTTCCGCTGCACGGACCTGAAGCTCGACGTGCGCGTGGCGAGCTCGTTCACGTCGAGCTCGGCCAGCGCCTCGGCGGTGACTGCAGGCAACTGGGCCGCCGGCTTCGGCAGCACCTATGCCTGCCCCGGGCCGAAGAGCATCGCCGTGGTGCGGGCCGCGGTGAAGTACCCGCTCTTCGCGCGCGGCCTGAGCTTCGGGCTCTCGGCCTTCTCGGACGGCTCGGCCCTCCTCCAGGCCGCGGCGGTGTTCCGGGTCGAGCCCTACCAGTCCGGCAGCGGGAGCGCCTGCTGATGTCGTCGGAGCGCCTGCTTTGGCCGAGCGCGCTCCGTCGCTTCCGCTGGGCGCGCGAGGGCATCGCCGCGGTGGAATTCGCCCTCCTCCTGCCGATCCTGCTCACCCTCGTCCTGGCCACGGCGGAGGTCGTCAACGCCGTCGACCAGAGGCGCAAGGTGGTCCAGCTCGGCCGGACCCTGGCCGATCTCACGGCCCAGGGCGACAGCCAGAGCCCGATCGCGCAAGCCCTGATGTCCGACATCCTGGCCTCGGCCGGGCCGGTCCTCGCCCCGTTCCAGGCCTCGGCGGCCACGATCCAGATCTCCGCGATCGGGATCTACCAGGCGAACGGCCATGACGCGGCCTATGTCTGCTCCACCTACCCGACCTCCGGCAAGCGCGCGGTCGGGACCGCGGCCGGCATCCTCGTGCCGACGAACTTCCAGCGGGTGGGCGCGCGCTTCGTCCTGGCCGAGGTGACGATGCCCTACAAGTCGATCCTCGGCGCGGTGGTGCCGAAGGTGGTCAAGGGGCTCAACCTCTCCCTCACATGGTCGGAGGCGGTGACCTGGCCGGTGCGGTCCGGGACCAGCTTCTCCGCCGATCCGGAAGTGGTGATGCCGGGCGGCGCGGCCTGTCCCTGAAGGGGCGGCGCATGTCGGCTCCGGCTTGCCTCATGCTCTGGCTCCGACGCGCGCCCTCGCCCCGAGTCCGCATCCCCTTCAGCGCTTGCCGATGGCCAGAACCCCGTCATCCATCAGCGAGAAGACGATGCCGTGCGACCGCAGGGCCGCGACGGCAGCGTGCAGCGCGCGTTCGGAGGCCCCCGCATCGCCGTCCTCCAATCGGCGGATGGTCGACAGCGAGAGGCCGCTCGCCTCGGAGAACTGGTGCATCGACCAGTCGAGCAGGGCACGCCCGGCCCGCAGGTGCTCGCCGCGCACCTTCCGCTCCAGCCCCTCCCGGAGAAGGCCCGTCGCATGTCCGGGCAGGTCGAGCGGCGCGATGTAGTTCGCCCAGCAGGCGACGTTGCCGTGCGCGTCGCGCACCGGCACCATGACCATGCGGTAGCGCACGGTCTCGCCGCTCGCCAGGTGCAGGCATGGCTGCGTGTGGACGACCTGCTTCGTCAGGTAGAGTTCCCGACCATGCTCGCGCCAGCGCGTCCGCTCCTCCTTGACAATCGGCAGGGTCGGCTCCTCCAGAAGCGCCTGTTTCGGCAGGCCGACGAGTTCCAGCCACTCGGGCGAGAAGTCGATGTAGGGATAGACCGCACTCGTCGAGGTGAAGGCGCCGACCTGCTCGAAGATGGCGCGCCTGCGCCGTCGCTCGGCTTCCTGCGCGCGCGCCAGGGCCTCGCGGTCGCTCACGTCGATGAGCATGCCCATCGCCTGGACCGGACGTCCGTCCGGCGCCACGATCACCTCGCCGCGGCTCATCACGGTGCGCAGCGTCCCGTCGGGGCGGATGATCCGGAAGGTCTGCTGCGCGAGGTGCCCGGTCTGCAGCAGGTCCGAGGCCGAGGTCACGTCCTGCCGGTCGTCCGGATGGACCAGCGCGAGCAGGAGGCCGTACTCCGCGCGCGCGCTGGCCGGTTCGAGCCCGAGGATGCGGAACAGGCCGGGCGACCAGACATGCGCGTCCGTCGCGAAGGTCCACGACCACGTTCCCACGAGCCCCGCGCTTTCCACCAGGCGCAGGAAATCCCGGGAAGACGCTTCAAGGTCGATCGAGCGCATCGTCGGCGTTGTCGTACAACTCTCGATTGCCCGCAACCGATTGAGACTGCGCGGGGACGGATCCTTGACGGCCGGCTGGAGCATTTTTCGCGGACGTGGATACCGGTTCGGCGAAGAAGAGCCCGTCAAAACAAGGTACTTGGAGCCGTTCCCGATTGCACCGCGATCAGGAACGGCTCCGGGCGGCGGAATGGGCGCCAGCCTGGTCCGAACTCATGTCGGGACGATGAACGGATGCGGCCCGTCGTGACGGGGCCGAGGGTCGGATGTTCGCCGTCGGGGCTTTCATCGTCAGGTGTGATGGTACAGGTCGTGAACGGGGTGAGCCTGATCCGAAATCCCCACGAGACCTACAGTCGGATGCGCCGCCGGATCGTCCGGGCCGTGTGAGGCGGCCGGGGGCGCCGGGTCTCGATGGTTGTCGGCGTGGAACACGAGGTTGCCGCTCGCGTCGATCGCCGCGCGTGGAGGGGGCTGATCCGGTCCGGCATGGCCGGACAGGGCGTTGGCCGTCCCCGTCGAGCCGGTTTGGCCAGGAGGCGGAAGCGCCACGGCTTTGGCGGCATCCTCCCCGGACGGATGTTGAGGCTGAGCGTCCGGGGTCTGACTGGCCGGAGACTCGGCCGATCCGTGATCGACGCGATCGCCGGCCGGACCGCCGGCAGCGACCTGTCCCTGGACGTGATGGGCCGGTGAGGTCTCGGACTGCGAAGTCGTCTCGGCCTGCGAAGCCGCCGTCGGGCTCGGTCCGCGGGATGGCGCGGCTAAGCCGTTGTCCGCGCCGTGTGCGGTCGCTTCCTGGCCGGCCGCAGGTGTCGCAGCGGTAACGGCACTGGCGGCTCCGTGATCGGCCGGGGCTTGGCCTGCCTGGGCGTGGCCGTTCCCCGAGGACGCGGTCTGGGCTGCCGAAGCGGGGGGCGTGCCGGGGTGATCCTCCGCCGTGGCCGGCCCGCTCCCGGTCTGCATGGGCGGGCCATGGTCCGCGGCGTCGGGGCTCTGCCCGTGCGCCGCCGCGGCGCCGTGCTCCTTCGCGCCGGACAGGCCTCCGTTCGGCGGGTCGGACGACGTCGTGGAATCCGCGGCATGAGCGGGTCCGTGATCCGAGGGACCGCCCCGCGCGTGCTCCGCGGACGGCGACCCCGCATCCTGGGAGTGCCCGTTCGGCTGCGCGGACGCATGATCCGCGGCGGCGCCACGGCCCGAGGCCTCGCTACCGGTCGCTCCGTGTCCGTCATTCGGCAGCTGGGCATCCGTGGCCTTGTCCGCTCCATGGCCGGAGGCCGCCGGATTGGCCGATGCATGTGCCGGAGCGCCCGGCGCCGCGTCGGACCGGGCTTCGACGGTTCCCTTGGGCGTACCCTGAACGGAGGCAGGCTCGATCCCATGGGCGCCGTGCGCGCCCGGGCCCCGATGGTCGCCCTGTTCGGCAGCGTCGGTGCCGTGACCGTGGCTGTCGGGGCGGCCTGCCTGCGGGTCGACCCCGGCAGCGGGAACGGCCTTGCTCTGCGTCACGGATCCCTGATCGCCGCCGTTGTCCGGCATCCGACCGTTGCCGTTTCCGTGCGTGCCGGATTCGATTGCACCGTGCGCGTCGGACTGGGCCTGCGAGCCGTTGCTCTGACCGTTGTTGCCTTGGCCGTTGCCATGGCCGGTCTGCTCGACCTTTGCGCTGTCTCCGGCAGCGGCCTCTGCCTGCGAGCCGTTGCCGTTGCCCTGACCGTTGTTGCCTTGGCCGTTGCTACGGCCGGTCTGCTCGACCTGTGCATTGTCCCCGGCAACGGTTTCAGCCTGCGAGCCGTGGCCGTTACCATTGCCCTGACCGTTGTTACCTTGCCCGTTGCCGCCGCTTGTCTGCTCGACCTGCAGATTGTTTCCGGCAGCAGCCTCGTCCTGTGAGCCATGGCCGTTACCATTGCCCTGGCCATTATTGCCTTGGCCGTTGCTACGGCCGGTCTGCTCCACCTGCGTATTGTCGCCGGCCGCGGCCTCGGACTGCGAGCCCTGACCGTTGCCATTACCCTGGCCGTTACCACGGTTGGCCTGCTCGACCTGTGCGCTGTCCCCGGCCGCGGTCTCAGCCAGTGAGCCATGGCCTTTGCCATTGCCTTGGCTGTTGTTGCCTTGGCCGTTGTCGTTACCTTGGCCGTTGCCCTGGCCATCCGCATCACGCGAGACCGTTGCCGGCGTCCGGTTGACGACGGTCTGGACCCCCGCATTGGCCCAGGCCGGCTGGGCCGTTCCCGATCCGGCGTCGGACTGGCCCGCATCGGCGGACCGTGACTGGCCGCCTGGATCCGCCGTCGGCGCCGGAGCGGAGCTGCCGCGCTGATCGCCGCCGGCCGCCCCCGACCCGTCCAGCGTCGCGGCCGCGCTCTCGGTGCGTCCCGCCGTCGACGTCTGCTGGCTGCCGGTGCGGACGGCACCCGCCTCGGCCGGTGCCCCGATCAGCGCGACGTCGATGCCGAAGCTCGGTGACGGATGCCCGGCTTCCGAGCCCGGAGGCCCCGCCCTGTCGCCGGGCAGGTCCGTTCGGACCGCCGGAGCCGCATCGATCCGGCTCCCCGCGGAGGCGGCGGCCTGGCTCGCGCCGCTGCCCTGCGCGGTCAGGCCAGCCGACTGGGTCGCCGAGACGGCGCCGAGCCCGGAGCCGTGCGCTCCGCTCGATCCCGATACCGCATCGCCCTGTGCGATCTGGCTCGGGGCGCCGCCCGCCGGATCCGCGAGCGCGAGGCCCAGCTCCGCGCTCGCGTCGCGATGATCGGCCGCCAAGGCCTCCGCGGCGAAGATCATCGCGGAGAGGATGATGGCTTCGATCTGCTTGCGGCTGCTCTCCTGGTCGCTGGGCCCGCCGGCGCCCTTCGCCTTCGCGGGCTGCGGCTGGCCTTGCGCGGCCCCGGCCGCGCCAGAGGCAGGGAGCGGGAACGCGCCCTCCGGCCCCGCCCCGATCTCGCCCGCATGGGCATCCTCGGCGGAGAGGCTCAGGGCCGCGGCCGCCACCAGGGCGGCCAGCAGGGCGGCGGGGTGAACCACGAGCTTCGTGCCCGCGGCGGCCGCCGGGATCGGGAGCAGGTCCGGATGAAGGCGGGCGATCTGGTCGATCAGGGCGCGGAAATCCGCGCCGCGCACGGGGCGGTCCAGCACCTCGGAGGCGATCAGGTAGCTGCCGTCGATCCGGGCGAAATGGATGATCGCGTCGCCGTCCGGCCGGCAGAAGACGAACCAGGGCTCGCCCTCGTCGCTGAGGCCGTGCTCGCTCGCGATGCCGATCCCGGCCCGGATGAGGGCCGCCTCGACCCGGTAGAACTCGGCGAGCTCCTGCTGCGACCAGCTGCCCGGCCGCGCCGCTGCCGGACGAAGGAAGGGAACGACCGTGCTCATCGTCCCCTCACCGTGCCCGCGCGCCGTGTCCTCCGGCGGATGCCGCCGCGCCCGATGGCCGTGCGACCGGGCGCGTCTCCGAGCCCTTGCCCCGGCGTGCTCTTGGTCGCCGAAATGGCGTGCGCTCTAGCGCTCATGGAAAGCGCGTCCCATCGCGTCGAAGAAGGGGGCGAACATGTATTCCAGGGCCGTGCGCTCCCCGGCCGAGACCACCACCTCGGCCGGAAGGCCGGCGACGAGGCGCTGCCTGACATCGGCCGGGAGCTGGTGCTCGTCGATCTCCACGGTGCCGGCGAAATAGGGCTGCTTCGTGCCGTCATCGACGAGGCGGTCGCGCGACACCGTCGTGAGCGTCCCGAACAGGGCGGGCGTGCGGCGCGCCTGGAAGGTCGGGAACTTGATCTCCGCCCGCATCCCCGCATGGACGGTTTCGAGGTCGTTGGGCGAGAACTGCACGTTGATGACGAGGCGGTCGGTGGTCGGGACGATCTCCATCAGGGGCTCGCCCGAGCGGATGACCTGCCCGATCGCGGAGACCTTGAGCCCCTGGATCACGCCCTCGTGCGTGGCGCGGATCTCGTGCCGCCGGAACACGTCCTGCGCGACGACGAGCTTCTCCCGCAGCTCGCCGATCCTCTGCCGCGTCTCGAGGAGCTGGGCCGTGATCGCCTCCTGGAGCTTCTGCTTCAACTGGGTGATCTGCAGCCCGGCCTCGCTGATGGCGTTCTCGGCCTTCGCCCGCTCCGCCACCGAGCGCCCGATCACGCCCTCCAGGCGGGTGCGCTCCCGCTCCATGACGAGGAGGCGCGACAGCGGGATCAGGTTCTTCGCGTGCAGGCTGCGCAGGCCCTCGAGCTCCTGCCGGATGAAGCCGACCTGCTGCTCGACCGAGGCCTTCTCGACGGCAAGACCTGAGATCTCCGTCCGCAGCTGGGTGACCTTGGCCTCGACGAGGGCGAGCTGACCCCGCAGCGTCGTCCGCCGCTCCGCCATCTGGCCGGCCTGATCGGCGATGATGCGGGCGAGCGCCGGCTCGGAGCGCCGTGCGGCGATCTCGGCCGGCAGGCGCAGGTCGTCGGTCCCGTCCTGCTCGGCCCGCAGGCGCGCCTCCAGCACGAGGGCCGCGTCGAGCTGGTTCCGGAACAGGTCGGCGCTCGCCTGGGACTGGACGGGATCGATGCGCAGGAGGACGTCGCCGGCCCGGACGCTCTGCCCGTCCTTCACGAGCACCGCCTGGACCATGCCGCCCTCGAAGTGCTGAACGGTCTTGCGGCTGCTCTCCGCGACGATGATTCCGGGGCTGATGACGGCGCGATCCAGGCGCGTGACGGCCGCCCAGGCGCCCGCGCCCCCGAAGAACGCGGCGATGAGCGCGTAGCCGGCGATCGCGTAGCGCCGCCAATCGATCGGGGCGAGCGCCCCGACCGCACCGGGTGACGGCGGGCGGGAGACCGGATGGGCGGCCAGGCTCGGGGCGAGGGGCGTCGTCACGGCTCAGCCCGCGCTGCGCTGGGCTTCGGCCACGCGCCGGACCTCGGGCGGCGGCGGATTGCCGGCCGCGACCAGCGCCGGGACCGGACGGGGGCCGGCGACCTGCGCCAGGATCTGGTCCGCCGGGCCCGCGCCGCGCAGGGTTCCGCCATCCAGCATCAGGATCAGGTCGGCTCCCGCCAGCAGGCCGACCTTGTGCGTGACGATGACGACCGTCGTCCCCTGCTGCCGGAGATCCGCCACCGCCCGCATCAGGGCGGCCTCGCCGGCCTGGTCGAGGCTGGCATTCGGCTCGTCGAGGACGACGAGGCTCGGCGCGCCGTACATGGCGCGCGCCAGGGCGATGCGCTGCCGCTGGCCGCCGGAGAGGCCGTGCCCGCCCGTCCCGATCCGGGTGTTGTAGCCCTCGGGCATTGCCTGGATCAGGTCGTGGCAGCCGGCCCGCTGCGCGACCGCGACGATGGCGGCATCGTCCTGCGCGCCGAAGCGGGCGATGTTCTGCGCCACCGTGCCGTCGAACAGCTCCACATCCTGCGGCAGGTAGCCGACATGCTGCCCGAGCGCCTGCGGATCCCAGTGCCGGAGGTCCGAGCCGTCGATGCGCACCGCGCCGGAGGCGACGGGCCAGACGCCGGTGATCGCCCGGACCAGGGTCGATTTCCCGGCCGCGCTCGGACCGATGATCCCGACGACGCTGCCGGGCTCCAGCCGGACGCTCACCCCGTGCAGGATGGCCGCCGGCGAGCCCGGCGCCGCGACGACGAGGTTCTCCGTCTCGACGAGGCCGCGCGGGCGCGGCAGCATCAGGCGCTGCGGCTCCGGCCCGACGCGCGCCACCATCTCCGCCAGCCGCGCATAGCTGCCGCGGGCCGCCGTGAAGCTCTTCCAGTGCCCGACCACCGCCTCGATCGGCGCCAGCGTGCGGCCCATGATGATCGAGGCCGCGATCATCGAGCCGGCGGAGATCTCGCGGTGGATGGCGAGGTAGGCGCCCAGGCCGAGGACCATCGTCTGCAGGAACATGCGGGCGAACTTCGTCGCCGCGGTGGTCAACCCGGCCCGGTCGCTCGCGCGCGCCTGCAGCCGGATCGCCTCGTCGTGGCGCCGGTGCCAGCGGGCGCGCAGGGCGCCGAGCATGCCCATGGCCCGCAGCACCTCGCCGCTGCGGAAGGTCGCGCGCGCCCGCTCTCCGGCCTCGCGGGCGGCCTGGCCCGCCGCGTCGAGGGGCCGCCGGGTGGTGAGGTCGGTGAGGAGCGTCAGTCCCAGGAGCGTGGCGCCCCCGAGCAGCGCCATCCAGCCGAACCAGGGATGCAGGATGAAGCAGGCGACCAGGAACAGCGAGGCCCAGGGCAGGTCGCAGAGGGCGAGCAGCGCGCCGCCGGTGAGGAACTCGCGCAGGACGTCGACATCGCGCAGAGCCGCCTCGTGCCCCGCCTGCGGCCGGAGCAGCGCCGCCCGGTGCACGATCTCGAAGGCCGGCCCTGCGACCGTCCGGTCGAAGATCATCCCGCCCCGCACCAGCAGGCGCGCGCGGAGCATCTCGAGCGCGGCATAGACGGCGAGCGCGAAGGCCGCGATCGCGGTGATCCCGAACAGCGTCGCCTCGTTCCGGCTCAGGAGAACCCGGTCGTACACCTGAAGCATGTACAGGGGCGCGGCGAACAGGAGCAGGTTCGTGAAGAAGGCGAAGACGAACACCGTCAGCAGAACGGGCCGGATCGCGCGCAGGCCGTCCTTCAAGACAGACTCGGCCGCACGACCGCTCATGGCATCTCCCTGCGCGGGGTTCGGATACCCGGATCGTCCGGCCAGCCGGCCCATCTCCGGGCGCCGAGCGCGACCCGATCTCTTGCCTACCCACCCAGATATCTTAGGGCAGGCTTATTGTGTTCCAAGGTATGCCACCAGGGCCGGCAGGATCGGCCACGCCGCCGACTGGACGTCGGCTGCCGCAGCCACATATAGAAATTACTGTACCACTCGGCCTCATCTGTGCTGGTAGGAGTCTCGACGCTTGTATGTCCACCAGCAACGTCTCGGCTCGGAGGAGGTGCAGGAGCTGCGCCGGGAGGGGGGGCGGTTCCTGAAGGAGCTGCGCGAGAAGCGCGGCCTGTCGCAGAGGCAGCTCGCCGCCCAGGTCGGTGCGGACTACTACACGTTCATCTCGCAGCTGGAGACCGGGCGCGGGCGCGTGCCCCCGGACCGCTACCGGATCTGGGCGGAAGCGCTCGGCGTGGATGCGCGGGATTTCGTGAAGAGCCTGATGCGCTTCTACGATCCCCAGACCTTCGAGATCCTGTTCGGGGACTGACCGCGACCGGGCCTATTCCGCGGCGAGGCCGAGCGTCGGCTCCTCGACGAGGTCGGCTCCGCAAGCCGCCATCAGGTCGCGGAGCATCGCCAGGGCGGATGACACCTCCGCCCGGGTGGCCAGTCCCTCGCGGGATTGCGTGCCGCCCCCGGCCAGCGTCACCGCGATGTCGAACCGGCCGTCAGGACGTTCGATGATCCGATAGGACGCGCGGCGCGGCATGGGCAAAACAGGGGACAATGGCTGCGGGCTGGGGGAGTGCCCCTGTCATGCGCGGTCTATTCCTGAAGTTCAAGATATGGCTTTCACTGTATCCGGCCGCACCCGCCGCGACTTGCAGCGGGATTGAGTGCGGGACATGTGTGCAGCCAGCCAATCCGCACGCGACCTGATGCGGGGAGTTCTCGACTGATTTGTAGCGCGCCCCCGCCTTGATGGTGCGGGGGCTGTTTCTTCGATCGGGTTCAAGCCGAGACCAGGGCCGACGGTGTCTCCAGCCGCTCGACCAGATAGGCGCGGGCGCGACTCACCCGGCTCTTCACCGTGCCGGTCTGGCAGCCCATGACCTCCGCGGCGGCCTCGTAGGTCAGGCCCTGCGCGCCGACGAGGAGCAGCGCCTCGCGCTGCGGCGCCGGGAGCCGCGCCATGTGGGACAGGACCACCTGAAGGTCCGATCCGTGCTCCTGGGCGGCCGGGGCGACGAGCTGGCCCGCGATGGTGCCGTCCACGTCCTCCACCTCGCGCTTGTGCTTGCGGCACTCGCTGTAGAACTGGTTGCGCAGGATGGTGAACAGCCACGCCTTCAGGTTCGTGCCCGGAACGAACCGGTCCTGGTTGGCCCAGGCCTTCAGCAGCGCCTCCTGCACGAGATCGTCCGCCCGTCCCGGATTTCCGGCCAGCGACTGCGCGAAGGCCTGCAAGGACGGCAACGCCGCCGTCAGCCCGTCGCGGAAGGCGGCGCTGCGCGCATCGGCCCGGGACGCGAGGCTCCCCTGGAGAGCCTGGATCAGACCGAGCAGGTGTTGCGGCGGATCGGAGGCGACGAGCCCGAGATAGGCCGCCTGCAACTGAGTCCCGAGATGCGTCCGCACGGCCAGGGGCAGCGTGGCAGGCTCTGCCGCCGTCCGATCCGGGCGAGCCGGACCAAGTCCGCTTGCTATCAGCATGTCGATCGATCCACGTCCCTTCGCAGAGAGCGGGAGGGCGCGCCTGGAACGCCCCCGCCCGCTCGTACAGTGAATATCTAACTCACTGTCCGCGGGGATTGATCCCTCGGGCGGTAACGGCGACGATCCCGTCAACTCAGGCGGAGGCCAACGCCATGCCGTGAGGGCGGTTGGCGGCGTAGGTCCCGAGCGTCGTCAATCCGGCGAGAACGAGGGCGATGACCTCGATCCTATCATCGTGGCGCCGATGCCGTGGGGCGGCCCCTGTCCTTCCGGCGACGGCGGCGCCAACGCCTGAGGGCGGTCCCGATCTCCGCTTCACCGGCGGGCGCGGCCGACCCCGCGCCGCTGGGGTCGCCCGGTCATCCGCAGGGGCTTACAGAAGGGAACGGGCGCGGAGGATGACATGAGCTATGCGTTCACGACGGTGGCGTCGCCGGTCGGCGCCCTGACGGTCATCGCGAGCGACCGCGGCCTCTCGGCCATCCTCTGGGAGAACGACGACCCGGCGCGGGTCCGGCTCGGGCCCCTCGTCGAGGACCCGTCCCATCCCGTGCTGCTGGAGACGGAGCGCCAGTTGGCGGCCTATTTCGCGGGAACGCTCAAGGCCTTCGCGGTGCCGCTCGACTTCCAGGGGACCGCCTTCCAGAAGAGCGTCTGGGCGGCCTTGCTGACCATCCCCTTCGGCGAGACTCGCAGCTACGGCGACATCGCCCGCCAGATCGGCCGGCCGGGCGCCTCCCGTGCGGTGGGCGCCGCGAACGGGAAGAACCCGATCTCGATCATCGCGCCCTGCCACCGCGTCATCGGATCGGCCGGCGCCCTGACGGGCTTCGCGGGCGGCCTCGACATCAAGAGGCACCTGCTCGGCCTGGAACGCGCCGGGGCCGGGGCCTCGCCCGGCCAGCTCCTGTAGCAGCGGGGCCCACTTGGTCGGCGCGTCGATCCAGGCCTTCGTCATGGGCCTGCCGGCTGTCCCCGCTCAGAAGCGGTAGAGCGTGGCTGGATTGGCGACGAGGATCTGCGCCTGTCGGATCCGTCTACCAGCAATCCTTCGCGCTGGAGGAGCGGATCGTCCCGGTCCTGGAGCGGCTCGCCGCCGAGTCCTTCGAGACGGCGTCGTTCTACATCCGCCGCGGCAACCAGCGGCTGTGCCTGTTCCGGGCGGATTCCCCATCCCCGCTCAGGATGAACGTCCGGCCCGGCGACATGAGGCCGATGGACGATTCCGCCATCGCCCAGGTCCTGTCGGCCTTCAACGACCGCAATCCGGCGGCCCGCGCCGATATCGCATTGCCCCTCGACACCTCCGGGATCACCGATCCGCATGTGGCCTCCCTCGCGATGCCCGTCTTCGGCACCGAGAGGCGGCTGATCGGTGCCCTCGCCCTCTCGGGCCCGTCATCCCGACTGACCCGCGAGCGCGCGGACGCGTTGAAATCCCGGTTGCGTGAATCCGCCGACCGGCTGTCTTCCGAATTGGAGGCTCAGCTTTGAGCGATGCGGGATCCGGCCCGAGCCGGAAAGGCAGATCTTTCCGAGGTCTGCTCCGGGCCGGGATTTCACGTGTCGTGTGCCCGATCGTATGCGAGCCGATAGCGGATCTTGCTGCCGGAGCATCAGGACAGGAAATTGTCGAGCGCGGCGAGCACCAGATCGGGCCGCTCCTCCTGCAGGGTATGGCCGCATTCGAGTGCATGGCCGCGCACATCCGTGGCCTTCTCGCGCCACGTCGCCAGCACGTCGTAGGTTCGCCCCACCGTGCCCTTCGCGCCCCAGAGCGCCAGGAGGGGAACCTCGATCCGCCGGTCGGCATCGGCCGCGTCGTGCTCCAGGTCGATGGTCGCGGCCGCCCGGTAATCCTCGCAGATGGCGTGGCGGGTCGCCGGGTCCCGGTAGACCCGCAGATACTCGGCGAAGAGCTCCGCGCTCGGGCTGCCCGGGGTCTTCGACTGTCCGTCGACATGGGTGCGCAGGAAGAATTCCGGATCCGCTTCGATCAGGCGCTCCGGCAGCGGCGCCGGCTGGATCAGGAAGAACCACCAGAAATAGGCCGTGGCGAAGGCCTTGTCGGTGCGCGCGTACATCGTCGCGGTCGGCGCGATGTCGAACAGCGCGAGCCGGGTGACGGCCTCCGGATGGTCGAGCGCCATGCGGTGCGCCACGCGCCCGCCCCGGTCGTGCCCGACCACCGCGAAGCGCGGATGGCCGAGGCTCCGCATGACCGCGACGGCGTCGGCGGCCATGGCACGCTTGGCATAGTTGGCGTGACGCGCGCCGCCCTCCGGCTTGTCGGAATCGCCGTAGCCGCGCAGGTCCATCGCCACGACGCTGTGGCGCTCGGCTCATTGCGGGGCGACGGCGTGCCAGGTCGCGTGCGTCTGCGGATGCCCGTGCAGCAGGAGGAGTGGCGGACCTGAGCCGCCGACGGCCGCGCGGATCCGGACGCCGTCGGCATCGATGTCGCGGAGCGCAAATCCTTCGAGAAACGGATCCCTCGTCATCGTCCGCACCTCACTGCGCGAGCCAGGGCTGGGCCGCATGATAGCGGTCCTCGAAGGCGCGGATCGTCGCGGCCTGATCGAGCGTCGTCCCGATGGCGTCGAGGCCGCGGATCAGGGCGTCCTTGCGCGAGGGCGGGATCTCGAAGGGGACGCGCAGGTCTCCGGCCAGGATCGACTGCGCGGGCAGGTCGATGGCCAGGCGGTTGCGCTGCGGGTCGGCCGCGAGGTCGGCGAGCGTGGCGACCTCCGCGAGGTCGACGCCGATCAGCAGCAGCCCGTTATTGGCCGCGTTGTCGGCGAAGATGCCCGCGAAGGTGGTGCCGATGATGGCCCGGATGCCGAGCTGCATCAGACCCCAGACCGCGTGCTCGCGCGAGGAGCCGCAGCCGAAATTCGGCCCGACCACGAGGAAGCGGGTCTCCGCCCATTCCGGGCGGTTCAGCACGAAGTCGGGGCGAGGCGCGCCCTGCGCGTCGAAGCGCAGGTCGTGGAAGGTGCCCCGGCTCAGCCCGCTCCGGTCGATGCCCTTCAGGAATTGCTTGGGCATGATCACGTCGGTGTCGACATTGGCGGCCGGAAGCGGGGCGGCCGGGCCGGCGACGGTGGTGAAGGCTTGCATGGCTCAGTGCTCCCGGGCGAGGCGCCGCACGTCGACGAGGTGGCCGGCGACCGCGGCCGCGGCGACCATGGCGGGGCTCATCAGGTGGGTGCGGCCGCCCGCGCCCTGACGCCCCTCGAAATTGCGGTTGGTGCTCGACGCGCAGCGCTCGCCGGGCGCCAGCACGTCGTCGTTCATGGCGAGGCAGAGCGAGCAGCCGGACTGGCGCCACTCGAACCCGGCCTCGATGAACACGCGGTCGAGCCCCTCGGCCTCGGCGGCGCGCCGCACGCTGGAGGAGCCGGGCACGACCATGCCGCGCACGCCCGCGGCGATGCGCCGGCCCCGCAGGATGCCGGCCGCCTCGCGCAGGTCGGAGAGGCGCGCATTGGTGCAGGAGCCGATGAAGGCGCGCTGGATGCCGACCGTCTCGAGCGCGGTGCCGGGCGTGAGGTCCATGTAGGCGAGCGCGCGGGCCATGTCCCGGCGGCGGTTGGCGTCGGGCTCCGCCTCGGGGTCGGGAACATGGCCGCCGACCGGGGCCGCCTGGTCCGGGCTGATGCCCCAGGTCACCAGCGGCTCGATCTCGGCCGCGTCGAGGCGGATCTCGCGGTCGAACACCGCGTCGGGGTCGCTGCGGAGGGTCGACCAGTGCCGCACGGCCGCGTCCCAGGCTGCTCCCTTCGGTGCCCTGGGCTTGCCGGCGAGATAGTCGAACACCGCCTGGTCGGGCGCCATGATCACGCCGCGGGCGCCGCCCTCCACGGCCATGTTGCAGATCGTCATCCGCCCCTCGACGGAGAGCGCCGCGATGCCGGGCCCGGCGAACTCCACCGCGTAGCCCGTCGCGCCGGAGGCGCCGATCCGGCGGATGAGCGCCATCACCACGTCCTTGGCGGTCACGCCCGGCGCCAGGGTGCCGTCGAGCGTCACGCGCATGGTGCGCATCCGGCGGTACCGCAGCGTCGAGGTGGCGAGGTAGTGCTCGATATCCGAGGTCCCGATGCCGAAGCCGAGGGCGCCGAGCGCGCCGTAGGTCGTGGTGTGGCTGTCGCCCGCCCCCACCACCATCCCGGGCAGGATGAAGCCGAGTTCGGGCGCGACCACGTGCTCGATGCCCTGGAGCGGGTGGAGCACGTCGAACAGCTCGATGCCGAAGTCGCGGCAATTCTCGGCGAAGTAGCGCACCTGGTTGGCGCCGCCGGCATCCGGCATCTCGGCGTTGCGGTCCGGAGCGGTCGGGTTGACGTGATCGACGACGCCGAGGGCGGCCTGCGGCCGCCAGACCCGGCGGCCCGCCTCGCGCAGCCCGCTGAAGGCCTGCGGGCTCGTGTATTCGTTGAGCACGGTGCGGTCGATGTAGAGCAGCACCTCGGCGCCCGGGCCGGAGCGGTCGTCGAGCCGGGCCACCGTGTGGCCGTCGATCAGCATGTCGTAGAGGGTGCGGGGCGACATCGTCCTATGTCCTGCGAGAGGGAGGAAGGCGCGGCCCGGCGGCCGCGCCCGGGATGGGGCGGGTCAGGCCGCCGAATGGGCCGGCAGGGCGGTGTGGGGCGCCGCCTCGGCGTCGCCGGCGACCGGGTCGTCCTCGACCAGCCGGCCCTCCAGCACGTCGCGCATGCGGGCGAGGTCGAGCTCGCCTTCGAGCTTGGCCATCACCACGGCCGCCACCGCGTTGCCGATGATGTTCACGATGGCCCGGCCCTCGCTCATGAAGCGGTCGATGCCGAGGATCAGCGCCATGCCGGCGAGCGGGATGGCGGGCACGACCGAGAGCGTGCCGACGAGGGCGATGAAGCCGGCGCCGGTGATGCCCGAGGCCCCCTTCGAGGTCAGCAGCGACACGCCGAAGATCGCGAGCTGCTGCGTCAGGGAGAGGTCGATGTTGGTGGCCTGGGCCACGAACAAGGCGGCCAGCGTCATGTAGATGCAGGTGCCGTCGGCGTTGAAGATATAGCCGGTGGGCACGACGAGCCCGACCACGGATTTGGAGCAGCCGAGATGCTGCAACTTCTCCATCAGCGAGGGAAGCGCCGCGTCCGAGGAGCTCGCGCCGAGCGTGATGAGCAGCTCCTCCTTCAGGTAGCGCAGGAGCTTGAACAGGCTGAAGCCGGCCCACATCGAGACGATGCCGAGCACGCCGAACACGAAGATCGCGCCCGTCAGGTAGAAGGTGCCGATCAGGCCGATGAGCTGCCCGAGCGAGCCGAGGCCGAACTTGCCGATGGTGTAGGCCATCGCGCCGAAGGCACCGAGGGGCGCGAAGCGCATCAGCACGTTGATGACGCCGAAGATCCAGTGCGAGGCGGCCTCCACGAGGTCGCGCAGCGGCTTGCCGCTCTCGCCCATCTTCGACAGGACGTAGCCGAACAGCACGGCGATGAAGACCACGGGCAGGATCTCGCCCTTGGTCAGGGCGTCGAAGACCGTGTTGGGCACGATGCTCATCAGGAAGTCGACGGTGCCGTGCTCCTTGGCGGCGCCGGCATACTTGGCCACCGCCCCCGCATCGAGCTTGCTCGGATCGGCATTCATGCCGGCGCCCGGCCGCACCAGATTGCCGACCACGACGCCGATCACGAGGGCCGCCGTCGAGAGCACCTCGAAGTAGAGCAGCGCCTTGCCGCCGAGGCGGCCCATCTTCTTCATGTCGCTCATGCCGCTGATGCCGGCGACGACGGTGCAGAAGATGACCAGGCCGATGACCATCTTGATCATCTTGATGAACACGTCGCCGAGCGGCTTCATGTCGACGCCGAGGCCGGGCGCCGCGTAGCCGACCAGGACGCCGAGCAGGATGCCGGCGACGACCTGGACGTAGAGGCTCGTATGGAGCGGTTTCGCTCGGCGTTCGGCTGCCACCTGCACGACGTTTCTCCCTGGCTGTTCTTGACGAGGCCGCCTTCCTGGCCTTCGGCCGGGGCGCTCTTCCGTCACAGGGCCAGAGCGCGGGCGAAACCGCCAATGCCGTTGTGGCATCGGTTCATGCCGGGCCGGCCGCTGCCTGCGTTGACCCCCGTCCAGGCGCTCGCCATGCTGCCCGGCCCTGGATGTGGCTCTGGCTCGGGGAAAGGGGCCGACGGATGGACGCCGCCTGGCTCGAGGACTTCCTGGCGCTGGTCGACCTTGGGCATTTCTCGCGCGCCGCGGAGCAGCGCTGCATCACCCAGCCGGCCTTCAGCCGGCGCGTCCGCGCGCTCGAGGAGTGGGTCGGCGCGCCCCTGTTCACGCGGGACGCCCTGCCGGTCACGCTGACGCCGGCGGGCGAGCGCTTCCGGCCGGTGGCCGAGGAGACGCTCCGGCGCCTCTACCAGGGCCGGGAGGCGGCGCGGGAGGCCGGCCGTATGGCGGCGGAGACCGTCCGGTTCGCCTCGACCCAGACGCTCTCAGTGAGCTTCTTCCCGAACTGGCTCAGGACCGTCGAGAGCTTCGAGAGCGTGCAGGGCACGATCCAGCTGACGGCCGCCCACATGGCCGCCTGCGAGCAGATGATGCTGCGCGGGGAGGCGCAGTTCCTGCTCTGCCACGACCATCCGAGCACGACGCACATGCTGGCGCCCGACCAGTTCCGCTCGATCCATCTCGGGACCGACATCCTGCTGCCGGTCAGCGTGCCGCGGCCGGACGGGACCGCCCCGCTCTTCGCCCTGCCGGGACGGCCCGACGCCCCCCTCCCCCTGCTCACCTATACGGGGGAATCCGGGCTCGGGCGCATCCTCGCGAGCGCGCGGGTCCTGGAGCAGAGCGAGGCTTCGGTGAGACCGGTCTTCGCCTCCCATCTCACCTCGGTTCTCGTGGCCATGGCGAGGGATGGCCGAGGGCTGGCCTGGGCGCCGCTGAGCATCCTGGGCGACGACCTCGAGCGCGGGCGGCTGGTGCGCGCCGCGAGTGCGGCGACCGACATCCCGATCGAGATCCGGCTCTACCGGCCGCGGGCACGGCAGAGCCCGGCCGCGGAGCGCCTCTGGGCGCTCGTCGCCGGCCGGGACTGGGATGTTCCGACACCGGATGCCGCGGAGGATCCCGACTCCGGCGCGTGAGGGCGTTCTGGGTTGTCCGGGGCATGAGCTTGTATCGCCCCCTCCCCGCCCGACGAAGCATGGGCGCTGGCGACGCCGGATCCGGCCCTGTTTCGGGAGAGATCGGGTCGGCGCGACCACGGCCTGCGGGCGGTGTTCGACCGGCTGCGCTGCTTCGTGGAGACAGGGCGCCGTGGCGGCTCATGGCGGCTCATGGCAGCTCATGGCGGCCAACCTGCAGGCCGATCCCCGGCTGGCATCGTCGCAGATACCGCTGTATCCAAAAATACATATCGCGGTCGCAGAGCCCTCCGCCGCCATGCTGGTCCGGCACCTCTCGTACTTCGTCACCCTCGCGCGCGAGCGGCACTTCGCGCGCGCGGCCGAGGCCAGCAACGTCACCCAGTCCACCCTCTCGGCCGCGCTCCGCAAGCTCGAGGACGATCTTCAGGTGGCCCTCGTCGTGCGCAACCAGCGCTTCGTCGGCCTCACCGTGGAGGGCGAGCACCTCCTCGCCTGGGCGCGGCAGATCCTGATCGACTACGACAGCCTGCGGGAGGATCTCTCCGGGCTTCGGACCGGCCTGAAGGGCACGTTGCGGCTCGGCGTCATCCCGGCGGCGATGGGTGCTGTCGGCTTCCTCACCACGCGCTTCCGGGAGGCGCATCCCGACGCCTGCGTCGAGATCCGCTCCCTGTCCTCGCGCGAGATCCAGAAGGGGCTCGACGGGTTCGAGATCGAGGCCGGCCTGACCTATCTGGAGAACGAGCCGCTCGATCGGGTCCGGCGCGTGCCGCTCTATCACGAGCGCTACATCCTCGCGATGCGCGCCGACCACCCGCTCGCTGCCGAGGCGCAGGTGAGCTGGGAGCAGGCCTGCGGCCAGCGGCTCGTCCTCCTGAGCGAGGACATGCAGAACCGCCGCATCCTCGACACCCTGGCGGCCGCCTTCGGGCTGGAGCTGCGCCCGACCGTCGTCAGCAACTCCTTCCTCGGCGTCTGCGCCCATCTGCGCGAGGGCGGATTCGTCAGCATCGTGCCCCAGACCTTCCGGCACCTGTTCGGCGGCACCGCGGACCTCGCCATGCGCGATTTCGCCGAGCCGACGCCGCATCAGGCGGTCGGGCTCGTCCTGTCCGAGCGCGATCCGCTGCCGCCGATGGCATCCGCCCTCCTGCGGACCACGCTCGGCGCGCCCTTCGCGGCGACCGTCGAGGCTGCGGAACGGCGGCCGATCCCCTGATCGGCGGCGTCGATCAGGCCATTCAAAGCTTTCGTTTGATGCCGGGCTGTCGAGCACCGAAGCTCTGCCTGCTCGCGCCGGGTTGCCGCCAAGGCAGCACAAGGCCACGGGCGGGGAAACGTCCGACAACACGATGCTCGATCGCGTTCCGCGGCCGATGGCGCGCGGCTGGACGCTCCCCTTTGGCTCACCGCGAAAGGGAGTGAAGCATGGCCAAGATCGTCCTCGTCCTCTACGACGATCCCGTCGAGGGATACCCGAAGACCTACGCCCGCGACGACCTGCCGAAGATCGAGCGCTACGCGGACGGCCAGACGCTGCCGACGCCCAAGGCCATCGACTTCCAGCCCGGCACCCTGCTCGGCAGCGTCTCGGGCGAGCTCGGCCTGCGCAAGTATGTCGAGGGGCTCGGCCACGAGCTCGTGGTCACCTCCTCGAAGGACGGTGCCGGCTCCGAGCTCGACCGTCACCTGCACGACGCCGAGGTGGTGATCTCGCAGCCCTTCTGGCCGGCCTATCTCACCGCCGAGCGCATCGCCCAGGCGCCGAAGCTGAAGCTCGCCCTCACCGCCGGCATCGGCTCGGACCATGTCGATCTCGACGCCGCCATCGAGCGGGGCATCACCGTCGCCGAGGTGACCTTCTGCAACTCGATCAGCGTCGCCGAGCACGTGGTGATGATGATCCTCGGCCTCGTGCGCAACTACATCCCCTCCTACCAGTGGGTGATGAAGGGCGGCTGGAACATCGCCGATTGCGTGTCCCGCTCCTACGACGTCGAGGGCATGCATGTCGGCACGGTGGCGGCCGGCCGCATCGGCCTCGCGGTGCTGAAGCGCTTGAAGCCCTTCGACATGCACCTGCACTACACCGACCGGCACCGGCTGCCCGAATCCGTCGAGCGGGAGCTCGGCCTGACCTGGCACGCCAGCCGCGAGGACATGTACGGCGCCTGCGACGTGGTGACCCTGAACTGCCCGCTCCACCCGGAGACGGAGCACATGATCAACGACGAGACGCTGAAGCTGTTCAAGCGCGGCGCCTATCTCGTCAACACCGCCCGCGGCAAGCTCGCCGACCGCGACGCCATCGTGCGGGCGCTCGAATCCGGCCAGCTCGCGGGCTATGCCGGCGACGTCTGGTTCCCGCAGCCGGCGCCGAAGGACCATCCCTGGCGCGCGATGCCGCATCACGGCATGACGCCCCACATCTCCGGCACCTCGCTCTCGGCGCAGACGCGCTACGCGGCGGGCACCCGCGAGATCCTCGAATGCTATTTCGAGGGCCGGCCGATCCGGAACGAGTACCTCATCGTCGATGGCGGCACGCTCGCCGGCACGGGCGCGCATTCCTACAGCGCCGGCAAGAAGGCCTGACGCGCGAGATCGGGCGAGCGGTCCTGAGGATCGCTCGCCCTCATTGAGAAGCACGGCGGAGGGACGAGCAGGATGCGCAGTCGTGGTGCTCGGATCCATGCCGCCATCGCGATTGCCCAGGGGCTGGCACTTCTCTGCTGGATCGGCGACGCGCTGATACGGCCCCGGATGCTGCCGGGCTTCAATCCCGGCGAGTTCGCAGGGTCCGCCCTGGCCGCGATCCTCCTCGTCGGTCTGAACGATCGGCACTATGCATGGGGTACGGCCCGGAAGAAGCGGGTCAGGATCGACGCGAAGCGACCCGGGCAACCCCAATTGCGCCCTCTCGGCCGTCGATAGGGTCATCCAAAGCGATCGAGGATTGCGGCCGGCTCGCTCGCCGACATCGACTCAGGAAGATGATCGTGTCCTGAGATGAAGACCCGGCCTGGGGATGGACGCTGCGGAGCCCTCACGTCAGCTCAGCGCAACTCCCTGGAGCGCTCTCGGGGGAAGTGGACACCGGTTCGGCGAAAGAGAGCGCGTCAAAACAAGAGTTTAGAGCCGTTCCCGATTGCAACGCGATCGGGAACGGCTCTAGGTCGTCGCCCGCAATCCCGGGAATCGAGGTGCCACGGCGTTTGCCGGCCGAGCCGTTGACCGCGGCCAGCCGCATCGCCTCATCGGGCGTGAAGCGGCGCCAGATCGAGCTTGCGCGCCCTCTCCGATCCTGCCTGGAAGGCTTCCGACTCGGTGGAATAGGAAATGGTCGAATGCTCGTGCCAGTGCTTGTCGGGCACTGCGATCGTCCATCGAAATCTCTTTCTCTGAAAAGCGCAGCGGCGTGTCGTGACGTTATATCTGCATGTTATTAGCTCATGCATTGGAATCTGGTCCATGGCACGTTCGTTGAAATGCTCGATCGTCATCGCTTTCGAAGCAGAAGATGCTTCGGCCGTGCATCAGGCTCGTTGAAACAGATCGAATGAAATCTGTACGGATCTCGCAATATCGAAATCGTCCGTCAGACGTTCGAGCGAATGGCAGACCGTCTTGATCTCATCGTGACCCGATCCATCATTCATGGAAAGTCGCCCGGTCCAGCTCTTCATGATGTGCGGCGTCGAAGCGCCGGCGACGAAGCAGATGGTGTTTTCATTGATCGATCCGACGAGAATTCGGCTTCGACACGTCTCTGCAACCTCGGATCTGGCGGAGATGTACGTGCCTGAGATGGAAGAGCCGCACTGGACCAAGTGGAGCTCATCGCCGGCCTTGTTGCGCCATTGCCCCGCGAACATCCCGTTCTCCATGCAGCCTCCCGGATCCACGTCTTCGCGCGTGACGATCCTGCGCTATAGTTACATTTATATCCCGCTGGGGCCACGGGACGGGGCCTCTTCGGAGCCGCGCGCAGAGCAGGCCCCATGTGCAAAAATGCATGGTCTCACGCTGGAATAGAGGCCTGTGCAATGGCATCCCGCTATTGCTCCAGGGCACCAAGGTCAGCCGCAGACGCGTAGCCGAGCAAGCGAAGCGCGAATGCTCGACTGTCGCGCTATAGGCAGGGCGCGCCCGCAACGGCGTGCTCAGGGTACATGCTGGACCGATGACGCTCCCCTCCACGTCCGTTGCCCCGAGAGCCGCCATGCACCGCTCGCGGGACTTCATGCTGACCTTGGCGCTCCTGTGGTTCGCCGGCGTGGCTCTCCGCGCGACGATCCTGGCACTGCCCCCGGTGCTGCCGGCCGTCTCGTCCGAGCTCGGACTGAGCGCCGCCGATATCGGCGTGCTGGCCGGCCTGCCGTCGCTCCTCTTCGCTGTCGCCTCGCTCCCCGCCGCGACCCTCATCCCCCGCATCGGCCCGGTCCCGACCCTCGTCCTGGGCCTGTTGGTGAACGCCATCGGTGCTGCCGCGCGCGGCTTCGCGCAGGGTACCGTCGCCCTGGAGGCGGCGACTGCGCTGATGTGCCTGGGTGTCGCCGTGATGCAGCCCGTGCTGCCCGCCCTGGTCCGGGCCTGGGCTCCCAGGCGCATCGGCTTCGCCACCGCGGTCTATACCAACGGGCTGCTTGTGGGTGAGGTGATCCCCATCGTCTGGATACCGGGATCGGAACTGCCCCTCGTCGGCGGCGGCTGGCGCGCCGCGCTCGCCGTCTGGGCACTGCCCGTCCTCGCGACGGCCCTGGGCTTCGTCCTGTCGGGGCGGCACTTGGCCCTCCCCTCCACGCCGCCGCGGGGCCGCCTGAACTGGCGCGACGGCCGCGTCTGGCGGGCAGGCCTGCTGCTCGGCGGCGTGAACGCGTCCTATTTCGGCCTCAACGGATTCCTGCCGGGGTGGTTCTCGGCGACCGGCTGGCCGGAGCTGGTGCAGCCTGCCCTGATCGCCCTGAACATCGCGCAGCTCCCGGCCTCGTTCCTGATGCTGGTCCTGGCCGACCGCCTGGTCCGTCGTCCGATGGCCTATGGCATCGGAAGCGCCGTGTATGTCGCCGGCGTCGTCGGCCTGATCGTCGTGCCCGGTCCTCTCGCGGTCGCCGCGGCAGCGGTGGCCGGGTTCGCCAACGCGGCGCTCCTGACCCTGGCGCTGGCCGTGCCGTCCGTGCTGGCCGATGGCGAGGAGGTTCCTCGGCTTTCGGCGGCCATGTTCAGCATCGGCTACGGGTTTGCGGTGGGCATGGCCTTGCTGGCCGGCCGCCTCTGGGATGCGAGCGGGATGGCCGTCCTGGCGGTGCTGCCCTTCGCCCTCACCTCGGCTCTGACGGGGCTTCTGGGCCTGACGCTTCGGCCGCACGTTTTCACCCGGCGGTTCTGATCGGCTCACGGCGCGGCGTCCGCATCCGGCCCGCACGAACCGGGATCGGCGGGAGTCTCCGCGGACCTGAGCAGGCCTACCCCACCTTGGGCTTGCGAAGGCGATAGACCTGCCACGTCAGCATCATGCTCGACGCCATCAGGGCGGCGTGCAGCAGGTGAAGGGGAAGCTGTCCATCTTGCATCGGCTCGATCCTGCGGACATGGCGTTGCCGGGGAAGCCAGGGTTCCAGCAACAACCGGGCCAATGCCCGCGGTGGCGCGCCGCGTGAGCCGCCCGCCTCCGCCGAACGTCCGTGCCTTGAGCCGATCGAGTCGTAGTGTCCGGTCGTGGCGGAGCGCCTATGCCGGCACCGGTTCGGGCTGCGCGAAGGCCTTGGCCGAGAGCAGGCGGGTCAGGGTCGCGAGCAGATCGGTCTGGGTGATGATCCCGAGGACGTGCCGGTCACCGTCGACGACCACCACCGCATGGGTGCGGCCGTCGGTCAGCGAGGAGGCCAGCGCGACCACCGGCGCATCCGGGCCGGCCGTTCGGGCCTCGGACATCACCTGCGCGATGCCCACATCGCCATGGAGCGTCAGCTCGCGCAGGCCGAGCGTCCCGGCGAGCCGCCCGGCGCCGTCCACCACGGGCAGCGTCCGGATGTTGTGCGTGATCAGGAGTTCCCGCGCCCGCTCGGCGCTGCTCTCCAGCCCGACCGTGACCACGTCGCGCGACATGACCTCGCCGCAGGTGAGGTTGCCCTGCATGCGCACGAGCGCATGCATTTCGACCTGGCGGAGCAGCCGGTCGAGGTCGGCGCGGTCGATGTCCAGCGTCTCGTGCAACTCGACCAGGGCCGCGTCCACGTCCTCCGGGTTGAAGCCGACCCGCAGCGGCGCGGGCAGATCCGCGGTTCCGTGCGTGTTGGCCGGCGCCGCGACCGGGACGTGCGGGTAGTTGCGGCGCGAGATCTTGTGGAAGGCGACGCCGAGCGCGACCAGGATGACCGAGTTCACGCAGACCGGGAACAGCGGGAACAGGAACCCGGCGGAGGTCACGGCCGGGCCGCCGATGAGCGCCGTCAGGGCGGCCGCGCCGCCGGGCGGGTGAAGGGAGCGGGTGAGCGACATCGCGGCGATGGCGAGCGACACGCCGACGCCGATGGCCACGACCGGGTTCGAGATGAAGTGGGCGGCCAGCACGCCCATGAAGGCGGAGATCGTGTTGCCGCCGATGATGGACCAGGGCTGGGCCAAAGGGCTCGCGGGCACGGCGAAGAGCAGGACCGCCGAGGCGCCCATCGGCGCGACGATGAGCGGGATGTGAGGGCCCTGGCCGAAGACCAGGCCGCAGATCAGACCGGTGAGCGTGATGCCGACCAGCGCCCCGAGGCAGGCGACCAGGCGCTCTCGCAGGGTGGCGCCCGCCAGGATCGGCCTGAACAGCCGAAACCCGGACGACTTGCCGGCTTGGTCGGGGCTGACGGTCCTGGCCATCCTCGCGCGTCCCTCGCTTGCCCGAACCGTTACCGGAATCGCCCGTTCAACAGGCAGATGCTCCGATCGTCGGTGCGGATCTCTGGTATACCAGATATCCGTTTACGGGCTGCGGCCGAAATTGCAACGTGCCGAGGCATTCTGCCTGAAGGCTAGGCAATTCGAGTTCGGATCCTCGCCCGGAGGACCATGAAGAAATCGCCGCCGCGCCTCTCACGATCACGGCGGCGCTCGGCTGATACCGGGTCCGGTTGATCAGACCGGACGCGGTCTCGGCCAAGCCCGCGCGGCGCCTGAGCGAAGGCGACATCCGCCATCCCGAAGGGGTCACCCGGATGTCGTATGAGGTCGCTTCGCGGGGCCGCTCACGGATCCATCTCGCCTGAACCGTGGGCGCCGGAGTCGCGACGCTTCGGCCAGGCCGGAGAGGCCGGATGCCCCTGAAAAAGCTCTCGGACGAGCGGGCGCCCCCGAAAATCGCTCTGGCCGGCCCATGACCCCGGCGAGGGCGGCCGGCGCCGCCCGACCAGGGAGATGCGACATGCGGACGGTTTCGATCCTCGCCGGACTCGGCCTGATCCTCGGCGGCGCTCCGGCCCTCGCGCAGGATGCGGCGGGTCCGGGCAGCCGCGGAAACCAGGAGTTCCTCGGCGTCGACCTCGACAGCGGCGGCGTCTATTACAACGGCCGCAATTCCGGGCATTACTGCCTGTACCGCACGGTCGAGGTGTTCAACCGCTACACCGGCTATGTCGAGCTGCGGCGCGTGCGCCGCTGCGGCCGCGGCCTCTACCTGCCGTGAGGAGGCCGGTGATGCTGGCCGCCCTCTCGCCGCTCCACCTCGTCGTCCTCAGCCTCGTCGTCGCGCTGGCCGTCGGATGACCGGCCGCCTGCCATGCTAGGGCCGGGATTGCCCGTCCATGGTCGCGCCGGGACGGGCGCGCGCAAGAATCAATGCGCGCACGAATCAACCGGTCGGGCCGGGTCGCGCCATCCCCGGACGTGAGTGCCCGACCCTGCAGGAAGGGAGGAAGCGCATGACGGCAAAGGCCCCGGTCGCAAGGTCCCGGCATCTCGCCCGGCTCGCGGTGACGGTGCTCCTGCCGGTCGCGGCCCTGCTGGGTCCGCCCGGACCGGCCCGGGCCGCGCCCGAGCCGGTCCCCTTCTCCGACAATGCGGACTCGGTCGCCGTCGTCGTCGGCAACCGCAGCTACAAGCAGACGGTGCCGGTCGACTACGCGCACAACGACGCCGACGCGATCCGCGCCTATCTCGTCGAACGCCTCGGCTATCGCGACAGCAACGTCTTCGTCCTGAAGGACGCGACGCTGAACGAGTTCAACCAGGTATTCGGGACCGAGCGGAACCCGCAATCCGGCCGCCTCTGGCGCAGCGTGCGCGAGGGCCGCTCGAACGTCTTCGTCTATTATTCGGGCCACGGCGTGCCCGACCTCGCCACGAGACAGCCCTTCCTGCTGCCGGAGGACGGCAACCCTAACCAGGGCGAGAGCGGCTACGCGCTCGAGACGCTCTACCGCAACCTCGACCTCGTGAAGCGCAAGATCGGCGCCGAGCGCCAGCTCGTCGTGATGGTCGATGCCTGTTTCACCGGCGAGACCGGGCGCAGGGGCGAGAGCCTGCTCGCGGTCTCGGCCCCCGGCTTCGCGCCGTCCCGTCCGAAGGCGGAGAGCGGGATCGTGCGGCTGGTGGCGACCTCCGGCGCGACGCCCGCGAACTGGGACGAGGCGAACCGGCTCGGCCTGCTCACCAGCCGCTTCCTGATGGGGGCCTCGGGCCTCGCCGACGCGAAGGAGCAGCAGGGCGACGGCGACGGGCAGGTCCAGTGGCCGGAGCTGAAGCGCTACCTGCGCCGCGAGGTCGAGGAGGCGGCGCGCCGCGCCAGCGGTCGCGAGCAGGTGCCGGAGATCGACGACGCGCCCATCGTGCTGAAGGCCTCGCTGCCCGTGGCGGCGGTGGCGCGGGGCGTCGCGGCGATCCGCGACGAGGCCGCATGGCGGCGCGCCGAGGGGCTCGGCACGCGCGAGGCGTTCGAGGCCTATATCGGCACCTGCGGCGAGGTCTGCGGCTACCGGCCCCAGGCGATGGACCGGCTTCTCGCCGGACGGCAGCGGGACGCGGCGGCGATCGACCAGGAGAACTGGGCCCGCTTCGGCAGCCAGCGGCAATACCAGGCCTATCTCGATTCCTGCGGCGCGGTCTGCGCCTATCGCGGCCTCGCGGAGGGCTATCTCGGCGGCTCCGACCCGAGCGGCGATCCCCGGGTCCAGCGCTGCGACGCGCTGGCCGCGGGCACCGACGATCCCGACCGGCCGAAGGCCGTCCCCGGGGTCAAGCTCGGCCGGATCGAGCCCGCGGCCGCCATCGAGGCCTGCCGGGCGGCCTCTGCCGCCTATCCGGGCCTGCGCCGCCTCGCCTACCAGCTCGGCCGCGCCTACGACCGGGCCGACCGCTACAAGGAGGCCTTCTCCGCCTATGACCAGGCCGCGAAGGCCGGCAGCGTCTCGGCGATGAACAACCTCGCCACGCTCTACGAGAACGGCCAGGGCGTGAGGCGGCAGCAGGCGGAGGCGCTCCGGCTCTACCGGCAGGCGGGCGAGGGCGGCAACGTGGTGGCGCTCGCCAACGCCGCCCGCATGCTCGAATACGGCAACGGGATCGCGAAGAACGAGGCCGAGGCCGTCGCCCTCTACAAGCGCGCGGCCGCGGGCGGGGACGTCGCCTCGATCTCGAAGCTGGTGCCGCATTACGGCACGGGTGCCTACGGCTTCCCCAAGGACCTGCGCCAGGGCTTCGACCTGTTCCGGCAGGCGGCCGACAAGGGCGATCCCGTCGCGATGGCCGCGATGGCGACGCTGATCGACAACGGCTACGGGCGCTTCTTCCCGGGCGTGCGGTCGGCCGACATGGTGATGCGGGCGCTGAAGAAGGGCGAGCTCGGCGCGGCCTCGGTCTCGGCGACCGACACGGCGGCCCAGAAGCTGAAGCCCGAGACGATCCGCAGCGTGCAGCGCGCCATCAAGGAGGCGGACTATTATCCGGGCGCCCTCGACGGGCGCTTCAACCCGGTCTTCGTGCGCGCCCTCGACCAATACGCCAAGGCGAACGAGGCGGAATGAGGCGCCTCCTCGCCGCCGGGCTCGCAGCCGGCCTCGCCGGGTCCGTCGTGCCCGCCCGCGCCGATCCCGGCAGCGCGGCGCTCGCCCCCTTCCTCGACGCGGTCGCGGCCTGCGCCGGGCGGCCCGATCCGACGCTCGCGGTGGTCGGCGTCGAGCCCGGCCAGACGGCCCTGTCCCGCGAGCAGGCCGAGGAGGTGCGGCTCGCGCTGGAGAGCCGCCTGCAGGCGACCGGCCGGGTCAGGCTGGCGGCGGCCGCCGACGTGGTGCGGATCAAGGCCCTGCGCGAGGGCACCACCGGGCTCTCCGGCGTTGAGGCCGAGGCGCAGATCCGGGCGGCCTTCTCGGGCGATGCCAGCGTCTTCCTGGTGGAGCCGCGCCGCGCCGGCGGGACCGTCGCCCTGCGGCTCCAGGCCATCACCCGGAACGCCGCCTGCAAGGCGACGAGCGAGCCCGTCGCGGTGCCGATCCGGGTCGGGGCCGGCGTCGCGGATGTCGACGCCGTGATGGAGGGGGCGGTCAGGGCCTTCGCGCAGGCCGCGCCGCAGGCCGGCGCCGTCGAGGTCTGCCCCTTCGTGGCCGAGGGCGGCCACTCGACCTGCGCGGGCGCGCTCACCGACCGCCTCGTCATCGCGCTCGATGCCGAGGCGCGCTCGGCCAACCGCATCCTCAAGGGCGCGCGCCTCGACGTACGCCGCCGCCCGCCGGGCACCGCCTGTTCGGGGCCTGTCACGGCACGCGGGCGCTTCCTGACCGATCGCGACCGCCAATCCTGGATGGAGGTGGAGTTCCAGCGCGACGGGGCGGTGCTCGCGCCGACGGGCCGGCGGCGCATCGGCGTCGAGGGCCTCGGCTGCGATCCGACGCCGCGCCCCTTCCTCGATCATCTGGTCGCGACCGCGCAGACCGATGGCGGCCGCCTCGCGGTCGGCGCCGCCGCCACGCCCTTCTCGGCCGGGCAGCGGCTCGAGATGCGCATCGAGGCGCGGGCGGGGCAGAGCCTCTATTGCTGGGTGGTCGCCCCCGACGAGACCGCCTTCGTGGCGCTTCCGGTCCGCGGCAACCCCGCCTCGCTCGCGCCGCTCGCGGCGGGCGACGTCCGGCGCTATCCGCGCGGCTACGGGCTCGACGAGATCGTCGCGGGCGAGCCCTTCGAGAACCTGTTCGCCTGCTTCGGCGTCGCGGGCGGCCTGCCGCCGGAACTCGCGGAGCGCTGGCTCGCGGCGGCGCCGGGCCCGGACGGCGCGGCGCGGCTGCTGCAGCCGCCCGAGGTGCTCGACCTCGTCGAGAGGATCCGGGCGACGCCCGGCGTCACCGAGGCGGCGGCGCGGATCGTGGTGCGGTGAGCCGCGCTGCGACGGACCCGATCACCCGAGCCGACCCGCAGGAGTGCCGCATGCGACGCCATATGCGATCTCTCGTCCTCGCCCTCCCCTGTCTCTGGGCCCATGCGGCGCAGGCCGACGGCTTCGCGATCCGGGATCTCGCCGCCGTCGCGGATGCGGCGAAGGCGGCTCTCGGCCAGGGCTTCGCCGCGCGCGCCGAGACCCGGCGGCTGACCCTGGTCTGCACCGGCTGCGCCGGCGCGCCGATGCTCGACCTGCTGCTCGGCCGCCAGACCGACGGGACGGAGGAGCGCGTCCGCTCCGGGCAGACTTCCGTCGCGCAGCTCGAAGCCCTCTGCCAGGCCAGGAGCCCGGATTGCCGGGTGTCCGGTCTGGCCGTGGCCCCGGCGGTCGGCTGGGTCAGCAGCTACGCCGCCGGGAGCGGCGCGGGCGCGACCGCGGTGATCCTGTATGGCGGGGATCTGCTGACGATCCGCGGGCTGGCGGGCTCCCGCGAGAGCGCGACCCGTCATGTCGAGGCGCTGGTGCGCGCGGTGGCGCCGCGCATCGTCGGCCGCTGAGCGGGCTGCCGGGCGCGAGGGGTGACGGATGCGGGGCCGGGCGATAAGGATGCGGCGTTCCGAGGCATCGCGAGGGTGGAGCCGGGCGGACGCATGACCGGCGGATACGACGAGCGCTGCGCGGCCGATCTCGCCAATGTCTGCGAGGGCCGCGAGCTCGCCCGCGAGGACCGCGCCTGGCTCGCCCGGGCCGTCACCGGGGCCGTGCGGCCGAACCGCGACAGGCCGCTCTGGGACCTCGCCCACGCCCTCGCGGCCCTCGCCCGGCTGACGCGGGCGGGCGCGGGCCGCGATCTCGTCACCCTGGTCCTCGATCCGCAGCTGGCGCGGGCCGAGGCCCTGCGAGCCCGCTTCGCGGAAGCGGGGACGGCGACCGGGACCGCCGATGCGCGGGGCCTCGTTCTGCAAGGTGATGCGGAGGGCTGGCGCACGACCTGGTCCGGTCTCGCGCGCCTGCTCGCGCTGGCGGAGTTCGTGCTGACCGCGGAGGATCTCGCGCATTTTTCCGCCCTGTCGGGCTGGCTCGACGAGCTGGTCTCCGCGCCGGGGCCGGAGGGCGCCGCGTTCCTGGCAAAGCGCCTCGCGCGCCATCTCGCCGCCTATCGCAACGCCCACCTGCCGCTGGCGCCGCTGGAGCGCCGCTTCCGCGCGATCCTCGGCTTCCTCGACGGCCGCCGCGCCTTCACGGACGACGACATCCTCGGGTTCTGGCAGGCCGAGATGGGCGGGGACGAGCGGCCGGGCTTCCGCACGGTCGCCGAGCATTTCGTGACCTTCGAGGCCGTCTCGGCCCTGCTCGGCGATCTCGAAGGGCTCGCCGCGGCGGCCTCGCTCGACGCGGTCGAGGGATGGGAGGACCGCCTCGACGCCTCGCTCGGGGACCTCGCGGTCGAGCCGGCCGAGAGCCTGGCGGTCCTGCTCGCCGGCATCGGCGACGCGCCGAAGATCCTCACGGGCGCCGAGCGCGACGATCTCGCCGACCTGCTGCGCCTCGAACCCTTCCACCGCACCCGCCCGCTCACGACGCTGCGGGCCGCGAGCTTCGGGCGGGTCCAGTCCGGCCTCGCCAACCGCCTGCGCCGGGGCGGCGGCGGGGCCGAGATCGCCGAGCGCGTCACCTGCGCGGAGGCCGAGACCTACCGGGCCCTGGCCGACCGGGTCGCTGCGCTGGCGGCGCATCTCGACCGGATGCTGCGCATCGCGGCCGCGCTCCGGGTCCCGGCGGATGCCGAGGGTCTCGAGCCGGAGGTGCGCGGCGCGCTCGCCGCGGCCCTGACCGATCTCCGGCGCGTCCGCCGCGCCGGCTTCGACGATCCCGACCGGGTGACCGCGGGCTTCGCCGCCGCGGACGCGGCCCTCCTGCGGCTCGCCGACGAGATCGGCCGGCTCGGCCGCGCGCTCGCGGGCCTCGCCGGGGAGCGGCCCCTGGAGGCGGCCTTCACGGCGGACCGCGCGATCTTCGCCCGGACCCTCGCCGAGGCCTACGCGGCGGAGGCGGCATGAGCGACGACGCGGCCGGCCTGCTCGCCGAGATCCATGCCGCGCGGGGCCTCCTGCGCGCGACCGCGCGGGCCGCTCCGAGCCCGGCGCGCGCGCATCCGGGCATCGCCGCCCTGTGGGCCCACGCGATCCGCGAGCCGGGCGCAGCGGTCGATCTCGCGGTGGTCCGGGCGATCCGCACGGATCCCGACACGGCGCGGCGCTACCGGACCCTCCTCGCCGCCCAGGCGGTCGCGCACGCGCCGCTCGCGGCGGCGGCCGCGGACGGGCGGATCGCGTCGCGCCGGATCGGGGCCTTCACGCTCGAGTTCCTGGACGGGATGGCGGAGGGGCCGCCGCTCCTCGTCATCCGCGGCGAGAATCCGCGGCCGCCGCGCATCATCGAGGTGATCCTGGCGGACGATGCCGTGCGGGTGGCGCTGCCGGAGCCCATCGCGGGTGCGATCCTGCTCGCCCTCGATCCGGCGGTGCCGGACGTGGTGCGGCTCGGGGCGATGCTGCGGAACCCCGCCTCCGCGGCCTTCCTGCTATGACGATGCCCTGCCTATGACGATGTCCTGCCCGACGGCCCCCGGGGCGGCGTGACCGGTCCCGACGCATGACCGCGGGCCCCGTCCTCGTGGTGGTGCCGACCACCGCCGGTCCCCTGGTGCTGCGCGCGCTGGGCGCGCGTCCCGGCCTGCCGACCTCCGCCGCCTTCGCGGCCGGCGATTACCGGCCCCTGCCCTGGTCGGGCGACTACGCGCGACTCGCCGCCGAGGGCGGGCCGTTGTCCCGCCTTCCGGGCGTCGCCCCGGGCCCGTACGAGCTGCGCCTGAGCGGATCCTTCGATGCCGGGCGCTCCTGGGAGGTGCCGGTCTGCCTCGCCCACGGCCTCGTCGCCCGCGGGCACAGGCTGACCGCGGATCCGGCCGAGGCCGAACTCGTGGTCTGGGCGACGGGTGCGGTCGACCTCGACCTCGCGGTGCTGCCCGGAGACTACGCGCTGCTCGACAAGGTCGAGCGGTCCCGCGACCTGCTCGCCGCAGCGGCGCGAGCCGACCTCTCCGTTCTCCTGCCCGAGGGCCCGGAAGCCTCGGAGGCCGGCCGGATCCTGCTGACGGCGCCGCGCGACCGCCCGCCGCTGGTCCTGCCGAACGGCACCGTGCCGTCCGCCCTCGCTGCCCTCGCGCGGCGCGCGCATCCGCCCGCGCGCCCGGCGCCGTCCAGGGGGTCGGTGCCGCGCACCGCCCTCGCGGCCGGCCTGGCCGTTCTGACGGCCCTCGGCGCCGGGCTTGCCGCGCTGCATGGCCGCGGACGGGCGGATGCCGACGGATCGGCCGTCGCCGATGCGGCGGCCGCCGCGACCCGCCCGGCCGCGGGTCCGGAGCCGGATGCGGGAGCCGCGCCCGCGATCCTCGTGCAGGAGCTCGTCGCACCGGCGGGCTCGTCCTGCCGCCGGGTCGCCTTTGGAGCCGACACGCCCGAGCGCCGGACGGTTCCCGTCGCGGAGCACGGCCGGCTGCGCCCGAGCCGCCTCGCACCGGAGCTGTGCGGCCTCGCCTTCCGCCCCTCGGATTCCGGTGCGCGCCTCCTGGTCGGCCCGGAACTCGCCGCCGCCGCGCTGCCGCCGACGCGGCTGCCCGACGGGGCGCAGGCCTACTTCCTGCGCGAGGGCGCGCGGCAGAACCTCGTCTACGGGGTCCAGGCCATACCGCAGGCGGGTCGCACCGTGGAACGGCTCAGCCACGCGCTGGTCCGGTGAGGATGCGGTTCCACCTGCGATCCGACGTCTTTTGACGCAGCGCCCGGTGGCCGGCATAAAGCCGCCGCCGAGAGGAGGACAGCGATGGCCGCAAGCCACCGGATACGCCGCTCGACCCTGGGGGGAATCGGCCTGCACCTTGCCCTGTGCGCGGCCGGTGCCGCGCGGGCGCAGAGCGTCGGGTTCGACCCCGCCGATTACGGCCGGGCGCAGCTGCCGCTGCGGCAGACCACCGGCGACGCCGCGGCCTATGTCGACCGCAACAAGGGCGCCTTCGAGCCGATCGCCGAACTGGATCCGAAGGATGGTCTCGCGGCGCTCGCCCGCCCGATCGGCCGGATCGACATCGTCCTCCGGAACGCCCGCAGCGGGCAGATGGTCGGCGCCTCCTGCACGGGCGCGCTCCTGCCGGGCGACTACGTGCTGACGAACCACCATTGCCTGCCGCAATCGGGCGATCTCTCACCCGTCAAGGCCTCGATCCTGATGGACTACCTGACCCTCGACGGGCAGGGCTCGCGCCGCTTCGAGATCGATCCGAGACCCGTCGAGTTCGACGCGCGCCTCGATTACGCGCTGGCCCGCGTCTCAGGGAACCCGGCGGCCATCTACGGCACCGCCCGGCTCTCGGGCGAGGCCGTGCCGGGCAACCGCTCGATGCTGGTCATCCACCACCCGCTCGGGCGGCCCAAGGTGATGAGCCGCTTCCGCTGCTTCGCCCTGAAGGACCCGGGCGAGGGGCCGGACCTGCGCCACCGCTGCGACACGCTCGGCGGCTCCTCCGGCTCGCTGATGTTCGACGCCTCCGTCGCCGGCGTGGCCCTGCACAAGGAGGGCGGGCTCGATCCCAAGGACCCGTCGAGCTTCAACAGCGCGACGCGCCTCTCGACGATCCTGGGCCGGAGCCGCATCCTGGCCGAGATCGCCGCCCGGCAGGGCGGGCCGGCCGCCGCCACGGCGGCCGCGGATCCCGCGCCTCGGCCGGCCGTGCCGACGGCGGCTCAGGCGCCTGCGCCCACACCGGACGGCCCCCTCGATCCGGGCCGGATGAACGCGATCCTGCGCGGGCGCTGATTCCGACAGCACAGATATGCGAGCCCGCGCGGCGAAAACCGCTCTGGTGTGTCCAAGGACGGGGTGTGTGGGGCCGGAGCGAGGCCCGGGACTTGAGGAGAGCGGATCCATGCCGATTGACCACGCGCCCTCGCCGCGCCTCGCGCCTCCACGTCCTGTGGGGCATCCGGCGGACGGCCTGCGCCGCGCTGCCCGGGGGCGCCTCGGCCGCTCCTGTCTCCTCCTCGCGCTCGGTCTCGCGACGGCGCTCGGCCCGGCCGCGCGAGCCAACCCGCTGACCGAGGTCCCGGGGCGGCCCGCGATTCCCGAGCAGGCCGGCCCGCGCGACGCGGCCGCGGAGCGGGCGGAGGCGGAGGCGCGCAACCCGGCCGCGACCGCGATCATCCGGTCGCTCGCCCCCTTCGCCGACGGCAATCCGGGCGCTCCGGCGCGGCCGCTGGCGGTCTCGCCCGACGACGGCGGCCCGGGGGTGCGCGTCGACCCGGCCCGCTCGGTCGATCTCACCGTCTTCTTCGCCTACGACAGCGCGCGCCTCACCCCCGAGGCGCGCATCCAGCTCGAACCCCTGGGACAGGCGCTGGGCTCTCGCGATCTCGCCGGCCAGGGCTTCCTCATCGCCGGCCACACGGATGCGGCCGGAGGCCTCGCCTACAACCGGCGCCTCTCGCTCGCGCGGGCGCGCAGCGTCAAGGCGCATCTCGTCGAGACCTACGGGATCGCCCCGGAGCGGCTGCGGGTGCACGGCTGGGGGCCGGACCGCCCGAAGGACCCGGACGCGCCTCGCGCGCGGGTCAACCGCCGGGTCGAAGTCAGCCTGATCGCGCCCGTCCGCAGCGGCGCCCTCCGCTTCGTCGTGCCGGAGACGGATCCGGCCTGCGCCGGGCCGTTCGCGGCCGGCCGCGCTTTGGCCGACCCGCGCCACCGGGTCGGCCTCGACCTCGACGATTTCGCCGCGGCGCCGACGCCGCTGCCCTGCTCCGAGTGACCCGAAACCGATAGGGGAAGACAACGATGCAGCCCTTCGCCGCCGCCCGCCGCGCCGCCCTCGCCGCCGTCTCGATCGGGCTCGCGCTCCTCGTGCAGCCCGCGGAGGCCCTGGCCCAGTCCAAGCCCAACCTCGTGGTGATGGGCGAGGATGCCGACGAGGATTCGGTGCCGCGCGGCAACCGCATCTTCCAGCGGGTGATCGCGGAACTCTCCGAGACGATGAGCCTGCGCGGCTACAACGTCTACGACGAGACCGCCGTGGCGATGGGCTTCACGCAGCCCAACCGCGTTCGCCGGCGGGATGCCGAGCTGATCGAGGTCGCCCGCGCCGTCTCGAACCCGCCCCTCGACGTGGTCGCGGTCTTCCAGATCTACGCCTCGGCCTCGAAATCGGCCTACTCGGACATCGTGCGCCCCGAGGTGCGCATCCCCGGCCGTCTCCTGAACGTGCGCACCGGCCAGTCGCTGGGCTCCTTCGAGGTGGCCGGCGTTCAGCTCCCGCCCTTGCCGCAAGGGTGCGACCGGGAGTGCCTGCTGGAGCGCGTGGGCGCCGAGGCGAAGGCGATCGCCGGCGACGTCGCCTCGGCCCTCGCCGCGAAGCTCGACGGGTTCGTCGCTCCGCGGCGCGGCGCCGATCTCGGCACTGCCGCAGCCGCGGTCGCGCCCTCCCCGGGTGCGGCGGGCGCGGCCCCCGGCGGCGAGGCCTGCGGCGGCCTGCCGACCGCCTACACGGTCAAGCTGAGCGGGTTCTCGGCACAGGAGATCCAGGCGGCCGAGGAGTACATGGCGGCCTTCCGCTGCTACGAGCACCACCGCCCGGTGCGGGCCGGAGGCTCGGCCGCCGAGTACTGGTACGAGACCCGCTCCGATTCCGCGCGGCTCGGCCGCAACCTCCGGCTGATGCTGGAGCACATGAGCGCGCCGGGCCAGGTTCAGTTCTCCGGCAACACCTTCGTGATCAGCCGCGTCGCGACGCGCTGAGCCGATCGATGCTTCTCCGACGCCTCCCCCGCGCCGCCGGCCGGCTCCTGTCCGCCGGCCTCCTCGCCGCCCCGTGCCTCGCCCGGGCGGCGGAGGCGGCCCCCGACACGCGGGCGCTGCTGCGGGACTGGGAGGCGCTCAACGGCGCCTGCCGCGGCGGGCGCGGCGACGATCCGGGCACGCTCGAGGCCTGCGCCCGCCGCGATGCCGTCGACCGGCAACTCGCCGCGGCGGGCTGGTGCTACGGCCGGCCCGGCGATGCCGGCTACCAGCGGGCCTGGCAGCTTTGCGCGGTGCGGGACCGCCGATAAGGTCCGGGCGCCCGGACCGATCCGGCGGCGAGGGAGGATGCACGTACCCCTTGCCTGCTGCGCCGCAGCCCTTGATGACGCCCGCAACGCGTCGCCCTGGCCCGCAAGCCGCCACGCTATCTCCAGCGTGCGCTCGCCTCATTCATCGCACGGCCGCTCGGGAAGCCGGTCGCCAGCGTGAGGGCGGCCTGCTCCCCGTTCGTGTACCGGATCGCGAGATCGAACCACGCCCTCCTGAACAGCAGATCCTCGTTTCGCCTCACGTCTCCGGGGACGGACGAGAGCTCGATGCGGAACAGGTTGTCGCGCACGCGCACAGGAAGGCCGGAGACGGGGGCACCGCGCTCCACCACCTCGTTCTTTGCCTGGAGGAGGCCGATATCCTGAACGATACGCTTCGCCGCATCGGGCCCGGCCGCGCTGAAGGCAAGGGTGACGGTGTGGGAGGCCGCGCGCGAGGCGTCGAGGTTCCGCTTCAGCCGCATCTCCAGGGTCAGGCCCGCATCCGGGATGGTCGCCGTCGCGACGAGCGCGACCTCGGGCGGCAGACCGCCGCCCCTGGCTTCCGACGCGAGGTTCCAGACCACGCTCCCGGACCGGACGCGCGGCGCGGCGCCGCCATCCCGCGCAATGCCCTCCGCCAGAAGGGCGCGATGCGTGCTGGAATAGCCGTCCGCAAGCGTCTCGGAAAAGTCCGATCCTGAGGCGTTCTGCCGGCTCGAAGGCCGATCGTCCGGGACGGCAGCGACCGCGGTGCCGGATGGTTGGGGCGACGGGGGCGCTACGGATGACGGGAGCCGGAAGACGAACCTGTCGGCGGGCAGCGATTCATACGTGGCGGGCTCCTGCCGCTGATGGGTCGTGCGAAGGACCTCGGCGCGCACGCGGCGGAAGAACAGGTTCACCTCCACATCCGGCGTGGCCAGATGCTTCACCAGGGCCGTCACGTATGGGCTGTTGACCTGGCCCTCCTCGCCGTCCGAGGCGGTCTGTCCGGCCGCCGCCGAATAGGCCACGAGCGAGCCGGTCTGCGGCAGGTCGGGACGCGCGAGCCCCCGTCCGACCGAGCGCGTGGCGAGCGTTCGCTTGATGCCGGCGAGGAAGGGATTGTCGCGGCAGGCATCCAGGATGACGAGGCGCAGCTTGCCGGCACCTTCGAGGCGCTTCTGCACCTGGCTCAGCGAGACCGTCTCTTCGTCCACATCCCGATCGCTTCTGAGGCGCGCATCGACCGGCACGAGATAGTTGGTCCCCCCGACCTCGATGCCGTGCCCGGCGTAGTAGACAAGGGCCCAATCCGCGCTGTCGGCCTGCCGCTCGAAGCGGCGCAGAACCGTGATCAAGGTTTCCCGATCCAGGTTCCGCTCGACTTGCACATCCTGGAAGCCGGCATCCCGCAAGGCCTGGGCGAGGAGCTCGCCGTCCCGCACCGGATTGTCCAGGCGGGGAACGTTCGCGTACTGGCCGTTGCCGATGACGAGGGCGACGCGCCGCTCCTCCGCCGCCGCGCTCTGCACGACGAGGGCGGTGGCGAGAAGGATCGCGGCTCGAATCATGCGAAATCGCGCTCCACGGATCACGGCTCCGATTCTGTCTGCGCGATCCGGAACGACCCATCAAGGCTTGGCACCCGCGCGGACCGACGGTGTCCGAGCCGAGTTCCCACCTGCTGAAAGAGCCGCCAGTCGCGTCGCATCATGGGCTGGATCGAGGCGCCGTGCAGGTGACGGCAGGATTGCTCCCCTCGGACCAGGTCACCGCGCGTCCGCGGCCGCGCAATTCGTGGCTCGCGTCCCCGTACCGGAAGCCGTCCCCACTCGGCAGGCTCGGCAAGGTGACGGCTGGCCCCGTGGAGGGGCGAACGATAGCCGAAGCCTGGGGGTCGGCGGCGACGAACTCGACCGACAGCGTCAGGCCGGCGGGACAGGCAAAGGTGACGTGCCGAGACGTTGGCGAGGCGGCGTGTGCCGGAAGCGCCAGAAGCAACGGCAGGCAGCCGCAGATGGGCGCCAAAGCGGCTCCGAATGCGCCGCAGCTGCCGTGTTTCGAACCGTGCTTCGTCATGTCGTCTCCTTGCCGCATCGGTGTGGAGCAGCGGCACACGCGTCAGACCGCCTCGTAGGCAAACAAGAGCGAGATCAGGCACAGGCACAGCAAGCCGAGAACGAAGCAGCTGTCAGCCACGTCTTCGAGCCGGACCGACAAGGCCTTCTCGGACGACCAGCGCATCGAGAGATACGATGCGGCCGAGCTTGCGAGGAAGAGGAGCGCCGTCAGCGCGGCATATTCGTCGACATGGCTCGGACCGATGCGCGCCTCGAGGATCTTCACCAGGCCGATCAGGGTCGTGCACACCCCGATCATCGTCGCGGCGCTCGGCAGGATGTGCCGCGAGAGCCCGGCGGCATCCGCCGTGCGACGGAGCAGGCGTCCGCGCTGGAAGGCCCTTGCCCAGAACGGTCGGGTCGGCTCAGGCATGACCGGCTCGGCGCTGCGCTGATGGATCAGAATCGCTGCTCCTGGCGCCCGGGATTCGGCCCGCTCGCATGATAGGACGCCATGCAGGTGTGCCAGATCTGGGATCCGAGATCCCAGAGGCTCAGGCGGTTCGGATTGGGGGCCATGAAGACCTGCGATCGAGCCTGCTCACGACAGGCCGCATCCGCCGGCCCCTGGACGGGCGGCTCGCTCGCGAGGGTCGGGCCGGCCGAGGCGACGATCAGCACGATCGCGAGCAGAGAGTTGCGCAAGGTGACGACCTTGATGGACGCGGCCCGCACGACCGGCAACAGGCTGTGTCCATCGGCTATTGCAGCGGCTGGAGAGGCTGACGCCGACGTCCCACGCCGCGCGATGATTGCTAGACATGGCAACAGAGTGCGCAGCATCGATGACCTCGATCGCAAAGCGAATCGCCTCAGCAGGTCCATTATTGTGAGGGATCGGATCGAGGCAACGGTGCGTCTGAAAATTTCACCGCAAGATTGCGGACAATTCAATTCCATAGGGATTTAGAATGACACCAAAGCCATAGCAACAATCAAGTTTATTGGATTTATCGGTATTGCATTGACGAGATGCTTATGCGGGAAGCTTGCCAAGCTGGACGGTTCTCTGCTTGAGTGTCCGCAGCCCAGGAGGTCCGACACCATGCGTCGCGCAATCGTCCTCTTCGCTGCTTCCTTTGTCTTCGCCGCCCCCATGTCGAGATCGGCCCAGGCTCTGCCGGCGATGGTCGATCCCGCTGCGGCAGCCCCCATCGAACGCGTTGCCGGCGGATGCGGGCCAGGCCGTTGGCGCGGACCCTGGGGCCATTGCCGCAGCACCCCCTATGTCGGACCGCTGCCTGGCGGCTGGTACCAGGTGCGCGCCGGCAACGGCTGCCCTCCGGGCTATTGGCGCGGGCCCTGGGGGCACTGCCGCAACACGCCCTATCACGGGCGCCTGCCGGGCGGCGGCTGGAAGCCTTAGGCGGCCGCAATACGGGCGATCCTGTCGACGCGGGCCTCACCGGAGGGCGACGTGCTGGAGATGTTGAGACAAGCCTCCGCTTCGCGGTGTTCCGGTCCAGGGCGGCCGAGGAGCGGTGCCCTTCGGCTGGTCGGGGCGCTCGTGGTCGCGTTGATCCTGCCCGCGGCAGCACGACCTGCGGAGGCGCGGCAGGCCCCCGGTCGCGCGGCGCCCGGAACTTTGCTCGACTCTCAGCCCCTCCCGAACGCACCGGACGGGGCTGCCGCCTACCGTGTGCTCTACCGCTCGACGGGCCTGCGCGGTGAGCCCATCGCCGTCTCCGGAGCCATCCTCGTGCCGGCCGGGCCGGTGCCACCCGGAGGCCGGCCCATCGTCGCCTGGGCGCACCCGACCACCGGCGTCGTCGACAAATGCGCGCCCTCGCTCGCCCGCGTGCTCTACCGCTCGATCCAGGGCCTGCAGGAGATGCTGGCGCGCGGCTACATCGTCGCCGCCACGGACTATCCGGGTCTCGGCACGCCCGGCGTGCATCCCTATCTCGTCGGGATCAGCGAGGGGCGCGCCGTGCTCGACTCGGTGAGGGCCGCCCGTCAGCTCGCCGGGCCCGGAGGCGCCACGAACGCCTTCGCCGTCTGGGGCCACTCACAGGGCGGCCACGCCGCGCTCTTCACCGGCATCCTGGCTCGCGGCTACGCGCCGGACCTGACGCTCGTCGGGGTCGCGGCCGCGGCGCCGGCCACCGAACTCGCCACCCTGATGATGGCCGACCTCGATACCGCGGGCGGCAAGAACCTCACCGCCATGACGCTGTGGTCATGGTCGCAGGTCTATGGCGCGCCCATGACGAAGGTGGTCGTGCCGGCCGCGCTCCCCGTCATCGACGCGCTCGCCAACGACTGCATCGAGACGATCTTCGACGTGCTGGAGCGGCGCGGCCCGTCCAAGGCGCTCGACCGCAGCTTCCTCTCGGTCGACGACCTCGCCGACCGCGAGCCCTGGCGCGCGCTTCTCGCCCGCAACACGCCCGGCACCCTGCCGCCGCGCATCCCGGTCTTCCTGGCGCAAGGCGCCGCGGACACCCTCGTGCTGCCGCGGGTGACCGAGGAGTACCGGGCGCGCCTGTGCCGGGCCGGCAGCCGCGTCGAATTCGACCTCGTGCCGGGCGTCGGGCATCTCTCCATCGCCAAGGATGCCGCGCCGGCCGCTCTCGACTGGATCGGCGACCGCTTCTCCGGCGAGCCGGCGCCGAGCAATTGCGGAGCGCCGTGACCCGCGGGTTCGCGCCGGGACCCGGCGCGCTCCGCCGCAGGGACACCGGTCCGGCGAAAGTGCGCACGTCGAATCGAAGACCGGGAACAGCTCCAAGGCCGAGATTGGTGCTGCGAGGCGCGGTCAGCCGTTGTCCGAGGCTCAGGGTCACGCCCTGTCGGCTCGCACGGCCTGATGTCAGGGCGGATCGGGGTGACGGTTCGGTTCACCGCCAGCCGAGCGCCGGGGCGACATGCTTCAGGATGGCCTCGATGACATGGGCATTGTAGGCCACGCCCAGCTGGTTCGGCACGGTGAGCAGCAAGGTGTCCGCCTCGGCGATGGCCTCGTCGGCCTTCAGGTCATCGATCAGCCGTTCCGGCTCCGCGGCGTAGGAGCGGCCGAACACCGCCCGCATGTTGTCGATGATGCCGATCTGGTCGCTGCTCTCGCCGCGCCCGAAATAGGCGCGGTCGCGGTCGCTCACGAGGGCGAAGATCGACCGCGAGACGGAGACGCGCGGCTCACGGAGGTGTCCCGCCTCCTTCCAGGCCTGCCGATAGCGGCGGATCTGCCGCGCCTGCTGGATGTGGAACGGCTCGCCGGTCTCGTCGGCCTTGAGCGTCGAGCTTTGCAGGTTCATGCCCTGCCGCGCGGCCCAGAGAGCGGTGGCGTCGGAGGCCGAGCCCCACCAGATCCGCTCGCGCAACCCGTCCGCATGCGGCTCGAGGCGCAGCAGGCCGGGCGGATTGGGAAACATCGGCCGCGGATTGGGCTGCGCGAAGCCGTCTCCCTTCAGCAGGTCGAGAAACACCTCGGCGTGCCGCCGCCCCATATCGGCGTCGCTCTCGCCCTCGCGCGGGGCGTGGCCGAAATGCCGCCAGCCATCGACGACTTGCTCGGGCGAGCCTCGGCTGATGCCGAGCTGGAGGCGCCCGCCCGCGATCAGGTCCGCCGAGCCGGCATCCTCGACCATGTAGAACGGGTTCTCGTAGCGCATGTCGATGACGCCGGTGCCGATCTCGATGCGCTTGGTCCTGGCCCCGATCGCCGCGAGCAGCGGAAAGGGCGAGGCGAGCTGCCGTGCGAAGTGATGAACCCGGAAATAGGCGCCGTCCGCGCCGAGCTCCTCCGCCGCCACGGCGAGATCGATCGACTGCAGCAGCGTGTCGCGCGCGGAGCGTGCCTCCGACTGCGATGCCGGCGACCAATGCCCGAACGACAGGAATCCGATCTTCTTCATCATCACATCCGCTATGGCATGCCGCTTCGCATGCGGTCGGCCGGAATGGGCTTGCGTCGGGCGGCGGACCGGAGCCCGCCGCCCGTCGGCTTCCGTTACGCCGCCTTCTGCAAGCCCTCCGCCGCCAGCGCGGTCTGGACGGCCGCGCGCGTGGAGACGCGCTGGCTGAACGCACCGAGATGCGGCCAGCGGCCGAGATCGATGCCGAGATGCGGCGCCCAGCTCAGGACCACGAACAGATAGACATCGGCGACGGTGAAATCCGCTCCCGTGAGGAAGGGACGACCATCGGCGAGCGCGGCTTCGACGACATCGAGCTTGCGACCGAGATTCGCGACCGCCGCCTCGCGCGCCTCCGGCGCGAGCGCCGGATTGAAGAGCGGTCCGAACGCCTTGTGCAGCTCGGCCGAGATGAAGTTCAGGTGGCCGTTGAGCCGGGCGCGCTCGACCGTGCCGGCGACGGGGGCGAGGGTGCCGGGGGCGTGCCTGTCGGCCAGGTACTGCACGATGGCCGCGCCCTCGGTCAGGACCTCGCCGTCCTCGAGCTGCAGCGCAGGGACGTACCCTTTCGGATTGATGGCCGTGAAATCCGCGCCGGACTCGGTCGTCTTGCTCTTGAGGTCGACGGCTTCGAGCGCGAACGGCAGGCCGATTTCGCGCAGGACGATATGCGGCGAGAGCGAGCAGGCGCCAGGAGCGTAGAAGAGCTTCATGGGATGTCTCCGCTGGGGAACGGCATGGAGCGGTAGACGGCCTCGTTACCTTTGGAAACCCGGTAACTTCCGGTGACTGGTGTTTTCGAGTATCGTCCCGGAAACCAGGTTGCCGGCCGGATTTCGGGTGCGTGTCATGGCTCTGAAGCTCAGGAAGAAGGTTCCCCCGCCGCCGGGCTGCCCGATGTCGGCCTGCATGAGCCTGCTGGGCGGGGCCTGGACGCCGGAGATCATCTGGAACCTGAGCGAGGGTGCGCGCCGCTTCTCCGAGTTGCGCCGGGCGATGCCGAGGATCTCGGCCAAGGTGCTGAGCGTGCGCCTGAAGGATCTCGAAGAGCGCGGCGTGCTCGTCCGGTCCGTGCTGGCGACGACCCCGCCGAGCGTCGATTACGCCCTGACCGACCTCGGCGAGGAGCTGATCCCGGCCATCCGGGCGATCGTCGAGGTCGGCTCCAAGCTGTATCTGCGGATGAGGGCGCCGACGGATCGCGCGGCCTGAGATCGCGGGTCCCTCATTCGGCCAGAGGTGGCGCCTCGGGCGCCGACACGAGCCCGGCCCCGACTGCGATCCAGACGAGGTGCGCATCCGTGCGCGCGCCGAGCTTGGCGCGGATCGCCGAGAGATTGTTGTGCACCGTCTTCAGGCTCAGGCACAGCGCCTCGGCCACGGCCTGCGCCGTCGCCCCGGCCGCCGTCAGGCTCAGGATCTCGAGCTCCCGCGGGCTCAGGTCATCGAGCGCCGCGCGCCCGCCGGCCACCTCGTCCTGCGCGACCGCATGCGCGATGTCGGTGCTCATGGCCCGCTCGCCGCGGAGCACGCCGGCCACCGCCGCCAACAGCTCGCGCGGCGGGCTCGCCTTGCTGACATAGCCGCGCGCGCCTGCGGCGAAGGCCTGGCGCACGATGGCCGCGCCCGTCCGCATGCTGAACACCAGGATCTGCGCCGCCCCATCCCGTTGGCGAATATGCCGGATGGCTTCGATGCCGCTCGGGCCGGGCAGCGACAGGTCGAGGATGACGAGGTCCGGCGCATGCGCCTTGTAGAGGCGATAGGCCTCCGCCGCGCTCTCCCCCTCCGCCACGACGCTCAAGCCCGGCTGCCGCTCCAGCAGGCGGCGGTAGCCCTCGCGCACGACCGGATGGTCGTCGATGAGGATGATGCGCATCATGACAGCCTCAGGCCGCCGTCGGGACTCTGGCGCGGGCACGGATGCCGCTCCCCGTTCCGGTGAGCGACAGGCTGCCGCCGAGGGCGGCGAGCCGCGCCCGGATGCCGGTGAGGCCGCGGCCCGGCGCGGCCATCGCGCGGGCGGCATCGCCCCCGCCATCGTCGTCCACCGTGAGCATCGCCGTCCGCAGACCGGTCTCCGCCCGCTCCAGGCGCAGGAAGACGCGGCTCGGCCGGCCGTGGCGCAGCGCGTTGGTGAGGAGTTCCTGCGCGATCCGGTAGAGGCTCGCCGCGGCGTCCGGCGGCAGGCTGGAGAGGTCGCCGGCGATGTCGAGATGGAGGCTCGGTCCGGCCCGGAACTGCGACCGCCAGCCCGTGATGAGGTTGCGGAGTGCCTCCACGAGCCCGGCCTCGGTGAGGTCCGGAAGTTCCAGGCGCGCCAGGGCTCCGCGCAAACTCGCGCGCATGGTCGCGACGACGGACTCGATGCCGCGGGCATCCTCGCGCAGATCCTCGCGATCCGGCGGCGCGGCCAGCTCGATCGCGGCGGCGCGCGCGCCCACCGCCGCCAGGCACTGGCCGAAGGCATCGTGCAGGTCGCGGGCGAGCGCCTGCCGCTCCTCCTCCTGAACCGTGACGAGGCGCTGCAACAGGTCGGCGCGCTCGGCCTCGGCGCGGGCGAGGCGCTGGGCGAGCCCGTTGCAGGCGACCGCGATCCGGTCGAACTCGGCGGCGGCGAAGCGCGGCAGGGGACGACGCTGCGCGTCTGCGCCGAGGCTCTCCAGGCCCTGGACGATCCGCGCGGCGGGCGCGACGAGGCGGGCGGCGGCGATCCAGCCGAGGAGCGCCGTCGTGGCGGCGAGCGCGAGGGCGAGGCCGCCCGCGAGGCGCGTCTGACGCCACGCTCGGGCCGCGGCCGCTGCGGGATCGGGCCAGGCCGCGACGCTGCCGATGACGCGGCCGCGATAGACGATGTCGCGCAATGCCGGGCTCGCGTCCCTCGCCAGCATGGTTCGCAGCCAGTCGGGCGCCGCGTCGAGCCCGTCCCAGTCGCCGCAATGGCGGCGCGCGGCTTCCGCGGCGAGGCGGATCTCGGCGCAGATGCCGGGCAGGAGGGTGAGGATGGCCGATGCCGGCTGCGGCGCGGCGGCCGGCATCGCCGCCGGCCCGGCGCTGCCGAGGCCCGGCTGGCGCGCGTACTGCGCCGCGATCCGCGTGGCCGAAACCGCGGCCTCGGCCCGCAGGCTCGCCTGCGCCTCCCAGACGGTCCAGGCGACCGCGCCTGCACAGCACAGCAGGGCGACGGCGAGGAGGCGGAGGCCGAGATGCGCGGGCAGGCTCATGGATGGTCGCCGGGCTCGAAGCGAGGCCCGACTTGGCACCGGAAGCACCGCCTCGGGCAAGCCGTGGGACGCCACGTCGGGAAGAATGCCCGGATACGCGCGGGACGGCTTCCCTGGCCGGCGGGCAATCCGACCCGGAGGATGAGGGCATCGCCCTGTCCGGAGCCCGAGATGCCGCTTCCGCTCACCCGCCGCAGCCTGCTGGCCGGCTCGATCCTGCTGCCGCTCGGCTTGCGCCCGGAGGCGGCCAGGGCGGCCTCGGAAGGCCCCTGCCGGGTCGGTGCCTTCACGGTGACGCCGCTGCGCGACGGTCACTTCCCCCTGGAGCCGAGCATGATCCCGGCCGCCGACAGCGCCGCCGGTCGTGCCCTGCTGCAGGCGGCCGGCCTGCCGCCGGGCGGTCCGTCGCCCGAGCCGGTCAATGCCTTCCTGATCCGGCGTGGCGAGCGGCACTGGCTGCTCGATGCGGGCTGCGGCACCGTGCTCGGCCCGGGCTTCAACCGGGTGACGGCGGCGCTCGCCGCCGAGGGCGTGCGGCCGGATCAGGTCGAGACCATCTGGCTGACGCACCTGCATGCCGACCATGCCGGCGGGCTGCTCACGCCGAGCCGGCTCGCGCGCTTTCCGAACGCCGAGCTCGTGCTGCAGGAGCGGGAGGCCGCGCATTGGTCGGATGCAGGCGCACGGGCCAACGCCTCCGCGGCGCTGGCGCCGTTCTTCGACACGGCGCAGGCGGTGCTCGAGGCCTATGCCGACCGGACGCGCCGCGTCTCCGGGGACGCGGAACTCGCGCCGGGCGTGCATGCCCTGCCGCTGCCCGGCCATACGCCGGGGCATATGGGCGTGCTGATCACGGACGGACCGGAGCGGCTGCTGATCTGGGGCGACATCATCCACTCGCGCCTGCTGCAGATGCCGCATCCGGACTGGACCGTGATCTGGGACGCCGATCCTGCCCAGGCGCTGGCGACGCGCCGCCGCATCCTCGACCGTGCGGCGGCGGAGAGCCTGAGCGTGACCGGGATGCATCTGGCAGCCCGCGGACGGATCGAGCGAATTGACGCGGGCTATGCGCTGATCTGATTGCTTTAAGATTCTCCAGCGCTAAAGGCGCCCCATCATGGGTTTTCATCGCGGTCGCGATTCGACCAGCGCCTCCTTTCGATGCTTCGAGAGTGTCCGGCGGGCTTGAGCGAAGGCGACATCCGCCATCCCGAAGGGATCACCCGGATGTCGTATGAGTTGGATCGAGATCAGCGATTCAAGCCATGCGAATTCAAGGTCGGCTGCTGGCACTGCACGTCACGCCCGCCAATGCCCGCGCCGCGGTGGCCACGCTGGCGGACGCCGCGCAAGAGGCGTCCGGTGACAGCGTGGACCTCGCCTATGTCGATCAAGGCTATACGGGCGAGCGCGCCGCGAAGGCGGCTGCCGTTCGCCGTATCGCCAATGGCCGGACCTTGTGCCGCAAAGTGCAATAAGTGGTCCACGACAGGCTGCATCGACCGTTGCAGATCGCAGTGCCTGCGGGGACGGCTTTGATATCTACGCCATCCCGAGCGCCTGCATGTAGAGCTCAAGGATGGCTTCCTGCTCCTGGCGCTCCGAATGATCCTGCTTTCTGATCTTCAGGATCGCGCGGACGGCCTTCACGTCGAAGCCGCGGCCCTTGAGCTCCTGCATGACGTCGCGGATGTCGCCCGCGATGCCCGCCTTCTCCTCCTCCAGGCGCTCGATCCGTTCGATGAACTGCTTCAGCTCCTCGGCCGCGACGCCGCCGGCACCGGAGATGTCTGCGTTCGGCATCGCATGGGCGTTCATGGCATTCCTCGTGTCCTGTGGGGGGCGCCCCGTGGGGACGGCCGCGTTCTCGATGCGGCGGGCGGGCTCGCGGAGCCCCGCGCCCTCGCACCGAGTGGTAGTGCAGGGCAGTTACCGGAAGCTTGCGGGGCGCGTGCGCCTCAGTGGCCGTGCGATTCGGGCGAAGCCTTGGCGAAGGCCGCCTGCTGGGCCGGGCTCGCCTCGCTCTGGTGGGCCGCCTTCCAGGCCTCGTAGGGCATGCCGTAGACGTGCTCGCGGCTCTCGTCCTTGCTGAGTGCGACGCCCTGCGCATCGGCCGCGTCCTTCAGCCAGTTCGAGAGGCAGTTGCGGCAGAAGCCCGCGAGATTCATCAGGTCGATGTTCTGCACGTCCGTGCGGTTGCGCAGATGGCTGACGAGGCGGCGGAAGACGGCAGCCTCCAACTCGGTCTGGGTCTGCGCGTCGATCTCGGGCTTGATCGGGTCCATGGGCTCGCTCCGTGTGCGACGGGATTCCGCCTCAGGTCGGCGGCGCGGCGCCCGCCGTCAAGCGCGGGCGGGCATCAGCGGGCGCAGGGCGTGGGCGAAGCGTTCGGCCCATTCCGCCTGGCCCTCCGCCCCGGCGATCAGGTCCTGGCGGATCTCCACCAGCGCGTTCGGCAGCCCGCGGGCGGTGGCGTGGCGGTCGATCGTATCGCCGGGCAGGCCGCCGCCATAGGGCTCGTTGTCGCCCACCGTCAGCGCGGCCGGGTCGGCCTCGAGCGCCGCGATCAGCGGCCGGACCAGGCGCTCGTCGCGGTCGTAGAGGATGCCGACCTGCCAGGGCCGCGCCACGCCCCGCCAGTAGGGGGTGAAGCTGTGGATCGTCACCAGCATCGGCGTGACGCCGGCCGCCTGCGCCGCCGCGACGGCGGCGTCGATCGCGCGGTCGAAGGGCTCGTAGAAGCGGGCGATGCGCGCCGCCTTGCCGACCGCGTCGATGCGCGCGTTGCCCGGCACCACGGCGCCGTCGGAGAGGCGCATCACCAGGGTGGGGTCGGCGCGGCCGCGGTTGGGGTCGATGATGAGGCGCGAGAAGTTCGTGAGGATCGCGGGCGCGTTCAGATGCGCCGCGAGGGCGCGCGTCACCGCGGCCGCGCCGATGTCGTAGGCGATGTGCCGGCCGAACTCGGTCTCCGCCACGCCGAGATCGATGTCGGGCGGCACGTGGTTCGAGGCGTGGTCGCAGGCGAGGATCAGGCCGCAGGCCGGATCGCCGGGGAGCGTCTCGACCGGATGGATCGCGGGGCTTTCGGGGCGTGCGGGGGCGTTCACAGGGCCGCTTGGTGTCTTCGCTGGTGTCGTCGGGGTCGGCGCGCGCATAAGCCTTGCCGCGCGCGGCGGCCTCGGGCAAGCACGTATCAAGGATCGTGCGCTCACGGCAAGAAAACGGCCCGTCGCCCGGGAATCAGGGCGAGGACTGCACGAGAGGAAACGGGACCCACGCGAGGAGCCATCATGACCGCCCCCACCGATCCTGCCGTCCGAGAGGCCCGCACCCATCTCGACCGCTTCCTCGCCGCCGGGATCGCCGCGGCCCATCCGGAGAAGTGCCTGCGCGCCCACCTGCCGCCGCCGCCCGCCGGCCGGCTGATCATCCTCGGCGCCGGCAAGGCCGGGGGCAGCATGGCCGCGGTGGCGAGCCGGTTCTACCGCGAGGAGCACGGCGTGCCGGAGGCGCGCATCCTCGGCCTCGCGGTGGCCCGCCACGGCTACGGGCAGGAGGCCCCGGGCATCCACATGGTCGAGGCCGGGCACCCGGTGCCGGACGAGGCCGGCATCGCGGCCACCAAGGAGGCCCTGCGCATCGCGGGCGAGGCGGGCCCGGACGACGAGGTGCTGGTGCTGCTCTCCGGCGGCGGCTCGGCCAACTGGATCGCCCCGGCCGGCGACCTGACGCTGGCGGAGAAGCAGGCGATCACCCGCGCGATGCTGCGCTCCGGCGCGCCGATCGGCGAGATCAACACGGTGCGCAAGCACCTCTCGCGCATCAAGGGCGGGCGCCTCGCCATGGCCGCGCGCAACGCCCGCTCGATCCTGACGCTCGCGATCTCCGACGTGCCCTTCGACGATCCGGCGGTGATCGCCTCGGGGCCGACCGTGCCGGACCCGTCCACCCTGGAGCAGGCGCGCGCCATCTGCGAGCGCCGCGGCATCCCCCTGCCCGAGGCGGCGCAGCGCCTCCTCAACGACCCCAACAACGAGACCCCGAAGGCCGGCGACCCGGCCTTCGCCCGGGCCGAGTACCGCATCATCGCGCGTCCGATCGACGCGCTGGAGGCGGCCGCCGCCGCTGCGCGCGAGGCCGGCTACGAGCCGGTGATGCTGGGCTCGGACCTCGAGGGCGAGGCCCGCGAGGTCGCCGCCGAGCACGCGGAGCTGGCCAAGCGCGCCAAGGCGGATGGGCGCAAGGTGGCGCTGATCTCGGGCGGCGAGCTCACCGTCACCATCCGCGGCGAGGGCCATGGCGGTCCGAACCAGGAATACGCCCTGGCGCTCGCCATCGCGCTCGCGGGCGAGACCGGCATCCGCGGCATCGCCGCCGACACGGACGGCACCGATGGCGGGCGCGGCGAGGCGACCGACCCGGCCGGCGGCCTCGTCGACGAGACGACGCTGAAGCGGGCCCGCGCCGCCGGCCTCGATCCGGCCGCGATGCTCGCCGACAACGATTCCACGCGCTTCTTCGAGACCATCGGCGATCTCGTCCGTCCAGGCCCCACCCGCACCAATGTCAACGACTGCCGCATCATCCTCGTCGGCTGATTTCTCACGGATTGTGCGTCGCGGTTCCGCGGCGCTGCTCATCGGGGCGGCGGGGCTTCTCGCTGCCGCCCCGGCCCGGGCGGACCTGCGCCTGTGCAACCTGACGCCGAGCAAGGTCGGCATCGCGCTGGGCTACCGCGACCCGCAGGGCTGGGTCACGGAGGGCTGGTGGGATCTCTCGCCGAAGGCCTGCGAGACCCTGCTCCGGGGCGCGCTCGCGGCGCGGTTCTACTACGTCTTCGCGGTGGACTACACGCGCGGCGGCGAGTGGAGCGGGCGCTCGATGATGTGCACCCGCGATGCCGAGTTCACCATCCGCGGCGTCGAGGATTGCCTCGCCCGCGGCTACGATCGGAACGGCTTCTTCGAGGTGGACACGGGCGAGCAGAAGAGCTGGACCATCCAGCTCACCGACCCGAACCAGCCGGTGGCGCCGCAGCCCTGACGCGCGGGGTGGGCGCGGAACGCTGCGGGGCGGCCCGCCGTTTCCGGCAGCGATGCAGCCCCGGAAGCCGCCCGTGATCCGATTCCTCCCCGTCCTTCTCCTCGCCCTCTGGCTAGGGCCGGTCCAGGGTGCGCTGGCGCAGGCGGCCGCGGCGCCCCCGCCGCCCGAGCCGGAGATCGTGGTCGAGGAGCCGAGGCCCGGGCCGCCCCCGCCCCTGCCCGACATCGCGGACCCGAATTCCCGCACCGGCGAGTCCCTCGGGGAGCCGGGCCCGCGCTCCGGCATCCCGAAGGCCCTGCGCGGCTCGGCGGCGAAGTCGGGCGGCCCGGCCAACGACCTGAATCCGAGTGGGCAGCCGGAGGAGGCGCCCCTGCCGAAGGCCGACCTCGCCGCGGTGCTCGCCGGCAAGGCCCTGTTCCACGGCAACTATTGCGGGGCTGGCCAGCAGGGCGAAGGCTTGCCGCCCACCGACGACCTCGACGCCGCCTGCATGCGCCACGATGCCTGCTACGACGCGGCCGGCTACCGCTCCTGCGCCTGCGACGCCGCCCTGAAGCGCGAGGCGGGAGCCGTCTCGGAGCGGCCCGGCCTGTCGCGCCAGGTGCGCGAGCGGGCGCTCAGCGTCACCGAGGCCGCCGACGCGATGGGCTGCAAGGCCCCCTGAATCCGGGTTTCCAAAGGGGTGACCCCTTTGGGATCCCGGGGCGGTCAGGCGCCGGGCGTGACCGCCGGCTCGATCCCGAAGATCGCATGGACCGGGCGGCCGGCGGCGAGGTCCGCCTCCCACTGCGCCTCGCGGGCGAGCTTGGCCTGCGCGTCGCCGATGCGCGTCCGCACCGTGGCGGGTGCGAGCGCCACGAGGTCGTCGTCGTCGCCGATGATCCCGGCGTCCGGCTCGCCCATGGGCACGTCGTCGTGTTCGGGCTCGGCATGGGCTGGTCCGCCGCGGCGAGCGCGCTCAGGCCCGAGGTCGAGTCCGTGACAGTGGTCGAGTTCGGCCCGGCGGTGATCGCCCTGCACGAGGCCCTCGGCATCTTCGCGCAGCTGCCGCCCGAGGCGCGCGCCAAGATCCGGATCGTGCGCGGGGACGCCCATGCCTGGATGCCGGACGGGCCGGTGGACCTGCTGATGCCGGACATCTGGCTGCCGCTGGTCTCCGACGGCCGCGTCGCGGAGGTGCGCCGCATGCAGGCGAAGGTGCGGGCCGGCGCCGTCTATTTCTGGGGCCAGGAGATGGAGATCGCGCGGCACGCCGCCCTGGCGGGGCGCGACCTCGACGACGACGGCATCCGGGCCACCATCGCCGATGTCGATCTGCTGCTGATCGGCCCGGACATGCCCGGCTACGCGGAGAAGGTGCGCCTCGCGGCACAGCGGCCCATGCGCGGGCGCTGGCTGGCCGGGGCGTCGCGCGCTCCGAAATAGACGTGGATGCCGGGACGGCCCGGCGGGAGGACAGGGGTGAGCATGCGCTACGGCAGCACGAAGAAGGTCCTGGTCACGGGGGGCGCCGGTTTCCTCGGCTCGCATCTGTGCGACCGCTTGGTGGCGCAGGGCCACGAGGTACTCTGCCTCGACAACTTCTTCACCGGCACGCGCTACAACATCCGTCATCTGCTGGACAGGCCGAACTTCGAGCTGATGCGTCACGACGTGACCTTCCCGCTCTACGTCGAGGTGGACGAGATCTACAATCTCGCCTGCCCGGCCTCGCCGGTGCATTACCAGTTCGACCCCGTGCAGACGACGAAGACGAGCGTACACGGGGCGATCAACATGCTCGGCCTCGCCAAGCGGGTGAAGGCGAAGGTATTCCAGGCATCGACCTCGGAGGTCTACGGGGATCCCGAGGTGCATCCCCAGCCGGAGGAGTACTGGGGCCAGGTCAACCCGATCGGCTTCCGCTCCTGCTACGACGAGGGCAAGCGCTGCGCCGAGACGCTGTTCTTCGACTATCACCGCCAGCACAAGGTGCAGATCAAGGTGGTGCGGATCTTCAACACCTACGGCCCGCGGATGCATCCGAACGACGGGCGCGTGGTCTCGAACCTGATCATGCAGGCCCTGCGGGGGGAGGACATCACCCTCTACGGCGACGGGCAGCAGACGCGCTCGTTCTGCTACGTGGACGACATGATCGAGGCGATCCTGCGCATGATGGCGACCGGGCCCGAAATCACCGGCCCGATCAATGTCGGCAGCCAGGACGAGATCACGATCCGGCAGCTCGCCGAGGTCGTCTGCGCGGTCACGCAGTCGAAATCCCGGCTGATCTTCCGCCCCCTCCCCTCGGACGACCCGCGCCGCCGCCAGCCCGACATCACCAAGGCCCGGCAGGTTCTCGGCTGGGAGCCGACGACGCGGCTGCGCGCGGGCGTGGAGCGGACGGCCGCCTATTTCGCGGACCTGCTGGCCCGGCAGGGGGCCGTGCGCGACCGCGATCCCGGGGCGGGCGTGCCTCCGAGCTGATTGCCGGCGCCTCCGCCTCTGTCCGCGGCCACAACCACGGCTATTGGCAGGGTCCGGTCTGCGACGGCTTGCAACAGCGTTAACCCTTCGGCATTGCTACCCAGGGTTGCATTTATGCGATCCGGTAGTATGGCGATGGGAGGGTTGATGAGCACGGATGCCGCCACGATTGATCTCGCCGCGAACATCGTTTCCGCCTACGTCATGCGGAACGACGTCCCGCAAGCGCAGATGCCGGATCTGCTTCGGCAGGTGCATGCGGCACTGACACGGCTGAGTGTCCCCGCGGCCGCGGCGGTACAGAAGCCGAGCCCGTCGCAGATCAAGGCCTCGATCCGCGCGGATGGGCTGATCAGCTTCGAGGACGGCAAGTCCTACAAGGTCCTGCGTCGGCACCTGACCACCCGCGGCCTGACGCCGGAGGCCTATTGCCGGAAATGGGGCCTGCCCCGCGACTACCCGATGGTCGCTCCCGCCTATAGCGACGTCCGGTCCCGGATCTCCCGGGAGATCGGCCTCAACGCCTCGCGCGAGCGGGCGTGACCGCGCCGGAGACGGTGTCGCGCATGCGAGCCGGCCCGGCCGGGCAGGTGCGGCGTTATGCACGATCGCGTCGGCATTCGCGATGATCGACAGATCTCGCGCAGGCGACAGGTAAATTGATTCGGGGTTTTCGACGGCTGCCAGGATTGTGAATTCGTCCGTCGAGAATTCTGGATGGAAAAATGATTTTCATCGCAGAACAGGGCTTGCCCTTCGGCTGCGTGTGATAAATCGACACTGCGGGGGTGCATCTTGGGAATACGATAATGACGGAAGAAGCCGCACGTACCAAATCTGACCTTGTCGAACTCGCGGGCGACATCGCCGCCGCCTACGTGTCGAACAACTCGGTCCCGGCCGGCGAGCTCGGTGCCCTGCTCGCGAGCATCCACGCGACGCTGGTCGGCATCGCGAGCGGCGCGGCGGCGTCGAGCCCGGTGGAGGAGGTCGAGAAGCCGACCCCGGCCCAGATCCGCAGGTCGATCACGCCGGACGGCGTGATCAGCTTCATCGACGGCAAGTCCTACAAGACGCTGAAGCGCCATCTCACGACGCACGGGCTCGATCCGCGCGCCTATCGCGAGCGCTACGGCCTGCCCTCCGACTATCCGATGGTCGCGCCGAATTACGCGGCCCAGCGCTCGGCGCTGGCCAAGCAGATCGGCCTCGGCCGCCCCGGAGCCCAGGCCGCGCGCGAGGCGGCGCCGGACCAGGCCGCCGGGCGGCGCCGCAAGGCGGCCTGAGCGCCCGCTCTGGGCGTCTCCGAATGCGCGGGGGAGCCCGGCAGGACACGGCTCGGAGCCGTGCTCGATCCAGCGTGATCGGGCACGGTCCCGGAAACCCGGATCCCCTGCCCGGGGCTCACGCCGCGGCCTGAGCCTTCTTCCGGCGCCCGCGCGGCTTCGGCGTCGCCGCAGGGGTCTCGGCGGGGGCAGGCGGGGCCGGCGGGGGCTGCTCGGCCTTCCGGCCGAGGCCGAGGCTGCGCGCCAGGGCGGAGCGCTGCTCGGAATAGCTCACCGCTGTCATCGGGTAATCGGCGGGAAGGCCGAAGCGCTCGCGATAGCTGTGCGGATCGAGCCCGTGGCCAGCCAAGTGACGCTTCAGCGTCTTGTAGCTCTTCCCATCGATGAAGCTGACCAGGCCGTCCCGGGAGATGCTCTTGCGGACCTGGGCGGGCGTCGGCTTCGGAGCGGCCGGCTCGGCGACCTCGGCCGGCTTGCCGAGGCTGCACAGGGCCTCGTGCACGCTGCCGATCAGGCTCGACAGCTCGGCAACCTGAACGTGATTTCGGGTCACATAGGCCGAGACGATCTCCGCGGTCATCTCGACCTGTTCGATATGGATCGCTTTGCTGCTGTCGCTCATGGCCTGCTCCAAGAAATGAATGATATTTCCGCTCACATCCCGCGGCAAAGTTCAAGCGACGAATTCGTTCATGATCGGCCGAGTTCGACACGATGCACACGGAAGTTCTTGTCCAGATGGGTCCAGGCGGGCGCGGATTGCCTCGACCGCCCGATCGACAGCCGCTTTCATTGCCGGCGTGATCCGCCGCCGCAGGGGCGGCTGGCCGGCTCGGTCAACGATGATCCGACGCGGATCGTCCAGCCGCGGCTGGCATCGGCTCGCGCCCTGGTTCGGTCCCGCTCTGCGCCGGAGCCGCTGCAATTTCCTGCATGTTCCGTGCGTGTCTCGGCGCCGCATACCTAATCTGATGCATGACGCTGGCCCCGCCGGGGTCCTAACCCTACCCGCTCACGCAGCCACGAAGGTATCGGCGGGAGGGGCGATGCGGCGAATGAAGCGATCTTTGGCGTGGCTGGAGCGCCGGAACTACCGGCCGGCCCTGAGGGAGCGGATCGCGCAGCGCGTCTCCCGCCGGCGCAGGCTCGGCGCGGCGCCGGCCTCGACCGCCGGCGGCCGCCCGAGCGCGTCGCCATTCCAGTCCGGACCCGCCGGATGGGGGGTGGTCTGGCGCGATCCCGCGGCCCTGACGGTGTGGCCTGATGCCGATCGATCCCGGGACGCGGATGATCTGCCCTGAGGGCATAAGGGGCGGCCGGGCTGAGGGGGTTTCCACACCTGATCGAGCAGCAGGTCGGGGCGAGCTTCCCCTTCGTAAGCTCGGCCATTTGTCAGCATCGACGAGGAGGTATCTCTCCCGATCGTAGCAACTGCGTAGTTAGTGTTCTGGCACACGGCGAAGGCGGAGAATAACGTTATCACTGGGCTGCGGCAGACAACTGGTTTGGGGAGGATTTCGTGAGCCACCTGAGCCTATCACTGGCCGAAGCTAGACTGTTGCGGCGACTCGCCGGCCGATCGCAGAAAGAGTTTTGCGATTGCGATGCGAGCGCCTTACAGCGCCGGGGCCTCGCGACACTCGATCCCGTCAAGCGCCTGCTCGTCATCACCGAACATGGCGAGCGTCTCATGCATCAGGTTCGCCGCGATAGCGGACGAATTTGATCGCCATCATATTCGCGGCTCGACCCGGGAATAGATGGTGTTTATATCATGAACAAAATGCTTTGAATGCATTTTGCCGACTCGAGATTTAGAACAAATCGGAGACGGTCGGCGCCGTATCATGCCGGCCCGCAGGGATCGATACCGCACGCCCGGAACGAAAACGCCCGCCGCGGCGAACCGGGCGGGCTTCAAGTCGATCCCTGGGAGGAAACGCCACCGAAGCGGCACGACCTCGGCGTAGCATGTGGCATGCCAGACGTTGCGTGCGCTCCCGCACCTGTCATCGAACCGTCATGCGTTCCCGGCCCGCACGCGGCACCCGGATCCACGGATGTGAACTGTCGTCGGAGCCTGACGGCGTGCTGCCGCGTTCGGCCCGGCATGGACCGGCTCACCGACCGCAGGACACGGCCCTGCGGTGCGTGCTTCGCAGACGAAGCCCGGTCTCCGGGTCGTTTCAATGTCAGGCTGTCAGGATGGGCCCGTACGACGATGCCGTCGTCACCAAGCCGCCGTGATGGCACCAACCGTTCGATCCGAAACGTAAGGATCAGGTTGGTGCGGCCAAGAGGACTCGAAACTCGGCCTCTCGTCGTACCTACCTGAAAAATCAGCACATTTTCGATGTCCCGGCCTTGAAGGTGTGCATGGACGGTGTGCGAGTGTCAAGCACGGCCATCATCGACGCCACTCATCCATCACTGACGCAATCCGTTCGTCGCGGTCGATCTCCTCGATCACTGCGGCAACCTCGGCAGCAAGGCCGTCCGGCAGGTAGGCAGCGACCGCGCTGAGGTTAGCCCGCAGTTGGCTCACAGTGGCTGGTTTCAACCTGTTCCAGCCGCGACTACGGAATTCGTAGTCCCTGATGAATGTTGGCCCACGCTGAAGCCAGCGGCGCGCAAAGTCCCTTTTCGAGCGAACTAACCCGAACCGTGTGAGCCTATCAACGTAATTTATTAGATTAATAGCTAACACAAATCCCTCAATGAGTAAATACTGTAGGATATTTAAGCATATCTAAGTGAAATAGAGGACGTATTTTATGAACAATTTCGATGCAATTGAAATCGCAAACCATCTCGTATTACAAAAACTGCTGGCGAACCACCTATCTGCCTCTCCTCACTACGCCACCTATGAAATCGCCGCGGTCATCATCACGGTTGAGCCGTCACGACATCGAACAGGCATTCCAGCCGGCGCAACCTGTCTACGGTACATCATCACACATCCCGGTGAGCTTTGGTCCTTTGTTGCCCGTGCGGTCTGGAATGAGGACCGCCTGTATGAGCCATGCGCCACTCATGTCCGCATCACCAGCTACGATGACTTGAGCGGCAAAGATGATCGATACATTCCAGCATCAATAAACAGATGGGCACAGACCCTCGATCTATAATACATACCCGGAACATGACATTTTTCTTGACAATAGTAGATATATAAATACAATCTAATAATACACCAGGGCTTCTAAGATGCTGGCCCGGCAAAAGCGTAGCCCGATCCTTTGCTGAGGTCGGAGCGTGGCAGGTGAGCCAAGGAGATGGAAGCTGCTCCAGTCCGGTCCAATCCCGGTCAAGGCTTCAGAAAGAGGATCGCTCTGTCAGACACGACAACGATCCGTCTCAGAGTCCGTCCGATAAGTCATGAGGCGCGTCCCAGCCGTCGAACGAGGATCATGACGGCAGCGGCGTAGAGGAAGGCTTGGGCCGAGGCGAGGGTCGCC
>NZ_CABFVH010000016.1 GCF_902141855.1 Methylobacterium dankookense | reverse complement strand
AGAAGACCAGCGAGGCCGCGGCGAGCCAGCCGAGCGCCAGGGCGGGCCGCCCGCTCCGGCCGATCAGGAAGAAGCCCAGCACCGCACACGGCAGGAATATGAACAGGAATGGCGGGGACGCGAACAGCACGGTGACAGCCCCCCGCCGGTGCCCCGGCCGCTGCGTCATTCCGCAGTGATCCGGGGTGGACTATGCCGAGACCGACAGTAATCCGGCCGCGTTGTCCCCTGGCGTCGTGGGTCGGAAATTGATGAGTGTCAAATATTCAGTTCAGGAAATCTGTGAAAATTTTCATGTTACGGATCGATACCGAGGGATTACGAGGCGTTTTCAATCGTGCTGGCCTGCCCCACTTGGGCCCTCGTCCGGACGGGATCGGACGGGACCGCGAAACGGCCCTCCTCCGCCTTGTTGACGTACTGGCTGGCGATGAAGAGCCCCTTCAGCGGCCGGATGATCGGCACGCAGGCCAGCAGGAGCAGCGGCAGCGTGACGGCCGCATGGATCCAGAGCGGCGGATCGTAGGTCAGCTCCAGCCAGATGCCGAAGGCGGTGACCGGGAAGGCCATCGTCATCATGATGAAGAAGGCGGGGCCGTCCGCCGGGTCGGCGAAGCCGTAATCGAGCCCGCAGGCCTCGCAGCCGGGCTTCAGGGTGATGAAGCCGTCGAACAGGCGCCCCTCGCCGCAGCGCGGGCAGCGGCAGCGCAGCCCGACGGAGAGCGGCGATCGATCGGTCGTCCTGTGCATGGTCCACCGTTCCTGAACTGGCCCGCTCTGTCCGATGGCGGGACGGATGCCTTGCCTGTCGCGAATGTATGGATCATTGAACCATACATTTCCGAGGATGGGTGATGGCCGGAGAGGCCGTATCCCTTGTCCGCAAGTTGTATGTATGCATACATCCGGACAACGACAGGGGTCAATGATGGAATCCTGGAGCCCGACAATCGACGGCGGCGCCGGGCCGAAATACTTGGCCATCGTCAAGGCCCTAGCCGAGGACATCCGCACGGGGCGGCTCGCCCCCGGCGCGCGCCTGCCGCCGCAGCGCGCCCTGGCCAAGCGGCTCGAGGTGGACCTCACCACGGTCACCCGCGCCTTCAACGAGGCGCGCCGGACGGGCCTGATCGAGGCCGCCGCCGGCAGGGGCAGCTTCGTCCGCGGCCCCGCGCCGCCGTCCGCTTTCCCCGCCCCTTCCCCTCCCCCTCCCCCTCCCCCGCGCATGCCGGACCCCTCCGGCAGCGTCGATTTCAGCATGAACATGCCGCCGCAGCCGGCGGCGGCGCGGCTGGCCGAGCGCCTGGAGGCCGGCCTGTCGCACGTCGCCGGCTCGGCCGGCTTCCTCAACCGGATGCAGTATCAGGACAGCGCCGGGAACCTCGCCGACCGCGCCGCGGCGGCGCACTGGCTCGGCGCGCGGCTCGGGCCGCTCCCGGTGCAGCGCGTCCTCGTGGCGGGGGGCGCGCAGGCCGCCCTCGCCGCCGCCCTCGCCGTCCTCCTGAAGCCGGGCGACGCCCTCTGCGTCCCGGCCCTGACCTATCCCGGGCTGCGCATGATCGCCGAGCGGCGGAGCGCCCGCCTCGTCCCCGTGGCCGCCGACGCGGACGGGCTCCTGCCGGAGGCCTTCCTCGCCTGCTGCCGGGCCGAGCGGCCGCGCGCCCTCTACGTGGTCCCGACCCTCGACAACCCGACCACGGCGACGCTGCCGCGGGCGCGGCGCGCGCGCATCGCCGAGATCGCCCGCGCGCACGGGGTCGCGATCCTCGAGGACGACGCCTACGGCGCGCTGCCGCCCGACGCGCCGGCGCCCATCGCCGCCCTGGCGGGCGACATCACCTGGCACGTCGCGACGCTGTCGAAATGCGTCAGCCCGGGGCTGCGCATCGCCTATGTCGCGGCGCCGGGGACGAGCGAGGCGGTCCGGCTCGCCGCCGAGTTGCGCGCCATCAGCATGATGGCCTCGCCGCTCGCGGCCGCCCTCGCCTCCCGGTGGATCGCCGACGGGGAGATCGACGCGATCGTCGCCTCCGTCAGGCAGGAGAACGGCCTCCGGCAGGCGATCGCGCAGGAGACGCTCCAGGGCCTCGACCTGCGGGCGCAGCCCTGCGGGCACCATCTCTGGCTCCCGCTCCCGGAGCCCTGGCGCCGGGACGCGTTCGGGGCGCATGCGCGGCAGCTCGGTCTGTCCGTCGTCCTGAGCGATGCCTTCGCGGTCGGGCCCGCGCCGGAGGCGATCCGGGTGTCGCTCGGCGCCGCGCCCGACCGCGAGACGCTGCGCTACGGCCTCAGCCTGCTCGGGACGCTGCTGGCGCACCCGCCCGGCGCCGTCACCACGGTCGTCTGAGATGAGCGACGCGGCCGAGACGAAGAAGGCCTCCGCGCGCGCCGACCGGGCCCCGCGGGGGCGGATGTCGCGGCTCCGGGTCCCGGCCACCTTCTTCGGGATGGTCCTCGGCCTGTGCGGGTTGGGCAATGGCTGGCGGACGGCCGCCCGGATCGGGCTGGCGCCGGCCTGGATCGGCGAGGCGGTCTCCCTCTGCGGCGTGGCGGTCTGGGCGGCCTGGATCGCCCTCTACGCCCTCCGGTGGCTGAACGACCGCGACGCCGTCCGCGCCGAGGCGCGCGATCCGACCGCCGCGTTCCTCGGCTCGCTGGTCCCGATCGCCACGATGATCGCCGCCGTCGGCCTCGCGCCGCACTGGCCGGCCGCCGCGGGGGCGATGGCCCTGGCCGGGCTCGTCGGCACGACCCTGTTCGCCGCCTGGGGCGTCGGCGGCCTCTGGATGGGGAACCGGGCCTTCGAGGCGACGTCGCCGATCCTCTACACGCCCACCGTCGGCGGGGGCTTCGTGGCGGCCATCACCTGCGCCTCGCTCGAGATGAAGGAGCTGGGCCTGCTCTTCTTCGGAGCCGGCCTCCTGTCCTGGCTGACGCTGGAATCCGTCGTCGTGCACCGGCTGATCCTGAAGACCCTGCCGGTGGGGCTGCGCGCCTCGCTCGGGCTGCACCTCGCGCCGCCCGCGGTGGCCTGCGTCGCCTATCTCGCGGTCACCGACGGGCCGCCGGACCGGCTCGCCCAGATCCTGTTCGGCTACGCCCTGTTCCAGGCCCTGGTGACGCTGCGGCTGGTGCCCTGGCTGCGGCGCCAGCCGTTCTCGCCCGCGGCCTGGGCCTATACGTTCGGCGTCTCCGCCCTCCCCCTCGCCGCCCTGCGCCTGACGGAGCGCGGGCTGGCGGGGCCGAGCGCGGCCCTCGCCGTCCCGCTCTTCGTGGCCGCCAACCTCGTCATCGGCTGGATCGCGGTCCGGACCCTCGCCCTGCTGCTCGGGAGCCGGCGGGCGCCGGCGGGCTGACCCCGCCGGCGCCTCCGCCTCATTGCGGCGCCGGAGCCGGTGCAGGCGTCGGTGCAGGCGTTGGAGCCGGAGCCGGCTTCTCCTGCGGGGCGGAGGCCGCCGCCGTGTTGCGGGCGAGCTCCGGATAGGCCTCGATCACGTGCGCGCCGCCCAGCGGCTTGTTCTGGCCGTTGTGGCAGGTGGCGCAGTTGATCTTCGGCGCGTCGCCCTTCGGCCCGAGGCGGTTCGGCGGGAAGGTCGCGGTCAGCGGCGTGATGTAGGCTCCGTTGAGGTCGCGCACCATGCGGATGCCGTGCCAGGCCAGGGTGCGCTGCGGCGTGCTCTGCGACCACTCCGCCACCGCGCGGGTATTGTGGCAGTAGGTGCAGTTCACCCCGAGCGATTCCGACATGTGGATCATCAGGGCGAAGGTGCGCTCGGCCTGCTGGATCGGCTTGCCCTTGCCCTCGGGCAGCGCCGTGGTCGCGTTCACCCGGATCGCGCTTTGGTCGGGATCGGGCTTGGCGAGGTAGTCCTCCAGATAGGTGTAGGGCAGCGAGGCGAGGCCGGTCGAGGGCGTGGCCATGTTCTGCCCGTTGTTGCGGGCGATGAAGCCGCGGGTCGGGCTCGGCGCGTCGAACCAGACCTGGGCCGGCACCGGGTTGCCGCGGTGGCAGGTGTAGCAGGTCACCCCCGCCTCGCCGACATGCTTCTCCTTCCAGTCCGCGTTGATGTGCTGGACCATCTGCAGCATCCGGCGGGCGACCTTCTTCTGGTACAGGCTGTCGTCGGCCATGTTCTCGGTGTTGTGGCAGTAGGTACAGCCCTGCTGCGGCGAGACCCACTCCGTGATGGAGACCATCAGGCGGTTGAACTCCTCGGTGCTGATGTCCTTGAGCACCTGGACGTTCTCGTAGGTCGTGCCGGCCTTGTCGGTGCCGGGCTCGACCTTCTCGGCCGGGGCCGGGGCGACGTTGGCGTCCCGGATGGCGGCGGCCTCCGCCTTGGTCTTGACCTGGTCCATGCCGGTCCCGCGGAAGCCGTGCTGGTTGGCCAGGATCGGCGGCTTGGTCCAGCCCGCCGTGCCGAACTGCGCGACGGTGAGGAGCAGCGCGGCGACGCCCGCGATGATGCCGAGCACCGTCCTCATGGCGTGCCTCCCGGGGCTTTGAGCGGGTCGATGATCGGGCCGAACACGTCGGGATAGGCGGGCGCGACGCCGTGCTTGACCGCCCAGAGGTACCAGTTGTCGACGACGGTGCCGGTGAGCAGGATGCCGATGCCGCCGGTGAGCGTGGTCAGCACCGCGAACCACCAGGCCCAGCGGTGGACCGATTCCATCGTGGCGTTGAAGCCCATGGTCCAGCGCCAGAACAGGGCGGCCCGCTCGGTGGCCGTGCCGCGGTCGACGATCTGGTCGATCTCGCGCTCGGCGCCGTAGCGGGAGCAGGCGAGGATGGTGCCGCCATGCATCGCGAAGAGCAGCGTCGATCCGTACAGGAACGCGATCGAGAGCATGTGGAACGGGTTGTAGAACAGGTTGCCGTAGCGCAGCGAGAATGCCGCGGTCCAATCGAGGTGCGGGAAGATCCCGAACGGCACCGCCTCGCTCCACGAGCCCATCAGCAGCGGCCGGATGAAGCCGAGCACGAGGTAGAGCCAGATGGCGCTCGCGAAGGCCCAGGGCACGTGGGTGCCGAGACCCAGCGCCCGCGCCCGCCGGTAGAGCCGCACCCACCAGAGCAGGATCGAGGCGGTGAGGAAGAAGCCGGCGATCAGCCACCAGCCGCCCTCGTTCAGCGGCGGCAGCACCTTCAGCCCGTATTTCGGCAGCGGCGGCCCCAGCGCCAGCCAGGGGAGCTGGCGCACGAACTGCACCGGATCCCAGTTCACGGAGGCCCACATGTTGAGCCCGATGATCTCGAAGGCGATCAGCCCGCAGGCGAGCGAGAGCGCGCCGAGATAGCCGCCGTAGATCGGCCCGACCTGGCTGTTGCCGATCAGCCCGAACAGGTAGCTGTTGAAGGCCTTCCCGACGCGGGCGTCGACCGCGACCGGGATGCCGCGCTCCGGCTCGACCGGGCGCACCTGAACCTGGGTGAAGATGTTCTGGTAATAGGCCATGCCGCCCTCCCCCTTCAGCGCCAGACCGGAAGATTGAGCCACCAGCCCCACCATTCCGGCCAGCCGCGGGTCCAGAACGGGCCGCTGATCACGATGCAGACCGCGCTCCAGAACCCGGCCGAGAGGGCCAGGAACAGGCCGAGCCGGTGGATGCCGAGCGTGCCGATCGAGTAGCCGATCGTGTCGCGGAAGAAGGTGTCCTCGTGCTCGGGCGTCTTCACCACGTCGTCATCCTTGGGTGGATTCGTCGACGACAGGATCAGCGAGCCGTGGAGCGCCAGCGCGAAGGTCGTGGTGAAGAAGAAGCTCACCGCGAGCATGTGCGCCGGGTTGTAGTGGAAGTGGAGATACTGGTAGCCGGTGTTCGAGACCCAGTCCAAGTGGCTCAGGATGCCGTAGGGGAAGCCGTAGCCCCAGGCGCCCATCAGCAACGGGCGCACCACCACCAGCACCACGTAGGCGAAGATCGCCACCGAGAAGGCGAACGGCACGTGGTAGCCGATGCCGAGCTTGCGGCAGATCTCGACCTCGCGCAGGGCCCAGGAGCAGAAGGCGCCGATCGCGCAGAAGGTGATGATCTGCCAGAGCCCGCCTTCCCGCAGCGGCGCGAGGGCCAGCCCGTATTTCAGGTCGGGCGGCGCGATGTTGATCTGCCAGATGTTCCAGGTCGGCCCGATCGCCGCCCCGTAGAGGATCAGCGCGGTGCCGAGCACCGAGAAGAAGATCGTCGTGACCCCGAAGAATCCGACGTAGAATGGTCCGATCCAGAAGTCGAACAGGTCTCCGCCGAGGAGCGTGCCGCCGCGGATCCTGTATTTGCGCTCGAAGCTCAGCATCGCCATGGCGAATCCCTCCCGGCGTCGGGCCTCCCGAAAGCTCTCTCGCTCGTGGGCCGCGGCACCGGAGGGCGCCGCGGCGTTCCGCCCGTCAGGCGGGCAGGCTCGGCAGGACGAGGCTCTGGGCGTCGGCGGCCTTCTTGGGGCCGTCGAGCCAGTTGAACCGGTCGGTCGAGAGCAGGATGAAGTGGATCAGCAGCGCCAGGACGAACAGGAAGGTGAACAGAGCCACCAGCGTCCGCCGCGGATCGAACAGGAGCCAGATCTTGTGCATCGCCGATCTCCTCAGCCGATGAGAGGAAGAAGCGCTCGGGCCGTCTCGCCGACGCCCTCGAGCGAGGCGTAGCCCTGCGGCCCGGGCAGCCAGGGCCGCCACAGCCAGACGAGGATGTGGGCGACCACGGCGATCGCCGTGAAGATGATGAAGCTCGTCAGGAAGATCGCGTGGAACTCCTTGGCTTCGGCTTCCGTCAGCCCGGACAGGCTGCTCGGTCTCTCGGGTGTCACTCCGCTTGCCATCGGTCGAACCTCCGTTGTGTTGGCCGCATCCCGGGCGGGATGCGACGGGTGCCGCCGTGACCCGAGGCGATCACGGCGGGTCTTTCCCGGATCCACCGGACGGAAGCGTCGCGGGGCCCGGACGGACCCGGATCGAGGGCCAAGGGCTCGAGACCCGGCCCCGAACTCAGCCCCGAATTCACCCCATGAAGGCGAAGGGGACGGCCTGCGCCGCCATCGCCCGGGCCTCGCCGAACACGCTGCGCTGCGGCGCGGCGGCTCCCAGCCCCGCCCGGACCGGGCCGGGACGCAGCCGCTGCAGCACGGCCGCGGCCAGGAAGAGCGGGTAGGTGAGCCCGAGGATGATCCGGAACTGGAGGGCCTCGCGGTGCAGGTCGCGCTGCAGGCGGGCCGTCGCGGGCATCGGTCTCAGCATGGGCCAGGTCTTCATGGATAGCGTCTCCACGGGCTGGATGCGGGATCGGACGGGGGCGCTCATGCGGCGGCCTCCGCATGGGCGGCGGCGCGCTCGACATGGACGGGGGCGACGCGCTCCGCGCCGAGGCGCCGTGCGGTGCGCTCGGCGGCATCGCGCAGCCGCTTGGCGGCGGAGATGCGCACGAGGACCGGCTCGGCCTCGATCAGCGCGTCGAGCCGGGTGCGCGCGTCCTCCTCCCAGGCGAGCTCGCGGTGGGCCCGCGCCGGCGTCGCCTCCACGGCGTCGAGGTCGCGGGCGAGCGGCAGGATGTGGAAGAGCGCGTCGAACAGCGCGTTGCAGACCTCCTGCACGAGGTAGGTGGCGCCGGCGTAGCCCATGAAGGGCGTGCCGGTATGCCGCCGCACGATCGCGCCGGGGAAGGAGGCCGGGATGTAGGCCGCCCGGCCGCCGCTCTCGGCGAGGTACATGCGCTCGTTGTAGGAGCCGAACAGGACGAGCGGGGGCCGCTCGGCGATCGCCGCCCGCACGGCCGCGTTGTCGGGCTTGTGGCCGGGCTGCCGCCCGAAGGCGAAGTGGCAGGGCAGCCCCATCTCGTCCTCGAGGAAGCGGCGCACGCCCCTTGCATAGGTCTCGGTCGCGACGATGCCGAAGCTCGCCGTGCCGAAGAAGTCCTGCGTCACCGAGCGCCAGAGGTCCCAGACCGGCTTGATCGTGGTGTGGCGCTCGGTGGCGATGAAGGGCTCGGGATCGAGCCCGAGGATCGCGCCGAGGCTGCGCAGGAACTTCGTCGTGGCGATGACCCCGATCGGGGCCTGGAGGTAGGGCCGCTCCAGGCTCTCGCAGAGGCCGCGGCCGAACTCGCGGTAGAGGCAGATATTGGCGTCCGCCTCCACGAGCTTCGGCACGTCGGCGAGGTGGCAGCCGAGCGGGAAGGTGAGGTTCACCGTGGCGCCGATCCCCTCGACGAGGCGGCGGATCTCGGCGAGATCGGAGGCCATGTTGAAGGTGCCGTAGGCCGGGCCGATCAGGTTGACCCGCGGCTTCTCGGCCGGCGTCTCGCCGGGCTTGCGCTCGGGCCGCTTCGGGATGCCCTTCTTGGCGTAGCGCTTGGCCCCGTATTCCTGCCAGAGCCAGGCCATGGCCCGGTCGGCGGCCTGCCACTGGTCCTCGTCGATGGTGCGCGGCAGGAAGCGCTGCAGGCCGGTGCCCTCGGGGGTCACGCCGCCGCCGATCATCTCGGCGATGGAGCCGGTGACGACGACGCTGGGCTGCGCGGGGTCGAGGGTCGCATGCGCCCGCTTCATCGCCCCTTCCGTGCCGTGGCGGCCGAGTTCCTCCTCGGCGAGCCCGGTGACGACGATGGGCAATTCGTGCGGCGGCAGGGCGTCGGTGTAGTGCAGGACCGAGGTGACCGGCAGGTTCTCGCAGCCGACGGGGCCGTCGATGACGACCTGCAGGCCCTTCACCGCCGTGAAGACGTAGACGGCGCCCCAGTAGCCCCCGGCCCGGTCGTGATCGAGGACGAGCATCAGGCCATCTCCCCGATCGGCGCCTTCGGCGCGGCCGCCTTCGGGGCGGCCTTCACCTGCGGCACCTCCTGCCAGATCCCGGCGGCGTGGCCCGAGCCGACGCCCTCGAAGAAGCCGCGCATCGCCGCGAAGCGGTCGCGGTTGGCGAGCGCCGCGTTGACGACGCGGGCGAGCGAGCCGGCCCCGGCCACCCCCATCAGCGGCCGGGCCGAGATCAGGTTGGTGAAGTAGAGGGCGGGCACGCCCCGCTCCTTGGCCGCCTGCACCACCGGCGTCGTGCCGATGGCGAGGTCGGGCGCGAAGGCGTCGAAGGCGGCGAGATCGTCCTCCAGGGAGGCGCGGAAGCGCACGGCGACGCCGCGCGCCTCGAGCCAGGCGCAATCGGCCTCGGACCAGGGTGTCCGCGGGCAGGCGGTGCCGACATAGGGCACCTCCGCCCCGCTCTCGACGAGGAGCCGGGCGACCAGCAGCTCCGAGCCCTCGTAGCCCGAGAGCGTGACGCGGCCGCGGACCGGGTTCGCCGCCAGCGCCGCGCGGATCGGCGGCAGCAGCCGGTCCTTGGCGGCCTCGACGCGGGCGCGCGGCACGGCGCAGGCCTCGCCGATCCGGTCGAGCCAGTCGGCCGTGCCGTCATGGCCCACCGGCGCCGAGCCGACGACCGGCCGGCCGGCCGCCGCGAACTCGCGCAGGGACGCGGTGTAGAACGGGTGGATCGCCGCCACCGCCGCGCCGTCGAGGGCCGCGTAGAGCTCGCGCCATTCCCGCGTCGGCACGACGGGGCCGGCGGCGAGGCCGAGCGGTTCCAGCAGCGCGCCGATCACCACGGGATCGGCCGGGAACATCTCGCCCAAGAGCGTCACGGCCGGGCGCTCGGAGCGGCCCCCGCGCGGCGCCTGGACCGGGCCCTGCTCGGCTTCCCGGCGGGCATAGGCCAGCATGGCGCCCGCGAGCACGTCCTTGGCCTCGGCATGGGTCGGCACGCCGAAGCCCGGCACGTCGATGCCGATGATGCGCACTCCGTCGATCGCCTTCGGCAGGAGGCGCAGCGGCACGCCGGAGGCGGTGGGCACGCAGAGGTTGATCACCACGACCGCATCATGCTCGCCCGCGCGGGCAACCGCGTGCACCGCCTCGCGGATGTCCTCGAACAGCTTGCCGGTGACGAGCGTCTCCGAATTGAACGGCACGTAGCCGACGCTGCGCCGCGCCCCGTAGAAATGCGCGGTGAAGGTCAGCCCGTAGACGCAGCAGGCCGATCCGGAGAGGATCGTCGCCGTGCGCCGCATGCGAAGCCCGACGCGCAGGGATCCGAAGGCCGGGCACATGCTCTGGGGCTGGTCGTGCGGGCCGGCCGGGTAGTCCCGGCGATAGGTCGCGAGGGTCTCCGCGATCCCGGATTCCGTGGAGGCCGCCTCGGCCGCCTCGCGCATCACCGCCTTGCCGGCATGGCAGCCCGCGCCGTCGGCGGGGGCAGGTTGCGGCGCGCTCTCGTGCGTCGCACCGGCCTCCGCTTCGGAGGAGCGCCGTCGCGCCCGGAGATCCGCGATGTCGAGGGAGACAGCCATGCCTTCAGCCCTCGTCGTAGATCACTTCGAGGGAGGGCTTCACGGCGGGCTCGACCCCGCACATGTCGGCCATGGTCGCGGGCTCCAGCACCACGTCGCGGCCGACCGCGCTGCCCTTGAACAGGCCGAGGAGCCCGTCCTGGCCGAGCGGCGTCGGCTGGTGCGGTGCGGCGGCCCCGACATTCTCGGCGAGCGCCGCGAAGAGCGGGCCCCAGCGCCCGTCCGGCTCGGCCACGATCTCGTAGTTCGCGCTCTTGCGGCGGATGTCCTCGTCGGCGGGGATCGCGGCCAGAACCGGGATGCCGACCGACTCCGCGAAGGCCTGCGCCTCGCCGGTGCCGTCGTCCTTGTTGATGACGAGGCCGCCGACGCCGACATTGCCGCCGAGCTTGCGGAAATACTCGACCGCCGAGCAGACGTTGTTGGCGACGTAGAGCGATTGCAGGTCGTTCGAGCCGACGACGATGACCTTCTGGCACATGTCCCGGGCGATCGGCAGGCCGAAGCCGCCGCAGACCACGTCGCCGAGGAAATCGAGCAGGACGTAGTCGAAGCCCCATTCGTGGAAGCCGAGCTTCTCCAGGAGCTCGAAGCCGTGGATGATGCCGCGCCCGCCGCAGCCGCGCCCGACCTCGGGGCCGCCGAGCTCCATCGCGAAGACGCCGCCGCGCTTGAAGCAGACGTCGCCGATGGCGACCTGCTCGCCCGCGAGCTTCTTGCGCGTCGAGGTCTCGATGATGGTCGGGCAGGCCCGGCCGCCGAAGAGGAGCGAGGTGGTGTCGCTCTTCGGGTCGCAGCCGATGAGGAGCACCTTCTTGCCCTGGCGCGCCATCATGTAGGAGAGGTTGGCGAGCGTGAACGACTTGCCGATGCCGCCCTTGCCGTAGATCGCGATGATCTGCGTCTCGCGCTTGACCGGCCCGGTCACGGGCGCATCCGGCTCGACCGCCGCTTCCGCGCGCAGGGCCGCCGTGTTCAGGTGCAGGTTCATGAACAGGCTCTCCAGTCGAGGACCATCTTCAGGCAGGCCGGGTCGCTGAAGGCGATGCGGTAGGCATCCGCCGCCTGCTCCGCCGGCACGCGGTGGGTGATCAGGCCGTCGAGGGACAGGCGCCCGTCGCTCACGAGGGCGTTCACCGCGGCGAGGTCGGCCGGCCGCCATTCCGCCGCGACCCGGATCCGCGCCTCGCGCGCGAAGGCGGGCGGGAAGGCGAAGGACAGGGGCGCCTCGTAGAAGCCCGCGAGCACGATCTCGCCGCCACGGGCGAGCCGCGCGATCAGCCTGTCGAGGCCGGCGGAATCGCCGCTGACATCGGTGATGCGGGCGTAGTCGGTGCGGGGATCGTCCTCCGGCGCATGGACGGCGTAGCCCGCCGCACCCGCCGCCCGGCGGGGATCCCTTTCCCAGACGACGGGCTCGGCGCCGGCGAGCAGGGTGAGCCGGGCGAGCAGCCGCCCGAGCACGCCGTGCCCGACGATGAGGGGGCGCTCGCCCGGGTCGAGGCGCCCGAGGGCGTGGAAGGCGGTGGCCGCGAGCGCGATCAGGCAGGCCCGCTCGCCGAGATCGGGATCGACCGGCACGAGGCGCGCCGCCGGCACCACGAGATGCGAGGCCGCGCCGCCGAACAGGCCGTGGACCGGGCCGAAGCAGCGGGCGCCCGGCACGAACACGCTCTGTCCCGGGAGGAGGCCCGATTCGGACGGGGCGTCGACGACGGTGCCCACCGATTCGTAGCCCGGGACGAGGGGATAGCCGAGGCCGGGGAAGGGCGGCATCCGGCCCGACCAGAGCAGGCGCTCGGTGCCGGTGCTGATCCCGCTCCACGTCACCGCCACGACGGCGTCCGTGGGGCCGGCCGGGTTGAGCGCCAGGCGGTTGAGCGCGAGGTGCTCGGGTTTTTCCAGGACGACGGCGAGGGTGTCCATGATTCGGATCTTCCGCGTCTGTGACCGATCTGGATCGGTACTGTCATTCTAGAATGACACTTTGAAACGTCAACTCTAATTAACAAACATCAGGCGCGTCGCGCCCGGATCAGGCGGACGAGGAGGGGGCGCCGGGTGCGGCGCTCGGCGATGGCGTGGAAGCCGGCCTCGCGGAGCAGGCCGCCGATCTCGGCCGCCGTGCGGGGGCGGCCGCTGCCCATGGCGAGCAGGTAGAAGCCGAAATACGCGTCCCCGACCGGCTCGGCCCCGCGCGTGCCGGCCATCGGCTCGGCGACGAGGAGCGTGCCCCCCGGCGGCAGCGCGTCGCGGATCGCCCGGAGCAGGGCCAGCGCCGGCCCGTCGTCGTGGTCGTGGAGGACGCGCACCAGGGTGGCGCAATCGGCCCCCCGGGGCAGGGGATCGCGGTGGAAGCTGCCGCCGTGGCAGGCGGCGCGGTGGCCGAGGCCCGCCTCCTCCAGCCGCGTCGCGGCGCGCGCGGCCACCGCCGGCAGGTCGAACAGGGCGAGCCGCAAGGCCGGCGCCCGCGGGGCGACCGCCGTGAGGAAGGCCCCCTCCCCGCCCCCGACATCGAGGAGCTGCCGGTGCCGGTGCAGCGGGTAGGCCTCGGCCACGTCGGCGGCGATCAGCGCCTGCGAGGCGGCCATGAGGCCGCCGTAAGGCGCCACCGATTCCGCCTCGAGGCCGTCCGGCGCCGGCCTGCCGGCATAGGGCCAGTAGCGGGCGAGCCGCGTCGGCCCCCCCTCCCCGCGCAGCAGCGCCACCGGGTCGGCGAGGTCGGCATAGAGCAGGGCGTGATGCTCGATCATGCGCGCCACGGCCGGGTTGCCGAGCAGCGCCGCGCCGAGATCGGCGAGCGCGAAGCGCCCGTCCGGCAGCGCCCGCAGCAGGTCGAGGGAGGCGGCCGCGCGCAGGAGCGTGCCCATCCGCTCCGGCGGCAGGCCGAGGCGCCGCGCCAGGGCCTCCGCGCCCTGCGGGCCGGCGGCGAGGACCCGGAACAGGTCGAGCTCGACGCAGGCGAACAGCACCTGTGCGTAGACGAAGCCGGCGCAGAGATCGAACAGGGCCCGGGTATTGGCCTGCGCGAGCCGCCGGGTCGGCGGGAAGCCCGCCGCCCAGCGCTGGAAGGCCGGGCTCGCGACGCAGGCGTTGCGCCACGCCCGGACCCGCTCGCGCCAGCCGGCCCAGAGGCTCACGGGCGGCGCGGGCCCGGCCCCGGCGCTCATCCGCCGGCCGGGGCGCGCAAGGAAGCGGGCAGGAACAGCCGCGTCTGCGCCTCGATCTCGGCCCGCAACGCCTCCGCGCCGGGGCAGTCCGGGATCACCGCGACGGCCTCGGCCGAGAGGCGCTCCAGCCGCGCCAGCGCCCCGCCGGTGCCGAGGAGCGCGGCGGCGTTCGGCCGCCCGAGGGTGACGTCGCGGCCCACCGGCTTGCCGATCTCCTCCTGACGGCAGGCGACGTCGCGCAGGTCGTCGGCGACCTGGTAGGCCTCGCCGAGGCATTCGCCGAGCAGACGCCAGGGCAGCGGCCGGGCCCCCGCCGCGGCGGCGCCGGCCACGGTGGCCGCGGCGAAGAGCGCCCCGGTCTTGGCTTGCTGGTAGTCGGACAGCGCCACGTAGGGCTCCGATCCCCAGGCCTGCCCCGCCACGATGCCGGCGGGCGAGCCCACCGCCCGGGCGATCAGCCCGACGAGGCTCGCGAGCCGGCTCGGCCGCCGCGCGGCGCCGCGGGCCAGGGTCTCGAAGGCGGCCACGATCAGCGCGTCGCCGGTGAGCACGGCGAGCGCCGGCCCGTAGGCCACGTGCACCGCGGGCTTGCCCCGGCGCAGGGGCGCGTCGTCGAAGCAGGGCAGGTCGTCATGGACCAGGGAGGCGCAGTGCAGGAGCTCGATGGCCGCCGCCGCCGCGTCGGCCGCCCCGGGATCGTCGTCGCCGCAGGCCCGGGCCACCGCGAGGCAGAGCCTCGGACGGATCCGGTGTCCACCTGGGAAGACAGCATAGCGAATCGCCTCGGCCAGGTGAGGCGGGGCTCCGGGGGCTTCCGCGCAGGAGACGGCGATGTCGAGGGCTGTCTCGATCCGGTATCCGGGGTCCATGACGCAGCTCCATGTCTATTGGAAATGACATTGACTGTGTCATTTTAGAGTGACATTGCTCGGGCTGCGGATCAAGCCGGATCTGCGGCACCGGTTCACGGACCGGCCGAGGGAGGGCGGGACATGCGGGAAGCCCGCACGGTCCGAGGGGGGCTGGAAGCCGCATTGCGGGCTCGTCCATGCATCGGGGCCGCGCTCGCTCGCTCCCCGCTCCGTAGGGGAGAAAGGAACGGGATCCGGACGCCCGCAGGACTCGCGACGCGCCCCCTCTCCCGTTCGGGAAAGGGGACCCGCGCCTTCGTCGAGAGACGCTTTGTGCTCGGGCAGGTTCGAAGGGAGAGGACGTCGCGATCGCTTCCCCGCGATCCCGCATTCGAGATGGCCCGTGGTGGCGATCCGACCGGATCCGCACGCCCATGAGTTCCCCATGAGTTCCCCATGAGCACGCCCATGCGCGTCGCGGTGATCGGCGCCGGGATCGGGGGGCTGGTGGCGGCGCTCCGCCTCGCCCATGCGGGGCTCGACGTCACCGTGCTGGAGCGCGCGCCCGCCCCCGGCGGCAAGATGCGCGCCCTCCCCGTCGGGCCGGCCGCGATCGAGGCGGGGCCCACCGTCTTCACCATGCGCTGGGTGCTCGACGAGGTCTTCGCCGAGTGCGGCGCCAGCCTCGACGCGCATGTCGCCCTCACCCCCGCGCGGCTCCTCGCCCGCCATGCCTGGGAGGCGGGCGGCACCCTCGACCTCTTCGCCGATGTCGCGGAATCCGCCGAGGCCATCCACGCCTTCGCCGGGGCGCGCGAGGCCGAGGGCTATCGCCGCTTCTGCGCCCGGGCGGCCGAGGTCTACGAGACTCTGGAAGGCCCCTTCATCCGGGCCGACCGGCCCACGGCTCTCGATCTCGCGCTGCGGGTCGGGCCCTTCGGCCTGCCGCGGCTCTGGCGGATCCAGCCCTTCGCCACGCTGTGGTCGGCGCTCGGCGAGGATTTCCGCGATCCGCGCCTGCGCCAGCTCTTCGGGCGCTACGCCACCTATTGCGGCTCCTCGCCCTTCGAGGCGCCGGCCACGCTGATGCTCGTCGCCCATGTGGAGCAGGCCGGGGTCTGGAGCGTCGCCGGGGGCCTGAGCGCGCTCGCCCGGGCGGTGGCCGACCTCGCCGCGGCGCGCGGCGCCCGCCTGCGTTACGGCACCGAGGTCCGCGGCATCGCGGTCGAGCGCGGGCGCGTCGCCGGCCTCGACCTCGCCGATGGCGAGCGCCTGCCCGCCGAGGCGGTGATCTGCAACGCCGACGCGGCCGCCCTCGGGGCCGGGCTCCTCGGGCAGGCGGCGGCGCCTCCCGGCGAGCGCCTGGCGGCGTCCGAGCGCTCGCTCTCGGCGGTGACGGTCTGCGCCCGGGCGACGGCCGCGGGCTTTCCGCTGGCCCACCACACGGTGTTCTTCTCCCGCGACTACCGGGCGGAGTTCGACGCGATCCTGCGCGGGCGGAGCCTGCCGGAGGATCCGACGATCTACGTCTGCGCGCAGGACCGCGACGAGGCTGCCGCGCCCGCGGGCCCCGAGCGCCTGCTCCTCCTCGTCAACGCCCCGGCCGACGGGCCGGAGCGCCCCTCCCCGCAGGAGATCGAGAGATGCGTGACGAATCTGCGCGGCAAGCTCGCCCGCAACGGCCTGAGCCTGACGGATGCGGATCCGCCGGTGACGACCGGCCCGGCGGAGTTCGCGAGGCTGTTCCCGGGGACGAGGGGGGCGCTCTACGGCCGCGCCTCGCGCGGGTCGACGGCGACGTTCCAGCGCCCGGCGGCGCGGACGGCTTTGCCCGGCCTCTATCTCGCGGGGGGGAGCGTCCATCCGGGCCCGGGGGTGCCGATGGCGGCGCAGTCGGGCCGGCTGGCGGCGCAGGCCCTGCTCCGGGACCTCGCGGACCGCGCTTCGACGTCCCGGTGGCGCGGGGCGGCTATGCCTGGTGGTATGTCGACGCGCTGAGCGAGGACGGGCGCCAGGGGCTCACGCTCATCGCCTTCATCGGCTCGGTCTTCTCGACCTACTACGCCCTCGACCGCGCGCGCGATCCATACGCGCATTGCGCCCTCAACGTGGCGCTCTACGGCGGCCCGAGCCGCTTCGCGCTGACCGAGCGGGGCGCGCGCGCCCTCGACCGGGGCGCGGCCCATCTCGCCATCGGCCCGAGCGCGCTGGCCTGGGACGGCAGCGCGCTCACCGTGCGCATCGACGAGCGCGCGGCCCCGATCCCGCGGCCGATCCGCGGCACGGTGCGGCTCTATCCGGAGGGCATCACCGCGGGCCCCTTCACCCTGGACGGGGCGGGCCGTCACCGCTGGTGGCCGATCGCGCCCTCCGCCCGCGTCGAGGTCGAGCTCGACGAGCCGGCTTTGCGCTGGCGCGGCACCGGCTATCTCGACACCAATGCGGGGGACGAGGCCCTGGAGGACGCCTTCACCGACTGGACCTGGTGCCGGGCCGACCTCTCGGACGGCGCGGCGATCCTCTACGACGTGCGCCGCCGCGACGGCAGCGGCCAGAACCTCTCGCTCCGCTTCGCCCGCGACGGCAGCCGCCGCGAGATCCGCCCGCCCCTCCCCGCCCCGTTGCCGCCGACGCGCCTCTGGCGCATGCCCCGTGCCACCCGCAGCGACGACGGCCGGGCCGAGGTGGTGCGCACCTTCGAGGACACGCCCTTCTACGCCCGCTCCGTGCTCGCGGCGCAGATCGGCGGCGAGCGCGTGCGCCCGGTCCACGAAAGCCTGTCGCTGACGCGCCTCACCCACCCGCTGGTGCGCTTCATGCTGCCCTTCCGGATGCCGCGGGCGCTGGGGTGAGGCGGGGCGCCTTTCCTCTCTCCCCTGCGAGATCGGGTCGGGTGAGGAAGCGACGGTTCAGGACGCGCGCAGGCGGTGCGACAAGCCCCCTCTCCCGTGCGGGAGAGGGTTGGGGTGAGGGATGAGAACGGTCAGGATGGAGCGCGCCGGTCCGCGCCGGGCCTCTCCTCCCCACAGATCTCGGGGCTTGCCCGAGATCTGCCCTTGTCTGTCCAGATCGGGCAAGCCCGATCTGGATGGGGAGGAGCCGGAGGTGGGGGTCGTGCAGGATGGAGCGGTGCCTCCTGCACCACCCCCACCCCTGACCCCTCCCCGCAAGGGGGAGGGGACCCGCGAGCGGCCGTTCCGATCGATCCGAAATCGTCTGAGACCGCGACGGTGAAGCGGCTCCTGCGGAGCCCCCATCCTGAAAATTCTCGACCCTCACGCTGCCCTCTCCCGCAGGATCTCGGGCCTGCCCGAGATCCGCACCCAGGTGCCCAAGTCGGGCAGGCCCGAGTTGGGTGGGGAGGGAGCCCGCTCTCCTTTCGGATCCCTCACGGCAGCGCGGTGCGGCGGGCGTCGCGGGTCTCCCAGGTCTCGATCAGGTCGAGGACGTGCAGCGCCTGGCCGCGCAGGTTCCACCAGGCCGGGAGCGCCCGCGCCGGCCCGTGCGGAGCCGCGAACTGGGGCACGGCCTCGACCAGGAAGGCGGTGGCCGGCAGCGCCGGCGCGGTGAGGCCGGAGGCGGCAGGGCCCAGGGCAGGGAATCCCGGAGCGGAAAATCCTGGGGCGGCGGCGCGGGCCAGCAGGGCGAGCTTGCGCGCCGTCCCGACCCGGGCGCGGCGGGAGATCGCGTCGTGGCCGTTCCCGGCCACGGCATGGCCGATCCCGGCATAGATCAGCCCGGCCGCGCGGATCGCCGGGCGGCAATCGGCGGGAAGCGCCGCGATCCCGGATTCGGCCCGGGCGTAGAGCCGGTCGGCCTCGGCGAGGAGCCGCGCGACGATGCCGGCGAGCGCCGCATCGTGGGCGGGGGCGGCGAGGAAGGCGTCCGGATCGAGCCCCGCCTCCGCCATCCAGGCGAGCGGCAGGTAGAGGCGGCCGGCACGCGCATCCTCGCCCACGTCGCGGGCGATATTGGTGAATTGCATCGCGACGCCGAGGTCGCAGGCCCGGGCCAGCACCTCCGGCGCGCGCCGGCCCATGATCAGGGTCATCATCGCCCCGACCGTGCCGGCGACGCGGGCGGCGTAGGCGGTGAGCGCCGGCAGGTCCGCGTAGCGGCGGCCCTCCGCGTCCCAGGCGAGCCCTTCGAGGAGGGCGCGGGGCAGCGCCTCGGGGATCGCGTGCTCCGCCACCACGTCGGCGAGCGCCCGGTCGGCCGGGCCGTCGGCGGGGTACCCGGCATAGGCGCGGGCGAGGCGCGCGGCGAGGCCCTCCACCGCGGCGCGGCGGCGGGCGGGGCCGCGGATCTCGTCCACCGCGTCGTCGGCGCAGCGGCAGAAGGCGTAGAGCCCGTAGGCCGGGCGGCGCACCCGCGCCGGCAGCAGCAGCGAGGCCGCGTAGAAGCTCTTCGAGCCGGCGCGGATCGCCGCGCGGCAGGCCGCATGGTCAGTGGGCGCGGCGTGCGGAACGGTCTGCGCAGGAGCGTGCATCGGGCACCACGGAATCGAGGATGCGGGCCGAGGAGAGGACGCCGGGCAGGCCCGCGCCCGGATGGGTGCCGGCCCCGACGAGGAAGAGGTTCTCCACCGCCTCGGAGCGGTTGTGCGGGCGGAACCAGGCGGACTGGGTGAGGATCGGCTCCAGGCCGAAGCCGGAGCCGCGCACGCTGAGGAAGTCGTCGGCGAAATCCTGCGGCGTCGTCACCCGCGAGGTGACGAGGGCGTCGGAGAGGCCGGGCAGCAGCGTCGCCTCGAGCCGGGCCTGGACGCGGCGGCGGTAGGGCTCGGCGAGGTCGGCCCAGTCCTGGCCCCCGGCGAGGTTCGGCACGGGGGAGAGCACGTAGAAGGCGTCGCAGCCTTCCGGCGCCAGCAGCGGGTCGGTCGCGGTCGGGCGGTGCAGGTAGAGGCTCATGTCCTCGGCGAGCCGCTTCCGGTCGAAGATGTCGGCGAGGAGCTCGCGGTAGCGGGGGCCGAGCAGGATCGTGTGGTGCTCGACCTGCGGATACTTCCGGCGCGTGCCGAAATACCAGACGAACAGACCCATCGAGGAGCGGGCCCGGGCGAGGCGGCGCGGGGTCCAGCGGCGGCTGCCGCCCGCGAGCAAGGTGCCGTAGGTATAGGCGGAATCGGCGTTCGAGACGGTGATGGCGGCGGGGACCTCCGTGCTGTCGGCGAGCGCCACGCCGGTGGCGCGCCCGCCCGCGACCGTGATCCGCGCGACCTCGGCGCCGCAGCGGACCGCCCCGCCCTGGGCCTCGATCAGCCCGACGAGCCCGTCCACGAGGCGCCCCGTGCCGCCCATGGCGAAGTGGACGCCCCATTCCCGCTCCAGATGGGCGATCAGCCCGTAGAGCGCGCTCGCCCGGAACGGGTTGCCGCCGATCAGCAGCGGGTGGAAGCTGAACACCGTGCGCAGGCGCGGGTCGCGGATGAAGCGCGCCACCACGGCATGCAGGGAGCGGTGGCCGGAGAGGCGGATGAGGTCCGGGGCGATGCGCAGCATGCTGCCGACGCTGCCGAAGGGGACGTGGCCGAGCTCCTCGAAGCCGATGCGGCAGACCTCGCGGCTGAAGGCCATGAAGCGCTCGTAGCCGTCGACGTCGCCGGGTGCGATCCGCGCCACCTCCGCCCGCATCCGGGCCGGGTCGCCGGAATAGGCGAAGGTCGCGCCGTCGTCGAAGCGGATCTTGTAGAACGGATCCATCGGCACGAGGGCGACGTCGTCGGCGAGCCGCCGCCCGGCGAGGCGCCAGAGCTCCTCCAGCAGGAAGGGCGCGGTGACGATGGTGGGGCCGGCATCGAACGTGAAGCCGTCCTGGCGGTGGACCCGGGCGCGGCCGCCGGGCTGGTCCAGCCGCTCCAGCACCGTGACGCGGTAGCCGCGGGCGCCGAGCCGCACCGCCGCGGCGAGCCCCCCGAAGCCGGAGCCGATCACCACGGCATGGGGCCGCGGATCGGCGTCGATCTGTGAACCGGTCTTGTCGGCCAGTGTCAACATGAGTTGACAGTAAGGCCGGGTTTGCCGCCGCGCAAGCACTTCTCTCGCCTCGTCGCGGCTTCGAGGCGGAGCCCGGCGCGCCTTGAGGCCGGCCTCGTCAGGCGCCGCGTGCCGCCTCGTCGCGGATGAGGCGGGCGACGCGCTCGGGATCCTCCTCGTGCGCGAGGTGGCCGAGGCCGCCGATCCGCTCGACCCGGGCGTCGGGCAGGCGGTCGCGGAGCGCGAGGGCGTCGTCGGGGCGGATCGCCCGGTCCCGGTCGCCGACGATGAGGAGGGTCGGCACCGCGAGCCGGCCGAGGTCGCGGTCGAGGGCGGCGAGGTCCCAGTTCGCCATCATGCCGAGCGCCCCGCGGACATGGCCGGCCCGCGCGAACAGGCGCCGGTACTGGGCGACCCCCGCCGCGTCGAGGCGCGAGCCGGTGCCGGCGATCAGCCGCTCGACGGCGGCGGTGTCGGCGCTCCAGGCGAAGAGCTTCGGGGTGAGCGGGTTGAGGAACAGCATCCGCGCCATCACCGGGAAGAGCAGGCTGCCGGCCCCGGGGAAGGGCGAGAGCGCGCCGTTGATCGCGACGAGGCGGGCCGGCGCGATCGCCCCGTCGAGGCACATCCGGGCGAGGATCGCCGCGCCCGCGGAATGGCCGACGACGATCCGCGGCGCGGCGCCCTCCGCCCGCAGCAGGGCGGCCAGCGCCGCCGCCATGCCCGGCAGCGAGAGCCGCCCCGGCGGCAGCGGATCGGTGAAGCCGTGGCCGGGCAGGTCCGGCACCAGCACGCGGTATGCCTCGGCGAGCAGCGGCGCGAGCGCCCGGAAGGAATGGGTCGAGGCGCCGGTGCCGTGCAGGAGCAGGAGCACCGGGGCGTCGGCGGCGCCGAATTCCTGCAGGTGCCAGGTGAGGCCCGCGGCTGTCACGAAGCGGCTCGCCGCGCGGTGCGGCCAGTCGCGGCCCTCCCGCGACCAGAGCGGCCGGTCCTCGTCGAAGAAGCCGCTCACGGGTGGAGCGTCCGCGCGGCTTCGCGCAGCGTCTCCGGATCGGCCTGCGGCAGGGCGCGGTAGAGGGCGCCGGCGGCCTGGGCCAGGGCCCGGGCCCCCTCCCCGCGCGCGCCCGTGTCGAGGACGAGAACCGGGATCCCGAGGCCGCGCAGGCCTCGCGCCGCGGATTCCGCCTCCGCGCCGGCCTGGGCGCGGCCGCCCGCGCCGGAGCGGGCGACGTTGGCGCGCCCGTCGGTGAGCACCACCACGACCGGGCGGCCCCCGCCCCTGCGGATCTGGGTGGCGAGGGCGGCGGCGGCGTCGAGCCCGGCGGCGAGCGGCGTGCCCCCGCCCCCGGGCAGCCCCGCGAGGTCGCGCCGGGCCCGGGCCAGCGCCCGGGTCGGCGGCAGCACGAGCTCGGCCCCCGCGCCGCGGAAGGCCACCAGCGCGACGCGGTCGCGGCGGGCATAGGCCTCGCCCAGCATCAGCTCGACGGCGCCCTTGGCCTCGGCCAGCCGCTCCCGCGCCGCCGAGCCCGAGGCATCGACGCAGAAGATCGTGGTGGGCTCGGGCGCGCGCACCAGCCGGCGGATGCGCAGGGCCTCCGCGCGGATGCGGATCGGCCGCGCGCTTGGGTGCGCACCCTGCCGCAGGCGCTGCCAGGGGATGGCGGCGCGGAGCGTCGCGACGAGGTCGAGCCGGCCCCGGCGCGGGTCGCCCGGCCGCGCCCCCGCGGGCCGGCCGCCGCGCGGATCGGCCTTCGCCGCCCCGAAGCGCCCGGCCCGCGGGCCGGAGACGGGCGTCCCGGCGGCGAGCCGGGCGAGCAGGTCCGGCGGGATCGCCGCGCGCGCGGCGGCGAGCACCACGTCGTCGGGGGGCTCCGACGCGTGGCCGGGATCCTCGGGCGCCTCAGGAGTCTCGGCGGATTCCGGCTCGGGCGCGTCGTCCGGCACGTCCTGCGGCGCCTGCTCCGGGGCGGGCAGGCAGGTGGCGCGGTGCGCCAGGACGAGGCGGGCCGCCTCGGTCAGCGCCGCCGTGCCCGGCGCGTCTCCGGGCACGGCGGAAAGGCCTCGCGGGATCCCCGGCCGATCCCACCCTTCGACCTCATCCTGCGGTGCTGCGAAGCAGCCTCGAAGGAGGTCTCCAGAAGCCTCCGCGATCCCGGGAGGCCTCCTTCGAGGCCGCTGGCGCGGCACCTCAGGATGAGGTCGCAGGTCGGATGGGGCCCCCGCGACGGCGCGCGCCACCCGCAGGGCCAGGAGCGGCGCCCGCGGCGAGGCGATGCCGAGGGCGGCGGCGGCGGTGCAGAGGGCGGCGACGGGGTCGGCGGCGGGATCGGCGGCGGGATCGGGATGAGTGGCGCACCCGGGTTCCGGCTCCGGGTGCGAAGCGTGACATGCCCCCTCCCCCGTCCGGGAGAGGGGTGAGCCGCCGGGACCCGCATCATCCCACCCAACCCCCTCAGGATGAGGGGGAGACTGGGATGGTGCCGGTAGACAGGTGCTCGGAGCCCGGTCCTGCGCGTGCCCGGCCTCCAGGCTTCGCCCGTCGCCCAGATCTCCCAGCCCGATCCCGTTGAGATCGATCCGGAAGGCGATGCGGTCGGCGAGGGCTTCGGGCACCGCCTCGTCCGGGCCGCCTTCGTCGAGGAGGACGAGGCCGATCCGGGCCGGGTGGCGGGCGGCAAGGCCGTCGCGCTCCAGGGCGACCGCGCCGGTATCGAGCACGGCGGCGAGGCGGGCGGCCGTGCCCGGGTCCAGGCGCTCGGCCATCGGCACCACCACGACGCCGCCATCCGCCTCGGCGAGCAGGCCGCGGGCGGTCACCGGGCGACCGGCGGCCAGGGTCGCGGGCAGGTCGAGGCCGCCGATCAGCCGGGCGTCGCCGGTGCCGGGCGGCAGGCGCCGCCAGGGGCGGTCGCCGAGGGCGGCGCGCAGGGCATCGAGCCAGCGTTCCCGCACCGGCCCGGCCCCGGCCCGCACCACCACGCCGCCGAGCCCGTGCGGGTCCGTGGCGAGGAGCGCGGCGACGCGGAGGGCCGTGGCCCAGGGGGAGTCCCCTGCCCCATCGGATGAGACGGCTTCAGGATCTGGCGCGGGTCCCCTCTCCGCCCAAGCCGGGCCTGCCCGATTTGGGCCCTCGAATGCGGAATTCGGGCGGGCCCGAGGTCCGTCGGGAGAGGGCCGAGAAGGGGCAGGAAAGGGCTCGCGGGAGCCGCAGCCCTGCTGTGCTCTGTCCGGCGCGTCCTCATACGATGTCGGAGTGATCGGAACGGTTGTTCGCGGCCTCCCCTCCCCCTTGCGGGGAGGGGTCAGGGGTGGGGGTGGTGCAGACGGCACCGCGACGTCCGATCCTGCGCCACCCCCACCTCCGGCTCCTCCCCATCCAGATCGGGCCTGCCCGATCTGGACAGACAAGGGCAGATCTCGGGCAAGCCCCGAGATCTGTGGGGAGGGGAGGCCCGGCACGGACCGGCGCGCCCCATCCTGACCGTTCTCATCCCTCACCCCAGCCCTCTCCCGAACGGGAGAGGGGGCCTGTCGCGGGTCCTGTGAGGGGTTCGGCCCGCTCATCCCCCGAAGACCTCGGCCACGGCCCGGGCCACGCGGGCGCCCGAGCCGGTCTCGTCGAGGGGGTTGCGGCGCAGGCGGTGGCGCAAGGCGGCGGGGGCGATGCGGGTGAGGTGGTCGTCCGTGACCGTCGTCGCGCCGTCGAGGGCGGCGAGCGCGCGGGCGGCGCGCATCAGGGTCAGCTCGCCGCGCAAGCCGTCGGTGCCGAGCGCGAGGCAGAGCCGGGCGGCGCGCTCCAGGGCGGCGTCCGGCACCGCGACCGCGCCGAGCCGGGCCCGCCCCGCCAGGATCTTCTCCCGCACCTCGGCTTCCGCCTCGGCGTGCCGGGCGCAGAACCCGGCGGGGTCGCGCTCGAAGGCGTCGCGGGCGCGCACCACGGCGATGCGGGTCGCGATGTCGGTGGGGGTCTCCACCGCGCAGGCGAGGCCGAACCGGTCGAGGAGCTGCGGGCGCAATTCCCCCTCCTCCGGGTTGCCGGAGCCGACGAGGACGAAGCGGGCCGGGTGGCGCAGCGACAGGCCCTCGCGCTCCACCGTGTTGATGCCTGAGGCCGCCACGTCGAGGAGCAAGTCCACGAGGTGGTCGTCCAGCAGGTTGACCTCGTCGATGTAGAGGAAGCCGCGGTTGGCGCGGGCCAGCAGCCCCGGCTCGAACGCCTTCTTGCCGCGGGTCAGCGCCCGCTCCAGGTCGAGGGCGCCGACGACGCGGTCCTCGGTGGCGCCGAGCGGCAGGTCCACCACCGGCACCGGCCGCGTCTCGGCCCGGCGCGAAGCGCCCTTCGCGCAGTGGGGGCAGGATTCGGCCGGGCCGTCCGGATCGCAGGCATAGGGGCAGCCGGCCACAGCCCGCATCGGCGGCAGCAGGGCGGCGAGCGCCCGGATGGCGGTGGATTTCCCCGTGCCGCGGTCGCCGAGCACCAGCACGCCGCCGATCGACGGATCGACCGCGGCGACGAGCAGGGCCCGGCGCATCTCGTCCTGGCCGACGATGGCGCTGAAGGGGAAGACGGCCGGCCGGGTGCGGGCCATCGGGGCGGGCTTCCGGGGGGCGGGCTCCCGCGCGGCCACGGGTTCGGACGCGGTCTCCGGCTCGCGCTCCCGGCGCCGTGCGCTCACGCTGTCCATGGGACTCGCTCCTCTCTCCACGGATCTCGGCCGAGCCCGAGATCTGCGCCCTTCCCATCCAGATCGGGCTTCCCCTCCCCCTTGCGGGGAGGGGTCAGGGGTGGGGGTGGTGCAGGAGGCACCGCACCGCTCCATCCTGCACGACCCCCACCTCCGGCTCCCCCCCGCAAGGGGGAGGAGAGCACCCGCTGCGCCCTACTCCGCCGCCTTCCGCTCCACGCCCATCCGCGCCCAGATCGCGGAGAGCGCGCCCACCAGATGCGCGATGTCGGCATCGGTGTGCAGCGGCGAGGGGGTGATGCGCAGGCGCTCGGTGCCGCGCGCCACGGTGGGATAGTTGATCGGCTGCACGTAGATCGCGAACTCGTCGAGCAGGGTGTCGGAGATCGCCTTGCAGAGCACGGGGTCGCCGACCATCACCGGCACGATGTGGCTGTCGTTCGGGAGCACCGGGATGCCCGCCGCCGTCAGCGCCGCGCGGGTGCGGGCGACGCGGTCCTGGTGGCGCGCCCGCTCCGCCCCGCTCGCCTTGAGGTGGCGGATGCTGGCCGCTGCGCCGGCCGCCACCGCGGGGGGCAGCGAGGTGGTGAAGATGAAGCCCGAGGCGAAGCTGCGCACGAAGTCGCAGAGCCGCGCGGAGCCGGTGATGTAGCCCCCATGCACGCCGAAGGCCTTGCCGAGGGTGCCCTCGATCACGTCGAGGCGGTGGGCGACGCCGTCGCGCTCGGAGATGCCGCCGCCGCGCGCGCCGTAGAGGCCGACCGCGTGGACCTCGTCGAGATAGGTGAGCGCGCCGTGAGCCTCCGCCACGTCGCAGATCTCCGCGATCGGCGCGATGTCGCCGTCCATGGAATAGACCGACTCGAAGGCCACGAGCTTGGGCCGGGCCGGATCGACGAGCCGGAGCTTGGCGTCGAGGTCGCCGGGATCGTTGTGGCGGAAGATGTGGCGCTCGGCCCGGCTCGCGCGGATGCCCTCGATCATCGAGGCGTGGTTCTCCGAATCCGAGAACACGGCGCAGTGCGGCAGGCGGGAGGCGAGCGTCCCGAGCGCCGCCCAGTTCGAGACGTAGCCCGAGGTGAAGAGCAGGGCCGCCTCCTTGCCGTGTAGGTCGGCGAGCTCATGCTCGAGGAGCACGTGCTCGTGGTTGGTGCCGGAGATGTTGCGGGTGCCCCCTGCCCCCGCGCCGCAGCGGTCGAGCGCCGCGTGCATGGCCGCGAGCACGGCCTCGTGCTGGCCCATGCCGAGATAGTCGTTGGAGCACCAGACCGTGACGGGGTGCGTGCCGTCGGCGCGGTGATGCGTGGCCCGCGGGAAGGCCCCGGCCCGCCGCTCCAGCTCGGTGAAGATGCGGTAGCGGCCCTCGCGGCGCAGGGACCCGATCTCGGACCCGAAGAAGGCATCGTAGTCCATGGGCCGTTCCTCCCCTGTTGGTTGTTTCATCGACGTCGCCCTCCCTCCCCCCTCTGCGGGGGAGGGTGGCCCCCGATGGGGGCGGGAGAGGGGAGCCCGGCTTGCCGGTGAGGGCCCAGCGTCGATGCCGAGCACTGTCCTGCACCGTCGCTCTCCTCTCCCGCCTCGCATCCGCTCGGCACCCTCCCCCGCAGAGGGGGGAGGGAAAACGTGGCGCCCCGCATCACGCCCCCTCCCCGGCTGAGCCGGCCTTGCCCGCGGCGGCCTTCGGCAGGCTCCAGCGCCAGAGGGCGGCGGCGGGCAGCGGCAGCATGAGGAGCCAGTGCTCCAGCACGGCGAGCGCGGTCAGCGTCGCCACCAGGGCGAGGCCGATGCGGGCATGGGGCAGCTCGGCGGCGAGCGCCCCCTGCCCCAGCAGCACCGCCGCCGCCGTGCCGAGGCTCACCGAGAGCGGGAACAGCCCGTTCATCGGCCGCTGGCGCAGGTAGCAGGCGAGGTAGCGCAGGTGCTCCGGCAGGAATTCGAGCTGGAGGTTGCGCACCCCGAGATAGAGGTTGAGCCGGGCCGAGGCGTTCATCGCCACGAGCACCGCGTAGGTCCACAGCGCCACCCGGTTCGGCGCGCCCCAGACCAGGCAGAGGATCGCGAGCCCCCCGACCACGATGGCGAATTCGTGCCAGAGGCTGGTGGCGAGCGCGGCCAGGAACCGGTCGAGGCCGCGCAAGGCGGGCGCGCAGGCCACGGGCCGCGGGCCGGAGACGAAGCCCATGTAATAGGCCATCTCCTGCCAGCCCCAGATCGCGAGCGCCGCCGCGAAGGCGGTGTAGGCGCCGGCCTCCGACGGGTCGCCCGCGCTCGCCGCGATCGCCCAGAGGGCGAGGCCGAGGCACAGGCTGGCCCCCGCCAGGCTCCAGCGGTGCGTGCGCCGCGGCAGGTGGTCGAGCGCCAGGATCAGCCCGGTGGAGGACCACCAGAGCAGGATCGCGGCGAGCGCGGGGGCCCCGAGCGCGCTCATCCGCTCACCAGACCGGCCGCAGGCGGATGTCGGCGGGCATGGCGTGCTCGTGCACCGGCAGGGCGTAGAGCCGGGCGAAGGCGAGCGCGGCGCGGGCGGCGTGGAGGCCCTGGCCGAGCGCGCCGAGGAGCCCGCCCCGCGCCTTCGCCGCCGCGATGCCCCGCGAGCAGTCGAGCAGCCGGTCGAGCCCGGCGCGGAACTTCGGGCTGTCGAGGTCGAGGGTGACGGGGAAGGTCTGCTTCGAGATCTCGCTGGTGATGCGGAAGACCTTGAAGTCGTAGTCGGTCGGGTCGACCCCGAGCGCCTTGTGGAAGGCCGGGCGGTGATGGTCGCGCACGTACATCGTGGCGAAGACCGCGAGCAGGAAGAAGCGGATCCAGTAGCGGTTGATCCCGCTCGTCAGCTTCGGGTTGGCGCGCATCAGCAGGGCGAAGGCCTCGCCGTGGCGGAACTCGTCGTTGCACCAGAGCTCGAACCACTTGAAGATCGGATGGATGCGCCGCTCCGGGTGGCGCTCCAGCTCGCGGAAGATGGTGATGTAGCGGGCATAGCCGATCTTCTCGGAGAGATAGGTCGCGTAGAAGATGAACTTCGGCCGGAAGAAGGTGTACTTCTTGGTCTTCGTCAGGAAGCCGAGATCGACGCCGATGCCGAAATCCTTCAGCGTGTCGTTGATGAAGCCGGCATGCCGGGCCTCGTCGCGGCTCATGAAGCCGAACAGCTCGCGGATGTCCTTGTTCTTGGCGCGCTTCTTCATCTCGGCGTAGAGCACGCAGCCCGAGAACTCGGCGGTGATCGAGGAGACGAGGAAGTCGAGGAACTCCTTCCTGAGCTCCGGCTCCATCCGCGAGAGGTCGCAGTCGAACTCTCCGTTGCGGATGAAGTGGCGCTTGTTGGGATCGGAGCGCAATTCGGCGATCAAGGCGTCCCACTGGGCGCGGACGGGCTCGACGTCGGTGCGGTCGAGCTCCGCGAAATCGGTGGTGTAGAAGCGCGGCGACAGGAAGGTGGTCTCCTGCGCGGCGCGGGTCGAATCGTTGACCGGGGTCTTCGGCGCGGGGGTCGGGACGGGGTGCGGATGCGCGGTCACAGGCTCCTCCTCTCGGAAAAGCTCACCTCGTAGAGCTCGGTCAGCTCGAGATGGGCGATCAGCTTGGTCCAGGCGCGCTCCAGGCGGGAGGCGCGGGAGACGGTGGCGCTGCGGCGGACGACGAGGCGCTCGCCGTAGGGGACGGAGACCGGCGCGTCGTGCACGGTCACCGCGTCGCCGGGCTCGATCTCGAAGCCGGCATCGAGCGTGACATGGGCGTGCAGGCTCTCGGGGGTCTGCTCGATCTCGACGGTGCAGGGCACCTCGACCTGCGTTCGCGACAGCCAAGTCATCGGCAAGGTCATCAGCGTGTCTCCGTATCGAGGAGCCGCGCGAAGGCGGCGACGTTGGTGCGGCCGAAGGCGTCGAGGGCCACGCGGCGGCCGGTGGCGTCGTCGCGCAGGGCGAGGCTGCCGTCGGCGTAGCGCAGCAGGCGGAAGGGCTCCTCGGGGCCGAGCCCCTCGCGCTGGCGGGCCTGGGCGAGGCCGCGCAGGGTCCCGCGCACGAAGCCGTCGGCGCCGGGGCGGATCCGCTCGACGAGCCGCGCCGAGCCGGCCTCGCGCAGGGCGATCCCGCCATCGGCCTCGTCCTCGGCGCGGAAGGCGAGCGCGGCGACCGGGGTGGCCTCCGGCTCGGGGGTCGCCGGCGCGCCCCGCCCGGCGGCCACCGCGAGCAGGGTGAAGCCGAGGAGGGCGCCGGCCCCGATCAGGGGGGAGATGGTCCGGGCGGCCATGGCGCTCACTCCGCCGCCACGAGGCGGCCGGGCGCCGCCTGGACCTGAGGCCGCGCCACGATCACCGGCAGGGCCGCCCCGGCGCCGTCGCGGTGGTGGGTGAGCGCCCGGGCGAGGATCGCGGCGGCATCCGCGGCGTCGGGCAGGCTGCGCAGCATCGGCTCCGGCCGCGAGACCCGCCAGGGCCGGCCGTGCGGCCAGAGCTGGAGATAGGCGATGCGCTGACCCGGCTTCAGTTGCACGGCGAGGTCGCCGCTGCCGTCGCGGAACAGGTGCAGGCCCGCACCCTCCACCTCGGCGAAGGGCAGGTTGTAGGTCACGGGCAGCGCCATGCCGATCTGCAGCACGAGGCGCCGGTCGGTCACCGTGTAGAGCGTGGTGCGGTGGCAGGCGACGGCGAGGAGCCGGAGCAGGGCGAGGGCGGCGGCGAGCGCGGCCGCGACCGGCAGCAGGGTGCGGACCGGGCTCTCCGAGATCGCGGCGAGGACGAGCCCGCAGGCGGAGAACCACAGGGCGATGAGGGGCGCGTGGAACACCCGCAGCCAGATGCCGCGCGCGCTCGGCGCGCCCTGCCAGAGGATGCGCTCGCCGGCAGGCAGGGGCCCGGGCAGGCCGCGCGGCGTGCCCTCGGGCAGGAAGTCGGAATGGGCGCTCACAGCAGCGGCTCCGCGCGGGCGGGCGAGGCGTAGAGCGTGCCGGCGCCGAAACAGGCGACGATGCGCTCCTCCTCCAGCAGGGTCACCGAGTCGGGGTCGCGCGACGTCGGGATCTCGGCGAACTGGGCGCCCAGCAGCGCCTCGGAGGTGACCGGGCCGTCGCCCCGCGGCGTGCGGCAGAAGGCGGCCGGCATCAGGCGGCGGGAGCCGTCGGGCAATTCCACCTCGTAATAGCGCACGAGGCTCTCGCCCCGGTCGACCCAGAGGTCGACGACGGTGCCCGCCGCCTCCCGGTCGGCGCCCAGCACCGGCCGGCCGATCGGGTTCGGCCCGTCCTCGTGCACCACGAAATGCTCGGCCACCCGCAGCGGCACGATGCGCTTCTCCCCGTCCCAGGTGCGGTCGTGCTCGTCGTGGCGCGGCACCCAGGAGCCGGGGCCGACCCCGGCCTGGAGGGAGGTCTCGGTGCGCTCGTAGGGGGCGCCCGGCCAGGGCTCGACCTTGCGGCTCGGGATGGCCGTGTCCTGCGCGACGTTGGTCTGCGGCGCGTACATGGTGTGGCCGCTCGACAGCCGGAAATGCTTCGGCGTCGGGATCAGGATGGGATCGGGGCTCTTGAGCCGCCCCACCGCCTCGTTCTCCAGCGGGTAGCCCTCGCGGCGGTCCTCGCGGCGCAGGTAGAAGACCAGGCCCGCGAAGAAGAGCCAGAAGGCGTAGAGGGTGAGCTGCGCCACATCGAGGTAGCCGGTCAGCGCTCCGGTCGGCAGGCCATGGGGCATGGGTTCCTCCTCAGGCGGGTCGTTGGGCGAGGCGGGCGTCGGCGACGCCCTCCGCGCGGACGAGGGGACCGATCGCCACGAGGGCCGCGAAGAGCAGCGCGATCTCCACGTGGTAGACGATGAGGTAGCCGATGGCGGGCTCGTTCATGCCCTCGCCGAGCAGGCCCGACTGGGCGATGGCGGCGCCGCCGTCGCGCAGCAGGCCGCCCGCGGCGATGGCCGCGCCCGCCGCGCTCGCCTGCGCCGCGCCCCAGGCGCCGAGCGCGAGGCCGGTATCCTCCGGGCCCGCCGCCGCCATCGAGGCGGTGAGCGTGCCGGGGGCGAACACCCCGCCGCCGAGGCCGATCAGCGTGACGCCGGCCGCGAAGAGGCGGGCGGAATCGGGCGGGCTCGCGAAGATCACCGCCGAGAAGGCGAGGATGCCGGTGCCGCAGCCCGCCGCCGCCACCCGGAACGGGTCGCCGCCGCGGGCGAGCCAGCGCGCCGCGAGCCAGAGGCCGAGTCCGCCGCCCGCCGCCAGCATGGCGGTGAGCGCGGTGGTGGCGGCCACCGAGAGGTTGAGGATCTGCCCGCCATAGGGTTCGAGCAGGACGTCCTGCATGGAGAAGCCGGCCGTGCCGAGCCCGATCGCCCAGAGCCGCCGCCGCGCCCGGCCGCGCCCGGCATAGCCGCGCCAGGATTCGGAGAAGCCCGGGCCCCGCACCGCCGTGCGGGTACGGCCGGGATCGCGCGGCTCCTGCTTCCAGAGCGCGACGCCGTTCAGGACCATGGTGAGGAGGGCCGCGCCCTGGATCACCTGGATCAGCCGCACGGCCGAGAAATGCGTCAGCAGCAGCCCGAAGGCGACGGCGCTGCCCATCATGCCGGCGAGCAGCATGGCGCAGAGCAGCGCCACCACCCGCGGCCGGGCCTCGGCCGGGGCGAGGTCGGTGGCGAGGGCGAGGCCCACCGTCTGCACGGTGTGGAGCCCGGCCCCGACCAGCAGGAAGGCGAGCGCGGCGGCCGCATGCCCGACCCAGAGCGGGCCGGTGGTGTCGCCCGACAGGATCAGCAGGGCGAAGGGCATGATGGCGAGGCCGCCGAACTGCAGCAGCGTGCCGAACCAGAGATAGGGAACCCGCCGCCAGCCGAGCACCGAGCGGTGCCGGTCCGAGCGGAAGCCAACCAGCGCCCGCAGCGGCGCGAAGATCAGGGGCAGGGCCAGCATCACCGCGACCACCGAGGCCTGCACGCCGAGCTCCACGATCATCACGCGGTTCAGCGTGCCGATGAGCAGCACCGCCGCCATGCCGACCGTGACCTGGAACAGGGCGAGCCGCAGGAGCCGGCCCATGGGGAGTTCCGGCGTCGCCGCATCCGCGAAGGGCAGGATCGCGGGGGTGAGGCGCATCAGGGCGCGGGTGATCGTCTGGGCGGGGCTCACGACGGCCGGCCCCCTTGATCCCCTCTCCCCGCTTGCGGGGAGAGGGCCGCGACGACCCCGTCGTCGGCGCGGCGAGGCGGCAGCCGAAGGTGAGGGGGCGATGCCGGAAGAGACCCTGCCTGAGCCGCCCCCTCACCTTCGCGACCGCTCGGCTCGCCCCCGACGAGGGGGGCGAGCCCCTCTCCCCGCGTGCGGGGAGAGGGGATGCGCGTGAGCGCCACCGCGTTGGAGAGGTAGAAGCCGCTGTTCACGCGGTGCGTGCGCGCGACTGCGAAGCCGTCGAGCATGGGCTCGGCGGCGATGCGGCGGCGCAGGGCGCGTTCGGTGACCGGCACGATGGCCGGCGCCCGGTCGGCCTTGGGGAAGAGCTTGCCCGCCGCGTGCATCAGGGTGAGCAGCGCGGTGCGCGGCGCCACGGTGAAGAGGAGGGAGCCCTCCGTGCGCGGGGCGAGGCGGGCGAGCGCCCGCACGATGTCGGCGGCGCTGTAATGGATCAGCGAATCCATCGCCACGACGTGGTCGAAAGGCCCGAGCCCCGGATCGAGCATGTCGCCGACGCGGAACTCGACGCGTCCGCGCCCCGGCATCGCCGGCAGGCGCTCGCGGGCGAGGCCGACGAGGGTCGGCGAGACGTCGACCGCCACCACCTCGGCCCCGCGGCGGGCCGCCTCGACGGCGAGCGCCCCGGTGCCGCAGCCGGCATCGAGCAGGCGGGTGCCGGCGAGGTCCTCGGGCAGCCAGGCGAGGAGGTTCGCCCGCATGGCGTCGCGGCCGGCCCGCACCGTGGCGCGGATCCGGCTCACCGGCGCGTCGGAGGTGAGCCGCGCCCAGGCCTCGGCCGCCGTGCGGTCGAAATAGGCGGTCAGCTCGCCGCGGCGGGCGTCGTAGGTGGTGCCGGCCATCAGTCGAATCCCAGGAACTCGAAGAGGTCGCGGTCCTTCATCGGCGCGGCCTCGCAAGGCTCGACCCCGGCCCAGAGCATCTCGGCGAGCCGCATGTACTCGTCGGTGACCGCGCGCAGCTCCGGCGTGTCCTCCATCTCGAACAGGGTCGCCTTCTTGAGGCGCGAGCGGCGCACCACGTCGAGATCGGGGAAATGGGCGAGGCGGCGCAGGCCCGTCGCCGCGTTGAAGCGGTCGATCTCGTCGGTGCCGGCCGAGCGGTTGGCGATGACGCCGCCGAGCCGCACGCCGTAATTCTTCGACTTCGCGTGGATCGCGGCGACGATCCGGTTCATCGCGAAGATCGAGTCGAAGTCGTTGGCCGTGACGATGAGCGCCCGGTCGGCATGCTGGAGCGGCGAGGCGAAGCCGCCGCAGACCACGTCGCCGAGCACGTCGAAGACGACGACGTCGGTATCTTCGAGCAGGTGATGCTCCTTGAGGAGCTTCACCGTCTGGCCGACCACGTAGCCGCCGCAGCCGGTGCCGGCGGGCGGGCCGCCGGCCTCGACGCACATCACGCCGTTATAGCCCGGCACCACGAAATCCTCGGCGCGCAGCTCCTCCGAGTGGAAGTTCACCGATTCCAGCGCGTCGATGACGGTGGGGGCGAGGCGCTTGGTCAGGGTGAAGGTCGAATCGTGCTTCGGATCGCAGCCGATCTGGAGCACGCGCTTGCCCAGCTTCGAGAAGGCGACCGAGAGGTTCGAGGAGGTGGTCGACTTGCCGATGCCGCCCTTGCCGTAGACCGCGAAGACCTTGGCGGTGTCGATCTTCACGGTCGGGTCGAGGGCGACCTGGAGGCTGCCCTCCTCGCGGCGCGCGACGGGATTGCGGATCGCGATGTTCATGCGGCCACTCCTGGTGTGACACCTGTGACGACGCCCTCCAGCCGGTCCTCCAGCTCCTCCTCGGCGCGCTCCAGCGCGTCGCGGGTGGCCGGGTCCGGGGTCCAGAAGCCGCGGCGATGCGCCTCGATGAGGCGGCTCGCGACCCTGGCCGAGGCGGTGGGGTTCAGCTCGGCGAGGCGCTGGCGCATCGCCGCGTCCAGCACGAAGGTCTCGGTGATGCGCTCGTAGATCCAGGGCTGGACCGCGTTGGCGGTGGCCGACCAGCCGACCGTGTTGGTCAGCGTCGCCTCGATCTGGCGCACGCCCTCGTAGCCGTGGGAGAGCAGGCCCTCGTACCATTTCGGGTTGAGCATGCGGGTGCGCGTCTCCAGCGCCACCTGCTCGGGCAGCGAGCGCACGCGGCCCTCCCCGCGGGTCTGGTCGCTGATATAGACCGGCACGGCCGCGCCCCTGGCCCGGGCCACCGCCCGGCTGACCCCGCCGAGCCCGTCGAAGTAATGGTCGACGCTCGTGACGCCGACCTCGACGGAATCGAGGTTCTGGTAGGCGAGGTCGACGCGCCCCAGCACCGCCTGCATCAGGGCGCGCTGCGGCGCCGGCCGGCCCGAGCGGCCATAGGCGAAGCTCTTGCGCCGCGAGAAGGCCTCGGTCAGCTCGGCCTCGTCGTCCCAGCGGCCGGATTCCACGAGCTGGTTGACGTTGGCGCCGTAGGCCCCCTCCGCGTTCGAGAAGACGCGGAGCGCCGCCGTCTCGATGTCGCAGCCCTGCTCGGCCTGGATGGCGAGCGCGTGCTTGCGCACGAAGTTCTGCTCGACGGGCTCCTCGGCGGTGGCCGCGAGGTAGCTCGCCTCGGCGAGCAGCTTGGTCTGCAAGGGCAGCAGGTCGCGGAAGATGCCGGACAGCGTCACCACCGCGTCGATGCGCGGGCGCCCGAGCCGCTCCAGCGGGATCAGCTCGGCCCCGGCGAGGCGGCCGTAGCCGTCGAAGCGGGGCGCGGCGCCGACGAGCGCCAGCGCCTGCGCGATCGGGCCGCCCTCGCTCTTCAGGTTGTCGGTGCCCCAGAGGACGAGGGCGACGCTCTCGGGGAGCGGGCTGCCGTCGGCGCGGTGGCGGGCCAGCACCCGCTCGACCTGGGCGGCCCCGTCGGCCACCGCGAAGGCGGAGGGCAGGCGGTAGGGGTCGAAGCCGTGGAGATTCCGGCCGGTGGGCAGGATGGCGGGGTTGCGCAGCAGGTCGCCGCCCGGCACCGGGGCGACGAAGCGGCCGTCCAGCGCCCGCAGCAGGCCGGCGACCTCCTCCGAGCGGGTGAGCTGCCCGTTGATCCCGGCGAGCGCCTGGAAGGCGGGGCGGGCCGTCTCGGCCAGGCCGCTCGCGCGGAAGGCGGCCTCCGCCCCCTCCCCCGCAGCCAGGGCGGCCAGCGCGGAAGGCGCCGGTTTCAGCCCGTGCGAGGCCTCCGCCAGGGCGGCGAGCAGATCGGCCCGCTCGGCCTCCGGCATGGGCTCGCCGAGCACGTGCAGCCCGTGCGGGATCAGGGTCTGCTCCAGCTCGTCGAGGGCGGCCCGCAGGGCCTCCACCGGCCCGGTCTCGCCGGTCCAGGCGGGCTCGCCCGCCACGAGGTCGAGGGCGGCGCCCTGGCCCTGGATCAGGGCGGCGAGGCCGGCGCGCTCGTGCGCCGATTCCGGCGGCAGCGCCCGCCAGCGCTCCAGCGAGGCCTTGAGGTCGATGAGGCCGCGATAGAGCCCGGCGGTGGCGAGGCTCGGCGTCAGGTAGCTGACGAGCGTCGCGGCGGAGCGGCGCTTGGCGAGCGTGCCCTCGGAGGGGTTGTTGGCGGCGTAGAGGTAGATGTTGGGCGTCGCGCCGATCAGCCGCTCCGGCCAGCAGGCGGCCGACAGGCCGGTCTGCTTGCCGGGCATGAATTCGAGGGCGCCGTGCGTGCCGAAATGCAGGATCGCCGCGGCCCCGAAATCCTCGCGCAGCCAGCGGTAGAAGGCGCAGAAGGCGTGGGTCGGCGCGAATCCCTGCTCGAACAGGAGCCGCATCGGGTCGCCCTCGTAGCCGAAGGCGGGCTGCACCCCGACGAAGACGTTGCCGAACGACGCGCCGAGCACGAGGAGGGCGGCCCCGTCGCTCTGGTGGCGGCCGGGCGCGGGGCCCCATTGCGCCTCGATCTCGGGCAGGTGCGGCTCGCGGGCGACATGGTCCTCGGCCGGGATGCGGGCATGGACGTTGGCCGGCATGCCGTAGCGGTCCGCATTGCCGCCGAGGATCCTCTGGCGCAGGGCGTCCGCGCTCTCGGGCACCTCCACCGCGTAGCCGTCGGCCCGCAGCGCCCGCAGGGTGTTGAGGAGCGAGGCGTAGACCGCCAGGAAGGCCGCCGAGCCGGTGGCGCCGGCATTCGGGGGGAAGTTGAACAGCACGATCCCGAGCTTCCGCTCGGCCTTCGGCGTGCGGCGAAGCGCGACCAGACGCTCGACCCGCTCGGCGAGGCGGCCGGCGCGCTCCGGGTGGGCGCGCATGTCGCGGGCATTGTCGCTGCCCGACGCCGAGGAGCGTCCGCCGAACACCATCGGCGCGGTGGCCCCGTCGAGCTCGGGGATCGCCACCATCATGGTGGCCTCCACCGGCGACAGCCCGCGGGCGCCCGCCTCCCATTGCTCGATCGTCTGGAACTCGAGGGCCTGGGCGGCGAGGTAGGGCACGTCGAGGCGGGCGAGCAGCGCCTCGGCCGCCGCGGCGTCGTTGTAGGCGGGGCCGCCGACCAGCGAGAAGCCGGTGAGCGAGACCAGCGCGTCGATCGTGGCCTTGCCCCCGCGGGTGAAGAAGGCCTCCACCGCCGGGCGGTTGTCGAGGCCGCTCGCGAAGGCCGGCACCACGTCGAGGCCGCGCGCCTCCAGCGCCGCGATCACCCCGTCGTAATGGGCGGTGTTCCCGGCGAGCACGTAGGAGCGCATCAGCAGGAGGCCGACCCGGCCCTTCGCCCCGGGCATGCGCGGCAGCGCGGCCGGGTCCTCGCCGATGCGGCGCGGCAGGCGCGGGTGGTAGAGCCCGGTCTCGGGGTAGTCGAGGGGCGCGGGCGCCGGCGCCAGATCCCGCCAGGGCTCGCGCGGGCCGGCGGCGTAGCGCTGCACCAGGAAGCGCACCAGGGCGGCGACGTTCGCCTCGGAGCCTGCGAGCCAGTATTGCAGGGTGAGGAAGTAGGCCCGCACGTCCTGGGCCGAGCCCGGGATGAAGCGCAGGATCTTGGGCAACTTGCGCACCAGCGCCATCTGGCGGGCGGCGTTTCCTTCCGCGCCCGGCTTGCCGCGCAGGCGCTTCAGGAAGTCGAGGGCGCTGCGCTTGCCCCCGCTCATGTCGAAGCGGCCGAGCTTCGTCACCCGCACGATCTCGCCGGCCGACAGGCAGCCGACCATGGCGTCGCAGCCCGCGCGGCGCGCCTGCAGGGCGGGCAGGATGGCGCGGACATGCTCGTCGAGGAACAGCATGGCGCAGAGCACGATGTCGGCTTGCGCGATGTCGGCCTCGGCGCGTGCCAGGGCGTCGGGCGCGGTCTCCCACTCGGCGGCGGCGTGGAAGGCGAGATCGAGCCCCGGCATCTCGGACCGGAGCCGCAGGCGCGCCCGCTCCACCGCGCTCGCCAGATGGTTGTCCAGCGTCACGATGACGATGCGGATGCCCGGGCGCCCCTGCGCGCCGGCATCCGCCCTATCGGCCGAAATGCGCCTTGGCATCGTAGAGGGTCTCGAGGGTGATGAGCGGGATCATGCGCTCGCGCGCGAAGGTCTCGGTGTTGGTCCGCGCCCGGGAGCGGACGAAGAAGGGGATCTTCTTGAGCTCGCGCTCGGCCTCCGGGGCCCAGGCGGCGGCGGGGGCTGCCGGTCGGTCACCGGGGCCGCGACCGGCCCCCTCTCCCGATCGGGAGAGGGCTGGGGTGAGGGATGAGAACTCTACGGAGAGATCGCGACGGTGAAGCGGGTCGGTCGCAGCCTCGTCCTGCGCGTTCTCGACCCTCACCCCAACCCGCTCCCGATCGGGAGAGGGGGCCCGCGCCTCGTCCTGCAGGGATGGCGGGACGGTGCTTGCCCCGAGATGCGACGGCGCGGCCTCGGCATGGAACTCGCGGTCCTCGCGGAACAGGCCGAGGAGGTGCTCCTCCAGCCCCATCATCAGCGGGTGGACCAGGGTGTCGAACAGGACGTTGGCGCCCTCGAAGCCCATCAGCGGCGCATGGCGGGCGGGGTAGTCCTGCACATGGGCCGGGGCCGAGATGACGGCGCAGGGCAGGCCCAGCCGCTTGGCGACGTGGCGCTCCATCTGCGTGCCGAGAACGAGGTCGGGCGCAGCCGCCTGGATCGCCGCCTCGACCTCCAGGTAGTCGTCGGCGACGAGCGCCTCGATCCCGTGCAGGGCGGCCTCGGCCCGGACCTCGCGGCCGAAGCCGCGCTCGTAGGTGCCGAGCCCGACGACGCGGAAGCCGATCTCGCGGGCCGCGAGCCGGGCCAAAGCCACCGCATGCGTGGCGTCGCCGAACACGAAGACGCGCTTGCCGGTGAGATAGGTCGAATCGACCGAGCGCGCGTACCAGGGCAGGCGCGAGCCGGGATCGTCGAGGACGGGGCCCGCCTCGACGCCGGCCTGCGCCGCCACCGCCTCGACGAAGCGCTTGGTCGCGCCGACGCCGATCGGCGGGATCTCGACGAAGGGCTGGCCGTGCGCCTTCTCCAGGTACTGCGCGGCGGCGCGGCCCGTCTCGGGATAGAGCACCACGTTGAAGGCGGCCTCGGGCAGCCGCGTGAGGTCGGCGGGGCTGGCGCCGAGCGGCGCCACCACGTTCACCCCGACGCCGAGCCGGGCGAGCAGGCGGCGCACCTCCACGAGGTCGTCGCGGTGGCGGAAGCCGAGGGCGGTGGGCCCGAGGATATTGCACAGGCGGCGGTCGCGCCCACCCGGGGCCGGCGCAACGGGCGCGGCGGCGAGCGCGCGCACCAGCCGGTAGAAGGTCTCGGAGGCCCCCCAGTTCTCCTTCTTCTGGTAGGCCGGCAGCTCGAGCGGGATCACCGGGATCGGCAGGTCGAGGGCGCGGGCGAGGCCGCCCGGATCGTCCTGGATCAGCTCCGCCGTGCAGGAGGCGCCGACGATCATCGCCTGCGGCCGGAAGCGCGCATAGGCGTCCGCGCAGGCCTGCTTGAACAGCTCGGCGGTGTCGCGGCCGAGATCCTCGGCGCGGAAGGTGGTGTAGGTCACGGGCGGGCGCGCGTCGCGCCGCTCGATCATGGTGAAGAGCAGGTCGGCGTAGGTGTCCCCCTGCGGCGCGTGCAGCACGTAGTGCAGGCCGCGCATCGCGGTGGCGACCCGCATGGCGCCGATATGGGGCGGTCCCTCGTAGGTCCAGAGCGTGAGCTGCATCTAGACCTCCAGGAGGGCGCGCCGCCGCAGCGGGCGGGCGAACAGCTCGGCGAGGTCGCCGGCCTGCTCGTAGCCCTGGACGGGGGTGAACAGGAGCTCGATCGACCACTTGGTCGCGAGGCCCTCCGCCTCGAGCGGGTTGGCGAGGCCGAGGCCGCAGATCGCGAGGTCCGGCCGGGCGGCGCGGGCGCGGTCCATCTGGTCGTCGAGGCTCTGGCCCTCGACCACGCGGGTGCCCACCGGCAGGCGCGCGATCTCCTCGGCGAGGAGGCCGCGATGCAGGTAGGGCGTGCCGACCTCGACGATCCCGGCGCCCAGCTCCCGCGCCAGGAAGCGGGCGAGCGGCACTTCGAGCTGGGAATCGGGGAAGAAGAAGATCCGCCGCCCGGCGAGCGCGGCCCGGTGGGGCGCCAGCGCCGTCTCGGCCCGGCGCCGCCCGGCCTGCGTCGCCGCCGCGAAGCGCTCGGGCGCGACGCCGAAGGCCTCGGCCGCCGCCTGCAGCCAGCCGGTGGTGCCCTCGGCCCCGAGCGGGAAGGGCGCCGGCAGGTGGCGCAGGCCGCGCCCGTCGAGCCCCCGGGCGGTGCCCGCCAGGAAGGGCTGCGCCAGCAGGTAGGGCATGCCGGGCCGGACCGCCGGCATCGCCTCCGCCCGCCGCCCCGGCAGGAAGCGCACCGGGATGCCGAGATCGGCGAAGAGCCGCGCGAACTGGTCCTCGACCACGTCGCCGAGCGCGCCGGCCACCAGCAGGGCACCGTCCCCCGCTTCCGCCTCGGGCAGTTCCGGCACCAGGGCGGCGAGGCAGGCATCCTCCCCTTCCGTGAAGGTGGTCTCGATCCCTGAGCCCGAATAGGTCAGCACCCGCACCGGCGCGAGGCGGCGCGAGAGGCGGAAGGCCGCCCGGGTCAGGTCGAGCTTGATCACCTCGGAGGGGCAGGAGCCGACGAGGAACAGGAGCCGGATGTCGGGCCGGCGCGCCACCAGCCGCTCCACGGCGGTGTCCAGCTCGGCCTCCGCGTCGGCGATCCCGGCGAGATCCCGCTCGTCGAGGATGGCGGTGGCGAAGCGCGGCTCGGCGAAGATCATCACGCCCGCCGCCGACTGGATCAGGTGCGCGCAGGTGCGCGAGCCGACCACGAGGAAGAAGGCGTCCTGGATCTTGCGGTGCAGCCAGACGATGCCGGTGAGCCCGCAGAACACCGCGCGCTGCCCGCGCTCGCGCACGAGGTCGATGCCGCAGGCCTCGGCCGGGAGGGGGGCGTTCACGGCAGGCCTCCCGCGGCGTCGAGGTGCCCCGCGCGCGGCGCACCCTGCAGCCGCGCCGCGCGCAGCTTGAGCAGGAACTGGCCGGCATTGACGAGGTAGGCGGCGTAGGCCGCGAGCGCGAGGACGAGGAGCGGCTCCGGCGCCAGCAGGCCGCCGACGAGGGCGGCGAGGTAGGCGGTGTGGAGCGCCAGCACCAGCATGCTGACCACGTCCTCCCAGAAGAAGGCCGGGGCGAACAGGTAGCGCCCGAACACCGCCTTCTCCCAGATCGAGCCGGTGACCATGATCGCGTAGAGGAGGCCGGTCTTGACCACGACCGAGAGGTTGGCCGCGAGCAGCCCCTCCCCGGTGGCGAGCGCCCGCAGCACCAGCGCGAGGCTCACCAGGAAGGCGAGGAACTGGAGGGGGGCCAGCACGCCCTGCACCAGCGTCCACCGGGTGGCGTCCCGGCGTCGGCGCTGGGCCTCCGTGTAGAGCGGTGTCGGCCGGCCTGGACCCATCGCGTCCGCCCTCGTCCACCATCCGGGCCCCGTTCGGGGGCCCCGCTTGACAGGGAACCTAGGCCCGCCGTCCCAGAAGTGTCAATCTGTCTTTACGTCATTTGCATGTGACAATGATTGTCCGCTTACATGTAAGAATTCTTCGGGTTCACCATTGCCAAGCGGCGGCATCGGCGTATCGTCAGGGTTTATCGGTCAAGCCCGCGGCCAAGCCCGCACAGCGCTCGCAGCCGAGTGGGATCTTCTGGATCCCGGCCCGGCCTGGAGGTGAGCGCGCAGGCGACGAGGGGCGAGTCCGCGAGAAGATTCCCCCGCGGCGGGGAGCCCGTAACGCCATGCGGAGGCCCGGCACCGGGCACCGTCCCGCCGCGATGCCGGCCGCTTCTGCCGGCACCCTGCGAGAGGTCGGAGGCCCTCGCGATCAGGGAGGCTGCCGATGGGCGATGCACGGTGTTACCGCTGGGGGCCGGACGTCGGCGACCTCGTCTTCGACTGCGCTCTTCTCGATCTCGCCCCGGCGGCGCTCGAAGCCCGCCCCTCCCCGTTCGAACGGCCGGACACGCTGTCGCGCCTCATCGAGGGCGAGATCCTGCCCCGGCTGATGCTGGTGCATCGCGAGGCCGCCCCGCCCCGCGCCACGGCGCCGCGGCGCCCGACGGCGGCCGAGGCCGCCCGCTTCGCCACCCTGCTGCTCAGCCCCGGCCCCCAGCTCGCGGGCGGGGACGACGTGCGCCCCGCCGTCGCCGACCTGCTCTCGCGCGGGCTGCCCCTGGAGAGCCTGCTCGTCGACCTCCTCGCCCCGGCCGCCCGCCATCTCGGCAGCCTCTGGGAGGAGGACGAGTGCGACTTCCTCGCGGTGACCACGGCGCTCGGCCGGCTCCAGATCATCGCCCGGATGCTCTGCGCCCGCCTGGAGTCCGAGCCGCCGCCGCGCGGGCGCAGCGTGCTGCTGCTGCCCTGCCCGGGGGAGACCCACGTCTTCGGCATCGTCATCGTGGCGAGCGCCTTCCGCGAGGCGGGCTGGACGGTGGGCCTGCCGGATGGCGGCCCGGGCGTGCTGGCGGTGGCCCGCGAGCATTTCGACGTGGTGGGCCTGAGCCTCGCCAGCGACGTGCACCTGCCCGCCCTCGCCCCGGCGATCGCCGCCCTGCGGGCGGCCTCCTGCAACCCGGACATGCGCATCCTGGTCGGCGGGGCGTATTTCGCGCGCCATCCCGAGCAGGTCGGCGCGGTCGGAGCCGATGCCTGCGCGACGGTGGCGGGTTCCGCACCGGATATCGCCGAATCCTTGCTTGAAATGCGGGCGCGAGCCTGTTGAAAGGATCCATTTGGCCCACCAGACGTGACGATCGTGAGCGCACCTGTGAGCGCACCTGCCAGACCCGTCCCGCGCGCGCCGCACGTGGCGCTGCCGATCACGGCCGGCCTCCTCGACGGGGCGGCGGCCGGGCTGGTCGTCGCGGCGGTCACGGACCTATCCCTCGTGATCGATCCGGACGGCGTGATCCGCGAGGTGAGCGCCGGCGGCGAGGATCCGGGCCCCGACACGGTGGCCGCCTGGCGCGGCCGCCCCCTGAGCGACACCGTCACCGTCGAGAGCCGGCCGAAGGTCGAGGCGCTGCTGCGCGAGGCGCGGGCGGGCGCCCTCACCCGCTGGCGCCAGGTGAACCATCCCTGCCCCGAGGGGCCGGACCTGCCGGTGCGCTACGCCGCCCTGCGGGCCAAGGCCGACGGGCCGGTCATCCTGGTCGGGCGGAACCTGCGCGCCGTGGCGGCCCTGCAGCGGCGCCTCGCCGAGGCGCAGCAGGCGATGGAGCGCGACTACGACCGCCTGCGCGCCGCCGAGACGCGCTACCGCCTGCTCTTCCAGCTCTCGGGCGAGGCGGTCCTCGTGGTCGATGCCGGCACGCGCCGCATCACCGAGGTCAACCCCGCCGCCTCCCGCCTGCTCGGCCGCGCCGCCAAGCGCCTCGCCGGCCAGGACGTGGTCGACCTGTTCGAGGACCGCAGCGCGCGCGACCTGGAGGTGCTGTTCACGACGCTGCGCGTCTCCGGCGAGGCGCCCGACCTCGAGGCGCGGCTCGCCCACAACCGGGGCCCGGCCACCGTCTCCGCCTCCCTGTTCCGCGGCGAGACCAGCACCAGCGTGCTGCTGCGCCTCGCGGCGCCGGCCGCCCGCGAGGAGGGCTCCGGCCTCTCCGCCCACGCCGCCGAGTTGCTGCGCGCCCTGCCCGAGGGCTTCGTCGTCGCCGATTCGGGCCGGCGCGTGCTCGCGGCCAACGCCGCCTTCCTTGAGCGCGTGCAGCTCGCCACCGAGGAGCAGGCCCGCGGCCAGCCCCTGGAGCGCTGGCTCGGCCACGATGAGACCGAGGCGCAGGCGCTGTTCGCCACCTTGCGCGAGCACGGCTCGGTGCGCCGGTTCAGCACCGTGCTGCGCGGCCAGTACGGCTCGGTGGAGGATGTGGAGGTCGCCGCCGTCGCGGTGCCGGGCCAGGGCTGCCTCGGCTTCTCCTTCCGCGCCGGGCCGCGCCGGGCGGTGCCGGCCTCCGGCAGCCTGCCCCGCTCGGTCGAGCAGATGACCGAGCTCGTCGGCCGCGTCTCGATGAAGACCCTGGTGCGCGAGACCACCGACCTCATCGAGAAGCTCTGCATCGAGGCGGCGCTCCGCATCACCCGCGACAACCGCGCCTCCGCGGCCGAGATGCTCGGCCTCAGCCGCCAGGGCCTCTACGCCAAGATGCGCCGCTACGGCGTCGGCGACCTCGACGGGCCGGACGAGGCGTAGAGTTTCCGGAGCGGTCGCGTCGGCCCACGCTGGGCCTCTCCTCCCCACGGATCTCGGGCCTGCCCGAGATCTGCCCTTGCCCATCCAGATCGGGCAGGCCCGATCTGGATGGGGAGGAGCCGGAGGTGGGGGCGGTGCAGAACGACGCTCGGCGCCCAATCCTGAACCACCCCGACCTCCGACCCCTCCCCGCAAGGGGGCGGGGACAAGCCCACAGGCTCGAATCACCGGCTCCTGCTGATGGAGCGATGCCCTCGACCGTGGCTGTACTTTGCATTCACTTGGATATTGCTTCGCACAAGACAATATTCGTGCACTGCAACGTGCGAGCGGGTTGTCGCAGGCGGGCCGGTGTCAGCGCCGAAGTGTAAATTTGAGTTGACACATGGAGGCGGCGAGACCTAGCCTCCGAGCATGGCAACGCCCGCTCCGAGCGCAGTCGTCGAGCTCCTGAAGCCGATCACGTGGTTCGCGCCGATGTGGGCCTTCGCCTGCGGCGTGGTCTCCTCGGGATACCCGGCTTCCGGACAATGGCCGGTGATCGCGGCGGGCGTGCTGCTCGCCGGACCCCTGGTCTGCGCCACCAGCCAGGCCGCCAACGACTGGTTCGACCGCGAGGTCGACGCGATCAACGAGCCCGGCCGGCCGATCCCCTCGGGGCGGATCCCGGGCCGCTGGGGCCTCTACCTCGCCGCGGGCTGGACGGTGCTCTCCCTCCTCGTCGCCGCCGCGCTCGGGCCCTGGATCCTGGGGGCGGCCGCCTTCGGCCTGACGCTCGCCTGGATCTACTCGGCCCCCCCCATCCGGCTGAAGCGCAACGGCTGGTGGGGCAACGCCGCGGTGGCGCTCTGCTATGAGGGCCTGCCCTGGTTCACCGGGGCCGCCGTGATGGCCGCCGCCCTGCCCGACCGGCGGGTGCTGGCCCTGGCGCTCCTCTATTCCCTGGGTGCCCACGGCATCATGACGCTGAACGACTTCAAGTCCGTGGAGGGCGACCGGCGCATGGGCGTCGCCTCCCTGCCGGTGCAGCTCGGGCCGGAGCGCGCGGCGCGCTTCGCCTGCTGGGTGATGGCCCTGCCGCAGGCCGTGGTCGTGGCGCTGCTCGCCCACTGGGAGCGGCCCTGGTACGCCGCCCTGGTCGCGGCGCTGCTCGCCGGGCAGCTCGCCCTGATGGCGCGCTTCCTGAAGGATCCGCGCGGGCGCGCCGCCTGGTACAACGGCACCGGCACCACCCTCTACGTGCTCGGCATGCTGGCCGCGGCCTTCGCGCTGCGCCCCCTCGTGCAGGGGGGCTTGTGATGGGCGCGGGCTTCACATCCTCCGGTTTCACATCGGGTTTCTCCTGGGGGCAGATCGCCCGGCTCGGCCTCGTCCAGACCGCGCTCGGCGCCGTGGTGGTGCTGATCACCTCGACCATCAACCGCGTCATGGTGGTGGAGCTGGCGCTGCCCGCCCTGGTGCCGGGCGCCCTGCTCGGGCTCCACTACGCCGTGCAGATGCTGCGGCCGCGCTGGGGCTACGGCTCCGACCGGCACGGGCGGCGCACCCCCTGGATCGTCGGCGGCATGGCCGCCCTCTGTCTCGGCGGGTTCGGGGCGGCCTGCGCCACGGCGCTCGCCGAGACGCAGCTCGCCGCCGGGATGGGGCTCGCGGTCCTGGCCTTCCTCCTCGTCGGGATGGGGGCGGGCGCGGCCGGGACCTCCCTCCTCGTCCTGCTCGCGGGCGGCGTCGCCGAGGCGAGGCGCGGGGCGGCGGCGACCATCGTCTGGGTGATGATGATCGCCGGCTTCGCGGTGACCGCTCCGCTCGCCGGGCATTTCCTCGACCCGTTCTCGGGGGCGCGGCTGATGGCGGTCTCCGGAACCGTCTCGCTTCTCGCCTTCGCGGTCGCGTGCCTCGCGGTCTCCGGGGTCGAGGGCCGGATCACCGCCCCGGCGGAGGGGGGGCCGCAGAAGGCGCCCTTCTCCGCGGTCTTGCGCAAGGTGCTGGCCGAGCCCGCCGCGCGGCGCTTCACCGTGTTCATCTTCGTCTCGATGCTCGCCTACAGCGCGCAGGAGCTGATCCTCGAGCCCTATGCCGGCCTCGCCTTCGCGATGACGCCGGGGGCGACCACCAAGCTCGCCGGGCTCCAGCACGGCGGCGTGCTCGCCGGCATGCTTGCGGTGGCCGCGGTGACGGCGGGGATCGGCGGGCCGGTGCTCGGCTCCCTGCGGCTCTGGACGGTGGCGGGCTGCCTCGGCTCGGCCGTGGCCCTCCTCGCCATCGCGATGGGCGCAACGCTCGGGCCGGACTTCCCGATGCGCGCCGCGGTCTTCGCGCTCGGGTTCTCGAACGGCGTCTACGCGGTCGCCGCCATCGGCTCGATGATGGGGCTCGCAGGTGCCGGCGGCCCGGCCGAGCGCGGCACCCGCATGGGCGTCTGGGGCGCGGCGCAAGGGGTGGCCTTCGGCGCGGGCGGGTTCCTCGGCACGCTCGCCGTCGATCTCGCCCGCCTCGTCGCCACCGAGCCGGCCCAGGCCTACGCCGCCGTCTTCGCGGCCGAGGCCGGGCTGTTCGTGCTCGCCGCCCTCATCGCGCTGCGCCTCGCGCCGGCTCCCGGCGGCAACGCCCTCGCGCGGACCGCCTGTTTCTCCCTAGGCCCGGAACTCGAAGCGAGGTAGCGCCATGGCCGATCCCGCCGCGCCCCAGACCCCGGAGACCTTCGACGTGGTAGTGGTGGGCGGCGGGCCGGCCGGCGCCACCGCCGCCACCGAGCTGGCCCGCGCCGGGATCCGCGTATTGCTCCTCGACCGGGCCGGGCGGATCAAGCCCTGCGGCGGCGCCATCCCGCCCCGCCTGATCCGCGACTTCGCGATCCCCGACCATCTCCTCGTCGCGCGCATCCGCGCCGCCCGGATGGTGGCGCCATCCGGCAAGGCCGTCGACATGCCGGTGGGCGAGGGCTTCGTCGGCATGGTCGACCGCGAGCAGTTCGACCCCTGGCTGCGCGCCCGCGCCGCCGAGGCCGGGGCGCAGCGCCGCGACGGCCTGTTCCTCCGCATCACCCGTGCGGACGGGCTCACGACCGTGCATTTCCGGGAGGGCGGCCGGGAGGACGGCAACGAGCGCCGCGTCACCGCCCGCCTCGTCATCGGCGCCGACGGGGCGAGCTCCCCGGTCGGCCGCGCCGAGATCCCCGGCCACGCCGCCATGCGGCAGGTCTTCGCCTACCACGAGATCGTGCGGAAGCCGGCCGCGCCCGCCGATTGCGAGGCGAGCCGCTGCGACGTCTACTACCAGGGCCGGCTCTCGCCGGATTTCTACGCCTGGATCTTCCCGCACGGCGAGACGATCAGCGTCGGCACGGGCAGCGCCCGCAAGGGCTTCTCCCTGCGCGGCGCCATCCGGAAGCTCCGCGCCGAATCCGGCCTCGACCAGGGCGCCCTCGTCCGCGGCGAGGGCGCGCCGCTGCCCCTGAAGCCCCTGCGGCGCTGGGACAACGGCCGCGACGTGCTCCTCACGGGGGACGCCGCCGGCATCGTCGCCCCGGCCTCGGGCGAGGGCATCTACTACGCGATGCTCGGCGGCCGTCTCGCGGCCGAGGCGGCGCAGGCCTTCCTCGCCACCGGCGACGCGCGGGCGCTCGCCGGGGCGCGGGCCCGCTTCATGCGCCTGCACGGGCGCGTCTTCCTGATCCTGCGGATGATGCAGTGGGTCTGGTACCGCAGCGACGGCCTGCGCGAGCGCTTCGTCTCGATCTGCCGGGACAAGGACGTGCAGCAGCTCACCTGGGACGCCTACATGAACAAGGAGCTGGTGCGCAGGAAGCCCGTCGCCCATGTGCGGATCTTCCTGAAGGACCTCGCCCACCTGTTCCGCTGGGTCTCGCCGTGAGCGGGTCCATCCTCCCCGTCCTCGTCGCGGGCGCCGCCGCCCTCCTCGTCGGGTTCGCCGGCGGCGTCGCGACGCGCACCGACGCGTGGTACCGCAGCCTTCGCGTGCCGGCCTGGAAGCCGCCGGACCGGGCCTTCGGGCCGATCTGGGCCGTGATCCTGGCGCTGGCCGCGGCCTCCGCGAGCCTCGGCTGGAGCGCGAGCGCGGGCACGGCCGAGCGCACCCTGCTGCTCTCTGCCTTCGGTCTCAACGCGGTGCTCAACATCGCCTGGAGCGTGCTGTTCTTCCAGCTGCGCCGGCCGGACTGGGCGCTCGCCGAGATCGTGCTGCTCTGGCTCTCGATCCTGCTGCTGGTGATCCTGCTCGCCCGCGTCAGCCTCGCCGGGGCCGTGCTGCTCCTGCCCTATCTCGGCTGGGTCGGCGTGGCCGCATTCCTGAACCTGCGCATCCTGCGGCTCAATCCCGGCCTCGCGGCCGATGCGCGGGGCGGCTGAGATGGAGGCGCTCGGCCACCTGTTCGCCCCGCTGTTCGAGTCGGGTCGGATCGCCGACGCGATCCTCCTCCTCGTCGCCGCCGAGGCCCTGCTCGTCGCCCTCCTGCCCGGGCGCCTCGGCCCGCGCGCGCCGCTCCTCGCCGGCCTCGCCGCGGGGGCCGGGCTGCTGCTGGCGCTCCGCGCGACGCTGGTCGGCGCGCCCTGGCCCTGGATCGCCGCCGCGCTCGCAGCCGCCTTCGCCGCCCACCTCACCGAGATGGGCTTGCGCCGGGCGGAGGCGCTTCGCCGCAGGGAACCCGTCGCAACATCGCCGGAGCCGCCCGCGTTGCCCGCGCATGCTCCCCCGCATCCGGGCCCTCATCCGGGTCCTGCGGCCCGGGCGCCGGGCCGCGTCGCGCCGCTTCGGCACCGGGGCCGACACAGAGCCTGAGGGCCCGCCCGTGGGGCGGACTCCCCGACCTTGCGTGCATTTGCACCTGTCTCCCGGCGGTAACCCGGAGGAGAGCACCATGGACCGCATCGCCGCCCTCGCCCTCGCCGGGCTCCTCGCCGCCGCCCCGGCCGCGGCGCAGGACCCGAACCCCGCCGATCCCGACCTGATCGCGCGCGGCAAATACCTCGTCACGGCGGGCGATTGCGTGGCCTGCCACACGGCGCCGGGGGGCAAGCCGTTTGCCGGCAACTACCGGCTCAACACCCCGATCGGCGCGATCATGACGCCGAACCTGACGCCGGACCCGGAGACCGGCATCGGCAAGTGGGACTACGCCACCTTCGAGCGCGCCTTCCGCCAGGGCATCGGCGACGACGGCGAGTATCTCTACCCGGCCTTCCCGTTCGGCTGGTACACCAAGGTCACCGACGAGGACACCAAGGCGATCTTCGCCTTCCTGAAGTCGCTGCCCCCGGTGAAGGAGGCGCGCAAGGACAACGAGATCCCCTTCCCGTTCAACGTGCGCACCACGCTCGTCACCTGGCGCACCGCCTTCTTCGGCGAGGGCCGCTTCAAGCCGGACCCGCAGGCCAGCGCCGAGGTCAACCGCGGCGCCTACCTCGTGGAGGGGCTCGGCCATTGCGGGATGTGCCACAACGAGCGCAAGCTCGTGGGCAATACGAGCCTCGCCGGCCGCTTCGGCGGCGGCGTCATCGACGGCTGGTACGCCCCCAACATCACGCCGGACGGCCACCAGGGCATCGGCGCATGGTCCGACATGGAGGTGGTCACCTACCTGAAGACCGGCACGGCGCCGGGCACCCGCCCGGGCGTGGCCGCCGGCCCGATGCGCCAGACCATCGAGGAATCGCTCTCGAAGATGTCCGACGCCGACCTCAAGGCGATGGTCGCGTATCTGCGCACGGTCCCCGCCAAGCAGACCTACCAGGAGAAGAACCTCCAGGCCTTCGACGGCAAGGGCGCGCCGGGGGGCGCCACCTACCTCACCTACTGCTCCTCCTGCCACCAGCCGGACGGCAAGGGCATCCCGGGCGCGGTGCCGGCGCTCGCCGGCAACACCTCGGTGCAGTCCAGGGGCCCCGAGACGGTGCTGCGGGTGATCTATGGCGGGCTGGCTGCGCAGAGCGGCTACGCGCCGATGCCGGCGATCGGCCAGGAGATGACCGATGTCGAGGTCCGCAACGTCGTGGACTACATCCGCAACAGCTGGGGCAACAGCGCGCCGGTGATCGATTCCGACAGCGCCGCCTCCGACGCGCGGGCGGCGACCCAGACCATGCTCGCTGGCAACGCCCCCTGCGCCGAGGTCGCGCAGGACACGGTGCGCAAGGCCTTCGACTCGGCCGGCGCGGCCGAGCGGCTCAAGGGCCTCGCCCGCGAGCCGGTCACCCAGGAGAAGGTCGTGCCGATCCTGGCCCAGCTCCTGCCGCAGGTGAAGGCGGCCTACGGCGCCAAGCCGGCCGAGACCGGCGGCCAGAGCGTGGACGACGCCCTCGTCAACGGCCTCACCAGCCTGTTCTGCCAGGTGGGCAAGGACCCCTATCTGGAGCGCCAGAAGGCCGGCGCCCCGGAGGCCGCCCGCCCCTGGGCCTCGGTGCTCGGCTCCTTCGCCAGCATCGCCTACAGCCAGGCCCGCAACCCGGAGAAGCGAGCGAGCGCCGGCGCGCCGGCGACGCCGGCCCGGCCGTGAGCCGGGGGCGCCCTCTCTCGGCGGAGAGACCGTATCGGATCCGCACGAGGGTATCGGCCGAGCGCGACGCGCCCCCTCTCCCGTTCGGGGGAGGGTTGGGGTGAGGGATGAGAAGCTTCCGGAGTGGTCGCGACGGTGAGGCGGCTCCGGCTCCGCCTTATCCGGCGCGTTCTCGACCCTCACCCTGTCCCTCTCCCGACGGATCTCGGGCCTGCCCGAGATCCGCACCCGGATGCCCAAGTCGGGCAGGCCCGACTTGGGTGGAGAGGGGACCCGCGCCTTTCGCGGAAGGCGTTTGGGAACGGGAACGGGAATGACCTGCGAGCGGGGTGTGGGCCGACCGGATCCCGCCGGACCGCAGGCACGCACCAGGAGGGGCGCGATGGCCGACGAGTCGCAGGAGGAGCCGGGCACGCTGACCCGGGCCTCGACCTTCCTGTTCCTGCACACCGAGCACGCGATCTACGCGATCCTCGGCCTGTTGCTTGCGGCCACCGCCATCCTCGCGCTGTTCGATGCCGGGCGGCTGACGCTGGAGGCCAGTCACTCGCTCGGCCGCGCGCCGCAGCTCCTCGAAGTGGTCGACCGGCTGCTCTTCCTGCTGATGCTGGTCGAGATCCTGCACACGGTGCGGGTCTCCATGCGCTCGGGGAAGCTGACCTGCGAGCCGTTCCTGATCGTCGGGCTGATCGCCTCGATCCGGCGCGTGCTGGTGGTGACCCTGCAATCCTCGGAGATCACCCACAGCAAGGACTGGACGCCGGAGAAGCAGGCGCTGTTCCAGGCCTCGATGATCGAGCTCGGCGTGCTGGCCGGGCTGATCCTCGCCATGGTGGCGTCGATCTTCCTGCTCCACCGCGCCCGCGACGACGGGCGCCCGGCCGGCGAGGAGCACACCCCCGGGTCGGACGAGACGGGCTGAGGCCGGCGGTCGGGACCGCGCGTCTCCCCCTCCCCGCAGATCTCGGGCCTGCCCGAGATCCGTTCTTGCCTGTCCAGATCGGGCAGGCCCGATCTGGATGGGGAGGAGAGGGCCCTCAGTACGGGCGCGGCGGGTTCAGGTAGGCCGAGCCGCCGCTGCGGGGCACGAGGATGCCCTCGGCCTCCATCTCGTTGCGGCGCCGGGAGGCCAGGATGTCGAGCCCGGCGACGACGAGCCACGAACAGGCGATGACGATAAAGAAGCCCATCCCGATCCTCCTGGCCGAAGTCGCGTGACGTCGCGTGAGGCCAGGGGAACTAGGGCACGCGCCGCCGAAGGGGATAGCGCCCCGGCCAAAGAGCGCCGCGTCCCTGATCCGGGCGGCTGCGCGGGCTATGTGTGGGGTTCGGACGGATCGAGCCCGGAGAGATCATGACGCGCGCGAACGAGCTGGATGAGAGCATGGACCAAGGGGCCGACCAAGGGGCGGACCCGCGCTCCCAGAAGCAGAGGATGCTCGCCGGCGACCTCTACATCGCCGACGATCCGGAGCTCGCCGCCGACAACCGGCGCGTCTCCGCCTGGATGGACCGCTACAACGCGACGAACACCCTGGGCCAGCCCGAGCGGCAGGCGCTCCTGGCGGAGATGTTCGCCCGCGTCGGGGAGGGCTGCAACATCCGCCCGCCCTTCCATTGCGACTACGGCTACAACATCAGCCTCGGCCGCGGCGTGTTCATGAACTTCAATTGCTGCGTCCTCGACGTGGTCGCGGTCACCATCGGCGACATGACCCAGATCGGACCGGGCGTGCAGATCCTCACCGCCGACCATCCGCGCGATCCGGCCCAGCGCCGGCAGATGCTGGAATTCGGGCGCCCGGTCGTCATCGGGGCGAATGTCTGGATCGGCGGCGGGGCGCTCATCATGCCGGGCGTCACCATCGGCGACGACGCGATCATCGGGGCCGGCAGCGTGGTGACGCGCGACGTGCCCGCGGGCGCGGTCGCCGTCGGCAACCCCGCGCGGATCCGCGGATAGGGCGCTCTCCGCCGGAGTGGAGGCGGGTCGAACGCAAGGACAGGCCGGGACGGAACCGGATGCGGCAGGTCGAGCCCGGGTGTTAACCGGACTTCAATCCTGCCATAGTCACGCTTCCATGCTCCACGACGTGCAGGCCAGCCCACGGCATGTCCCACGACGCCGTTCCCGACCCGTCGCGTCCCCGCCCCGCCCTCCCCTGCGGCCTCTCCCTCGTCCGCGGCGTCCGCCTGGAGCGGCTCGCCACCCTCTGCGCCGAGGTCGAGGCCCGGAACGCCCGGAGCCGCGATCGGCCCCACGGGCCGGCAGCGGAGGCGGTGGCGGCGGCCGGGTTCGGCGTGTTCGAGTGCCGGCTCGCCGACGAGAGCCTGACCTGGACCGACGCGGTCTACGACCTGTTCGGGCTGCCGCGTGGGACTGCCCTGCGCCGCGGGCGGGCCCTCGACCACTACCCGCCGGATTCCCTCGCGATGCTGGAGCGGGTGCGCGCCGCGGCGCTGGCCGCCCGGCGCGGCTTCGATCTCGACGCCGAGATCGTCACCGCCCAGGGGCAGCATCGCTGGATCCGGATCAGCGCCTCGGTCGCCTGCGCGGACGGGGTGCCGGTGCGGCTGTTCGGGCTGAAGCGCGACGTCACCGCCGAGCGGCAGGAGCTGGAGCGGCTGCGGATGCTCGCCGAGCGCGACGCCCTCACCGGGCTCGCCAACCGCGCGGTGTTCGAGGCGCGCCTCGCCGCGCTCGGCGGCCGGGGCGGGGGCGCCCTCCTCCTCGTCGACCTCGACCGGTTCAAGCCGGTCAATGACGGCCACGGCCACGCGGTGGGCGATGCCTGCCTCGCGGAGATGGCGGCCCGGATCCGCCGCGTCTGCGCGGAGACCTGCGCCGAGGCCCGCGCGCCCATGGGCCTCGTGGCGCGGATCGGCGGCGACGAGTTCGCCGTCCTCCTGGAAGGCCTGCCCGATCCCGCCCTGCCGGAGCGTCTCGCCGCGCGGATCGTGGCGGCGCTCGCCGAGCCCGTGCGGCATGCGGGCCTGACCCTGCAGCTCGGCGCCTCGGTGGGCATCGCCCGGCAGGCCGGCTGCGAGCCGGCCGAGCTGTTCGCCCGCGCCGACGGGGCGCTCTACGCGGCCAAGGCCGCGGCCCGGAACACCTTCCGCAGCTTCGACCACCAAGCCGACCCGGCGCCGGGCGCGCGCCGCGTGCCCCGGGCGGCGCTGGTCCGGCTCTGATCGACGCGCCCTATCGCACCGAGACCTTGGCGTCGTACTCGGCGGCGGTGCCGTCGGCGTTGATCACCAGCAGGCGGAAGCCGTCGAGGCCCTCGAAGCCCTCCTCCGGCTCGTAGGTCATCCGCGTGCCCGGCACCTTGCGGGCGTTGCAGGCGGCGAGCGGCGCGCTCGGCCCGTAGCGCGGGAAGGAATCGACCGCCGTGAAGCTGACGCGCCCGTGCTGGGGCGGGCTCAGCGTGCGGATCACCACCGGGCCGATCGCGGAGCAATCCGGGTAGAGCGAGGTGAAGAAGCCGATGGCGCGCACCTCGCCCCGCGGCACCACGCGGTGCATGGGGAAGGTCGGGATCGCCTGCGGGTCGGATGCGGGCGGGCTCGCGGGGGGATTGGCGGGAGAATTCGGAGCTGGCGGCGCGAGCGGCGGTGCCGGCAGGCTCGGCGGCGGCCCGGCCGGCGCCGGGGCCGACAGGGCGGGGCAGGCGGTGACGAGCAGGGCCGCGAGGGCGAGGCGCAGGGCCGGACGCATGAGAATCGAATCCTCCGGAATCGGGATCCTCCATAGCAGGTTCCGGCCCGGGCGGAGCCTCACGCCTGCGGGAGCGGCCGCGCTTCCGCTCCGACCTTCGCCTCCTCCCCGCCGAAGCGGGCGAAGCGGAGCGCCAGGCCCGGCAGGACGAGCAGGTTCAGCACCGTCGAGGTGACGAGGCCGCCGAGGATCACGATCGCCATCGGCCCCTCGATCTCGCGGCCGGGCTCGCCGGCGCCGAGCGCCAGCGGCATCAGCCCGAGCCCGGTCACCAGCGAGGTCATCAGGATCGGCACCAGCCGGTCGGCGGCGCCCCGGATGGCGGTGGCCGCGTCCCAGGGCTGGCCCTCCGCCACGACGAGATGCTCGTAATGGGCGATCATCATGATGGTGTTGCGCAAGCTGATGCCGAACAGCGTCACGAAGCCGACGATGGAGCCGAGCGAGAGCAGGCCGCCGGTCGCGGCCACCGCCACGACGCCGCCGACGAAGGCGAAGGGCAGATTCACCAGGACCAGGGCGAGGTTGGCGCCCGAGCCCGTCACCACGGCGAGCAGCAGCACGATGCCGAGCCCGGCGAGGCCCGAATGCAGGAGGAGGTCGCGCCGCGCCTGGGCTTGCGCCTCGGCCGAGCCGGCGAAGGAGACGTAGACGCCCTCGGGCAGGCGCACCTCCTTGGCGATCTTGCGCTTGGCCGCGGCCACGAAGCTGCCGATGTCCCGGCCCACCACGTTGGCGGTCACCGCCTGGACGCGCTGCGCGCCCTGGTGCTGCACCTGGTAGCGCCCGGTGGTCTCGTAGATGTCGGCGACCTGGGACAGGCGGATGTAGCGCCCGCCGGGCGTGCGCAGCGGCAACTCGCCGAGGCCCGCGATCCGCCCCCGCGCCCGCTCGTCGAGGATGACGATGACGTTGAACACGGCGTTGCCGACATAGGACTGGCCGACCACGTCGCCCTGATAGGCGGTGCGCACCGATTCCAGCACCTCGATCGCGTCGAGGCCCCAGTGGCGCAGGTCCGCGGGCCGCAAGGAGGCGTTCACCTGCGGCATGCCGGCGGGCGAGACCTGCTGCACGTCGCGGGCGCCGCGCACCTCGGCGAGCTCCCGCGCCACCGCCTTCGCGGCGGAATCGATGCGGTCGAGGTCGTTGCCGATCAGGTTGACCACGACCGGCGCGGTGAAGCCCGAGACCGTCTCCTCGATGCGCTCGGTCAGGAAGGTCTTGAGCGAGAAATGGGCGCCCGGGAAGCCGGCGGCGAGCGCCCGGATCCGCGCCTCCACCGCCTTCTGGGCGGCCCCGTCGAGGCCCTGGTCGAGGTCGATATGGATCTCGCTGTAATGGGTGCCCGCCGTGTCCTGCCCGGCCTCGGCCCGGCCGATCTGCGAGGCGACCGCCCGGATGCCGGGGATGGCGCGCAGCGCGTCCGTGATCCGCACGCCCATCCGCTGCGATTCCTGCAGGGAAGTGCCGGGCGCGCCGGCCATGTGCAGGATCAGGTGGCCCTCCTTCAGGTCGGGCAGGAAGGTGCCGCCGAGCAGCGGCAGCAGCGCGGCGCCGCCGAGGGTGGTGAGGACGGCGAGCGCCATCATCCAGCGGGGATGGCGCCCGATGCGGGTGAGGAGGCCCGCATAGCGCGCCCGCGACCAGGCCATCACCGGGGGCTCGTGCGCTCCGGCGGCCTGTCCGCCCGCCCGCCCGCCGAGGAGCAGGAGGCTCAGCGCCGGCGTCACGGTGAGCGCGACGGCGAGCGAGGCGACGACCGCGAAGATGTAGGCGAGCGCCAGCGGCCCGAACAGCCGGCCCGCGACCCCCGACAGGGCGAGCACCGGCAGGAAGACGAGGAGCACCGCGAAGGTCGCGTAGGCCACCGCCGTGCGCACCTCCAGGATCGCGTCGAGGACGATGCGGGCGGACGATGTGGGATCGCCCGCGGCCCGCCGCTCGCGCAGGCGCCGGACCACGTTCTCGACGCCGATCACCGCATCGTCCACCACCTCGCCGATGGCGATGGCGAGGCCGCCCAGCGTCATGGTGTTGAGGCTCTCGCCCGCCGCCATCAGGGCGAGCACCGCGGCGACGAGGGAGAGCGGGATCGCCGCCGCGCTGATCAGGCTGGTGCGCCAGTCGGCGAGGAAGACGAAGAGCACGATGACGACGAGCGCCCCGCCGATGCCCAATGCCTGGAGCACGTTGCCGTTGGCGACCGCGATGAAGTTCGCGGGCCGGAACAGGTCGGGCCGCACCGCGATCCCTTCGCGGGTGAGCGCCGGCTTGAGGTCGGCGAGCGCCGCCTCGACGCGGTCGGTGACCTCCAGCGTGTTGGCGCCGATCTGCGCGCCGACCATCAGGAGCACGCCGGGCTTGCCGTCGATCAGCGCCGCGCTGATCGGCGGCTCGGGGGCGGCGCGCACGGTGGCGACGTCCGCCAGCACCACGCTCGCCCCGCCCTCGTTGACGAGGACGGTGCGGCCGAGCACCTCCGGGTCGAGGGCCTGGCCCTCGGTGCGCAGCACCACGCGCTGGTTCGCCGTGTCGACGAAGCCGGCCCCGCGCACGCCGGTGGCCTTGCGGGCGGCGGCGAGCACGTCGTTGAGGCCGACGCGGAAGCGTACGAGGTCGTTCGGGCGCACCTGCACCTGGAGCGAGCGCACGCCGCCGCCATAGACCGAGACCTGGGCGATGCCCGGCACCGCCAGCAGCCGCTGGCGCACGGTCCAGTCGGCGACGGTGCGCAGGTCGAGGTCGTCGCGGGTCTGCGAGGTCAGGCCGACGAGGAGCACGGTGCTGGTCGAGGAGGTCAGCGCCGTCATGGAGGGCGGCATCACCCCCTGCGGCAGGCGGCCGGTGAGCGCGACGAGGCGCTCGCCGACGCGCTGGCGCACCCGGTCGATGTCGCTGCCGGCGCGGAACACGGCGGTGATCACCGAGAGGCCCTGGATCGAGGAGGAGCGCAGGGTCTCCAGCCCCGGCAGGCCGTTCACCGCGACCTCGATCGCCTGGGTGACCAGCACCTCGACCTGTTCCGGGTCGAGGCCCGGCGCCTCGGTCTGGATCACCACCGTGGGCGGCGCGAATTCGGGGAAGACGTCGTACTTGGCCCGGCCCAGCGCGAACAGGCCGAAGACGAGCAGCGCGCAGGCGAGCGTCAGCACCACCCGCGGCAGGCGCACCGAGAACCCGACGAGGGCGGCCTGGAGGCCCGAGGGCCGGCCGTCGTGCCCGCCGCCAGTCCCGCTGTCAGTCATCGTCGTCGCCCGCCACCCGGATCTGGCTCTTCAGCTCCTCCGAGAGCAGCGCCTGCCCGCCCTTCAGCACGATCTCGGTGCCGTCGGCGAGCCCCTCGGCCACGTAGGCGTCGTCCGACATGGGCGGGTCGGAGCGGATCGGGTGGCGGACATAGGCGCCCTCCCCCACCGCCCGGTAGACCCAGGTGCCGCCCTGCCCGTGCACCACCGCGTCCTCGGGCACGAGCACCCCGGTCACCGTGCGCTCGGAGGGCAGGAAGGCGAGCGTGCTCATGCCGGGCAGGAGCCCGCTCTCGCCGGAGACGAGGTAGTAGAAGCTCTGGCCCTGGATGCGCGGATCGGTGCGCGTGGCCGGGCTCACGAAGCGCAGCGCCACCCGGTCGCTCTGCGGCGGCACCTCGGCGAAGGCTGCACCCGGGGCGGCGCCCACGGACTCGCCCGGCGGCAGGGTCACCTGCATCAGGAAGTCGGTGCGCTCGATCAGGCGGGTGACGGCGGGCGCGCGCTCGACGATGGCCTTGCCGATCACCGGCCCCCATTCCTGCTGGGCGGTGGCGGCGAGCGTCCGCAATTGCGATTCCGCGGCCATCAGGGCGGCCTGGTCGGTCTGGTAGGTGCCCTCCGCCGTCTCGACCTGCACGGGGGTGGCGTATGGGCCGAGATTCTTCGCCCGCCGCGAGGCGTTGCCCGAGACCTCGGCCCGGGCCCGGGCCTGCTGGAGCTGCGCCTTGGCGCTCAGATAGGCGTTGGTCAGCTCGGTGACCCGGGCGAGGTCGAGGACGAGGCCGTAGGCCTGCAGCTCCTGGCGGTGGGGCAGCGCCCGGCGCACCTCCGTGACGAGGCCGACCTGGGCGCGCTCCTCGGGGCTGAGGCGCACGATCGTGCGGCCGTCCTCCACTGCCGTGCGCGGGGCCGGCAGCGGCGCCTCGGCGGCGGGCGCGCGGCGCAGGTCCGCGAAGAACGGCTCGGTGCGGGCGCGCAGGGCGGCGCCCTGCTCCGTGGCGGTGAGGGCGACCAGCGCCCCGGCCAGGAGGACGAGGCCCGCAAGCAGGACCGGGCGTCGCCGCCGCTGAACCACAGACACCCCTCCCGCTCGCGACCCGGCCGCTTCGCCCTTCCCTACGTCGGAGGATCGGATACGGCCATTGCCACTTTTGCCCGGTTTTGATGTCCGGATCTACCCGTATTCGAGCCGCGTCCCCTACCCCGCCAGCGGCACCGCGAGGTGGAAATGCGCGCCCTGCCCGTCCCGGGGCGTGGTCAGCGTCGCGCCGAGCTGGCGGCTGAGGTTCAGGACCACGCGCATGCCGAGGCTGCGCGAGGCCCGGGCGATGTCGAAATCCTCCGGCAGGCCGACGCCGTCGTCGGCGACGTCGAGGGCGAGGCCCTCCGCCATGCGGGCCGCGCGCACGCGGATCTCGCCGCCCGCGGGGAAGGCCGCCTCCGGATAGGCGTACTTGACCGCGTTGGTGACGAGCTCGTTGACGAGGAGGCCGATCGGGATCGCCTGGTCGGCGGCGATGCGCTGGGGCGCCACCGTGCAGACGAGGCGGTGGCGCGGCGCGCCGCTCTGCAGGTTGGCGGTCAGGGTCAGGAGGAAGGGGGCGAGGTCGATCTCGCCGGGCGTCTCGTCGCGGTCCCGGTCCCCCTGCCGCCAGAGCTGGTCGTGCACGCCCGCGATGGCCTCGACGCGGGAGCGCGCGTCGATGAGCGCGGCCCGCACCGCCTCCCCGTCCGGACCGGTCTCGGCGCTGCGGGCCTGGAGCGCCAGCAGGCTCGCGACGATGGCGAGGCTGTTCTTGACGCGGTGGCTCATCTCGCGGGCGAGCAGGTCCTGCCGGGCGAGCGCCGCGCGCAGCAATTCCTCCGTGCGCTGGCGCTCGATGGCGCTGCCGAGGAGGTTCGCGAAGCCCTGCATGAAGGCGATGTCGGCCTCGCCGAACATGCCCTCGCGGGCGTCGTCCACCTCCAGCACGCCGAAGGCGCCGTCCCGGTTCTCGATCAGCACGTTGATCGCCCGGCGGATGCCGTGCTCCGCCATGAGCCGGGGCGTGCGGAAGCGCGTCTCCGCGGCGAGGTGGTTCGAGATCACCGGCCGGCCGGTCTTCATGGCGAAGCCAGCGGGCGAGGCGAGGTCGGCCCCGACCCGGGCCTTGCCGACCACGTCCGGCGCCCAGCCGACGCCGGCGCGCACCAGGAGCATGTCCTCGCCGCGGCGATACTCGAGCGCCTTGCAGAACTGCGCGCCCATCCCCTCGGCGCAGAGCTCGGCCGCCCGCTGCAGCAGGCCGTCGACGTCGTCGCCGCGCAGGGCCTCGACGCCGAACTCGGACAGGATGGCCTGCTGGCGCAGGCGGACGGACAGGTCTGCGGAACAGGGGTCCATGGCGACCGGATCTCTAGCAGGAACCGGGGCCGGACGCGATGCGCGGGCCCGCTGGGCAGCCCTCCGGCGGCTACCATGGATCTGGAATAACTTCATCGTTTACGACCAAATTCATTTTGGATTCATGTGTTGCAGATCTGCACTTTCCTGGGATCCCGGCGCGGATAGACGGATTTCGTCGCTCTTGGGAGACAATCCGTGACCTTTCATCGCTCCGCCTCGAAGTCGCTCGCCCTCGCCGCGCTGACGGCCGTCATCGTGCTCGGCACCGCCGCCTGCGCCACCAAGCCGCCGCCGGCCCCGGCGCCCACGCCGGTGCTCAAGAAGGGCTGATCTCCGGCGCCGCGCGCCTCGGGGGCGCGCGGCGACCGCTCCGCGGCGGTTCGCCGCTCCGGCCCGTTCGCGGGACCCCGGCCCCTCCAGGAGCGGTTGGTCGAGCTGACCGACGAGGAGGGCAGGCATGGCCGGCGACACGCAGGGACTATCCGACAAGGCGCTCTCGATCTTCGCCTTCGCGGCCTATCACCGCCTGCTCAGCGGCGGGCGCGTCGCCTCGGTGGTGCGCAAGGACGGCGCCGGCCACGAGGCCGATGCGGAGGGCGTGGCGGAGCTGGAGAGCCGCGGCCTCGCCACCGCCGACGAGACCCGCATCGACCTCGGCGAGGCGGCCGAGGCCTTCACCGAGCAGCTCGTCGAGGCGATGCGCCGCGAAGCCGGCCGGTAATCGCGGGATCCCGGCGTCTTCCAGGGCTCCGCCCTGGACCCGCCAAAGGCCTGAGGCCTTTGGAAACCCGGAATGAAAGGGGCCCTCCCCTGCGGACGGGGGAGGGCTTGGGCTCAGGCCGCGGCGACGGCGGCCGCGAGCTTGCGGTGCGGGGTGCCCTCGCCGCCGACCACGGCGACGCGGGTGCCCTCCGCGGCGCGGCGGCTCGCCCAGTCCTCGATCATCTCCAGGCAGGTGTGATCGATATGGGCGAGGCGGTGGGTGGAGAGCCGCACCTCGCCGCCGACCGGCGTCTTCTCCAGCGCCTCGGTGAGGCGGGGCAGCTGGAGGAAGGTCGCCGAGCCGGAGAGGCGCAGCTCCGGCACGCCCGCCCGCTCCGGCGCCGCCGCGTGCTCGATCTTCAGCGGACCCTTGCGGAGCGCAGGGATCACCTGGATCAGGCTGAGCACGAGGCCCAGCACCACGCCGGAGAGCAGATCGACCAGCACCACGGTGAGCATGGTGGCGAGCCAGATCCCGGCGGTGAGGAGGCCGTAGCGCTCGTGCAGGTGCAGGGCGTGGGCCGGGCTGGCGAGGCGCCAGCCGGTGACCACGAGGATGCCGGCGAGCGCGGCCGTCGGCACCAGCGTCAGCAGCCAGGGCAGCACGAGCAGGAAGGCCAGGATCCAGGTGCCGTGCAGCACCGTGGAGGCCCGGCTCGCCGCCCCGGCCTGGACGTTGGCCGAGGAGCGCACGATCACGCCGGTCATCGGCAGGCCGCCGAGGAACCCGCAGATCACGTTGCCCACACCCTGCGCGCCGAGCTCGCGGTTGTACTGCGTGCGCGGCCCGTCATGCATGCGGTCGACGGCGGCCGCCGAGAGCAGGCTCTCCGCGCTGGCGATGACCGCGATGGTGAGCGCCATCACGATCAGCGCCGGCTCGGCCAGCCGCCCCCACAGCTCCGCCGCGGGCAGGCCGATGCTCGACAGGATGGCCTCCGGCACCTCGACGCGCTTCACGTCGAGGGCGCCGAAGCCCGCGAGCGCGGTGCCGGCCACGACGCCGATCAGGGCGCCGGGCAGCACCTTCAGCGAGGCCGGGCGGACGCGCTCCCAGCCGATCATCGCCGCGATGGTGACGAGGCCGACCGCGACCGCGCCGATCCGGTTGCCCTCCCCGGTGACGAAGTTGAAGAAGGCGGCCGGGATCGCCACGAGGTTGTCGAGCCCGCTCGCCTGCGGCACCGCGTCGGTGAGGACGTGGATCTGCGCGAGCACGATCAGCACGCCGATGCCGGCGAGCATGCCGTGCACCACCGCCGGCGAGATCGCCCGGAACCAGCCGCCGACGCGCAAGGCGCCGAAGGCGAGCTGGAACGCGCCCGCGAGCACGAGCACCGGGCCCAGCATGTCGAGCCCGTGCTGGCGCACGAACTCGAACACGATGACGGCGAGCCCGGCCGCCGGCCCGCTCACCTGGAGCGGCGAGCCTGCGAGCAGGCCCACCACGATGCCGCCGACGATGCCCGTGATCAGGCCCCGTTCCGGCGGCACCCCGGAGGCGATGGCGATGCCCATGCAGAGGGGCAGCGCCACGAGGAAGACGACGACGGAGGCCGGCAGGTCGCGCGACAGGGTCTGGCGCGCGGAGGCCGGCAGGAAGCGGGAGAGAGCCTGCACCGGATCTCTCCTCACTCGGCGGCCACCCGGGCATATTCGGGCGCGGCGACGCGGGGGGCGGGCGCCTCCGCCACCGGCAGCTCGGCCTCGTGCACCAGCGGCACGAAGCGGCCGGCCTCTCCGTCATAGGCGAGCAGCGTGCCGGTCTCGATCTCGAAGAACCAGCCGTGCAGGCGCAAGCGCCCCTTGGCGAGTGCCGCGGCGACGCTCGGATGGGTGCGCAGGTTCGCGAGCTGGACGATGACGTTCTCGAGCGCCAGCGCCCGGTGGTGTTCCTTCGGGTCCATGCCGGCGGGATAGGCCTCGCAGACGATGCGCTCGGCCGCCGCCGCGTGGCGCAGCCAGGCCGCGACGTTGGGCATCTTCGCCAGCGCCTCGGGGTTCATCAGCCCTTTCATGGCGCCGCAATCGGAATGGCCGCAGACCACGACGTCGCGCACGCCGAGCGCCACCACGGCGTACTCGATCGCCGAGGAGACGCCGCCGTTCTGCTGCGCGAAGGGCGGCACGATGTTGCCCGCGTTGCGGCAGACGAACAATTCACCCGGCCCCGCCTGGGTGATGTGCTCGGGCGAGACGCGCGAATCCGCGCAGGCGATGATCAGCGCGTTCGGGTGCTGCCCGTCGCGGACGAGCTGCTCGTACATCCGGCGCTGGCCGGGGAAGACCTGGGCCCGAAAGGTCGAGATGCCCTGGATGATGGTGTCCACGTGAGAGATCCTCGTGATTGGCGAGAAGGTCTACGGTGACGTGCGGCGCGCGAGGCGGGGCCCGAGGGCGCCGCAGCGATCGGCGTCGCAGCGATCGGCTTCGCTAGAGATCGGCGTGGCGACGGCCGGCACGGGGGCCGGCCGCCTGCGCGGCGTTCTGCGCGAGGGGGGGCCTCGCCGCAGGATCGCTGCGGTGCAGGCCCGAGTTTCGTGGCGTGCGGGAGCGGGTGGGATCAGCGTCGCGGCTGTGCGCTCCCGCCGATCGCCCAGTGCGGGCTCACGGCCCGGCGCTCGACGGCGATGGCGGGGCCGTCGCGGTACATCGGCGCGCCGAGGATCTGCCCGGTGCCGCGGCGCTGCGAGTGCAGCGAGCGGGGGTCGTGGTAGGGGTCGCTGACGTAGGAGCTCATATGCGCGCCGCCGGCGGGCATGCGGCTCCCCCCACCCCCCTCGCCGGCCAGGGCGGCGGCGGGCAGGCCCAGGGCGATGGCCAGGGCGGCGGCGGTGACGAAGTGTTTCATGATCTAATCCTTCCTCTTGTGCGGTGTTTGCGCGCAGTCTGTGTGTTCTGCGTCGATGAGAGGAAGATAGCCGCAAGTAACAATTTTATCTGTGCGTAATGGCACGTAGATGTACTACTAAATATAATCCATTATGCTTTTACACTTGCGTGCCTGAGCGCACATGGGGCAATCAAATATTGGATGCAATGGATGAGATCGCGAGCTCGGCCGTTGGGTGCGCCGCATCATTCCCGCTGATCTGAGGGATGCCCGGGATGCGCGGTCCGTGCCCGAGGCGGGCCGGCTCGATCTGGAATGGGGAAGGGCGTCGCCCGAAGCGGGTCGCGAGAGGGAAGCGACGGTGCCGGATGGGGCGTGGGTCCTCTCTCCACCCAAGTCGGGCCTGCCCGATTTGGGCACCGGCTTTGGGCACCGGCTTGGTCACTGGGCTGCAGATCTCGGGCAGGCCCGGGATCTGTCGGGAGAGGGACAGGGTGAGGGGTGATACCGCGTCCGGTTGATCGGACCGGACGCGGTCTCGGCAAGCCCGCGCGGCGCTTGAGCGAAGGCGACATCCGCCATCGCGAAGGGATCACCCGGATGTCGTATGACCCCTCCCCGCAAGGGGGAGGGAGACCCGCGCCCCGGCCTGAACCGGGGAGAGGGCGATGGCGTCCGGAAGCGCGGCGTCCCTCAGCCGAGCAGCCGGTCGAGGGTGATCGGCAATTCGCGCACGCGCACGCCGGTGGCGTGCCAGACCGCGTTGGCGATGGCGCCGGCGGTGCCGGTGATGCCGATCTCGCCGACGCCCTTCACGCCGAGCGCGTTCACGTGGGGGTCGTCCTCGTGCACGAGGATCGCCTCCATCTCCGGCGTGTCGGCGTTCACGGGCACGTGGTACTCGGCGAGGTTGTCGTTCAGGAAGCGCCCGGTGCGCGGGTCCAGTGCCGCATGTTCGTGCAGCGCGAAGGACAGGCCCCAGATCATCCCGCCGAAATACTGGCTCTGCACGAGGCGCGGATTGATGACCCGGCCTGCCGCGAAGGCGCCGACGAGGCGGCTCACCCGGATCTGGCCGAGATCGGGATCGACCTTCACCTCGGCGAAGACCGCCCCGTGGGCGTGCATGGCGTAGCTCTTCTGCGCCGCCGGATCGGCCGAGGCCTTGCCCGTCCCGGTGATCCGGTCGCGCCCGGCGCGGCCTAAAATTTCGCCGACGCTCTCCGAGCGGCTCTCGTCGTCGCGGCGGATCAGGCGCCCGGCGCGGGCGATCACGCCGGCATTGCCGGCCCCGTAGAGGGGCGAGGCGGGATCGGTGGTGGCGATCTGCGCGAGCTCGGCGATCACCGCCTGCCCCGCCGCGTGGATGGCGCCGCCCGCGGTCGCGGTATGGGCCGAGCCGCCGGCGATGCCGCCGCTCGGCATGGTGGACGAGCCGATCTCGAAGGTGAGCCTGTCGATGTCGATCCCGAGCCCGTCCGCGGCGATCTGGGCGAGCGCCGTCCAGGCCCCCTGTCCCATATCCTGGGCGCCGATCACCATCGTGCCGCTGCCGTCGGCGCGCAGCTCGGCGCTCGCCTGCGCCTCGAACATCAGGGCCGGGAAGGTGGCGGTGCCGAGGCCCCAGCCGACGAGAAAGCCGTCGGCGTCGCGCATCTGGCGCGGCTCGCGCGGGCGCTTCTCCCAGCCGAAGCGCGCGGCGCCCTGCTCGTAGCAGGCGCGCAGGGCCTTCGAGGAGAAGGGCCGCCCGGAGATCGGCTCGACCTCGGCGTAGTTCACGAGGCGGAATTCCAGCGGGTCCATACCGCAGGCGATCGCCATCTCGTCGATCGCGCTCTCCAAGGCCGCGCTGCCCGTGGCCTCGCCGGGCGCGCGCATGAAGAGCGGCGTGCCGGTATCGACCCGCACGCCGCTGTGGCGCACGGAGAGGTTCGGGGTGGCGTAGAGGGTGTGGCTGACCCCACCCGCCGGCTCGAAGAAGTCGTCGAAGCGGCTCGACGCGGTCAGCGTGTGGTGGTCGAGCGCCGTGAGCTTTCCGGCGCCATCCGCGCCGAGGCGCAGGGTCTGGCGGGTCTCGGCCCGGTGACCCATCGGCCCGTACATGTTCTCGCGGCGCGCCACGAGCTTCACCGGGCGGCCGACGAGGCGCGCGGCCATGCAGGCGAGCACCTGCGGCCCCGAGATCACCCCCTTCGAGCCGAAGCCGCCGCCGAGATAGGGGCTCTCGATGCGGATGTTCTTCGGCGGGATGCCGAACAGCCCGGCGAGGCGGCCGACCGCGGCGGTCAGGCCCTGGCTCGGGGTGTGCAGGGTGAGGCGGTCGCCGTCCCACGCGGCCACCGCCGCGTGCGGCTCCATGGCGTTGTGGTACTGCGCGGGCGTCTCGTAGACCGCCTCGATGCGCTGCGCGGCGGCGGCGAGGCCGGCCTCCACGTCGCCGTGGCCCTCGTCCGGCGGCTGGCCGATGCCGACGCCCGGCGGCTTGAACGGCGCCTCCGCGTCGAGGCCGATGCGGGGTGCCTCCGCCTCGTAGCGGGGCGCGAGCAGGCGCGCGCCCTCGGTGGCGGCCTCCAGCGTCTCGGCGATGACGACCGCCACCGGCTGGTTGGCGTAGCGCACGGAGGCGTTCTGCAGGAGGTCGAGCCGGAAGGTGAAGGGCCCGTCCTTCGCGTCCGGGTCCTTGGCGAGCCGGGGGGCGTTGTCCGGCGTCATCACCGCGACGACGCCCGGATGGCGCTCCGCCGCCGCCACGTCGAGGGCGGTGACGCGCCCGCGGGCGATGCGGGCGGTGCAGAGGGCGGCATGCAGGGTGCCGGGCGGCAGGTTGTCGGCGGAGAAGCGCGCCTGCCCCGTCACCTTGAGCGGGCCCTCGCGGCGGGTCAGCGGCTCGCCGATGCTGCCGACATTGCCGGCGCCCTGGCGCAGGCGGGGTGCGGTCTCAGGCATGGATCGCTCCGGCGGCGTGCGAGAAGGGGGAGGCGGGAAGTGCCGGCATCCGGGTCGGCGTGCCGGCGCGCGCGAGCGCGAGGGCGCGCATGACGGTGCGGCGGGCGAGTTCGACCTTGAAGGCGTTCTCGGGGCCCGAGGGCTTGGCCCCCGCCACCAGCGCCGCGGCGGCCCTGGCGAAAGCGGCATCGTCCGGGCTCGCCCCGCTCAGGGCGTCCTCGGCCTCGGCGACCCGCCAGGGCTTCGGCGCGACCCCGCCGAGCGCGAGGCGCGCCGCGCCGATCCGCCCGCCGTCGAGGGTCAGGGCGGCGGCGGCCGAGGCGGTGGCGAAGGCGTAGGAGGTGCGGTCGCGGACCTTGAGGTAGCGGGCATGGCCCGCGAAGGCCGCGGCCTCGGGCGGCAGGATCACGGCCGTGACGAGCGCGCCCGGCTCCAGCACGGTCTCGCGCTCCGGATGGTCGCCGGGCAGAAGGTGGAAGTCGCCGATCGGCACCGTGCGGCGGCCGCCGGCATCCTCGATCTCCACCAGGGCTCCGAGCGCGGCCAGCGGCACGCAGAGGTCGGAGGGGTGGGTCGCGATGCAACGGTCGCTCCAGCCCAGCACCGCGTGGATGCGCGTCGCGCCGCCGATGGCCTGGCAGCCGGCACCGGGCTCGCGCTTGTTGCAGGGGGAGGCCGGGTCGTAGAAATACGCGCAGCGGGTGCGCTGCATCAGGTTGCCCGCCGTGGTGGCGGCGTTGCGCAGCTGCGCCGAGGCCCCGGCCAGCAGCGCCTCCGCCACCATCGGATAGGTCTTCGCGACATGCGCGTTCCGGGCGAGGTCGCTGTTGCGCACCAGCGCGCCGATCCGCGTCGATCCGTCGGGCTGCGGCTCGATCCTGTCGAGACCGGGCAGACGGGTGATGTCCACGAGCCGCGACGGCGTCGCGATCCCGCCCTTCATCAGGTCGATGAGGTTGGTGCCGGCGGCGAGATAGGCGGCCCCGGGCTCGGAAGCCGCGGTCACCGCCTCGGCGATGCTGGCGGCGCGGGTGTATTCGAACAGGTTCACGCCGCCTTCTCCCGGGTCTCGCTCGCGCTGTCCGCCCGGGCGGCGTCCACCACCGCCTCGGTGATGCCGGCATAGGCGCCGCAGCGGCAGAGATTGCCGCTCATGCCCTCTCGCACCCGCTCCACGTCGATCTCTTCGCCGGCCTCGCGCATCTCGCGGATCAGGCCGACCGCGCTCATGATCTGGCCGGGGGTGCAGAAGCCGCACTGGAAGCCGTCATGGGCGATGAAGGCCGCCTGGACCGGATGCAGCGCGTCGCCCTTGGCCAACCCCTCGACGGTCTCGACCGAGGCGCCGTCGAGGCTCACCGCGAGGGCGAGGCAGGCATTCACGCGGCGCCCGTCGACCAGCACCGTGCAGGCGCCGCACTGGCCGCGGTCGCAGCCCTTCTTCGAGCCGGTGAGGTGGAGGCGCTCGCGCAGGGCGTCGAGCAGGGTGACGCGCGGATCCTCCAGGACGAGGTCGCGCCGCTCGCCGTTGACGGTGAGCGTGAGGGGAATGCTCAATACGGGCTCCCGGAAGCGCAGTCTGGAACGACTTCAGCTAGATCCGGCCCGGCAACCGCCCAGGGGGGCTTCCGCTCCCGCATGTGCGCAACGGCACATCGTCATTCCCCTGTCAGACGTGTGCGCTCTCTGTCGGGAGGGCGGGTCCCGGTCGATCGTTTCGAATCGGCAGACACCCTCTCCTCCCCCTTGCGGGGAGGGGGACAGGTGCTCGCCCCCGGTCGGATCGACCGCCAGCCGTATGACAGACGCGGAGCGCCCGATGACCCTGCTGACCCGCCGCCGTCTCCTCGCGGGCGGAGCCGCCCTGGCCGTCGCCCGTCCCGGGATCAGCCGCGCCGCCGACCGGCCGGCCCTCAGCCACGGCCTGCAATCGGGCGACGTGTCGGGGGATTCCGCCATGGTCTGGGCCCGAGCCGACCGCCCGGCCCGCGCGGTGATCGAGTGGGCGACCACCGAGAGCTTCCAGGACATCAAGGGCGGCGTCTTCATCGATGCGCTGCCCGAGAGCGACCTCACCGTGAAGGCGGCGCTTCCCGGCCTGCCGCCGGACCAGGAGATCTTCTACCGGGTCCGCCTGCAGAGCCTCGCCGAGCCGGCGCTCCTCGGCGAGCCGCTGGTCGGCCGCTTCCGCAGCGCGCCCGCGAGCCCCCGCGACGTCAGCTTCTGCTGGTCGGGCGACACGGTCGGCCAGGGCTGGGGCATCGACGAAGACCGCGGCGGCATGACGATCTACGCCGCGATCCAGCGCAACCGGCCGGACTTCTTCCTGCATTCCGGCGACACGATCTACGCGGACGGGCCGATCCAGGCCGAGGTCAAGCTTCCCGACGGCAGCCTCTGGCGCAACCTCGTCACCGAGGAGAAGGCGAGGCCCGCCGAGACGCTGGCCGAGTTCCGCGGCGCCTACAAGTACAACCTCCTCGACCGCAACCTGCTGGCGATGAACCGCGCGGTTCCGATCCTGGCGCAGTGGGACGACCACGAGGTCACCAACAACTGGTGGCCGGGCGAGCCCCTCACCCGGCCCGAGCACCTGCGCAAGAAATACGAGGCCGGCAACAGCCTCGTGCTCGCTGCCCGCGCAGCGCGCGCCTTCCACGAATACATGCCGATGCGCTTCGAGCCGGCCGAGCCGGGCCGCGTCTACCGGAAGATCTCCTACGGGCCGCTGCTCGACGTGTTCCTGCTCGACATGCGCAGCTATCGCGGGCCGAACGGGACCAACGACGAGACGGAGGAGAGCGCGCGCACGCAGTTCCTCGGCCCCCAGCAGGTGGCCTGGCTCAAGCGCGAGCTGAAGGCCTCGCGCGCCACCTGGAAGGCGATCGCCGCCGACATGCCGCTCGGCCTCGTCGTCACCTACGACACCGACCGGAATTTCGGCTCGGAGGCGGTGGCGCAGGGCGACGGGCCGCCGCTCGGCCGGGAACTGGAGATCGCCGGCCTGCTGCGCTTCATCCGCGACGAGGGGATCCGCAACACGGTCTGGTTCACGGCCGACGTGCACTACACGGCGGCGCATTACTACGACCCGAACAAGGCCCGCTTCCAGGATTTCGCGCCGTTCTGGGAGTTCGTCTCGGGGCCGCTGCACGCGGGCACCTTCGGCCCGAACCGGCTCGACGACACGTTCGGCCCCCAGCTCCGCTACATCAAGGCGCCCGAGGGCGGGCGCCAGAACCTCTCGCCGGCGGAGGGCTACCAGTTCTTCGGCCACGTCGCGATCGAGGGCGCGACGCGCCGCATGACCGTCACCCTGAAGGACGCCGCCGACACGGGCCTGTGGAGCACGGTGATCGATCCGGCGTGAGGGGCGGTCACAGATCCCCCGGCACGCCGTAGCTCGGGGCGGCGGCGGGATCGAGGGCGCGGGTGACGTAGGCGTCGAGCTGGGGCTTGTAGAGCGCCCAGAGCTCGGCGAGCGCGGCGATCGGGCAGGATTCCGTCCAGTCGACGCGCAGGTCCGCCACCGGCCAGGCGACCTCGCGCACCAGCATCAGCCCGGCCGAGTGCACGGGCCCCGCCTCGCCGCCCGCATCGAGCGCCCCCCGCATCGCCGCGATCAGCCGGTCGCCGAGATGGCCGTTCGAGCCGAGGAAGGCGTCCACCATCACCTGCGGCACGCCCGCATCGGCGAGCAGGTTGCCGCCGCAGGCGACGTTCTCAGCGCGCGCCTCCGCCCAGATGCCGAGCGCCTTCGGGCCGGAATGGATCGCCGAAAGGCCGCCCGCATCCACCGCCAGCACCTGGCGGTACTCCATCGGGCCGCCCGTCCGCCGGAGCACGGCGACGGCCTCCGCCGCGCTCGCCCCCAGCGCCATCAGGTCGAGGGCGCGGCGGCCGAGCCGCGGATCGGTGACGTTCTGGCTCGCCACCGCGCCGACGCCGGCCCGCGCATGGGCGCAGCGCGCGGCCACCGCCGGCGAGGAGGAGGAGACGGCGACCCCGAACATGCCGGTCGACGCGCAGCGCGCCACGATCGAGAAGGTCATGCTCTCAATCCGGGATCACGGCGATGGCATCGATCTCGACGAGCCATTCCGGCCGGGCGAGCGCCGAGACCACGATGCCCGTCGAGACCGGGTGCACGCCCTTCAGCCAGCGCCCGACCGTGCGGTAGACCGGCTCGCGGTAGCGCGGATCGATCAGGTAGATCGTGATCTTGCAGACGTGCTCGAGCTTGGCGCCGGCCTCCTCCAGCAGCATCGCGATGTTGGCCATGGCCTTGTCGGCCTGCCCGGCCGCGTCGCCGATGGCGACGCTCTCCGCGGTGTCGAGGTCCTGGCCGATCTGGCCGCGCACGAACACCATCTGCCCGCGCGCCACCACGGTCTGGCAGAGGTCGTTGTCGATGGCCTGCTCGGGATAGGTGTCGCGGGTGTTGAAGGGGCGGATGCGCTTGTGCACGGTCATCGGGTCGTGTCTGCCTCAGGGCGTGGGTTCGAGGGCGGGCATCTCGGCGGGCGCGTCCGCGAAGCGGGCGGCGCAGGCCCGGCGGAAGGCCTCCGCGGCGGGGCCGAGCCGTCCCTCCGCCCGGCGGGCGAGGACGAGGCGGCTCGGCGCGACGGCGCGGTCGAGGGGGCGGCTCACCAGCGGGCGCCCGTCATAGGACAGGCCGGAGGCCGGCCGCGTCGCGAGGAGCGCGTAGCCGAAGCCGTGGGCGACGAGGCCGCGGGCCATCTCGAAGGAGAGGGTCCGCACCCGCACCGTGGGGGCGAGCCCCGCCGCCTCGAACAGCGACAGGAAGTAGCGCCCGCTCGGCGGCGCATCGAGCAGGATCATCGGCTCGGACGCGAGGTCCTCCAGCGCGAGCGCGGCGCGCGCGGCGAGCGGGTGGCCTTCGGCGAGCAGCACGTAGGGCTGCAACGCGTCGAGCGGGTCGGTGGCGAGCCCCTCGCCGAGGTCGAGGTCGTAGACCAGGGCGAGGTCGACCTCGCCGGCCTTCAGGCCCTCCACCACCCGGCGCTGGTCGCCTTCGAGGAGCTTCAGGTCGATCGCGTGGCCCGCCTCGGACAGGCGCCCGAGCAGGCCCGGCAGGAGATGCGGCCCGAAGGTGTGGAAGGCGCCGACCCGCAGGGCCTCGGTGGCCGGGGGCGCCTCGGCGGCGCGGTCCGCGTGGCGGGTCGGCGTGCCGTAGGCGCGGTTGGCGTAGATCAGCGGCGAGCCGGGCTCGGCCCGGTAGAGGTCGGCCACCGCGCCGAAGAAGACGTAATGGGTGCCGACCTCGACCTGGCTCACCAGGCGGCAATCGAAGGCCACCAGCGGGTCGACCACCCGCGGCGCGCCGGTGACCTGGGTGGTCCAGCGCGCGCAGGAGAACTTGTCGCCGTCGGGGGTGCGGTAGCGGCCGGCGAAGCAGTCCGAGATGTAGGATTGGTCGTCGCGCAGCACGTTCACGCAGAACACGCCGTTCTCGCGGATCGCCTCGGCCGCCCGGCTCTGGCGGTGCACGCAGACGAGGAGCGTCGGCCGCTCGGTATCGGCCGAGACCGAGGCCATGGCCGAGACGGTGACCCCGAAGCGGCCGGCCGCCCCGTCCGTGGTGACGACGTTCACCGTGCAGGCGGCCGCCGCCATGCCGCCGAGGAAGCGGGCGCGCAGGTCCGGGTCGGACGGCGTCGGCTGGAGCATGCGGTCCTCCTGGGGATTCGTCCCCGGGTTGGCGCGGTGAGCGCAACCCTAGCGCAGGCGGCGCGGGGGCCAAGAAAGCATTTCCGCGGCTCTGGTTCGGAAGATGCGAAGCGGGCCCTCCTCCCGCACAAGGCGGATCGGGACGGCCCGGACGAGGGTCTCATACGACATCCGCGATCCCTTCGGGATCGCGGATGTCGATGTCGCTCACGCGCCGCGCGGGCCTGCCGATCCGGCTTCCGCTTGGATCGACCGGAAACCGGATCAGTTCCAGGTGTGCAGCACGGTGCGCCACGCGCCGTCACGGCGCTCCAGCACGTTGACCCAGTTGCCCTCGAAGGTCTTGCGTGCACCCCCCTCCCCGGGGCCGGACATCGCCCAGCGGCCGGTGGCGATGAGCAGGTCGCCCTTCGGCTGGGCCGATTTCACCGTGACCTTGTGGTCGTCCCAGCCCTTGGCCTTGAGGCCCGAGAAGAAGGTCGCGATGCCCGTGCCGCTCTGCGGCTGCCCCTTGGTCACGACGATCGCGTCGGCGGCGTAGAGCTTGGACAGGCGGTCCATGTCGCCGGCATTGTAGACCTCGTCCCACGCATTCGCCGCGGCCTGGGCCTCGTTCAGGGGCTGGTCCGCGACGGCGGCGTCCGGCCGCAGGGCTGCGGCAGCCAGGAACAGGAGAGCGGCGGCTCCGGCACGTATCATTGTCCCCTCCGGTCTGATGTGGATCGCGGTCCGTGCCGCGGAAATTGATTTTAGCGCATCCCCGGCCGTCCGAAATCGCGCGCTGGTCTCAAACGGATACAGTTCTGGTCCGATCGAAAGCTTCGGGCCGATCCGGTCCCTAGCCGATGCCGGGTCACGCCGTGCGATGGACGGCGCTGGCGCGCGGCGCGAGAGGAAACCTGTGGCCGCCTCAAGACTTTGTGAGCAGGGGTCGAGCGGGAAAGGATCGGCGTGGGCAAAGGGGTCATGCGCGGGCGGATTTTGGCCGAGGGCATCCTGCGCGCGGGCGCCTTGCGCGACGGGCTGGTGGTGGCCGCCGCCGCCGCGGTCACGGTAGCGATCTGGTATCTCCTGCCGGTCGATGCGTGGCTGCGCGGGTTCGGGGCCTGGGCCACGGGGCTCGGCCTCTACGGGCCCCTCGCCTTCGCGGCGATCTTCCTCCTCGCCACCCTGCTCGTCGTCCCGTGCACGCCGCTCACCATCGCGGGGGCCGTCGCCTTCGGCTGGTGGTCGATGCCGATCGTGCTGGCCGCGGCGACGCTCGGCTCGCTGACGGCCTTCCTGGCGGCCCGCTCCCTCCTCCAGGACCGGGTGCGCCGGATCATCGACCGGCGGCCCGGCTGGAAGGCCACCGCCGAGGCGGTCGGCGACGGCGACTGGCGCCTGCTCCTGCTGATGCGCCTGAGCCCCTTCGTGCCCTTCAACGCCCAGAACTACGCGCTCGGCATCACCGATGTCGGCACCGGCGCCTTCCTGCTCTCGACCGTGCTCGGCATGCTGCCGGGCACGGTGCTCTGCGTCTATCTCGGGGTGATCGGCCGTGCGGCCGGGCAGGAGGGCCCGGTGCACTGGCTCTCCCTCGGCCTCGGCCTCGCCGCCACCTTCGGCCTCGTCGTCCTCACCCGGCGGCGGGTGCGGGCCAAGCTCAAGGCGCGGGAATCCCGCGTCCGGACGGAAGCCTGCGCCGGGACATGACTGTGACATGACCGTCGCCGTGGATCCGCGCGAGGCCCGCGCCCTGGCCTCCCCCGCCCTCCCCGATCCGGTCTGGCGCCGCGAGCGGGCGGAGCGCGTCGCCCTGCTGCATGACGGGGCGGCCTATTTCGCCGCCGCCCGCGCCGCGCTGCTTGCCGCGCGCCGCTCGATCCTGCTGATCGGCTGGAGCTTCGACCCGCGCACGCGGCTCTGCCCGGGTGGTGCAGATGGCGGCGCGGAGGGCGACGAGAGCCTCGGCGACCTGCTCGGGCGGCTCAAGGCCGAGCGGCCCGGTCTCGCGATCCGCCTGCTGGTCTGGACCATGCCCTGGCCGCTCTCGGTGCAGTCCGACATGACGCCCGAGCGGGTCCGCGCGGCCCTCGCCCCCGGGATCGACTACCGGGTCGACGCCACCCTGCCCTACGGCGCCTGCCAGCATCAGAAGATCCTGGTGGTGGACGACCGGGTCGCCTTCTGCGGCGGCAGCGACTTCGAGGCGAACCGCTGGGACACCCCCGCCCACCGCGACCGCGAGACCCGCCGCCGCCTGCCCTCCGGCGAGCCCTACCCGCCCCGCCACGACGTGATGATGCTGGTCGACGGCCCGGCGGCGCGCGCGCTCGGCGACCTCGCGCGGGAGCGCTGGCGGGCGGCGACCGGCGAGGCTCTGGAGCCCGTGGCGGCGGACGGCCCCGGCGACCAGGACCCGTGGCCCGGCGCGATCGCCCCCGACTTCGCGGCGGCCACGGTCGCGATCGCCCGCACGATCCCGGCCGTGCCGGGCGGGCCTGCGGTGCGCGAGTGCGAGGCGCTCTATCTCCAGCAGATCCGCGCGGCGCGCCGCACCATCTACCTGGAGAACCAGTACTTCACCGCGCCCCTGATCGCCCGGGCGCTCGCCGCGCGGCTCGCCGAGCCGGACGGGCCCGAGATCGTGGTGGTGGTGGCCGAGTGCAGCCCCAACGGCTTCGACCGCCTCACCATGGACAGCGCCCGCCGCGGCCTGATCCGCTGGCTCAAACGCCAGGACCGCCACGGCCGCTTCCGCATCCGCGCCCCGCATACGGAGCGCGGCCTGCCGATCCTCGTCCATTCCAAGGTCGCGATCTTCGACGACCGGGTGCTGCGGGTCGGCTCGACCAACCTCAACAACCGCTCCTTCGGCTATGACACCGAGTGCGACCTCGTGCTGGAGGCAGGCCCGGAGGACGCGGACACCCGCGCCGCCATCACCCGCCTGCGCGACCGGCTCCTCGCCCACCACGCCGCCTGCCCGGCGGGCGCCTTCGCCGCGGTGGCGGCCGAGCGCGGCCTGTGCGCGGCGCTCGACGATCCGGGCCTTGCCCCGCCGCGCCGGCTCTGCACCGTGGTGCCCTCGCACCGCTCGGCGCTCGCCCGCCTGGTCGAGGCCTGGCACATCGGCGACCCGGTCGGGACGGGCGACGCCTGGCGCCCCTGGCGCCGCCCCCGCCTCCTGCGCCGGGCCGCACGGACCCTCCTCCCGGGCTGAAATCCGGGGATCCCAAAGGGACAAGTCCCTTTGGTGGGGTGCCGGGGCAGGGCCCCGGCGTTTCCCGGGCTCCGCCCGGACCCCGCGAAGGGGATGATCCCCTTCGAAGCCCGGGATCAGCCCACGTCGAGGGCGGGCTCGCGCGTGGCCCGCTCCGCCGCGGTCCCGGCGCCGATCTCGATCTCGGCCAGGAGCGGCAGGTGGTCGGAGGCGATTCCCGTGAGGCCGCCGCGGATCACCGCGAGCCGGGCGACGCCGACGCCCGCGCCCACGAAGACGTGGTCGAGGCGGAGCGCCGGCCAGCGGGTCGGAAAGGTGGCGCCGCCCGCCGTCTCGTCGGCGAGGTGGCGCGCATCGGTGAGCCGGGCGGCGAGCCGCCGGTAGGCCCGCGACCAGGGCGTGGCGTTGAGGTCGCCGAGAAGGATCAGCGGCGCCCGGCAGGCCGGGTGGCCGAGCCAGTCCGGCCCGAGCAGCGCCTCGGCCTGGACGATCCGCTCGTGCCCCGACAGGCCGAGATGGGTGTTGATCACCTGGAGCCGCTGCACCCCCGCCTCGACCTCGACCCAGAGCGCGCCCCGCGCCTCGAGATGGGGCCGGCGCGGATGGCCCGGCAGCGGCCCGGCCTTGACGAGGCGCGAGGGCAGGCGCGTGAGGATCGCGTCGCCGTAGAGTTCGCCCTCCGTCTCCAGGGCCGGGTGGAAATGGTGGCGCATGCCGAGGATGCGGGCGATCTCGGCGGCCTGGTCGAGCCCGCCGGTGCGCACCCGCCCGCAATCGACCTCCTGCAGGGCGACCACGTCCGGCGCGCAGGCCGCCACCACGGCGGCGATGCGCTCGGGCGCGATGCGGCCGTCGAGGCCGCGGGCATGGCGGATGTTGTAGGTGAGGCAGCGGATCACGGGCGAGAGGTTTGCGGCTCCGACAGGGTCCGCCGGGAGATAGGGCGCGCGTGGAGCCGCCGCAGGGCTGGTCCGGTCCCCGATTCGGCGTCCCCGGATCCGGAAACAACCAGAACGGGTATAGCGCGCAGACCAACAAAAAGCCCGCCCGGCAATCGCCGGACGGGCAGTATCTCGCGTCTTGGGAGACCTTTGATAACCGGGCCCGTAGAGTCCGCGCATCCCCCGGATAGGGTATGCGGGCCGTCGGACCCCGGATCGGGCCGATTCCGGGGCGTGGCGGCCGCTATGACAGGTTGTATCGATGCGATGGGCTCTCCCGGTCGAGCACGCCGGGCGGGGCGAGGATCCGCGGCGGCGCGGTCAGATGCCCTCGTAGAGGGCGACCTCGTCCATGATGGCCGCGTCCGCGTCGGGGGCCGTGACCGCCGAGGCGCCGAGGAGGACCAGCAGCGCGGCCAGCACCGCCAGGACGGCGAGCACGGCGGTGAGCGCCCGGGCATGGCGGCGCCCGGCATGGATCAGGGCGCAGCCGAGAGCAAAGGCGCAGATCTGGATCGCGGGTGCGGACAGGGTGCTCACAGCCGGGTCTCCGTGGCCTGCGCCGGGATGCCGTTCCCCTCGGGGCGACGGAAGCGCTTGATCCTCAAACGGATACCGCGTCGCAGGGCGCACCGGAATCCGGATGTCTCGATCGTGATCGAGGCCGAACCGGCGATGTCCCGATCGGTGCCGTCCTACCGGAAGACCGGCAGCCCGAGGCCGACCAGGAGCAGGCCACCGGCCAGCAGCAGCCCGGCGACACCCTCGTAGCGCCGCGTTCCATCGCCCCGCTGCGCGTGGAGGGCCACGGCGACGCCGGAGGCGATTCCCGCCACGCTGAGGAACGGCAAGCTCGATACCATCCCGGCCACGATCCCGAACCCTTATCCTGCCCACGCCGCTGCGGCGCGGGCCCTTTCCCAGATGGTATTCAATATCATGGCCGCTCTCGCATGCCCCAACTGGGGTAGGCGGCGGGGACGGTGAGACACGGGGCGGGACTTGTGATCCGGGACGACTACGCAGGGCGCCGCTCAGCCCTGCGGCGGCGCCGTGCGCTGCATCGAGGGGCGCTGCCCGAATGCCGCGTACCACGCCGCCGCGACGGGCCGGTTATCGCGCCAGCCGAGATCGGGGAAGCGGAAATCGAGGTAGCCGAGGGCGCAGGCGGTCGCCACCGTGCCGATGTCGAGCCTGTCCCGGAATGCGGGCAGCGTCGCCTCGATCCGGTCGAGGGCGCCGGCGATCTTGGCGCGCTGGCCGGCCTCCCAGGCCTCCCAGCGCAGGGCCTCCGGCCGCATCGCGCGCTCGTAGCGGGTGAGCAGCGCCGCATCGAGCAACCCGTCGGCGAGCGCCTGCCGGGCGAGCGCGTCCCAGCGGGCCTCGCCCTCGGGGAACAGGCGCGGGCCGGGGGAGCGCGCGTCGAGGTATTCGCAGATCACCCGGCTGTCGAACAGGGCGGCGCCCTCCGCGGTGATCAGGGTCGGGACCTTGCCGAGCGGGTTGTGGGGGATCGTCTCCGGGTTGCGCTCGGTCGGCACGGCGGCCACCGGCACCAGCTCGATGGCATCGGCCTGGCCGGTCTCGTGGGCGAGCACCAGGACCTTGCGGACATACGGGGAGGTCTGTGCGTAGAGGAGCTTCATGTCGGGGTCTCTCCGTCAGGCGTCCGGCAGGTCCGCGCCAATGGCTTCGAGCCCCGCCCGCGCGCAGGCGATGTCCTGCTTGCCGGTGCCCGAGCCGACGCCGATGCCGCCGACGCAGGTGCCGCCGAACAGGATCGGCAACCCGCCCTCGAGGTTGGTCAGCCGCCCGCCCGCGGCGATGGCGAGCTTCAGCTCCAGCTCGGGATCGAGCCGCGCGGTCGGCTGGCGGTGCGAGGCGGCGCTGATCGCCTTCGAGAGCGCGGTCTCGCGCGAGAGCAGCTTGGCCCCGTCCATGCGCAGGAAGGCGAGGAGGTTGCCGCCCTCGTCCACCACCGCGATGTTCTGGCCGACCCCGAGGGATCCGGCATGGGCGGCGGCGGCCGCGACGGCCTTCAGCGCCGCCTCATGGGTGAGGCGCAACGAGGGGCGGGTGGATTCCATGGTTTCCTACTCGGTTCGATCCATCTCGATACGGGCTCTGCCCGGGCGCGACGCGTCCCCGCTCCCGTTCGGGAGAGGGACCCCCGCGCACCATGCGGACTGCGTTGTGCCGCTGCAGGGACCCGAGAGCGCATCACCCCTCCGGCGGGAAGGCGACGAGGCCGGCCTGGGGCACGAGGAGGCCGATCTCGGTGCCCGGGGCGTGGGTGGCGAGCGCCCCCTGTCCCGGCATCCGCACCACCACGCGCCCGCCCGCGCTCGCGCCCTCCGTGGCGCTCAAGTCGAGGTCTGCGTGCAGGTCGATATGGGAGCCCTGGTAGACGAGGGCCGCGACCCTGGCCGGCAGGGTTCCGGGCTCGCCCGCGGGGCGTAGGGTGAGGTGGTCCGGCCGCACGAACACGTCGACCGCCGCGCCGGGGGCGCAGTCGCGCAGGGCGCCGGCCTCGACCTCCCGGCGCAGGTCGCGGATCGTCACGGTGGCGCGCTCGCCCGCGCAGGCTTCCAGCCGGGCGGGCAGCCGGTTCACGTCGCCGATGAAGCCCGCCACGAAGCGGTCCTGCGGGTGGCGGTAGACCTGATCCGGCGTGCCGATCTGGCGGATGCGGCCGGCCGACATCACCACGATGCGGTCGGACATGCTGAGCGCCTCGCCCTGGTCGTGGGTGACGAAGACGGTGGTGACGCCGAGCCGGCGCTGGATCTCCTTCAGCTCCACCTGCATCGCGCCGCGCAGGTTCTTGTCGAGGGCCGAGAAGGGCTCGTCGAGGAGCAGCACCTTCGGCCGGATGACGAGCGCCCGGGCGAGGGCAACGCGCTGCTGCTGGCCGCCGGAGAGCTGGCGGGGTGAGCGGTCGGCCAGCCCCGAGAGCTTCACGAGGTCGAGGGCCTGCCCCACCCGCTCGGCGATCTCGCGCTTCCCCACCCCGCGCATGCGCAGGCCGTAGCCGACGTTCTTGGCGACGCTCATATGCGGGAACAGGGCGTAGTTCTGGAACACGATGCCGATCTGGCGCTCGTAGGGGGGCGTCGCCGTGACGAGGTCGCCGCCGATGAAGATCTCGCCGGCATCCGCCTCCAGGAAGCCCGCCATCAGGTTGAGCAGGGTGGTCTTGCCGCAGCCGGACGGCCCGAGCAGCGTCAGGAACTCGCCCTGCTCCACCTGCAGCCAGGTCTCCTCCAGCGCCGTGACCGTGCCGAAGCGCTTCACGACCCCGTCGAGGCGCACCGCCGGCGCGGGCCGCGGGCTCGGGGCGGTGCCGGGCAGGTTCGCCGGCGGGGAGAGGTCAACGGCCTTGCTCAACATTCAGCACCTTGCCGAGCCCGAGGAACGTGTTGGCGACGGTGAGCAGGGCGGCCGTCACCGCGATGTAGATCACCGAGACCGCCGCCAGCGTCGGGTCCGCGAATTCGCGGACATAGCCGTACATCGCCACCGGCAGGGTCTGGGTCGCCTGCCCCGTCACGAAGAGCGAGGCGGTGAACTCGTTGAAGGAGAGGATCGCCGCGAACAGCCAGCCGCTGACGAGGCCGGGCGCCAGCAGCGGCAGGGTGATGGTGGTGAGCACCCGGCCCGGCCGCGCGCCGAGGCTCGCGGCGGCGAGCTCCAGCCGCTCGTCGATGTTCTGCAGCGAGATGTAGACGCTGCGGATCACGAAGGGCAGCACCACGATGACGTGGGTGACCACCACGACCGCGAAGCCCCGCGCCGCGCCGAGCCCGGTCGCCAGCACGAGCAGCCCGAGGCCGATGGTGAAGTGGGGCACGATGAGCGGCGAGAGCAGTACGCCCTCCAGCGTGTCCTTGAGGCGGAAGGCGTAGCGCTTCAGCGCGATGGCGAAGCCCGTGCCCACGGCGAGCGCGATGGATGAGGCCCAGGCCGTGACCACGAGGCTGTTCCACAGCCCCGTCTGGAAGTCGCGGTAGGTCAGCGCCCGGGTGAACCAGCGCGTGGAGTACTTGGCCGGCGGGAAGCTCAGGATCGCCCGGTCGTTGAAGGCGGCGAGCGTCACCACGAAGGCCGGCAGCACGATGAAGGCCAGGATCAGGGCGACGAGGAGCGTGCCGGAGATCCCGAGGATCCGGGTGCGGAGGCCGCGGCGCATCAATGGCCTCCCATCGCCTCGAAGGGCCGCGCGGCCCGGCGCACCGCCCACATCGTGCCGAGCGCCAGCACGAGGCCGGCGAGGCTCAAGGAGGCGGCGACCGGGAAATTGAAGGAGGACAGGCCGAGTTGGTAGACCAGCGTCGAGACCACGCCGACCTTGCCGCCGCCGATCACCTGGGGCGTCGCGAAGGCGCTGAAGGTCCAGGCGAAGGCGGTGGTGAAGCCCGCCACCACGCCGGGCATGGAGAGCGGCAGCGTCACGGTGAGGAAGGCCCGCACCGGCCCGGCCCCGAGGCTCTGGGCGGCGCGCTCGTAGTCGCGGTCGATATGGGCGAGCGCCGCGGCCAGCATGATCACCATCACCGGCAGCGTCACGTGGACGAGGGCGACGATCACCCCGAGCTCGGTGAACATGAACTGGATCGGCCGCTCGATCAGCCCGACCTGGCGCAGCATCGCGTTGACGAAGCCGGTATTGCCCAGAACCACCGTCCAGGCATAGGTCCGCACCACCTCGCCGAGGAAGAGCGGCGTCACCGCCGTGACGAGGATGACGGATTTGAGCAGGACCGAGCGGGTCCGCACCAGCGCGTAGGCGACGGGATAGCCGACGACGAGGGTGATGAGCGCCGTCTCGAAGCAGATCAGCACCGTGTCGCGCAAGGCCCTGAGCACGATCGGGCGGGTCAGGTCGGCGAAGTTCTCCAGCGTGAACCCGCCGACGTCGAGGGAGCCCGGCACGTAGGCGTGCAGGCTGTAGCGCAGGATCGCGGCCATGGCGGCGACGATCGCGGCGGCCACCAGCACGGCCGGGGTCACGAACAGGGGCAGGAAGGGCCGGCGGCGGATCGCGGGTCTCATGGGGCTCCCCGGAAGGCTCTCCTCCCCCTTGCGGGGAGGAGCCGGAGGTGGGGGTGGTTCAGGATGGAGCGGGGCGGTGCCTTCTGGGCCACCCCCACCCCTGGCCCCTCCCCGCAAGGGGGAGGGGAATAAGGAACCGGCCTCACCGCGCCATGATGTTCTCGGCGAACCACTTGCGCCAGAGCGCGGTCTTCTCGGCCCTCAGCTTCGGGTCGATGTTGATGGCCTGCGTCTTCCACTGCTCAGCCGTGGTGAACACGCCCGGGAGCTTCGCGGTCTCGGGATCGACCTTGGCGTTGGTGACGGTGGGGCTGCCCTTCTTGAGCTGGGCGATCTTGGCCTGCACCTCGGGGTCGAGGGCGATGTTGATGAACTTGTAGGCGAGCTCGGCCTTCTTCGAGCCCTTGTTGATCGCCACCGTGTCGATGCCGAGCACCCCGCCCTCCTTCGGAATCACCACGGTGATCGGCACGTCCTGGCCCTTCATGTAATAGGCGTTCATGGTCAGCACGACCTGGACCGGGGTCTCGCCGGTGGCGATGAGCTGCTGGCTGTTGGCGTCGTTGGTGTAGAAGGCCCGGAAATTGGGCTTCAGCGCCTCGAGCTTGGCCTGGCCCTTCTCCCAGGTGGCGGGATCGGCGCCCGACAGGATCGCCGAGACGGCGATGATGTGGCTCGGGTCGAAATCCGGCGCGGCGAGGCTGTTCTTCAGCTTCGGGTCCCAGAGATCGGCCCAGGAGCCGAAGGTCATGCCCTTCGGCGCCAGGTCCTCGCGGTAGCCGATCGTGTAGACGTAGCCCCAGGTGCCGATATGGGCGGGGCTGACCTTAGCCTGCTCGACGAGATTCTTCGCGTTTGGGACCTTGCCGAGGTCGAGGGTCTCGAACAGCCCGTCATTGACGTAGAGCCAGCCGACATGGGCGGTGGTGAAGGTGACGTCGCTCTCCGGATTGTCCTTGGCGAGCTTGGCCTTGTTCAGCCGGTCGATGGTGCCGCCGGTGATGTACTCGACCTCGGCGCCGGTCTCGGCCTTGAACTTGGTGGCGATGGCCTCGTCGATCAGGTCGCGGAAGCTGCCGCCCCAGGTGCTGACGACGAGTTTCTCCGCCGCCTGCCCGGGCGCGACGGTCGCGACCAGGGCCGTGAGGGCAAGGATGGGGGCCAGATAGCGCTTCACGCTGTCAACTCCTTCGCGAGTGTTTCGCCGCAATGCCCTAGCAAACTCCGTGCCGATTTCTTGAATTGCTGTGCAGAAATCGAAATCAGTTCGGTGTTTGCAGTATGGATATCCTTGCCCTGTTCACGCAATACGGATCGCAGGCCGGATCCCGGCCTGCGATCGACTTGCGCACCGGAACCGGTGCGCCATTCCCCGCCGCGGCTTCGCGGAGCCGCGACGCCTATTGCTGCGCGCCGCCGAGGATCCGGTCGGAGAGGCCGGCGGATTTGCGCACGAAGTCGAGGGGGCCCGAGAAGTCGAAGCTGTTGTAGACCGCGGCCAGGTGGTTGAAGTGCGGGGCCTGGGCGAACTGCACGAAGGTCAGCCGGTGGCCGGCATAGTCCGAGTTCAGGAGGTCGCGGGCGAAGGCCAGGAGCTTGCGCCGGTCGTCGGCCTGCCACTGGTCGTTGAGGCTGTAGAACTTGTTCAGCCACTGGCCCGACCCTTCCGCCGCGAAGGCGTCGGCATTGGGGGTGATGCAGATCTGGCCGCCGCACAATTCGCGGGCGATGTGCATCATCGCGGGCAGCTGCGAGCAGCCGAAGACGCGGCCGGCATAGAGCATCGATTGCTGCGGCATCAGCAGCCCGCCGGGGCTCGTCTCGGCCATGGCGATCGAGGCGGTGAGGTGGGCGTTGATGCCCTCGCGGTAGCAGGCCAGATCCGCGAGCTTCTCCCGGACCGATTGCAGCTTGTCGAGGCCGGTCTGCTTGGCGTTCCACATCGCCGCGCCGATCATCATGTCGGCGTTGTAGAGGAGGCGCAGGACGTAAGGAAAGGCGGAGTAGCGGTGCAGCGTCGCGCGCACGTGCTGGGCGGCGCGGGTGTGCCGGTAGAAGAACACGTCCTCCCACGGGATCAGCACGTCGTCGAACACCACCAGCGCCTCGACCTCGTCGAAGCGGTTGGCGAGCGGGTAGTCGGCGGGGCTCGACTTGCCGGCGAAGCCTGAGCGGCAGATGTGCTTCACGCCGGGCGCACCCATCTTCACGATGCAGCCGACCGCGTAGTCGGACAGCGTCTCGCTGCTCCATGCGCCGACGGTGGGCTTCAGGAAGGCTTGGTCGGCATAGGCCGAGGCGGTCTCGTACTTGGCGCCGCGGACGATGATGCCGGCATCGGTCTCGCGGGTGACGCGGACCATCATGTCCGGGTCCTGCTCCTGCGGGGGCCGCGAGCGGTCGCCCTTCGGATCGGTGTTGGCGGAGACGTGGAACACGTCCGTCTCGATCACCGCGCGTACGTGCCGGTCGATGTTGTCGGCAAAGCGCGGGTCGATCTCGGCGAGCACGTCGCGCCCGTCCATCAGCGACCACATCTCGCCGATGGTCTCGTCGCCGACGCGGGTGACGACGCCGCCGATATCCTTCAGGACGAGGTCGATGGCCTTCGTCTTGTCGTGCCAATCCTTCTGCTCGCGGGGCGGGCGGTAGAAGATCGGCTTGCGCTGGTTGTCCTCGACGTAGGTGAGCCGGTCCTGGTAGGCCGCCTCGTGCTGCATGTCGTACATGCGCGCCTTGACGTCGATGATCGGCTTGAGCGCCGGGTGCCGCGTGATGTCCCGAACCCGCTCGCCGTCGATCCAGACCTCGCGCCCGTCCCGCAGGCCTGCGCGGTACTCGTCCCCGGTGCGGATCATCTCGAAGCTCCGTGCTGGTCTGATCCGAAATCTGGACCGCCCGGGCGACGCGATAAAATACGATTTCAGGAGGGCTCTGGATCGGGTTTCTTGATGCAGGGGAGCGTCTCCCCTCGCCCCGCTTGCGGGGAGAGGGCCTCATGCCCCCTTGCCGGGGCATGAAGCGAGGCGGCAGCCGACGGTGAGGGGGCGATTCCGACAGAGCCTCGTCCGGAATCACCCCCTCACCGCCGCTGCGGCTCCGCCTCCGCCCCCGCCCGGCGGGGAGAGGGGAACCCGCGCGAGCCGGTCTGTGCGCCCCTCAATACCCCCGCGCCAGGTCCACCTGCTGTTCCGGGGCCTCCCCCCGGCGCACCCGGCGGATGTTCTCGGCCACCTGCCGGGCGGCGGAGGCCGGGATCGCCACCGAGGCGAGGTGGGGCGTGACGAGCACGCTCTCCATGCCCCAGAGGGCATGGCCCTCGGGCAGCGGCTCGGTCTCGAACACGTCGAGCGTCGCCCCGCCGAGACGGCCGGAGGCCAGGGCCGCCACGAGCGCCGGCTCGTCGATGACGGCACCGCGCGAGACGTTGACGAGCTTGGCGCCCGCGGGCAGCGCCGCGATCTCGGCCGCCCCGAGCAGGCGCCGGGTCTGGGGGGTCAGCGGCAGCATCACCACCAGGATCTCGGTCTCGCGCAGGAACGGGATCAGCGCCTCCGTGCCGGCATGGCAGGCGATGCCGGGCAGGTCCTTCGGCGTGCGCGACCAGCCGGACACCGTGAAGCCCTGGCGCGCCAGCTCCTGGGCCGCCGTGCCGCCGAGCTCGCCGAGGCCGAGCACGCCGACCCGGATCTCGCGGGCCTCGCGCGGGTGGACGTAGTGCCAGCGGCCCGCCCGCTGGGCCGCCTCGAAGGCCGGGATGTCGCGGGCGTAGCGCAGCACCGCGAACAGCACGTACTGCGCCATCATCCGCGCCATCTCGGGATCGGAGAGGCGGGTGACGGGCACGGCGGGCAGGTCGTCGCGGCCGGCGAGCGCATCGGCCCCGGCACCGAGGATGGTGACGAGCTGCAGGCTCGGATGCCGCGCGAAGAACCCCATGGGCGGCTTCCAGACCAGGGCGTAGCGCACGTCGTCCTCCAGCCCGATCTCCTCGGGGGTGCGGATGGCGAGGTCGGGCAGCTCCGCCTCCAGCGCCGCGCGCCAGGGCTCGATCGGATCGACCGCGCTCGCGAAGACCAGGGTCTCTCTCACTTGCCGCCCTCCCGCACCAATGTGGCGACCGCCGTGATGGCGAGCGCGTAGCCGAGGCCGCCGAGCCCGGCGATCACGCCGGTGGCCGCCCGCGACACGTAGGAATGGTGGCGGAAGGGCTCGCGCTTCCAGATGTTGCTCATGTGGGTCTCGATGATCGGGCCTGGGAAGGCGAGCAGCGCGTCGAGGATCGGCACGGAGCTATAGGTGAGCCCGGCCGCGTTGATGACGAGGCCGGCCTTCGTCCCCCGCCCCTCCTGGATCCAGTCCACCAGCACGCCTTCGTGGTTCGACTGCCGGAAGTCGAGGGCGACGCCGATCGACTCCGCGTGCCGCTCGCAGCGGGCCTGGAGCGCGGGGAAGCTCTCGCTGCCGTAGGTGCCGCTCGGGTCGAGCCCGTAGAGGTTGGCGTTCGGGCCGTTGAGGAAGAGGATCGGGATCGGGGCGGTCGTGGGAGCTGTCATGGGACTCTCCAGGGGCGCGAGGATAGGGGCGCGGTCGGCGATCCGGCGGAGTCGATCCGAAGCGCGACGCCCTCTCCTCCCCCTTGCGGGGAGGAGGGGAAGGTGCCCGGATGCGTGCACTGAGCCTGCATGGCGTGAGGAGATACTCCTCATCCCCGCTTCACCCGCTTCTCGGTGGCGGGGGCGACCATGCCGGGGATGTAGGCGTCCGAGATGAAGGCCCGGCAATGGCTCTCGAAGGCCTCGACGAGGCGCGAGCGGTTGAGCTGCTTCAGCCGGGCGAGGCCGATGCGCATCGGGCGGTGGTTGCCGGCGAGGCGCACGCGCACCAGCCGCTTGCCGTCGAGGGCGAGATCGGAGCGGGGGCGCACGTTGAACAGGGTGAAGCCGTAGCCGTTGGCCACCATGGTGCGCACCACCTCCTGGTGGGCGGAGCGCGCCGCGATCATGGGTTGCAGCCCCTCGGCCATGAACAGGGCGAGGAAGTACTCGCGGCTGAGCGGCAGGTCGAGCAGGATCATCGGCTCGCCGACGAGGTCGGCGACGGCGACCGCAGGCCGGCTCGCGAAGGGGTGCCCTTCCCCCACCAGCACGTGCGGCGGCAGGTCGGCGAGCGGCGTGAAGTGGATGTCGTCGGGCACCTGCAGGTCGTAGGTGAGCGCCACCTCGGTTTCGGAGCGGCGAAGCCCGGTGATGAGCTGCTCCTGGTCGCCCTCCACGTAGCGGATCCGGGTCGCGGGGTAGGCCGTGGTGAAGGCGTGGGCGAGCTCCGGCACCAGCATCGGCGCCAGCGTCACCATGCAGCCGAGCGAGAGCGGGCCCCGCACCTGCCCGCCGGATTCCGAGGCCAGGGTGTAGAGCCCCTCGGCCTGGGCCACGAGGGCCTTGGCCTCGCGCAGGATCTCGCGCCCGGTCGGCGTCAGGGAGAGCCCCTGGGCGTGGTGGCGGATGAAGAGCTGCACCGAGAGCTCCCGCTCCAGATGCGCGATCGCCGTGGAGATCGAGGGCTGCGAGATGTGGATGCGCTCGGAGGCCAGGGTGATGCTGCCCGTCTCGCCGGCGGCGATGAAGTATTCGAGCTGGCGCAGGGTGAACCGCATCAGCGGTTCTTATCCGTCTGCTTCGGCTCGGGAAACGCGGAGTCGCGTTCTTCACAGGCTTCCACCGTGATGAACGTCATGGCGGAGATCATGGGCGGAGATAGCTCCAGCCCTGTTCCTGCAATTGAGTGAGGTGGACCACGCCCGCTGGCACGTCGCGCGCCTCCGGTACCTGCGGGATGGCGGCGGGCTCTCGCCCCGCTTCGCGGGCGAGCGCCGCCCGCGCCTCCTGGCAGGCGGAGAACAGGACGAAGGGATGGCGCGCCCGGATCTCCGCGATGCGCGCCCGCACCGGCGAAGCGTCGGCCCGCAGCATCCGGTAGCCCGGCCCGCAGGCGGTGAGGTCGATCGCGACCCCCTCCCCCGCAGCGGCATAGTGGGCGACGAGGGTCTCGATATGGCCGAGCGCGAGATTCATCAGGGCCGGGTCGTTGACGCCGACCTGGAGCGCGATGCGGTGGCGCAGGGCGGCCTTCTCTTCGGCCCGCTCCTCGGCCCGCGCGCCCGTGAGGCCGAGGAGCGCGAGCAGGCCGGCGCGGCCGAACAGGCGACGGTTCATCGGCGGATCCTTCCGGCGGTTTCCGGCGAGGATGGACGCGCCACGGGCATCCGGGAAGCCCACCGGCTTCACCGCGGGCGGGCGCGCCCTATCTTCCACGGCCAAGCCCCGCATCCGGGGCGGCACCGGGAGGGCGACCGCGGCATGGGCATGGGCAGGAGCGGATTCATCTGTGTCGGCCTGGTCGCCGCGGCATTGTCGGGCGGCGCGGCGCGGGCGGAGCCGCCGATCCGCAGCCCGCAGGACGCCGCCTGCCGCAACGAGGCCCGTGCCAAGGTGTTCTCGGCCCCCAATCCGCGCGGCCTCGAACTCGAGGTGATCGGCCGACAGATCTATCATGCCTGCATGCGCCGGGCGAAGGGGCGCCGGCGCTGAGGGGCAATTTCGCGCTTCGATATGCGTGTGGAGCGGGTCTGTCCTGCTGCCCTGAGGACGCTTGAGACCCGGAAGCGACGAAGCCGGCCCCGCTCGCGCGGCACCGGCTCGAATCGTTCGCGAGTGAGGCCGATCAGGCCTGGAGCGGGGCTCCGATGCGGGCGCGCAGCTGGGCCCGCAGGCCCTCGTTGGCGCCGCCCTCCGCATCGAGCCGCCACATCAGCCGCAGGAGCTGGCTGATCGGGGTCGCCCGGCTCTGCACCGCCTCGGTGACGAGCTGGTGGAGCGGTTTCTCCGGCACGGACCGGCCCTGCACGCCGTTGACCGACTGGGGCATGGTATCTCGCTCTCGAACGATTCCGAACTGAGGGCGGCCCGATACGCCTTTCGCGCGGCGATGGCCAGCCCCTCGCGCGAAATTCGGTAGCCGGCGTGTGATTGCGTCCACACCCATCCGGTCCCGGAGGATCAGGGGCCGGGGATCCGGGACTTCGCCAGCGGCGAGGCGTCGAAGCCGTCGAGCAGGTCCTGCGGATCGCGGTAGATCGCGATGCAGCCGGCGGCCGAGAGATCCGCCTCGGGAAAGCCGCCGCAGAGGACGCCGACCGTGGCGATCCCCGCCTTGCCGGCGGCCTCGGCATCGTAGGGCGTGTCGCCGACCGCCACCACTGTGCCGGGCGGCGGGCTCCCGAGCTTCTCCAGCACCGCCGTGAAGATGTCGGGATGCGGCTTCGAGCGGTCGGCGTCGTCCGCGCTGGTGGCGACCGCGACGAGATCCGCGATCCCGAGGATCTCCTGGTAATGCTCCACCTCGTCGCGCTTGCCCGAGGAGGCGAGCGCGGGGGTGAGCCCCTCGGCGCGGATCCGCTCGAACAGCGCCCGCACCCCGGGAAACGGCTTCACCCGGGCCAGATAGTCCCGCTTGAACAGGTCGGAGCGGTAGGCCTCGATCTCGGCCCCCTGCCGGGCGAGGCGCTCGGCGGGGACGAAGACCGGCATCAATTCGTCGCCGCCCTTGCCGATCTGGCCGCGCACCGCCCGCGCCTCGACCGCGATGCCGAAATGGGCGAACGCCTCCGCCCAGGCCGCCGCGTGCAGGTCGACGCTGTCGAGCAGGGTGCCGTCGATGTCGAAGACGACCGCGTGCAGCGCCATCGGGGCGGTTCCGTCAGCGCGGGAAGATGTGCAGCCCGTCATCGGGCAGCAGGTTGCGGGCCGGGCCGCCGGTCTGCTGGCCGCGGCCCTGCTGGTAGTAGGGCAGCTCCGGGCGGCGGTCGTTGTCGCTGCCGGAATCGTAGGCCCAGGGCGGGTTCCACGGCACCCGGCCGCCAGCGGTCACCGGCACCGGGGCACCGAGCGGGCCGGCCTGCGCGGGCAGCGGCAGCAGGGCCAGGGCGAGGAGGCAGGCGGCGAGCTTCATCGGGTTGTTCCAGCGGGGCCGGCGGGCCCCGGTTCGGAGGATGTGCGTGTCAACGGCCGAGGTTCGGCTCCGTTCCGGGCCGGAACGGGAAAGGCCCGCCCCCGGGCGGGGGCGGGCCCTGTCGGCACGCACGGGCCATGGGGCCCGCGCGGGATCGTCGCTCAGTGCAGCGCGGCGGCCGGGGCCGGCGTGCGGGCGGCCTTGGCCGCGAGGCCGGCGGCGACCTTCGCGGTGCCCTTCGCCGGGGCCTTGGCGGCCACCTTGGCGGCCACCTTGGCGGCCGGCTTCGGCGTGGGCTTGGCGGTCTTCTCGGCGGTCTTCTCGGCGGTCTTCTCGGCGGTCTTGGCCGCGGGCTTCGCAGCCTTGGTCTCGGTCTTCGTGATCCCGGTCTTGGCGGCCTCGGCCTTCACGGCCTCGACCTTGGCGGCGCGGGGCGCCGACTTGCGGGCGGGCTTGGCCTCGGGCGCGACGCGCAGCTCGGCCTCGGCGCGCAGCCAGTGGCTGTCGGCGCGGCCATGCACCCGGCCCTCGCCCTCCCAGATGTAGTAGGCGCGCTCGCGCACCTGATGCTCGGTGATCTCCATGCCGTACCTCCTGGAACCGTCCCCGGGAGGACGATGGGAGGGTAGGGTTAAGCGAGGGTTAATGCGGTTTTCGCGCCGCAAACCGGGTCACGCCCGCGACAGCCGCCGCGCATTCGCCCGCACCTTGCGCCGGTAGCCGGCCACCACGCCCGCGGCGGTGCCGCCGGTGGCCACCAGCAGGGCGGCCTCGCCCGCCGCCGCGATCTTCTCGGTGACCATGCGCTCCGCCTCCGCCTGCGCGGCGGTGCCGCCGGTGGCGAGCATGGCGAGCCGCATCCCGATCACCTGCTGGCTCTCGAGGGCGAGCATCGCCGTGTCCATCGTGAGCGTCCACCAGCCGAACATGCACTCTCCCCTTGATCGAAGGCCGTGATTTCCCGAACGCCCCCGCGCCGGACCGGATCCGGCGCGGGATCCTCCCTCCCCGCGCCGATCCACGCCCCGTCAGTCGAAATCGAAGCTGCGCTTGGAGCCCGGGCCGCCGAGGCTGATCTTCTTGGGCGCGCCGGCGAGGCTGACCTTCTTCTGGCCGGGCTTCGGCTTCGGGGCCGGCATCGCGGCGGCCTCCGGCGCGGGGCTGGCGGGCTTGAGATGCGCCTGCCCGTGGATCACCGAGCCGATCTCGCCGGCGACCCGGATCAGGTCCTCGCGGCTGCAGGCCCGGGCCACCTTCAGGCCGAGCTGGTGCATGTGGCTCTTGCCGTAGAGATAGGCCGCGAGCTGGGCCCGCTTCAGCGGCGGGATCGACTCCAGGATCTCGGGCAGGTCGTAATCGTCGGCCCGGTAGACGGAGCCGAGCAGCTCCATGGAGACCGGGCAGTTGACGTCGGGCTCGGCGCCGCTCGTCGGGTGGGATTGGGTCATCGGGTCACCTCGGGCTCGTCGTATCGGTCTGGTCGTCGGGCGCCCCCTCGGCGCGGGGGGCGGGGGCACTCGTGTCGTCCTGGCGCGCGTCCTGCCGCGGCGGCAGGGCGGCGAGCGTTCCGGCGGGGGCGGCCGGCGTCTCCGCGGCCCCGCTCGCCTTCCCGCTCGCCTTATCCTCATTCGCCTTGGGCGCCGGCGGCAGGGGCTTCATACAGCCGGTGCAGACCGAGGCGATCACGATGCGGGCGCGGGCATTCGCGCGCTCCCACACCGCCTCGCGCGCCGCCCGGGCGCGCCGCGCGGCCTCGGCCTCGGACAGGCCCTCGGCCGCGCCGCCCGCGCCGATCTCGGCCGGGCTCGCGCCCTGCGGCCGGATGCGCAGGAACAGGGGCTCCTCGGCCATCGCGGGGCCGAGCGCAAGCAGGACGAGGAATCCGGCCATCAGGCCGGCCGATACGGGAGCGGCCCCGCATCCCGGTCGGGGCGCCCTGCGGCGCGGGTCGAATCTCATGCCTTCGCCGATCCCCTGGGCGATCTCTCGCCGATCTCTTCGCCGAATTCCCTGCTCGATTGCCCGGCCCGAGCCTCCGTCCTGCCGGCCCTTCAGATTCCGGGCTCAGGGTGAATCGGACCTTAACGCAGGCGCCGCCCGCCGCAGCTTTACGTCTCGTTAACCCTCCGGGTTCAGCCTCGCTCCCATCGACCATCGGCGGAGGGCGGTTCCATGACGATCCTCATGTCCCCGGAGGCGCAGGGCGCGTTGCCGCTCCTGCTGGCCGCCCTCGCTGCGGGGTTCGCCAGCGCCCTGCGGGCGCGCCGCGCGGCGCTCCGCCCGGTGCGGGTCCCGGTCTCGCGGCGCCGGACTCAGATCCCCTCGGCGTAGCCCGCCTCGGCCCGCTCCGATTCGCGGGCGCGGTCCAGCTTGGCCTGCGCGCGGCCGAGCCACAGGCTGTTGACGAGCCAGGCGGCCGAGAGCGGCACCGCGACGAGGGCCGCGGCGGTGGAGCCGAGCCCGAGCGCCCCGATCCCCGCGAAGGACCACGCGCCGACCTGGTCGCCGAGGCGGTAGACCACCGTGTCGATGAAGCTCTTGGCCTTGTAGCGGTCCTCCCGCGGCACCACCGTGAACAGCACCTCGCGCACGGGCCGGCTGATCGCGAAGTTGCCGGCCCGGCGCAGCACCTGGAAGCCGACGATCGCCCAGATCGTCGGCGAGGCGGCGAGCGCGGCGAAGCCGAACACGCTCACGGCCGGCAGGATGGCGAGCGTCGCCCCGACGCCGATGGCCTGGGTGAGCCGCCCGGTGAGGAAGAGCTGCACGCCGAGGGTCAGCACGTTCACGGCGAGGTCGACGCTCGCGAAGAAGGCCGTCTGCGCCGCCCGGTCCGGGAAGCTGCGCTTCGCGATGCCCGCCTGCTCGAAATACAGGAAGGTCGAGGTCACCGAGAACAGGAGCAGGAACAGGGCGATGTTGAGGAGGTAGGGCGAGGCCAGCGTGCGCGTGATGCCGGCATACATGCTGCCGCCGATGGCGCCCGCCCGCTCCTCGGCCTCGGCCGGCACCCGGTGCAATTGCTCCGACAGGCGGGCGAGCCCGCGCATGCTGAACACGGCGGCCTCCAAGAGCACCACGGCGCCGAGCATCAGCCCCCAGGTCGGCACCGAGCGGGCGAGGCCAGCGGTGAGGCTCGACCCGGCGATGGCGCCCACCGTCGCGCCGGCCGCGATGAAGCCGAACAGGCGCTTGCCCTGTTCGGTGGAGAACACGTCGACGATGGTGGCCCAGAAGATCGACACCACGAACAGGTTGAAGATCGACAGCCAGACGAAGAACACCCGCCCGATCCAGACGTCCCAGTCCGGCGGCGCCAGGTAGAGGGCCAGGGCGAAGAGCAGGATGTGGCTCGCGAAGAACCGGTAGGTCAGCGGCACGAAGCGGGCCCGCGGCAGGCTCTTCACCAGCCACGCGAAGGGCAGGTTGAGCGCCAGCATGCCCACCAGCGTCGCCGTGAACAGCCAGGGCAGGTTCTCGACGCCCCCGGCGACGCCCATCTGGTCGCGGATCGGGCGCAGCACGTAGTAGGCGGCGAGCAGCGAGAAGATATAGGCCCAGGCCCAGGCGAGCACCGGCCCCTCCCCCGGGCGCAGCCCGACCAGCCGGGCGAGGAGGGAGCGGGGGGCGGGATCAGGCATGGGCGCTCGTTCTGCTTCCGTCCGCGCCCGATTTTTCGGCGGAGCGCGGGTCCCCTCTCCCGTTCGGGAGAGGGACAGGGTGAGGGTCGAGAACGTTCAGGAAAGGACGGGGCCGGAGCCGCCTCGCCGTCGCGACCCCTCCGGACAATTCTCAACCCTCTCCCGAACGGGAGAGGGGGTACGTCGCGGCCCTCACTGCGTCAGCCCGAGCTTCTGGCGCAGCTCCGGCGCGGTGACGTCGTGGCCGAAGCCGGGGGCGCCGATGGCGAAGCGGTCGGCCTCCTTGAGGCCGCCGGCCACCACCGGCTCGAAGCCGGCATCGCGCACCAGCCCCTCGGCCACCTTCAGCGCGGCGGCATCGTCGCCGAGGATCGGGATCGCCATGCGGCCGCCAGGGCGGTCGGCGCCGCCATTGGCGCCGTTCTTGGCGAAGATCCGGTAGTTCGCCGTGCTGAAGGCGCGCACCACCTTCGCGCCGGGGAAGTACTTCGCCGTGGTGGCGCCGAGGCCGCCGGCCTGGACCTCGTCGTAGAGGGCGCCGTCGCGGGCCTTGGTGGCGTTGCCGGCATCGAGCACGACCTTGCCCGTGAGCGCCGGGCCGATCGCCTTCGCCAGGTCCGGATAGGCCTTGTAGGGCACCGCCAGGAACACGACGTCGCCGAACTTCACCGCCTCCTCGGGCGTGCCGGTCCGCGCGTTCGGGCCGGCGGATTCGGCCAGCGCCTTCAGGTCCTCCGGATGGCGCGAGGCGAACATCACCGGATGCCCGGCCTTGGCCCAGAGCGGGCCGATGGTGCCGCCGATATTGCCGCCGCCGATGACGCCGATCTTGAGCGGCTCGGCTGCGGCCGGGCCGGCCAGGGCAAAGCCGAGGGCGAGCGCGCCGAGCGCGCGGCGGGAGATCTCAGAGCGCATCGATGAAGGTCTCCATCTGGCGGCGCTCGGCCGCGTCGGGCAGGCGCCCGCGGGCGGCGCCGAGGTTGTCCTCGACGTAAGCGGCCTTGGCCATGCCCGGGATCGGGCAGGTCACGGCCGGGTGGCCGAGGACGTATTTCAGGAAGAATTGCGGCCAGGTCTCGCAGCCGAAGCCCTTGGCGAAATCCGGCACCGGCTTGCCCTGCACCGCCTTGAACAGCCGGTCGCGCCCGAAGGGCACGTTGACCATCACGGCGACGCCCTTCTCGGCCGCGAGCGGCAGCACGCGCTCGGCCGCCGCGCGGTTGTCGACGGCATAGTTCACCTGCACGAAGTCGAGGGGCTCGGCCTTCAGCACCGGCTCGAGATCGGCGAACTGCCCGTCGCGCCAGACCGTGACGCCGACATAGCGGATCCGCTTCCTCTCCTTGAGGTCGCGGAGCGTGGCGAGATTGGTCTTCGTGTCGATCAGGTTGTGGACCGCGATCAGGTCGATCACGTCCACGCCCATCCGCTTGAAGGAGCGCTCGATCTCGGCCCGGCCGCCCTCGGCGCCCGCGGTGCCGACCTTGCTCGCCAGGAAGACCTTGGAGCGCAGGTCGCCCTTCGCGAAGATCTTGCCCAGCACGTCCTCGGCAGTGCCGTAGCTCGGGGCGGTGTCGATCACCGTGCCGCCGAGCGCGACGAAGCGGCGCACGGCCTCGTCGAGGGGGGCGAGCTTGTCGGGCGTCGGCTCGACCTCGTAGCGGCGCGAGGTGCCGATGCCCATGGCGGGCAGGGGCTCGCCACTCTTCGGGATCGGCCGGCGGATCAGCCCCTCCTCTGCGGCGAGAAGCCCGCGCGGCATCAGGGGCACAAGGCTGCCGGCGGCGAGGAGGGCGCGGCGGGACAGGGACATGCGGGTCCTCCCGGCTCGGGGGTTCGGGAGCGCTGAACTAGGGCGCGTGCGGCCGAGGCGAAGGGGCTGCGCCGATCCGCTCCGGTGATTGACCCCGGGCCGGTCCCGCCGCAGACGGACGCCTTCGCCTGCGAAGAGCCTCGCCGCATGGATCCGAGAGAGGGCGGCGCCGTCGCCGTCGGCATCACCCTGTTCCGCCCGACGCCCGAGCAGATCGCCCGGGTGGCGGAGCGCGCCCGCGGGGCGGCCGGACCGCTGATTGCCTTCGAGAATGGCGGCGTCTCGGCGGAGGCCGCCGCCACGCTCGCCGCGGCGGGGGTGCGCCTGCTCTCGGGGGGCGCCAATCTCGGCATCGCCGCCGCGCTGAACGGCCTGGCGGGCGCCGCCCGGGAGATTGGCGCACGCCACCTCCTCCTCCTCGACCAGGACGCCCTGCCCGCCCCCGGCATGGTGGAGACGCTCGCCGCCGCCCATGCCCGCCTCGCCGCGGACGGGCTCGCCGCCGCCGTGGTCGGGCCGCGGCCGCTCGCGGGGCCGGGCCACAAGGTGCCGGGCTTCCCCGCCCATCCCGGCGCGGCGCGGCGCGGCAGCCTCGTCCCGGTCGGGTTCCTGGCGACCTCCGGCTCGCTGGTGGATCTTGCCGCCTTCGCGGCGGTCGGCCCGTTCCGGGCGGACTATTTCATCGACGGGGTCGACCTCGAATGGTGCTACCGCGCCTGGGCGCGCGGCTACGGCTGCTGGATGGAGGAGGCGACGGGCCTGCACCACCATGTCGGCTCCGGCACGATCCGAGGGCCCTTCGGGCTCGCCATGGCGCGCCAGCCCCTGTTCCGGATGGCGACCTACCTGCGCAACGCCGTCTACGGCCTGCGCCTGCCCCACCTGCCCGTCCGCTGGAAGCTGCGGCAGGCGGCCTATCTGCCGGTGCAGATCGGGCTCTACTGGGCCGATTCCGGCTTCCGCCCGCGCGTCCTGCTGCGCCTCGCCGAGGCGCTCCGCGACGGGCTCGCCGGGCGCCTCGGGCCGCCGCGCGACCTGCCTGGGACCTTGCCCGCGCCCTTGCCCGCGACCCCGCCGCCGGAGACGCGTCCGTGAGCGACCTCGACATCGTGATCGTCAACTGGAACGGCGGCGGCCTGGTGCGGGCCTGCCTCGCGAGCCTCGCGGCGGCGGAGGCCGAGCTCGGCGATGCGCTGGCGCTCCATGTCGTGGTGGTCGACAACGGCTCCACGGACGGCTCGGCGGACGGCCTGCCGGCCCTGGCGCACGGGCCGCGGGTGGTCCGCGCCGGCGCGAATCTCGGCTTCGCCCGGGCCTGCAACCGCGGCGCGGCGGAGGGCCGGGCCGGGGCGATCCTGTTCCTCAACCCCGATACCCGCGTCACGGCCGAGAGCCTGCGCACGGCCTACGCGGCGCTCATGGCCGACCCGGCCACCGGCATCGTCGGCGCGCGGCAGGTGGCGGCCGACGGCAACGTCGAGCGCAGCTGCGCCCGGGCGCCCACCGCTTCGAGCCTCCTCGGCCAGGCGCTGCTCCTCGACCGGCTCGGCCTCGTGCCGACCCATTTCATGACCGAGTGGGACCATCTGGAGGACCGCGCCGTCGACCAGGTGATGGGCGCCTTCCTGATGATCCGGCGCGACCTGTTCGCCCGGCTCGCCGGCTTCGATCCGCGCTTCTTCGTCTATTACGAGGATGTCGACCTCTGCCTGCGCGCGCGGCAGGCGGGCTTCGCGGTGCGCCACGTGGCCGGCGCGGTCATCCGCCACGAGGGCCAGGGCACCACCCGGCAGGCCAGGGCGCACCGGCTGTTCTACATCCTGCGCAGCGGCGTGCTCTACGCGGGCAAGCATCACGGCCGCGCCACGGCGCTCGCGCTCCTCGCCCTCTCCCTCCTCGCGCAGGTGCCGATGCGCCTCGCGCTGGCCGCCCTGCGGCGCAGCCCGCGCGAGGCGGCCGAGGTGCTGCGGGCCGGCGCCCTGCTGGCCGGCGCCGCGCCCGGGCTGCTGCGCGTGATCCCGGGCGCGGTCCCGGGGCGGTGAGGCGAACGGCGCGGGCGCGCGTTGACCCTCGGATGAAGGGGGGACGGACATGATCGCGCAGCGCCTGATCCATGCGAGCCCGAATGGCGACCGCTGGTCGCTGGCGCGGGACCCGGATACGGTCCACGGCACGGTTCACATCCTGCACGAGCCGGCCCCGGCCTCGGGCGGGCGCCCCGAGCGGATCGGGCTCGCGTCCTTCCTCGCGGGCAATCCGGACGCGCCGGAGCGGCGGGCGCTCGTCGACCTCGTCGGCACGCTGGTCGAGGCGGCCCCTGTGACGGGGGCGGCCCCGGAGGCGGGCGCCGCTGCGGCCGAGCCCTCGCCGGGGGAGGAGGCGGTGTAGGCGCGCTGGAGGATCTTCCATGATCCTCGGATCACAGAAAATCCTCTAACCGATTGATGAGGGCGCATTTTCTTTCGCGGAGCCGGCCACCACCTCCGCGGAAAATGCTCTACAGGACCGCCTCGATCAGCCCGAGTTCACGCGCCCGCTCGGCCTCGATGTACCAGTTCTCGGGTGCGCGTCGCAGCACCTCCTCCATCGTCACCTGCGAGCCGCGGATCAGGTTGGCGAAGCCCTCGTTCTGGATCGCGATCGAGCATTCGATCTCGTGGAGCGTGGCCTTCAGGCCGGCGATGCAGGTGGTGAGCGGGCCGCTCACCGTGAGCTGCTTGTTCATCTTGCGCTCGTGGATCATCAGCCGCGTGCCGCGGGTGAGGTAGCGGTTGGGTCGCGCGAAGAAGCTCATGAAGGTGGTGCCGGCCGAGTAGATCGCCGCCTTGCCGAGGAAGACGAAGCGGCGGCGCGCGTCGGTCTCGCTGTGGAAGCGGATGTCCTCGCCCATCATGCGCGCCACCTCCGGGTCGCCGCCGAGCGTCGACAATTCCACCACCACGAGGTCGCGCCCCTCCGCCCCGTCGAGCTGGCGGCGGAAGTCCCGGTACATGTCGTGGTCGACGGTTCCCGAGAGCAGGATCGCGGGGGCGCGGAAGGCGGCGGGGGCGAGGGGTTTAGCGGTCATGAAGGCGGGTCGTCCGGCTGAGGCTCGCCCGGCAGAATCGCCCCGCGCGCCCAGGGTTCCCCTCTCAGGTTCCTCTCGGCCCGGCGAGGATCAGGGCGGCGCCCGCCAGCGCCACGGCGCCGCCGACGAGGTCCCAGCGGTCCGGCCGCTGCCCCTCCGCCGCCCAGAGCCAGAGCAGCGAGGCCGCGATGTAGACGCCGCCATAGGCCGCGTAGGCGCGTCCCGCGGCCTCCGCCTCCACCCGGGTCAGCAGCCAGGCGAACAGGGCGAGGCTCGCCAGCCCCGGCAGCAGCCACAGGGCGGAGCGCCCGTGGCGCAGCACCGCCCAGAAGGCGAAGCAGCCGGCGATCTCGGCGAGCGCGGCGGCGCTATAGGCGGCGAGCGTGAGCATGGGGCGGGAATAGCCCATCCCGCCGCGGTTTGCGCGGGCCCACCCCTGGCCGCTGGCGACGCTTGCGGCTAGAACCGCTCGGACCGCCGATGGAGACGACGATTCCCGACGACGTGTGGGCGACGGCCCTGGGCCTGTTCGCCGTGCTCGCCCTGGTCTTCGCCAACGGCTTCTTCGTGGCGGCGGAGTTCGCCCTCGTCGCGGTGCGCCGCAGCCGCGTCAGCGAGCTGGTCTCGGAGGGGCGCACCAACGCCCGGGCGCTGATGCGCGCCACCGACCATCTCGACGCGCATCTCGCCGCGACGCAGCTCGGCATCACCATCTCGTCCCTGGCGCTCGGCTGGGTCGGCGAGCCGGCGCTCGCCCACCTCGTCGAGCCGGCTTTGGCCTGGCTCCCCGGCAGCCTGCCGCAGGCCGGGGCCCACACCCTCGCGGTGGCGGTCTCCTTCATCGTGATCACGGCGCTCCACATCGTGCTGGGCGAGCTCGCCCCGAAGAGCCTCGCGCTCCAGCGCAGCGAGCGCACGGCGCTCGCCATCGTGCGGCCGCTCGGCCTGTTCCTGCTGGTGTTCCGGCCGGCCATCGTGGTGCTGAACGGCCTCGGCAACGGCGTGCTGCGCCTGTGCGGGCTGCAGCCCGGCCACGGCGAGGGCTCCCAGCACTCCACCGCCGAGCTGACCCTCCTCGTCGAGGCGAGCCGCCAGGCAGGTCTGCTGGAGGAGGCGCAGCAGGAGGCGGTGGAGCGGATCTTCGCGCTCGGCGACCGCCGCATCCGCGAGGTGATGACGCCGCGCCCGGACATCGAGTGGGTCGATACCGAGGAGGAGCGCGAGCGGATGCTGAAGGCGGTGCGCGACTGCAACCACGCCCAGATCGTGGTGAGCCGCGGCACCGTGGACGAGGTGGTGGGCGTGCTGCGCAAGCAGGACCTGCTCGACCAGGTGCTCGACGGCCGCCCCATCGACATCGCGGCGGTGACGCGCGAGCCCATCGTGGTGCACGAGGCGATGTCGGTGCTCGCCGTGCTGGAGACCTTCCAGAAGAAGCCCGTGCAGATGGCGATCGTGGTGGACGAGTACGGCAGCCTGGAGGGCATCGTCACGCCGACCGACCTGCTGGAGGCGATCGCGGGCGACATCCCCGAGCCCGGCGACGAGCCCTCCGTGGTCGAGCGCGAGGACGGCTCGCTCCTCATCGACGGCATGATGCCGGCCGAGGAGGCCTTCGAGCGGCTCGGCTTCGGCGAGCGGCCGGAGATGGACGACTTCACCACGCTCGCGGGCTTCGTCATCGTCCGCCTCGGCCACATCCCCTCCGAGGGCGACTACGTCGAGGCGCAGCGCTGGCGCCTGGAGGTGATCGACATGGACGGGCGGCGGATCGACAAGATCCTGGCGACGCCGATCCAGTGAGCGCACCCCCCGTCCTCCCCACCCTGGCGCAGGCGCTGCCGGTCTGGGCGCGGGTGGCCGCGCTCTCCTTCGGCGGACCGGCCGGGCAGATCGCGGTGATGCACCGCATCCTCGTGGAGGAACGGCGCTGGATCTCCGAGGCGCGCTTCCTGCACGCCTTGAACTTCTGCACCCTGCTGCCCGGCCCCGAGGCGCAGCAGCTCGCCACCTATATCGGCTGGCTGATGCACGGCACGCGCGGCGGCCTCGTCGCGGGCGGACTGTTCGTGCTGCCGGGCGTCGTCGCCATCATGGCGCTCAGCTGGATCTACGCGCTCTACGGCAATGTCGGCTTCGTCGCCGGCCTGTTCTTCGGGCTCAAGGCCGCCGTGCTCGCCATCGTCGCCGAGGCGGTGCTGCGCATCGGCCGGCGGGCGCTCAAGGGGCCGGTGATGGTGGCGCTCGCCGCCGCCGCCTTCGTCGCGATCTTCGTCCTCGACGTACCCTTTCCGCTGATCGTGCTGGCGGCCGGCCTCGTCGGCTATCTCGGCGGGCGCGCCGGCCTGTCCCAGTTCCGCGGCGCCGGCCATGGCGGCGGGGCCAAGGCCGATGCCGGCCCCTACCTGATCGGCGATGCGATCCTGCCGCAGGAGCGGCCCGCTCACGGGCAGGCCCTGCGCATGCTGGCGCTCTGGGGCGCGCTCTGGCTGGTGCCGGTGGCGCTCGTCCTCCTCGCCCTCGGGACGGACGACGTCTTCAGCCATATCGCGGTGTTCTTCTCGAAGATGGCGATGGTGACCTTCGGGGGCGCCTACGCGGTGCTCTCCTACGTCGCCCAGCAGGCGGTGGAGCATTACGGCTGGCTCAAGCCCGGCGAGATGCTCGACGGGCTCGGCATGGCCGAGACCACGCCCGGACCGCTGATCATGGTCACGCAGTTCGTGGGCTTCATGGCGGCCTTCCGCAACCCGGGCGCCCTGCCCCCGCTCGCGGCCGGCACGCTGGGCGGCCTGCTCACCACCTGGGTCACCTTCGCGCCCTGCTTCCTCTGGATCTTCGCCGGCGCGCCTTACGTGGAGCGCCTGCGCGGCAACCGGGCTCTGGCCGGCGCGCTCTCTGCCATCACCGCCTCGGTGGTCGGCGTGATCCTCAACCTCGCCGTCTGGTTCGCCCTGCACACCATCTTCGCGGAGACGCGGGTCGTCGCCCTCGGGCCCCTGCGCCTCGACCTGCCGGTGCCGTCGAGCCTCGACCCGGCCGCCCTCCTCCTCGCGCTGGCGGCGCTCGTCGCGGTGTTCGGCCTGCGCCTCGGGACGGTCCCCGTGCTCGCCGGCGCGGCGCTCGCCGGCCTCGCGCTCCGCCTCGCGGGCCTCGCCTGATCCCGCAACGCCAGGATCCCATCATGAAGACCCTGACCCGAACCCTCCTCGTCCTCGCTCTGCTCGCCGCCGGCCCGGCCGGCGCGCAGAATGCCCCAGCGAGCCACGATCACGCCGGGCATGCCGGCCACGGCGCGGGCGCCGCGGACAGCCCGGCGACCCGGGAATTCCGGGACGCCGCCGCGGCGATGCACACGGAGATGGACATCCGCTACTCCGGCGACGTCGATGTCGACTTCGTGCGCGGCATGATCCCCCATCACCGCGGCGCCGTCGCCATGGCCCGGATCGCCCTGCGCCACTCCAAGGACCCGGAGGTCCGGGCGCTCGCCGAGGGCATCGTGGCGGCCCAGGAGCGCGAGATCGCGCAGATGCAGGCCATCCTGAAGCGCAAGGGCGCCACGGAGTAAGTCCCGCGATTCCGGGATCCCAAAGGCCTCAGGCCTTTGGCGGGGTGCCGGGGCAGCGCCCCGGCCCTTGGCTTCCCGGGCTCCGCCCGGACCCGCCAAAGGCCTGAGGCCTTTGGAAACCCGGGTTCAGGCGGTGCGGTCCGTCGCGTCGGCGGCGAGCCAGTTGCGCAGCAGCGTCACGTCGGCCTGGCCGAGGCCGTGCCCGGCGGGCAGGGTGCGGTGCTCGACCCGGGCGACGGCCCGGGCGAGCTGGCCGGCGAGCGTCTGCGCGTTCGCGGCCGGCACGATCGGGTCCATGGCACCGGACAGGATCAGCACCGGCTTGCCCCCGAGATCCGCCTCCGGCGGCTCGGCAAGCGGCACCATCGCCCGCACCAGCGCGGCGCCGGCCAGCACCTCCGGGCGCAGCAGCAGGGTCGCGGCGGCGATGTTGGCGCCGTTCGAGAAGCCGAGCGCGACCGGGGCCGGCAGGCCGTAGGCGGCGCGCGCCTCGGCCACGAACCGGGCGAGGTCGTCCACGCGGGCGCGCAGGTCCGCCTCGTCGAACACGCCCTCGGCGAGGCGCCGGAAGAAGCGCGGCTGGCCGTGCTCCAGCACCTGCCCCCGCGGCGCGAGCAGGCTCGCCCCCGGCGCCACCGCGCGGCCGAGCGGCAGCAGGTCGGTCTCGTCGCCCCCGGTGCCGTGCAGGAGGAGCAGGGGCGCCCTCGCCCGGTCGGAGCCGGGCTCGAAGCGGTGGATGAAGGACAGGGTGGCGGACATCGGGGCGGACATGGCGAAACACTCCGTGCGAAGGGTCCCGCCCCCCTCGGAGGGGGCGGGACGCGGGTTCAGGCGACGGCGGGCAGGACCTCCTCGATCTGCCGGCGGTGCGGCTCGAGGAAGGCCGGCAGCTTGAGGGCGCTGCCGAGCGTCTCCACCGGCTCGTCCACGGCGAAGCCCGGCACGTCGGTGGCGATCTCGAACAGCACGCCGCCGGGCTCGCGGAAGTAGACCGAGCGGAAGTAGTTGCGGTCGCGCTGCTCGGTGACGTGGAGGCCGTGCTCCCGCGTCAGCACCTCCACCATCGCGCCCTGCGCCGCGTCGTCGGCGGCGCGGAAGGCGATGTGGTGCACCGAGCCCGCGCCGGGCCGCCCGGCGAGGAAGCCGCCCACCGCCCGGATCGTCACGTAGCCGCCCGGCACCGCACCGCTGGAGAAGCGCGTCGCCGCCCCCTCGCGGCCCTCCTCGCTGAAGCCGAGGACACCGGTGAGGATCGCGGCGGTCCGCTCCGCCTCGGCGAGGAGCAGCGTGACCCCGTGGAAGCCGCGGACCGCATGCTCGGCCGGAACCTCATGGGTCCAGGCGGGCGCCTCTCCAGCATCCTCGACGCCGACGAGCGCGAGCATCATCCCGTCGGGGTCGCGGAAGCGGAGGGTCGGCTCGCCGAAGACCTGCACGGGCGCCTCGTGGCGCACGCCCTGGGCGACGAGGCGGTGCGTCCACCAGCCGATCGAGGCGCGCGGCACCCGGAAGGCCGTCTCCGAGGTCTCGCCGATTCCGACCCGGCCCGGGGCGGCGTTGGCGATGGGGAAGAAGGTCAGGATGGTGCCGGGCGTGCCGGTCTCGTCGCCGTAATAGAGGTGGTAGGTGCCCGGATCGTCGAAGTTGACGGTCTTCTTCACGAGCCGCAGGCCGAGCACGCGGGTGTAGAAGTCGAGGTTGCGCGCGGCGTCCCCGGCGAAGGCGGTGACGTGGTGCAGGCCGTGGGCGGTCATGAGGGGCCTCCGTTGCTCGCCCGGCGCTTCGTTCGGCCGGGCCTCGTTCGATGACCGCAATCTGGCTCTTGCCTTGGCGCCACGAAATAGAAACGATGGAAATCCATCGTTTCCGAGAATGACTATGCGTTTACCGGATTTCGAGGCCTGGGCCGTGTTCGCGAAGGTGGCCGAGACAGGCTCCTTCGCCCGCGCCGCCGCCGATCTCGGCGCCTCCAAGGCCACGGTCTCGAAGGCGGTGAGCCGGTTGGAGGCGCGCATCGGCGCGCGGCTGTTCAACCGGACCTCGCGCCGCCTCGCCCTGACCGAGGCCGGGCGCGCCGCCAAGCTCTCGGCCGCGCGCATCCTGGCCGAGGGCGAGGCGGCGGAGGCCGAGGCCACGGAATCGGCTGCCGCGCCGCGCGGCCGGGTGCGGCTCGCCGCGCCGATGTCCTTCGGCGTCGCGCATGTGGCGCCGCGCCTGCCGGAGTTCCTGGCGGAGCACCCGGAGGTCTCGGTCGACCTGCACCTGTCCGACGCGGTGGTCGACCTCGTGGGCGAGGGCTTCGACCTGGGGCTCCGTATCGCTGACCTGCCCGATTCCTCGCTGCGGGCGCGCCGCCTCTGCCCGATCCGCCGCTCGGTTGTGGCCGCCCCCGCCTATCTCGACCGGCACGGGCGGCCGCAGCATCCGGCCGGCCTCGCCGGCCATGCCTGCCTCGGCTACGCCTACCTGCCGAGCGCCGACCGCTGGCGCTTCCAGGGCCCGGACGGGGCGGAGACCGCCGTGACGGTGGCGGGCCCGCTGAGGGCCAACAACGCCGACGCCCTGAGCGCGGCCCTGCGCGCGGGGCTGGGGCTCGCCGTGCAGCCGGACTTCCTGATCTGGGACGACTTGCAGGCGGGCCGGCTGGAGCGGGTGCTGACCGATTGGTCCCTGCCCGGCATCGCGCTCCACCTCGTCACGCCGCCCGGCGAGCCGCGCCCAGCCCGCACCACGGCGCTCGCCGCCTTCCTCGCCCGGGTGCTGGGCGCCGCGCCCTGGGCCCGCGGCGACTGAAGGCCGGGGCGCTGCCCCGGCGCCCCGCCAAAGGGATGATCCCTTTGGGATCCCGGACCTGGGTCAGGCGATCCGGACGCGCGGCGGGCCGGATTCCGCCTGCCCGATCACGGCTGCCTGCGCGAAGCCGGCCGCCTGGATCCGCGCCAGGACGGCCTCGGCCGCCTCCGGGGCGCAGGCGACGAGGAGGCCGCCCGAGGTCTGTGGGTCGGTCAGCAGGTGGCGGCGCCAGTCGGGGAAGCCCGCGGGCAGGTCCACGGCCTCGCCGAAGGCGGCCCAGTTCCGGTGCGAGGCGCCGGTCACGGTGCCGTCTTTCGCCAGCGCCTCGGCCGCGGGCAGGAACGGCAGGGCGTCCGCCTCGATCGCCAGCGTCAGGCCGGCGCCGCGGGCGATCTCCAGCCCGTGGCCGAGGATGCCGAAGCCGGTCACGTCGGTCATGGCGTGCACCGCCGGGTCCTGCGCGAGCTCAGGCCCGACGCGGTTGAGCCGGGTCGTGGTCGCGATGAAGTCGGCGTAGCCGCCCTCCGGCAGGCCCTCGCGCCGGATCGCCGCCGCGTAGATCCCGACGCCGAGCGGCTTCGTCAGGATCAGCGCGTCGCCGGGCCGCGCGTCGGCGTTGCGGCGCACCGCCTCGCGGCGGCAGATGCCGATCACGGCGAGCCCGTAGATCGGCTCGGGCGCGTCGATCGAGTGGCCCCCCGCCACCGGGATGCCGGCCTCGGCGCAGAGGCTCGCGCCGCCCTTGAGGATCTCGGCCACCATCGCGGGCGGGATCTTGCCCACCGGCATGCCGAGGATGGCGAGCGCCATGATCGGACGGCCCCCCATGGCGTAGACGTCCGAGATCGCGTTGGTCGCGGCGATGCGCCCGAAATCGTGCGGGTCGTCCACCATCGGCATGAAGAAGTCGGTGGTGGCGATCACGCAGGTGCCGTCGTCGAGCGCCCAGACGGCGGCGTCGTCCGAGGTCTCGTTGCCGACGAGGAGCCGCTCGAACGGGCCCGCCGCCGGCTGCTCCGCCAGCAGGCGGCGCAGCACCGCCGGATCGAGCTTGCAGCCGCAGCCGCCGCCATGGGCGAGCGTGCTGAGACGGACGGGCGCGTCGGGCATGGAGGGTCCTCGCGGATGGCGTGTTCGTTCGCCGGCACCTGTGATGATGTAACGGACCGCGCCGCGGAGGCCATCCTGCCCGGCGCTTCCTGGGAAGGATTGCCGCGCGCTACATCCCGGTGAAGAACTACCCGGCGGCGGTGACCGCCTTCACCAACGGCCAGGTCCAGCTCCCGTGGTTCGGCGGCTTCACCGGCCTGCCGACCATGGGCTTCTACCTCGAATCGGCCTTCCGCCAGGGGCGCTACGGCGAGGCCGGGGCGCTGCTCCTCGCCTTCTACGCGCTCATCGGCACCCGGCGGCTCTGGGTGCGGGCACGGACCCTGCCCCTCCTCGTCCTCGGCTCCGTCCTCGCCCTGCCCGCGACCCTCGGCACGACCGGGATCGGGGCGAACCTCGCCCGCTTCCTCGGCCACGACATCGTGCCGGCCCCCTTGCGGAACGCGCCGCTCCTCGCCTCCGAGAGCTGGGCGGCGCTGTGGACGTGGCTCCGGCCGATCCTCTGGAACCAGATCCTGCCGGGCGCGGCGCAGGCCCTGGTGCTCGCGCAGGTGGCGCTGGTGGCGACCGCGATCGGGGCGCTGCTGTTCCCCCTCACCGCCCGGCATTTCGCCGGGCCGCTGGCGCGCCCCCTCGGCCGAGTGCTGCTGGTGACCCTGCGCTCGACGCCGGAATACATGCTGGCCTACGTGGCCTTGCAGCTTCTCGGGCCCTCCATGCTGCCGGCGATCCTGGCGCTGTCGATCCACAATGCCGGCATCGTCGGCTACCTGCTCGGGCGCCACGCCGACGCCCTGCGCTACCGCCCCGACGCGCCGCGGGGCCTCGACCGCTACGCCTACGAGACGGTGCCGCGGCTCTACGGCCAGTTCCTGGCCTATCTGCTCTACCGCTGGGAGATCATCCTGCGCGAGAGCGCGATCTTCGGCATCCTGGGGGTCGCGACGCTCGGCTTCTACGTGGACGCGGCCATCGCGGAGCTGCGCCTCGACGTCGCCGCCGTGCTGATCCTCGCCACCGCGCTGCTCGCCATCGCCGTCGACACCCTGTCGCGCGCCCTGCGCCGCAGCCTGCGCATCGCCGACCTGCCGGTGCGCCTCTCGGCCTCCCCACCCGCCTGAGAGGTCGGATCCGAGGCGCATGAGGTCCGGGAGTCGAGAGGGGTCACCCCTCTCGCGGGTCCGGGCAGAGCCCGGAATACGGTCACGGCCGCACCGCCGGCGTCTCCACCGGCAGCGGCGCCGCGCGCTGCATCAGGTAGAGGGCGAGCGCCGTCGCCTCGGGCGAATCGGGCGCGAAGGGCTCGGCGCGCATGCCGGCGAGGCAGTTGCGCAGGCGGCGCTGCAGGGAGCCGAGCCCCTGCCATTCGAGGCGGTAGAGCGGGTAGCCGTTCGGGTGCCCCTGCGGGATCGGGGCGGCGCCGAGATGCCGGCCCCAATGCGCGTCGTGGCAGCCGGCGCAGGAGAAGCGGAGCTGCCCGAGGGGGCGCTCGAACAGGGCGCGGCCCGTCGCGCGGGCGGGGTCGAGCCGGGAATCGGCGGGCGGCGCGATGGGCAGGCCGCGCGACTGGTTCGCGATATAGGCGGTGAGCGCCAGGAGGTCGCGGCCCTCGCGCGGCAGCGGCGCCGCGCCCTGGTGGCGGGTGCGGCAGAGGTTGATCCGGCCCTCGAGGTCGACGGGCCGTGCCTCGGCCTCGTCCCAGGCGGGATAGCGCGCCGCGACTCCGCGCAGCGCGCCCGCCTCGTGGCAGGCGGCGCAGGCCGGCGCCCCCGGGGTTGGCGCGCGCGCGAACAGGTCCGCCCCGTCGAGGACCCAGAGCATGCCGGGATTGGCCTCGTCGTCGGCCTGCATGGCGCGGGTCTCCGGCGCCATCTGGTCGCGGCCGGAGCGGCGCTCAGGAAACGGGATCTCCTGCGCGGCGGCAAGGCCCGCGAGGAGCAGGAAGACGCCGGACAGGGCGGGGCCGCGCATGGTGGTTCAGGTGACGGTGAGCGCGACGTCCTGGCTCTGCGAGAAGCCGTTATCGCCGCTCCAGGTGAAGCGCAGCGTGCCGCTCGCCGTCGCGAGCGTGGTGAAGGTGAGGTAGGGGTTCGCGGCCGAGGCCGGCGACAGCTCGGCGCGGAAGATCTCCGCGCCGTCGTAGTGGCAGACGAACTCCGTGATGATGTCGCGCGGCCTCAGGCGCCCGTCGGGGCCCGGCCGGTAGCCGGTCTCCATCGGGTGCGAGATCAGGGTCTTGATCTCGATGACCGAGCCGGCCGGCGCGGTCTTCGGCATGTTGATCAGCGCGCGTGCCATAGGATCAGCCCTCCACGCAGGCGGCCAGCGTCACGATCGCGTCGGCGCTCGCGGACCAGTAGCTGCCGTCGCTCATCTCGGCGATCGCCGTGATGCGCTGCGAATCGGCGAGCCGGATCCGGGTGGCGACGGCGGCGCGGCCGGCGCGGGGCCCGAGATGCAGGGTGACCACGTGCGGCTGCGGGTTCTTCTCGTTGAACACGCCGATGCGGCGGACATGGTCGGCGGCGCTCATCGGGCTCTCGACCGTGATCGACAGCGGCACGGTGTTCCCGTTCTCCACGAGGGGCGGCATGTCGAGGCCGACCCGGCCCGGATTCACGGGCGCGCCGCCGGTGAAGCGGCGGATCGCCTCGGCGGTCGGCTCCCGGTCCGGGCGCAGGGTCGCCGCCGCGGCCGGGCGCAGCAGGACGAGGGCGAGGCCCCCGGCGAGGACGGCGCGGCGGTCCGGGCTCATCGCGGCGCCTCCGGCCGCAGGGTCAGGAGAAAGGCGATCACGTCCTCGATCTCGTCGGCCTCCAGGATCGGGCGGTCCGCCCAGGCGGCGCCGACCCGCTCGGCGCCCTCGGCCCGGTAATACGAGGGCATCAGCGTGCCCGGATTCAAGGCGCGGCCGTCCACGAGCCGCAGGCGGAGCTGCCCGGCATCGAGCCGCGCCCCGACCTGCGCGAGGTCCGGCCCGAGATCGCCCTCGGGCGCCCCGCCGAGGCCGGCATGGCAGAGCGTACACAGGCCCTTGCGCGGGTCGCGGGCGATGGCCCGGCCCCGGGCTGGGTCCCCCGCCGCCCCGCCGAGGGGCAGGGGAATCGCGTCGCCCTCGATCCGGTACGGGGCCAGGGCCGTCTGGCCGAGCGCGACGAGGATGGCGAGGAGATGCGGCCGCATCCGGGCGGCCTCATCCGAAGACCGCGTGCGAGACGGTGCGGAACCAGTCCTCGCCGTAGGCCGCCTCCCGGTGGCGCATCTCCGCGGAGGCGTCGAGCGGGCTGGTGCCGCCCGCCCCGGCCACGTCGGCGAGCACGCCGTTCTCCGGGTGGTACACGCCCGCCACCGAGATCCCGTCATCGGGCGCCACGAGGCTGTAGCAGGTGTTGATCAGCTTCGGCACGACGGGCTCGCGGCCGGCCAGCAGGTCGATCACCGCCTCGGCGCAGACCTTGCCTTGCGCATTGGCCGAGAAGGCCGATTTCGGCATGGCGCCCGCGATCGCCGCATCGCCGATCACGTGGATGCCGGGCGTCAGGCGCGATTCGAAGGTGACCGGGTCGATCGGGCACCAGCCGCTGCGGTCCGCGACCCCCGCCGCCGCGGCGATCGGGGCGGCGCGCTGGGGCGGGATGATGCAGGCGACGTCGGCCTGGTACTCGGCGAAGTCGGTCCGGACCATGCGCGTCTTCGGGTCGACCGCGGTCACCTGCCCGCCCCCGGCCAGCGGCACGTATTCGAGATGGTCCGGATAGAGCCGCGCCCAGGCCGCCTCGAACAGGCGCTGCTTCGAGAAGGTGTCCTTGGCGTCGAGCACGATCAGCTTGGAGCGGGGCTTGCGGGTCTTCAGGAGGTAGGCGATCAGGCTCGCCCGCTCGTAGGGGCCGGGCGGGCAGCGATAGGGGTTGCCCGGAACGCCGAGCACCACGGTGCCGCCATCCGGCATGTCGGCGAGCTGGCGGGCGAGCAGCTCGGTCTGCGCCCCCGCCTTCCAGGCATGGGGCATGATCTCGGCCGCGGCCGCGTCGTAGCCCGGCAGCGCGTCGAAGCGCAGCGCGATCCCGGGCGACAGGATCAGGCGGTCGTAGGGGAGCGTGCCGCCTTCCGCGAGCCGGACCTGCCGGGCGGCGCCGTCGACCGCGACGGCCTTGGTGCGGGCGAGCGTCAGGCCGGCGCGCGCCAGGCCCTCGTAGACGAAGACCTGGAGGTCCACCGGCCGCAGGCCCGCGATCACCGCGTTGCTCATCGGGCAGGCGATGTAGCGCTCCGCCGGCTCCACCAGGGTGACGGCGAGGCCGGCCGCGTGCAGGGCGCGGGCGGCCGTGGCCCCGCCGAAGCCGCCGCCGACCACGACGACGCGGCCCTTCGCGCCCTGCGCCAGGGCCGGCCGCGCGAGCGTCGCGGCGGCGAGCCCCCCGATCAGGCTGCGCCGGTCGAGCCCGCTCATGTGCCGCCCCGCGCGGCGAGCCAGGCCGCGATGGCCCGGCTCTCCTCCTCGGTGAAGCCCTTGGCGATGCGGTCCATCACCGTGGCCGGCCGCGTCCCCGCCCGGAAGGCGGCGAGCGCCCCGGCGATGGCCTCGGCCGGGAGCCCGGCGAGCGAGGGCACCGCGCCGCCGTCGGCGGGCCCGTGGCAGCCGGAACAGGAGGAGGCGCCGGGCGGCGGGCGCTCCTCGGCGGCGCCGGCCGTGCCCGCCGCCGCGGCGAGGGCGAGGAGCAGCAGGATCCTCACGCCCGGCGGAGGTCGGTATGCTTGAGCGGGATCTGGCGCACCCGCCTGCCGGTCGCCGCGAAGACCGCGTTGAGCACGGCCGGCGCGGCCACCGCGATGGTCGGCTCGCCGACGCCGCCGATGAAGCCGCCGGACGGCATCAGGATCGTCTCCACCGCCGGCATCTCGTCGAGGCGCATCACGGGATACGAATCGAAGTTCGTCTGCTCGATGCGCCCGTCCTTCACCGTGCACGCGCCGTAGAGCGCCGCCGACAGGCCGTAGACGAACGAGCCGGCAACCTGGGCGTCGATCTGCTGCGGGTTCACGGCGATGCCCGGATCGGTGGCGGCCACGATGCGGTGGATCTTCACCTTGCCGTCCTCGGAGACCGAGACCTCGGCGGCGGCCGCCACGTAGCTGCCGAAGCCCATGATCTGGGCGAGCCCCCGGTGCACGCCGGCGGGCGGCTTGGTCTCCCAGCCGATGCTGTGTAGGGCGGTGACAAAACCATCCACTGGAGCGTCGGCGTCGTGCTGATGCGGGCGGCGTAAAAGCCGGCCAGTGGAGAAGCTTCTCTTTCGAGAGG
>NZ_CABFVH010000015.1 GCF_902141855.1 Methylobacterium dankookense | reverse complement strand
GCGCCACCACGCGCAGGCTGCCTAACCTCTCAACCAAGGTGGACCAGAGCCTCCGTTCCTGAGCACCGCAAACCGTCTCAAATCATCTGACGACGGACAGTGGGTGGGCGTCCCGAGACCGACGCATCCAACAAGTACAAGCGCTTCTCTGGCGAGGTCGCCGTCACGAGGCGCCATGGCGACATTCGGGTTCAAGTCGCTGATGACGGCCATGCGACCTGGCAAGGTTCGCGGCCAGCTTGACCGGAGGCGGCTCGGCCTCCCCCCGATGCGACAGCCTCAGTCACCGATGCTCGTCCTGCGCCGGCCCCTACGTTCCGGTTGTTTCCCCGGCAGCCTGCTTGGATGATTTCCGACGGGGCTTCGCCTCCGGCTCCTTTGCATGCGTGGCAGCCGGGGCGGGCAGCAGGCGATCTACGGTCTCGAACAAGCGTCGGGCGTACCGTTCGGCCTGCTTCCTGAGCTCCCGCGGCCCGTTGGCCAGCACGTAGATGCCTGCCACCGCGCAGAGCGCGACGATCGGCCAAGCGAAATGGCCCAGCCAGATTGCGATCGCCCCGGAGATGATGCCGACGAGGCTGATCGCGAGGCCGAACGGGCGCATCCCGAGTAGGTTCCGGCGGAAGCCGTAGCTGACGTTCTCGTCGAACAGCAGGGGAAAGTTCTTCGGCCCCCAGGTCCGGGCGCGCAGCACGCGCACCATGCTCTCGTAGCACTGGTCCGCCCCAGCGGGGTCGCGCTCCTCTTCCTCGGCGCTCGGAACGTGCAGGCTGGGATCGAGCCTCGCGATCTTCGTGTGTAGGATCGCGGTCTGGCGGCGGTCGAGCTCCGAATGCCGGTACCGCAGGTATTGCATGGAGGGCGCACCGCCCCACTCGCGCCAGAGCCGCTCCTCAAGCCGGGTGCCGAAGGTGCGCGCGGGGAACGACAGCAGGGTCGCCAAGACGGTCGCGCCGGCACCGGTGGAGATGGTCTTCAGCGCGATGCCCACCCAGTCGTCCTTGGCGAAGGCCTCGGCCGGCAGCCAGGGATAGGCCGCCAGCACCAGGGGGAAGGCGACCACGAGCATCGGCAGCACGCGGGCGTTCAGGGTGTAGCGATCGAGGTGGAACATCACGCGGCCTCTCGCGAAGGGGCGCTGACGGACGGGCCCGCGGTCGCCTCGACCCCGAGGAATCGATAGCCCCCGGGCGTGTGGATCAGCATCAGCAGCGGGAAGGCCTGCTCAACGGCGAGCCTCAGCGCGGTGGCCATGTCCTTGTGGGAGGGGCCGCTGGTGACGAGGTGGTTGTGCCAGGTGCCGAGGGGATAGAGGCTGCCGCCGCTGCGCTCGACCAAATCCTGGAGGCGCTCGGGTAGGCCTTCGACGCCGAGCACGAACTCCTCGGGGGAAAATCGGCTGTCGGGAGGCGCCGGAAGGGTGTCTACGACATGGAAGCTATCGGTGACGTCGGAGTAGCGGCCGAGGATGATGCCGCCCGTCTCGCTGCCGGGATGGGCGGCCACCTCCCGCGCGATCTCGGCGTCGACCCGGGGACTTACCCGGATGCCCGGCTCGCCGGCCGACGCCTCCCGCACGACGGTCCAGGGCTCGATTGCCGCATGGGTCCAGCTCTGGCCGAGGCCGTCCTCGGCCCCAAGGCCGATCAGGAGCTCGCCTCCCGCCGTCGGCAGCCCGCCAGCGTGAAGCTTGCCGAGCACCGTGGCCATCGGGGCGGTCATCGCGGAGAGGTGGGCGTCCGTCATCGGGAAGGTCAGCGAGGAGCATCCCTGACCGATGGCGATCTGCCGTGCCGCAGCATCGGGGCCGAAGACGATCGTCGACGTGGCGATATCCGCCGAGAGCGCGCGATACGCCTCGGCGGCGATGTCGCCGAGCGACGGGTTCGCGGCCGGCCCCTCGACGGCCATGTAGGCGATGCGGCCGGCGCCGAGTAGGCAGGTCTCGACCACCCTCGGGCGTGTCGCCATCACGTGTTGCAGGCAGAGCGCCTCGCGCACCGCGAGCGAGCCCGTCGCGTTGACCACGAAGGCGGCGTCCGACCGGAAGGCGTCGGCTGCCGTCGCGGGGTCCGCCAGCCGCGCGACGATGTCCGTCGTAACGGTGCCAATCGCCTCGTTGAACTCGACGAGGCTCTTGCCGAGCAGGGGAGCCTTGTCGGCGCTCTGGAGCTGCTCGGCCCTGCTCGTCGGGAAGAGGGCGTGCCGGGCGTAGTTGTGCGGCCTCATCCCGTCGCGGTCGATCAGGACGGACGGGCCCCGCCCTGAGCGGGCCATGTGCGTCGCGATCTTCGAACCGACGCTGCCGCAGCCGAGGAGCGTCCATCTCGCAGGGCCGGCGCCCGCCTCCTCGCCCGAGGCGAGCCGCATAAGGTCGGCCGATACCTGCTCAAGCGGCGCGACGAGGCGCACCGGCTTCCCGCTCGCCGGGCCGAGGTCGTCCTTGCCCCGCACCTCGATCAGGTAGGGGCAGATCTCGATCGGCGAGTTCGCGCCGGCCACGTCGAAGGGGCGGCGCGCGAGCAGGATGACGAGAACCGGATGCGGGACGTCGCTGCTCTTGTCGCGGAGCCGCGACTGCAGCAGGCCGAGCTTGGCCCGCAGCTGCTCCCCGCAGCCGAGCACGTTCGCCCTGGCGTGGAGCGAGGCGACGTCGACCACCGATTCCGGCAGGTAGTCGCTCGCCACGAAGGGCCCGCCGGACGGCGCGCGGCCGGACCACGCGATCAGGGCGAGGGCGTCGCCGCAGCGCTCAGTCTCCGAGTTCGCCTCGGAGCGCCACCGGCAATCTCCATCGGTGAGGCCGTGGCGATGCGTCGAGACGATGAGGCGGTAGCTCTCGGGCCGATCCGCAGCGCTGACGGCGGCGTACACGGCGATGTAGCCGTCGCATCCGGCGTCTCGGCCCGGGAGTGCGCGGACCCAGGCGGTGTCGAGGATGGCGAGGTCGTCGATCTCGTCCCGGCGGGTGACCTCCCATCCCCGGCTCGCATCGTTGAGCCTCACGAGGGCCGCGCGCTCGATCCAGTCCGCGACCTGCTCGACGAGGCCGACGATGCCCCGGGAGCGCAGCAGTTCCCGGACGGAGCCGAGCAGCAGGCAGGGCTCGGGCGGATGCGCCGGGCCCCTCGGCTGGAGATGGGGGTGGCTGCGGTCGAAATCCTCGCGCAGGTGAACGTAGGGCTCCTGCAGCGGGTAGGTCGCTGAGAACACGAAGGTGACGGGCTCCTCGGCGCGCACGCCGTTGTCGGCCCATCCGCGGACCCGCCACCGCGCGGGAAGGTTCGCGTCGATCAGCACGGTCGCGGTGGTGAGCCCGGTCTCGGCCGAGTGCGCGCTCTCGACCGCGCGGACGGACGGATGCAGGGCGATGAGGCGGAGGGCGCGCGCCACCGCCCGCGGCGGCGCGTCGGGTCCCTGCGGCAGCGCCGCCGTGTCAGCCATGGGGGAGCGGGGTGGCGCCGATGCCGGTCGATGCTGCCACCGTCGCCGAGACCGTCGGTCGCTTCGGCTTGTGCCCGGCATGGGTCACCTCGATCTCGTAGGGGTCGCTGCCCGGGCGGTCGGCGATGCAGGTGAAGGTGCCTTTCTGGGGCTCGACGATGTCCTCGTACTCGCGCTTGGCGCGAATGCAGGGGGGATCGTCGTGGTCGTCCTTCACCTTCTTGCTGCTGGCGATCACCTCGGCGCCGGAGCGGGCTTGGCCGAGCGCGGACCGCGCGGCTTCGCTGACCTCGGCGTCCTCGCCGTAGTCCGACCAGCTGTCCCAGGAGAGGCTCCGCCAGCTGCAGTGATGGGGAGCGACGAGCACGTCGTATTCGAGGACGTGCTTGCGCTCCTTGTTGCGGTCCCAGACCTGCTCCCAAATCCCGACCTCGGCATCACCGCCGAACAAGTAACGCGAGGCGTCGGCGTAGCCGTCGGCCTGGATGGCCAGCCCGAGGATCACGCTGGAGTTGTTCTTCGACAGGATCTCGTCTTCCTCGTTGTCCGAGGCGGGCATGGGGGCGATCAACCGGGCCTTGAATTGGCTCGTCGCGCTGCAGATCGACGAGAATTCCTCGTCGATCTTGACGAGGATCGGCCCGAGGTCGTCGGTCTTGCCGTCGACGTCCTCGCCCATGATGCGGATGCGCTCGCCGTCCGAGCCGATCCCCAACGCGCGGAAGCGCTTGACGCGCCGCCGCGCCTCGCAGGCCCAGGCATCCGCGTCCTCGCACAGCTTGTGGTCGCGGCTCGCGCGCCTGAACACGATTGGGCTCGACCACATCTCGCGGATGACGATCTTGTCGGATGTCTTGAACCAGGTCTCGGGCGGGCCGAGATGGAAGTGCTCGCGCAGGCCGCGGCAGTGGTCCTGGTCGGGGTGGGTGAGCAGGAATGCGTCGAGGTAGAGCCGCCCAGAGGCGTCCCGCTTCAGGCGCTTGCGGAGCTGCGCAATGACGTCTGGGATGTCGGCGCCCGGCTGGCGTGCGTTGACATCGACCAGGATCGTCCGGCCGTCCTCCAACTCGATCAGGGCCATGTCGCCGTTGCCGACGCGGAAATGAACCGTGGACGCCGTCATGTCGGTGCTCCGCCTCGGCCGACTGTGGTCGGATCAACGAACCATTGTGTATGCCTACTCCGAACGTGGGCTACGGCGGGTCGCGATTCAAGCCCCTCGTGTTATCCTACAGCGAACACGGGATGGGCCGGGGATCGGCGGGAGTGGTGAGCGACGTGGCAACCTTCGGCGAGAAGATCCGGGAGCTGCGTAAGAAGGCCGGCCTGACGCTCGACCAGCTCGCCGAGCGGACCGGGTCGAGCAAGTCGTACGTGTGGGAGCTTGAGAACAAGAACCCGCCACGTCCGTCCGCGGAGAAGATCGACCGCATCGCGAAGGCTCTCGGCGTCACGGCCGACTACCTCATGGACAGCGAGGCCGATCTGGCGACTGCCGAGGACGAGGCGTTCTTCCGCAAGTACAAGGGGCTCGACCCGTCCGTGAAGGAGCAGATCCGGCGCATCACGGAGACCTTCAAGCGCTGACCGCGGGCCTTCAGCCCCGACGGTTCCGACCTTGACCGCGTTGTGGAAGCGGCGGCTTCCTGCGAGTTTGGGTCAGGACCGATTCGAGGTTGCGGGCATGGCTTCTTCCGCGGGGTTGGCGCCGACGCGGTGGGCCAACGACCTGACGCAGCTGCTGGACCTGGCGAAGGCGGAAGACCGGTATCCGGTCGACATCGAGCAGCTGATCCTTGAGATCTCGCGCGCGCGGTGGCCGGACGACCCGGTGCTCGGCGTCGAGACCCAGCCCCTGAAGGGCTTCGAGGGCGCGCTCGTTCCGATGCGCGGCGATCCCCGGGGCTGGCTGGTGATCTGCAACGCCTCGGCGAACGAGGGACGCCGACGGTTCACGGTGGCGCACGAGGCCGGTCACTACCTCATGCATCGCCACCTGCTACCGGCCGACGGCATCTACTGCAAGGTTGGGGACCTCTCCCAGCGCGACATCAGGGTGATCGAGAAGGAGGCTGATACCTTCGCGGCCTCGCTCCTGATGCCGCTCCACGACATGCGGCGGCAGCTGGATCCGAAAGCGAAGCCCACGCTGGAGGATCTCGGCGCGCTGGCCGGCCGTTACGGGGTCTCGTTGACGGCGCTCATGTTGCGCTGGCTCGAATACACGGAGCGTCGGGCCGTCATCGTCGTCTCGAAGGACAGCTATGTCCTGTGGTCGTGGTCGAGCACGGCGGCGCATCGAACCGGCCGCTTCTTCAGGACATCGGGTCCGCCTCAGCCGATCCACGAGGCCTCAGGCGCCGCGCAGCCCGCGCTCGCCGATCGATGCAGGGCCGGCATCCGTCATCCGCCCGGCGTCTGGTTCGACGAGGAGGTCGAGGAGTACACGGTGCATGCCACGGCGCACGAAAGGGTGATTACCATCCTGCAGTTGGACGACGCGGTTCCGAGGTTGCGCCCGCGCGAGGAATCGGAGCCCGACGTGGTGGACCGTTTCGAGGCCCTTGGACGGCTTCGATAGCCGAGCCCCCTCGCTGATCCAGAGGTCGCTGTAGTCGAGGTCGAGCTCGATAGCCGGGTATCCAGCTAGGAAGCGTGCCATGAGCGAGGTCAGCACGGCGCCGCTGAGTGGCTGTTGTTAAGTCCTCTCGCGAGGAGCCTGCCCTCGTCTGGGTCGCCCAAATCCGAGCGGTCTAGAGAAGGGCGGGGGCGGAGGGGCTGGCTCGACTCCGGTAAGAGTCAAATTCTCTGTCTATCCGTCCCTGTCGTAGAGTTCGTTGTGGCCAAATCTGCACCACAGTTCGCTCTGGCCGCCGACGAGCATGGCCGTGCAGAGGAAGCTGGCCAAATGCCAGCAACTTGTACGCTGGGCAACCAGTCGGGATCATCGTGCGCCGGCCTTAGATGTCGCTATTTACTCGTCGGCCGTTACTCATCGACCGCAGCGACGGCGGAGCACCACTGCATATGAACTGGGATCGGCATCTCGTACTCCGGCACGCGGATGGCAGAGGGCCCCGTGCCAAATACCCGTTCCCCGCACTGCACAATCAATCCGGAGGCGATCAGGTTTTGGCGAACCTTTGAGTGCATTGTTGGCGTGGTCCTCCCACAGCCGATGCTGTCGAGGGCACGGCGCTCGGCCGGCGTCCGGCCTGGATGAGGTGGGCGCGATGACGGGCGGGGCATGAACACTCCTCGGGCGGGTAAATGAGGACCAAATCTGCAAGTAAAAATAGTTGGCTTGGTCGTCTCGGTGAGGGTATGGATCAACTCCGCTATGACTGCTGGTATTGAACGGTTTTACTGGAAACTATTATTTGCTCACGCTCACAACCTCCGAGCGCCGCCATGTCGTTAGCGGGTTGAACAGGCTGTTAGTGGTACTCAGCCCGAAACAGGTGAGGGTTGGCGCGGATGTAAGCTCGCCCCGCCGGCGTAATAGCTTGGCGCATATTCCGAATGGCCTCAGGCCCACCGTCTCTCTCTTGCCACTTCCGCATCTTCTTGGAAGAGGCAGAATCCCCGAGGCTGATATCTAAGTATCGAGCCTCTCTGTAGGATCCGACAAGGAAGGCTCCCACCCGCAGCGGCCGGTTGAGGCGGCGGGGACGCGGTTGAACAGGGTTGCCCACTTGTTCGACGACAGCTAAGTTGAAACCGGCTCCTTCCAGTACGTCTTGGCCTGTAATGACGTACAGCGAATGACCGCCAACAGCGCCATCGTTAGGGATCAGAGCAAGAAATGCGTCATGGTGCCGAACCTGATCGAGCATATGCTTTGACTGCCGTACCTGGTCCATAAGTGACATGGCGACTTCTTGTTCACGGGCATGCTCGATCATGTTGGCGACGAACTTCTCGTACACATCGTAGGTATTCATGGTTTTAACCTTATGTTTCGACTGAATTTATGTTGTTCTTTTAGTCTGATAATACTATATATTGTCCTACCGCAGTCATGACTCTAACCTCCAGCGCAGATATTTGATTGAGCTGAGCGACGCCGCTCAACTGGCTTCAGCTTCCGCTTTGCCGATTGTTATTGCTGCTACCGTTGGACGCCGATCGAGCGTCCTTGTCCGGGGACCGGGGCACAGCCGGCACGGGGAACTCCCGACGACGTAACATTGGGCGATGGCCGGTTAGCCTCGCCATCGCGCAGGAGCTGCCTGAGCGCCGCTAGCGCCAGCCGGAATGCCTCCCTACTTACAGTCATCTACGCCTCATTCTTTCCTCGATAAGCCATTGCTATGTAGCGTACTGCAGCTCATCGCCGTCCATATCGGTACTACGATTCGGATCAAAGGGGGAGATTGTTTGAGACGGAAATGAGCGACAGGGTTAGCGAATGGAGTCCCAATATGGACTTCGCACCCCGCACGGCGCGAGCCGCCGTGCCGGCCGGGTCCACGGTCAGCCTCGTGGACGTGCGGTCGTGCGGGGGTGGGCCGGTGCGGATCCGGCGCTAGTCGACCATACCCTTGCGCCCTTGGGCCGAGCGCATGGCGTAGGTCGGCGTGGCGGAGCCGAGGCGGAAATCGTTCCAGAGCGTGCCACTGGCGAAGCGGGTGTCGGCAATCGTGACCGTGTCGTCCATGAGGAGGTGAATGTCGTGGCGTGCAGCAACCTCGCGGCCGCGGGCCACCATCCGGTCGGCGAGCGTGAAGCGGTCCTCGCCGCGGTCCCACCAGAAGTTGTGATTGCCGGGCACGTAGACGATCTGCGCGTCCGGCAGGCGCTCAGCCAGCCAGCCGAGGGCCTGCGGGCTACGGCGCCGGGCACGGCCGCCGGCCAGTGTAGAGCCTGAACGTCACGCCCCCGTGCCGAAGCGTGCTGTCGCGGCGCACGACGAGGTCGGTGTTGAGCGCCACCACGGATCCCCCGTTCGCGAAGCAGACCTCGGCTCGGACGCGCGCGCGCGCGAAGCGTGCGCCCTCGCAGTCGAGCAGGTCGATTCCGAGGCCGCCGTCGGCGTCGACGGAGATCGGCGGGACGTCCTCGCCAACTGGGCAGTAGAGCCCCAGCGCGGGGAGCCGGGGGCCTGCATGGGCATGGCTGGAGAGCGCGGCCAGGGCCGCGGCGAGGTACGCAACACGCATGGGGGCTCACTCGAAGGTCAGGGTTCGGCTTAGCCAGAAGGTCTCCATGGCCCGGCGGGCCTCGGCGAGGGTCACCCGTTTCTGCCGGGCGTAGAACACGGCGAACCCGATCTCCGCGTCCCTGGCGGTCCGATCAATGAAGTCGGCCGCCTCGTGCCAGCGCGGGTCCGTGTTGATCGGGCCCTCGGGGCGAAGGGACCGCCGCGGCGCCCGGTAGCCCGCGTCGAACGCGGCGAGCTCCAGGTCCCGGGCGTGCGCAGGGAGGAGGTGGCGGCCCTGGCGGTGAAGTTCGTCGCTCGTCAGCACCAGCCGGAGCCAGCCGGACAGCGTCCGCGCCCAGCCGATACCGCCGGGGCCGGTGAGCATCGCGACGACCGGCGAGCAGGTCCTGGCCTGCCCGTTGAGGAACCCGACGAGCGCCATCGTGCCCGAGGCCGGGTGCACGCCGTAGGCCCAGCGGTTGAGCATCGGGGCGTCGCCCCAGACGTGGCCCGAGGGCTCCCATCCGCCGGCCAAGCGGTCCCGGTCCTCGAACGCGGCCTCGATGTCAGCGCGGGTCATGACTCAGGGCTCCGGAAGGTCGTCGTCGGCGCCGGGGATCCCGGGGCCGCCAGTCGGCGGGACGGAGGGCGAGCCATCGAGGAGGGAGCGCCCCCGGCCGCGGCGGCCGGCGATGACTCGATCGAGGCGGGGCTTGCCGAGGATGTAGAGGCGGTTGCTGGTAAGGGCCCAACTCTCGCCGCGATGGAGCAGCGGGCTCGTGCAGATCCAGCGATCGCCCAGGCGCGGGTGCCCGTAGACGTTGCCCGTCAGGCAGGGCTTGCCGTCCTGCGGGTGCGTGCGCTCGTCCCACTCGTCGAGGAACGGGGCTTCGGCGAGGGCGGCCTCGCCGGGGACCCACCCTGCGCGAATCTGCGCAAGGGTCGCGCGCGCGGCTGCCCGGAGGCGTTCGATTTCGGCGAGCTCGCCGGGCGTGAGCGTGCGTACCCTCATCACGTGTCTGTCCCTCCGATGAGCACGTTCGCATCTGGGCTAGCAAGGCACCACGCGCTGCCGTCTTCCTCGAACCAGGCGACCTCCGCCGCGAGGAGGACCTGGCCGTCGGCGAGTCTGAAGCCGGGCTCGGCGAGCCTGTACCGGAAGCGGACCGCCTCGGGCGGGCGCGCCGCGTCGGTCGGGATGCCCCGGGCCCAGGCGTGGACGTCCCGGGTCCCGAGACGGAGGCACCGGATCCGGGACGCGTTCGAGGACCGGAGGACGACGTCGCGCAGCGCGATCGCCGGGACGTGGCCGACGACTCGGCCGGCGACCCGAACAGACCAGGCGCGCCTGGTCAGGTTGCGATGCACGTCAACGCTTACGGGCGTGGGCATCGCACGCAGTCCTGACCCAGCCCCCGGGGCGGACGGACCCCGGCGCGCCGCAGGTCTCGCAGACCGCCCCGGAGATCCACTCCGCCGCCTGGATGATCCTGCCGGCTTGAAGGCGGTCCTCGTCTTCGAGACAACTGCAATACCACCTGAGCGTGCCGAACTTTTCTTTGATCTGCACGCTCTTGAAGCCTGTCGGAACGCCGGTCTCCTCGATCCAGCCCGCGGCGGCCGAGAGCAGCCAGTGCCAGCCGGCGGCCGTCTCGGTGAAATCACCGATGACGACGGGGTGGCTCACCGCGAGATCCATCTGGTGCGCCTCGGGGACCTCTCGCGGCACGGGGCTGTCCTTCCACCGGCGGGCGACCATCCTGCTCACGAGCTCGGCGATCACGGCGCGGTCCGGCAGGCGCTTCGTGTCGCCGCGGCGGCGGCGCAGCGGCGGGACCTCGAACCGCACGCGAGGCCCCTCGGGAGTGGGGTCGACGCTGGTTACCCGGATGCCGACTATCGCGCCCTCGTCCAGGGCGCCGGCGAGGTAGGCCATCGCTTCGGCGGGGATCACGCGGGGCATGACGGGGCATTCCACGAGCGGGGGCGGGGGTCGGGCAGGCGGGGGACGGCGCGCAGGAATCCGGCCGCGCTCCGGGCCTCGTTCAGGGACCGGACGGGGTCGCGGTCGCCGTCCTCGACGAGGCGGATGAGGCAGCCCACGTAGCCGTAGACGCCCCGTCCCAGGTTCTCGTCGACGCGTCGGCGGTCGAGGTCCTCCTCGACCGCGTCGCGCAGGAGCCGCAGCTCCGAGATGACGGCGCTCACTGCCGGAGCCCCGCTTCGCGAGCGTCGAGAACCGTCTCGACGAGGCGCCGGAGGGCGCGCAGGCTGCCCCCCTTCGCCCAATTGGCCTCCAGCGCGGACCATTCCACGCCGTCGAACGGGGGCGCCCAGAGCTCGTCGAGCCCCCGGTCGGTGCGGACGTCCTGCAGGATGGAAGTCGCCAGGGTGCGGAGGTGCTCCGGGCCCGGCTCCTCCAGGCGCAGCACGAGGCACCGGTCGAGCAGCGGCTTCGGGATCGTGTCGAGCGTATTGGCTGTGATGATCCACTGCACCCGCGAGCCGTCTACATCGGCCTGCAGGTATACGTCCCTGTATCGGGCGCTAGTCTCGGGGCTGAGCAGGTTCATCAGCGCGTCGGCCGCGTTGCCGTTATGCCGGGATGCCCCGATCTTGTCGCCCTCGTCGACGACGATCAGCGGATTGGCGATCTTCGTGCGCAGGAGTTCCCGCACGAGAATGCCGAAATTCGCCGAGGACCAGCCGCGCGGCGTGCCGGTGATCGGCAGCGCGTCCGTCAGGCCCGCCATGGACAGCACCCCCGGCTGAAGGCCCATGACCTCGCCGTAACGGCGGGCGAACCGGGTCTTGCCGCCGCCAGGCGGTCCCCAGATGAGGACCGGCGGATTGCCCACGCTGTCCCGTGAGGCTTGGGGCCGGAGCAGCCGGTCGACGATGCGCTCGGCATGAGGGAACTCGCCAAGCAGCTCGGCCCGTGCCGCGCCTAGGTCAGCCGGGGGTGCGACGAGAGGCAGCCGCTTGCCGATGATCGGCTCGGCTTCCTTCACCGGGTCGGTGTCGAGCTTGCCGCTCTTCTTGACGTGGCTGACGTCACCGATGACGACCATGCCCGGCGCGAGCGGCAGGTCTGCGCCGGTGTAGGTCTGGCCGTCTTCGTTGAACCAGAGGACCCCATCCTCGGGGCGCGTCTCCGTCACAGGGGGCGCCTGCCGCACGATGCCGGCCCGGTCCTCCGCGATTGCCGCCCGGTCCTCGGGGTCGTCCGGCGCCGACGCGCCCGCCTCCGGGGTGTCGATCGCGTCCTGAACGAGTGTGAGCAGGTACGTGAGCCGCCGCGCGTCGCCGTCCGCCTGCCAGATCTGCATGTGCCGCGATTCCTGCACGTAGCCCCGCACGTCGGCCGGGGCTACGTGCAGGTCCGCGCTGTGCAGATAATCGAGCATGCTGAGCATCAGGCCATGCGTGACGGGATTGGCGAAGCTCGTAGGCCGCCCCCGCCAGTGCCGGAACGCGAGGACCGCGCAGCGCATCGCCGCCCTCTGGCAGCCGAGGGCAGCGGCGTAGACGAGGCTGCGGTCGACGAGGTCCTCCACGACCGCGATCGTCTGCGCGAGCACCGGGGATCGCCCGGCGTCGGCCTCGTCGAGCACGGTCTGGGCGGCGTCTTCGAGCTGGCGGAGCCGGGCAAGCGACGGCTCGGCGCGCAGGCCCTTCATGATCGTCAGCAGGCGCTTCGGGACCTTATGCGGCCACGAGGGCTCCAGCATCGGCGACAGGTACATGCCGATGTCGCGGACGACGTCGCCACCCTCGAACTCGGCCCCGCTCAGGAGTTCGATCGTGTTGTGGGGCTTCTCGCCGGGCTTGGGCCACCTCGGCTTAGTGTACGAGCGCAGGTTCTTCATCACAGCGGCGAGGGCCGCGCGGCGGGCAGTCGTGGTCATTGGGGGACTCGCTGGAAACGGGGGCGCGCATGCCGCCGAGCCGGGGGGCTCAAGGCGGCGGGGGATCAGGCGCGTTTCGGTTTCGACAGCTCGCTCATGAGGCCAACATGGCCTGGGCGGACTCCGCCGGCAAGGGGGTCAGCCAGTATTGGTTGATGAATCCCTGGACGCTGACCCGGTGTTACTTCCGCAGGGCGATCCGATCGAAAGACCCTGCGAATGTAACATGCGCGGGGACTAGGTTCGTCTCGGTAGTCGGCTCGTGTTGCCCGGATGCCTCTGTGCGAATCCGGGCGAAGTGGGACCCTCAACACAGGAGGGTCGACCATGGAAATCGAGCAGGTTGCCGAGATGGCGCGCGCGGTTGCGGCGCTGCCCAAGGGGGAGCGGGACTTCTTCGACGGCATGGTCGCCGACGAGCGCGCAAGGGCCGCCGACGTGGCGCGGATCGCCAAGCTGCGGGCGATGTCGGACTTGGAAGTCATCTCGGCCGCGCTCGATGCAGGCGTAGCCCTGAGGCATCGCGCCCATCGGCCGGGCAACACCGAACTAGAAGTCAACACGCACAAGGCTGAGGCAGTGCTGCGGGACGCAGGGTTCGTCCGCACGGGCGGCATCACCCTGGAGCAGGCGTTTCGCGCTGGCTTTCGTAGCTCGGCCGAGGGCTGGAACTACGAGATCAAGGGCGAAGAGGCCTTCGCCCGGCAGGCTTTCAAGGACGAGATGGCGAGCGAGCTGGCGCGCCTGACGCCGGGAGATGGCGCATGACGATCGAGCCCACCGAATTCGACATGATCGCCCTGGCCCGCCGGGGCCTGCAGGCGCTCTACGACGAGGGCTGCGCCGGGATCGAGTTCGCCCAGGGCCACGCCAGGATCGACCCGGCGACGATGGACTACACGGCCGAGTCCAAGGAGGCCCAGGAGCAGGCCTATGAGGTCTGGTCGGCCGCCTACGACCGCTTCGCCCGCTTCAACGTCCTCCACCCGGAGCGCGTCGCGGCATGAGCCACCCAGCCCCCGACGCGCTGGCCCGGGCCCGCGAGGCCGTCGCCCGGTACCTGCCGGCCGACCCGGACGCGTCCCGGTTCGCCCGGGGGCTGCGGGCCTACGCGCGCTGCCAGGACGCCTGCCAGGAGCGGGCGGCCGGCGAGCCGGAGTGCCGGGATTCCTGCGCGAGGGCACAGGCGGCCATGAGGAGGAAGGGATGAACGAAGGGAAGATGTCCGTGGGGTTTCTCGGCGTGCTGGCGGCGGTGGCGTTCATCGCTGCCGCGGTCGCCATCACCACGCCGGGCGAAGGCTGTGAGAAGCACGGTGGCGTCCTCGTGTGGACCGACCCGAAGACGGGCTGCCGCTATACCGCTGGCGAGCAGGGCATGAGCCCGCTCTTCGGGCCCGACGGCAAGCCCGACTACGCGAGGCGCCAGTGACCCGCCCCGCCCCCTCGGCCGACCTACTCGCCCGGCTCGCCCGCCGCTTCCCGCAGTCCCCCGGGCACGCCGCCTGGCGCGCTCGGCAGGCGGGCCCTGATCGCGGCCTCGACGGCCGCGGCGGCGAGGTCGGCCTCGCCCCCGTGCGGGAGGACCTCGTGCGCGATGGCGCGCCCGGTCAGCGGGTCGACCACGATGACCGTGGACCGCTCGCTGCCGACGACCACGCGCACGGTGAGCTCGACCCGCACCCCGGCGCCGGGGCCGTCCTCGGCCGGGTTAGCGGGGGCACTTCTCGACGAAGCCGGCCGGCCGGCGCGGGGGCTCCATGCCCCGCAGGACGGCGAGCGCCTCGGGCCCGTAGCCGTCCCCGGCGGGGTCGTCGAGCACCGGAAGGGCGGCCGGCTGATCATGGTCGGGCATGCCCGGGATTCTCGCGCCGTCACGGCCGCAGGGCAAGCCCGGGGGAGCACGGGGGTGCCGGCCTGCTGGTCGGCCTGCGATTGAGGGAGGGGGAGCATGCGCATCGTCGGGTGGGCTGAATTCAGCAAGATGCCCAGGGGCACGGTGTTCCAGATGACGGACGATAGGCGTCCGGACTGGGGCGACCTGCGGGTGCTTGACGAGATCTGGACCTGGGAGGATGGCCGCGGCGACTTCGTTGACGCTTCGCTCCTGCCCACCATCTCGCTCGGTCTCAACATCACCGAGGCGAACCAGGCGGCGTTGTCCAAGGGCGACTGCGAAGGTGACCTGTTCACAATCCACCCGGATATCCTCAGCCGGGACGGGCTGTTCGAGTTCAAGCGCCAGTGGCTGATCTGGGAGCGCGAAGACCTGGAGCGTCTCGCTGGGTGGCTACTCGACCCCATGAAGGCGCTCCAAGCGATTGGCTACCGGATCGGTGAGATCGCGCTCCCGATGCCGGAAGGGGAGACTGCCTGAAATGCCGATTCTAGACAGAAAGGCTGCGGGCATGATCGCCGGCCTCGACGAGCACCTCGGCATGCGAGATCCCACCCCGGAGGAGCAGGCTGCCTTCGAGGCGAAGCTCTCCACCGACTAGGACGACGTCGAGGTCCTCTGGCAGGAGCTCCGCTCGGCCACGGACGTCATCGCCCGGCAGGGCGAGATCCTGACCGAGGTCGTCGACGCCCTGCGGGGACCGCCGCCAGAAGGGACGCAGTGGTCCCACCACAACGCGGGCGAGTTGGCGCAGGCGACCGCGATGCGGGCCCGGCCGGCCGTGGCGGTCGAGGCGATAATGCGGGCGGTGCACGGGACGCTCACCGCCGCGGGCACGAGCGGCGCCTACGTCGGGCTGCTGCAATCATGCCTGGTCACGGGCGAGGACGGCGAGCCGACCGGGGAAGCCCGGACGCTGGTCGACGGCTACTTCGACCTGCGGCGGGCGGCCGAGGACCTCCACCGCCAGCTCGGTCCCGACGCGGCCCGGTAGCCCTGTGCGAATGGCCGGGCGGTGACATATTCGCGTTAGACGCCTTCGGAGAGGCGCTCCTGCGGCCAGCGCCTTTCGCTGTAAGTCCGGTCATCCAGGGAAGCCGTGGAGGCACTCCTCGCCCTTAGCGAGGACTTGCCCGTGCGCGTTTGCCACAGCCCCGACACCTGTAAACACGTCCCCGCCCCCGCCCACGTCCGCGGCACCAACGAGCGCCGCGCCGAGGCCTCCCAGCTCACCGCCAAGGAGATCAAGGCGATCCTGCGCAGCCGCCGCAGGGTGAAGGAGCTGGCCCGGGCCTTCGGCATCAGCGCCGAGACGATGTCGCTCATCCGCTCCGGCCAGCTCTGAGGTGGGCGCGATGTCGACCCGCATCCTCCTCGGCGACTGCGGGGACACCCTGCGCTCGCTCCCCGCCGATTCGGTCCACTGCGTCGTCACCTCGCCCCCGTACTTCGGGCTGCGCGACTACGGCGTCGACGGGCAGATCGGCCTGGAGCCCACCCCCGCCGAGTTCGTCGCCGCCATGGTCGAGGTCTTCCGCGAGGTCCGGCGCGTCCTGCGCCCGGACGGGACCCTCTGGCTCAACCTCGGGGACAGCTACTGCTCGGACGACAAGTGGGGCGGTCGCTCCGGCGGCTACAACGGCCGCGGCGGCCTCGACCGCGTCCGGGTGACGATGCACCCCCGGCACCGACGCGCCCGGTCCGGCATGAAGCCGAAGGACCGGTTCATGATCTTGGCCAGGACGGCGATCGCGTTGCAGGACGACGGCTGGTGGATCCGCGACGAGATCGTCTGGCACAAGCCCTGCCCGATGCCGTCGAGCGTGAAGGACCGGACCACGCCGGGTCACGAGATGCTCTACATGCTGACGAAGAGCGCCCGGTACCGCTACGACCACGCCGCGATCCGCGAGGAGGCGGCATGGGGCTACAAGGTCTCCCCGAACCAGCTCCCAATGGAGGGGCGGAGCGTCGCCTCGACCGGCATGTGGCGGGGGGCCGGCACCGGCGAGGTCGACGTCGCCCGCGGCCGGGACGAGACCGGTTCGAGCTACGACAGGTCCTCGGGGCGGCAGAAGCGGTCGGTCTGGACCGTGACGCCGACTCCCTTCAAGGAGGCGCACTTCGCGACCTTCCCGCCGGCCCTCGTCGAGCCGTGCATCCTCGCTGGGTGCCCGGAGGGCGGCATGGTCCTGGATCCCTTCGGCGGGGCCGGGACGACGGCGCTCGTCGCGGAGCGCCTGCTGCGCAACGCCATCCTGTGCGAGCTGAACCCGGCCTACACCCGCATCGCGACCCAGCGCCTGGAAGCCGTCGGACGGCTGTTTGCGCAGGTCGCGGCCGAGTAGGCCAAGGATCGGCGGATCGAATCTGTGGAGGAGGCCGTCCGGCGGTGACAAATACGCCCCTGGGCGGCGGTTACAAACCGGTTCAAACCGGGGTGTAGATGGCCCGGCAATCCGTTTGTTTTCAACACCTTAACTAGGGGTGCGCATAGGTGGCGGAGACGGAGGGATTCGAACCCTCGATACCCTTTTTAGGGGTATGCTCATTTAGCAAACGAGTGCCTTCAGCCTCTCGGCCACGTCTCCGGCAACACCGGCTCTAAGAGTTCGCCTCGCGCCGGTCAACCCGGTCCCGCGTCGAAGCGGGGGCTGTGGCAGGGGTGTGACGGCGTTCGTAGTGCTTGGCCACGCGCAGGTGGCGCGAGATGGCGTAGTTCATCGCGGTGAGGAAGCCGTAGACGCCGCGCACGAAGTGGCGGCGGCCGAGATAGGCTTTCAGGAAGTTGCCCGGCAGCTCCACGAAGATGCGCCAGCTGGGGATGACGACGCCGCGCGCCTCGAGGTCGTCCGCCTGCTGGTCGGAATAGCGGTTCAGCTTGTCGAGCTGGTCGCCGAGCGAGCGCACCGAGAAATGGTGGATCACGGCGCGGAGCCGGCCGGGCACGATGCCCGGGCTCAGGTCCACGCGGTCGTGGACCGGGGACGGCGAGTAGCGGCCGGCATCGATCCGGTAGAGGCGCACGGGGGTGAGCGTGTAGGCCCAGCGGTGCGGGCGGCGCTCGCCGGGGAAGATCTCGGCGATGCCGGTGCGCCATGCGGGCAGGCGCGGCTCGCCTTGCGCGAACAGGGCGCGGATCTCGGCCGCGAGTTCGGGCGGGACCACCTCGTCGGCGTCGAGGTTGAAGAGCCAGGGATGGCGGCAAAGCTCCTCGGCGAAGCGCTTCTGCGGCCCGTAGCCCGGCCAGGGATTGTGGATCACCCGGGCGCCGAGGCTCTCGGCGAGCGCCTGCGTCCCGTCGGTGGAGCCGGAATCGACCACGACGAGGTCGTCGGTCAGGTCGCGCACCGCGCGGATGGTGGCGCCGATCCGGTCGGCCTCGTTCTTGGCGATGATGAAGACGGAGAGCGGCAGGACGGAGTTCGTGGCGGACATGGCCGGACCTTACGCCAAAGCCGCGGCGAGGCGCTTGCGCTGCACCTTGCCGTTGGCGGTGCGCGGCAGGGCCTCGAGGAAGCGGATCTCGCGCGGGCACTTGTAGGCGGCGAGCCGGTCGCGGCACCAGGCCAGCAGCGCCTCGGCATCCGCGGCCGCGCCGGGCTGCAGCACGACGAAGCCGCAGACCACGCGGACATCCGCCCGCACGGCGAGCTCCGCCACGCCGACCTCGGCGACGTCCGGATGCTCGGCGAGCACGCCCTCCACCTCGTTCGGCGAGACGCGATAGCCCATCGCGTTCATCAGGTCGTCGTTGCGGCCCTCGAACCAGAGGTAGCCGTCCGCATCGAGCCGGGCGAGATCGCCGCCCGCGAACCAGTCGCCCCGGAAGACCTGCGCCTCCTCGTCCGGCCTGTTCCAGTAGCCGAGCATCAGCCCGGGCTCGGAGCGGTGGACGGCGAGCAGGCCCGTCTCCCCCGCCGGCAGCGGCTCCGGCGCGCCCTCGGGCGCCAGGATCGCCACGCGCCGCCCTGGCTGCGGCTTGCCCGGCGAGCCGGGGCGCACGGGGATCGTCGGCCCGCTCGACACGTAGGTCGAGATCTCGCTCATGCCGAGCGCCTCGTAGAGTGGCTTGCCGGTCGCCGCGCGCCAGGCCTCCAGGATGTCGACGGGCAGCGCCTCACCCGCCGTGCAGCCGTGGCGCAGGCTGACGAGGTCGTGGGCGGGCAGGTCCCCGTATTTGAGGATCTGCCGGTAGAGGCTCGGCACCGCCGCGAAGATCGTGGCCCGCCGCTCGGCGATCAGGCGCGGCCAGACGGCGGGGTCGCGCGGACCGTTATAGAGCACCGCGGTCGCCCCCACCGCCCAGGGATCGGTGATGCCGACGCCCAGCGTGTAGGTCCAGTTCATGGTGCCGGCATGCAGCATCACGTCGATCTCGGAGAGGCCGAGCCAGTGCGCCAGCATCGGCCGGCGGCCATAGATGGTGCGGTGGGCGTGCAGCACGCCCTTCGGGCGGCTCGTCGTGCCCGAGGTGTAGACCAGGGTCGCCGGATCGTCGGCGGCCGTTTCGGCATAGTCCTCGACCGGCGGACCCGCCTTCATCGCGGCGATGTCGCCGGGCCCGAGCAGGATCCGGCCGGCCAGTGCATCCGGGTCGACCGTGCAGCCGCTCGCCACCGCGATCGCCGCAGCGCCGGAATTCTCCATCAGGAAGGCGGCCTCGGCCGGCGTGAGCTGCGGCGAGGACGGCAAGGCCACGAGGCCGGCGGCGAGTGCGCCGAAATAGGTGAGCACGTAATCCGCCTCGTTGCCCATGCGGATCATCACGCGGTCACCGCGCTTCAGGCCGAGGCCGAGCAGCCCCGCCGCGATGCCGCGTACGGCGCGGTCCGCCTCGCCGAAGGTGAGGCTCGCGACCGCCCCGCCCTCCCCCACCATCACCAGGGCGGTCTTGTCCGGGCGCACGGCCGCGTTCGCGCCGAGGCAGTAGCGGGCGGCGTTGAAGCGGGACGGCGGATGGCGGTCGTCGGACACGGGGCGCATTCCTGAGCAGGACCTGCCCGCGTGTCGGCCATCCCGGGGCGCCCCGTCAACGGTTGCGGCACGCGCTGCCGGAGTGACGGCCGGCCGGACCTCGGCGGAGCGGAGCGCGGATCGGCGGATCACCGCGCGCACAGGGCGCCGCTGCGATCCAGCACCGCGGCGCAATCATGATTCAAAACGTCATGAAATTTTCTGCCAATGCAATATACGCCATCGTTCCGAACCGCTTGGTCAACAATATCGTTCGGAGTAGTTCTAAATCATATTCGTTGACCCGTATTTTGTGCCCGGATAAGCAAATGTTTCCTCATTGTTTCGAGAAACGCAATGCGAGATTGCCGAGCAAATCTATACGCGTGGCATCATGCCGTATCCGGAATAGCGGTGCTGGTTTCGATCGGAGGCTTCGCCTCCGTTCCGGGCCAGGCGCGCGCCGAGACACGCGCGGCGGGGCAGGACGCCCTGCATGTGTCGATGGACGAGCTGACGGTTGCCGGCGACGGCGCGAGCGTCGTGGGCTACCAGCCCAGGCGCAGCAGCTTCGGGGCGGGCACCGATGCCGCGCTCCTCGACACGCCGGCCAACATCGCCGTGGTCCCGGCGAGCGTGCTGCGCGACCAGCGGGTCCTGTCGCTCGACGAGGCCTTGCGCAACGTCAGCAACGTCACCCAGACCAACAGCCTGGGCGGCACGCAGGAAGGCGTCGTCCGGCGCGGCTTCGGCAGCAGCCGCGACAGCTCGATCCTGCGGGACGGACGGCGCACGGTCCTCCAGCAGAACTTCAGCCACGCCATCGAGCGCGTGGAAGTGCTGAAGGGTCCCGCCTCGCTCCTCTACGGGATCTCCGAGCCCGGCGGCCTGATCAATCTCGTCTCCAAGCGGCCGGAATTCACGCCGCGCAACACCCTCGACGTCACCGCGACGAGCTTCGGCGGCAGCCTGATCCAGCCGGACCTCACCGGCCCGGTCGAGGGCACCAACCTCGCCTACCGGATCGTCGGCGACGTCCAGAACTCCGATTACTGGCGCAACTTCGGCACGATCGCGCGGCAGGTCGCGGCGCCCTCGCTCACCTGGCGGGGCGACGACACCACCGTGACGGTGGGCTACGAGTTCTCGCACTACGTCATCCCCTTCGACCGCGGGACGACGTTCGATCCGCGCACCGGCCGGCCCCTGCCGGTTCCCCGCGACCGGCGCTTCGGCGAGCGCTTCAGCAAGGTGGAGGCGGCGAGCCATCTCGGCAGCCTCGACGTGGACCATCGCTTCAATGAGGACTGGAAGCTGCATCTCGGCTTCAGTGCCAGCAACCTCACCTACGACGACAATCAGGTCCGCCCGATCTCCTACAACCCCGCCACCGGCATCCTGACGCGCCGGTCCGACGCGACCCGCGGCGGCGACTTCAACGCCCAGGTGGCCCGGCTCGACCTGGTCGGGCGCTTCGAGACCTTCGGCCTGCGCAACGACCTCCTGCTCGGGGCGATGCACGAGCGGGTGGACTACTATCGCAGAACCAGCGTCCGCGGTCCGAACGTGGGCGGCTTCAACGTGTTCGATCCGGTCTACGGCAGGCTCGGCCCGTCCGACCGGGTCTCCGTGCCGGCGAGCAACAACCGGGACCGGCTCGTCAACACGAGCCTCTACCTGCAGGACTCGCTGCACCTCACCGACCGGCTCATCCTGGTCGGCGGCGTCAGCGCCCAGATCTTCCATCAGATTGCCTATGCGGGCGTGCCCGCGGTGACCTCCACCGACCTCTCCGGTGTGCGGCCGCTGCCGCGGGCGGGCGTGGTCTACAAGCTGAGCCCGGATCTCTCGCTGTACGGCAGCTACACCCAATCATTCCGGCCGAACGTGACGGACCTCGACCGGAGCGGGTCCCTCGCCCCCGAGGAGGGCGAGGCCTTCGAGGTCGGCGTCAAGGCGGATCTCGGGCCCGGACTCACGCTGACCGGGGCGATGTTCGACACCGAGAAGTCCAACGTCTTGGTCACCCAGGTGGTGGGCGGCAACCGGATCGCGACCACCGCCGGCAAGGTCCGCTCACGCGGGTTCGAGCTGGATTTCGCGGGCCAGATCGCGCCGGACTGGTCGGTGATCGGCAGCTACGGCTTCACCGATGCCTTCGTCGCCGAGGATCCGCTGCTGGCCGGCAAGCAATTGCTCAACGTTCCGCGCACCACCGCCTCGCTCTTCCTGACGCACCAGTTCGGCGCCGTGGCGCCGCAGGCGGAGCTCGGCTCGTATCGTCTCGGGCCGGGCTTCCTCGAGGCCGGATTCGGTGGCCGCTATGTCGGCACGCGCCCGGGGGATGCCGCCAACACCTTCTTCATGCCGGACTACGTCGTCTGCGACGCCTTCCTGAGCTACCGCACCAGCGTCAACGACCTGCCGACGACGATCCAGCTCAACCTGAAGAACCTGTTCGACGAGACCTACTATCCGTCCTCCGCCGCCAGCAACGTGCTGGTCGCCGTCGGGGAGCCGTTCCAGGCCCTGGTCACGGCGCGGGTCGCGTGGTGAGCGGTTCCCCGACGCCGCTACCCTGAGGCCGTCGCGGCGGGTCCCGGAGGCTCCCCGGGGCCCGCCGCGGGAGCCTCACGTGCCCGGAATCTGCGCGATGCGGATGTTGTTGGTGGTCCCCATCACCGCGAACGGGATGCCGGCCGTGATCACGACGAGGTCGTTGGCCCGGGCGAAGCCCTCCTCGACGGCGTGCGCGGTCGCGTTCGAGACCATCTCCTCGTAGGTCGAGACCTCGTCGGCGCGCACGCTGTGGGTGCCCCAGAGCAGGCTCAGGCGGCGCGAGGTGCCGAGATCCGGCGTCAGCGCCAGGATCGGCACCGCCGGCCGCTTGCGGGCGACGCGCGCCGCCGTGGTGCCCGACAGCGTGTAGGTGACGATCGCCGAGGCGTGCACCGCCTGGGCCAGCTCCGCCGTGGCGGTGGCGACCGCGTGGGGCGGCGTCTCCTCCTCGCCGGGCTCGGAGGCCGCCACGATCGAGCGATAGAGCTTGTGCCCTTCGACGCTGCGGATGATGCGGTCCATCATCGCCACCGCCTCGACGGGGTAGCGGCCGGTGGCCGATTCCGCCGAGAGCATCACCGCGTCGGCCCCGTCATAGATCGCGGTGGCCACGTCCGAGGCCTCGGCCCGGGTGGGCGTCGGGGCCGAGACCATCGAATCGAGCATCTGGGTCGCCACCACCACGGGCTTCACGGCGAGGCGGCAGGCGCGGATCAGCTCCTTCTGGCGGGCCGGCACGTCCTCGTGCGGGATCTCCACGCCGAGATCGCCGCGGGCCACCATCACCGCGTCCGAGAGGCGGATGATGTCCTCGATCCGGTCGAGCGCCTGCGGCTTCTCGACCTTGGTCATGATGCCGGCCCGGTCCCCGATCAGGCCGCGTGCCTCGATCAGGTCGGCGGGCTTCTGCACGAAGGACAGCGCCACCCAGTCAACGCCGAGCTCCAGCCCGAAGGCGAGGTCGGCGCGATCCTTCTCGGTGAGCGGCGAGAGGTCGAGGAGCGTGCCCGGCAGGTTGACGCCCTTGCGGTTCGAGATGGCGCCGCCGATCACCACCTCGGCGTCGATCGCCTCGGCCTCGATGCCGGTGACGCGCACGCGCACGCGGCCGTCGTCGATCAGCAGTTCCTGGCCGGGCACCACGGCGGCGAAGATCTCGGGATGCGGCAGCGGGATCCCGCCCGCGTCGCCGTCCGCGCCGCGCAGCACGAAGCGCAGGCTCTCGCCCGGCGCCACGTCGAGCCGGCCGTCCCGGACGGTGCCGACGCGGATCTTCGGGCCCTGGAGATCCTGAAGGATGGCGATGGGCCGGCCGACCTCCGTCTCGAGGGCACGGATCGCGGCGTGGACCTTGGCGTGGTCGGCCTGGACGCCGTGGCTGAAATTGAGGCGGAAGGTATCGACCCCGGCCAGGAACAGAGCCTTCAGCATCTCCGGCGAGTTGGTCGCAGGGCCCACGGTGGCGACGATCTTGGCGTGGCGGTGACGGCGCATGGTGTCCTCGGCCCGGACGGGCCGCCTCTCGCAAGCGTGGACCTCAGGCCCCGGAACTCCGAAAGGGAGGATGTCCCTTCGGAGTCCCGGATTCGAGTGCGTGATAGCCTACTCGTTGTCGCCCTGCACGGCCGCGATCACCGCGTCCGTGACCTGGCGGGTCGTCGCCTTGCCGCCGAGATCGGGCGTGTGGAGGCTCGGATCCGCGGTGACGCGCTCGACCGCCCGCATCAGCCGGTCGGCGGCCGGCTTCTCGCCGAGATGCTCCAGCATCTGGCAGGCGGTCCAGAAGGTGGCGATCGGGTTGGCGATGCCCTTGCCCGTGATGTCGAAGGCCGAGCCGTGGATCGGCTCGAACATCGAGGGGAAGGTGCGCTCCGGGTTGATGTTCGCGGTCGGCGCGATGCCGAGCGAGCCGGCGAGCGCCGCGGCGAGGTCCGAGAGGATGTCGGCGTGCAGGTTCGTCGCGACGATCGTGTCGAGGGTCTCCGGCTTCATCGTCATGCGCATGGTCATGGCGTCGACCAGCATCTTGTCCCAGGTCACGTCGGGGAAGTCCTTCGCGACCTCGGCCGCGATCTCGTCCCACATCACCATGGCGTGGCGCTGCGCGTTCGACTTGGTCACCACCGTCAGGAGCTTGCGCGGGCGCGACTGCGCCAGCTTGAAGGCGAAGCGGATGATGCGGTCGACGCCCGAGCGGGTCATCATCGAGACGTCGGTGGCGACCTCGTTGGGATGGCCCTGGTGCACCCGGCCGCCGACACCCGCATACTCGCCCTCCGAGTTCTCGCGCACGATCACCCAGTTCAGCTCGGGGCCGGTGACATGGCGCAGCGGGCTCGTGATGCCGGGCAGGATCCGGGTCGGGCGCACGTTGGCGTACTGGTCGAAGGGCTGGCAGATGGCGAGCCGCAGGCCCCACAGCGTGATGTGGTCGGGCACGTCCGGCGCGCCCACCGCGCCGAAGAAGATCGCGTCGTGGTCCTTGATCTGCTCGCGCCCGTCCGCGGGCATCATCACGCCGTGCTTCTTGTAGTAGTCCGAGCCCCAGTCGAAGTGATCGAACTTGAAGGCGAAGCCGCCGGTGCGCTCGGCCAGGGCGTCGAGCACCTCGATGCCGGCGGCGATGACCTCGATGCCGATGCCGTCGGCGGGGATGGCGGCGATGTTGTAGGTCTTCATGAGACGTGTCCTCTCTGCGTTGCTTGAAGGATATTCGTGATCAGCGCGCGACGGCGCCTGCGGGCTCGGGACGCCGCCCTGAGCGGGCGACGATGAGGGTGACGACGGCGGACAGGACCAGCAGCCCTGCCACGAAGACCAGGCCGCCGCTGAAGCTGCCGGTCTGATCCTTGATCCAGCCGATGGCCCAGGGTCCGACGAACCCGCCGAGATTGCCGATCGAATTGATCGTGGCGATGCCGACCGCCGCCGCCGAGCCGGACAGGAACATGGTCGGCATGGCCCAGAGCGGAGGCTTGGCCGCGCTGATGCCGACATTGACGAGGCTCAGCGCGGCGATGACCGCGACGGCCGAGGACGCGCCGCCGGCCAGCATCAGGCCGACCGAGGCGACGATGCAGGCGATGACCACGTGCCAGGTGCGCTCGCCCGTCCTGTCGGAGTGCCGGGCCCACAGGATCATGGCGACGATCGCGATGGTCGGCGGCACGCCGTTGAGGAAGCCGACCGCCATGGTCGACAGCCCGAAGCTCTTGATGATCTGCGGCGCCCAGATGCCGAGCGTGTAGAGACCGGCCGAGGTGCCGAAATAGACGAGCGCGAGGGCCAGCACGCGGGGATCGGCCATACCGGCGAGGATACCGTGCTTGGCGCTCACCTGTTTGCGGGCGTGCTCCTCGTTCATCTCCGCGACGAGCCAGGCCCGCTGATCGTCGGAGAGCCACGTCGCCTTCTCGGGCCGGTCCGTCATGTAGAACAGCACCATGACGCCGAGCAGGACGGCCGGGATGGCCTCGATGATGAACATCCACTGCCAGCCGTGCAGGCCCCAGATCCCCTCCATCGCCAGCAGCGCGCTGGAGAGGGGCGAGCCGATCACCACCGAGATCGGGGCCGCCGCCATGAACACCGAGACGACGCCGGCGCGGTAGCGGGCCGGGAACCAGTAGCTCAGGTAGAGGATGATGCCGGGAAAGAAGCCGGCCTCCGCCGCGCCGAGCAGGAAGCGCAGCGTGTAGAAACTGTACTCGCCTTTCACGAAGGCGAAGGCGCCGGAGATGAGGCCCCACGTGATCATCACGCGGGCGATCCAGAGGCGAGCGCCCACCTTGTCGAGGATGATGTTCGACGGCACCTCGAACAGGAAGTAGCCGAAGAAGAATATCCCGGCTCCGAAGCCGAATACGGCCGATGAGAAGCCGAGATCCTTGTTCATCGTCAGGGCCGCGAAGCCGATGTTCACGCGGTCGATGAAGGCGATGAAGTAGAGAAGGCAGATAAAGGGAACCAGGCGCCACGCGACCCTGCGCATGGTCGCCCGCTCGAGCGAGCCGTCCATCGTTTCCTCCTGCTTGGCCCGGCATGCGTCGATCTTTGCATCGATCCTTGAGCGGATTTTTGCGCGCCAACTTGCATGCAAGATGGCATGAGTTGCGCTGAGTCGGGCCGGTCTGTCAAGTGACCATTGCAGCTTGCATGGAAGCTGGTACGTTCTAATCGGGCCTGGAGGGACGGACATGGTGCGCGCACGGGCGGAGGCGGATCGGGAGACGGAGCGGCGTCCCTCTCTCGTGGACGACGCCTATGCGGCCATGAAGCAGGCGATCCGCGATTCGAGCTTCGCGCCGGGCTACCAGGCCTCGGAGCAGGAGATCGCGCTTCGCCTCGGCATGAGCCGCACGCCGGTCCACGAGGCCGCGATCCGCCTGCAGGAGGACGGCCTCGTGCGGGTGCTGCCGCGCCGGGGCATCCTGATCTGCGCGCTGGCGCCCGACGACATGCGCGAGATCTACGACGTCATCGTCGCCATCGAGGGGCGGGCCGCCGAGCTGATCGCCGCGAGCCCCGAGGAGCGGCGCATGGCGGTGGCGGACGAGCTCGCGGACCGGACCGACGCGATGGAGGCGGCCTGGACGGAGCAGGACCTGCGCAGCTGGGGCGAGGCGGACGAGCGCTTCCACCGCGCCCTGGTCGAGGGGGCGGGCAACGGCCGCATGATCCGGATCATCCAGACCATCAACGACCAGTCGCACAGGGCGCGGATGTTCACGCTGAAGCTCCGGCGCGAGCTGGGCGCCTCGGTGGAGGAGCATCGCCGGATCGTCGCCTGCATCCGGGCCGGCGACGCGGCGGGTGCCATGGAGAGCGCCCGCGCCCATCGCCTGCGCGCCCGCGACACGCTGCTGCCGCTCCTCGACAGCTTCGGCCTGAAGCACCTCTGAACCGGGCGCCTCGGCGCCGAGCTGGCCCCTCAGCGCCGGTGGAGAGCGCTACCGGCCCATCGCGGGCCGGACGCCGGGCATCACGCCGTGGTCGAAGGTGAACTCGACGCCCGCCTGCTCCAGCACCTTGCGGACCGCGAGCACGGTATCGGCCCGCGGGCGCACGGTGGTCTCCTCGTCCTCCAGGCGCACGATGGTCGAGACCGAGACGCTGGCCCGGCGGGCGAGCTCGTCCTTCGACAGGCCGGTCATCCCGCGGGCGGCCCGGACCTGGGCCGCGGTGATGACGCGGTCGGCGGTGTCGGCGGCGGCGCTCCGCGCCTCGGCCCGCGCGGCGGCCGGCCCGTAGCGGTTCTGGCCGGGCACGCTCAGGCAGACCCCGACCCATTCGCGGATCGAGCCGTCGCGGTTCATGATCGGCACGCCGCGGGCGTTGAACCAGCGATAGACGCCGTCCGCGCAGAGGAGGCGGTAATCGGTGTTGTAGGGCGAGACGTGGGAGACGGCCGTGCGCCAGGCCGCCTCCGTGCGCTCGCGATCCTCCGGATGCACGGCCTGGAGCCAGCCCTGCCCGCGCAATTCGGCCTGGCTCTGGCCGGTCAGGACCTGCCATTGCGGCATCTCGCGCGCCTCGCCGTCCGGGCTGACGATCCAGACGACCGCCGCGGTCACCGAGAGCAGGGCGTTGAAGCGGTCGTGCCGCTGCTCGACGGAGCGCAGGCTGTCGTGGCGGGCGGTCACGTCGAAGACCACGCCCATGCCCTGGTTCGGCCGCCCGTCCGCCCCGACGATCACCTCGGCGCGATGCAGGATCCAGCGCTGGGTCCGGTCCGGCCGGATGATGCGGAACTCGCGACTGATCGGCTGCCCGCTGCGCAGCACCGCGATCTGGTCGCCATGCGCGGCCTTGTCGTCCGGATGGATCATGTCGAGGCCGAAGCCGAACGTCATCTCGGTCGCGGGATCGAGGCCGAAGATGCGGTAGAGGCCGACCGAGGCGCTGAGCTGATCCCGGCGCAAATCGGCGGACCAGAAGCCGACCTCGCCCGTATCCTCGACGAGCTTGAGGAAGTGCCGGGAGGAGAAGGCCTGGGCTCCCGTCGCGCCGCCCTGTCCCTCCTCGCGCGGCCGCATCAACGAACGTGTTGGCACCTCGGACTCCCTGACGCGCTTCCCGACGACAAGCCTGGACCGGATCGCCACCGGGTTCTGCGGCCGGGCGACCGGCCGCGTCAGATATGAGATCTTGTTACATTGGTAAACATCGATTTAAGGCTCGATTAGCCAACACAACAGCCGCGCTTGAACTGAAACCCGGCCGGCGCATCACGTATGTTTGATCAGAGCTCGACGGGATTAATACCGCCCTGCTCCTTTCAGGCCGATCTCAGTCGCACCGCGTCCGGCGCGGGCGCGGCCCAGTTCCGCAGGAAATGCGGCACCCGGGACGCCGCCATCGGCTTCGCGAAATGGTAGCCCTGGGCGTAGTCGCAGCCGAGGGCGCGCAGGCGCTCGACCTGGCCGGCGCTCTCCACGCCCTCGGCGGTCACGTGCATGCCGAGGCTGCGGCCGAGGCCGACCACCGCCGCCACGATGGCCGCGTCGTCGCCGTCCTGCTCCATGTTGCGCACGAAGCTCTGGTCCACCTTGATGTGATCGACCGGGAACTGCTTCAGGTGCGTCAGCGAGGCGAAGCCGGTGCCGAAATCGTCGAGCGTCACGAGGACGCCGCTGTCGTGGAGGCGGTTCAGGACCGCCGGCACGCTCTCGGCGCCCTGCCCGAGGAAGACCGTCTCGGTGACCTCCAGCTCGAACTGCGCGGTCGGCACGCCGTAGCCCGCGAGCACCTCCAGGATGCTGCCCGCGAGATCGGGCTTGCGGAACTCCGCCGAGGAGACGTTGACGGCGACGCGGCCGAAATCGAGCCCGCCGTCGCGCCAGGCGCGCATGTCGGCGGCGACGTGCCGGATCAGCGTGTCGCCGATCGCCGTCGCGAGTTCGGGATCCTCGAAGGCCGTGCCGAAATAGCCGGGCGTCAGCACGCCGCGCGTCGGATGCTGCCAGCGCGCGAGCGCCTCGAAGCCGCTGATCCGCCCCGTCCGGCAGCAGACCTTGGGCTGGTAGAAGGGGACGATCTGCCGCGCCGCCAGCGCCGCCCGGACCTCGCCGCCGATCCGCGTCCGGCTCTCCGTCTCGGCGCGCATCGCGGGCGTGAACAGCACGGCCCGGCTGCGCCCCTGCGCCTTGGCCCGCAGGAGGGCCGTGGTCGCGTCGGTCATCAGCGTCTGGGCCTGGCCGTCATGCTCGAGGTAGGCGGCGACGCCGACGCTGCCCCGGCAGGAGAGGCTGCGGCCCCGGTAATGGACGGGCTGACGCAGGCGCGCGACGATCGCCTGCGCCTGGGCGGCGGCGTGGTCGAGGCCGGGCCGGCCGGTCAGGAGCAGCGCGAACTCGTCGCCGCCGAGCCGGGCGACCATGTCCGTCGGCCGCAAGCCCACCCTCAGGCGGGCGGCGACCTCGACGAGGATGCCGTCGCCGGTATCCTGCCCGAAGGCATCGTTGATCTCGCGCAGGGAATCGAGGTCGACGAGGAGGAGGCTGAGGCCGCCCCCGTCGCGCGCCACGACGGCGAGCTCCTCGTCGAGCCGCTGCAGGAAGAGCTTGCGGTTCGGCAGGCCGGTCAGGGCGTCGTGGTTGGCGGCGCGCCACGCCCCCTCCTCGGCGAGCTTGCGCTCGGTGATGTCGAAGGTGATGCCGACGATGCGGTCGGTCCCGACCCGCTCGGCGCAGGAGCGCAGCCAGAGCTGCGGCCCGGAGGGGGGCTGGAACCGGAATTCCAGGCTGTCGCGGGTGCCGCCCTCGCGGAGGAAGGCCTGCATGGTCTCGCGGTCCTCGGGATGCACGCGCTCGAGGAAGCCCTCGCCGAGGATCGCCTCGGAGCCGAGCACCTCAACGGCGTTCTCGGACTGGCTGCACGCGCCGCTGCGCAGGTCGTGCTCCCAGGCGACCATCCGGCCCGCCTGCAGCGCGAGGCGCAGGCGCTCCTCCCGGCTGCGCAGGACCTCGTCGGCCTGCCGGCGCTCGTGGATGTCCGTGGCGCTGCCGACCCATTCGCGCACGCGGCCGTCCGGTCCGGCGAGGGGCACCGCCCGCACCAGCAGCCAGCGATAGCTGCCGTCGGCGCGCCGGACCCGGTATTCCAGTGAGCGCGGCTCGCGCCCGGCCACGATGTCCCGCCAGGTCGAGAGCGTGCGTGGCCGGTCCGCCGGATGGACGGCCGCGAGCCAGCCGTCGCCGCGGCTCGCCTCGCGGGACTGGCCGGTCAGGGCATCCCAGCCGTTCCCCTCGATCAGGGTTCCGTCTGCCGCGGCCCGCCACACCGTGGTCGCCGTGGCCTCCAGGAGGGCCTCGAAGCAGCCCAGGACCGAGCCGGCGCGATCCGGCGGGACGGAGGCGATGCGCGACCAGAGCTCGCCCACGGCTCCGCCGGCCGGGTCCGCTTCCGACAGCGCGGACGTGCCCGGCATCTCCTCGGTCGCGGCGAAGCGCCAGGTGTTCCGGCCTTCCGCCTTGGCGCGGTAGAGCGCCGCGTCGGCGCGGGCGATGAGGCTGTCGGGCGCGCGCGCGTCGCCGGGGGCCAGGGCGATGCCGACGCTGACGCCGATCCCGGCCGGGTAGCCGCCGAGATCGACGGGGGCGGCCATCGCCTCGACGACCCGCGCGGCGAGCCGCGCCGCATCCTCCGGTCCCTCGCAACCGGCCTGGATGATCACGAACTCGTCGCCGCCGAGGCGCGCTGCCACGTCGCCCCGGCGCAGGACGGCGCGGATTCGCCCCGCCACCACGCGCAGCAGCGTGTCGCCGGCCTGATGGCCGAGGGTGTCGTTGACGCTCTTGAAGCGGTCGAGGTCGAGGCAGTGCAGGGCGAAGCCGGTCCCGTCGCGGTCGAGCCGGGCCAGCGCCCGCTCCAGCTCCTCGCGGAACAGCAGGCGGTTCGGCAGGTCGGTCAGGGGATCGTGGCGCGCCATGTGCGCCATGCGGTCCTCGGCCTCCTTCCGGCGGGAGACGTCGCGCACGGCGGCGATGTAGCCCGCCGGCCGCTCGCCCTCGTCCGCCCGCGCCAGGCCGAAGGAGACCTCGACCCAGATCCAGGAGCCGTTCTTGTGGCGGTAGCGGTGCTGCGTCACCGCGCGGGAGATCGCGCCGCAGCGGACCTGGCCGAGCAGGCGTCCATAGGCCTCGGCATCGTCGGGATGGATCAGGTCGCGGGGCTTCGTGCCGACGAGTTCCTCCGGCTTGTAGCCGAGCAGGGTCTCGGAGGCCGGCGAGACGTAGAGACGCGTGCCCTGCAGGTCGCAGCGCGTGATCATGTCGCTGGTGCTCTCGGCGAGCAGGCGGAAGCTCGCCGCGCTCTCCCGGGCCTCGCGCGCGGCGCGCCCGGCGCGCAGCTGCGCCATGACCACCTGGGCGAGATCCCGGAGTTGCGCGCGCTCGCGCTCGGAGAAGGTGCGCGGCACCCGGTCGACGACGCAGAGGGCGCCGAGGCGCAGGCCCGGCCCGAGGACCAGGGGGGCGCCGGCATAGAAGCGGACGCCGACCTCGCCCCGCACCAGGGGACCCGAGGCGAAGCGGGGATCCCGGGTCGCGTCCTCGATGACCAGGAGGTCGTCGGAGCGGATGGTGTAGGTGCAGAACGAGGCGCCGCGCGCCGTGCCGTCGAGGTCGAGGCCGCAGCGCGCCTTGAACCACTGCGCCTCCGCATCGACCAGCGACACCCAGGCGATCGGCATATCGAACAGGGCGCAGGCGGTCCGGCAGATCGCGTCGTATTCCGGCTCGGGCGCCGGACGCACGCCCAGGCTGTGCAGCGCCTCGAGCCGGTCCGCCTCGGAGGGGATCTGTGCGGTCATGGAACGGTGGGCTGTCCGAAAGGCGAACCGTCAGGAAGCGGCGGCGGCCGCAACGGACGAGCGTGCCCGGCACAACTTAACATCTCGCAACCCCTGCGCGCTTTTTCCCAGCGCGTATGGCTGACCGGTTGCACGACTGCGGGTTCAGTTCACGCCTTGGTGAGGGGATGGGGTTAGAAGCGGCATTCCGCGCGTCGATTCCGGCACGCCAACCGCTGCATGCGAGCACCGGTGCGCCGCACCGCAACGCTCTCTTGCTGAGTCCCCCGCCTCGCCCCGGTCCCGGCGGCGACGGCGTTGAACGAGGCGCCCGTGCTCCTGTCCCGCACGCTCCTCTACCTGCCGGCGCAGCTGATCGGGCCGCTCGCCCAGTTCGCGGCCGTGGTGGTCTGGACCCATCTGATGCCGCCGGCCGCCTACGGCACGGTCGCCCTGATCCTGGCCATGCAGGAGCTGGTGTTCCAGCTCTGCCTCGCCTGGTGGTCGAGCTACGTCCTGCGCTACGCGGCGGCGGCGGCGAGCCCGGAGGAGAAGCAGCGGCAGGGCGCCCACGAGAACGCGGTGCTCCTGGGCAGCGCCAGCCTGCAGCTCGCCGTCACGGTGGCGCTCCTGGCGATCGGCGACAGCCCGCTGACCCCGGGCCTCGTCGCCGCCGCGGTGGGCTACACGATCAGCCGCAGCCTCACGATGCACATGGCGGAGCGGGCGCGCTCGGCCCAGGCGATCGGGCTCTACACCGCCGCCCAGACGGTGGGGCCCGTGCTCGGCCTCGGCATCGCGATCGGGTTCGTGGTCTGGACGCCCACGGCGGCGGCGGCGCTCGCCGGCTTCGCCCTCGCCCAGATCGTCGTTCTGCCCGTGCTCTGGCTCGCGGTCGTCCCCTCGCGCGCGATCTCCCTCGACCGGGCGGTGCTGCGTCGGGCCTTCTTCTTCAGCGCACCCCTCCTCGCGGCCGGCGCGGTCGGCTGGTTCACGGTGAACGGCATCCGGGTGATCGTGGAGCAGTTCGAGGGCGCCGCCGCGGTGGGCCTGCTCTCGGTCGGCTGGGGCCTCGGCCAGCGGCTGATGTCGGTCGCGGCCATGCTGGTGACGGCGGCGGCCTTCCCCATCGCCGTCGAGCGCATGGAGCGGTTCGGTCCTGAGGCCGCCTACGCGCAGGTCTCCCGCAACAGCCTGCTCCTGCTCGCGATCCTCGTCCCGTCGACGGTCGGGGTGATCTGGCTGACGCCGCCCCTCGTCGACCTGCTCATCGGCGCGGAGTTCCGTGAGGCGACCCGGGTGCTCCTGCCCATCGCCACGGTCGCGGCCGCGGTCCGGAACCTGCGCGTCCACTGCGTCGATCAGGTCTTCCTGCTGCTCGGCCGGACCGGCTTCCTCCTCGGCGTGAACCTGGCGGAGGCGGCGGCGACCCTCGCCGGCTGCGCCGCCGGCCTTGCCTGGGGCGGCCTGCCGGGCGCCTGCCTCGGATGCCTCGCCGGCTCGGCGCTCGGCTTCGTCATCTGCTTCGCCGGAGCGTGGCGGCAGGGCCTGCGCTTCACGCTGTTGCCGCTCCTGAAGATCGCGGCCGCGACCGCGCTGATGGTCGGGGCTCTCGCCCTCGCGCCCCATCTCCAGGGCCAGCTCGGCGCGAAGCTCCGCCTCGCCCTCACCATCGCGGGTTCCGGCGGGCTCTACCTGGCCGCGCTGGCGCTGCTGTTCCGCGAGTACTGGCCGAAGCTTCGCCGGGCCGCCTGATCCGGCAGGGCATCGGGGCCGGAGCCCCGACGGATCCCGGGGCTCCGACCCGGGCCTTGCGAAGGGGATGATCCCCTTCGAGACCCGGACCTCGGATGCCGCCCTCAGAGCGGCACGTCGGATTGCGGGGCGGGCCGCAGGCGGCGGCGCAGGCGCACGAGCAGGTCGGAGCGCTTGGCGAGGCGCCGCGCGCGGTCGAGGGCGCAGACCAGCGCGCCCCGCGCCGAGAGCGGCGCGAGCACGGTCGCGAGCGGCACCCGCTCCACGTTGAAGCGCCGCTTGTAGGCGTATTCCCCGATCGTGAAGTCGAAGATCCGCGCGCCCTCGCCGTGGAGATGCTCCATGGTCTGCGCGATCAGGAGGCGCCCCGGCGAGGTGTTGCGCCATGTCTCCTCGCCCGTGACGGCGAGGCGTACCATGGCGTAGTGCTCGCCCGCGCGCAGCCCGAACAGGGCTGCCACCACCTCGTCCCCCGCCATCAGGGCGGTCAGAACGGTGGTGCCCGACTCGATCCCCTCGGCGACCAGACGGCGGTAGTGCCGCGCGATGTCGGGCCGGTCGAGGATATAGGGCAGGCCGAGCTCGGCGATGCGCTCCCGCTGGAGGCTCTCGAGGGATTCCATCAGGGCCTCGGCCTCGGCCCGGGACCTGACATGGCGCAGTTCCGCGCCGGGATGGCGCAGGAACACGCGCCAGCTCCGCTCCAGCTCCTTGCGGAAGGTCTTCTCGTTCGAGCGGTGATAGGTCTCGTAGGAATCGCCCATCCGGATCAGGTTTCCGAACAGGTTCGATTCCTGCGCGCCCGGCCAGAGGGCGGTCGGGCCGGCGACCTTCTCCAGGCGCAGGAGGTCGGCGCGCGGGAGCGCCGCGCGGACGGCCTGGGCGAGCGCGCGCCAGCCCGCCGCGTCCTGCGGCGCCGCGGGCCCGAGGATGGCCGCGTTGTAGTCGGTGATGCCGTCGTCGGCGAAGCCGATCACCCGCAGGCCGCCGACGCGGCTCAGGGTCCAGGGGAGCGCGGCGGCGATCCGCCCGCTGCCCCGCTCCCGCACCGTCACGAGCAGCGGCAGCACGCCCGGCTGGCTGCCGAGGCAGGCGTACCACGCCGCCAGCCAGGGCAGGTTCTGGAAGGGCGTCGCCGCCCCTCCCGCCCGGACGAGGGGCGTCCAGACCCGTTCGACCTCGGCCCAGTCGTTGGCGACCGAGACGTCGTAGGCGATCGAGGCCGCGCGGCTGACGGCGGCGTCCTCGGACGCGGCGAGGAGAAGCGACATCGGATCGGCCTCAGGCGCCGGCGGGCTTCAGGTCGACGATCTGGCCGAGACGGGCCGGATCGAGGCGGAAATCCACCGGGGGACGGCCGCGCTTCGGCTTGTCCTTCGGGCTCCAGTCGCGGTTGCGCAGGGCCTTCTGCATCACCTTCTTGGCGAGGAAGGCGGGCCCCTCGGTGGCGCGGCTGCGCGGCGCGATGCCGAAGCCCTCGCGCAGGATGCCGTTCGCCACGTTGACGATGTGCCGGCGCCGGATGTCGTCCGTCCAGTACTCCATCGTCATCGAGACGTTGAGGCAGTCGAGGTTCTCGATCCGGTGCGGCGCGTTGAGCGGCCAGTGCATCATCTCGCCCGGCTGCAGCTCCACGACCTTGGCGTACTCGTCGTACCAGGGCTCGTAGGGCACATCCATCTCGTGGCCGAAGAGCGCGATGCCCTCGAGGTGCTCGGGCGCCAGGAAGGGCTTGGAGTTCGGGTAGAGGTAGAGACGCTTGCGGCCCGCGATCTGCCAGAGCCCCTGCCCCGGCAGGTCGGCGTGGTAGTAGACCTGCGCGTTCGGCGAGGAGATCAGGATGCCGATGCCCTCGTTGAAGGTCTCGAAGCCAGGCATCCGCTGCTGCAGCTCGACGAAGATCCGCTCCAGGAGGTCGCGGTAGGCCGGATCGATCTTGGCCACGTTGCGCAGGTTGATCCAGATGCGGCCCTGCTCGATCGCCGTCAGCACCTCGGCGCCGGAGAGGTTCCCGATCTCGCCCTCGCGCCAGAACCGGCGCTGCCCGGCGGGGCCCATATGGACGAGGTTGTAGTGCTGGGCCGGGTAGCGCTCGATCAGCGCGGCGAGGCCGGCGCGCGAGAACAGCGGCGACTCGTGCAGGCGGTGGGCGAGCCGGACGGGCTGCGTCTGCCAGAGCTGGGCATCGCGCTTGTCCCAGGCGGTGAAGATCGGGGCTTCGGTCGCGGTCATGGCATCCTCGGGCTGGTTCAGGGGCGACTGCCGGCATCTACGGACGATGCGCGCATCTCAGGACTGATCGGGAGGTGGGACACGGTGCGTATCCTGCTGGCACAGGCTGTTTCGATCCGATACGAGCACCAGCGCGGAGTTGTTCGACAGCTCCTGATCCGGCAAAAGCGGTGCCTGACCTGAAGCCCGAGACAGCCATAGCGGAAGTCTCAGTGCATCTCGTTTCAAGAACCGCGCGAAATGAGATCTATTCTTAAATCAAATTGTTAAGCATGGGCTGCGAGGAGTGGACGGCCTCGGCTGCGCGGCACGCGGGATGCCACGGAGCGGGTGCAGTCGAACGTTCCGTCCCGGTGCGGGACGGAACGGTGCCGGAATGGAGACCCCGACGTGAGTTTCGCCAGACCCGCCGCGATCCCGTCCGAGACGCAGGGCTCCGCGGAGTCCAACGTCGAGACGGTCACGCTCGGAGACCTCGCCGCGATCCTGCGGCGGCAGGCGCGCGTCATCTTCGCCGTCTCGGCGATCATGCTCGCGGCCGGCGGCCTCTATCTGGCCATGACCACGCCGCTCTACCGCAGCACCGCCACCCTGCTGCTCGACCTGCGCGGCGGCACCAGCCTCAGCGCCGACCCGTCCCTGCGCCAGACCATCGACACCAGCGTGATCGACAGCCAGATCCGCCTGATCTCGACCGCGGCCGTGCTGCGCCGCGTCGTCGACAAGGAGCACCTCGCCGAGAGCCCCGAATTCGTGCCGCCGCCGGGCCTGACGTCGCGGCTGAAGGGCATGCTCGGGATCCGCGCCGAGCCGCCCAGCGAGGACGGCAAGCGGCTGACCGCCATGGCGGTGCTCGCCGACAAGCTCGTGGTCAAGCGGGCCGACAAGACCCTCGTGGTCGATCTCGACGTCTGGTCGCGGGACGCGCAGACGGCCGCCCGCCTCGCCAACGGCGTCGCCGAAGCCTTCATCGAGGATCAGGTCGACGCCAAGGCCCGCGCCTCGAACGCCGAGGGCACCTGGATCCGCCGCCGCCTCGCCGAGCTCGACTCGAAGATCCGCGAGGCGGAGGCGCGCGTGGAGGCCTACAAGGTCGAGAACCGGATTCTCAGCGTCAACGGCCGGCTGGTGAACGAGCAGCAGCTCGAGGCCGGCACGAACGAGCTGGCGCGCGCGCAGCTCAGGACCTTCGAGGCCCGCTCGCGCCTGCAGCAGATCGAGCAGGCCATGCAGGGGGGCGCCGATCCCGGCGCCACCGGCGAGGCCCTGCGCTCGGCCCTGATCCAGCAGCTGCGGATCCAGTATGCCGAGGTGAAGCGCCAGCGCGACAACCTCGCCACGACGCTCGGCACCCGCCATCCGGCACTGCTGGAGGTGAACCAGCAGCTCGCCGGCCTGCGCGGCTCGATCACGGCCGAGCTGCGCCGGCTCGCGACGGCGCAGCGCGCCGATCTGGCGAGCACGGAGGCCAACGAGGCGCAGATCCAGCGCCAGATCGAGGAGCAGAAGCGCAACGCCACCAAGACCAACCAGGCGATCGTGCGCCTGCGCGAGCTGGAGCGCGAGGTCGAGGCGAGCCAGGCGGTCTTCCAGCGCTTCCTGCGCGCCAGCAGCAACATCGCCCAGGACAGCGTCGATCCGCCGGTGGCGCGCGTCGTCGCCCCCGCGCTCGCGGCGTCCAAGCCCGCGAGCCCGAACACCCGGGCGGTGATGCTGATCGCCTTCGCCTGCGCCCTCGCCGCCGGCCTCGCCGCGGGCATCCTGAACCATCTCCGGCAGCAGGCCGCGCTCCGCCGCAAGTCCCGGCCGGCCGCCCTGCGCGACACCCCGGCCCGCGCCGAGGCCCATGCCGGCCAGAGTTGGGGCGCGCCGCGCATGGCGCACGACCGCGCGTTCTAATCCCTTCCGACAGCACCGGGGACACCCGATGACAGCCGCCCACCCCGCCAGACCGCATGCCGGCCGCATCCTCGTGGACATGACCCATTGCGGGCGCCGCACCACGGGGCTGGAGCGGATCGCGCAGGAGCTGTTCTCCCCGCAGGCCCTCGCGCCGCTCCCCGTCGAGGCGGTCACCGCGCGCGACCGCTACGGCATGGTGCTGAAGCAGATCGCCGGGCTGCCGGCGGCCGCGCTGATGGACCGGCGCGCCCTGGTGCTCTGCCCCGGCTTCCCGCCCTCGCTGCCGCTCACGGCTCTGGGCTGGCGGGTGCTGCCCTACATCCACGACCTGTTCCTGCTGACGCGGGCCGATGACCTCAACCCGCGCGCCAAGCTCTACATGGTGCCGGCCTTCCGCCGGGCGGTGCGGACGCTGCCGCGCTTCCTCGTCAACTCGGAGCATACCCGGGCCGAGCTGCAGCGCTTCTGCCGGCCGGACGCCGAGATCGCGCTCTACCGGCCGCGGGTGCGCAACGTCTTCGACCTCGCCCCCGGGGCCCGCGCCGGGGCCGGGCCCGTCCCGGGCCGGCTCGATCTCGTGGCACTCGGCACCGTGGAGCCGCGCAAGAATCTCGCCGCCGCCGCCGCCATCCTCACGGCCCTGCGCGGCTCCGGCCTCCCCGAGGCACGCCTCCACGTGATCGGCCGCGCCGGCTGGGGCCCCGATGCCGAGCGCCTGCGCGCGACGCCCGGCGTGGTCCTGCACGGCTACCAGGAGCGCGAGCAGGTGCGCGCGCTGCTCGCACAGGCCGACGCCCTGATCTCGACCTCGCACGACGAAGGCCTCGGCCTGCCGCTCCTCGAGGCGCAGTTCGCGGGCCTCACCGTGATCGCGCCGGACGCCCGGGTCTTCCGCGAGGTGCTGGGCGCCTCGGGCCTCCTGATCGACACCTCCGACGCGGCGGCGAGCGCCCGGCGCATCCGGGCCTGGGCGGAGGATCGGGCGGCGCGCGCCGAGCAGGTCGGCCTCGCGGCCGAGAACCTGGCCCGGTGGGACCGCCTCGCCGAATCCGACCGCGGGCACGTGATCGCCCTCGTGGCGGAACTGGCCGAGCGCGCGGCGCGCGGCCGTCCGGCGCCTTTGCGCCTTCCCGTCGAGACCCCTCAAGGCCGTTGAGCGAGCGCGCGATGCACCGTCTCCTGCTGATGTACACGATGGATCCGCGCGGCGCGAAGGTCGGCGGCATCGAGACCCATATCCGCCAGATCCTGCGGCACCACCCGGAGGACTTCTCGGTCCTGTTCGTCGGCACGGACGAGCGCGGCGATTGCGAGATCGGCAAGGTGCAGCGCCTCAGCATCGGCGGGCGCAGCTTCGACTTCCTGCCCGTCGCCCGGATCGAGCCGGAGGCGGTGAACCGGGCCGCCAAGCGCCTCACCCAGTCGACGACGCTCCGCTACGTGCTCGGCGCGCTGCGCCATCTCGGCGCGATCCGCCGGGCGCTCGGGCCGGGCCCCGCCACCGCCGACCTCCACCGCTTCGAGTTCGCGCCGATCGCGCGGCTGCTCGGCCTGCCCGCGATCCAGATGATCCACGGCGAGGGCTCGAAGAAGGACCGGATGGATTCCCTCATCAAGACCTACTGGTACATCCACAGCTCCGGCGAGCGCCTGGCCCTGCGGCTCGCCCGCGGCATCTACTGCGTGAACCCGGCGATCGTGGAGCGGCTCAAGGCCGAGTTCCCGCACGCCTATCCGAAGGCGGAGCTGCTCAGCGTCTCGGTCGATACCGGGCTGTTCCGGCCGACGCCCTTCGACTGCGCCGACGACACCCTGCGGATCGTGTTCGCGGGCCGCCTGGACGAGTTCAAGGACCCGCCCCTCCTGTTCCGCACGGTGGCGGAGCTCCGGCGCGTCCTGGGCCGGGTCGAGCTGAACTACATCGGCGCGACCGATCCGGAGCGCTACGCCGAGTTCGCCCCGATCCGCGACGTGACCGTGCGGCACGGCTTCCAGGATGCGGAGGGCGTCGCCCGGATCATGGCCCGCTGCCATGCCGGCATCCTCACCTCCTTCTTCGAGGGCATGCCCTGCTACCTGCTCGAAGGGCTCGCCGCCGGCCGCCCCTTCGGCGCGATCCGCCTGCCGCAATACGACCCGCTGGTGGTGCGGGGCGTGAGCGGCGCCCTGGTGGAGCGGCAGGAGCGGCCCGAAGCCTCCGCCCAGGCGCTCGCCGCGGGCTTCATGGAGATCTGGGAGGGCATCAAGACCGGCCGCATCGATCCGGCGCGCGTCGCCGCGATGGTCGAGCCCTACGCCATCACCAACCAGATGAGCCGCCTCTTCGCCCGCCACCGCGCCCTCCAGGGCGGCCGGGCCGGCGTGCCGCAGGTCGTGACCGCCTGAGCGAACTTGGCTTCAAGACTGAACGGCGTCCGGCTCAGGCGCGGGTCCCCTCTCCCGTTCGGGAGAGGGAGCGCGTCGCGCTCGGCCGATACCGGCGTGCGTCTCCGCCGGGACGAGATCAAGGGATCCGGCGTCCAGCCCCTCGTTCATCGACCGCCATTCGCGGCGGCCACCTCCCGGAACAGGGCCTCGTAGCGGTCGACCGCGACCTCGGCCGCGAAGGCCCGGGCGCGCTCGGTGCGAGGACCCGGGGGGCCGGGATCGGCGAGCGCTGCGGCGATCGCCTCCGCCATCGCCGCCTCGTCCCCCACCGGGACGATGCGCCCGTGGAGCCCATTGGCCAGAATCTCGGCGGGGCCGTCGCAGGCGGTGGCCACCACCGGCAAGCCATGGGCCAGGGCCTCGACCACGACGTTCCCGAACGCCTCGGCCCGCGAGGACGAGACGGAGCAGGCGGCTTCCCGGTAGAAGCGCCAGGGCTGCTCCACATGGCCGGCGAGCCGGGCGCGATCTCCAAGGCCGAGCCGGGTGATCTCGGCCTCGATCGCGCCGCGCTCCGGCCCCTCGCCGACGATGACGAGCCGGGCATCGGCGCGAAGGCGCGCGAAGGCGCGGACCAGCGTCGTGAAGTCCTTGGCCGGCACGAGGCGCCCCACCGCGAGGACCACCGGCCCGCGCGCGGCGAGGTCTGCCGCGTCCCGCGCCGGAACGGCGGCCTCGATCTCGACGGGGTTGTAGATGCAGTGGGTGCGTGCCGCCCCGAGCGCGCGGACATAATGGTCGCGCAGGCCCTCGGAGACGAAGACCGAGCGCGCGGTGAGCCGCGAGAGCAGCGGCGTCGCCTTATTGCCGAGACGGCTGAGGCGCTCCGGCTCGCTCTGCGGATGGCCGTGGTAGGAGATCAGGGCGTTCCGCCGCCGTCCCGCGGCCAGGGCCGCCAGGACGTGCTTCAGGTTCGAGACGCCGAGCGCCGAGATCGAGACGTCGGGGCGCTCCGCGGCGAGGTGGCGGCGCAGCCCGAGCACCGCGCGAGCATGGCCGCGGCCGAGGCGCAGCAGCGTGACGCCCGGGATCGGCGCCGCGTTCTCCTCGTGATCGTAGGCGAAGGTGACGGCGTGGCCGCGTGCGGCGAGCTTGGCCGCGAGCGAGGCCCAGACGCGCTCCGCGCCCCCGCCGGTGGTGGCGTGCGTGTAGAACAGCAGGCGCAAGGGTCGGTTCACGCGCGCTGTCCTCAGTAACGGGGATCCCAAAGGGACGAGTCCCTTTGGTGGGGTGCCGGGGCGGAGCCCTGATCAGAAGCCCCAAGGCTCCGCCCTGGACCCGCGAAAGGGGTGACCCCTTTCGAAACCCGGACTCTCATGGCGGCGGCGCTCAGTGCGCCTCCTCCCAGTTCGCGGCGGCGCGCGCCTCGACCACGAGGGGGACCTTGAGGCTGAGGGCCGGGCTCGGCGCCTGCTCCATCACGCCCGCGATCACCGGCAGCGTGCGCTCGATCTCGCCTTCCGGCGCCTCGAAGACCAGTTCGTCGTGCACCTGCAGCAGCATGCGCGCAGTCAGCTTCTCGGCGGCGAGCGCATCCTCCATCCGGGCCATGGCGCGGCGGATGATGTCGGCGGCCGTGCCCTGGATCGGCGCGTTGATGGCCTGCCGCTCCACGCTCGCCCGCTCCTGCGGGTTGTTCGAGCGGATCTGCGGGTAGTGGCAGACCCGGCCGAACAGGGTGGTGACGTAGCCCTTGTCGCGGCAGAGCTTCTTCGTGTCGTCGATATAGGCGCGGATGCCGGGGAAGCGCTCGAAATACTGCTTGATGAAGGCCGAGGCCTCCGGCTGGCCGATGCCGAGGCGGTCCGCGAGGCCGAAGGCGGAGATGCCGTAGATGATGCCGAAATTGATGGTCTTGGCCCGCCGCCGCAGGTCGGGCGTCATCGCCGAGAGCGGCACGCCGAACATCGCGGAGGCCGTGGCCGCGTGGATGTCGATGCCCTCCTCGAAGGCCTGGCGGAGCTGCGGCACGTCGGCGATGTGGGCGAGGATGCGCAGCTCCACCTGGCTGTAATCCGCCGAGATCAGCCGGTTGCCCGCGGCCGCCACGAAGGCGCGGCGGATGCGCCGGCCCTCCTCGGTGCGGATCGGGATGTTCTGCAGGTTCGGCTCGGACGAGGAGAGCCGGCCCGTCGTGGTGGCGGCGAGCGAGAACGAGGTGTGGACGCGGGCCGATTCGCGGTCGGCATGCTGCTGGAGCGCATCCGTATAGGTCGATTTCAGCTTCGAGAGCTGGCGCCATTCCAGGATCTTGCGGGGCAGCTCGTGGCCGGCCTGGGCCAGCTCCTCGAGCAGCGTCGCAGGCGTCGCCCATTGGCCGGAGGGCGTCTTCTTGGCGCCGGGCAGGCCCATCTTGCCGAACAGGATGTCGCCGATCTGCTTGGGCGAGCTCACCGAGAAGGTCTCGCCCGCATCCTCCTGGATCTCGGCCTCGAGCCGTGCCAGGATCTGCGAGAAGTCGCCGGAGAGGCGGCTCAGCATGTCGCGGTCGACGCGGATGCCGGCCCGCTCCATCCGCGCGATGACCGGCACGAGCGGGCGCTCCAGGGTCTCGTAGACGGCGACGCGCCGCTCGGCCACGAGCCGCGGCTTCATCATCCGCCAGAGGCGCAGGGTGACGTCGGCGTCCTCGGCCGCGTAGGCGGTGGCCTTGTCGAGCGCCACGCGCTCGAAGGTGATCTTGGCGCGACCCGTGCCGGTGACGTCGGAGAAGGTGATCGGCTGGTGGCCGAGATGGCGGCGCGCCAGCTCGTCCATGCCGTGGCCGCCCTTGCCGGCATCGAGCACGTAGGAGATCAGCATGGTGTCGTCGAAGGGCGCGACCTCGATCCCGTAGCGGGCGAGCACGACCCAATCGTATTTCAGGTTCTGGCCGACCTTGAGCACGCCGGGATTCTCGAGGAGCGGCTTCAACCGCGCCAGCGCCTCGCGCATCGGGATCTGGCCCGGCACCGGCTCGACCGCGTCGCTCGGCGCCGCCCCCTCGCCGAACAGGTCGCCCTCGTTGCGCTCCGGTTTCGCCGCGCGCACATGGGCGAGCGGGATGTAGCAGGCCCTCCCTGCGGCGACCGCGAGCGAGACGCCGACGAGCCCGGCACGGTTGGCATCGAGGGCGTCGGTCTCGGTGTCGACGGCGACGACGCCCGCCTCCTCGGCCTCGGCGATCCAGGCGTCGAGCTGCTCCAGGCTCAGCACGGTGTCGTAGGCGGCCGTGTCGAAGGGCTTCACGGATTCGGCCGCGCGGGCCGCCACCAGTCCGCCCGGCGTCGGCTCCGGCGCCGTGCGGGGCTTCGGTGCCGCCTCCGGCAGGGCGAACTCGGCGAACGGATCGACCTCGCCGCCCGGCGGCGCGTCGCCCGGCGGGCGCTCGGACCCGGCCGCCGCGGTCTCGGGATCCGGCGGCACGGCATCGCCGAAGAAGGGCAGCGCGTCGCTGCCGCCCTGCGCGTTGGCATAGCCGTGCGGGCGTGCGCCCGGCAGCAGACGCGGATCGGGCTTCACCGCCTCCGGATCGACGTGGAGCATCTGCGCGATGCGCCGCGTCAGCGTGTTGAACTCCATCGCCTTGAGGAAGCCGACGAGGCGCTCGGGATCGGGCTTCGGCACCCGCAGTTCGTCGAGCGGCACGGGGACGGAGACGTCCTCCATCAGCGCCACGAGCTTCCGCGAGAGCTTGGCCTGATCGATATTGGCGAGCAGCGTCTCGCGGCGCTTGGGCTGCTTGATCTCGCCCGCCCGCTCCAGAAGCTGCTCCAGGCTGCCGTATTCCTTGATCAGCGCCGCCGCGGTCTTCAGGCCGATGCCCGGCACGCCCGGCACGTTGTCCGAGGTGTCGCCGATCAGCGCCAGCGCGTCGCCGATCTGGGCGGGCTGCAACCCCTCCCACTTCGCGACGATGGCCTCGACGTCGAGGTTGCGCTCGGGCCGGTAGCCCGGCTTGCCCTTGGCGCCCGACTCGAAGTCGTAGAAGCGCACGAGCGGCCCGACGAGTTGCATCAGGTCCTTGTCGGAGGAGACGATGATGACGCCCGCGCCCCGCTCCTCCGCCTGCCGCGTATAGGTCGCGATGAGGTCGTCGGCCTCGTAGCGCTCCAGCTCCACCGCGTGCAGGCCGAAGGCGCGCACCGCGTCGCGCATCAGCGGCATCTGCCGCTTGAGGTCGTCCGGCGCATCGGGGCGGTGGCCCTTGTAGTCGGGGAACATCTCCTTGCGGAACGAGCCCTCGGACTTGTCGAAGACGATGCCGAGATGGGTCGGCATCGTCCCCGCGGCGCCGTCCTGGAGGAACTGCGCGATCTTGGTGCAGAACAGGCGCACCGCCCCCGTGGGCAGGCCGTCCGAGGGCCGCGAATTGTACTTCTGGTCCTGGTTGATCGACTGGAAATAGGCCCGGAAGATGAAGGACGAGCCGTCGACCAGGATCACCTGGTCGCCGGGGCCGACGGGCTTGCCACTCCCCTTGGCGTCCTCGGTCGGTTGGGTCTCGGTCTGCGCGCTCATCGGGCCTTCGCGTGCGGTGCGGATGGCCCTGTCTAGAGCCATAACGGCCCCGACGGAAACGCCCGATGCGGTCGCGGGGGCCGTCGTCCTCAGGCGCGGACCGGCTCGGCCCGGACGGCAGGCGCCGCCCGCTTCCGCGCCGCGCGCCGGCGCAGGACGTAGAGGGTGATGCCGGTGGCCGCGAAGACCGGCATGGCGAGCGCGGCGAGGCAGAAGATCAGCGCGAAGACGCCGCCGAAGAAGCGCCCGCGATGGACCTCCAGCATGTTCTCGGCGATCCGCTTGCCGAGGGATTTGTCGGCCGCATGCGCGGTGGTGAGGAGCGCACCGGTGCCCGCGTCGAAATGCATCTCGGAGCGCGCGCTCGGGGCGTCGTCCGCATCGGCGAGGTAGCGGATCCGGATGGTCCGCTCGCGTCCGGCCGGCAGCGTCACCGTCGCGAGAGCGGCGCGGTCGCCCGTCTCGGCGGTGAAGATCCGCCATGCCGCATCGAGGGCGAGCGGCGGGGGCGCCGCCTTGGCCCCGGCCCGGCGCTCCTCCATCCGGCCGCCCTCGCCCTGCGGGCGGGTCTCCGGCCAGGCGCCGGTGAGCAGGTAGGTCGCCCCGGCCCGGTAGGAATCGTAAGACCACCACAGGCCGGTCAGCCCGATCACGAGATAGACCGGGACCAGCCAGGTGCCGACGACCGCGTGCAGCGACCACCAGCGCGGACGCCCGGGCCGGGCGAGGCTCGGGCGCAGCCAGATCCGCCAGGAATGCAGCTTCGGCCAGCGCAGGTAGAGGCCGGTGCCGAGAAAGGCCAGGAGCGCGAGGGCGCTGATCCCCGTGATGGTGCGGCCCCAGCCGCGCCCGCCGCCGGGCAGGAGCAGCCAGCGGTGCAGGGACCGGATCGTCTCGAAGGTCTTCTCGCCGGCGACCGTGCCGCGGTCGGCACCGTCATAGGGGTCGAGGTAGCGCGAGGGCGCCCGCTCGGCGGGCGAGCCGGTGAAGCGGACCCGTGCCGCCCGGGCCGGATCGGCGGCGAGCGTCAGCGCGGCGACGCGCAGGCCCGGATGCGCCGCCTCGATGGCGGCGACCAGCGCCTCCGGCCCGAGCCGCGTCCGGCCCCCGGCCTGTACCGCGGCGCGCTCCGCGTTGAGCGCGTCCATCGCCGCGTCCTCGTAGCTCATGAGGGCGCCGGTGACGCCGACCAGCGCCAGGACGAGCCCGGCGGTGAGGCCGAACGCCCAGTGGAGGCGGAACAGGATTGTGCGGAGCGTCGGGCGCGTCGGTCTCAAGAAGGGCCTCACCAGAACAGGCGCGCGCTCACGAGGGCCTGGAAGGGCTCGCCCACCGCGACGCCGAGGGTGTTGGTGCCGAGCGAGGACAGGTAATAGGTCTCGTCGGTCAGGTTGCGCAGGTTGAGCTGCACGGTCGCCGGCCGGCCCACCACCTCGGTATCGTAGGCCAAGAAGGCGTCGAGCACGGCGTAGTCCGGCAGGGTGAAGGTGTTGGCGGCATCGCCCGCACGCACGCCCACGTAGCGTCCACCGAGCCCGGCGCGCAACCGGCCGCCGCCGACCGGCCCGAAATCATGCGTGAGGAACAGCGAGGCGGTGTGGGGGGCCACGTTGGGCAGCGTGTTGCCCTTCAGCGTCGGGTCGGCCAGCACGGTGACGTCGGTATAGGCGTAGGTCGCGATCGCGCTCCAGCCCTCGGCGATCCGGCCGGCCACGTCGAGCTCGAACCCGCGCGAGCCGACGCGCCCAGCCGTGCGGCTGTAGGTGATGCCGTCGACGACCTCGGTATAGAGCACGTTCGACTTCACGATGTCGTAGAGGGCCGCCGTTGCCGTGACGCCGTCCGCCACCTCCATCTTCAGGCCGATCTCGTAGGCCTCGCCCTCCTCCGGCGGCAGCGCGCCGATCGCGGTGGCGACGGAGGTGTTCGGCCGGAAGGTCTGGCTGTAGGATCCATAGGCCGAGAGCCCGTCCGCGAGCAGGTAGACCAGCCCGACGCGCGGCACGACGCGGCCGCCTGAGACGTCGGTGTTGCGCACGAACGGAAGGCCGCGCCCCGCGATCTGATCGAAATATTGGTAGCGCAGGCCGCCGACGACGGTGAGCCGATCGGTCAGCGAGATCGTATCCTGCGCGTAGACCGAAGGCGTCGAGAGGCGCTCGAGCTGGTTGCTGTCGCGGGCGACGACGGTGAAGCTCGGTGCCAGCCGGCCGTAGACCGGCGCATAGATGTTGAAGCGCGCGTCGTTCGCCCCGCGGATCAGGCGGCTGCGGGTGGCCTCGAAGTAATCGTAGGAGGCGCCGAGCAGGAATTCGTGGCCGAAGCCGAGGAGGTTCTCCCGCCCGACCACGTCGAGGCGGGCGGCATGGACCGAGGTGTTCGCATCCTGCGTGGCGTCCGCCCGGCGGGTCAGGATGCCGGTGACAGGGTTGAAGCTGACCCGGCGGGTCTGGTTGTCCTCGAAGAAATTGTGGCTGAAGGCGTAGTCGAAGGTCGCCTTCCAAGTGTCGGCGAGCGCCCGTTCGACGGAGAGCGAGGCGACATGGTTCTCGCCCGTCGTGTTGCTCCAGCGCTCGTCGAACCGGCGCTCCCGCGGCACGCGCACCGGCTTGCCGGTCCTGGGATCGAAGATCGTCCCGCGGTCGAAGGGCATCCGGTAATGCGACCACTCGTAGGCGAGCGTGACGCGGGTGTCGTCGCCCTCCCAGGTGAGCGAGGGCGCGACCACCTGCTGGCTCTGCATGCCGAAATCGCGCCAGTACTCCTGGTTGCGCCCCTGCGCGATGAAGCGGTAGGCGAGGCTCGTGCCCGCGATCGGGCCGGTATGGTCGAGCTCGACCCCGCCACCGCCGAAGCTCGTGCCCCAGGTCTCGACATAACCCGCCTCGACGAAGCGGGGCTTCTTGGTGACGATGTTGATGAGGCCGCCGGAGTCCAGGATCCCGTAGAGGGCCGAGGCCGGACCCTTCAGCACCTCGACCCGCTGCGTGGTCGGCATGAAGGAGCGCTGCAGGGCCGTGCGCAGGCCATCGCGCAGGATCGAGCCGTCACCGTTCTCGCCGAAGCCGCGGCGGATGAAGGCGTCCCGCTGGCCGCCCACCGTGTTGGTCTGCGTGATGCCCGAGACGTTGACGAGGGCCTCGTCGAGGCTGCGCACCTGCTGGTCCTGCAGCACCTGCTCCGTGACCACGGCGACCGCCTGCGGCACGCGCAGGAGCGGCGTCTCGCTCCGGGTGGCGAGCGAGCTCCGCACCGGCTGATAGCCGCGCGAGATCGGCCGCTCGCTCGTCACCGACAATTCGTCGAGGGTGATGACGGGGTCGCTGGCAGACTGCTGGGCCGCGGCCGACGTGACGAGGCTCACCCCGGCGATGAGGCCGGCGAGCGGATGGATTCGGATCATGAGGCTGGTCTCGTTGACCGCGGACGTGTCTTGCGTCGCACGCGGCACAGCGAATTACCGGCATTCCAGTCGTCACGTCAAGATAATCGCCCCGGAACAGATATCGAATGTTTTGAATTTAGAATTTTTACAACTAAGATCGGCAATGATCGCCCAGATGCCGGTTGAATTTATACAGAAACACAACCTGGAAATGCGATCGAATGCTCAGCCCGCAGCCTCGCCCACCGTGTCGGCCATGCGGGCCTCGCGCTGGCCCAGGGGCTCGGGTCGGCCGCGCGTGGTGTCGCGGGCGGTCTGGTGCTCCATCTCAGCATTCACCTCGGCGCCGATCAGCACGATGATGGTGGAGAGCCAGATCCAGGTCATGAAGCCGATCACGGCGCCGAGGGAGCCGTAGGTCTTGTTGTAGGTGCCGAAATTGGCGACGTACCACGAGAACAGGGCCGAACCGCCGAGCCAGAGGATGGCGGCGAGGGCGCTGCCCCAGGTCACCCAGCGCCAGCGCGGCGCGTCCCGGCTCGGCCCGTACCGGTAGAGCACGGCCAGGGCGAGCAGGACGGCGACGAGGAGTGCCGGCCAGCGCAGCAGCGCGACGTACCACGCATCCGCGCTGAGGCCGACCGTCTGGAACAGCACCGGCAGCACCACGATGGCGCCGAGCGCGAGCAGGATGAAGACCAGAGCCCCGACGGTGAAGGCCAGCGAGATGAGGGTGAGCCGCACGAAGCCGCGCTTCTCGCGCTCCTCGTAGACGACGTTCAGCGCATCGAAGACACTCTTCATGCCGCCATTGGCGCTCCACAGCGAGAGCCCGAGGCCGGTGACCGCCGTCACCCCGAGCGTCCCATCACGCGTCTCGGCAATGCGCTTGACCTGGTCGCCGACGATATCGACGGCGCCTGCGGGCATGAGCCCGTGCAGGCTGTCGAGGTGCCGGTTGATCTCGGCCACGTCGGCGAACAGGCCGTAGCAGGCCACCAGCGCCGCAGTCGCGGGAAAGATCGCGAGCAGCACGTAGAAGGTCACCCCCGCCGCGACCGTGACGAGGCGGTTCTCGGAGATGTCGTGGACGACGCGAAGGCCGATATCCTTCCAGCCCGCCGCCGGGATCTCGGAGGGGGTATCGGCCTGCCGCCCCCGATCCGCCTCCCTCCGCGCGACCCGGTGCGCCGCACCGCCCTCGTGCGAGCCGGACGTCTCGTGCGCCGCCGGACCCGCACCGGAGCCGACGTGCGCTGGCCGGCCGCTGCGGCGGGGGAGCGCCACCAGCCCGACCAGCGCAGCCGAGAGAGCGAGCGTCCAGATCACGCCGTTGCGGTCCCGCTGTCCGATCGGATCGATTCCGGCTGCCATCGGGGCATTCTCCAGGCTGGTAGGGGCGCAACGACAACCAACGATTGCAAAATTCGGTTTCCCAACGTGCGGGGCGCATTTTTTCGCGGTTGGCCGTCCGCGAGGTGCAATCCGTCACCGACCCGGCGCACGGATCGGTCTATGCTGGCGGCAGCGGCGCGAAATGTCGTTTCGCGCGCGTTTCCCCCGATACAGCGGCGGCCGGCAGTGGCATGGGCCACCTTTGGGCCACCTGCTGGACGTTGTACCCGCAAGAACCAAGGAGCCGAGACACCCGTGCCGCACGCGACCGAGCTGATCGCCATCATCGCCCTGGGCTTGGTGCTCGCCTTCGTGTGCGGGATGGTGGCGCAGCGCCTGCGGCTGCCGCCTCTCGTCGGCTACCTGCTCGCGGGCGTGCTGGTCGGCCCCTACACGCCGGGCTTCGTCGGCAACAGCGAGCTCGCCGGGCAACTCGCCGAGATCGGCGTGATCCTGCTGATGTTCGGCGTCGGCCTGCATTTCTCGATCGGCGACCTGATGGCGGTGCGGACCATCGCGCTGCCCGGCGCCATCGTGCAGATCGCCGTGGCGACCGCGATGGGCGGCGCGCTGGCGCTTGCCTGGGGCTGGGGTCTCGGCGCCGGCCTGGTCTTCGGCCTCGCGCTCTCGGTGGCAAGCACCGTGGTGCTGCTGCGGGCGCTGGAGGAACGCGGCCTGCTCGACACCGACAAGGGCCGCATCGCGGTCGGCTGGCTCATCGTCGAGGACCTCGCCATGGTGCTGGCGCTGGTGCTGCTGCCGGCGCTCGCCCCCTCCCTCGGCGGCAAGACGGAGGAGGCCGGGCACGGCGCGGCGCACGCGCTGACCGAGCTGATCGGCGGCCTCGTCGGACGCGGCCTCGCCGACAGCATCTGGCTCACCCTGGCGCTCACCCTCGCCAAGGTCGCGCTCTTCGTCGCCCTCATGCTGGTGGTGGGCCGCCGCTTCGTGCCCTGGCTGCTCGATCAGGCCGCGCGCACCGGCTCGCGCGAATTGTTCACCCTGGCGGTGCTGGCGCTGGCGCTCGGCCTCGCCTTCGGCTCGGCGGAGCTGTTCGGGGTCTCCTTCGCACTGGGTGCCTTCTTCGCCGGGATGGTGCTCGCCGAATCCGACCTCAGCCATCAGGCCGCGGCCGATTCCCTGCCCCTGCAGGACGCCTTCGCGGTGCTGTTCTTCGTCTCGGTCGGCATGCTGTTCGACCCCGGCATCCTGTTGCGCGAGCCGCTTTCGGTTCTGGCGGTGCTCGGCGTGATCCTGCTCGGCAAGTCGCTGGCGGCGGTGGCGATCGTGCTCGTCTTCAAGCACCCGGTCGGCACGGCGCTGACCATCGCGGCGAGCCTCGCGCAGATCGGCGAGTTCTCCTTCATCCTCGTCACCCTCGGCCTGTCGCTGAAGCTGCTGCCGACCGAGGGGCGCGACCTGATCCTCGGCGGCGCGCTGCTCTCGATCACCCTCAACCCCCTCGCCTTCATGCTGGCCGCGCGCGTCGAGGCCTGGCTCGCCGAGCGGCCCGATCTCGCCCGCCGCTTCGAGCGGCACGGCGCGGACGCCATTCCCGTCTCCGAGGCCGGCCGTCCGCATCGCGGCCACGCCGTCGTCGTCGGCTATGGCCGGGTCGGCAGCAGCATCGGCAAGGCGCTGGCGAGCTGGGACCTGCCCTTCGTGGTGATCGACCGCGACCGGCGCCGGGTGCTGGAACTGCGCGAGGCGGGCATCGAGGCGGTGTTCGGCGACGCCCTGGCGCCCGGCATCCTGGACGCCGCCGATATCGGCCGCGCCCGCCTGCTGGTGAGCGCCACGCCGGATTCGCACCAGGCGCGCCGCCTCGTGGAGATCGCCCGCGAGGCGAACCCGAAGATCGACACCCTGATCCGCACCCACAGTGACGCCGAGCGCCGCCGCCTCGAGGAGGGGAAGGTCGGCCTCGTCCTGATGGGCGAGCGGGAGCTCGCCTTCGGCATGACCTTCTACGCCCTGCGCAGCCTCGGCCTGAAGGAGGGCGAGGCCCGCCTGTTCGTGGATGCGAGCCGGGCCGAGAGCCGCGCCGAGCCCCCTGCCGAGACCGAGATCGCCCAGAGCACCCCGGAACTGCGCCCGCACAAGGCGGAGGCGGCCGAGGGGTAGGGCCCGCGGCGAGCCTCAGCTGAACAGGGTGTCCTGGGTGAGCCAGGCCGGATCGATCGGCGTGTCGGCATCGACCGGGTCGGACGCGGGCGCGGGCCCGTCCTCGCCCCGCACCAGCCGGTCGGTCTCGCTCCGCTCCAGGTCGCGCAGCTGCTCGGCCAGGAGCTGGAGGTAGCTCGCCGCCGCAGCGGCACCGAACACGGTGGCGAAGGTCTCGTGCGCCACGCTGGCCATGGTCTCGATCACGGCCTGGGGCGGTGCGCCGTTCTCGACGGCCGCGTCGAGGACCTGTCGCCAAGCGCGGGCGAGCTGATCGCGGAGTTCGAGGGTGTCGTCCAAAGGCTCGGGCTCCGGATCGGGGCCGGCTGGGCATCGCCGCTAGGAAGCCTTGCACCGCCCGCGAAGTCAAATCGTGGGCGGCGCCTCGCGCTCCGCGGTGGCCAGGGAACCTACTTCGCGCCGCAGCCGATGCAGATGCCCTTCTGGATGCGGTCGTCATCCTTCATCTGCGGCGTGCGCTCGGTGCGCTCCTCGCGCGTGCCGGCACCGGTCCCCGCGGCGGGAGGCATGGTGCGGCCCACCGAGGAGGTGTTGGGGGCCGTGACCGTCGAGGCCGGGCCGCCGCCGGTCCCGGTCTGGGCCTGGGCGAAGGCGGCTGCGGGCGCGGCGGCCACGAGCGCCGCGAGCCAGAGGACGGGAGTGGGGCGGAACATCGGTACATCCTCCTGCGAGAGCGCCCCGCACCGCGGGGGCGCCGGCCCGGCCCGGAACGGCGAGGCGGGCCGGACATTTGGGGGCCGTGCCCGACCAAACGCGGGAAGGCGGCCCAGGTTCGCCGGATCGTGAGCGCGGTTCCACCTTTGCAGATGCGGCCCGCGCACCGTATCAGGGCCCGCCCTCGACCAGCCCCGCGCCCTGAAGCCTGACCCGGAGCCGCCACCGCGATGCGGGACCCGAACGCGATCGATTTCTGGCGCGGCCTCGCCCTGGTCACGATCTTCATCAACCACGTCCCGGGCAACACGTTCGAGCGCTACACCTACTCGCAGTACGGTGTCTCGGACGCGGCGGAGCTGTTCGTGTTCCTGGCCGGCTGGTCGATCGGCATCGCCACGCGCGGGCGCGACGGCACGCCCGAGCCCGGCGGGCGGAGCGTCCTGCGCCTCCTCTCGCGCACCATCGAGGTCTACCGCGCGCAGCTCACGGTGATGCTGATGGCGCTCGCCATCATCGCCGGCACCGCGCTGCTGCTCGACAACCCGCTGATCCTGGAATGGCACAATGCGGGCGGCTTCTTCGCCGATCCGATCCAGACCGTGGTCGGCATCGTGCTGCTGACCCACCAGCTCGGCTTCTTCAACATCCTGCCGCTCTACGTGGTGCTGCTCGGGATCGCGCCGCTCTTCGTGCTGATCGCGCGGCGCAGCCGGGCGGCGGCGCTGACCTTCTCCGGCGGACTTTACCTGCTGAGCCTCGTCGAGGAGTGGAACCTGCCCTCCTGGCCGGGCCAGGGCGACTGGTTCTTCAACCCCCTGTGCTGGCAGCTTCTTCTGGTCCTCGGCTTCGTGCTGCAGGACTGGAACCGGGAATCGGACGCCCTGCGCCGCTGGGCGCGGCGGCTGTTCCCGCTGGGCGTCGCCCTGGTGCTTCTGGGTATCGGGTTGTCGTTGTTCGAGATTCGGCCGGATCCGCTGCGGGTGCCGGAGCCGCGGCTGCTGTTCACCTTCGACAAGACCTACCTGACGCCCGCGCGGCTGATCCATTTTCTCGGCGTTCTCCTGGCCTTCGGGCCGGTCTACGGCCTGATCGCGCCCTGGATCGGATGGGTGGTTGCGTATCTGACGCGGCTGGGGCGTAATTCACTCGCCGTTTTCTCTATGGGTTCAATACTGAGCCTCGGCGGGCAGCTCTTGCGTTTCTGGACGGGCGGCGGCTTCCTGACCGATCTGTGCATCCTTTGTCTCGGCCTGCTCGCCCTGGGCTACACCGCATGGTTCGTCGAATGGCGCTCCCGCAAGCCGCGACCCCGGGTCTGACGCGACCGCGCCGCCTTGAGGCCCGCCTCAAGGCGCTCGCGCTCCGCCTCAAGGCGCTCGCCCTCTGCCTCGTGGCGGGCGCCGCGCTCGCCGAGGAGGCGCCCTCCCGCCCCGCCCCGCCGGCGGTGGTCTCCCCACCTGCGGCGAGCGAGCCCGGCGATACCATTCTCTCGCCCGAGTGCCGGGTGCCGGGCTCGCAGCTCTACACCCTGGCCAAGCTCGGCGCGGTGAAGGCCGCGCTGAAGGAGAAGCGGCCGGTCCGCGTGCTTTCGATCGGCGGCACCTCCGCCGGGCTCGGCGCGTCGAGCACCTATCCGGTCAAGCTCGAGACGGCGCTGGAGCGCTCGCTGCCCGACGTCGACGTGGTGATCGAGGCCCGCGGCCTGCCGGGCGAGATCGCGGGGGAGGCCGCCGAGCGGCTGCGCAGCATCGTGGCCGAGGTCGAGCCCGACCTCGTGGTCTGGCAGGTCGGCACGCACGACGCCCTCGCGCGGGTCGAGCTCTCGGCCTTCGCGGAGGCGCTCGACGAGACCGTGCGCTGGATCAAGTCGCACGACATCGACGTGGTGCTGGTCGATCCGACCTACACCGCGAGCCTCGCGGAGGACGCCTACTACACCAGCATCGTGAACGCGGTGCGCGAGGTCGCCGTCCGCGAGAAGGTGCCGCTGGTGCTCCGCTACGAGGCGATGCGCTACCTCGCCGGGCGCAGCGACAAGAGCGGCGAGGGCCACATGCTCGGGCGCCAGTTCCGCATCAACGATCTCGGCCTGCGCTGCATGGCCGAGCACGTCACCCGTGCCATCACCCTGTCCCTGCTCCAGCCGGAGACGACCGGGGGGACGAAGGAGCCCCCGGCGCTCAAGGCCGAAGGCAAGGGAGACGGAACGGCAGACAAGGCCGAGCCGAGGCCCGGCGCCCATTAACCGGCCCGCAAGCCCGGCCCGCTAAGCGGAAGGGCTGGCTCCTCGGGCGCGGGACGGACATGGCGGCGCGGCTCTCCATCGGCACGGCCCTGCGGCGCCTGCGCGCGGCGCGCGCGGGCGCGGCCGGGGCCGCCCTCTCGGTCTTCCTCATCCGCATCGGCTCGGCCGGCTTCGCCTATGCCGCCCAGGTGCTCGCCGCCCGGCTGATGGGCTGGGAGGAATACGGCGTCTTCGCCACCGTCTGGGTCTGGACGGCGATGCTCGGCCACACCCTGACGCTCGGCCTGTCGCAGGGGGCGAGCCGCTTCCTGCCGGAGGCGCAGGGGCGCGGCGACCTCGCCGAGGCGCGCGGCTACCTCGCCGCGGGCGCCCTCGCGACCCTCGCGGCCGCCGCCGGCACCGCCCTCCTCGGCCTCGTCCTCATGCGGGCGGCCCCTGCCGTCCTCGCCGAGCCCTACCGCGCGCCCCTTCTGATCGCGGCCCTGGTCCTGCCCCTCTTCGCGCTCCAGGACTATCTGGAGGGCGTCGCGCGCAGCCAGAACTGGGCGGTGCTCGCCATCGCGCCGCCCTACCTGCTGCGGCAGGTGGCGATGATGGGCGCGCTGCTCGCCGCCGTGCTCGCCGGCGCCCCGGCCCGGGCCGAGGTGGCGATGGCCTGCATGCTCGGCGCCGCAGCCCTCGCCACCGCCCTGCAATCCGTCCTGCTGCTCGCGCGCCTGCGCGGCGCGCTTGCCCCGGGGCCGCGCCGGTTCGACCTGCGCAAATGGCTGCGCGCCTGCCTGCCCATCGCCGCGATCGACCTCGCCACCGCCGGGTTCGGCTTCGTGGACGTGGTGGTGCTCGGCTTCCTGATGCCGCCGGCCGCGGTCGGCCTCTACTTCGCCGCCACGCGCATCCAGCAATTCGTGGTCTTCGTGCATTTCGCCGCCACCGCGGCCACGGCGCAGCGCTACAGCGCGGCCCGCGGCGACGGGGCGGCGCTCGCCGGCCTGGTGCGCCTGCAGGGGCAGGCCACCGCGGCGGCGACGCTCGCCGTCGCCGTCGCCGTGGTCGCCGTGAGCCCCCTCCTCCTCGCCATGTTCGGCTCGGGCTTCTCGGAGAGCGTGCCGATCCTGGCGGTGCTCGCCGCCGGCAGCGTCGCCGCCAGCCTGTTCGGCCCGGGCGAGGACCTGCTCACCATGCTCGGCGGCGAGCGGCTCTGCGCCGCGATCACGGTGGCGGCGCTCGGCCTCGCCGCCCTGCTCTGCCTGATCCTGATCCCGCAACTCGGCGTGATCGGCGCCGCGCTCGCCATGGCCGTCGCCACAGTGCTGCGGGCGGCCGCCCTCGCCAACGCGGCCCGCGCCGTGCACGGCCTCGCGACGCCGGTCTGGTCGAGCCTCGCCGGAGCCGCCCGATGAGCGCCCCCTCCCCTGTCGCCGCCCATGGGTTCGAGATCGCGCTCACGCCCCTCGCGGCGATCGACGGCGCGGCCTGGGACGACCTCTTCGCCCGGGCGCGCGACACCCACCCCCATTTCAGCCGCCACGTCCTCGCGGCGCATGGCGCGGCGGCCCTCGCGCCGACCGACCTCGCCGCCGTGACCGTGGCCCGGGCCGGGCGGCTCGAAGCGCTCCTGCCCTACCGGACCGCCCGCGACCTCAGCGGGCTCGGCGCCCGCGTGGCCCGGCCCTTCCTGACGCCCTTCATCACCGCCACCGATCCGCTGCTCGCGGCCCGAGGGGCGGCGATCGATGCGGAGGCGGCCGACGCCCTGGTCGCCGGGCTCGCTTGCGCCTCGGGCGGCGGCGCCTGGCGCTGGCCGCTGCTGCGCCTCGACAGCCCGGCCGGCACGGCGATGCGCGCGGCGATGGACCGGGCCGGCTGGTCGCACGGCCCCGTCGCGACCTTCGCGCGGCCGGTGCTCGACCGCCGCGCGAGCCTCGATGCCTTCCAGGCCGGCCATCCGAACCGGAGCCGACTGAAGGATCTGCGGCGGCGCACGAAGCGCCTGTCCGAGAGCGGCGCACTCCGCCTCGACAGCGCCAGCGGGGGCGCCGCGCTGGCCGCCGCGGTGGAGAGCTTCCTCGCCCTGGAACGGGCGGGCTGGAAGGGCGAGGCCGGCACCGCCATGGCCTGCCGCCCGGCCACCGCCGCCCTCGCCCGCGCGCTCTTCGCGGAGGGCACCGGCCCCGTCACGGCCCGCGCCGACAGCCTGACCCTCGATGGCCGGCCGATCGCGATCAGCCTGGCCCTCGTCGGATCCGGCACCGCGACGCTCCTGAAGACCGCCTATGACGAGACGCTCCGCGCCCAGGCCCCCGGCCTCGTGCTCGAAGCCGAGATCGTGCGCGCCTGCCACGAGACCCGCTTCGCCGACCGGCTCGATTCGGCGACGCTCGCCGGCTCCGCCCTGGAGAGCCTCTATCCGGAGCGCGAGACGCTCGCCGAGATCATCGCCGTCCCCCCCGGCGCCGACCGCCTCTCCCTGGACCGGCGCATCCGCCTCGCCCGCTTCGAGCAGAGGGCGCGCGAGGCGGCCAAGACGGCTTTGCGGCGGCGGTAGGGGTCGCAATGGGCGCTCGATGGCGCCTATCCCTGCCCCGCCGCGGACCTCGCGACGGCCGGCCGCCGCGCGCAGCCACTGCGGTGGTCAGGCGCTCACGAAGTCGCCCGAGCCCGCCCGCGCCCAGCGCCGCGCCAAACCGACGCCGATGCATTCGGCAAGCCCGAGCTGTTCCAGCTTGGTGCAGGCCGCGAGGGTGGGGCCGACCCGTTGCGTGGTGGGCAGCTTGGCGCGCCACCTGACGACGGTCGCGCTGACGAACTCGCCATCCAGGGCGCGCAGCACGGCTTGCTCGATATCGGAGAGGCAACGGAGAGACGCGTCGGCTTCGGCCTCCGGCCCGTCGAGGATCTGGGCATGCATCGCCATAGGGGCCGGCTCCGCACTGGCTCACAAGAGCGGCGCACCCGTTTCGGGGCGCGCCGCAAGTTGGAAGTGGACCCTTCAGGAAGGTGCGGCGTCAGCCTAGCCGTCTGGCATACATAATACAAGAGATCGGATCGAGGCTGTGCGCTGGCTCGGTTCGGCGCTTGGCGCATCATGCGGAGCTACGTCCGGCCCCTCCCGGTCGTTCGAGCTTGCACCTCGTAACGACTGGATGATTATAGGTAAATAGTCTTCGAGCGTGACTTCAGGTCAACCACGCTCTCGATAAATCTTGACTCATGCCGGAGCTCGCCGCATATAAACAATAAACAGCCGATGTCATAAAGTAATTCAAGTGACATATTTTATATTCTATAAGAGGAATTTCTCCAATGCCGCACAAAATGAATGTTGCAGAGGAAAAGGTCAAAGGAATCAGCAAATACGTACACCCCACGAAGAAGACAACGGAATGTGTTTCTTTTGTCCAGCAGGTAACAGATGTTGGAGCGACAACGACGTGGACGCGAGGAAAGCAAATATGGGGTGCTAAGGAGCAGTTTGAAAAATACATTGCCATCGCTACTTTCGATGGCGTTCCGCCTCATTATCCGACCGACGACAAAGGAAAACATGCCGCCATTTACTTGAGTCATGATGAGAATGGAATCGAAGTCCTCGATCAGTGGGCTTCTCAAAAACAAGTTCTAAGGAGAAAAATTAATTTCAAATGCGCAGAAGGAACCAAAAGGAGCAACGATGGCAAGACATTTTATGTTATTGAGTAATTTGGCCTTCTCTATCTTTGCGTTTTTCGCACTGAATAACTCTGCTTATTCGAAGGAAGAAAAAAGGTATGAGACATTAATATGCAATCCAGCTTTTGCCAGAAAGGTGCCAGATAGATGGCGCGGCGTAGGACCACTCAAAGCTTCACGTCTTGTATCTATGTCGTTGTTCTCAGGTCCGCCCGAACAACTTGCTTCGCTTGCCCCAGATAACGATTCGGCAACGCGTCCGCAGTGGAAAATGGACCCCGCAACAAGCTACTGGGTGACCTGCAATTACGAGCACGCAATTATTGCGATACCTGTTCCAGCTGGAGCAACAACCTGCGCGTTCGAATACAAAGCGAGACCAGCCCGCAAATTTCTGGATGGGGCATCCGGCCTTTGCCGATGAAGGTGGACATAGGGCGGATCAATCATGGCAAGCAGCAGGTCCGCCGTACCGAGCCCGGTTCGCGGCACTGTTGCAGATATCAGGCGCCGGCGAAACTTTGCCAAGCACCTGAATTGACAGGGCTTCGTAGAGCATGGATTCCTTCCGGTCCATCTCCAGTACAGCCAGCGCCCAGCATGCTCGCCCTGAAGACACGCCTGTGGCGAGCCGAGTACAAATGGCGTGCATTACGCAGCTGCGCTGTCCAATCACCGAGGATCTTCGTCATCGGAACCTGTCAGGGCGGTGCGGTGGCGCGCGTGATGCGTCATCTCTTGCCTGAAGGACGAATCGACTTCGTCTCGGTCTACGAGGCGATGCGCCGGTTTCCCCGGCTGAACGACCTCATGGCGCATATCGACGGCTACGACGCCGCCTTCTCGTCGGGTTCCTGAAGGCGACCGCCGGCGCCTGACCGCCGCTCGGCGCCCGGATCGGGACGCTCAGGCCGCCCCGATCCGCTCCAGCCACTCCGCCTCGCTGATCACGGCGACCCCGTGCTTCTCAGCCTCCTTCAGCTTGGACCCGGCGCCGGGCCCGGCCACCACGAGGTCGGTATTGCCCGAGACCGAGGAGGCGACCTTGGCGCCGAGCCGCTCGGCGGTGGCCTTGGCCTCGTTGCGGGTCATCCGCTCCAGGCTGCCGGTGAAGACCACGATCTTGCCGGCGAGTTCGCTATTCCCTGACGCCACAGGCGCCTCGGCCTGGGCGAGCGTGACCTCGGCGAGCAGCGCCTCCACCGCGTCGCGGTTATGCGCCTCCGCGAAGAAGTCGATCAGCGCGTCCTTGACCACGTCGCCGACATCGCTCGCGCCTTCCGCGAAGCCGAGATAGGCGGCGCAGGGGCGCTCGCGGGCGGCGCGCAGGAGCGCGGCATCGAGGGCCTCACCCTCGCCGAAGGCCGCGACCAGATTCTCGCGGGCGGCAGGACCGAGCCCCTTCACCGCGCCGGGCGGCAGTCCGTCCCCCGGCTCGCCCGCCTCGGCGCGCGCCGCCACGTGGTCGAGCAGCGCGTCGCGGGCGACCGAGCCGATGCGGTCGACCGCGTCGAGGGCGAGCCAGCCCTCGCCGGGCCGGCAGGCGGCGGCCGCGTCGACCGAAGCGATTAGGGCGCGCATGTCGGGGAAGACCTTGGCGAGCTCCTTGGCCGTCACCTCGCCGACATTCGGGATGCCGAGCGCGAACAGGAGGCGCGGGAAGGCGACCGTGCGGCGCGCCGCGATCGCCGCGAACAGGTTCTCGATGGCGAGCTGGCGCTCGCCCTCCTTCTTCTTGGCGGCCTTGACCGGCTTCAGCGTCTCGCCGGCCGCGCGCGCCGCCTCCTCCTTCTGCCGCGCCCGCGCCTCGGCGAGCGCCCGGCGGCGCGCCGCGAGGGAGGCTGCCACCTTCTCGAAATCGAGCCGGAAGATATCCGCCGGCTGGCGCACCAGGCCGTCCTCGAACAGGGTCTCGATATAGGTCTCGCCGAAGCCCTCGATGTCGAAGGCGTTGCGCGAGACGAAGTGCTTCAGGCGCTCCACGGCCTGCGCCGGGCAGATCAGGCCGCCGGTGCAGCGGCGCACCGAATCCGGCTTCTTGGTGCGCGGGTTGAAGGCCCGCACCGCCTTGCTGCCGCAGGCCGGGCAGGCCTCGGGGAAGGCGTAGGCTTGCGAATCGGCCGGGCGCTTGTCGAGGACGACGTCCATCACCTTCGGGATGACGTCGCCCGCGCGCAGCACGATCACCGTGTCACCGACGCGGATGTCGCGGCCCTCGCGGATCGGCTCGCCGTCGCCACCTACGCCCTTCACGTAGCCCTCGTTGTGGAGGGTCGCGTTCGACACCACCACGCCGCCCACCGTCACCGGGCGGAGCTTGGCGAGCGGGTTGAGCGAGCCGGTGCGGCCGACATTGATGTCGATCCCCTCCACCACCGTGAAGGCTTCCTGCGCCGCGAACTTGTGCGCGAGCGCCCAGCGCGGCGAGCGCGAGACGAAGCCGAGCCGGCGCTGCAGGGCGAGGTCGTCGACCTTGTAGACGACGCCGTCGATGTCGTAGCCGAGATCGGCCCGCTGCCGCTCGATCGACCGGTAATGCGCCAGCATCGCCGCGATGTCGGCGCAGCGCACGCTGAGCGGGTTCACCGGCAGGCCCCACTCCCGGAAGCGCGCGATGACGCCGGATTGCGTGCCCTCGAAGGCGGGCTCCACCGCGCCCCAGGCATAGGCGAAGAAGCGGAGCGGCCGCGCGGCGGTGATCGCCGGATCGAGCTGGCGCAGCGAGCCGGCCGCCGCGTTGCGCGGGTTGGCGAAGAGCGGCTTGCCCTGGGCTTCCTGGCGCGCGTTGATCGCGGCGAAGTCCGCATGGCTCAGATAGATCTCGCCGCGCACCTCGCACAGCGGCGGCACCCCCTCCCCCACCAGCCGCTCGGGGATGTCCCGCACCGTGCGGGCATTGGCGGTGACGTTCTCGCCGACCTCGCCGTCGCCGCGGGTCGCCGCAGTGACGAGGATGCCGTCCTCGTAGCGCAGCGACAGGGAGAGGCCGTCGATCTTCGGCTCGGCGGTGAAGGCGAGCGGCTCGCCCTCCGGCCAGTTCAGGAAGCGGCGCACGCGGGCGGCGAACTCCTCGACCTCCGCGTCGGCGAAGGCGTTGCCGAGCGAGAGCATCGGCACCGCGTGGCGCACCTTGGCGAACTTCTCGGAGGGCTTGGCGCCGACCGAGGCGCTCGCCGCGCCCGTGCCGGCGAGATCGGGGAAGCGCGCCTCGATCGCCTCCAGCCGGCGGCGCAGCGCGTCGTACTCGGCGTCCGTGATCTCGGGCGCATCCTCCTGGTGGTAGAGCCGGTCGGCCTCGGCGATCTGCTCCGAGAGCGCGGCATGCGCGGCGCGCGCCGCCTCGGGCGTCAGATCCGGCTCGAGGTCCGGGATCGGCGGAGCGGGCTTCCTGGCGGGCATGGCGGCTCGGCTGTCTGACGGTCGGCCGCCTCTATGGCATGCTCCGGCATGCCGGGCGAAGCGCCCGCAGCCCCGGTCTCCACGCTTTGCACGGGTGGTCGATGCTTGCGCTCCGCGTGCCGGCGCCCGATCCTGACCCGCCCTCACCGAGCCCCCCGCCCGTGCGCCCCCTCCACTTCCCGCCCCTGCCGGCCCGCCCGTGAGCCCCTGGACCGCGGCCGAGCCCGGCCGCCACGCGGGCACGGGCGTGTGGAGGATCGACCTCGCCCGCGCCGAGGCGGACCTCGCGCGCTGCGCCGAGGCCCTCTCCCCGGACGAGCGCGCGCGCATGGCGCGCTATCTGCGGCCCGAGGATCGCGCCCGCTTCGCGGCGAGCCACGCCGCCCTGCGGCTGATCCTCGGCCGGGCGCTCGGCCGCGACCCGCGGGCGATCGCCTTCGTCCTCGCCCCCGGCGGACGGCCGGAGCTCGCGGGGGCGGGGCTGTCCTTCAACCTCTCGCATTCCGGGCAGCGGGCCCTGGTGGCGCTCTCCACCGAGGCGCCGGTCGGCGTCGACGTCGAGACGCTCCGCCCCCTGCCCGACGCGCTCCGCATCGCCCGCGGCCATTTCGCGCCGGACGAGACCGCCTCCCTGGCCCGGCTCGACGGCCCGGCCCGCGAGGCGGCCTTCTTCGCCCTGTGGACGCGGAAGGAAGCGGTGGTGAAGGCGCTCGGCGCCGGCCTCGCCCTGCCGCTGACCCGCTTCAGCGTCAGCCTGCCGCCCGGCCCCCCGCGCCTGCTGCGCCTCGATGTCCCGGGCGCCCCCAGCACCTGGACCCTGCACCATCTCGAGCCCGGCCCCGGCACGGTCGGCGCCCTCGCCGCGGCGGCTCCCGTGAGCGATCTCACCTGCCGCGCCCTGCCCCCCGACTGGCCGGATCTGCTGCCCTGACGGGACCGATTCCGACGCGGGCGCAAAAAGGATCCCTCACCCCGCTTGCGGCCCGGAAAAGGCACCGCTATAAGCCCGCTCGCCGGCAACGCCCGGCCTTCGGAGTGTAGCGCAGTCTGGTAGCGCACCACGTTCGGGACGTGGGGGTCGCAGGTTCAAATCCTGCCACTCCGACCATCATCAAGGGCAGAGCGGGTCCCGATTACCGCAGCCCAGCAAACTCCCTGATAGATATGCTGATTTTCGCCCTGGCTCGCAGGATCTAGCCTGAGCGCTGCGTCACGGTCGAAAGCCTGCCACCGGCGATCTCGTGAACGCGGTCGCCGTCCGCGCATTCCCATCCGCGCGTCGTCCCGGGCGGACGGGCTCGGACGCGAGGGAGCGCGTCGAAGCAGCCGCCCTACCTGAACCTGATCCCGCGCCTCGGCGCCGACATGCGGAGGGTCCGATGCGCGGCCTGTTCCTCGCCCTCGCAACCCTCCTCGCATTCGCCTCGGCGTCGCCGGCGGAGGAGACCGCGCTCGGGCCGCCGGGCCCGCGCGGCGATGTCTCCGTCTCGACCCTCCGGCCCACCGGCGCCGCGAACGCGGCGACGCTCGCGGATGCGGCCGTGCTCAACGGGATCAACGCCCTGTTCCATGTGCCGGTCGCCAGCGTGGTCGCCGGCCTCGACGTGGCGGCCCCGATGCGGCAGGCCGTGGCCGCGGCGCGCGCCGCCGGGCGGCCGCTCATCATCCCGAGCGTGGCCGGAGGCGCCTGCTTCCGCATCGGATCCAGCCTCGACATCGCGCGCGTCGAGATCGTCGGCGCCGGCGGCTGCGTCACGACGAGCGCGCCGACCGACCTGTTCGTCACCACCGACACGCTCGCCAAGGTCCACGATCTCACGATCCTGCACGACGGCCCGGCCGGGCGCGTCTTCGCGCTGAATCATGACGCGCACGAGATCTACCGGAACCGGATCACGGCACGAAATGGCGCCAACCCCGACCCGGTAATCGAGTTCACGGCAAGCAACGTCCATATCCACGACAACAGCATCACCAACCTGCGCCCGGGCGCCCTCACCTGGCGCCAGATCCGCAACGACCCTGCGCGGATCTCGATCAACAACCAGGTCATCCGCAACTCCATGGGCGGAACCGGGTCGGGCGGCTGGATCGGCGACAGCGGCACGGCGGCGCGGCCCGAGGGCACCCTCGTCGCCTTCAACGAGTCGGTGCTCACCGGCGGCCCGTTCCTGACCCTGTCGTCGGTGATGTCGGCGCGGGTCTTCGGCAACATGATGGACCAGAACGACGCCCGGGGCGCCCTGCGCTTCGAGCCCGGTGGCTATGGCGGCTACGGCATCGACGGCGTCCTGGTATCCGGCAACTACATCTCGGCGGTCGGAGGCAAGGCGAAGGCTCCGGCCATCCAGAATCAGGCGGGCCGGAACGGAGCCGTCGCCGGGGGCGTGCGGTTCATCGGCAACGACATCGCCTTCGGGACGATGGGCGCCAGCCTCGTGCCGGGGATCACGGCGAGCTTCGTCGGCAACTACATGCATGGCCACGCCGCCGGGCATTGCGTGCAGTTCTCCGACGCCGCGCTCCTGGGCACCGTCGATCTCGGCCCGGCCGACCAATGCCCGGGCAAGAACCATCTCCTCATCACCGGCCATCCGCTGGCGGGCGCGACGCGCTCGACGAGGCTCGGGACCTACGCGACGGCGACCGGCGGCGGCTATCTCAGCATCGCCCACGGGCTCGCCGCCATCCCGACGAAGTTCAAGCTCGGCGCCTCCGCCTACGGCGCGGGGGCGGCGGCCATCTCCGGCGTGTCCGTCTTCGTCGTCTCGGTCGACCCCACCAACGTGGTCGTCGCCGTCACGCCGACCGGGATCAGGAGCCAGGGCAACATCGTGGTGACGCTGGAGAGCGAGCTCTGATCCGATAAGCGAGCCCCAGCGCGCCTTCCGACCCCGACGCGCGCGATCAGGCGCGACCTGGATTGGTCGCGGCGATCGCAGCCGCCACCGCACGGCGGAGCCGGCCAAGGTCGACGACGTAGGACGTCGAAGCCTCGACCGTCCGCTTCGGCGAGACCTGGTTGATCACGATCTGGTCGCGGAGGGCCGCGATCGACATCTGGAGCTGGTTCTCGGGATTCAGGCAGACGACGCAGGCGTCGGCCGGGCTGAAGATCGTGTTGTGGAGACCGGACCCGCTCTCGCCGACGATGATCCGCGCCCGTGAGAACAGAGCGATCTGCTCCTCCCAGGGCAGCTCTTCGGGGGCGATGGTGGTGAAGCCGAACTCGGTCATCAGGTCGACGACCTGCTCCTCGTTGGCGATCGTTCGGCTGTAGCTCGTACTCCGGTCCCGGAAGGCGCGGCGGGTGATGTAGAGGCGCTCGGCCGGCCGTGCCGAGGCAGCCGCCGCCGCGACATGCGGGTGAGCCAGGAGATGCGAGACGAAATCGTTCATGCGCGGGTGGAAGTAGTGGTCGTTGTGCAGCAGGGACGGCACCACGCAGCTCGAGAGCTTCAGCACCTCGTTGTTGATTTCGTGCCAGAGGATGTTCGTGACGCCGAAGAAGCGCTCCATGATCGACAGGGCCCAGGCGGGCGTGCCGCGCGGGACGATGATGCTGAAGCTCGAGAGATCGCCGAGGAAGCGCTGGCAGAGCCAGAGCTTGGGCAGCATGTCGACCAGCCAGTGCCCGTAGATGCGATAGGCGTTGGAGACGAGCACGATGCAGGGCCTCTCCACCGCCGTCCTGCCCAGCTCCGGCTTCAGATCCCATTGCCGGCCGGCATCGACATCGTGGGCGACGTAGGTCGGGATCAGATCGAGACCGTCGAGCAGAAGGCCGTTCTTGAAGATGAAGCCCGGCCCCATCATCTCGACATCGTAGCAGAAATAGAGGCCCAGAGGTCCGACCACCGGGGCGAGGCTCCCCAGTCGATTGTAATGATCCTCCGTCGGATCCGCATCCGCGAGCGCAAGCATGCGCGTCGGATTGACCGCAGTCTCTCCGAAAATGATTGCCTTGTGCACGCCGCTCGACAGAATTTCATCAGTCGATCGGCCGGAGCAGCGCCAAGCCGTCCCGCCCTGGTAGCGTGCGAATTCCATCATTGCCCAATTTGCTTCAAAACGGACCTGAAAATCGATTTCTTCAGGGAGTTTTCTACCAAGATCCAGCGAGCCTGCAACCATCCTGCGGATCGATAGAACACTCTACCTCTTGAACGCCAAGATCGGGATACCCGCCGGCCTGCCGGGCCTGCCCCGACAGAAGTCGCGTCGCCGCTCCGAGGACATGAATCCCGGACGGCAAGAATGGCGCATCCGCGAGGCGGTCGACGGGGCATCCGTGCCGGCAGGGACTGGATCGTCCGGCCGATCGATCACGCCTCCGCCGCGCTGCCGATCAGGTTCGTGGTCCGGCCGCGCAGCGCCTGGACGCTGCGGTAGCCGACCGAGGCCGCGACCTGGCGCGGAGCCTGGCCGTCGGCGGCGAGCGCCAGGGCGCGCACCACCCGGGCCCGGGCGCGCCACTGCCCGAAGCTGAGACCCGTCTCGCGGCGGAACCCGCGCGTCAGGGTGCGGCGGCTGACGCCGGCATGGTCGGCCCATTCATCCAGGTCGAAATCGGAGGCCGGATCGTCGATCAGCCCGAGGCAGATCCGCCGAAGGCGGGCATCGCCCGGCAGGGGCAGCGTGAGCTTGGTCTCCGGAGCGCGCCGGATCTCGTCGAGCACCAGCGCCGCCAGATGGCCGCCGCGCCCGGCCTCGTCGTAGAGCACCGGCTCCTGCGTGAGGGCCGCCAGCGCGGCGGCGAGCAGCGGCGAGACCTCGATGACGCGGGCGCGGGCGGGAAAGCCCGGGATGGCATCGGCCGCGAGATAGGCCGTGCACATCGAGACGTCGCCGTGCATCGCCACCGCATGCGGCAGGCGCGGCGGGATCCAGAGGGCGTGGCCCTCCGGCACGACCCAGGTGCCGTCCTCGGCGGTCGCCATCATCAGGCCGGCGGTGGCGTAGAGGAGCTGGGCGCGCGGGTGGAAATGCCGGTCCGTGCTGCTGCCGGCGGCGAAGGATTTCGGCATCACCGCGACCGCGCGCGGCACGTCCTGGTAGTCCTCGGCCCGGATCGAACGCATCGCGCTTGCCGCACCCCGCTGATCTTGACCCGATCGCGTACACCTTCGGCCCGACGCCGTCCAACGGGTCATGTAGACAGGGACCAGACACGCCGAGAAGCCCGATGGCCGCCGAACCCCTGCCCCGCCGCACCCTGCGCTTCGTCAACGTGGCGCACGCCCTCGATCATTTCGTGCTGCTCATCTACCCGACCGCCGTCATCGCCATCGCGGCGCAGACGGGCCTGGGCTACGGCGAGCTGATCGGGCTCGCCACCGGCGCCTTCGTGGCCTTCGGCCTCTGCTCGCTGCCGATGGGCTGGCTCGCCGACCGGTTCGGGCGGCGGACCATGCTGGCGATCTTCTTCTTCGGCTACGGCCTGTCCTGCCTCGGCGTGGCGAGCGCCGCGAGCCCGACCGCCTTCGCGGTGTGGCTCTGCGTGCTGGGGCTCGCCTCCGCGATCTACCATCCCGTCGGCTCGACCATGCTGGTGACCCATGCCCGCCGCCTCGGCCGCGACCTCGGCGTGAACGGGGTCTGGGGCAATTTCGGCGCGGCCACCGCCTCGGGCGTCACGGCGCTCCTGGCGGCGGGGCTCGGCTGGCAGGCGGCCTTCGTCGTGCCCGGCCTGTTCTGCCTCGCCTGCGGCGCCGCCTTCCTGGCCCTCGTCCCCGGCGACGGCGACGGCGCCCGCGGCAAGGCCGGCGGCGCCCCGGTCATCCCGGTCGCGCGCCCGCTGCCGCTGCTCCTCGTCTTCGCCTTCGCCATCGTGGCGGGCGGCATGACCTTCAACATCACCACCATCGCCCTGCCGAAGATCGTGGACGAGCGCGTCGGCGACGGGCTGCCGCTCGCCCTGATCGGCTCGGTGGCGACCCTCGTCTTCGTGTTCGGCGCCCTGACCCAGCTGCTGATGGGCCGCCTGATCGACCGCTACAGCCTGCCGACGCTCTTCCTCGGCCTGTCGATCCTGCAGCCGGTCGGCCTCGGCCTGTCGATCCTGCAGCCGGTCGGCCTCGGCATCGCGGCGGCGAGCACGGGCGTGCCCCTCCTCCTCGGCCTCGTCCTGACGATGGCGGCCCTCTACGGGCAGGTGGTCATCAACGACGCGATGGTCGCCCGCTACGTGCCGCCGGCCTTCCGGGCCAGGGCCTACAGCGTGCGCTACTTCCTCGGCTTCACGGTCAGCGGCTTCGTCGTGCCCATGATCGCCCTGATGCACGAGCGCGGCGGCTTCGGGCTGGTGCTCGCCATCGCCGCCGCCTTCGGCACCGTCATCTTCGCCTCGGCCCTCGGCTTCTACGGGCTGACGCGCCTGGATGCCGCCCGCCAGCTCGCTCCCGCGGAGTAGGGGCAGCGATCACTCCGGCCGGGCACGGAGCGGCACGTCCGGCCGCGGATCCGGCCGGAAGCCGTCGCGGTTCGGCATCCGGACCGCGGCCAGCGCGGCCGCATCGAGGACGGTGTCGTCCGGCACGAGGCCGTTCAGGTTCAGCACATAGGCCGAGACCGCATAGACTTCCTCGCTCGTCAGCGATTGCGGCGCGTTCAGCGGCATCGCCCGGCGGATGTAGTCGAACAGCGTCGGCGCGTAGGGCCAGAAGCTGCCGACCGTCTTGAGCGGCTTGCCCGAGGCCAGGCTGCCCTGGCCGCCGACGAGCCGCTCGCCGCTGCCGCCCTCCCCTTTCGCCCCGTGGCAGCCCGCGCATTGCGCCGCGAAGAGGGTGCGGCCCTGCGCGACGCTGCCGCTTCCGGGCGGAAGCTTGCGCCCGTCGCGGTCGATGTCGATGTCCCAGGCGGCGATCTCGGCCTGGGTCGCCGGGCGCCCGAGCCCGTAGCGCGGCCCGGCCTGCGCGGCCGCCGCGAGCGCGGCGAGAGCAGCCGCGGCGAGAACCCAGCGGGACCCGTGCCCGACCGCGAATCCAGGCCTTCGCCCCGGCGCGCCCTCACGAGCCGACGCGGAATCGACCTCGGCGGAGCGCGCTCTAGGCCTTGAGGAAGCCATTGGTGACCTCGCCGCTCGCCGTGATCCGCCACGGGATGATCGCGTTGTTGTGGTAGAACGACTTCACGCCGCGGACCGCCGTCAGCTCGGCGAAATGCGGCTGCACGTAGCCGGTTTCGTCGGTCGCGCGGCTGAGGATGGTCGTCGGCGCGCCCTCCCAGGTCCAGGGCAGGCGGAAGCGGGTCAGGGCCCGGGTGAGGACGGGCGCCTGGAGCTGCGCGACCGTCCAGCTCTGGCCGTCATCCACCGAGACCTCGACCTGCGCGATGCGGCCCCGGCCGCTCCAGGCGATGCCGGTGATCTCGTTGAAGCCCCTGGCGATCCGCTGCGTGCCGGACGGCCGGGTGATGATCGACTTCGCCTCCATCATGAAGGTGAATTGCCGCGCCGTGCCGTCCGGCATCAGGTCGGTGTATTTCGAGGTCTCCTCGCGCGAATGGGCAGGCTCGGCCGTCACGTTGAGGCGGCGCAGCCATTTCACGCTCATATTGCCCTCGAAGCCGGGCAGGAGCACCCGGAGGGGGTAGCCCTGCTGCGGGCGCAGCCGCTCACCGTTCTGGCTGTAGACGAGCATCGCGTCGTCGAGGCACTTGGCGAGCGGGATGCTGCGCGTCATCGCGGCGGCGTCCGCGCCCTCGGCGACGACCCAGCGCGCCTCGGGCTTGAGGCCCGCCTCCTCCAGCACCGTCCGGAGGCGGACGCCGGTCCATTCCGCGCAGCTGACCAGCCCGACGAGGTCCGAGGCGGTGCGCCCGGTCATCGCCTCGAAGCCCGGATTGCCGGAGCATTCGAGGAAGTAGATCTGCGATTCCGACGGGAAGCGGCGGATCTCCGCCATGGTCAGGATCAGCGGCCGCTCGACGAGGCCGTGGATCATCAGCCGGTGCCGGTCCGGGTCGATCTCCGGAATGCCGCCATGGTGGCGCTCGTAGAACAGGCCGTTGGGCGTGATGATCCCGTCGAGGTCCTGCAGCGGCGTGCGGCTGGAGGCGGAGGTGTATTGCGGCAGGCTCTTCGGGATGTTCCGGATCAGATCCCTCTCGAAGCGCGAGGGCGACCCATAGGGCTCGCTGCCGACATCGGCGCCGGGCGCCTTCATCCATTCGGGCACGTCAGGCGGCGCGGCGGCACTCTCGGCCGCGGCCTTCTCCGCGGCCGCGTTCCCGACGACGGCGCCCCCGACCAGGGCCAGGCCCCGCCCCAGGACATGGCGCCGTTGCGGCGATGCGAGACCGTCGCGGTCCGTCCGGGCATCGCTCATGGTCCCGTTTCCTCCGAGACCGGCGCCGTCTCGCGCGGCACCGGATGCTTGCGCGGCCGGAGCCGGCACGTGTTCCGAGCGTGCAGGATTCGGCCGCCGTTGACAATCGGCGCGGGCGGGCCGGGCCAGTTGACGCTGCCCGGCGGCCGGCCATAGAGAAGACCGCCGGTCGAGAGGGTGGCAGATGCTGGGGACGGACACCGTCCGCATCGCGCAGCGGGGCTGAGTTCGCCAGCCCCCACAACGGCTTGGAAGGGTGGCCGAGTGGTTTAAGGCAGCGGTCTTGAAAACCGCCGTGGGGGCAACTCCACCGTGGGTTCGAATCCCACCCCTTCCGCCATACCCGCGTCAACCAATTGTCCCGCGAAGAAGCGTTGACTTTCAGCGGGTTGGGCGACGCCTGTGCTACAGGTCGTTGTTCCAGGTGGCCCCTCCGATAGGCCTTGAGACCCGCCTCGTTCGCCGCAAGAAGGCATCTACACGTTCCGCGGTTGGGTCCCCTTGAGCTGCGCGAGGCGGCGCTTGGTGGGCGTAGCGGGCAGAATTGGATGTCCTGAGGACCGCAGACCGGGCTCATCTCCGTGGACCATCCCGGGTTCTCCTGCCCGTCGCGGCTGAACCACGCCACCTTGCGGGCGAACGAGGCCGCCGCCCGCTGCTCCGGGGTTGCCGGGCTGCAACCCGGGACAGAGGCGAACCGACCGCGCTGCCTGCGGCGAGATCAATGTCGGCGACCAAGCCTGTAAAATTCACATGCCCCGAATTCGTAATCATGATCTGAATAGCGACCCAGCATAATAACATGTCTATATTTATTATCTGCAAGATCGCGATCCCCTCCGGATAAAATTCAACAGAGGCCGGCGGATACGCTGCATAATGAGATATTTTGTTTCTGTTTTCACAGAATTACAGGATTTATACTTAAAATAACCCACCATAATTCAAGCAATAGACTCTAAAGCTTAACTTACAGGGGTTGCAGTCACGCCACGGACCGTCTATAGACAGCTGCAGGCAAAATATAGCCACGCTATCGATGCAGACTTGTGCCTTGCGCCGAGTATTTCCATGACAATCCATAAATGTGCGGAGAGGAGACCACACGTTGAGCGGTCTTGATCTGTTTAATAAGAATAATACACGGGACGATGTGAAGAAACGCATTCTGGACCAAATCTCAAACAGCCCGAAGGCCGGCATAGGCCCCTCATGGTTCGCGGAGGTCGTTTCCGAGATATGCGTCGAGATCAACGCGATCAACGACAAGATTGCCGATTTGCAATCCAATCACGATGTATTGGAAGGATTGAAAATCCTGGACAATCGACTTGCATCAGAAATCAATCCTTCAAAAAAACCGCTCGATGCTCCCAATCGTATCAAGCTTGTTTCCAATGAGCTCTGGGATCCTGCGGACGGGTTCTACGCCGTGGAATGGGACAGCGAGGGCATCCCCTTTCGCTGGACAGGGCCGCATCGCGCCTTCCGCTTCCTCGTCACCTTCAATCGGGACGCGTCTGCACGCCTCGTTCTGACGGCCTTGTTCAGTCATGCGAAATTCGAGATGGCGAAGGTTCTGTGCCGCATCGACGGCAAGCTCGAACCTGTTCAGGTGACGGAGCTTGAGCGATCCCACGAACTGCACGCCGACGTCCCGGCCAAGCCGGGAAGCCGCACGCTCCTGGTCGAGTTCGAACTGCCCGACGTTCAGCCCGCAGCCCATCCCGATCCGAGAGTGCTCGGCATCGCGGTGCATTCACTGACGATCAAGACGCATAGTTAGTCTTTTTATAGCTTAGAAAAATAGAAACAATCGAGGTCGAGATGGGAGATCAGACGCCAGCTACGCCCGTGGTATCAGCCATTATCTGCACCTATAATCGATATGACTATCTTGAAAAGGCCGTCGGCAGCCTGTTGGCCCAGAATTGCGACCCTGCCTCGTTCGAGATCATCGTGGTCGACAATTCGCCGCCGGGCGTGGAGCGCGATGCGTGGCGGCAGACATTCGGTGATCGGGCCGGGCTGCGCTACGTCACCGAGGACATCCCGGGCTTGGCCAATGCGCGCAACGTGGCCGTGGGATTGGCACGGGGCGAGATCGTCGCATTCCTCGACGACGATGCCGAAGCGTCGCCGGATTGGATCAGCGCCTATATCGCCGCCTTCGCATCATTCGGGCCCAGCGCCCAGATCGCCGGAGGACGGATCGACCCGGTATTCGAGGCCGCGCGTCCATCGTGGCTTCATGATCGGTTGTTGACCTATTTCACGATCATCAATTGGGGCGACAGACCAAAGATATTGGACAAATCGAAATGGGTCGCGGGGGCGAACAACGCCTTTCGACGCGATGCCTATCTGATGGCCGGCGGCTGCAACGTCGCGCTCGGGCGGATCGGATCCGGCGGTAGCCTCATGTCGAACGAGGAGACCGACTTGCAGGATCGAATCCACGCGGCGGGCGGCGTGACGATCTACGTCCCGGATGCGCGCGTCACCCATCTCGTTCCGGCCGCCCGCGTCACCAGGGAATGGATCAGGCGCCGGATCATGTGGCAGGCGATTTCCGACATCGTCGCCGGCAAGCCGCTGGATAAGCCTCGCGACGAGGCGGAAAAGTCGCTCCTCGATTTCATCGCCGCCGTCCCCGCCCGCGAGCGATCGCTGCGCGCGTTCTTCTACGACGAGTCCAACCCCGATATGTTCTTCTGGCAGACGCAGGCGCTGTACGAATTGTACTCACTGACCTTGTGCCGGGGCGAATTGTTCGAGGAATGTTGAGATGGAGTTCCTCGTTCTCGCTCCGACACCGACCTGGCCGGCGAATCTGGGAGGCCGTCGCGGCATCGTATCCCTGCACAAGCGCTTGCAGGACCATGGGCGGATCCATTTCGTGCTCTACGCGGCCGAAGGGGAATGGCGGGACGGCTTCGACGAGGCCGCCTATGAAGGCATGCGCGCGCAGTGGGACTCGCTCCACATCGTCACGCCGACGCGCCCGGTCCATACCTGGGCGCTGGGCGAGGACCACCATGCCGACGAGTGGTGGGACGAGGCGATCGGAGACTATCTCAAATGGCGGTTCGATCGCAGCCAGTTCGATGCCTTCTTCGTTCACTACACCTGGCTGTCCAAGGCGCTGACCTTCGCCCCGCAACCCGTCCATAAGGTGCTCTACACCGCCGACCGCTTTGGACAGCGCCGGCAATTGTTCGAGAGCAGGGGCTTCAACCGCGAATTCTTCCATCTCGACGAGAGCGAGGAAGCCAAGGCCTGCGCGCGCGCGGACACGGTCATCGCCGTCAAGGAGCAGGAAGAAGAGTATTTTCGCAGGATCTGCCGCAGTGCCGTTCTGACGGTGCCGCATTTCGAGCCCAGGTTCAGGACCGGCTCGCCCCCCGCCTCGCCCGTCCTGAAGATCGGCGTGATGGGCGGATACAACACGATCAATCGCGAGAACTTCCTGGAGTTCATGCGCGTCGCGACGCCGATCTTCTCGCGGCATCTGGCGGCGATCGAGATCATCGTCGGCGGCGGCGTCTGCGACGCATTGACGGATTACAAGAATCCCTATGTGCGCCAGGTCGGGTACGTCGAGAACGTCGACGACTTCTATTCGATGATCGATGTCGTCCTCGTGCCCATGATCTGGTCGAGCGGCATCAAGATCAAGTTTGCGGAGGGTCTTGCGAGTTCGAAGCCCGTGATCTCGACGGCCCATGCCGCCGAAGGCTATTCGGCGCCTCATCCCTATATGCGCTGCGAGAGCTTCGAGACGCTGGCGCAGGCCTGCGTCGATCTCTCGTTCGATCGGAGCCTTCTGCCGCCTCTGGTCGCTGCAACGGCGCGGGCATGGACGGACTCGGACAGGCGCTTGAGCGTCGCCGTGGATCAGCTCCTGCGCAGCGTCAGATCCCGCGTGCCGCTCTTCACGATCCTCGCTCAGCCGAATATCGGATCGCCCGATTCCCTCGAATTCCGGCGCTTGTGGGAACTGCTTCAGTTCTCGAAAGGCGTATCCCGCTGCGACGTCGTTCTCCCCTCCGATGTGCGCATCGATCCGACCGCGCTTCGCAAGCTGAACTCCGTCTGCCGCCTGCAGATCGGAACCGACGGCATCGTCACCCACGACATCGCGCTTCTCGTGATCATGGATTGCTCGTCCACCTACGAGCAGGTCCTGGACGCCTACCATGGCGATCTGGCCGTGTTCGATGCGCCCGGCGAGGGTGGCCTCGATCTCAAGGCGTTCGCGACCGACAACCCGAACTCGTCGGTCTTCATCTTCTCCCGCCGCAACGCCTATTCCGCGCATCTCTCCAAACTGCCGAACGTGTCTTTTTACGAGACATCCCATTACTACCGGGATGCCGGTCCGGTCGTGCGTTACTGGGGGTCCGAGCCGACCTATCAGCCCGTCTTTCACATCCTCTGCGATGATCGCTCGAAGGCCCTGGCGGATGCCCTGCGCAACGTCGTCAAGCAATGGGAGTCGCATGCAACCGTCGAGATCTTCGACTTCGCCGCCGAGGACATGCCGAGCCTCGTGGAACGCTTCGGCAAGCCGAGCCGGGTCGGGGCGCGGCCCCGGCTCGTCGTCGATCTCGCTCCCGAGCGGCCATTCGGAGCGCTTCGGGAGATCTATCAGCGTTCCGCGGTTCCGGTCGTCGCGTATCTGCCGGATCAGGCTGACGATACGGCGCGGCGCAGCAGTGCCGGCCTGCATGCCTATACGCCGTCGAATGTGCTGAGATTACTGCACGACGGCATCAAGAATCACAGACGCTTCCTCACCATCGACACCCTGTCCCAGCATCGATCGCAATACATGTTCGTCAACGATGCGGGATGGACCGTCTACTGGCGGACACTTCGCTATCTGACCGACTGTTTCCGCTACGGGCTCGGCGGGACGAGGCCGATCGGATCCACCGCCGCCGCGCCCGAGGCACGGTGAGCCGGGCGGCTTGAACGTCCATCGAGCCGGCCGCGCATGGGGCGCGGCCGGCGGCTCGTCAGTGCGAGCGGTCGGCGCGGTCCGGCGCGTGGCCGGTGCCGCTGTGGCGGTGATGCCGGTCGCGCTCGCCGCCCCCGCCGGAGACGTGGGAGCGCGAGTCGCTCGTCGGCGATCCGGGCGCAGGGCCGCGATCGTCCGGCCGGCCGGGCTTCGCCGCGTTCTGATGGCTGCTGCCGGGGCCGCCCTGGTGGCGGTCGGCAGCCGGATTCTTGGTCGAGGTTCTCATCGATCCTGCTGGTATCCCTTGTTGGTGGTGTTGACCTTCGTGTTGCCCGACTGGCCGAGCTTGTCCGGATCGGCGGACTGGGGCGAGCCCTTGGGACCGGTGGCGGTCGGGGCCTCGGATGCGCTGCCCGGCCCCTTGTCCGAGCGGTTCGCGGGCGGCACGGGTGGCGGCTTGGTGGTCATGCGGCGTCCCTGTTCTGGTCATGATGCCCGGGCGGATCGGCCGTGAGCGCGGCATCTGCCGCGGGCCGAGGCACCTGAGCGGCGCGGCGGCGACGGAACCGGGAGGGCTTCGCGTCGCCGGTCTCGTGAGGCCAACGCCAGGGAGGCCGCGCGGTTCACAGGGGCGGCGATGCCGGACGCTGCCCGGCATCGCCCGGGACTTCAGAAGGAGAGCTTCATGCCGCCCGCGATCGTGCGGGGCGCGCCCGCATAGATCGAGCCCGTGGTGGCGGCGAGCACGGCGGCGCCGTTCTGCAGGCCCGTCGTCGCGCTGATCGTGTCGGCGAGGTTCTGCGCCGAGGCGACATAGGCCGTGTCGAACAGGTTGCGCACCTCGACATAGAGGCTCAGCCGCTTCGCGTAGGTGCCGGCGAGATCCGTGTCGTAATGCAGGTTGGCGTTGACGACGGCGTAGCCCGGCGCCTTCAGGAGGTTGGCGTTGTCGAGGTAGAAATCCCCCTGGACCACCGTCTCGACGAAGGCGCCGAGGCCGGCGAGCGGGCCGGAGGGCACGTCGTAGCCGAGGCGCGCGAGCAATTGGTGGGTGGGCACGCCGGGAATGGTCCGGCCGGCCCGGTCGAAGAGCCGCGTCAGGCTGCCGGCGCTGATCTGTTCGACATAGTCGGTGTAGATCTGGTCGTTGAAGCCGTAGGCGAGCGTCGCGCGCCAGCCCGGCGCGAAGTCCCAGTTGGCGCCGAGCTCGACGCCGCGATGCTCCGAGGCCGGCGCGTTGAAGGTGTAGGCGAGGAGGCCGGCGCCGGGCGATTGCGAGACGAGCTCGTTGCGGAAGAACTCGTAGAACCCGGTCAGGCTCACCGAGACGCCCGGCAATGGCGTCCAGTCCGCCCCGAGGTCGAGCCCGAGATTCTCCTGCGTCCGGAGCTGGGTGTTGTTGCCGGGCAGGCCCGCCGGCGTGACGAACAGGTTGGCGGCGGCCGGCGTCGTGTAGCCGGTCGCCACGCGCCCGCGGACCTGCCACGCGTCCGAGGGCCGGTAGACCAGCGCGAGTTCCGGAGCGACGTTGAGGAAGCTGCGGTTCACGTCGGCGACCGTGCGCGTCGTGCCGGCCGCGTTGGTCGCGTAGGCGAAATTCCGGCCGGTGATGGCGGTGTCCTCGGCGGAGATGCCGAGCACGCCGGTCCAGCGCTCCGAGAGCGCGAGTTCGACCCGGGCGCGCCCGCCGAGATTCGACTGCACCGCCTCCTGATCGCCGATCAGCGCGCCGAGCCGGGGCCCGCCATAGGGCGCGCGGTTGTAGGTGGTGATGTGGTTGTCGATCGTGTTGTAGGCGAGCGCCACGTAGCCGGTTGCCGGCAGGCCGAAGAGGTCGCCGCGCCGGGTGAGGTCGGTGAGGAAGTTCCAGGACGGATACGAGCCGCGCGACGAGGTCGTGTAGAAGGGCTGGTTGAAGTTGCGCTCGTCGAAGCCGAGCTGCGTGCGCCAGGTGGTGAAGGCGTCGATGTCGTGCTCCCAGCGCGCCGCCACGATGGTGCGCCGGTCGTTGCGCTGGAGCGCGGCCTCCGTCGCCGTCACCGGCACGGTGGGCCCGAAGACGCCGTTGCGGAAGTAATTGTAGGTGGTGCAGCCCGGCGCGGAGCTCGCCGCCGCAGTGCAGCCGCGCTGGTAGGGGTTGATCCGGTACTGGGCCAGCGAGGCGCGCGCCGCGAGGTTGGCGTGCAGGTCGTTGTTGATCACCTTGAGGGTGAAGCGGTTGTCGGGCGTCGGGGTGTAGCTCGCCAGCAGGTTGATTGTCTGCGTGTCGAAGCTCGCATGGTCCTGGTAGCCGTTGCCGCGCACGTCGCTGGCGAACAGGCTGATCTCGACCGGGCCGCTGGCGCCGCCGACGGTGACATAGTTCGACAGGTAGCCATAGGCGCCGGCATCGACACCGTACTCATAGCCCGCGATCTCGCGGCCCGTGCGCGTGCGGAAGGCGATGGCGCCGCCGGTCGCGTAATTGCCGAACAGCGCCGATTGCGGCCCGCGGAACACGTCGATGCGGCCATAGGCGCGCGGATCGGTGTAGTCGAAGCGCGCGGCGCCGTCGGGCTGGGTCACCACGAAGCCGTCCTCCAGCACGACCATGTTCTTGATCACGCCGGTGGAGCGGGCATTGTTGCCGCGGATCGAGACGATGACGTCGCGCGCGCCGTTGCCCTGGCGCACGGTGACGCCGGGGCTGTTGACGAGGACCGAGCCGACATTCGTGGCCGGACGGTCGGCGATGACGTTGCGCCGGTCGATGGCGGTGACGACCTGCCCGACCGGATTCTCGATCACCGAAGGGGCCGAGCCCTGCGGCGCGGCGACGCCGAAGCCCGGTGCGCCCGGCCGGGCTGGGCCTCCCTCGCCGACGACGGAGAGTTCCTCGAGCGTGACGCTGTCGGCCGCCTCCCGGGCCGTTGCGAAGACGGGCGTGAGCGTGGCCAGCAGCAGCGCGGCGAGGGGCGCGGTGGCGGCGGGCCGGACTCTGCGGCGAGCGTCGCCCGCAGGCATGCGTGCGGAGGCGGCCGACGCCGCAGCGCCGCCGTGGAGAAGACGTGACATGAAAAAAGCGGTCCGGGTCTGAGCGATCGGGAAGGCGGATCGATCAGAGGATGGGCGGACCGCGTGGGCCGACGGATCGGTCGGGAGGCGCCCGGGCCCGCACCGGGCCGGCCTCGCGCCAGGCGGCGGAGGCCACCTGCACGGGCGCCCAGGTCACGGTGGCGAAGGCCGTCGGGAGCGGGAGGAGCCAGCCGGCCCCCTGCATCGCCGTGCAGCAGACGTGCTGCCGGCAGGCCGATTCATGGTCGACCGGCACGCTCGCGGCGTCGTGCCGGGCGCAGATCTCGGGACCGGCCGGGGTCGATACCGACGGGGAGAGGCCGCCGAGGAAGGCCTGGAGCAACAGCGCGTAGAGCGCGATCACCCCGATGATCGCGCGGCTCTGGACCATTCTGGGCAGGCACCGGCGCATGGGTGCAGTTACGGAACGGCAAAGCTTCCGGTCAATCCATCCGGGACCGTTCGGCCGTGAAGAAATTTTTCCACCCTCCGGCCGCACCGGGCGGGGAATCGTCACCTCAGCCCGGCACCCGCGAGGGCTGCAACCGACCCTCTGCGCGCAATTCAGGCGCAAGCCCAAGACGATTCGGCCTACCGCTCCGTATATCTTGTCATATCCGGCGCCCATACCCTGGATAGAACGGTGAAGTTCCCAATAAGTCCGCACATAAATTCGCCCTTGCCGCGCTTGCAGCGCCGCGGTGCGCGGCCATGTTCGTCATCCTGGCTGTCGTACCCAATCCGGTGCAGCGAGACACGGAGGATGATCATGGCGAATGCCAACAGGCACAACATGGGCCCGGGCGCGCAGGGCAAGGGCTCCGGGACCGGCGCGCTGACCGATCTGCCCGAAGGCGTCCTCCCGGAGAACATGGTGCTGAGCAACCGGGACAAGAGCCTGCACGGCGAGGCGCGCGGCCTCGACGGCAAGCATGTCCAGACCGAGCAGTACCAGGACCATGCCGGCAACCGGCAGGCCCCACCCGAGCCCCCGGCGGGCGAGGCCAACAGCAGCGGGCTGTCCAGCCCGAGCATGGGCTCCTCGGGCGACGACGGCAGCCTCAAGCGGCGCCAGCACGGTTGAGCACCCCGGCCGGGAAACCTTCCGCGCCCCTGCGGCCTTGATCCGGAACGCGAGCCCGGGACCGGCGGTCCCGGGCCTGGGAGGAGGCCGCATGGACATCTGGCATTTCATCGAGCGCGACCACGCCAACATCGCGCATCTCATCCACGAGATGCCGGCGGCCTTCCCCGGCTCGGGCGTCCTGCGCAGCCGCGACCGGCTTCTCGCCGACCTGATCGACGAACTCGACCTGCACGCGGCCTCCCTCGCCGGAAGCCTCTATCCGGCGCTGCGGCGCGATCCCGGCACGGCGCGCCTCGTCGCCGATCTCGCGGACGAGGAGGCCGGCTTCATGCGGGCCCTGCGCCGGCTGCAGCGGGAACGGTCGGGTGCACGGGGCTGGCTCGACCGTTTCGCGGACGCGACCTACGCGGTGGACCGGTGGCTCCACCGCCACCGGCACGAACTGGCGCCGGCCGCCCGAGCCCGGCTCTTCGGCCCGGATCTGGAACGGGTCGCGGATGCCTTCGTGGGCGCCCGCAGGCGGGCCCTGCACGGGCGGGGTGGCGGCTTCCCCGCGCATCTCCAAACCGCCGGTGCCGCCGTCGCCCTGACCTCCGCGGCCGCGCTGCTGATCTGGGGTCTCGTCGCGGCGGGCCGGCATCCGGCCGTGCGCAGGCGGTTGGACCCGAACCGCACCGCCGATGCGGCCCCGCCGCGAGGGCGGGACGAGACCCCACGCGAGCGTCAGGAGCGCCTGCTCGACGAAGCCATCGAGGAGACCTTTCCAGCGAGCGATCCGATCGCGCCGTCGCGGATCACCCGCTGACGGCGTCCGGCGCGGACTGGAGAAACGTTCTTTCTTCAGGACGCTGCCAGCACGGCAAGATCCGTCTACCGCTGAGGCCAAACGAGAAAGATCCTCCGCCTTGCCCCTGGCACACCAGGGGCTTGGCAGAGCATTGCGGTCGAGGAGGCCGTGTGGACGGGCCGGCGCGAGCCCGCGGCGATGCTTGACATCGTTCTGTAAAACGAACACCACAGGGCATCCCATCCGGCCGCAATGAGGCGCGGCCGATCTCAGGAGGTATCCGTGGCCGTTCAGCGCGCTTCTCGACAGGACCGGACCGCTCGGGCCCGGCTCGCATGCCGGATGCTCGCCCTCGGCCTTGCGCTCTGCACCGCGCTGCCAGTCGGCGCGTCCGCGCAGAGCGAGCTCCTCAACGTCTCCTACGACCCGACGCGGGAACTCTACCGGGACGTCAACGCGGCCTTCGCCGCGGAGTGGAAGGCCAAGACCGGCCAGGACATCACGGTCCGCGCCTCGCACGGCGGCTCGGGCTCGCAGGCCCGCACGGTGATCGACGGCGTGCCGGCCGACGTGGTGACGCTCGGCATCCCCTCCGACATCGACGCCATCGCCAAGATCTCGAAGAAGATCAACGCCGACTGGCGCACCAAGCTGCCGAACCAGGGCCTGCCCTACACCTCGACGGTGGTCTTCCTCGTGCGCAAGGGCAACCCGAAGGGCGTGAAGGACTGGGCGGACCTCGCCAAGCCCGACATCAAGGTCATCACCCCGAACCCGAAGACCTCGGCGGGCGGGCGCTGGAACTTCCTCGCGGCCTGGGGCTACGCCTACGAGCGCGACGGCAAGGACACGGCCAAGGCCGACGCCTTCGTTGGGCAGATCTACAAGAACGTGCCGGTGCTCGACACGGGCGCGCGCGGCTCCACCGTCACCTTCGCCCAGCGCGGCCTCGGCGACGTGCTGCCGGCCTGGGAGAACGAGGCCTTCCTCGTGCTGCAGGAATTCGGCGCCGACAAGTTCGACATCGTGGTGCCGCCGGTCTCGATCTACGCCGAGCCGCCGGTCGCCCTGGTCGACGCCAACGTCGACGCGAAGGGGACCCGGAAACAGGCCGAGGCCTATCTGCAGTTCCTGTTCAGCGACAAGGCGCAGGCGATCTTCGCCAAGCACCGCTACCGGCCGATCAAGCGCGAGGCCGCCGACCCGAAGGACCTCGCGCTCCTGCCCGAGATCAAGCTCTTCAAGATCGAGGATCTGCAGGGCGACTGGGACACGATCCAGAAGAAGAACTTCGACAATGGCGGCCTGTTCGACCAGCTCAGCAAGGCCGGCCGCTAAGAGCCGTTGATTTCCCTCGCGCCCCGCCGAAGCGGTAGCCGCCTTGGCGGGGCGCGCCCCAGGGCCCCTCGATGACCGAGCCACACAAACCCCGCTGGCACTTCCGCCGGCCGAGCGTGATCCCAGGCTTCGGGATCACCTTCGGCTACACGCTGACCTGCCTGTCCCTCGTCGTGCTGCTGCCGCTGGCGGCGCTCGTCTGGCGTGCCTCCGGGCTCGGCCTGTCGGGCATCATCGACGTCGCCCGCGATCCGCGCGTGGCGAGCGCGCTGAAGATCAGCTTCGGCGTGTCGCTGCTCGCCGCGCTCACGGCCTCGATCTTCGGCTTCGTGGTGGCCTGGGTTCTGACCCGCTACCGCTTCCCCGGCCGCCGGATCGTGGACGCCACGGTCGACCTGCCCTTCGCCCTGCCGACCGCGGTGGCCGGCATCGCGCTGGCCTCGCTCTACGCGCCGACCGGCCTCGTCGGGGCGCAGCTCGAGCGGATCGGCATCCAGGCCGCCTACACGCCGGTCGGCATCTTCATCGCGATGGTGTTCATCGGGCTGCCCTTCGCGGTGCGCACCGTGCAGCCGCTGATCGCCGAGATCGACAAGGAGGTCGAGGAGGCCTCCGCCACCCTCGGCGCGAGCCGCCGCGCGACGCTGGTGAAGGTGGTGCTGCCGCCCCTCATCCCGGCGGTGCTGACCGGCTTCGCGCTCGCCTTCGCCCGCGGCGTCGGCGAGTACGGCTCGATCATCTTCATCGCGGGCAACCTGCCTTACGTCTCCGAGATCGCGCCGCTGCTCATCGTCATCAAGCTCTCGGAATACGACTACGCGGGCGCCGCCGCGATCGCCACGATCATGCTCGGCATCTCGTTCCTGACGCTGCTGGCGATCAACCTGATCCAGGCCTGGAGCCGCCGGAGATTCGGCTATGTCTGAGGGCGCCGTCATCCTGAGCGGGCCACCGCCCGCGGCGCGGGCGCAGAGCGCCGTCGGCGAGGGCCGGGCCGTGCGCTGGACGCTGATCGCCGTGGCGATCGTGTTCCTGGCCCTGTTCCTCGTCCTGCCGATGCTGACGATCTTCGTGCAGGCCTTCTCGAAGGGCTGGGAGACCTATCTCGCCACCTTCCGCGAGCCCGATGCCATCGCGGCGGTGAAGCTCACGCTGACCGTCGCGGCCATCGCCGTGCCCTTCAACCTCGTCTTCGGGGTGGCGGCGGCCTGGGCGATCGCCAAGTTCGAGTTCCCGGGCAAGAGCCTGCTCGTGACGCTGATCGACCTGCCCTTCTCGGTCTCGCCCGTGGTGTCGGGGCTGATCTACGTGCTGGTCTTCGGCTCGCAGGGCGTGTTCGGCGGCTTCTTCGCCGCGCACGGCATCCAGATCCTGTTCGCGCTGCCCGGCATCGTGCTCGCGACGATCTTCGTCACCTTCCCCTTCGTCGCCCGCGAGCTGATCCCGCTGATGCAGGAACAGGGCACCGCCGAGGAGGAGGCGGCGCTGACGCTCGGCGCCTCCGGGCTCTGGGCCTTCCTCACGGTCACGCTTCCGAACATCCGCTGGGGCCTGCTCTACAGCGTGCTCCTCTGCAATGCCCGGGCGATGGGCGAATTCGGCGCGGTCTCCGTGGTGTCGGGCCACATCCGCGGCCTCACCAACACGATCCCGCTCCACGTGGAGATCCTCTACAATGAGTACAACTTCGTCGCGGCTTTCGCCGTCGCCTCTCTCCTCGCCGGCCTTGCCCTTGTCACGCTCCTCCTCAAATCCGTCCTGGAGTGGCGCTACGCGGGCGAGCTCGCCGCCGGCGGACGGCACTAGCGCCAAGCCCTCCACGGCGATCCGCGTCGAGGGCCTGTCGAAGACCTTCGACACGGCGGCCGTGCTGCACGATTTCCACCTCGACGTGCGGGCGGGCGAGCTGCTCGGCCTGCTCGGCCCCTCGGGCTCGGGCAAGACGACGCTGCTGCGCATCATCGCCGGGCTCGACTTCCCCGACCGCGGCCGGGTGCTGTTCGGCGGCGACGACGCCACCGGCCTGCCGGTGCAGCAGCGGGCGGTGGGCTTCGTGTTCCAGCACTACGCCCTGTTCAAGCACATGAGCGTGGCCGACAACATCGCCTACGGCCTCAACGCCCGGAAGCGCAGCGACCGGCCGAGCCGCACCGAGATCCGGCGCCGGGTCGGCGACCTGCTCGACCTGATCAAGCTGTCGGGCTTCGGCGACCGCTACCCGTCGCAGCTCTCGGGCGGCCAGCGCCAGCGCGTGGCTCTGGCCCGCGCGCTCGCCGTGGAACCGCGGGTGCTCCTCCTCGACGAGCCCTTCGGGGCGCTCGACGCCCAGGTGCGCAAGGACCTGCGCCGCTGGCTGCGCGAGATCCACGACCGCACCGGCCAGACCACGATCTTCGTGACCCACGACCAGGACGAGGCGCTGGAGCTCTCCGACCGGGTCGCGGTGCTCGACAAGGGCCGCCTGGAGCAGGTCGGCACGCCGGACGAGGTCCAGGACAGCCCGGCCTCGGCCACCGTGCTGAAGTTCCTCGGCGACGCCGTCGAGGTCGAGGCGATCGCCGAGGGCGGCCAGGTGCGCGTGGAGGGCCGCCCGGTCCCGAGCGTGGTGGCGCCGGACGGGCTGATCGGCCCGGTCAAGCTCTACGTGCGGCCCTGGCAGATCCAGCTCACCGAGCCCGCCGCCGCCCATCTCCACGGCACGGTGCGCGCCTCGCACCGCAGCCAGGGGCGCCAGCGCATCGAGGTCGACCGCGGCGAGGGCCGCCCGCTCCTCGTCGAGGATTTCGACGGCGAGCGCTACGCGGCCGGCCGCGACGTGGGCCTGCGCATCGTCGGCGGCTACGTGTTCGCCTGAGTTTCGGCCCGGGCTTCGGCCTGGGCCTGCGCCCGGCGCGTCGCCACGGCGTCGGCGAGCAGGCACAGGATCTCGAAGGCGATCTGCCCGCCCGCCAGCGCCGTCACCCCCGCGGGGTCGAGGGAGGGGGCCACCTCCACGAGGTCGGCGCCGACGAGATCGAGCCCGCGCAAAGCCCGCACGAGGTAGAGCGCCTCGCGGCTGGTGAAGCCGCCGATCTCGGGCGTGCCGGTGCCGGGGGCATAGGCCGGGTCGAGGACGTCGATGTCGAAGCTGAGATAGGTCGGCCCCGCGCCGACGATCGCGCGGGCCTCGGCCGCGACCTCCGGCAGGCCGCGCGCCGTGGCTTCCTCCATCGCGATCACACGGACGCCCTGGGCGCAGGCCCAGTCGCGCTCGTCCGGCGCATCCAGGCTGCCGCGGATGCCGATCTGTACGCAGCGGCGCGGATCGAGCACCCCGTCCTCGATCGCCCGGCGGAAGGGCGTGCCGTGGGTGAGCCGCGTGCCGCCATACTGGCCGTCATCGGTATCGCTGTGCGCGTCGATATGGACGAGGCCGAGCGGCCGTCCCGCGCCGAGGGCGCGCAGCACCGGATAGCTGACGAGATGGTCGCCGCCGACCGAGAGCGGCACGATGTCGGCGGCCCGGAGATCGGCGAAGAACGCCTCGATCCGCCGGCAGGTCTCGGCCGCGTCGATCGGGTTGACCGGCACGTCGCCGAGATCGGCGCAGGCCGCGAGGGCGTAGGGCGCGATGCCGGAGGCGTGGTTGACCATGCGCGTGCCCGTCGAGGCCTCGCGGACGGCGCGAGGCCCTAGCCGGGCGCCGGGCCGGTTGGTGGTGGCCCCGTCGAAGGGAATGCCGACGAGGCCGATCTCGACGCCTTCCGCCGCCTCGGGCGCGCGTACCGGAAGCCGCATGAAGCTCGGCAGGCCGGAGAATCGCGGCGTCTCCATGCCGGATGCGGGGCGGAACCTCGCGATCCGCGCCGCATCCGACTCGCTGACCCTGTGCGGCACGCGAACATCCCCCGCCGAACCCCGGCCCCTCATCCTAGAGCGCTGTCCGCCGAAGTGGACACCGGTTCGGCGAAAGAGAGCGCGTCCTGGGATCCCGGGATCCGGGCAGGCTCAGCAATTGCGGTCGAGCTGGTAGCCGTTCGGGCCGGCATTGCCGCGGAAGCGGCAGCCGCCATAGCTGCCGGCGAAGCCGTAGGAATCCTGCCCCGTCTTCCAGCTCGCGCCCCGCCCGCCGGGGTAGGTGGCCGAGCGATGCTCGCGCGGCGCGCGGGCGGCGCGTCGCTGCCGCCGGGCCGGCCGCTCCGCGCGCGGCCCCGGCCTTGCCTCGGCCGGCACGGCCTGCGGGCTGCGCACGGCCGGCGCCGCCTCGGGCGGCGCGCCCTGCGCCCGGGCCAGCCCGCAGAGGCTCAAGCCAAGAAGGGCAGCGAGTGAAACAGTACGGAACATCTTGGCCGGCTCCTTGCGCGAACGGTCGTGATTCGCGGTCAAGACTGTGCTGTTGCCCGCGAGATCCGACAAGGACAGTCTTCGATTCGACGGAGCATGGCCGTGTGAGGACGCACGCGGGGCCGCTGCCGGCCTCCCGGAGCGGGTGCGCACGCGATCTTCGCCCGGCGCGCGTTGACGAAGGCGCCCCCCCTGGCTATAGAGCGCGCTCTGCCGGGTTGCGGCCTCCGCGGCCCGGCCTCGCTATTGCCTGACAACCTGCACGCGTTGACCGACCCCCGGCCCAGACCGGACCGTCGGTATCGCCCGACGAGACGAGGATGCCCATGGCCAACACCGCGTCGGCCAAGAAAATGACCCGCAAGATCGCCAAGCGCACGGCGATCAACCGCTCCCGCCGCTCCCGCATGCGGACCTTCCTCCGCAAGGTCGAGGAGGCGATTGCCGGCGGCGATTCCGCCGCCGCTGCCGACGCGCTGCGCGTCGCCCAGCCCGAGATCATGCGCGCCGCGCAGAAGGGCATCGTTCACAAGAACAACGCCTCGCGCAAGGTTTCGCGCCTCGCCGCCCGCGTGAAGGCGCTCTCGGTGCCGGCCGCCGCCTGACGCGGCAGCCGAACCTCACGGTTCAAGAAGCCCGGCTCTCACGAGCCGGGCTTTTTTCATGGCCGATCGATCTCATGGCCGATCTCATGGCCGACAGCCCTCGACGCACGGCCACGCCTGCCGAGCGCGTCAAGCGCGCGGCCGTCAGGACACCATCCGTTAACCCTGTCTGCGAAAGCTCCGCGGCGGAAACCTGCGCACAAGCCTGCCGGTCCCGCGAGTCACAGACCCGCCCCGATCCGACGAGCCCGAGTCGCGCCGCGCGAATCGCATGGCGGAACAACGTGGTAGCCGGGTAACGACACACCTGGGCCAAGCACTCCCCCGGTCGTCCTGGGGTTTCCCCGCAAGTCCCACTGTTAAAACTACGATAGGTCTTTGTTGATAGCGTCCCGGGGTCGGCGAAAGCCGGCAGCGGAGACCTTGACTCCGTTCGTGATCTGCGCCCTGCCCGTATTCGCGGGGCTCTTGAGCGTAGTTGTGCGTACGCCCCGCAGCGGTTCTCCGCTCCCGGAGCGAGGAGAGCGATTGATGCAAGTCGACGGGAACGTTGCGGGCGACGACGGCAATGGCCGGAACGGCGGGAACGGCTCGGAGACCCCGGCTGCCTGGGCGCGGGTGAAGCGCCGTCTGCGGGCGGAACTCGGCGAGGACGTGTTCGCGAGCTGGTTCGCCCGCCTGGAGCTGGAGGACGTGGTCGAGGGCACCGCCCGCCTCACCGTGCCGACCCGCTTCCTCAAGAGCTGGATCGAGTCGCACTACCTCGACCGGGTGCTCACCACCTTCAAGGCCGAGATCGCCGAGATCGCCCGCGTGGAGGTCGGCGTGCGCGGCACCGGAGCGCCGGCCAAGGCCGCCCTCCCGAGCGCGGCCAAGCCGAGCGCGGCGAGCCCCCTCGCCCGCCTGCACGCGGCGCCGCAGCCGGCCCCGGTCGCCGCCCTGGCGCAGTCCACCCCCGAGGCGCGCGCGGAAGGGGGCGACCTCACCGGCACGCCGCTCGATGGGCGCCTCACCTTCACGAGCTTCGTGGTCGGCCGCTCGAACGCGCTGGCCCATGCGGCGGCCGAGCGCGTGGCCCGCCACGACGGCGAGGGCGCGCTCTACAACCCGCTCTACCTCCATGCCGGCGTGGGGTTGGGGAAGACGCACCTGCTGCACGGGATCGGCCATGCCGCCCGCGAGGCGGGACGGCGCGTCATCTACTTGACCGCCGACCGCTTCATGTACGGCTTCGTCAACGCCCTCAAGACGCAGAACGCGCTCGCCTACAAGGAGCGCCTGCGCGGCATCGACCTCCTGATCCTGGACGACGTGCAGTTCATCCAGGGCAAGTCGATCCAGGCCGAGTTCGGCCACACCATCAACGCGCTGATCGATGCCGGCCGTCAGGTCGTCGTCGCCTCCGACCGGCCGCCGGCCGATCTCGAAGCCCTCGACGAGCGCGTGCGCTCCCGCCTCGCCGGCGGCCTCGTGGTCGAGATCGGCAACCTCGACGAGCAGCTCCGCGTCTCGATCCTCACCGCCCGCCTCCAGTCGGTGCGGGTCTCCCACCCGACCTTCGAGGTCTCGCCCGCGGTCGCGGCCTACGTCGCCCGCGCGATCACGGCGAACGGCCGCGATCTCGAGGGCGCGGTGAACCGCCTGCTCGCCCACGCGACCCTGACCGGCACCGCCGTGACCATGGAGACGGCCGAGACCGCGATCCGCGACCTCGTGAAGAACCGCGAGCCGAAGCGCATCAAGATCGAGGACATCCAGAAGCTGGTGGCCTCCCGCTACAACGTCTCGCGCTCGGACATCCTGTCGGAGCGCCGGACCGCCGCCGTGGTCAAGCCGCGCCAGATCGCCATGTACCTCTCGAAGGTGCTGACGCTGCGCTCGCTGCCCGAGATCGGCCGCCGCTTCGGGGGCCGCGACCACACCACGGTGCTGCACGCGGTGCGCAAGATCGAGAAGCAGATCGGCGAGGACGCGGTGCTCGGCGACGAGGTCGAGCTCCTGAAGCGCATGCTGCAGGACTGAGCCTGCGGGACTGAGGCAGCGGGCGGCGCGACGGCACGCGCGGCGAGAATTGCGGATCGGGAGCCCCCGCCTGTGGGCGCCCCCGGCCCGCTCTCGGCGCGCCCTTGCCTTCGCCCCGCCCCTTCGCCAAGTTGGCCGGCCAGTTCAGTCCCGCTGCCGGCCGCGGCGGCGCTTCAGCACCAGAGTCCTGCGATGAGAGTCACTGTCGAGCGCGCGGCCCTTCTTCGGTCGCTCGGCCACGTGCACCGCGTCGTCGAGCGGCGCAACACGATCCCGATCCTGTCGAACGTGCTGCTGCGCGCGGAATCCGGCGGCCTGCAGCTGCGGGCGACCGACCTCGACATCGAGGTGACCGAGACGGTGCCCGCGGACGTGGCCGATCCCGGCGCCACCACCGTGCCGGCCCACGTCATCTACGACATCGTGCGCAAGCTGCCCGAGGGCGCGCAGGTCTCTCTGGAGACCGGCGACGCGGGCCAGATGACGATCCGCTCCGGCCGCTCGCGCTTCGCGCTGGGCGCCCTGCCCGAGGGCGACTTCCCCGATCTCGCCGCGGGCGAGCTGCCCCACACCTTCTCGATCGCCTCCGCCGACCTGAAGCGGCTGATCGACAAGACCCAGTTCGCGATCTCCACCGAGGAGACGCGCTACTACCTCAACGGCATCTACCTGCACACGCTGGAGACCGAAGGCGCCCTGAAGATGCGCGCGGTCGCCACCGACGGCCACCGCCTCGCCCGCGTCGAGCTGGACGCGCCCGAGGGCAGCGCCGGCATGCCCGGCATCATCGTGCCCCGCAAGGCGGTGGCCGAGATCCAGAAGCTCGTGGACGACGGCGGCGAGAGCGTCGAGATCGATCTCTCGCCGGCCAAGATCCGCCTGCGCTTCGCCGGCGGCGTCACCCTGATCTCGAAGCTGATCGACGGCACCTTCCCCGATTACCAGCGCGTCATCCCCACGGGGAACGACAAGCGCCTGACGGTCGAGCGCGAGGCCTTCGCCCGCGCCGTCGACCGCGTCTCCACCATCTCGTCCGAGCGCGGCCGCGCGGTGAAGCTCGGCCTCGGCGAGGGGCGCCTCGCCCTCTCGGTGAACAACCCGGATTCCGGCAGCGCCACGGAGGAGCTCGACGTCGACTACGAGGCGGCCGGCCTCGATATCGGCTTCAACGCCCGCTACCTCCTCGACATCACGAGCCAGCTCGAGGGCGACACCGCCCTGTTCAAGCTCGCCGATCCCGGCTCGCCGACCCTGATCCAGGACCGCGAGGGCGCGCCCGCGCTCTACGTGCTGATGCCGATGCGGGTGTGAGGTCGGTGGCACCCGGGGCGTCGTCGGTCTAGACTGACGACCCTGCCGTCCGCCTCTCCTGCGATGTCGAAGCCCGTCATTCTCGATTCCGCACAAGCCGCCTTCGTCGAGGGCCTCGTCACGACGGGGCGCTTTCCCTCGGCCGACGAGGCGGTGACGGCCGCCCTGCGCCTGCTCAACGCCCGGGAGGCGCGCCTCTCCGAGCTGCGGGACGCGTGGCGTGAGGGCGTCGAGAGCGGCGATTACGAGCCGGTCGAAGCCTTCCTCGACGATCTGGCCGCCGAATTCGCGGCGCCCGCGCAGGCCGGCCCTTGAGGCCGGTCGTCCTGTCCTGGCATGCGCGCGCAGATCTGAGGGAAATCGCGGCCTTCATCGCCGCCGACGATCCGGCACGGGCGGCGCGCTTCGTCACGGAGCTGCGCGCCCGCTGCCAATCCCTGTCGCATCATCCGATGCAGGACCGGCCCGCGCCCGAGATCGATCCGGACCTGCGCATCCTGGTCTTCCGTGCCTATCTCATCCTTCACCGCGTGCACGACGACACTGTGCGGATCGACCGCGTCGTCCACGCGGCCCGAGACCTCTCCGCCCTGTGGCCGCATGACTGATCCCGAGGCCCAGCGTCTCACCCGCCTGATCGCCCGCGACTTCCGCAACCATGCCGATCTCGACCTCGCGCTGGAGCGCCGCTTCGTGGCGCTCGTCGGCGAGAACGGGGCGGGCAAGACCAACCTCCTGGAGGCGATCTCGCTGTTCTCGCCGGGCCGGGGCCTGCGCCGGGCGGACCTCCTCACCATGGCGCGCGCAGGAGGGCCCGGCGGCTTCGCCGTCTCGGCGACGCTTGCCCGCGACGGCGACGAGCACCGCCTCGGCACCGGCGTCGAGCCGCCGGGCTATGACGGCCGGGCAGCCCGGGTCTGCCGGGTCGATGGCGGCGGCGTCCCCTCCCCCATCGCCTTCGCCGAGTTCCTGCGCGTGGTCTGGCTGACGCCCGATCTCGACGGCCTGTTCCGCGGCCCGGCGGGCGACCGGCGCCGCTTCCTCGACCGGCTGGTGCTCGCCGTCGATGCCGCGCATGGCGCCCGGGTCTCGGCGATGGAGCGGGCCTTGCGCTCGCGCAACCGCCTCCTGGAGGAGCGCCCGAACGACGGGCAATGGCTCGATGCGGTGGAGCGCGAGGTGGCGGAGCTCGGCGTCGCCGTGGCGCTCGCCCGCCGCGAGACCGTGGAGCGCCTCGACCGGCTGATCGCCGAGACCCGCGACGACGCCCAGCCCTTCCCCTGGGCGAGCGTGCGGCTCGAAGGCGACCTCGACGACCTCGTCGCGGTCTGGCCGGCGGTCGAAGCGGAGGACCGCTTCCGCCTCGCTCTTCGCCAAGGCCGCCCCCGCGACCGCGCCGCCGGACGCACCCTGGTCGGCCCGCAATCCACGGATCTCGTGGTGCGCCACGGCCCGAAGGACGTGCCGGCGGCGACCGCCTCGACCGGCGAGCAGAAGGCGCTGCTGATCGGCCTCGTCCTCGCCCATGCCCGCCTCGTCCAGGCGATGAGCGGCATCGCGCCGCTCATCCTCCTCGACGAGGTCGCCGCCCATCTCGACCCGCGCCGCCGCGCCGGCCTGTTCGACGCGCTCGAAGCCCTGCCGGGACAGGTCTGGATGACGGGGGCGGATCCGGCCCTGTTCGCCGAGCTCGAAGGCCGCGCCGATATGGTACGGATCGCCGACGGCCGCGTGGTGCCGTCCGAAGCCTGATTCCGTGAGACCCATGCGCCTCGCCCCGTTCGGCGTCGCGACGCGATGAGACTTATGGAGGGGTAGGGCGCCAGCCTCTTCGTTCGCGCCGCACGGCCGCATCCGCCAGCGACGCTTCGAGCAGTTGCAGCGCGTCGGCGCGTGTCATACGCACCGCCTCGGTCTTGTCGCTCTCCGCCGCGGCCGCCACTTGCTCGGCGAGCCGGTCGACCGCCGCGCTCTCGATTTTTGGGGTCATGGCTGCAAGCCTCGTGCGCTCGCGCTAGGGTTAAGCACAGCCTCAGGCCTGCACAAGCGAACAAGCCATTTAATCCTAGCTTCAAGCCCTCGGACCCCGCATGACATCCCGCCTCGACGAGGCCCGCGCCGCGCTCCAAAAAACCTTCGGCTACGACGATTTCCGTCCCGGTCAGGACGAGGTGATCGGCGCCGTGCTCGACGGAACGGACGTGTTCGCCGTGATGCCGACGGGCTCGGGCAAGTCGATGACCTACCAGTTGCCCGCTCTCGTCGAGGACGGGCTCACGGTGGTGGTCTCGCCGCTGATCGCGCTGATGCACGATCAGGTGCAGCAGATGCGCGCCTTCGGCATCCCGGCGGCGACCTTGAACTCCACGGTGGCCGAGACGGAATCGCGCGAGACCTGGCGCAGGATCCGCTCCGGCGAGCTGCGCCTGCTCTTCGTCTCCCCCGAGCGCCTGCTGATGGACGGCTGCATGGACGCCCTGCGCGGGGCCGGCGTGCGGCGGCTCGCCGTGGACGAGGCGCATTGCGTCTCGCAATGGGGGCACGATTTCCGGCCCGAATATCGCGACATCGCCCGCGCCCGCGACGCGCTCGGCAACGTGCAGGTCCTGGCGCTGACCGCCACCGCGGACGCCGCGACGCGCGCCGAGATCGCAGAGCGCCTGTTCCCGGCCGGCCGCGCGCCGCAGATCTTCGTCCACTCCTTCGACCGGCCGAACATCCGCCTGACCTTCGCGCCGAAGGACAACCCGACGCGTCAGATCGAGCGCTTCCTGAAGCATCGCCGCTCCGAGAGCGGGATCATCTACTGCTCGTCGCGCAAGCGCACCGAGCAGCTCGCCGAGACCCTGCGCAACGACGGCTTCAACGCCTTCCCCTACCATGCGGGCCTCGACCAGGGCACGCGGATGAGGAACCAGGACACCTTCCTGCAGGAGGACGGGGTGGTGATGGCCGCGACCATCGCCTTCGGCATGGGCATCAACAAGCCGGACGTGCGCTTCGTCTGCCACGCCGACATGCCGAACAACATCGAGGGCTACTACCAGGAGATCGGCCGCGCCGGCCGCGACGGGCTGCCCGCCGACACGCTCACCCTCTACGGCCTCGACGACATGGCGCTACGCCGCCGCCAGATCGACGAGAAGGAGGTCGGCGACGACCGGCGCCGGGTCGAGCGGCGCAAGCTCGAGGCGATGATCGCGCTCTGCGAGGGCGCCACCTGCCGCCGGCAATCGCTGCTCGCCTATTTCGGCGAGGCGAGCGGGCCGTGCGGCCGCTGCGACCTCTGCCGCGGCGGCGTCCAGCTCGTCGACGGCACCGTCTCCGCCCAGAAGGTGCTGTCCGCCATCGTGCGTACCGGCCAGCGCTTCGGCGCGGCCTATATCTGCGACGTGGTGCACGGCAAGGAGAGCGAACAGATCCGCCGCAACGGCCACGGCCAGCTCAAGACCTTCGGGGTCGGCTCCGACAAGCCGGTGGCGGCTTGGCGCGCCATCCTGCGCCAGCTCTTCGCCGCGGGGGCGGTCGCCGAGAACACGGACGGCTATGGCAGCCTCTCGATGACCGAGAAGGGCGAGGCGATCCTGTTCGGGCGGGAGCCGATCCAGCTCCGGCCCGATCCCGAGCCGCGGCCCGAGACCCGCGAGCGCCGCCGCGGCCCCGCCGCCCGCGACGACGAGGCGCTCGCCCTCTCCGAGGCCGACGAGGCCCTGTTCCAGCATCTGAGAGGCCTGCGCGCGACCATCGCCCGCGCCGAGGGCATCGCCGCCTTCATGGTCTTCCCCGACCGGACGCTGGTCGAGATGGCGCGCCAGAAGCCCGTGGACCTCTGGGCGCTGCGGGCCGTCCACGGGGTCGGCGAGCGCAAGCGCGAGGCCTATGGCGAGCGCTTCGTCGGGGCGATCTCGGAGTTCCTGGCACACCAGGCGGCGGGCTGAGCCTCCGCCGCCGCCTCGACGCGGTTTCTCCTCGTCCCCGCCCCAATCCCTCTGCTAGGGACGGCGTGTCCCTGACCAAGACGCGCGAGCGCCCGACCATTTCTCCTGCATCACACACCGTCCGCGGCGCGGCGCCTGCGCTCCCGCCGAGGATCGGCCGGCGCGCCGTCTTCTACCTGCCGGGCTTCGACCCGCGCGAGCCGGAGACCTACTGGGGCCTGTTCCGGCGCGAGGCGCGGCTGACCGCGGAGCGCCGGGGCCTCGCCATCGCGGTGGGCGAGCCGCGCCGCGCGGAGGACGGCATCAGCCTCGACTGGCCGGTGACCGCCGGGAGCACGCGGACGGCCTACAGCCTGCTGCGCTGGGACGCGATCGTGCGTGCCCGCTTCCCCCGGCCCGAATGGCGCCGCCTCGCGGCGGTGCCGGCCCTCCTGCTGCGACTGTCCCGGACGGGCTACACGCGCAGCCTGCGCAAGGAGGCGCGCCGCTTCTCCACCGTGATCTACGGCGTGCACCGGATCTATCTGGCGTTCGCTCTCCTCAGCCTCGTGCTCGCAGGGAGCGCCCTGGCCCTCATCCCCGCCGAGGCCCGCCCCTGGGCGTGGCCCGCGGTGCCGGTCCTGGCCTATGCGGTGCTGGCGCTGCTGATCCGCCTCACCCGGGGCAAGCCGCTCTACGTCGCCCATCTCGTGGACGACACCGCCTTCACCCACGACCACGCCGCGGGCCGCACGCCCGAGATGCCCGCACGGCTCGACGCCTTCGCCGCGCGGATCGCCGCCGCGGAGGCCGAGGGCGGCATCGACGAGATCGTGGTGGTGGGCCATTCCTCGTCGAGCTTCCTCGGCGTCGAGGTGCTCGACCGGATCCTCGCCCGGGATCCCGGCTTCGGGGCCCGCGTGCCCGTCTCCTTCGTGACGCTCGGCAGCGTCATCCCCTGGATCGGCCTCGACCCGGCCGCAGCGCGGATCCGCGGGGCCCTCGCCCGGGTCGCGGCGGCCGAGCAGATCGCCTGGCTCGACATCCGCGCGCCCTGGGACTGGCTCTCGATCCACCTGCGCGATCCGCTGACCGCCTCGGGCGTGCCGTCCCCCGGTCCGGACCGGCCGGCGGTGATGCGCGTCCAGATCGAGGACCTGATCGAGCCGCGAACGGTGGCGCGGCGGCGCTGGAACCTGTTCCGCATGCATTTCCAGCTCCTGATGTCGAGCCGGAAGCCCGAGGCGTTCGACTACATCGCCTTCGTGGCCGGGCCGGAGCCGGTCCGCGCGGCGATCGACCGCTGCCGCCGGATGCCGGCGCGCGCCGCGCCGGACACGGCGCGGGTTGCATGAGCTCGGCGATACACCCAAATCCTGCGCGCTGCCGCGGCGGCGTATGGTTGCCAGGGCCGCCGCTTCCGCTCTAGAGGCGTTACGGTTCAAGAGAGCCGCCCGGTTCAGGCTCGTGTCCGCGGGATTCGTCCCGCGGGCGGGACCACAACCAGCCGAGACCCGCCGCATGTTCCGCAACGATGTTCCGATCACGCCCGAGCTCGTGCGTCAGCACGGTCTGACGCCGGACGAGTACGAACGCTTCCGCGGCCTGATCGGGCGCGACCCGACGCTGACCGAGCTCGGCATCGTCTCGGCGATGTGGAACGAGCATTGCTCCTACAAGTCCTCGCGCAAGCACCTGCGCGGCCTGCCGACCTCGGCCCCCTGGGTGATCCAGGGCCCCGGCGAGAACGCGGGCGTCATCGACATCGGGGACGGGCTCGCCTGCATCTTCAAGATGGAGAGCCACAACCACCCGAGCTTCATTGAGCCCTACCAGGGCGCGGCGACGGGCGTCGGCGGCATCCTGCGCGACGTCTTCACCATGGGCGCGCGGCCGATCGCGGCGCTGAACGCGCTCCGCTTCGGCTCGCCGGACCACCCGCGCACCCGCCACCTCGTCTCGGGCGTGGTCGCGGGCATCGGCGGCTACGGCAATTCCTTCGGCGTGCCGACGGTGGGCGGCCAGGTCGGCTTCCACCCGCGCTACGACGGCAACATCCTCGTCAACGCCATGGCGGTCGGCCTCGCCCGGACGGATTCGATCTTCTACGCGGCCGCCGCCGGCGTCGGGAACCCGATCGTCTATCTCGGCTCCAAGACCGGGCGCGACGGCATCCACGGCGCCACCATGGCGTCCGCGGAGTTCGACGAGGAGAGCGAGTCGAAGCGCCCGACCGTGCAGGTCGGCGACCCCTTCGCCGAGAAGCTGCTGCTCGAGGCCTGCCTGGAGCTGATGGCGTCCGGCGCCGTCATCGCCATCCAGGACATGGGCGCGGCCGGGCTCACCTGCTCGGCCGTGGAGATGGGCGCCAAGGGCGATCTCGGCGTGGAGCTCGACATCGAGAAGGTGCCGGCCCGCGAGGCGGGCATGACGCCCTACGAGATGATGCTCTCCGAGAGCCAGGAGCGCATGCTCATGGTGCTCAAGCCCGGCATGGAGAAGGAGGCCGAGGCCATCTTCGTGAAGTGGGGCCTCGACTTCGCGGTGATCGGGCGCACCACCGACACGCTCCGCTTCGTCATCAAGTGGCACGGCGAGACGGTCGCCGACCTGCCGATCAAGGAGCTCGGCGACGAGGCGCCGCTCTACGACCGGCCGCACATCGCCAACACCCACCTGCCCGTGCTGAAGCCGGCCGAGGTGGCGGTGCCCGCCTCCCTCACGGATGCGCTGCGCCGCATCGTCGGCTCGCCGGACCTGTCGTCGAAGCGCTGGGTCTACGAGCAGTACGACCACTACATCCTCGGCAACACCGTGCAGAAGCCGGGCGGCGACGCCGCCATCGTGCGCGTCGAGGACGGGCCGAAGGGCCTCGCCCTCACCTGCGACGTGACGCCCCGCTACTGCGAGGCCGACCCCGTCGAGGGCGGCCGCCAGGCGGTGGCCGAGGCGTGGCGCAACATCACGGCGGTGGGGGCAAAGCCCCTCGCCATCACCGACAACCTCAATTTCGGCAATCCGGAGAAGCCCGAGGTGATGGGCCAGCTCGTCGGCTGCCTCACCGGCATCGGCGAGGCCTGCCGGGCCCTCGACTTCCCCGTCGTGTCGGGCAACGTGTCGCTCTACAACGAGACCAACGGCGTCGGCATCCTGCCGACCCCGACCATCGGCGGCGTCGGCCTGCTCGACGACGTGGAGCGCCACGCCACCATCGCGCTGAAGCGCGAGGGCGACGTGCTGCTGCTGATCGGCTCCGGCGAGGGCTGGCTCGGCCAGTCCGCCTATCTCGCGGTGATCGAGGGCCGCGAGGAGGGCGCGCCGCCGCCCGTCGACCTCGGCATCGAGCGCCGCAACGGCGACTTCGTGCGCGGCCTGATCACCGCCGGCCTCGTCGACACGGTGCACGACCTCTCGGATGGCGGCCTCGCCGTCGCGCTGGCCGAGATGGCGATGGCCGGCGGCATCGGCGCGGCGCTCCCCGAGGTTCCGGTGGACCTGCCCGCCCACGCCTATCTCTTCGGCGAGGACCAGGCCCGCTACCTGATCGCCGTCGACCCCGAGACCGCCTCGGACATCCTCTACAGCGCCTCCTCGCAGGGCATCGACGCGGCGGTGGTGGGCGTCACCGGCTCCGACCGCCTGACCCTGCCCGGCGGCGAGACCATCTCGGTGGACGATCTCCGCCAGGCCCACGAGGACTGGCTGCCGGCCTACATGGCGAGCCAGCCGGCCGCGGTCGCCGCCTGAACCGGACGAAGGAGTTTCTGCGATGCCGATGGATGCGCGCGAGATCGAGCGGATGATCCGCGAGGCGCTGCCCGATGCCCAGATCGAGATCCGCGACCTCGCTGGCGACGGCGACCACTACGCCGCGACCGTCCTCTCCTCCGCCTTCAAGGGCAAGACCCGCGTTGCCCAGCACCAGATGGTCTATGGTGCGCTCCAGGGGCGGATGGGGGGCGTGCTGCACGCGCTTGCGCTCACCACGGGCGTACCGCAGGATTGAGCCCCCGCGCGGGAGCTCTCCCGATGGACCGACCGAGCCTCTACGACGACGACATCGTGACCTGGGCCGAGGAACAGGCCGCCGCCCTGCGCGTGCTCGGCGCGCGCAGCGATCTGTCGAACGCGGTCGATTGGGAGAACATCGCCGAGGAGATCGAGAGCGTAGGGCGGTCCCAGATCGACAGCGTCGACAGCGCCCTCCGGCTCGCCCTGATCCACATCCTCAAATACCTGTCGGCGCCGAACGCGCAGTCGACCCAATCCTGGCGTTCAGAGGTGCTCGTTTTCCTCCGGACGGCCCGGAAGAACTACCGTCCATCAATGCGTCAGCGGATCGACTGGCAGGACCTCTGGACCGCCGCCATGGCGCAGGCCGAAGCCCAGCTGACGATGTTCGGCGACCGTCTCGTTCGCGGATTGCCGAACGCGATGCCGTTCGCGCCGGAGGAACTGGTATCCCCGGATTTCGACATGGATCGGGCCTTGCAGCGTCTCGCTGAGGCGTTGGACACGGGGCCAGATCGTCACTAGATCACGGTTCAAGGAAAACAGGGATCAGACACATGTCCGACGTCAACGCCACGATCGAGAACGAGATCAAGTCCCAGGACGTGGTCGTGTTCATGAAGGGCACGCCGCAGATGCCGCAATGCGGCTTCTCGGGCCAGGTCGTACAGATCCTCAACTACCTCGGCGTGCCCTTCAAGGGCGTGAACGTGCTCGCCGACCAGAACATCCGCGAGGGCATCAAGGCCTATTCGAACTGGCCGACCATCCCGCAGATCTACGTGAAGGGCGAGTTCGTCGGCGGCTGCGACATCACCCGCGAGATGTTCCAGTCGGGCGAGCTGCAGACCTTCCTCGCCGAGAAGGGCGTGCCGGTGAAGACCGCCGCCGCCTGAGGCGAGCGTCCCCACGCGGGAACGGATCAGGGCGCGCGAGCGCCCTTTTTCATGGGCGGGCGACGGAAACCTCGGCGCCCGTATCCGTTTGCCCGAAGACTTCGCTTCTCCGGGCCGCGCGGATGTACGACGTGATCATCGTGGGCGGCGGCCCGGCCGGGCTCAACGCCGCCCTCATCCTCGGGCGCTGCCGCCGCAAGGTCCTGCTCTGCGACCTGGGCAGGCCCCGCAACGCCGCGACGCCGCTGACCTGGGGCGTCTTCACCCGCGACGGCACGCCCCCGGCCGAGCTGCGCCGCCACGCCCATGCCGACCTCGACCGCTACCCCACCGTCGAGCGGCGGAGCGTCGAGGTGGTGGCCGCGCACCGCCTCGACCATGGCTTCGCCGTCGACCTCTCGGATGGCGGCACGGCGCGGGGCCGCCGCCTGATCCTCGCCACGGGCCTGCACCAGGACCTGCCCGAGATCGAGGGATTCGCCACCTTCTGGGGCACCGGGGTGCATTCCTGCCCCTATTGCGACGGCTACGAGGCCGCGGACCAGCCGATCGTCGCCTATGGCCACGGACGGGGCGCCAAGGGCTTCGCCCTGGAACTCTCGGCCTGGAGCCGCGAGGTCACGCTCTGCACGCACGGCTTGCCGACGGAGCTCTCGGACGAGGATCGCGACCGCCTCGCCCGCAACGGCGTCAGGGTGTCCGAGACGCCGATCCGGCGCCTCACCGGCACGGACCGGATGCCGAGCCGCCTCGACTTCGCGGACGGGACGACGATTCCCTGCCGGGCGGTGTTCCTGATGCCCGAGGGCTGCCGCCCCTCCGACCTGATCGCGGGGCTCGGCTGCGAGCTCGGGCCCACCGGCACCGTTCCGACCGGCGACTACGAGAACACCAACGTGCCCGGCCTCTACGTGGCGGGCGACGCCTCGCGGCGGGTGCAGTTCGCGGTGGTCGCCGCGGCAGAGGGCGCGATGGCGGCCTTCGCCGCCAACACGGATCTCCTGCGCGAGGACACCCGCTGAGCACCCGTCATTAACCTTTGCGAAATCTTGGGCCAGGGCTGCGTAGTCTGGAGATCTCCCGCCGCGCGGGGCCCGTGTGCGACTGCGCACCGCAGCGCGGCCGTGGCGATGCAATCCTTAAAAAATCGTCAGCGTCCGAAATCTTTCGGAACTTGTTCAGGTTCTGCCCGTTACGCACCAACAGCCCAGGTTGTCCGGGCGCGTAGCGTTCGCTCACCGCAGCTTTGCAAGGCCGGCCATGCCCGTCTTCGAATCCAAGAATCTCGATACCGCCTTCGAGGGCCAGGCTCTCCTCGCGGCGATCCTGCATCCGACGCGGGCCGAGCGCGTCCGCGCCCTCACCCATGGCCGGCGCCGGGCCAAGCGCGCATCGCTGCTCGCCGATCCCACGACGCTCGAGGTGCGCCATCCCCTCGGCGGGGCGGACGACCTCGCCGTCACGCCGATCTCGGCGACCTGAGCCCGCTCTCCGCCGCGCGCGGTCGGGAGCCGTCTGCGGTCACCACGCCTGCGGCGTGATCAATCCCTGACGCGTCACCACGATCCATTCGCGACCGCGCCGCTCGATGCCCTCGACGCGCCCGACGCCCGGCACCGCACCGCCCGGCCCCACCTCCACGAGGCGCCGCCGCCGGTCCTCCAGGATCGCCATCCCGTCATAGACATCGCGCACCGCCCAGGTCTCGATGACCGGGGGCTTGTCCTTCTTCGGCTCGATGCTGCCCGTCTGGACGGGCTCGGCCTTCATCGGCTCCGCCTTGGCCGGCTCGACCTTGGCCGCGACGGGCGCCACGGGGGCCGGGGCCGCGGCCCGCTGCTTCTCGATCTGGCCGCTCAGCGCCGCGAATCGGGCGGCCGCCTCGCGCTCCGCCTGCTCGACGCGCTCGGAGAGGGTGGCGAACTTGGCGGAGAGGGCCTGCTCGGCCTTGCCCACGCGCTCGGACAGGGCGGCGCTGCGGGTGCCGGATTCCTTGCGCCCGCTCTCGGCTGCGTCCTGGACGGCCGACACCGCGCGCACGAGGCGCTCGACCTCGCTGGCGACCCGCGCCGTCTCGGCGCGCGCCGCGTCGATGCCGGACTGCATCTCGGCGAGGCCCTCGGTGCGCTCGGGGCGCGGCAACGAGGCCGCGGTGAGGCCGGCGCCGCAGATCAGGCCGAGGGCCAGCGCGCCACCGCCGACGGCCATCAGGAGCGGGTCCAGCCGGCGCCGCGCCGCGGCGGCGGGCGCCTCGGCCCGGCCGCCGGTGACCACGGCCTTCAGCAGCGCCTCGGGAGAGAGGGCGGCCTGGGTCTCGGCCTTCGCGCCGGCCGAGGCCGCTTCCGTGGCTTTGCTCGTCATCGCTCGTCCTCGCACCCCGCCCGCGCGGATGCCCGCGAAAGCATTGGTTAAGGACGCTTCTTTACCGAACCGTTACCATGACGGCCGCGCGGATCAGGCGGCGAGCCCCCGCTTGCGCAGCAGCGGGCCGGTGCTCGGCAGGCGGCCGCGGAACAGGGTGTAGGCCTCGCGCGGGTCGCGCAGGTTCCCGGCCCCGTAGACGTAGGTGCGCAGGCGCTTGGCCGTCTCCGGATCGAAGATGTCGCCCGCCTCCTTGAAGGCGTCGAAGGCGTCCGCGTCGAGCACCTCGGACCAGAGATAGCTGTAGTAGCCGGCGGCATAGCCGTCGCCCGAGAAGATATGCGCGAAATGCGGGCTGCGGTGGCGCATGCCGATCTCGCCGGGCATGGCGATGCGGTTCAGGGCCTCCGCCTCGAAGGCGAGCACGTCGAGCCCGCCCTCGCCCGCGGCCGAGAGGTGCAGCGTCATGTCGACGATGGCGGAGGCCGTGTACTCCACCGTGGCGAAGCCCTGGTTGAAGGTGCGGGCCGCCAGCAGCTTCTTCAGCAGGTTCTCGGGCATCGGCTCGCCGGTCCGGTGGTGCCGGGCATGCGCCCGCAGGACCTCCGGCTGCTCCAGCCAGTGCTCGTAGAGCTGCGAGGGCAGCTCCACGAAGTCGCCGGAGACGGCGGTGCCGGCCAGCAGCGGATAGGTCACGTCCGAGAGCAGGCCGTGGAGCGCGTGGCCGAATTCGTGGAACAGGGTGCGCGCGTCGTCGAAGGAGAGCAGCGGCACCTCGCCCTGCGGGGCCTTGGCGAAGTTCATCACGTTCACGATGATCGGCGTCACCGTGCCGGTCAGGCGCTCCTGCGAGCGGAAGGCGCTCATCCAGGCGCCCGAGCGCTTCGAGGCGCGGGCGAAGTAGTCGCCCAGGAACAGCCCGACCTCGGAGCCGTCCGCGTTCGAGACGCGCCAGACGCGCACGTCCGGATGGTAGCGCGGCACCTCGGCGAGTTCCTCGAACCGGAGGCCGAAGAGGCGCGAGGCCGTGTCGAAGGCGGCCTGGATCATGCCGTCCAGCGGCAGGTAGGCCTTGATCTCGCCCTCGTCGAGGTCGTGCTCGGCGCGCCGCAGCTTCTCGGCATAGTGGCGCCAATCATGGGCCTGGAGGGCGAAGTTGCCGCCCTCGCGCGCCACGATCTCCTGCAGGCGCCCGCGCTCCAGGGCCGCCCGCTTCTGGGCCGGGGCCCAGACCTCGGAGAGGAGGGCGGTGGCCGCTTCCGGGCTCGCCGCCATGGTGTCGTCGAGCTTGTAATGGGCGAAGCTCGCGTAGCCGAGGAGCCGCGCCCGCTCGGCGCGCAGCTGCACGATCTCGCGGATGATCGCCCGGTTGTCGGTCTCGCCGCCCGACTCGCCGCGGCGGGTCCAGGCCTCGTAGGCGCGCTCGCGCAGGTCGCGCCGCGTCGAGGAGACGAGGAAGGGCTCGATCAGCGAGCGCGACAGGGTGACGACATGGCCGCTGAGGCCGCGCTCCTGCGCCGCGCTCGCTGCGGCCGCGCGCAGGAAGGGCGGCAGGCCGGCGAGGTCGTCCTCGCCCTCCAGCGGCAGCACGAAGGCGCTCTCGTCGGCGAGCAGGTTCTGGCTGAAGCGGGTGCCGAGCTCGGAGAGGCGCGCCGCGATCTCGGCCATGCGCGCCTTGGCCTCCGGCGCGAGGTCGGCGCCGGCGCGGCGGAAGCGCGTGCGGTAGCGCGCGAGCACGCGCCGCTCCTCCTCGTCGAGCCCCTCGGCCTCGGGATCGACCGCGGAGATGCGCGCCAACAGCTCGGCATTGAGGTAGATCGCGCTGCCGTGGCGGGCGAGCTTCGGGCCGGTCTCGCGCTCGATCGCCTGGAGATCCGGGTTCGTGTGGCTGCCGGTGAGGTTGTAGAAGACGCCGGCTACCCGATCGAGGGCGAGCCCGGCGCGCTCCATCGCGGCCACCGTGTTGGCGAAGCGCGGCGCCTCGGACGAGCCCGCGATCGCCGCGACCTCGGCCGCGTGCGCGGCGATCGCCGCATCGAAGGCCGGGCGGTAATGCTCGGGCCGGATCCGCTCGAAGGGCGGCAACTCGTAGGGCGTGCCCCATCCGTCCTGCGAGAAGGGGTTCTCGGCATCGAGCGTGGGAAGCCCTGCGCTGGCCTTCGTCATTCCGGTCCTCGTCCTGGTCGTCCGTGTCGGGCATCGAGATGGGTGTCCACCGCGCCGACCGCAAAGATGTCGGACCCTAGCGCGCCCGCCGCCGGGGTGGCTACCGGTCCGGCGCGCGAGCGCGTCAAGAAGGCTGGAGCCGCGCATGGCGGAGCCATCACCGGTTCGGCAGCGTTGCCGCCGAGACCGAGTCGGCGGCCCTGGCCCCCGGGATGCGGTGCGAGGGGGACGCGATGCATCAGGGGCGGGCGCGGAAGGGCGCGACGAGGGGACATTCGTGGAAGATCCTGGCGCGCCTCGCGGCCGGCACCTGCGTCGCGGCAATGCTCGCCCTGCCCTGCGCGGCGGCGCCTCAGGACCATCCGCCCGCCAGCGTCCCCCTGCCCCCGCCCGCGCCGCCGGAGCGCCCGCAGGAGCTGACGCCGCCCCCGCCGCCCGGCGAGGCGCTCCAGGCGCCCCCGCAGCCGCCCGAGCGCCCGGCGGAGCTCAAGCCGGCACCGGCCGCAGAGGCGCCGAAGCCGGCGGAGACTCAGGAAGCCGGTAAGGAAGCCCCCAAGCCGGCCGAGCCGGCGCCCCTGCCCCCGGCCCGTCCGCCGGAACTCTCCGGCGAGGCGGCGCTCGCCCTCAAGGTCGCGCCTCCGGACGACACGGCCTGCCGCGCGCGGCTGAAGCGCCTCGGCGTCGCCTTCGAGCCGCTTCCGCCGCTCAGCAGCGGCCAGTGCGGCGCGCCGCTGCCCCTGAAGGTGACGGCCCTCGAAGGCGTCGCCCTGCCGCAATCGGCCATCCTCACCTGCGTCGCCGCCGAGGCCCTGGCGCGCTGGGCCACCGAGGTCGAGGCGATCGCCGAGCGCGAGTTGAAGCGCCCCCTGCGCACGATCGTCGTCGGCACCTCCTACGAGTGCCGCGGCCAGAACCACGACCTCGACGCCAAGCTCAGCGAGCACGCCTTCGCCAATGGCATCGACGTGATGAGCTTCGGGACCGAGGGACGCGCAAGCCTGCCCGTGGCGGCGCAGCCGGCGGGCTCGGAGGAAGGCCGCTTCCTCGATGCGGTGCGCGGCAAGGCCTGCGCCTTCTTCCGCACGGTGCTGGGACCGGGCTCGAACGCGGCGCATGCCAACCACCTCCATCTCGACGAGCGCGAGCGGAGCAACGGCCACCGTCTGTGTCAGTGAGCGCCGCGGAGCGGACGGAACGCTTCGCGCCCGCCGGAGCTTGAGGCGGCGGAGCGTGTGGCTCCCGGAGTCGAACGGCGATGATGCGCGGGTTCCCGTCGCGGGCCGGGTTGGGCCTCCCCCTGGCCGCCCTCGTGCTCGCTGGATTCACGGGGATCGCCGAGGCGCGCAAGAGACCCGAGGCCCCCGAGGCGCCGCCCCTCACCGCGGAGGCCATCAACGGCGCCGCCCTGCCGCAGAGGGAAGCGGACAGGAAGCGGAAGGCGGCGAAGGCCGAGCGGCCGGACCCGCTCCTCGTGAAGGTCCAGATCCTGCTCGACCGGGCCCGGTTCTCGCCCGGCGCCATCGACGGCAAGGACGGCGACAACATGCGGCGCGCGCTGAAGGCCTACGCGCAGGCTCAAGGGCTGCCGGAGGCGCAGGGGCCGACGCCGGAGATCCTCGCCAAGCTGCAGGCCGATTCCGGACCGGCCGTCACCGAGTACACGGTGACGGAGGCGGACGCGAAGACCGAGTTCGTGCCGCGCATCCCGGCGAAGCTGGAGGATCAGGCCGATCTCGACGATCTCGGCTACACCAATGCCCGGGAGATGCTGGCCGAGCGCTTCCACATGAGCCGCGACCTGCTCAGCGCGCTCAACCCCGGAAAATCCTTCGACAAGACGGGCACCGTGCTCCTCGTGGCCGCCGTGACCCCGATGGGCAGCGGGCGGCCGAACGCCAAGGAGCTGCCCGAGGAGCCGAAGGTCGACCGGATCGAGATCGACAAGGGCAGCCGCGACCTGCGCGCCTACGACACGACCGGCAAGCTCTTCGCCTTCTATCCGGCCTCGATCGGCAGCGCCGAGAAGCCGGCCCCGAGCGGCGAGACCAAGGTGACCCGCGTCGCCTTCGACCCGACCTACACCTACAATCCGAAATACGCGTTCAAGGGCGTGAAGGCGCGCGAGAAGTTCACCATCAGGCCGGGGCCGAACAATCCCGTCGGCGCGGTCTGGATCGACCTCGCCATCGACTCCTACGGCATCCACGGCACGCCCGAGCCGGAGAAGGTCGGCAAGACCGAGTCGCACGGCTGCATCCGCCTCACCAACTGGAGCGCACGGGAACTCGGCCGCCACGTCGCCAAGGGCGCGACAGTCGCGTTCAAGGACGGCTGAGCATGGCAACAGGTCGGCGCCCCCGCCCATTCTTCCAACCTAGGTTAGACTAGGGGCGATGCTGCGCCGCATCGGCCGCCCATAAATGTATCGCTGCGTAACATTGACGCGAACACGCCGCATCGATGGAAGCCGGAGCCGCTTGACATACCCCTCCATCCGGGCGACGGCTCAGGCGATCCCGCGGGCCGAAAGCTTCGCGGGATCATGCTTCCGGGGTCGTGGACGAACCGCTCCGGCAGGGATTCGGGCCTCGCCGGAGGCTCGGAACGGGACGGATCCAAGGGAAGATATCTCGGCGTGAGTGCGGAACCGACAGAGAACCTTCTCCAGGGCATCCGCGTGCTCGTCGTCGAGGACGAGGCCGCGATCTCGATGCTTCTCGAGGACATGCTCCTCGATTTCGGCTGCGACGTGGTCGGGCCGGCGGCGCGTCTCGCCACCGCCCTCGAGATGGCGGGCACTGAGACCTTCGACATCGCGATCCTCGACGTGAACGTCGCGGGCGAGCCGATCTACCCGGTCGCGGAAGCCATCGCTCAGCGCGACCTGCCGCTCGTCTTCTCCACCGGCTACGGCGGTGCCGGCATCCGCGAGCCGTTCCGCGACCGCCCGGTGGTGCAGAAGCCCTTCAGCCAGTCCGACCTGAAGCGGACCCTGATCGGCGCGATCAAGGGCAGGGCCGGCTGACGGCCGGCCGATCAGAGCCCCTCGATCGGGAACGCGTCCGGCCGGTGCTCCGGCCAACGCCCGCGCCCGACGAAGACCGCGTCCGCGCGTAGCGTCAGCCCGGCGCAAGCCGGGTTCCGCGCGAGCCAGACCCGAACCGCCTTCGAGAAGCGCCGCCGCTTGACCGCGCCGATCGCCCCGCGCGCGTCGTCGAGGCTCGCGCGCGCCTTCACCTCCACGAAGGCGATGGTGCCGCCGCGGCGCACGATCAGGTCGATCTCGCCGCCGCCAGCCGCCATGCGCAGGGCGAGCGGCCGGTAGCCCTTCAGCACCAGCGCGCCGAGCGCCAGCCATTCGGCACGCCGCCCGCGCAGCTCCGTGGCCCGGCGGCGCGCCGCCGCAGCCTCAGGCAGGGTCATCGGATCCCGTCCGGGCGAGCTCGACGGCGCGGGCATAGACGAGGCGGCGCTTGCGGCCCGTCCGCGCCGCGACGAGGCTCGCCGCATCCTTCACCGAGTGCTCGGCAAGCGCCGCCCTCAGCGCCGCGTCGAGGGCATCCGGGTCGCCGTCGTCCGGCGCGTCCTCGGGGCCGGCGCCGATCAGCACCACGATCTCGCCCTTGGGCGCCCCCTCCGCCGCGAAGGCGGCACTGAGATCGCCCAGCGTGCCGCGCCGGATGGTCTCGTAGAGCTTGGTCAGCTCACGCGTCACCGCCGCCGGCCGCTCGGGCCCGAGCACCGTGACGGCATCCGCCAGCATGTCGGGCAAGCGGTGGGGCGACTCGAACAGGACCAGCGTGCCCGGAAGCTGCCCGAGCTCGGCGAGGCGGTTGCGCCGGGCGCCCCCCTTCTGCGGCAGGAAGCCCTCGAAGAAGAAGCGGTCGGTCGGCAGGCCGGCGGCGACGAGGGCGGTCATCACCGCCGAGGCGCCCGGCACCGGCGTCACCGGGATGCCGGCCTCGATCGCGGCGAGAACCAGCTTGAAGCCGGGATCCGAGACCAGCGGCGTGCCGGCATCCGAGACGAGGGCGAGCGCCTGCCCTTCGCGCAGGCGCTCGACCATCCGCTCGCGGACGCTCTCCGTCGAGTGCTCGTGATAGGCCATGAGCGGGGTCGTGATCCCGTAATGGGCGAGCAGGGTCCGGGTGACGCGGGTGTCCTCGGCGAGCACCGCGTCGGCCGCGGCCAGCGTCGCGAGCGCGCGGATGGTGATGTCGCGCAGGTTGCCGATCGGCGTCGCCACCACGTGCAATCCGGGCGCGAGCGGCTCGGCCTCGCTGGCGAGGCCGAAGGCGGTGAAGGTCGCAGGCGCCTCGCGGCGGGGCGGCGAGCCAGGGCGGCGGGCGGGGTCGGATCGCTCGGTCATCATGGCCACAATGCCACGGCTGCTGTGGGAAATTGGCATGAATCCCGTGCCCGCGTTGCCTTTTCACAGGTTGGGCTTCAGCGTGGCGGGACGTTTCGTCCGGCGAGGGAGACCTGCGATGGCGCGCTCACGCATTCCCGCTTCACGCCTCGCCGTGCTCTGTGCGGGCCTGTTCGCCCTCGGCGGCTGCCTCTCGGGCCCGGACGGGCCGCGCACGGTCCGCCAAGCGCCCCCGCAGCAGGCGGAGCTTCCCCCGACCGCGGTGCCGGGCCCCGCGGGCCAGCCCGGCTCCATCGGCGCCGGCTCGGTGAAGGTGGCGCTCGTGCTGCCGCTGACCGGGCCGGGCGCCCAGGTCGGCGCGGCGATGCGCAACGCCGCCGAACTCGCCTACGAGGAGTTCCATCAGCCCGACCTGCAGATCCTGGTGAAGGACGACCGCGGCTCGCCCGACGGCGCCCGCGAGGCCACGCAGGCCGCCATCGCCGAGGGCGCCGACCTCGTGCTCGGCCCGCTCTTCGCGGCCAACGTCCAGGCCGCCGCCATGCCCGCGCGCAATGCGGGCAAGCCGGTGATCGCCTTCTCGACGGACGCGACCGTGGCGGCGCGCGGCGTCTACCTGCTCAGCTTCCTGCCGCAGACGGAGGTGGACCGGATCGTCGACGAGTCCGTGGCCGGCGGCAAGCGCTCCTTCGCGGCGCTGATCCCCGAGAGCGCCTACGGCAACGCGGTCGAGGCCCAGTTCCGCGAGGCGGTGGCCCGCAAGGGCGCGCGCCTCGCCGGGATCGAGCGCTATGCGCCCGGCCAGCCCGGCCCCGCGGTGGAGCGGCTCGCCTCCGTCATCGGCGGCCCCGCCCCGCAGGCCGACGCCCTGTTCCTGCCCGAGACCGCGGAGGGCTTGCCCGCCGTCTCGGCGGCGTTGATGAAGGCGGGGTTCTCGCCCGCGCGCGTGCGCCCGGTCGGCACCGCGGTCTGGAACGAGCCGCGGCTCTTCGCCCTTCCGGCGCTGCAGGGCGGCCGCTTCGCCGCCCCGGACACGGCCGGCTTCACCGCCTTCGCCGGGCGCTACCAAGCCCGCTACGGCACCAACCCGCCGCGGGTCGCCTCGCTCGCCTTCGACGCGGTGTCCCTGGCCGCCGCCCTGGCGCGGCAATACGGCTCGCAGCGCTTCGCGGAGCCGACGCTGACGACGGGCGCGGGCTTCGCCGGGGTCGACGGCACCTTCCGCCTGCGGCCCGAGGGCCTGAGCGAGCGGGCGCTGGCCGTCTACGAGATCCGCAACAACGCCGTGACCGTGGTGAGCCCGGCCCCGCGGGCGCTGGCCAAGCCCGGGACCTGATCACGGAGAATACCGGGGCGCTGCCCCGGACCCCGCCAAAGGGATGATCCCTTTGGAATCCTCGGATTTCAGGCTGCGAGTTCGGCGACCAGGGCGTTCAGGACCGGCGCGCCGCGCGGCGTCGCCGCGATGCGGCCCGAGGCGAGGCGCGCCACCAGCCCGTCCGCGACGAGGGCGTCGAGCCGGGCCCGGTCGAGCGGCCGGCCCTTCAGAGCGGCGTAGCGGTCCGGGTCGATGCCCTCGGACAGGCGCAGGCCCATCATCAGGAACTCGTCGCCCTGGTCGGCTTCGGAGAGCGTCTCGGTCTCGGCGATGCCGTGGCCCGCGCCCTCCACGCGGGCGAGCCAGGCTTCCGGCGCGCGCTCGGTGACGGTGCCGATGCGGCCCTCCGCGGTGACCAGGCGGCCATGCGCGCCGGGGCCGATGCCGGCATACTCGCCGTAGCGCCAGTAGAGCAGGTTGTGCCGCGATTCGGCGCCGGGCCGTGCGTGGTTCGAGATCTCGTAGGCCGGGAGCCCGGCGCCCGCGCAGACCTCCTGCGTCACGTCGTAGAGGATGCGCGCGCTCTCCTCGTCCGGCGGCACCAGCTTGCCGGCGGCGGCGAGGCCGAAGAACGGCGTGCCCGGCTCGATGGTGAGCTGATAGAGCGAGAGATGCTCGGCAGCGCGCGCCAGCGCCTCCGTCAGTTCCGCCCGCCACGCCGCGGGCGTCTGGCCGGGCCTGGCATAGATCAGGTCGAAGGAGGTGCGCGCGAAATGCGTCTGCGCCACCCGGATCGCCGCGAAGGCTTCAGCGGCGTCGTGCAGCCGGCCGAGCTTCTTCAGCGAGACGTCGTCGAAGGCCTGGACGCCGAGCGAGACGCGGTTGACGCCCGCCAACTTGTAGCCGGCGAAACGGCCGGCCTCGACGCTCGACGGGTTGGCCTCGAGGGTGATCTCGGCATCCCCCAGGATGCCCCAGGCACCGTCGACCGCTTCGATCAGCCCCGCCACCGTCTCCGGCCGCATCAGCGAGGGCGTGCCGCCGCCGAGGAACACGCTCGTCACCCGCCGCCCGGGCGTGCGCGCAGCCACATGCGCGATCTCGGCGCGGAAGGCCGCGAGGAAACGCGCTTCGTCCACGGGCGCGTGGCGGACATGGCTGTTGAAGTCGCAATACGGGCATTTGGCCGCGCAGAACGGCCAGTGCAGGTAGACCCCGAAGCCCGCATCGCGGGTCGGGTGGTCCGGTGGCATGGTCATCGCTGCGATGTGAGGAGCCGCTTATCCTGCCGCAATCAGCCCGGCCGCCGCAGGCAGGCGGCGGCGAGCGCCACGAAGGCGCGGGCGCGGTGCGAGAGGGCGTTGCCGCTCTGCCAGTCGACCCCGTGCTTCTCGGCTGAGGAGATCTCGCCGAAGGTGCGATCGAAGCCCTCGGGGCGGAACATCGGGTCGTAGCCGAAGCCGGCCGTGCCGCGCGGCTCGACGAGGTCGCCGAAGACGCGGCCCTCGAACAGCTCGGTATGGCCGTCCGGCCAGGCGAGAACCAGGGCGGAGACGAAATGGGCGCGCCGATCCGTGGCGCCGCGCCGGTCGAGCTCGGCCAGGATCCGCGCCATCGCGCCGGAGAAGTCCTTGGAGGCGCCGGCCCAGCGGGCGGAGAAGATGCCGGGCGCTCCGTCGAGTGCGTTCACGCAGAGGCCGGAATCGTCGGCGAAGGCCGGCAGGCCGGAGGCCTGCGCCGCGGCCTGCGCCTTGATCGCGGCGTTCTCGGCGAACATCGTGCCGGTCTCGTCCGGCTCAGGCAGGCCGAGATCGCCGGCCGAGACCGCCTCGACGCCGAAGGGCTCCAGAAGCTCGCGCATCTCCACGAGCTTGCCGGCATTGTGGGTCGCGATGACGACCTTGCCCGAGAGGATGCGGCTCACGATCCGATCGCCTGCTTCTGGAGGGTGACGAGCTGCGCCACGCCGCCGCGGGCGAGCCGCAGGAGCTCGATGAGCTCCGCCTCGGAGAAGGGCGCGCCCTCGGCGGTGCCCTGCACCTCCACGAGGCCACCCGCGCCGGTCATCACGAAGTTCGCATCCGTCTCGGCCGCGGAATCCTCGGCATAGTCGAGGTCGAGCACCGGCGTGCCCTTGGCGATGCCGCAGGAGATGGCGGCGACGTGGTCGCGCAGCGGGTCGACCGAGATGATCGAACGCTCGCGCATCCAGGCGAAGCAATCGTGCAGGGCCACCCAGGCGCCGGTGATCGCGGCGGTGCGGGTGCCGCCATCGGCCTGGATCACGTCGCAATCGACCGTGATCTGGCGCTCGCCGAGCGCGGGCAGGTTGGTGACGGCGCGCAAGCTGCGGCCGATCAGGCGCTGGATCTCCTGGGTGCGGCCCGAGGGCTTGCCGGAGGAGAGCTCGCGCCGGGTGCGGGTATGGGTCGCCCGCGGCAGCATGGAATACTCGGCCGTGACCCAGCCCTTGCCCGAGCCGCGCAGCCAGGGCGGCCCGCGCTCCTCCAGGGAGGCGGTGCAGAGCACCTTGGTCTCGCCGAAGCTGACGAGGCAGGACCCCTCGGCGTAGCGCGCCACCGCGCGCTCCAGCGTCACCTTGCGCAGCTCGTCGGCCGCGCGCTTCGAGGGCCGCATGACCCGCTCCTCAATGTCTGATCGAGGCCGGGCTCATAAGGGCCGCCGGGGCGGGCGGCAACCCGCCCCGGCGCATACGGGCTCAGTAGCGGTAGAAGCCGCGGCGGTGGTGGTGGTGATGGTGGCGGTATCCGCGGTGGTGGTTCCAGTGGCGGCGATGGTGCCAGCCGCGGTGGTAGCCGTGGTGGCGGTGGCCCCAGCCATGGTGCCGGTGACCCCAGCCGTGGCGCACCGAGACCAGGGGCGCGTCCGGCGCCTCGACGGCGGGCACGGCGAGCGGCGCGGCCTCGGCGCCGCGGGGCGCGGCGGCGAGGCCGAGGCCGGTGCAGAGCACGAAGGCGGCGGCGAGCTTGGGCAGGATCGATCGGGCACCAGAGCGCATGCGTGGGACTCCCATCCTCGGTTCTTGGCTTCGATTCGCGATGTCGGAGAGGCCGGCCGGAGCCGCCACCTCATCACTGAAACGCGAGCCGGCGCCATTCCGTCCCATCGCTTCGCGTTTATCCTGAACGCATCGGAAGCGGCCGCGACGGCGTTGCGTGTCACATTGCGCCCCTGCGGCGGGGAGAGCGGCGCGGGGGCGATTGATCGCGCGCCCCCCCGCGCCCACAATGCCGGACCAGGATCCGACCCGTGACCGAGCACCCAACCTTCACCCCCCCGCCCTCCGGGCCCGCGCTCAACGCTCTGAACGAGCGCGCCCGCGAGATCTTCCGGCAGATCGTCGAGAGCTATCTCACCACGGGCGAGCCGGTGGGATCGCGCAACCTCGCGCGCGTCCTGCCGATGGCGCTCTCCCCCGCCTCGATCCGCAACGTGATGTCGGATCTCGAGCATTCCGGGCTGATCTTCGCGCCCCACACCTCGGCGGGCCGGCTGCCGACCGAGCAGGGCCTGCGCTTCTTCGTGGACGCGATGCTGGAGCTCGGCGATGTCGGCCGGGACGAGCAGGAGCGGATCGAGGCGCAGATGCGGGCCGCCGCCTCGCGCCACACCTTCGATACGGCGCTCGCCGAGGCCTCGACGCTCCTCTCGGGCATCTCGCGCGGCGCGGGCGTGGTGCTGACCACGAAGACGAACGTGCACCTCAAGCATATCGAGTTCGTGCGCCTCGATGCCGAGCGCGCCCTCGTCGTCCTCGTCTCGGACGACGGCTCGGTGGAGAACCGCCTGCTCGACCTGCCGCGCGGCCTGCCGGCGGGCGCCCTGCAGGAGGCCTCGAACTACCTCAACGCGCGGCTGAAGGGCCGCACCCTCGGCACGCTGCGCGCCGATATCGAGGCCGAGCGGCAGGCGATGAAGCGCGAGCTCGACGCCATCACCGAGCGCCTCGTCGATGCCGGGCTCGCCACCTCGGTGGGTCCCTCCGAGGCGCGCCAGCTCATCGTGCGCGGCCAGGCGAACCTCCTCGACGACCTGCGCGCGGTGGAGGACCTCGAGCGGATCCGCCTGCTCTTCAACGACCTGGAGACGCAGAAGGACGTGATCGACCTCCTCGCCCGGGCCGAGGGCGGCGACGGGGTGCGGATCTTCATCGGCTCCGAGAACAAGCTGTTCTCGCTCTCCGGCTCCTCGATGATCGCCGCGCCCTTCCGCGACGGCTCGCAGAAGATCGTCGGCGTGGTCGGCGTCATCGGCCCGACGCGGCTCAACTACGCCCGCATCGTGCCGATGGTCGACTACACCGCCCGGGTGGTCTCGAAGCTGCTCGACGGGGGGCGCTGACGCCCCCCGCCTTCGCATTCCGCCGGCTCAGGCCGGGATCACGTCCACGATCTCGTAGGTGTCGGGATCGATGATGACGATCTCGTCGCGCACCAGGATGAAGCTGTAGCCCTCGTAGGCCGGCACGAGGCTGACGATGGCCGGCGGCAGGCGGTGCAGCGAGACCGAGCGCGGGATCGCCGTGCCGACATTCAGGCTGAAGTTCACGTTGGTGACGCGGCTGACGCCGGTGCGGGTGATCGACTGCCGGAACTCGGTGCGCTTGGTCGTGTCGAGCCGGTTCACCGCGCCGCGTGCCTCGCCGCCGCCCCGGGCCCCGCGCTCGGACGCGCCACGCTCGGACGCGCCACGCTCGGCGCCACCGCGCTCGGACCGACCCTCGCGGGCTCCCGGACCGCCGCGCTCCTGCGCGTCGCGGGCGCCCGCCTTGCCGTCCTCGCGGCCGCCGCGCTCCGCACCGCCACGCTCGGCACCACCGCGGTCGGAGGTGCCACGCTCGCCGGCATCCCGGCCCTGGCCGCCCCGCTCCGCGCCGCCGCGGTCGGAGGCGCCACGATCGGGAGCACCTCCGCGCTCGGCAGCGCCGCCACCTGCTCCGGCGCCGCCCGGGCC
>NZ_CABFVH010000014.1 GCF_902141855.1 Methylobacterium dankookense | reverse complement strand
GGGCCGGGGCGACGGGCGCCTGCGGCTGGGGCGCGCGGGGCTGCTGGGCACGCGGGGCCGGGGCGGGCTCGGCCTCCTCGCGCCGGCCGCCGAAGCCGACGGTGGCGAGGCGGCGCAGCAGCGAGGTGCGCTTGGCGTCGGCGGGCTCCGGCGCCGGCTCGGCCCGGCTCGCCATGATCTGGTTCTGGGCGATCGGGGGCAGCTCGTGGATCTGCGGCATGCGCGGGGCGCGGGCGACCGGCGCGGAGGCCGGGGCGGCCGGGCGCGGCGGCACGAACGGGCCGGCATGGTGCTGGGGCACCGACTCGGCCTGCGGCGCGGCCGGGGCGGGCACGAAGGGCGCCGCGGCGCGGGGCTGGGCATGGGTCAGCACCACGTCGTCGCGCATCAGGGAGGCGGCCTCGATGGCGGCCTCGACGGAGGGCAGCACCGGGGCGGGCGCGGCCACCGGGGTGACCGGGATGTGAGCGGCCGGCATGTGCGGCGCCGGAGCCTGGGCCAGCGGCGCCTCGGTGCGGATCGAGGGGATCGCATGGCCGGCGGCGGCGCGGGAACGGGCCTCGGAGCGCAGGCGCTCGGCGACCTCGGCGATGCGCTGCTCGGTCTCGGCGATGGCCGGGTTGTTCGGCGAGTTCGCCGAGATCAGGGCCGGCTCGATGCCGGTGGCGACCACCGACACGCGGATGATGCCGTCGAGGCTCTCGTCGAAGGTGGCGCCCAGGATGATGTTGGCGTCCTGGTCGACCTCCTCGCGGATGCGGGTCGCGGCCTCGTCGAGCTCGTAGAGGGTCAGGTCCGAGCCGCCGGTGATCGAGATCAGCAGGCCGCGGGCGCCCTTCATCGAGACGTCGTCGAGGAGCGGGTTGGCGATGGCCGCCTCCGCCGCGCGGTTGGCGCGCTTCTCGCCCGACGCCTCGCCGGTGCCCATCATCGCCTTGCCCATGCCGCGCATGATCGCGCGCACGTCGGCGAAGTCGAGGTTGATGAGACCCTCCTTCACCATCAGGTCGGTGATGCAGGCGACGCCCGAGTAGAGCACCTGGTCGGCCATCGCGAAGGCGTCGGCGAAGGTGGTCTTCTCGTTGGCGACCCGGAACAGGTTCTGGTTCGGGATCACGATCAGGGTGTCGACGGCGGCCTGGAGCTCCTGGATGCCGGACTCGGCCGTGCGCATGCGGCGCATGCCCTCGAACTGGAACGGCTTCGTCACGACGCCGACCGTCAGGATGCCCATGTCGCGGGCGGCCCGCGCGATGACCGGAGCGGCGCCGGTGCCGGTGCCGCCGCCCATGCCGGCGGTGATGAAGCACATGTGGGCGCCCGAGAGCTGGTCGCGGATCTCGTCGATCACCTCGTCGGCGGCGGCCGAGCCGACCTCCGGGTGCGAGCCGGCGCCGAGCCCCTGCGTGACGTTGAGGCCCATCTGGATCACCCGCTCGGCCTTCGAGGAGGTGAGCGCCTGCGCGTCGGTGTTGGCGACCACGAACTCGCAGCCGAGGAGGCCCGACTCGATCATGTTGTTGACGGCGTTGCCGCCCGCGCCGCCGACGCCGAACACGGTGATGCGGGGCTTGAGTTCGCGGATGTCGGGCGCCTGGAGGGAAATGGCCATGGTGTCGAGCCTCTCGTGACCTCTGTGTTGCGTGCGGCGCCTCGAGCGCCATTTTTCGAGCGGCCCGTCCTCGCGGAGGGGCCGGGAAACCGTCAGAAGCTTTCGCGGATCCAGCGGACGACCTTGGGCAGGTAGCGGTCGGTGCCGGTCGCGGCGAAGGCGCCGTGCCCGCGGGGCTCGAAATGCTCCGCGTGCGCGACCTGCGGGTAGACGAGCAGGCCGACCGCCGCCGAGAAGGCGGGGCCCTTGGCGGCCTCGGGCAGGCCGCGGATGCCGAGGGGCCGGCCGATGCGGACCTGGCCCTGCATCACCCGACGGGCGACCTCGGGCATGCCGACGAGCTGGCTGGCGCCGCCCGTCAGCACCACGCGGCGCCCGGCCTGGGCCGCGAAGCCCGCATTGCGCAGGCGGTCGCGGACGAGTTCCACCACCTCCTCGACGCGCGGCTTGATGATGCGCACGAGCTGCGAGCGCGGCACGTGGGCGGGCGCCTCGCCCTCCTCCTCGCCGACGCCGTGCACGGCGATCATGTCGCGCTCGTCGGAGGGGGTGGCGATGGCCGAGCCGTAGAGGGTCTTCAGCCGCTCGGCCGCCGCGACGCGGGTGGAGAGCCCGCGGGCGATGTCCATGGTGACGTGGTGGCCGCCCACCGCGATCGCATCCACGTGGACGAGGTGGCCGCCGGAGAACACGCCGACGCTCGTGGTGCCGCCGCCCATGTCGACCACGCAGACGCCCATCTCCGCCTCGTCGTCGACGAGGGCCGAGAGGCCGGCCGCGTAGGGCGTGGCGATCACCGCCTCGACGCCGAGATGGCAATGCTCCACGGCGAGCATGACGTTGCGCGCGGCCGCGGCCTCGGCGGTGACGACGTGGAGGTCCACGCCGAGCGCCTCGCCGATCATGCCGGACGGGTCGATCACGGCGCCCTGGCCGTCGAGGGCGTAGCCGGTGGGCAGGGCGTGCAGCACGGCGCGGCCGGGGCTGACGCCGTGGGCGCTCGCGGTCTCCAGCACGCGCTCCACGTCGGTGCCGGTGACTGTGCCGGTGCGGACGTTCACCCGCGCCTGGAAATGCTGCGAGGCGAGGCGGCCGCCCGACATGTTCACGATGACCGACTGGACCTCGACCTTCGCCATGCGCTCGGCGGCGTGGACGGCCTGACGGATCGCGCCCTCGGCGGCCTCGAGGTCGACGATGGCGCCGCCCTTCAGGCCGAGCGAGCGCTGGTGGCCGATGCCGATGATGCGCGCGAGATGGGTGCGGCCCCTGAGCGTCGACATCGCCTCGGCCGGCTGCAGCTCGGCGATCAGGCAGACGACCTTGCTCGTGCCGATGTCGAGCACGGAGAGCGTCGTCGCGCGGCGGGCGGAGAGCGGCTTCAATCGGGGCGTGAGGCCGTGATGGCTGTGCATCGAACGCTACCGGGCGACAGGACGGGCTGGGGCGGGACGGCGGGACGGCTGAAGGGCGATCACGAACTGGTGCCCTTCTTCGTCTTCTTCTGCGCCTCGGCGCGGGCGGCGGCGGCTTCCTCGGTCAGGCGGACCACGACGCGGTCCGGCAGGCGCAGGTCGACCGCGATGATGTCCTTCTCGAGGAGGCGCTCGTTGCGCTCCAGATCGACGAGGCGGGCGAGCGCGGCGGCGGGATCGGATTCGGGCAGGCGGATGTCGACGCCGTCGAGCTTCAGGGTCCAGCGCCGGCCCGAGACGTAGGTGCCGGCCTTCACCCGCTCGGCGAGCCCGCCCACCGAGGCGATCAGGGCGAGGTACTCGCCGAGCTTGGCGTTGGCGCCCTCGCCGACCACGAGCGGCAGGCTGGCGTAGCGGTCGTCGCGCAGGGTGTCGATCACGGTGCCGTCGGCGGCGATGACGCTGACCTCGCCGTTCCGCTGCCAGAGGGCGGCGGGCTCGCGCTCCACCTGGTTGATCACGATCTCGTTGGGATAGATCTTGCGGACCGAGGCCGAGGCGATCAGCGGCACCGCGAGCAGGCGCTGCCGCACCTCGATCACGTCGAGGAAGGGCACGGAGGAGCGCCAGTCGATGCCGGCCGCGGCCAGCACCTCGCGCTCGTACATCCGCGAGATCCCGGAAATGGTGACGCGCTCGACGCCGAAGCCCGAGAGCCGCGCCGCGATGTCGAGGGGGCGGCCGTGCTCGGCCACGAATCCGTCATAGCGCCCGCTCGCCACGAAGCCGGCGAGCGCCACGGCTGCGAAGGCGGCCGAGAGGCCGACCGCGCCGAGGCCGCGGGGCAGGCGCCGATCCAGCGGCTCCTTGGAGCGGAAGGCCGAGCGGCGGAGCGAGCGGGGCAGACGCTCGGCGAGCCCGGAGACCAGCCGCGCGGCGAGGCCGGGGGCGGCGGGGCTCAGCGGCCCAGAGAAGCGTCCTCCACCATCCATCGGACGAGCTCACCGAATCCGTAGCCCGCATGGGCCGCCATCTCCGGCACAAGGCTCGTCTGGGTCATCCCGGGTTGCGTGTTGACCTCGAGCACGACGAGGGCACCGGTTCCTCCCGGTGTATCGTCGTAGCGGAGGTCCGCACGGCTGACGCCCCGGCAGCCCAGTGCTTGATGCGCCGTTAACGCCAACTCTTGGACACGCTGGTAAACATTTGGTTTAAGGTCGGCCGGCAGCACGTGGATCGAGCCCCCTTCGGCGTACTTGGCGTCGAAGTCGTACCAGTCGCCCGTGGCGGGCTTGATCTCGATCACGCCGAGGGCTTCCTCGCCCATCACCGCGCAGGTCAGCTCGCGGCCGGCAATGTAAGTCTCCACAAGGACTTCCTCGCCGTAGGTCCACTCCGCCGAGGCCAGGATCTGGGGCGGGTGCGAGCGCCCGTCGCGCACGATGATGACCCCCACGGAGGAGCCCTCGGAGACCGGCTTGACCACGTAGGGCGGCGGCAGGACGTGTGACTTCGCGGCCACGTGACGGTTAACGACGCGGCCCTCCGGCACCGCGACGCCGGCCGCCTTCATCACCACCTTGGCCCGCTCCTTGTGCATGGCGAGCGCCGAGGCGAGCACGCCGGAATGGGTGTAGGGAATCTTCAGGATCTCCAGGAGGCCCTGGATGGTCCCGTCCTCGCCGGCCGGCCCGTGGAGGGCGTTGAAGGCCACGTCCGGGCGGAGCCCGGTGAGCACCGAGGCGACGTCCGCGCCGACATCGACGCGGGTGACGCGGTAGCCGACGCCCTCGAGCGCGTCGGCGCAGGCATTGCCGGAGCTGAGCGAGACCACCCGCTCGCTGGAGGTGCCCCCCATCAGGACGGCGACGTGCTTGGGCATGGAGGGTCTCCGGTCGTCGAAGGTTCGGGCGGGATTCACGCTGCCGCGGCCACGCCGATGCGCCGGATCTCCCAGTGCAGCGCGGTTCCGGAGGTCTCGCGCACGCGGCGGCGCACCTCCTCGCCGAGGTTCTCGATGTCGGCGGCGCTGGCCTCGGCCCGGTTGATCAGGAAGTTGCAGTGCATGGGCGAGACCTGGGCGCCCCCGAGGGTGAGCCCGCGGCAGCCGGCGGCGTCGATGAGCTGCCAGGCCTTGCCGCCCTCGGGATTCTTGAAGGTCGAGCCGCCGGTGCGCTCGCGGATCGGCTGGGCCGCCTCGCGGGCCGCGGTGACGCGCTCCATCTCCGCCTCGATCGCGGCGCGATCGCCCGGCCGGCCGCGGAACAGGGCGCTCGTGAAGATCACGTCCTCGGGCGCTGCGCTATGCCGGTAGGTGAAGCCCATCTCGGCATGGCTGAAGGTGCGGACCTGCCCCCGCCGGTCGATCCCGCGGGCCTCGACCAGCACGTCGGTGGTCTCGCCGCCATGGGCGCCGGCATTCATGCGCAGCGCCCCGCCGATGGAGCCCGGGATGCCGCGGTAGAAAGCGAGCCCGTCGAGCCCGGCCTCGGCCGCGGCCTTGGCGAGGCGCATGTCCGGCACGGCGGTGCCGACCCGGAGCGTGTCGCCGTCGATGTCGATGCCGCCGAAGGCCCGGCCTCCGAGGCGGATCACCACCCCCGGCACACCGCCGTCACGCACGATCAGGTTCGAGCCGAGCCCGATCACGGTGACAGGCACCGCCGGATCGAGGGCCGCGAGCAGGAGGCTAAGATCCTCCTCGTCGGCCGGCGTGAACAGCACCTCGGCCGGCCCGCCGACGCGGAACCAGGTGAGGTCGGCGAGCGGCTGGTTCGCGAGCAGGCGCCCGCGCAGAGCCGGCGCCGCAGCGCGAATGGAGTCGTGGAGTGCGTTGGTCATGCTAAGCTTCGCACCGGCCGGACCGGCTTGCGTGAGGGGAACGCGGCATGGGCAAGGACCTCGTCTTCACCCGCGCGGCCGCGCGGACCTTGAGCCGGATGCCGCGCGATACGGAGGATCTGATCCGCAGGAAGTTGCGGCAGTACGCGTCGGATCCGGCGAGTCTCGCCAACAACGTCAAGGCGTTGAAAGGCGAGGGAGAACGCTGCCGCCTGCGGATCGGAGACTGGCGCGCGGTCTTCACGATCGAAGCGGATCGGATCATTGTCCATGCCGTGGGCCCGCGCGGCTCGATCTACGGATAGGAGCGTGACCGTGACGATCGTGCGAACCCGGACGCCCTCGGGCGAGGCCATCGTAATCCTGCCCGAAGCCGAGTTCGAGCGCCTGCGCGAGCTCGCGGAGGATGCCCTGGACGCGAAGCTCTTGGACGAGTCGGCGGCCCGGCTGGACGCCGGCGCGGACGAACTCCTGAGCGAGGCGGAGCTCGACGCCCTGCGCGCCGCGCCGAGCCCCCTCGCCTTCTGGCGGGAGCGCCGCGGCCTCACGGTTGCGGCCCTCGCGCAGGCGGGCGGGGTTCCCGAGGCGCGCATCGCGACGCTTGAGCGGAACGAGGCCACGGCCGAACCGGCGCTCTACGAACGGCTCGCCGGGGCCCTCGACGTGGACGTCGAGGACATTCGGCCGGAAGCGGCGTGAGCGGCAGGCACGCGCCTCACCCCTTCAGCGCGGCGAGGTCGCCCGGCAGGGCGTAGGCCCACTGGGTGATGTTGCCGGCGCCGAGGCAGACGACGTAGTCCCCGGGCTTGGCGAGCCCCGCGATGATCCGCGGCAGGTCCTCGGGCCGCTCCAGCGCCTGGGCGTCGCGGTGGCCGCGGGAGCGCAGGCCCGCCACCAGGCCGTCGCGGTCGATGCCCTCGATCGGCTGCTCGCCCGCCGCGTAGACGGGGGCGACGATGACCGTGTCGGCATCGTTGAAGCAAGTGCAGAAATCGTCGAACAGCGATTGCAGGCGGCTGTAGCGGTGGGGCTGCACGATCGCGATGACGCCGTGCTCGGTGGAGGCGCGGGCGGCCTTCAGCACCGCCTTGATCTCCACCGGATGGTGCCCGTAATCATCGAAGATCGCCGCGCCGTTCCATTCGCCGGTGCGGGTGAAGCGCCGCTTGACGCCGCCGAACTGCGACAGGGCCTGGCGGATCGCCTCGGGCTTCACGCCGAGCTCGTGCGCGACCGCGAGCGCCGCGGTGGCGTTGAGCGCATTGTGCTTGCCCGGCATCGGCAGGATGAGATCCTCCATCTCCATCCGGTAGCCCGGCCGCCGGTCGCGGATCATCACGCGGAAGCGGCTCTGGCCGCCGCGCAGGTCCACGTCGATCAGGCGAACGTCCGCCTGGGGGTTCTCGCCGTAGGTGATGATGCGCCGGTCCTCGATATGGCCGACGAGGTCCTGCACCACGGGATGGTCGATGCACATCACCGCGAAGCCGTAGAACGGGATGTTGTCGATGAAGCGCCGGAAGGCGTCCTTCACCGCGTCGAACGAGCCGAAATGGTCGAGATGCTCGGGGTCGATGTTGGTGACGATGGCCACGTCCGCCGGCAGCTTCAGGAAGGTGCCGTCGGATTCGTCGGCCTCCACTACCATCCACTCGCCCTCGCCCATGCGGGCATTGGTGCCGTAGGCGTTGATGATGCCGCCGTTGATGACGGTCGGGTCGAGGTTGCCGGCATCGAGCAGCGTCGCGACGAGGGAGGTCGTCGTGGTCTTGCCGTGCGTGCCGGCGATGGCGACGCAGGACTTGAAGCGCATCAGCTCAGCCAGCATCTCGGCGCGGCGCACGACGGGCAGGCGGCGCTCGCGGGCGGCCTGCAACTCCGGGTTGTCGCGGCGGATCGCGGTCGAGACCACGACGAGGGCGGCCGCCTCCACGTTCGCGGCGTCGTGGCCGACGAAGGTGCGCATGCCCTTCTCCGCCAGACGGCGCACGTTGGCGTTGTCGGAGGCGTCAGAGCCCTGCACCGTGTAGCCGAGATTGTGCATCACCTCGGCGATGCCGGACATGCCGATGCCACCGATGCCGATGAAGTGGATGGGGCCGAGCTTGTCGGGCAGCTTCATGGGTCGAACCGTCGTGTCGCGGGATCCGCGAGGCGGTATCCCAGAAGAATCAGGTGAGAATCAGGTGCGTGCGGCCGTCTCGGCGACCACCGTGGCGAGACGCTCGGCGGCGTCGTGAATCCCGGCGCTTTTGGCCGCCTCGGCCGCGCGGGTCAATTTTTCGGGAGTTTCGAAGTATTCCACCAGCTCCGCCGTGAGGCGATCCGGGGTGAAGGCGGTCTGCGGCAGCGCCAGGGCGGCGCCGATCCGGGCCAGCGTCGCGGCGTTGGCCGCCTGGTCCTGGTCGAGGGCGCCGGGCAGCGGCACCAGGATCGCGGGCCGGCCGATCGCGGCGAGTTCCGAGACGGTGGAGGCGCCCGAGCGCGAGACCACGAGGTGGCTCGCCGCCATGCGGGCGGGCAGGTCCTTGAAGAAGGGCGCGGCCTCGAGCCCGGCGAGGCCCATGGCGCGATACGCGGCCTGGACGGCAATGAGGTCCTCGGGCCGGACCTGCTGCACGAGGTGCAGGCGCGCGCGCAGGTCCGCCGGCAATTGCGCCAGCGCCTTCGGCACCACCTCGCCCATCACCCGCGCGCCCTGGCTGCCGCCGAAGACGAGGAGGCGCAGCGTCCCGTCCGCGGCGAGCGCCGGATAGGGCGTCCGCGCCGCCTCGATCACCGTGGGGCGTAAGGGGTTGCCGGTGTGGATGCGCGGGGCGGTCGCCTTGGCGGGCACGCCGCGCACCTCCGCGAAGCCGGTGGCGATGGTGCGCGCACCGCGCGCCAGGAAGGCGTTGGCCCGGCCCATCACCGCGTTCTGCTCGTGCAGCACGGTGGGCACGCGCAGGATCTGGGCGGCCAGAACCGGCGGCACGGTCGGGTAGCCGCCGAAGCCGACCACCGCCGCCGGGTTGATGCGCTTCACTTCCTTGGCGGCGACGCCGAAGCCGCGTCCCAGGGTCAGCACGGCGCGCGCCCGCTTGACGAGGTTGCGCCCCGAGGGCGTCGCCGAGGGGATGGTGACGAACTCGGAGGCCGGAAACGCGTCCTTCAGCGCGTCGACCCGGGCGTCGGTGGCGAGCGCCACCCGGATGCCGCGAGCGCGGAGCGCATGGGCGAGGCTCTCGGCGGGGAAGAGATGGCCGCCGGTGCCGCCCGCGCAGAGCAGGATCGTGGGGGTGAAGACCGTCACCGCATCACCCCGGCGACGGTGGCCGGCGCGGTGCCGGGCGGCTTCTGGCTCAGCAGCGTGCTGCGCGGGCGCTTGCGGGTGAGCGCCACGAGGAAGCCCATGCCGAGCGCCAGCGAGATCAGCGAGGAGCCGCCGTAGGAGACGAAGGGCAGGGTCATGCCCTTGGCCGGCATGAGCTGGGTGTTCACCGCCATGTTGATGCAGGCCTGGAGGCCGAACAGCGTGGTCAGCCCCGTGATGGCGAGGCGCGAGAAGGTGTCGTCGGTCCGCCGCGCCTGCTTCAGGCAGCGCAGCACGATGTAGGCGAAGAGGGCCACGAGGCCGAGGCAGACCAGCACGCCGAATTCCTCGCCGGTGACGGAGAAGATGAAGTCGGTATGTGCATCCGGCAGGTGGCGCTTGGCCACCCCCTCCCCCGGGCCCGTGCCGAACCAGCCGCCGGAGCGGAAGGATTCCTGCGACCAGAACACCTGGAAGCTGTCGCCCGAATCCTTGTCGAGGAAGCGCTCGATGCGCTCCCGCACGTGGTGGAAGAAGGTGTAGGCGGCGAACACCCCGACCATGCCGGCAAGCCCGAGGGCGCCGACCCAGATCAGGTGCAGGCCGGCCACGAAGAACAGCGCGCACCAGACCAGGGTTATCAGCATGGTCTGTCCGAAATCGGGCTGCAGCAGCAGGGGCACGATGGTCAGGGGCAGGATGAGCAGCCCCAGGATGCCGCCCGGCATGTCGCGGCGCTGCGCGCCCTCCGAGAAAGCCCAGGCCGCCACCACCACGAAGGACGGCTTCACGAATTCCGAGGGCTGCAGGCCGAGCGAGCCGAACTGGATCCAGCGGTGCGCGCCCTTGATCTCGGGTCCGAACTTGGCCGCGAAGACGCAGAGGACCACGCCGATCGCCCAGGTGATGAGCGCGAGGCGGCGGACGCCGCGCAGCGACAGGAAGGAGACGGCGCAGATCAGCAGGATCGTCGGGACGAGATAGATCGCCTGGCGGTTGAGGAAGTAGAAGGTCGGCAGGCCGATGCGCTCGGCCACCGGCGGGCCGCCGCCCATCAGGAAGACGAGGCCGGCCACCATCAGGCAGCCGAGGGCCGCGAGCAGGCTGCGGTCGACGGTCCACCACCAGTCCGTCAGGGGCGTGCGTTCCGCGCGGGACATCATGGCTGGGGACGCGTCTCCGGGGCGCGCGGCGGGAATCCTGCGCGCCGGCCGCGATCCTGTGCCCGAATGGTAAACGCATCCTTGATGGAGCTTGGCCTGATGGGGGATGGCGCGAGCCGGCCGTGCGCAATCGAATGTTAACCTGTGTTTTACAACCATAGGTCGCATCGATCGGTCGATCGATGCCGGCGGTAGGGTGCGACCGCCGGAAGCCGCACCCGGCCGAACCGCACGGCCGCCCGCGAGACGATGATGTTCACAGCCAGGAAGACGCGCGAGGAGCGCGCGAAGCTCGTCGCCCTCGACAATGTGCAAGCGGTGATCGAGTTCGATCTCGACGGCAACGTGCTGACGGCCAACGAGAATTTCCTGCGCGTGATGGGCTATGCCCTGTCCGAGGTGGTCGGGCGCCCGCACGCGATCTTCGTGGCGCCCGAGCATCGGCAATCGCCGGATTACCGCGCCTTCTGGGAGCGGCTGCGCTCCGGCGCGCGCGAGGTGGCGCAGTTCCGCCGGATCGCCAAGGACGGTCGCGAGGTCTGGATCGAGGCCTCCTACAACCCGATCCGCGACGCTTCCGGCCGGCCCTACAAGGTGGTGAAGTTCGCCACCGACATCACCCGCCAGAAGGCGGAGGATGCCGATCTGGCCGGCCAGATCGCGGCGCTCCATAAGGCGCAGGCGGTGATCGGCTTCGACCTCGACGGCACGATCCTCGACGCCAACGAGAACTTCCTCGCCGTCGTCGGCTACCGGCGCGAGGAAGTCGTCGGGCGCCACCACAGCCTGTTCGTCGACCGCGCCTACGCGGCGAGCCCCGAATACGCCGCCTTCTGGGCTGGCCTGCGGGGGGGCACCTACCAGGCCGCGCAGTTCCGCCGCATCGGCAAGGACGGGCGCGAGATCTGGATCCAGGCCTCCTATAACCCGATCCTCGATGCGGGGGGCAGGCCCTACAAGGTGGTGAAGTTCGCCACCGACATCACCGAGCAGGTCCGCCTGCTTGCCAGCCTGCGCACCCTGATCGACCGGAATTTCGGGGAGATCGAGGGCGCGGTAGAGCGTTCCTCCCGGGCCGCGCGCGACGCCTCCACCGCGGCGGACGCCACCTCCGGCACGGTGCAGACGGTCGCCGCCGCGGCCGAGGAGCTCGCGGCCTCGGTCCGCGAGATGTCCCAGAGCATCATGCGCTCGCAGGGGGCCACCGACACGGCCTACGAGCGCGTCCAGGAGGCGGACGGCCAGACCAAGCGGCTCGCCGAGACGGCGACGGCGATGACCGGCATCGTCGGGCTGATCCAGACCATCGCCGGCCAGATCAACCTGCTCGCCCTCAACGCCACCATCGAGGCAGCCCGCGCCGGCGAGGCCGGCCGCGGCTTCGCGGTGGTGGCCTCCGAGGTGAAGGCGCTCGCCGATCAGGCGGCGCGGGCGACCGAGCAGATCAACGCCGAGATCGGCAGCATCCAGGCCGTCTCGAAGGAGGTGGTCGAGGCGCTCGGCTCGATCCGCGGCTCGGTCGGGGTGATGCGCGAGACCGTGGTGGCGACCGCCGCGGCGATCGAGGAGCAGAGCGCGGTGACGCGTGACCTCGCCGAGAACATGCAGCACGCTGCCGACGCGGTGGGCTCGATCACCGGCAATATCGGCGCGATCGGCGAGGCCGTGACGCGGGTCTCGGACGCCGTCGCCACCACGCGCGACGCCGCCAAGGTGCTGGCGCGGTAGGGACCGGTTCCGGACGAGGCGCCTCCCCGCCCCACGGATCTCGGGCTTGCCCGAGATCCGCTCCTTGCCTGTCCAGATCGGGCAAGCCCGATCTGGATGGGCAGGGGTTTGGGGTGGGGGTGGTTCAGGATGAGGCGTAGCGGTGCCTTCTGCGCCACCCCCACCTCCGGCTCCTCCCCGCAAAGGGGGAGGAGAGGTGTGGTGAGTCCTCCGCCGCCTCAGCGCTGCAGCACGAAGATCGTCGTGGAGAGCGGCGGCAGGGTCAGGCCGAGGGACTGGGCGCAGCCGTGGCTCGGGGCGTCCTCGCTCTCGCGACCGCCCATGTTGCCGATGTTCGAGCCGCCATATTGCGCGGCGTCGGAGTTGAAGGCCTCGCGGTAGAAGCCCGGCTCCGGCACGCCGATGCGGTAGCCCTCGCGCGGCACGGGGGTGAAGTTCGAGACCACCACCGCGATCTCGCCCGGCTCCCTGCCCTTGCGGGCCCAGGCGATGACGCTGTTGTCCTGGTCGTCGGCCACCAGCCATTGGAAGCCGCCGGGCTCCACGTCCCGCGCGTAGAGGGCGGGCGTGGCCTGGTAGAGGTGGTTGAGGTCGCGGATCGCATCCTTGACGCCGCGGTGGAGCGGGTCGTCGAGCAGGTGCCAGTCCAACGACTGGTTGTGGTTCCATTCCCGCTCCTGGCCGAACTCGCCGCCCATGAAGAGCAGCTTCTTGCCCGGATGCCCCCACATGAAGCCGAAATAGGCGCGCAGGTTCGCGAATTTCTGCCAGCGGTCGCCCGGCATCTTGCCGAGCAGCGAGCCCTTCCCGTGCACCACCTCGTCGTGGGAGAGCGGCAGCACGAAATTCTCGGAGAAGGCGTAGAGCAGGCCGAAGGTCAGGTCGTGGTGGTGGTAGCGCCGGTGGATCGGCTCCTTCGAGATGAACTCGAGGGTGTCGTGCATCCACCCCATGTTCCACTTGAAGCCGAAGCCGAGGCCGCCGGTATAGGTCGGGTGCGAGACGCCGGGCCAGGACGTCGATTCCTCGGCCACCGTGATCGTGCCCGGCGCGTGGCTGTAGGTCGCCTCGTTGGTCGTGCGCATGAAGTTGATGGCGTCAAGGTTCTCGTTGCCGCCATACTGGTTCGGGATCCACTCGCCCGCACGCCGCGAATAGTCGAGGTAGAGCATCGAGGCGACCGCATCCACGCGCAGGCCGTCGAGATGGTAGTGCTCCAGCCAGAAGCGCGCGTTGGCGGCGAGGAAGGTCGCAACCTCGGCGCGGCCGAAATTATAGATGTAGGTGCCCCAATCCTGGTGGAAGCCCTGGCGCGGGTCGGCATGCTCGTAGAGATGCGTGCCGTCGAACAGGCCGAGCCCGTGCGCGTCGAGGGGGAAGTGGCCGGGCACCCAGTCGAGCAGGATGCCGATGCCGGCCTCGTGCGCCGCGTCCACGATGGCCGCGAAATCCTCCGGCGTGCCGAAGCGGCTCGTCGGCGCGAAGAGCGAGACCGGCTGGTAGCCCCAGGAGCCGTCGAACGGGAACTCCGTGATCGGCAGCATCTCGATATGGGTGAAGCCCATCTCCTTGACGTAGGGGATGAGGCGGTCGGCCAACTCCCGGTAGGTCAGGTAGCGGTTGCCCTCGTCGGGCACCCGCGCCCAGGAGCCGAGATGCACCTCGTAGATCGACATCGGCGCGTGGCGCGGATCGCGCTTGCCGCGCGACTCCATCCAGGCCTTGTCGTGCCAGACGATGTCGGAGGTGCCGTGCAGGACCGAAGCCGTCTCCGGCGGGTGCTGGGCGCGGAAGGCGAGCGGGTCGGCCTTCAGCGGCAGCACTGAGCCGTCCGGCCCGCGGATCTCGAACTTGTAGCTCTGCCCCGCCACGAGCCCGGGCACGAACAGCTCCCAGATGCCGCCGTCCTGCCAGAGGCGCATCGGGTGGCGGCGCCCGTCCCACTCGTTGAAATCGCCGACGATGCTCACGCGGCGCGCGTTCGGCGCCCAGACTGCGAAGCGGAACCCGTCGATGCCGTCGAGGCGGCCGCGCTGGGCGCCAAGCACCCGGTAGACGAGGTTGGTGCCGGGCTCGCGCAGGGTCGAGACGTCGTGCTGCTCCAGGGAAGAGCCGAAGCTGTAGGGGTCGTAGCGGCGGCGGGTGGTGCCGTCCCAGAGCTCGATCTCGATCTCGTAGAGGGGCCGGCCCTCGCTCTTCACGGGGGCGATGAAGAATCCGTCCGGATGGCGCCGCTCGAAGGAGATGCGGGTGCCGCCGACGAGGAGCGTGGCGCTGCGCGCCTCGGGCAGGACGGCGCGGACCTCCCAGGCGCCCGGTCCCACCTGATGGGGGCCGAGCACCGAGAAGGGGTCGCCGTGGTCGGCGGCCATCATGGCCTTGATCGCGTCCGGATGGACCCCGGAGCGCGCAGGCGCGGCGGGCGGCGGGGCCTCGGCGGTGGGAGCGGCCGATCCGCGCTCGGTCCCGGTCGCGAAGCTCTCGTCGATCGCCGTCATTCAGTCGCCTTTCATCCCTGCGTCCAGAATATCGAGAACCCCGCGTGCGGGAATTTCGATCCAGTCCGGGCGGTTGTTGGCCTCGTAGTCGATCTCGTAGAGGGCCTTGATCAGCAGGCAGAGGCGCAGCAGTGCCGCTGCCGTCCCGGGCTCCGTCACCGCCGCGGGGCTTTCCGCGACCGCGTCGCCGTAGCCGGCCAGGAAGGCCTGCTCGATCATGCCGCGCCAAGCCACGGCCGCGGCGCGCCCGCGCCCCTCAGAATCGGCGAAGCGGCTCGCGATCTCGCGGATCACGGTCTCGGCGCCGTAGGCGAAGGAGCGCAGCATGCCGGCCACGTCCCGCATCGCCGTCGACTTGGCGCGGCGCTCCTCGGCCGGCCGCGAGGGCTCGCCCTCGAAGTCGACGATGATCAGGTCGCCCTCGGAGACCAGCACCTGGCCGAGATGGAAGTCGCCGTGGATGCGGGTCCGCTGCGCGCCGCGCGGGGCGGTGGCCGCCAGACGCTCGATCAGGGCGTCGATCTCGCGGCGGCGGCCGTGCAGCTCGGTCACCGCCGGGCGGTCGAGCCCGCGCTCGACCACGAGCTTCATGCCGCGGAAGGCGCGGTCGGCCTGGAGCCGCGCGTCGCGCGCGAGCACCGCCACATCCTCATCCGTGAAGGGCTCGGGCGTGAAGGCCGGGTCGTCGGTCGGCGCGGCGAGCGCCCGGTGCATCTCGGCCGTACGGCGGCCGAGGAGGTCGGCCCAGCGCAAATGCGCGCTGAACGCGTCCTCGGGGCTCGGCGCCTCGCTCTCGGGGGCGAGCACCACGGTCTCGAAGTCGCGGCGCAGGCCCTCCAGCATCACCGTCCAGGCATCGCCCTGGTTGAGGACGAAGCGCTGCAGCACGGCGAGCGCGGTGCGGGTGCCGTCCTCGGCCACGTGCTCCAGGGTGCCGAGCAGCGCCGGGGTGTTGGTGAACTCGGCGACCTCGGTGAGGAAGCGGCCGACCTCGATCTCGGGATGCGTGCCCGGCTGCAGGCGGCGCAGCAGCTTGAGCATCATCTTCGAGCCGATGGCGATGGAGGTGTTGCTCTGCTCGGCCGAGAGGCGGCGCACCTCGCCGGCCTCGAAGGTCATCTCGGGGTCGAAGGCCGAGGTCTTCGAGAAGACGAGCCGGCCGTTCTCGGTCGGGATCTCGCGGCCGGCGCGCATGCCCTCGATCAGGCAGATCGCGAAGTCGTCGGAGCCGGCGGCGCCGTAGAGCAGGCCGGTGCGGGGGCCGCGGCGGACGCGCGCCACCGCGAAGGGCATCAGCGTCTCGTCCTCGCGGCCCTCGTCGACGCCGACGGGCACGAAATAATCCTGCCGCTCGCCGGTCGAGAGCTGGACGGCGATGCGCGGCAGCAGGAAGCGGGCTTCGCCGGCGCTCTCCTTGACCACGGCGCAGTCGACGATCTGCACGCTGCGGATGCGTGAGCCCTTGGCGCCGAACCAGCGCCGGGTGCTGAGGAAAGGCGGGATAACGGTCCGCTCGAAGGCGGTGCGCTCGCGGCCCGCCACCAGCGATTCGATGCCGCCGGTGAGCACCAGCGTGAACAGCTCCGGCGGCTCCTGCCGCGGGCCGACCGCGCCGGTATTCGCGCTCGACAGGGAGAACCAGTAGAAGCCGTAGGAGGGCAGCGTCAGCAGGTAGGGCAATTCGCCGATCGCCGGGAACTCGGTGCCGCCGGTCAGCTCGATCGGCACGGCGCTGCGCAGCTCAGACAGGTCGAGCTGCACCGCCTGGGGTGCGCGCGACAGGTTCGCGACGCAGAGGATGCGCTCGCCCTCGAACTCGCGGATCCAGGCCAGCACCTTGCGGTTCGACGGGTAGAGGAACTGGATCGTGCCGCGGCCGAGCGCGACCGAATTGTTGCGGATCGCGATCATGCGCCGCGTCCAGTTCAGCAGGCTCGTCTGCGCCTGGGTCTGCGCCTCGACGTTGATGGCGTCGAAGCCGTAGATCGGGTCCTGCACCGAGGGCAGGAACAGCTTCTGCGGGTTCGCCCGCGAGAAGCCGCCGTTGCGGTCCGGCGACCATTGCATCGGCGTGCGCACGCCGTCGCGGTCGCCGAGATAGATGTTGTCGCCCATGCCGATCTCGTCGCCGTAATAGAGCACCGGCGTGCCGGGCATCGACAGGACGAGGGACTTCATCAGCTCGATCTTGCGCCGGTCGTTCTCCAGGAGCGGCGCGAGGCGGCGGCGGATGCCGAGATTGATGCGGGCGCGGCGCTCGGCGGCGTAGAACGACCAGAGGTAGTCACGCTCTTCGGCCGTGACCATCTCGAGCGTCAGCTCGTCGTGGTTGCGCAGGAAGATGGCCCATTGGCAGCCCTCCGGGATCTCCGGGGTCTGGCGCATGATGTCGGTGATCGGGTGCCGGTCCTCGCGCGCGATCGCCATGTACATGCGCGGCATCAGCGGGAAGTGGAATGCCATGTGGCACTCGTCGCCGTCGCCGAAATACTGCGCCGTCTCCTCCGGCCACTGGTTCGCCTCGGCGAGCAGCATCCGGTCGGGATAGCTCGCGTCGAGGGCGGCGCGGATCGCCTTGATGACGTCGTGCGTCTCCGTGAGGTTCTCGCAGTTCGTGCCGTCGCGCTCGATCAGGTAGGGGATCGCGTCGAGGCGCAGGCCGTCCACGCCCATGTCGAGCCAGTAGCGCATCACCTCAATGACCGCGTCCAGCACGGCCGGGTTGTCGAAGTTGAGGTCCGGCTGGTGGCTGTAGAAACGGTGCCAGAAATACTGCTTGGCGACCGGGTCCCAGGTCCAGTTCGAGACCTCGGTGTCGAGGAAGATGATGCGCGTGTCGCTATAGGGCTCGTCGGTGTCCGACCAGACGTAGAAGTTGCGCTCCGGCGAGCCGGGAGGCGCCTCGCGGGCGCGCTGGAACCAGGGATGCTGGTCCGAGGTGTGGTTGATGACGAGCTCGGTGATGACGCGCAAGCCCCGCTCGTGCGCCGCCTCCACGAAGGCCTTGAAGTCCTCCATGGTGCCGTAGGACGGGTTGATGTCGCGGTAATCGGCGATGTCGTAGCCGTCGTCGCGCAGCGGGGACGGGTAGAAGGGCATCAGCCAGATCGCGGTGACGCCGAGATCGCGCACGTAGTCGAGCCGCTGGGTCAGCCCCGCGAAGTCGCCGATCCCGTCATTGTTCGCGTCGAAGAACGACTTGACGTGGATCTGGTAGATGATGGCGTCTCGGTACCACTGCGGATCGGTGCGATCGATCATCGCGTCGCTGCCTCATGCGTCGGGTCGGAGCGGGGCCGGTCCCGCCCGACGGGGGTCGGTGCGTGAACGGGGTCGATGCAGCTTGCGCGCATCATCTCGGCGAGAGCGCGGCGGCCTGCGCCGCGTCGGAGTCTGGTCGCACGGGGCGCCTCATCCCGCAACCCGACGTGGCACCGCCAGGCGCCAGACGATGCAGGAGCGCTCCGCCGGGTCGAGGGCGATGCGGTGGGACTTGCCGCGCAGCTCGAAGGTGTAGCCCTGGAGCAGATCCTCGACCGCGACCGCGCCGTCGTCGGGCAGGCCGAGCAGCCAGAGCGGCACCTCGTAGGTGCATTCCTGGCGGTTCCTCGGATCGAGGTTCACCATCACGAGGATGCAGTTGTCGCGCGCCGGCGTCACCTTCGCGAAGGCGATGATGTTCTCGTTGAAGGCGCCCGTGAAGTGGATGTTGCGGAAGTCCCACAGTGCCGGGTTCTCGCGGCGGATCTGGTTCAGCTTGATCACGTGCTCACGGATGTTGCCGGGGCGGTGGTAGTCCCAGGCCTTCAGCTCGTACTTCTCCGAGTTGAGGTACTCTTCCTTGCCGGGATACGGCGCGGCCTCGCACATCTCGAAGCCGTTATAGATGCCGTAGACGGAGGAGAGGGTCGCGGCGAGCGTGGCGCGGATGACGAAGCCCGGCCGCCCGCTGGTCTGGAGGAAGTACGGGTTGATGTCCGGCGTGTTGGCGAAGAAATTCGGCCGATAGTACTCGCCCATCTCGCCCGCGAGTTCGAGGGCGTATTCGGTCAGTTCCTGCTTCGTGTTGCGCCAGGTGAAGTAGGTATAGCTCTGCTGATAGCCGGCTTTGGCGAGCTTCTTCATCATCTTCGGCCGGGTGAAGGCCTCGGCGAGGAAGATCGCGTCCGGATAGGTGCCGTTGACCTCGCCGATCACCCATTCCCAGAACGGGATCGGCTTGGTGTGGGGGTTGTCGACCCGGAAGATGCGCACGCCGCGGGCGCACCAGCCGAGCAGGATGTCGCGCAGCTCGATCCAGAGCGAGGGCAGCGCGCCGCCGTAGAAATGGACGTTCGAGATGTCCTCGTACTTCTTCGGCGGGTTCTCGGCGAACTTGAGCGTCCCGTCCGGCCGCCACTCGAACCATTCGGGATGGTTCTTGATCCAGGGATGGTCGGGCGAGCACTGGATCGCGAAGTCGAGGGCGATCTCCATGCCGTAGGCGTGGCTCGCCGCGACGAGCTGTGCGAAATCCTCGAAGGTGCCGAGGTCGGGGTGCACGGCCTCGTGGCCGCCCTCCTCCGCGCCGACCGCGTAGACCGAGCCGACATCGCCCGGCTCGGCCTTCAGGGTGTTGTTCTTGCCCTTGCGGTTGGTGCGGCCGACCGGGTGGATCGGCGTGAAGTAGAGCACGTCGAAGCCGAGTTCGCGGATCTCGGGCAGGCGGGCGATCACGTCCCGGAAGGTGCCGTGCCGGTTCGGATCCATGGATTGCGAGCGCGGGAAGATCTCGTACCAGGCCGAGAAGCGCGCCGCGAGGCGATCGGCGATCACCGGCAGGATCACGGGATAGCGCGTGAGGTTCACCCGCTCGGCATTGGCCCGCACCAGCCGCACCGAATCCGGCTGGAGGATGCGGTCGAGCTGCGCGGGCGAGCCGGTCTCCTCGGCGGCGAGGGCGGCGACCAGGGCGGCAAGACGGTCCTTGTCGCGGCCCTTCGCGAGGTCGGCGGCGTTCTGGACCAGGGTGACGCCCTCGATGGTCTCCAGGCGTATGTCCACTCCGGCGTCGCGCTTCTTCAGGGTGTCGCGCATCCAGGAGAAGAAGCCGTCGCGCCACGCCTCGATCGTGTACTCGTAGCGGGCGTTCCGCTCGAGCGGGAATTGGCCGCCCCAGCGGTCGTTGTCGATGAAGACCAGCGGGTCGCGGCGCCAATCTTCCGTGCCTGCGACGCGCGACAGGATGGCCGCGTCGATGATCTCGTGGCCATCGGAGAAGATGTCGGCCTCGACGCGCAAGGACTCGCCGACCACGCGCTTCACCGCCGAGCGCCCGCCATCGAGTTCCGGGGTCACGGCCTCGATGACCACGCGGCCCCTGCCATCCGGCCGGTCGTTCGTGGGCAGGCGGGCGACCTTGGCAGCCTCGGCCGCGATGATCCGGAGTTCGCCCGGCGCGAGGTCGATCGCGCTGCCCGGATGGAAGGCGATGGGCTCGGCCTCCGGCGTGCGGTCCACGAAGGGCCCGAGCAGGCCGCCGGTGCGGGCGATCAGCGTGCCGGCATCGACGGGGAGCGGGCGGCTGGTGGGATTGTAGAGCACCAGCACGGCGCTGCGAGCCGAGGCATGGTGGCCGGTATCGTAGCGGATCAGCGCGACCACGTCGGAATCGGGGGCGGACAGGCTCGCCTGTGCACCCTCGACATTGGCGGCGGGCAATTCGGCCCGCAGGCGGTTGATCGCGGCGATCGCGGCCGAGATGTCGATGCCGGTGTCGCTCTCGCGATAGGCCGGCGTGGTGTCGACCACGTGCAGCCGGCGGCGATAGCCCCATTCGTAGCCGATCGGCATCAGCACGCCGGCGGAGAAGAAGGCGGCGAGCGCGTAGCGGGCGCGCAGATGCGCCGTGATCTCGGCCGGGCCGCCGACCACCTCGGCGGCGAGCCGGCCCATATCGTGGTTCTCGGGGAAGGCGATGGAGGGCGCGAGCACCCGCAGGCGCTCGTACTGCTCCAGCGCCCAGGGCTTCTTCAGGTCCCACCACGCGAAGGAGTTGAACAGGTAGTCGAAGCCGGCACCGGCCGTGTCGCGGGCCTGCGCGAAGGTGCAGCCGAGGGTCTCGGCGGCGAACAGGCTCTCGGGGTCGCGCGCCTTGGCCTCCGCGATGATGGCGCGCCACGTGTCGGCGGGGACCATGTAGGCGGCATCGCACCGGAAGCCCGCGACGCCGAGCCCCTGGAGGTGGGCGACGTAGCCGCTCCAGATCCGGGTCAGCTCGGCGCGGGCCTGCTCGGAATGGTAGTCGAACTCGGCGAGGTCGCCCCAGACCGTGCGCTTGTCCGGATCGTCCGGATCGACCGCGAAGGGGCTCGCGATGCTGCCGTCGGGATTCTTCGCGAACAGGTCGGGCCGCTCGCGGGCGAGCCGCCCGTCATTGGCGGCGTGGTTGACGACGAGGTCCGTCATCACGCCGAGGCCCTGCGCCGTCGCCGCCGCGCAGAAGTCGCGGATCTGGTCGTCGTCCGAGCGGCCGTCCTGGTCGCGGAAGCGCTCGTCCAGCCGGTCGGGATCGGCCACCGCGTAGAGGCTGCCCGAGCCGCCGGTCTGATGGAACGGGTTGAGATAGACCCAGTCGAAGCCGAGGCCGGCGATGCGGGGCAGTTCGGCCGTCCAGTCCGAGACGCGTCCGACGAGGAGCGGGAACAGGTTGTAGATCCGCGGCCCCTCCGCCCGGGGGGCGAAGGCCGCCGGGAGGGCCTCGACGCCGGTCGCCGGGGCGGCCTTGGCCGTCTTCGCGCTGGTCGGTGCGTTCATTCTGGCCTCGTCGTCGTTCATCGTATCCGGCTAACGCCCGAGCCGCCGGAGCGTGCCGGAGGCATCGGGCGTCCCACGGCTTAAGCCCGGTGGATGTCAGTCCGTCCGTCGCAGCACCGCGAAGGGCAGGTTTCGGAACAGGTCGGCACAATCGACCCGGTTCCCGTCGAGGCTCTCCCCCGTCACCAGATCGCGCCAGCGCGTGCCCGTGCCGAGCTCGATCGCGGTCCCGGCGAAGGCCTCCGCCGACCAGACCGCGCCTTCGGGCACGAGCTTGGCGACGAGGCGGGGCAATGCCACGAACAGGTCCTCGGCCCCGTCCGCCCCGTCCGAGCGCAGGAAGGCGAGGACATGGGCCGCGCGCTCGCCGGAGGCTTCGAGGGCCCGGTAATCGGCATCGGCGTAGAAGCCGGGGCGCTCGGCCCGCTCGGCCAGGAGCCGGGCCAGCACCGCCTGCTTCACCCGCCCGTCCGGCCAATGCGCCAGCAGGTCGGCCGCGGGCCTCCCCTCCTCCAGCGCCCGCTCCCGCGCGCCGTAATCGACCGGGCGGCGGTTGTCGGGATCGACGAAGGAGAAGTCCCAGAACTCGGTGCCCTGGTAGGTGTCGGGCAGGCCCGGCAAGGTGCATTTCAGGACCGTGCGGCCGAGCGAGGCCAGCATGCCGAGATGGGCGAGGCGTCGCGCGAAGGGCCTGAGCTCGCGCAGGAAGTCGGATCCCGGCGCGATCAGCGCCTCGAACAGGCGCCGCACGGCGCCCTCGTAGGCCTCGTCCACGTTGACCCAGCTCGAGCGGCGCTTGCCCTCGCGCATCGCCTTCTCGCCGTAGGCGATCAGGCGGTCGCGGAAATCCGCGATCGCCGCCGGGTCGTCATGCTCCAGCAGCTCCAGCGGCCACGCCCCCAGGATCGCTTGGAAGAACATCCACTGGTCGTTGGCGTCGGGCGCCGGCTCGTCGTCGATGGTGGCGAGGCGCGGGGTGGCGGTGGCGCGCCAGAGGTCCCAGGCGCGGGCCCAGGCATCGGGCATCTCGGAGAGCGCGATCAGGCGCGTGCGGGCATCCTCGCCGCGCTTGGTGTCGTGCGTCGCCGTGGTGATCATGGCGTTCGGCCAGTCGCGGGCGCGGGCTGCCTGGAGCGCGTGGAAATGCTCCGCGTCGATGCCGTACTCGCCCGGATCGCCGCCGACCTCGTTGAGGCCGAGCAGCATGGCGAACCGGTAGAACAGGGTGTCCTCCAGGCTCTTGGCCATGACCGGCCCGGTGAGCTGCTGGAAGCGGCGGCGGAAGCGCAGCACCGTGCGCGGATCGGGCCGGCCGGGGCCCGAAGCCTCGACGCGGCCGAGCAGGACGTCGCGCGCGAAATGGTGCACCGAGCGGTCGGGCAGGCCCGACCAGCGCTTGGCCTTGGCGACGGCGCCCTCGATCAGGCGCACGTCCTCCGGCTCGATCTCGGCATCCTCGAGTTCCGGCGGCAGGTAGCTGCGGTAGGTCGGGAAGCGGGCGATGATCTCGATGAGCGCGCGCCGGATCGCGGTGAGCGAGAAGTCGCGGGTGCGCCGGTCGGAATCGGCCACCTCCTTGAGGTCGGCGGTGAGCACCTCCAGCTCGCTGGCGAAGCTGATCTCCAGGATCTCGGCCTTGGCGGCGCGGAGCTGGAAGCCATAGGGCTCGTCCACGCCGGAGGCCCATTCGTAGAGGCGGCGGACCTTGGCGCGCTTGTCCCGGTCGACCAGGATGCCGTCGAGCTGGTTCAGCACGTCGTAGCCGGTGGTGCCGGCGACGGGCCAGGGGCGCAGGCGCTCGCCGGGCTCCAGGATCTTCTCGACCACCACGTAGAAGCCGGGGCCGACCGCCGCCTGGAGCGCCCTCGCATAGCCGAGCGGATCGGCGAGCCCGTCGATATGGTCGATGCGCAGGCCGTCGATCCGGCCCTCGCGCACGTGCCGGAACACGGTCTCGTGCGAGCGGTGGAAGATGTCGGTCTTCTCGACGCGCAGGCCCGCCAGCGAGTTCACGTCGAAGAAGCGGCGGTAGTTGATGTCGCTCGACGCGATGCGCCAATGGGCCAGCCGATAGGCTTGGCTCTCCAGCAGCCGGTGCAGCGGCCCGAAGCTGTCGGGATGGCCCTTGAAGCCGTTGAGGAGCTTGAGGCCGCGCGCCATCGCGTCGCGGATCGCGGGCGAGGCCGCGTGGACCGCGGCGAGGCGCTGCTTCAGCCCCTCGGCCTCCGCGGGCAGGGCGCGGCGGCGCTCGGGATGGGTCTCTTCGCCCATGGTGCGCAGGCGCTCGGAGATGGCGAGCAGTTCCGCCGAGGCGTCGTCGCCGACATCGCCGAGCGCGGCGAGCACGCGGTTGAGGATGGTCGGGTAGTTGAGCGGCCGGATCGGGAACAGGTGCTCGTAGTGCCAGACGCTGAAGGCGCCGGCCTCGGCGTCGAACTTCAGCTCCAGCGTGCCCTTCTCCAGGGCCTCGCCGTAGCGATCGCCGAGGAAGGGGATGACGAGGTTGCGGTTGGCCCCGAGCCGCGCCCAGTCGATGTCGAAGGCGTGGGCGAACGGCGACAGGGGCCCCCATTCGAGGACCGAGAGCCACCACGGGTTGTCGGCGCCGCCGACGCCCATGTGGTTCGGCACGATGTCGAGGAGAAGCTTCAGCCCGTGCGCGCGGAGGGCGTCGGAGAGCTTCACGAAGCCCGCCTCGCCGCCGAGCTCCGGGTTGATCGCGCCGTGGTCGACGATGTCGTAGCCGTGGGTCGAGCCCGGCCGCGCCTTCTGGAGCGGCGAGGCGTAGACGTGGCTGATGCCGAGCCGCGCGAGATAGGGGACGATCCTCTCGGCGTCCGCGAAGGTGAAGTCCTTGTGGAACTGCAGCCGGTAGGTCGCCCGCGGCGGCGGGGCGGCGAGCCGCGCGGCGCCGGAATGGGGCCCGCGCTCCTCGGCCGAGAGCGCGGCGGCGAGCTTGGCGAGCGGGCCGCCGGGCTCGGCGATCGCCGCGAGGTCGCGGTCGAGCTTGCGCCGCCAGTTCGGATAGCCCTCGGTGGAGCCCGGCACGTTGGCCTGGGAGAGTTCCGAGATCACGTCCTCGTACTGGACGGCGGTGAGGATCGCGGGGGCGCGGGCGAGGTAGCGCGCGGCGGCCTCGAAGGGCGCGGCCTCGGGCGGGTCCCAGCTCGGCAGGAGCTGCTCGCCGGCCAGAGCCTCGGTGAGGCGGCGCCGCTCGGTCACGCGCTCGCCGCGCTCGGCCTCCGCGCGCTCCTGGTCGTAGAGGCCAAGCGCCTGCCGCGTGTCGGTGTCGACGCCGCGCCACCAGCCGACGAAGGTCGGCAGGTCGTGCGTGGTGATGGCGGTGAGCGCGTCGCGCGGATAGGCGCCGGGCGCCTTGAAGCGCCCGTCATGCTCGCGCTCGAAGGCGAGGATGCGGTAGCTCAGGATGCCCGCCCGCATCAGGGCGTCGGAGAAGCCTTCCGGCGCGGTGCCGAGATCCTCGGCGATGACGAGGCAGGTGTTGCGGTGGCTCTCCAGGCGCAGCACCGCGAGCATCGGCTCGAAGGGCATCGCCACATAGGCGCCGTCATGGGCCGAGCCGCCGAGCGGGATCAGGAACAGCCGGGCGAGCTGGAAGGCGTGATCAATGCGGATCGCGCCGGCATGGCGCATGTTGGCCTGGACCAGCGCCCGGAAGGCGGCGAGCCCGTCGCGCTCCATCTCCAGCGGGTCGAAGGCCGGCAGGCCCCAATCCTGGCCCTTCGGTGCCAGGAGGTCCGGCGGCGCGCCGATGGAGACGCCGTTGGCGAAGCGCTCGGGATGCGACCAGATCTCGGAGCCGCCGCGGTCGGCGCCCACCGCGAGGTCGCGGTAGAGGCCGATGCGCATGCCTGCGTCGAGGGCGGCCTCGGAGGTCGCCCGAAGCTGGCGGTCGGCGAGATATTGCAGCCAGGCGTGGAAGCTCACCGCCTCCGCCTGCTCGGCCTCGAAGGCGCGCACGGAATCGGTGCCGGCGCGGCGGTATTCCTCCGGCCAGTCGCCGAGCCAGTGCGCGCCCTTCGCCTCGAAATGGACCGACAGCGCCTCGAACAGCGCGTGCGCTTGCAGGCTGGCGCCGCCCGCCTCGCGAAAGGCCCGAAAGTCCGGATCGTCGCCGGCGCGGGCGGGCGAATCCTGCCAGAGCGCCTCGAGGACGGGCGCCAGCACGGCCCAGACGCCCTCGTGATCGACGAGGGAGGCGTCGCGCAGCGCCTCGACGGCGCGGCCCGACGCGTCGAGCAGGGCCTCGGCCCGCGAGCCGGCGAAGCCCGGCAGGTCGCGCGGGGCGATGAACAGCGTCTCCAGGAACAGGCGCGAGGAGGGCGAGTAGGGCGAGATCTTGCTCCGGTCGGCCGCGAACAGGGCGTGGACCGGGCTGAGCCCCAGGAAGGCTGCCCCGCGCAGGCCCGCATCGTGCGCGGCGCGGCCCGCATCGGCATAGGTGCCGATGCCGATATTGTCGGCCGAGCGCAGGCCGTAGAGCTGCGCGGCGAGGCCCCAATCGGCGGCGCCCTCGTCCGCATAGGCGCGCGGGCGCCAGCAGCGCTGCGGCGCCGCGATGATCCAGGCCTCGGCCCTGGCCTCGCCGAGCGTCACCGCGAGGTGGTGGTAGCCGGGGGTGAGCGGCGGCAGCTCGAAGGCGGCCTCCGGCCCGGCGAGGGCGGCCCGGCCCTCGCGGGCATGGCCGCGCTCGTCGACGACGCGCCAGGCCACGGTGCCGCCCTCGGCGCGCACCGGCACGCGGGCGGCGCGGCGCGCCTCCACCGGCACGAGCGGCGGGATCAGGCCGCGGCGCAGGGCCTCGACCATGCGCAGCGATTCCGCGATCTCGGCCTCGCTGCCGACCCGGAAGCCGAGCGCCGCGAGCAGGCCGCGGCGGGTCTCCAGCGCGGTCTCGACGGGTTTTCCGAAGGCATCCGTATAGCCGCCGGCGACGCCGACGAGGTCGGCGAGACGTTCGAGAGTGCCGCTCACTGCAGGGAATCCGTCAGGAAGACGCCGGTCCAGCCCGGCAGGCTCGCACCCGACCCGTCGGGCGCGTTGGTCCAGATCACCCGGCCGGAGAGGTCGTCCGGCTCGAAGGCCGCGTCGCCGAGATTGGCGACGAAGCGCATCCGCCCGGCCCCGAAGGTCCAGGTGCAGTCGATCACGTCGGCGCGCGGCCGGGTCGCCGCGGCGCCGTGGTAGCCCGACTTCGCGAGGGGCACGACGACGTCGCGGCGGATCGCGAGGAGCCGCTTCGTGTCGGCCAGGACCTCGCGATGGGGCGAGCGCGCCTGCTCGGCCCAGTCGAGCTTCGAATCGAGGAAGGTCTGCTCCGCGGTCGGGTCGGGGATCACCGAGGTGTCGTCGGCGAACGCCGCGAAGCTCTTGAACTCGCGCCGCCGTCCCTCGCGCACGGCCTTGTTCAACTCTTCGTCGGGGGCGAAATCCACGAAGAACAGGAACGGCGTCGAGGCCGACCATTCCTCGCCCATCCACAGCATCGGGATCTGGGGTGCCAGCAGGAAGCCGGCCCGGGCGAGCGCGAGCTTTCCGGGATCGGCGAGCTGGCTCAGCCGCTCGCCGAGCGCCCGGTTGCCGACCTGATCGTGGTTCTGCAGGAAGGTGACGAAGGCCGAGGGCGGGAGATGGCCCGAGGGCTCGCCGCGCGGGTGGTCGTCCAGCGTCTTGAAGGGCTCGCCCTGGTAGGCGAAGCCCTCCGCGAGGCAGCGGGCGAGACGCTCCACCGGCCTGTCGCTGAAGCTCGCATAGTAGCCCGCATCCTCACCGGTCAGCAGGACGTGCCAGCAATGGTGCAGGTCGTCCGCCCATTGCGCGTCGTGCTGGCGCGGCCTGCCCGACGCGTCGCGCTCCAGCCAGCGGGCCTGGTTGGCCTCGTTCTCCAACATCAGGTGGATGTGGCGGTCGGGGAAGCGCTTGCGGACGGTCTCGCCGAGCTCGGCCAGGAAGTGCGTCTCCGAATCGTCCAGGATCGCGTGCACGGCATCGAAGCGGATGCCGTCGAAATGGTACTCCTCCAGCCAGTAGAGCGCGTTCTGGATGAAGTACTGGCGCACGATGTGTCCGCTCTCCTTGCCGTCGAAGTTGATCCCTGCACCCCACGGCGTCTGGTGGCGCTCGGTGAAGAACGTCTTGGCGTAGGCGTGGAGATAGTTCCCGGCCGGTCCGAAATGATTGTAGACCGCGTCGATATAGACCATCAGCCCGAGCGCGTGCGCCCGGTCGATCAGGCGCTTCAGGTCGTCGGGCCGGCCGTAGGCGGAATCGGGCGCGTAGGGCAGCACCCCGTCATAGCCCCAGTTGCGCGTTCCCTTGAAGTCGGCGAGCGGCAGCAGCTCGATCGCGGTGACGCCGAGGTCGCGCAGCGCCTCGAGCTTGCCCATCAGCCCGGCATAGGTGCCCTCGGGCGTCGCCGCGCCGATATGGGTCTCGTAGATCACCGCCTCCGTGAAGGGGCGGCCGTGCCAGGCATCGTCGCTCCAGGCGAAGGCGTTCGGGTCGATCACCTCGCTCGGGGCCGAGACGTCCTCCGGCTGGAAGCGCGAGGCGGGGTCGGGCACCACGAGGTCGCCGTCGATGCGGAAGCCGTAGCGGGCGCCCGCCTGCACGCCCGGGACGACGGCGCGGTGCCAGCCGCCCTCGGCTGCCGTCAGCGGCCGGTCGGCGCCGTCGAGGACGAGGCTCACGCTCTGCGCGGTGGGGGCCCAGAGCGCGAAGCGCACGCCGCCCTCCACGAACTCGGCTCCGAAATCCATGCTGTGGGCACGCCGCATCGGGCCGTCATCCTCGTCTGTCCGGGAGCGCTCGCGGGGCGCGCGACCGGCGCGCCCTCCATGCAGAAGGCCTGCGCGGTCCGTCGGTTCCCGCGGCGCAACTAAGGCAGCGGCGCGGGGCGGCAACCGAGCGGGACGGCAGATTCCCGGGGGAATGTTCCGGTCAGGCCGGCACGAAGCGCGGCGCGGCGCCGAGCGCCGCGAGCACCTGCACGCTGCGCCCGGGCAGCGTCACCGTGCCGCCCTCCGGCACGGGCTCGGCTTGTCCCGCGGGCACCGCGCCGGTCTCGCTCGCGGTGTCGAAGACGGGACGCCAGGGGCCGCCGACGATCGGCGCGAGGCGGAAGTCGCACGGGATCTCGGCGGCGTTGAACAGCAGGAGGAGCCGGTCCCCGGCCTCGGCATCGTTGCCGATCTGCATGCCGAAGGCCTGCCGCCCGTCGTCGCCCCAGGCCTCGCCGTCCATCTCGGTGCCGTCCGGCGAGAGCCAGTGCACGTCGCGCAGCGGCTCGTCCGGATCGATCTGATGGCCGTCGAAGAACTTGCGGCGGCGCAAAGCGGGCTGGGCGCGGCGCAGGCGCAGGAGGTTGGCCACGAAGCTCGTCAGCGTCGGATCCGGGTCCGAGGTCCAGTCCATCCAGGTGGTGGCGTTGTCCTGGCAATAGGCGTTGTTGTTGCCGCCCTGGCTGCGCGAGCGCTCGTCGCCCATCAGCAGCATCGGCACGCCTTGCGCCAGGATCATCGTGGCGAGGAGGTTGCGCTTCTGGCGGGCGCGGAGCCCGAGGATCGCGCGGTCGTCGGTGTCGCCCTCGACGCCGTAATTGCGCGAGAGGTTGTGGCCGTGGCCGTCGCGGTTCTCCTCGCCGTTGGCTTCGTTGTGCTTCTCCTCGTAGGCGACCACGTCAGCCAGGGTGAAGCCGTCATGGCTCGCGGCGAAGTTGATGCTGGCGAGCGGCGAGCGGCCCGAGGGCGCGAAGACCTCGCGCGAGCCGGACAGGCCCTGCGTGACCTTCGCCAGGGTGCCGCGGTCGCCGCGCCAGAAGCCGCGGGCGGCGTCGCGGAACTGGTCGTTCCAGTCGCTCCAGCCGCGGGGATAGCCGCCGAGCTGGTAGCCGCCCTCGCCGATGTCCCAGGGCTCGGCGATCATCTTCACGCCCGCGAGGATGGGGTCCTGCGCCACCGCCTGGAAGAAGGCGGCCCGCGGCGTGAAGGCCATGGGCGCCCGGCCGAGACTGGAGGCGAGGTCGAAGCGGAAGCCGGCGATGCCGTAGGCGGTGACCCAGTGGCGCAGCGAATCGAGGACGAGCTGCATCACCCGCGGATGGTCGAGGTTGAAGGTGTTGCCGCAGCCGGTGCAGTCGATCTCGAGGCTGCGGTCGGCGGGGTCGAGCTTGTAGTAGCTGGCGTTGTCGATGCCGCGGAAGGAGAGGGTCGGGCCGGTATGGCCGCCCTCGCAGGTGTGGTTGTAGACCACATCGAGGAAGACCTCGATGCCGGCCGCGTTCAGCTCCCGGATCGCCGCCTTGAGGCCGCCGATGCCGCCGCCGCCGAGATAGCGCGGATCGGGCGCGAAATAGGCGAGCGGCTGGTAGCCCCAGTAGTTGACCAGCCCCTTCTCCACGAGGAAGCGGTCGTCGGCGAAGGCCTGGATCGGCAGGAGCTCGAGGGCGGTGATGCCGAGCTTCCACAGGTGCTCGATCACCGCAGGATGGGCGAGCGCCGTGTAGGTGCCGCGCTCCTCCTCCGGGATCGCCGGATGCGTCATGGTCAGGCCGCGGACATGGGCCTCGTAGATCACCGTGTCGGCGAGCGCGCGGCGCACGGGCTTGAGCGCGAGGTTCTGCGCCTCGGGGGCGGTGACGACCGCCTTCGGCATGTAGGCCGCACTGTCGCGCCGGTCGATCCGGTCCTCGCGCGCCAGCGTCCGGCGATGGCCGTAGAGGGCGTCGTGCCAGCGGATGCGGCCGGCGATCTCGCGGGCATAGGGGTCGAGCACCAGCTTCGAGGCGTTGAAGCGGTGGCCGGATGCCGGGTCCCACGGGCCGTGGACCCGATAGCCGTAGAGCTGGCCCGGCAGCACCCCGCGCAGGTAGCCGTGCCAGACGTCGCCGGTGCGGCAGGGCAGCCGGATCGTGCGCGTCTCGTGGCGCTCCCCCGGCTCGAACAGGCAGAGGTCGACCGCGGTCGCGTATTCGGAGAACAGGGCGAAGTTGACGCCGCGCCCGTCGAAATGCGCACCGAGCGGGGCCGGCACGCCGTCGTCGACGCCGATCATGGACGCGGGTTCCGTCTGGACAGGGGCTGCCGGGCTACTCGGCGGCCTGCGCCGCGGTCGGGGGCTCGCGCTCGACGGTGCGGAAATGCTCGAGCTCGGTCAGGAAGTTGCGCGCCCACCAATCCACGTCCTCGCGGGTCATGCGCTCCGCCATCGGCTTCCAGCGCTCGAGCCGCTCGCCCCGCGACATGTAGAGCGCGGTGCGGATCGCCTCGGCCACCTCGAAGCGGTCGTAGGGGTTGACCAGCAGCGCCTCGGGCAATTGCCGTGCCGCGCCCGCGAATTTCGACAGCACCAGGACGCCGGGATCCTCCTCGCTCTGGGCGACGACGTATTCCTTGGCGACGAGGTTCATGCCGTCGCGCATCGGCGTGACGAGACCGACGCGGGCGGCGCGGTAGAGGCCGGCGAGGACGGGGCGCGGATAGGCCTTGGTGACGTACTGGATCGGCGTCCAGGCCGGGTCGCCGAGCGAGCCGTTGATCTCGCCCACCGTCTCGTTCACCTCGCGGGCGAGCTGCTCGTATTCCGGCACCTCGCTGCGCGATTTCGGCGTGATCTGGATGTAGGTGACGTTGCCGCGCTGGTCGGGGTTCGAGGCGAAGAAGCTCGACACCGCCTCCATGCGCTCGGGCACGCCCTTGGAGTAGTCGAGCCGGTCGACGCCGATCAGCAGCTTGCGGGTGCGCAGGCCCGCGATGGTCTCGCGCACCACCTTGTTGGAGCCGGCCTTGTCGGCGGCCTCCCGGAAGCCATCGACGTCGATGCCGATCGGGAAGCTGCGGATGCGGGTGCGCCGCCCGTCGACCATCAGGGAGCCGCCGCCGAGCGGGATCGCGCGCATCGTATCGATGAGGTTGCGCGAGAGGTTCTGTACGTCCGGATCGGTCTGCAGGCCGATCAGGTCGTAATCGGCGATGGCGCGCAGCAGGTCGCCGCTCGCGGGCAGCGAGTTGAACACGTCGGCCGCCGGCCACGGGATGTGGTGGAAATAGCCGATCGGGTTGGCGAGCCCGAGGCCGCGGAGTTCCGAGGCGAGCGGCAGCAGATGGTAGTCGTGCACCCAGATGATGTCGTCGGGCTCGACGAGCTTGGCGAGCGCCCGGGCGAAGGTGCGGTTGACGCGGCTGTAGCCCGAATAGTCCGAGCGCGAGAAGGCGCCGAGCCCGAGCCGGTAATGCATGATCGGCCAGAGCGCGCGATTGGCGAAGCCGGCGTAATATTCCTTGTGGTCCTGGGGCGAGAGGTCGACCACCGCGTACTGGACACGGCCGCGGTCGATCAGCGTCGGCTCCTCCGCCGGGTTCTCGGTGACGGTGCCGCTCCAGCCGAACCAGAGGCCTTCGTAGGAGGAGAACGCCTCCTTCACGGCGACGGCGAGGCCGCCCGCGGCGACCGCCTTGCCGCCCTCCTCCGGAACCGCGACACGGTTCGATACGATGACTAGGCGTGCCACGCAGCCGGCTCCGGATCCTCGAGCTGGCGGGCGCAGCGTGAGACGCGCGTCCGCAACCTGACTTCAGCAAGAACGCGCGGAAGCGATGCGCGATCCGTCGGGCCCTGAACCAAGCGCGAACCCCCCGCCGGGTCAAGATGCCGGGGCCGTCCTGTCCCGACAAATGCCGGCCCCCGGCGTGCACGGACGGGCGGATCCTGCCGCAACGCAACGCGTTATCGGTCCGCCGGCATAAGCACGTTTCAGAGCGGCGATGATTCCCGGGCGCTGCGCCCTCTCCTCCCCCTTGCGGGGAGGAGCCGGAGGTGGGGGTGGTGCAGAAGGCACCGCTCCGCTTCATCCTGAGCCGCCCCCACCCCTGGCCCCTCCCCGCAAGGTGGGAGGGAACCCGCACCTCGCTCGGGCAGCGGCGCGCTCGATCCAGGAGACCGCGCTGCGCCGGCCGGCGGCACCGCAAAAACACCGTCGGGAAGCTTGGCCGCGGCCGGAACCGCTACGGGCCCGAAGGGTTACTCAGCCGAGTTCGAATGCATCTGCCGTTGCATCCGCCGTGGCGAGGAGTTGACCGAAGATGGCCGCCAGCGAGTCCCCCCACATCCCGCAGCCCGAGACGGCCGCCCCCGCCGGGGCCGGCCCCGCGGCCCGCGAGCAGGCGGACTGGCACGCCCTGAAGGGCGATGTCGAGGGACTCGCCGACGAGGCGGCCGAGCGCGGGCGCGGCCTGCTCGACGCGGCCCGGCTGCAGGCGCAGGACTATGTCGAGCGCCGCAAGAACGACGCGGCCCAGTCGGTGCACGACTTCGCCCGCACGCTGCGCACCTCGACCAAGGATTTCGAGGACAAGCCGAACATCAAGGCCTTCTTCGACAGCGCCGCGGACGGGCTGGAGCAGCTCGGCTCCTCCATCGAGACCCGTAGCTTCAGCGAGTTCTACACCGAGGCCGAATCCTTCGCCCGCCGCGCGCCCGTGGCCGTGGCGGTCGGCACCTTCGTGGCGGGTCTCCTCGCCGCGCGGCTGATCAAGGCGTCGAGCCTGCCGCCGGACGGCGACGCGCGCGACCGGTTCAGGGCCTGAGGCGCGCCATGGCCGAAGGGACCACCCCGCCGCCGCCCGGCCCGTCGAGCATCCAGGCGCTGCTCGGCGACGTGCTGCGCGAGACGAGCGACCTCGCGCGCAAGGAGATCGCGTTGTTCCGGGCCGAGATGGCCTCGAACATCCGCTCCCTCGTCGTCGGGCTCGCCTGCATGGCCGCCTCGGCCGTCTTCGCCGTGGTGGCGCTGATCGTGCTGATCGGCGCCTTCGTGAAGTGGCTCGCCACCATCGTCGGCTCGGAATGGCTCTCCGCGCTGATCGTTGGCGGCGTGCTGCTCGTCATCGCGGCCGGGCTCGCCTTGTGGGCGCGCAGCGCCCTGTCCCTGTCGACGCTCGCGCCGACCCGGACCACCCGCCAAGTCCGCCAGGACGCCCGTGCATTGTCGGAGCGCGTATCCGGATGAGTGGCATGAACGAGTTGGAGCGGGAGATCGAGGAGAGTCGGGCCCGGCTCGACCAGACGATCGACCAGATCCAGGGCCGCCTGTCGGCCTCCAGCCTCGTGGACGAGATGCTGGGCAATGCCCGCCGCACGCCGGCGCTCAGCGGCGCCTATGACGGCGCCCTGGAGGCGGTGCGCAAGAACCCGGTGCCGGTGCTGATGATCGCGGCCGGCGTCGGCTGGCTCCTGCATCGCATGTCCCAGGATGCGAGCCGCCGCCGCACCCAGGTCCAGGCCGAGCGCGTGCCGGTGCTCAACACCGGTGCCGCCCGCACCTACGACCCCGACCTGCCGACCGCCAAGGCGGTGCAGGACCCTGTCGAGGAGACCCGCCTCTGACCGGGGGCGAGGCCGCGCTTTTGAGGAGTTGACGATGAGTGACGCTGACGGCGCGCCGAAGGGACCCGGCTCCTTCGCGGGCGATGCTGGGCTCGACCCGCATGCGCGGGCGGCCGACCACAGCCTGCGGCCGGACCCGAAGGGCGAGCACGACCCGGTTCGCGGGGCGGGCCTCGGTCCGCACGACCGCGCGGACGACTTCACTCTGCGGGCGGATCCGGCGGGCGTGCACGACCCGCTGAAGGGCGCCGATTTCGACCCGCATGCGCGCGCTGCCGACTATTCCCGGTCGACGGGCGCCGGCTCCACGGCCGAGTCCCTGCGCGACCGGGCGGAGGCCGCGACGGCGGAGGCCCGCGAGCGCGTGGCCGAGCATGCGGACGCGATCCAGGACCGGATCGGCGAGGCGGCCGAGGATGCCCGCGGCCGCATCCGCTCGGCCTACGGCGATGCCCGTTCCTGGGCGGAGGACACGCGCCAGAGCGGCCTGCGCCGGATCGACGACCTGACCGACCGCAGCCGGGAGGGGCTCGACCGCGGCCGCACCGCCGTCGAGCAGTTCGTGAACGAGAATCCGCTGCTGGTGGGCGTCGTCGGCGTCGCGGCGGGCCTGCTGCTCGGTGCGCTCCTGCCCCGCACGCGGCAGGAGGACCGCAATCTCGGCCCCTTCGCCGACGAGATGCGCGACCAGGGCCTGCGCTACGCCCGCGAGTTCACCAGCCGCGGCCGCGAGTTCGTGCACAACGCCCTCGACCCGGAGAACGTCAACGCCGCCGCCCGCCGCACGGCGGGCGACAACGACGACGGCCGGCCGCCGAGCGACCCGGTGCGGCATACGCTCTGAGGCCCCGTCAGGCTGCGATTGAGGTCCGGGCGGCACCGTATCCCTGCTCGCCCGGGCCGCGTCGGACCGTCTTATTGACAGGGCGCGGGTCCCCTCTCCCGTTCGGGAGAGGGAGCCCGTGGCGGTTCCGCCCGCACGCCATGCAAGGGGGCGAGAGCGCCCGTCTTCGTGAGTTGAAATCGTATCGGGCGATGCGTCCCGAACCGCCCGAGCCGCGTTGACCGCACATGCGCGACGAACCCCGCCTCGGCTTCTGCTGCAAGTTCATCCCCACCGACCCACCCGGCACCCACGCCACCCAGAAGGCGGCCAAGGACGCCGCGCTCGCCATGAACCTGACGAGCGCGACCATGGCCCATCTCGGCAAGCTCCAGCCGGCCGCGCGCCGGGAGAAGCTCGCCACGATCGTGCTGCACAACCTCGTCGCGCTGGAGCGGCAGATCGAATGGGTCGGCGCCCGGCCGCCGCTGGAGCGGCTCCTGCGGATCGCGAGCAGCGTGCTGCCCGGCTACACGCATCCGGTGGCCGCCCCGCTCTATGACGAACCGACCTTCGCCCGCGCCATCGCGGACGGGCTCGCCCGCATCGGCGCGCGGGCCCGGGAGCTCGGCGTGCGCCTGAGCTTCCATCCCGGCCCGTTCTGCCTGCTCGCGAGCCGCAATCCGTCGGCGATCGCGAACGGGATCGGGGAGCTCGAATATCACGCCCGCATCTTCGAGATGATGGGCTACGGCTCGGGCTGGCACCCGTACGGCGCGCACATCAACATCCATATCGGCGCCCGCGACCCGGGGCTCGCCGGCTTCCGCGAGACCCTGCCCCGGGTGAGCCGGACGGCGCGCGACCTCCTAACCATCGAGAACGACGAGTTCGGCTTCGGCCTGGACGAACTCCTGACGCTCGCCGACCTCGTGCCCATCGTGCTCGACCTGCACCATCACTGGGTCGAGAGCGGGGGCGCCTATATCGAGCCGGAGGATCCGCGGATCGGGCCGATCCGGGAATCCTGGCGCGGCGTGCGCCCGATCGCCCATGTCAGCGTCTCCCGCGAGGGGCTGTGGCCGGGCCAGGACCCGGACGTGCTGCCGGACTACGCGGCCCTGCGGGCTTCGGGCTATTCCGGCCGCGACCTCGCCGCCCATTCCGACCTGATGTGGAACCGGGCGCTCAACGACCTCGTGGCGCGCCACCTCGCCTGGGCGGATTTCGAGATCGAGGCCAAGGCCAAGAACCTCGCCTCGGTCGGCATCGCCGACCATGTCCGCGCCGGCCGGACCGCCCTGCTTGCGGCGGAGTGAGGCTCGACGTGAGCCCGCCCAGGGTCTAGGCAACCCCCATGAAGACTGCCGATTGCGACATCCTCATCCTGCCCGGGCTCGCCGGCTCGGAGGAGGGGCACTGGCAGGCCCGCTGGGCGAGCCGCCTGCCCACCGCCCGCATCGTCGCCCAGGACGATTGGCACGCGCCCGAGCCCGCCGCCTGGAAGGGCCGGATCGTGGAGGCGGTCGCCGCGGCGAGCCGGCCCGTCATCCTCATCGCCCACAGCCTCGGGGTCGTCGCGGCGGTCGAGGCCGCGCCGGACTTCCCCGCCGACGTGGTCCGCGGCGCGCTGCTCGTGGCGCTCCCGGACATCGAGGAGGCGCCGGATCTGCCCGCGAGCGTGCGCGCCTTCGCGCCGCTGCCGCGCGACCCGCTGCCCTTCCCGTCCCTGCTGGTGGCGAGCCGCACCGACCCGCACTGCACCTACGCGCGGGCCGAGGATTTCGCCTATGCCTGGGGCGCGCAGATCCTCGATGCTGGCGATTCCGGCCATATCAACGTGGCGAGCGGGCACGGGCCCTGGCCGGAGGGCCTGATGCGGCTCGCCGGATTCCTGAAGGCCCTTTAGCCGCGCGCGGCCGGCTCGTTTTAACCCTTCGTTTACCCTGGGGTCGTCTGGTGGGCGGAGGCGGGCAGGCCCGCCCGCGGGAGACGGACGTGACGCGCAAAGAGCTTCTGGAACGACTCGACGCCGCGCTCGCGGCGCTCGGCCCCCGTGCGCCGATGAACTTCAACAGCTCGATCTTCGGCGACGCGGCCCTCCTCAAGCGCATCGAGGCCTTCGAGTCCCAGGCGACCGTGGTCGAGAAGCCGAAGGTCGCCGACTACACCGGCAACATGTTCTCGCGCATCGCCAACCGGCGCGCCGCGGCGGGCAAGTAAGCGCCCCTCGGCTCGAACAGCTTCGCCGATGCTCCGGGCTCCCGGTGCCCGGGCGCGGTGTCAGGCCGGTCGGGGTTGAAACCGGAGCCGGGAACGGCGCCGGATTAAACGTGGTAGGCGGCATGCCAAGGATCCGCAGGGACCCTGGGAGGAACGCCATGTCCGCCACAGATAAGTCCACTACAGACAAGTCCACCACCGATCGCCCCACCATCGGCCGTCGCGCGCTGCTCGGCGCCGCCGGGCTCGCGCTGGCCGGCCCCGTCGCCGCCGCGCCCGCCCGCGCCGCCGAGAGGCAGGGGCCCGCTCCGGCGCCGAAGGACGTGACGCGCACGCTCGCCCGCTACGTCACCGGCGCCCGCTATGAGGACCTGCCCGAGGCGGTGCGCAAGGAGGCGACGCGCACCTTCCTGAACTGGGTCGGCGTCGCCATCGGCGGCTCGCATCACGAGACCCTGGACGTCGCGGTCTCGGCGCTGCAGCCCTTCAGCGGACCGCCGCAGGCCGGCCTGTTCGGGCGCGGGGAGCGCTTCGACATCATGAAAGCCGCCTTCCTCAACGGCGTGTCGAGCCACATCTTCGATTTCGACGACACCCACCTGAAGACCGTGATCCACCCGGCCGGCCCGGTGGCCTCGGCGATCCTCGCCTATGCCGAGATGCAGCCGGTCTCCGGCCGCGACTTCCTCAACGCCCTGGTGCTCGGCATCGAGACCGAGTGCCGGATCGGCAATGCGGTCTATCCGAACCATTACGATGTCGGCTGGCACATCACCGGTACGGCGGGCGTGTTCGGCGCGGCGGCCGCGGCCGGCAAGCTGATGGGCCTCACCGAGCAGCAGATGGTCTGGGCGCTCGGGCTCGCCGCCTCGCAGCCCGTGGGCCTGCGCGAGTCGTTCGGCTCCATGAACAAGAGCTTCAACCCGGGCCGGGCGGCGTCGAACGGGCTGTTCGCGGCGATCCTGGCGGCCAAGGGCTATACGAGCAGCGACGGGATGATCGAGGCCAAGCGCGGCTGGGCCAACACCGTCTCGACCAAGCAGGATTACCGCGAGATCACCGAGGGTCTGGGCACGCGCTACGAGACGCTCCTCAACACCTACAAGCCCTTCGCCTGCGGCATCGTCATGCATCCGGCGATCGACGCGGCGATCCAGGTCCGCGACGGCGACCGCGTGAAGCCCGAGGACGTCGCCCGCATCGACCTCAAGGTCCACCCGCTGGTGCTGGAACTCACCGGCAAGACCGCGCCGAGGACGGGCCTGGAGGGCAAGTTCAGCATCTACCACGCGGTCGCCGTCGCCCTGGTGGAGGGCGCGGGCGGCGAGAAGCAGTTCAGCGACCGGGCCGTGAACGACCCGCGCGTGGTGGCCCTGCGCCAGAAGGTGGTGCCGGTCGTGACGCCCGGCATCGAGGCCGCGCAGGTCGACATGACTGTGGTGCTGAACGACGGCCGCACCATCAACCGGCGGATCGCGCACGCCATCGGCAGCGTCGAGAAGCCGATGACCGACGCGATGCTGGAGCGGAAATTCGCCGACCTCGCCGACGGCGTCCTGCCCGGGCCCCAGGCGGCCCAGGTGATGCGCCTGTGCTGGGGCATCGCCGACCTGAAGGACGCGGCCGAGGTGACGCGAGCCGGCACCGCACGGGCCTGAAGGCCCTCGGCCAGACCCTCACGCCCCCGTGAGAATCGCGGCCGCGGCCCGGGATCGTTTTCGAGCCGCCCGGGGTTCCTCGTGCGGCGGCGCAGCATCCCGCGCCGCCGCTGCGTGGCGTTTCAGGGCTGGCGGGACATGGCGACGTCGACATCCGAGGGTCCGCTGATCCAGCCGCGGCCGACCCGCGTCGCCGCCGCCGAGACGCCCCGGGCCGCGCTCGCCTCGCCGGTCGTCATCGCCGCCGTGATCATTGCCGGCCTCTATTTCGGCCGCGAGATCCTGATCCCCATCGCGATCGCCCTGCTCCTGTCCTTCGTGCTGGGGCCGCTCGTCCAGTTCCTGCGCCGGCTCCGCCTGCCGCGCCTGCTCGCGGTGGGGCTGACGGTGCTGATGACGATGGGCGTGCTTGCGGCGCTGGCCACGCTGATCGGCGTGCAGGTGGCCGACCTCGCGGATGACGTGCCACGCTACCAGCGCACCATCGAGCGCAAGATCGAGGGCCTGCGTGAGAGCCCGGTCGGGCGGCTCACCGGATACGTCGCCAATATCGGCCGGGCGATCCACACCGCCGGCACTGCCGAGCAAACGGAGAAGGCGGAGAAGACGGGCCCCGCTCCGAAGGCCGAGCCCGAGCCGAAGCCCGTCGTAGTGGAGACGCGCCAGCCCCCGCCCGGCCCCCTGGAGATGGCCGAGAAGGTGCTCGCCCCGGTGATGCAGCCGCTCGCCACCACCGGCATCGTCGTGGTGGTGCTGCTCTTCGTGCTGATGCAGCGGGAGGACCTGCGCGACCGCATGATCCGGCTCGCCGGCTCCAGCGACCTCCACCGCACCACGGTGGCGATGGACGATGCCGCGCGCCGCCTCAGCCGCTACTTCGTCGCCCAGCTCGCGCTGAACACCGGCTTCGGCCTCGTCATCGGCGTCGGCCTCTACCTGATCGGCGTGCCGAACCCGGTCCTGTGGGGCATCTTCGCCGCGCTGATGCGCTTCGTGCCCTATATCGGCGCCTTCCTCTGCGCGCTGCTCCCCATGGCGCTGGCCGCGGCGGTCGATCCCGGCTGGAACATGCTGATCGCCACCGCGCTCCTCTTCGTGGTGCTGGAGCCGCTCGCCGGCCAGGTCTTCGAGCCGATGCTCTACGGGCACTCCACCGGCCTCTCGCCGCTGGCGGTGCTCGTCTCGGCCCTGGTCTGGACCTGGCTGTGGGGGCCGATCGGCCTGCTGCTCTCGACGCCGCTCACCGTCTGCCTCGTGGTGCTCGGCCGGCACGTCGACAAGCTCGAATTCCTCGACGTGCTGTTCGGCTCCAGCCCGGCCCTGACCCCGGTGGAGAACTTCTACCAGCGCATCCTCGCCGAGGATCCGGAGGAGGCCCAGGAGCATGCCGACCTCATCCTGCAGCAATGCTCGCTCTCGGCCTATTACGACAGCGTGGTGGTGAAGGGGCTCGAACTCGCCGCGCGCGACGCCGCCCGCGGCGTGCTGACGGTGGAGCAGCGCTCCGCCATCCGCGAGAGCGTCACCGAGCTGATCGATGAGCTCGCCGGGCACCCGGACGCGGAGCCCGAGGCGCCGCTCGCCGAGCGTGGGGACGACGACGAGGCCCGCCCCGGCACGGTGCCCTTTGCGCCGAAGCCCCCCACCGTGCCCGAGATCTGGGCGCGCGAGGGCGCGGTGCTCTGCGTGGCGGGCCGCGGCTTCCTCGACGAGGCGGCGGCCGCGATCCTCGCGCAGCTCCTGGCCAAGCGCGGGCTCGGCACCCGCGTCGTTCCGTTCTGCGACCTCGCCCGCGCACATATCGACGCCTTCGATCCGGGCCCGGCCCGGATGACCTGCATCGTCTCCCTGGCGATTCGCGGCGAGCCCACGCATCTGCGCCGCCTCGCCCGGCGCCTCGAGCAGCGCATGCCGCGGGTCCCGATCCTCGTCGGGCTCTGGCAGGTGGACGATGTCGCCGCCGCCGCCGCCGCCGTGCCGGCCGGCCAGCACGTCTCGACGCTGCGCGCCGCCACCGAGGCGGTGATGGCCGCCGTGCGCCAGGACGCCACCCCGGTGGCTGCCGGGCGCCGCGCCGAGCTTGCGGGAGCCGATGCCGGGGCTTGACGCGGAGCGCCCCATGCGGGCTTCGTCGGTCGGGCCGGGACCTGTCCCGGGCCTGCCCCGGAGCGGAGAAGTGCCGATGAGCGTCGTCGAACTCGGACGGTTCATGGACGATCTCGCCGATGCCTCGGGCCGCGCGATCCTGCCCTTCTTCCGCGCCCAGTTCGGCCTCGACGACAAGGCCCATGGCGGCGCTCCCTTCGATCCCGTCACCGAGGCCGACCGCGCGGCGGAAGTCGTGATGCGGCGGATGATCCGCGACGCCTTCCCCGGCCACGGCCTCCTCGGCGAGGAATTCGGCTCCGAGCGGCTCGACGCCGATTGCGTGTGGGTGCTCGACCCGATCGACGGCACCCGCGCCTTCATCGCCGGCCTGCCGACCTGGGGCACGCTGATCGGCCTGCGCAAGGGCCAGACCGCGGTGCGCGGCATGATGCACCAGCCCTTCCTCGCCGAGCGCTTCTTCGGCGACGGGCGCAGCGCCAAGCTCAGAAATGCCGCCGGCGAGCGGGCCCTGCGCACCCGCCGCTGCGCCGACCTCGCCTCCGCGCTCCTCTGCACCACCGATCCGCGCCTGTTCGCGGCGGGCGAGGAGGCCGAGCGCTTCCAGTCCGTCCAGGCCCGCGTGCGGCTCGCCCGCTACGGCACCGATTGCTACGCCTATTGCATGCTGGCGGCCGGCCAGGTCGACCTCGTGGTGGAGGCGGGCCTGAAGCCCTACGACATCGTCGCCCTGATCCCGATCGTCGAGGGCGCCGGCGGCATCGTCACGAGCTGGGACGGCGGGCCGGCCACCGAGGGCGGGCGCATCGTGGCCGCGGGCGATCCGCGCCTGCACGAGGCGGCGCTGCGGCGGCTCTCGAGCTGAACCGGATCGGCGGCTCGGCCGTTTCCCGGACAGCCCCGCCCGGATCGCCCCCGCCTTGCTGCTCACCGCCCTCATCGTCCTGACGACGCTGCTGCCGCGGGCCGGGCTCGACGGGGTCGAGCGCCGCCTCGACGCGCTACGTCCCGCGCCGGCGCCCGCGCCGGCCTATGAGGCGCAGGGCCGCGCGGTCTCGAACTGGCGGCCGGAGGCGGAATCCTCCCTGCGGCCCTACGCGCTGGCGCTCACTGCGCGGCTCTCGGCGAGCGATCCGGCCTTCGTCGCCCGCTGCGTCAAGCTCAACAATTACTGGTGCATCAAGCGCGCCCGCTGGTCGGGCGAGATCGGCGGCGACGCCGAGGGGCACACCGCCTTCCGCAGCGCCGCAGACGGGGCGGATGCGGCCGCGAACCTGCTGCGCCGCTATTACCAGGCTTACGGGCGGCGCAGCGCGCTCGCCATCGTCCGCCGCTGGGCGCCGGCCGCGTGCGGCATCGCGCCGGTGGTTGCTTCCTCGGCCGCCCGGACCGGGCCGGCCGCGCCGTCGCCCGCGGTGGCGCCGGGGCTGACCACGCACGGCCTCGGCAAGACCCTGCGCGCCCGCTTCCTCGCCCGGCACCTGCGCGGGGGTGCGCCGCGCCGCGCCGTGGCGGTTCGGAGCAAGCCGGGTCTGCGCGTCCAGCCGTGGTCGCCGCTCGCCCGCATGGCCGGCCGGCCCGGAGCGCGGCCGGGGGGGCGTGCGATCGCGGCGCCGCCCCTACCGGCGATCGCCACCGGCATCGCCGAGGCGCGCCCCGCGCCCCGCGCCGCCACATCCCATGTCCCGATCCGCGGCGCCGACAACCCGGCCGCGCTCCTCGACCGGCGCACGCCCTCGCCGGAGCAGCTTGTGGCGGAATCGGCGACCCTGCCCCTCCTGGCGCCGGGCTTCTCCCTCACCGACCTGAAGGCGCCCGCGCCGATCTGCGCGGGCGACAGCGTCCGCATCGACAATTACGCGGCCCGGATCGCGCGCAGCGTCGGCCTGAAGCCCACCGACGACCTCAAGCTGTTCTCGACCGAGGGCGCGCCGCTGCCGAACCTCGCCGCCGTCATGCTCGCCATGTCGGCGGTGGAGCTCGGCACGATGCGCGCCGCGCCCGACCTCGTGGACGCGGCGATCGCCCGCCTCGCGACCGCGCCGGGGACCACGGCACAGGCGGGCCCGTGAGGGGGAGGGAGAGCGCGCGTCCAACAGTGCGCCACCCGCCAGTGCCGCCTTCGCGGCGGATGACACCCTTGCGGCCGAGCCTCCCGCGCGCCACGTGAGCGCGGCCTCCCATCGACTCCTCCACCCCTCGAGCGGATCACCGTGCCCCTGTCCGATTTCGCCGCGCGCGCCGGCTCCGCCGTTCGGGCCCTCGCCGAGGCGTCGAGCGATCTGCTGATCCAGCCGACGCTCCGGCTCGGCGTCACCGGGCTCGCCCGCTCCGGCAAGACGGTCTTCACCACGGCGCTGATCCACCACCTCACCGAGGGGCGCGGGCTGCCGGCCTTCGCCCCGGTCCACGAGGGGCGCCTGCGCCGCGCCCGGCTGGTGCCGCAGCCCGACGACGACGTGCCGCGCTTCCCCTTCGAGGAGCACATGGCGGCGCTGACGGAGGAGCGGCGCTGGCCGCGCTCCACCGACCGGATCAGCCAGTTCCGCCTCGCCATCGCGTACGAGCGCGCCGGCTCCTGGCGCTCGGGCCCCGGCACGCTGATGCTCGACGTGGTCGATTATCCCGGCGAGTGGCTGCTCGACCTCGCGCTGATCGAGCAGGACTACACCGCTTGGTCGCGGGCCACGATCAACGGCACCCGCCGGGCGGGCCGGGCCGCCTTCGCGGCGCCCTGGCTGGCGCTGCTGAAGGGGCTCGACCCGAACGGCCCCCTCGACGAGGTGGTGGCCGAGCGGGCGAGCGACGCCTTCAAGACCTATCTCGCCGCCCTGCGCGCCGGGCCCGAGTCGGTGGCCACCACGCCGCCGGGGCGCTTCCTGATGCCGGGCGACCTCAAGGGCTCGCCCGCCCTGACCTTCGCGCCCCTCGACGACCTGCCCGAGACGCTGGCCCCGGACAGCCTCGCCGGGCTGATGGAGCGGCGCTTCGAGGCCTACAAGGCCAAGGTGGTGCTGCCCTTCTTCCGCGACCATTTCCAGCGGGTGGACCGGCAGATCGTGCTGGTCGACGTGCTCTCTGCGGTCGATGCCGGGCCGACCGCGCTCGCCGAGCTGGAGGAGGCCCTCGACGCGGTGCTGCTCTCGCTGAATATCGGCCGCAACAGCCTGCTGTCGCGGCTCTTCGCACCGCGGGCCGACCGCATCCTGTTCGCAGCGACCAAGGCCGACCACCTGCACCAGACCAGCCACGACCGGCTCGACGCGCTGCTGCGCCTTCTCGTCTCCCGCGCCATGCGCCGCACCGAGGCGGCGGGCGCCCGTGTCGGCACGGTGGCGCTCGCCTCGGTGCGGGCGACGCGCGAGACCAGCGTCCACGACGGCGGCGAGGTGCTGCGCGCCGTGGCCGGCACGCCGGAGGCCGGCGAGATCGTGGACGGCGAGCGCTTCGACGGGCTGAGCGAGGCGGCGATCTTCCCCGGCGAGCTGCCGGCCCGCCCCGAGGCGGTGCTTGAGGGCGCGGTGCCGCCGGGCTCGCTGCGCTTTCCGCGCTTCCGGCCGCCCCTCGTGAAGCCCGACGCGCTCGGTCGCCCCGGCAGCCTGCCGCAGATCCGGCTCGACCGGGCGATGCAGTTCCTGATCGGCGACCGGCTCGCGTGAATCATTTGGGACAGGACCGATGAGCGATCCCAGACGGCCGCGCGCCTTCCGCATCCCCTCGAACGGGCCCCCGGCACCGGAGACGGACGAGGCCGAGGCGCCGCCGCCGCTGGCCGATATCCGCATCGTCGAGGAGCCCTTCGAGATCGTGGACGCGGCCGACGGCACCCCGGTGCCGGTGGCAGCCAAGAGCCGCTCGCCCTGGGGCGCGCTGCTCCTCTCCTCGGTAGGCGGCCTCGTCTCGATCGCGGTCGGCCTCTCGGTGGAGCGGCTGATCGCCGACCTGTTCGCCACCGCGCCCTGGCTCGGCTGGGTGGCCCTGGTTCTCCTCGGCCTCGCGGGCCTCGCGCTCGCGGCGATCGTCGCCCGCGAGCTGTCGGGGCTCTGGCGCGAGCGCAGGATCGAGCACCTGCGCGAGGCGGCGATCGGCGCGATCGCCACCCGCGACCACACGGCGGCGCAGGGCGTGGTGCGCGACCTCTCCGCTTTCTACGCCGACCGCGCCGCGCTGAAGCCGGGCCGCGAGCGGCTGGCGACGCTCGAGGACGCGATCCTCGACGTGGACGACCGCATCGGGCTGGCCGAGCACGAATTGCTCGCGCCCCTCGACCGGCAGGCGCGCAACGCCATCGCCACGGCGGCCAAGCAGGTCTCGGCGGTGACGGCGCTGAGCCCGCGGGCGATCGTGGACGTGGCCTTCGTGGTCTTCGCCGCCGTGCGGCTGCTGCGCCGGATCGCGGCGATCTACGGTGGCAGGCCGGGGCTCCTCGGCTTCATCCGCCTCGCGCGGGCGGCCGTCGCCCATCTCACGGTGACGGGCGGCATGGCGGTGGGCGAGAGCGTGCTGCAGCAGGTGCTGGGCCTCGGCGTCGCGGCCCGGATCTCGGCCAAGCTCGGCGAGGGCGTGCTGAACGGGCTGATGACCGCCCGCTTCGGCCTCGCGGCGCTCGCGGTCTGCCGGCCGCTGCCCTTCACCCGCGAGCCGCAGCCGAAGCTCGGCGACGTCGCGGGCGAATTGCTCCGCGCGGCGGAGCCGGAGGTGAAGTAGCGGCTACGGGGCAGATCCTCCGGCCTCGGGCTTCCCCGCCCCATCCAGATCGGGCCTGCCCGATCTGGACAGGCAAGGGCAGATCTCGGGCAAGCCCGAGATCTGTGGGGAGGAGAGGCCCGCCCACGACCGGACGATCTCACACCAGCACCGGCAGCGTCGCCTGCGCCTCGACGCCGAAGACCCGCTTGTAGCGCTCCACCTCGGCCTCCGGCCCCTGCGCCTTGCTCGGGTTGTCGGAGATCTTCACGGTGGGCCGGCCGTTCGCCTCCGAGACCTTGCAGACGATCGAGACCGGATCGAGCCGGTTGCCGACGAGGCCGCGGAAATCGTTGGTCAAGAGCGTGCCCCAGCCGTAGCCGATGCGCATGCGCCCGTGGAAATGCGCGTGGATCCGCTCGATCGTGTCGATGTCGAGCCCGTCGGAGAAGATCGCGAGTTTTTCGCGCGGGTCGCAGCCCCTCGCCTCCCAGAAGGCCACCACCTCCTCGCCGCCCTCGATCGGGTCCTTGGAATCGATGCGCACGCCGGTCCAGGCGCTGATCCAGTCGGGGGCGTCGCGCAGGAAGCCGGTGGTGCCGTAGGTGTCGGGCAGGACGATGAGGAGGTTGCCCTCGTAATCCTGCTGCCAGTCGCGCAGCACATCGTAGGGGGCCTGCGCCAGGGCCGCGTCGTCCTCGGCCAATGCCGCGTAGACCATCGGCAGTTCGTGCGCGTTGGTGCCCACCGCCTCGACCTCGCGGCGCATGGCGATGAGGCAGTTCGAGGTGCCGGTGAAATGCGCGCCGAGCCCCTCGTGCATCGCCTGCACGCACCAATCCTGCCAGAGGAAGCCGTGGCGGCGGCGGGTGCCGAAATCGGCGATGGAGAGGTCGGGCAGGCGGCGCAGGCGCTCGATCTTCTCCCAGACCCGGGTCATGGCGCGGGCGTAGAGCACCTGCAGGTCGAAGCGGCCCATGCCGCGCAGGGTGGCGCGCGAGCGCAGCTCGTTGAGGATGGCGAGCGCGGGCACCTCCCACATGGTGGTCTCGAGCCAGGAGCCGTGGAAGCTCAGCTCGTACTGGCCGTCGCGCACCGCGAGCTCGTAATCGGGCAGGCGGAACGCCTCGAACCAGGCGATGAACTCGGCCGAGAGGATGCGGCGCGTGCCGTAGAAGGCGTTGCCGCGCAGCCAGGTCGCCTCGCCGCGCCCGAGGCGGAGCGAGCGGGCATGGTCGAGCTGCTCGCGCAACTCGCCGATATCGACCTCGTCCGCGATGCGGACGCTGCGCGTGCGGTTGTGGATGCCGAAGGTGACCGAGACCTCCGGATGCCGGCGCAGGATCATCTGCGCCATCAGGAGCTTGTAGAAATCCGTGTCGAGCAGCGACCGGACGATCGGGTCGATGCGGAAATTGTGGTTGTAGACCCGCGTCGCGAGATCGAGCATCGGTCGGGTTCACGCTCCGGCCGCGGGTCCCCTGTGCCCGCACGCGACAGGGCGCATGCCGGGGCGGCGCAAGTCAATGGGCCGGCGGACGGTACCCGCCGGCCCAGTGTGCATTCCGTGTGCGGGGTTCAGCCGCTCAGGCGAGGTCGACCTTCTTGACCTCGGTCTTCGGGGACTCGCCGGTCAGCGCCGCCTTCACGTAGCCGTAGACGTGGACCATCGTGCTGTTCGGGCTGTCCCAGTACTCGCCCTTCTCCGGATGGACGCGGATCAGCGCGACCTCGGGGTCGTCCTTGCCCTTGGGGAACCAGGTCTTCAGGCTCTCCTGCCACTTGGCGTCGATCGTCGCCCTGTCGCGCACGATCTCGGCCTTGCCGGCCACCGAGACGTAGTTCTGGCTCGACGGGTCGGAATAGGCGAGGTTGATCTGGTTGTCCCGGCTGATCTCGGCCGTCTTCGGCGCGTGCAGCTTGGTGAAGAACCACAGGTCGCCGTTCTCGTCGGCGTCGTGGTTCCACATGGGCCGGCTGTTGAGCGTTCCGTCGGAATCGACGGTGGTCATCATCGCGATCTTCACGTCCTTGATCATGTCGAAGAGCTTCTTCGCGCCCTCGTGGTCGCGGTGGTTGCCCTGGTGCATGAAAGCATTCTCCTCAACGCGTCTCGAAAAACCGATCCGGGCGGGCTAGCTCGGGCGATGCGGCCTCGCGCATCGACGGCCCGCCTGAAGCTGCCCCGACAACGGACCAGAGCCCGCTTGGTTCAGCGCCCGGGCACGGCACGACAGAGAGGACGACGAGACCCATGCATCGGTGCCGGACCGCCCTCCTCCTCGCGCTCCTCGCCGGCCTCGCGGCCGGGCCCGCCGCCGCCGAGGTGCGCTTCGGCCCCGGCGTGCGGATCGGCGGGCACGACTTCTCGAACCGGCGCTACCGCAGCGTCCATATCGCGCGGGTGAAGCGGCTGCCCGGCCCGCCCGGTTGCCGCCATGTCCGGAACGGCTTCTACCGGCGCGGCGACGGCACCGTGGTGCGCGGCCCGATGGAGCGCTGCAACCTCGTCGCGATCCCGTCCGCGCGGCGGCGGTGAGTTTGCCGGCGCCGGGGTCTGGCGTTCCCGGCGCGCTCGGTTACATGCAGTGGTATACCTGCTGGCCCGTTGCCCGCCGGCTCCCTGTACGGAGAACGACCTTGGCGATCAGCCGCGACGACGTGATGAAGGCGCTCACCGGCGTCACCGTGGATGCCGCCGGCACGACGCTGACCGGCTCCGGCCGCCTCTCGCAGGTGGTGGTGGATCCCAACAACCGCGTGATGTTCTCGATCCTGATCGACCCGAGCGAGGCCGAGCGCTTCGAGCCGGTGCGCCGCGCCGCCGAGGGCAAGGTTCTGTCGATCCCGGGCGTCACGGGCGTCTTCGCGAGCCTCACCTCCGAGCGCGGGGCCGGCCATCAGGCCCAGAGCACGGCAGCCCCGCGCCCCGTGCAGCCGCCGCGTCCCGGCGCCCCGCCGAACCAGGGCCCGCAGCTCCCGGGCGTGCGCCACATCGTGGCGGTGGCCTCCGGCAAGGGCGGCGTCGGCAAGTCGACCACCGCCTGCAACCTCGCCCTGGCGCTGAAGGCGCAGGGGCTGAAGGTCGGCCTCCTCGATGCCGACATCTACGGCCCCTCCGTGCCGAAGCTGTTCGGCCTGTCGGGCAAGCCCAACGTCGTCGACAACAAGTCCATGGAGCCGATGGAGGGCTACGGCCTCAAGGTCATGTCGATCGGCTTCCTGATCGAGCCGGAGACGGCGATGATCTGGCGCGGGCCGATGGTGCAGTCGGCCATCACGCAGATGCTGCGCGACGTGCTCTGGGGCGAGCTCGACGTGCTCATCGTCGACATGCCGCCCGGCACCGGCGACGCCCAGCTCACCATGGCCCAGGCGACGCCGCTCTCGGGCGCCGTCATCGTCTCGACGCCGCAGGACCTCGCGCTGATCGACGCCCGCCGCGGCGTGACCATGTTCAAGAAGGTCGCCGTGCCGATCCTCGGCGTGATCGAGAACATGGCGACCTTCATCTGCCCGAATTGCGGCCACGCCTCGCACATCTTCGGCCATGGCGGCGCCCGCCACGAGGCCGAGCGCCTCGGCGTGCCCTTCCTCGGCGAGGTGCCGCTCAACATGACGATCCGCGAGACCTCGGATTCCGGCCGCCCCGTGGTGGCGACCGATCCGGACGGGCCGCAGGCCCAGGTCTATCGCGAGATCGCGGCCAAGCTCTGGTCGAACCTCTCCGGCGCGCCGGCAGGCCGGGCCGCGCCGAAGATCGTCTTCGAGTGAGAGACCGGTGAGCGCGCCCGCGCCGGTCCTCGGCCTGATCCTGGCCGGCGGACAGGCGCGGCGGATGGGCGGGGGCGACAAGCCCCTGCTCCGCCTCGCCGGGCGCACGCTGCTCGACCGGGTGGTGGAGCGGCTCGCCCCTCAATGCGCGGCCGGGCTCGCCCTCAGCGCCAACGGCGATCCGGCGCGCTTCGCCGGCTTCCCGGGGCCGGTCCTGCCCGATCCCGTGCCGGGCCAGCCCGGGCCCCTCGCCGGCATCCTGGCCGGGCTCGAACAGGCCGCGGCCGCCGGCATCGGGTCCGTGGTCAGCGTCTCGGGCGACGCGCCCTTCCTGCCGGACGACCTCGTGGCGCGTCTCGCCGCGGCGCGGGACGCGGCCGGAGGCGCCCTCGCCCTCGCCGCCTCGGGTGAGCGGCAGCACTTCACCATCGCCCTGTGGCCGAGCGCGCTCGCGGGGGCGCTCAGGGCCTATCTCGACCGGGGCGAGCGCCGGGTCGGCGGCTTCGTCCTGGCCCGATCCCCCGCCCTCGCCGCCTGGCCCACCGAGCCGGTCGATCCCTTCCTCAACGTCAACACGCCCGAGGACCTCGCGGCGGCTGAAGCGATGCTGAGGGGTGCGTGAGACGGGCGCGCCGTCTTGACAATGTTCCTGTTTTGTGCTCATTTGCCGGGGCCTGCCGCGACGCGTCGTGAGACGCCTCGGGGCGCCGAACCGGTCAGCCGCCGGGACGGCGTGCGACAGGCCGGTGCCTGCGTCTGCCGTCGGCTGCGGCAGCCCCGGGCGCGGGACGCGACACGACCCCCGGCTCGGGCTGGGCGACCTGCCTGGGGAGGAAATGCCCCAGGCCCGACCCTGACCTGGGCGGTGCGGAGGGAAGCTGCGGCGCTGCCCACTACGGGGCAGCGTGCGACGAAGGCTCGCTCGGAAGCGCCGAGGGCTCTGACCTCGGGACTGACTTAGCGCCAGCTCGCGACCCCGCGTGACGGACACCGGACGCAAAATCGGATGCTGGGCTGACGGCCACCGCCTCTCATCCGCGGGACGCCGGGGAGCCGGCTTTGTGCAACGTTGCGTCTTCGGGCTTCGCGGCGTCCCGCGTCACCCCGACTTTGGGCCATGCCCCCGGCGCACCAGCGCGCGGGGCCGAAAGCACATGTGCTCTCCCGACGGATCTCGGGCCTGCCCGAGATCCGCACCCTGCTGCCCAAGTCGGGCAGGCCCGACTTGGGTGGAGAGCGGACCCGCGCTCGATCAAAAACCGTCTCGCCAACAATGGAGGGGCGGCGCGCCTCACCGCTGCCCGAAGGCCGTGTCCTTGAACAGGTCCTTGTACGCCCGCGGCTGCGAGCGCCAGTACTGCTTCGGGGCCCGGACCCGGGCGCCGAGCTCGGCCGCGGCGTGCCAGGGCCAGCGGGGATCGTAGAGCATGGCCCGGGCGAGCGAGATGGCGTCCGCCCGGCCCTCCTGCAGCACGGATTCGGCCTGGGCCGGCTCGGTGATCAGGCCGACCGCGATGGTGGTGAGCCCGGTCTCCGCCTTGATCCGCTCGGCGAAGGGCACCTGATAGCCCGGCCCGAGCTTGATCGCCTGCTTGGGCGAGACGCCGCCGGTGGAGACGTGGATCGCCGGCGAGCCCGCCGCCTTGAGCGCCTGGGCGAATTCGACCGTCTCGTCGAGGTCCCAGCCGTCCTCCACCCAGTCGGTGGCCGAGACGCGCAGCCAGACCGGGCTGCCCGCGGGCACGACCTGACGCACCGCGTCGTAGACCTCGAGCGGGAAGCGCATGCGGTTGCGCAGGCTGCCGCCATATTCGTCCGTGCGGCGGTTCGCCAGCGGCGAGAGGAACTGGTGCAGCAGGTAGCCGTGCGCCCCGTGCAGCTCCACCGCCTCGATCCCGAGCCGCACCGCGCGCTTCGCGGTGGCCACGAAGGCGTCCCGCACCCGTTTCAGGTCGGCTGCATCGAGGGCGTGGGGCGCCACCTCGCCCTCCCCGTGCGGCACCGGCGACGGCGCCTCGGTGCGCCAGCCGTAAGGATGCTCCGGCGGGATCTGCGCCCCGCCCGTCCAGGGCGCCTCGCTCGATGCCTTGCGGCCGGCATGGGCGATCTGGATGCAGATCGGGATCGGCGCGTAGTCGCGCACCGCGTCGAGGACGCGGGCGAGCGCCCGCTCGCAGCCGTCGTTGTAGAGGCCGAGGTCCCAGGCGGTGATGCGGGCCTCCGGCGAGACGGCGGTCGCCTCCAGGGTCAGTAGCCCGGCGCCCGACATGGCGAGCCCTCCCAGATGCATCATGTGCCAGTCGGTGGCCTCGCCGTCGCGGGCCGAGTACTGGCACATCGGAGCGACCAGGATGCGGTTCTCGAGGGTGAGGCCGTCGAGCGTCAGCGGTTCGAACAGGCGTGCGGGCGTGGCTGTCGTCATGGGGCGCTCCAGATGGATGCGCTCCTATCTACGCCGGCCGGCGCGGTATGCCAGCCGGCCAGAGCGCTCTCCGCCGAAGTGGATACCGGTTCGGCGGAAGAGAGCGCGTCACGACAGGAGCCCTACGCCTCGCCGATACCCCTTTGCTCCAGGCTCGCGCCGATCTCGTCGAGCACGGAGGCGTCGTCGATGGTGGCCGGCATGGTCCAGGGCTCGTGGTCGGCGATGCGCTTCATGGTGGCGCGCAGGATCTTGCCCGAGCGCGTCTTGGGCAGGCGCGGCACGGTGAGCGCCAGCTTGAAGGCGGCGACCGGCCCGATCTCGTCGCGGACCTTGGCCACCAGCTCGCGCTCGATCTCGGCGGGGTCGCGGGCCACCTGGGCCTTCAGCACCACGAAGCCGCAGGGCACCTCGCCCTTGAGGCTGTCGCGGATGCCGATGACGGCGCATTCGGCCACGTCCGGATGGCCGGCGAGCACCGCCTCCATGCCCCCGGTCGAGAGGCGGTGGCCGGCCACGTTGATGATGTCGTCGGTCCGCCCGAGCACGGTGATGTAGCCGTCCGCATCGATCACCCCGGCATCGGAGGTGTCGTAATAGCCGGGGAAGGTGGCAAGGTAGCTCGACCGCATGCGCTCGTCCGAGCCCCACAGGGTCGGCAGGCAGCCTGGGGGCAGCGGCAGGCGGATCGCGATCGTGCCCATCGTGTCCGGCGGCACCGGCTTGCCGCCCTCGTCGAGGATCTCGACGCGGTAGCCCGGCATCGGCACGCAGGTGCTGCCGTGCTTCACCGGCAGGAGCCCGAGGCCGAGCGGGTTGCCGGCGATCGGCCAGCCGGTCTCGGTCTGCCACCAATGGTCGATGACGGGACGGTCGAGCACCCGCTCGGCCCAGGCGACGGAATCCGGGTCCGCCCGCTCGCCGGCCAGGAACAGGCTGCGGAAGGCCGAGAGGTCGTGATCGCCGACGCGCTCGCCCCGCGGATCCTCCTTCTTGATGGCCCGGAGGGCGGTGGGCGCCGTGAACAGGCAGACGGCGCCCGTCTCCGACACCACCCGCCAGAGGGCGCCGGCATCGGGCGTGCCGACCGGCTTGCCCTCGTAGAGCACCGTGGTGCAGCCGTGCACGAGCGGTGCGTAGACGATGTAGGAATGCCCGACGACCCAGCCGATGTCGGAGGCGCAGAAATAGGTCTCGCCGGGCGCGACGCCGTAAAGGTTCGGCATCGACCACGCGAGCGCCGCGAGATAGCCGCCGGTATCGCGCACCACGCCCTTGGGCTTGCCCGTGGTGCCCGACGTATAGAGCACGTAGAGCGGGTCGGTGGCGGCCACCGGCACGCACTCCGCCCGGCGCCCCTCGGCCCGTGCCGCGGCGACGGCCTCCGCCCAGTCGCGGTCGCGGCCCTCCGTGAGCTGCGCCGCGCAGTGCGGGCGCTGCAGGATCAGGCAGGCTTCCGGCTTGTGGGAGGCGGTGCCGATCGCCGCGTCGAGGAGCGGCTTGTAGGCGACCGTGCGGTTGGGCTCGATGCCGCAGGAGGCGGCGAGCACCACCTTGGGCCGGGCATCGTCGAGGCGCACGGCGAGCTCGTTGGCGGCAAAGCCCCCGAACACCACGGAATGCACGGCGCCCAGCCGGGCGCAGGCCAGCATCCCGAACAGGGCTTCGGGCACCATCGGCATGTAGAGGAGGACGCGGTCGCCCCTGGCGACGCCGAGATCGGCGAGCACGGCGGCGAGCGTCGCCACCTCGTCGCGCAGCTCGCCGTAGGTGATGGTCCGCTTGGTGCCGGTGACGGGCGAATCGTAGCGGATCGCCGCCTGATCGGCCCGCGCGCCCTCGGCATGCCGGTCGACCGCGTTGTGGCAGGCGTTGAGTTCGCCGTCCGGGAACCAGCGGCCATAGGGGCCCTGATCGGCATCGAAGGCCCGGCTCGGCGCCGTCGACCAGTCGAGAGCCTTCGCCGCATCGAGCCAGAACGCCTCCGGGTCGCGGCTCGCCGCGGCATAGACCTCGGGATAGCGGCCGGGCAGGCTGGCGGGCATGGCGTTTCCTCGGGTGCCGCTCTGTCGGCGGTGCTGGCGACCCTAGCAGAGACGAGGCCCGCTGCGGCAGCCCGCGAAACGCGAAACCGCCGCACCGGGAGGCCGGCGCGGCGGTTCCTGTCTCATCGGCGGGGCGGTCGCGACCGGATCAGTGGATCGTGTCGTCGACGCCCTGGAGTCGGTTGATCTCGTCCTTCAGGTGGAGTTTCCGTCGCTTCAGCTCGGCGATGTGAAGGTCGTCTGCCGAGGGCCTGTGGATCGCTTCCTGAATCTCACGCTCGAGGGCTTCGTGCTTCCGGGTGAGTTGGTTCAGATGCGTCTGCAGCGACATGAGGCGAATCTCCTGTCATTGTTCTGACGCATCGAACCTGCCACAGGATAGGCCGGCTGTCGAAGGCATTTCGGTGGGTGCGGTGCGGAACGGTTAGGGGATCGTGTTGCCGAGCCGGCATGCCTGGCGCATGCTGGGACGCGGCGGTTCGGGTGTTTTTCAGCGGGCGGCGATGACGGTCGAGTCGATCGAGAGTGCGCAGGACAACGCGCGGGTCGAGGATGGGCAGACGGACCTCGTCCGGGAGCTGCACGGCCTGAAGGAAGAGCACCGCGACCTCGACAGCGCCATCGAGGCGCTGGAGCGCAACGTCGTCGCAGACCAGCTCCAGATCCAGCGCCTGAAGAAGCGCAAGCTGACGCTGCGCGACCGCATCGCCTATGTCGAGGACCAGCTGACGCCCGACATCATCGCCTGACGGTGGATCGGCGCGCGACCCGCCTTGCGGGCCCTGGCGCGCGCCTGTAACGGCAGGGTTTCCGCCGCGGCCGGCCCCCGCCGGCGCGGGCCCAACCGCGAGACCTGCGCGTGAGCACACCGGCTGCCTCCCCGGTCGCGATCATCATGGGATCCCAGTCCGACTGGGAGACCATGCGGCACGCCGCCGAGACCCTCGACGCGCTGGCCGTCCCCTACGACGCGCGCATCGTCTCGGCCCACCGCACGCCGGACCGGCTCGTGGCCTTTGCCAAGGGCGCGCGGACGGCCGGCTTCAAGGTGGTGATCGCCGGCGCGGGCGGGGCCGCCCACCTGCCCGGCATGGCCGCCGCGATGACGAGCCTGCCGGTCTTCGGCGTGCCTGTGGAGTCGAAGGCGCTCTCCGGCCAGGACAGCCTGCTCTCGATCGTGCAGATGCCGGCGGGCATCCCCGTCGGCACCCTCGCCATCGGCCGGGCCGGCGCCGTGAACGCGGCTCTGCTCGCCGCCGCCGTGCTCGCGCTGACCGATCCTGCCCTGGCCGAGCGCCTCGACGCCTGGCGCGCCCGGCAGACGGCGAGCGTCGCCGAGAAGCCCGTGACGGAGACCGCGTGACCCCGATGCCCCTCGCGCCCGGTTCCACCCTCGGCATCGTCGGCGGCGGCCAGCTCGGGCGCATGATCGCGCTCGCGGCCGCGAATTACGGCCTGAAGGTCCATGTCTACGCGCCCGACGCCGACAGCCCGGCCTTCGACGTCGCCGCCCGCACCACCTGCGGCGCCTATGACGACGCCGAGGCGCTGACCCGCTTCGCGCAATCCGTCGATGCGGTGACCTACGAGTTCGAGAACATCCCCCGGGAGACCGCCGACCTTCTGGCGCGGCACGCCGCCCTGCATCCGAGCGCCGACGCGCTCTCGATCACCCAGGACCGGCTGTCCGAGAAGAGCTTCATCAACGGCATCGGCATCCCCACCGCCCCGTTCCGGCAGGTGGATACGCCGGACGACCTCGCCCGCGCCCTCGACGCGCTCGGCCTGCCGGCGGTGCTGAAGACGCGCCGCTTCGGCTATGACGGCAAGGGCCAGCGCATCATCCGCGAACCCGCCGAGGGCGACCGCAACGCGATCTTCGCCGAGTTCGGCGGCGCGCCGCTGATCCTCGAGGGTTTCGTGCCCTTCGAGCGCGAGGTCTCCGTGGTGGCGGCCCGCTCCGCGGACGGCTCCTTCGCCGCCTTCGACCTCTGCGAGAACGAGCACCGCGACCATATCCTGGCGCTCACCCGCGTGCCGGCGCCGGGGGTGAGCGCCGAGACGGGCGCGGCCGCCGTCGAGATCGCACGGCGCATCGCCGAGGCGCTCGACTATGTCGGCGTGCTCGCGGTCGAGATGTTCCTGGTCCGGGACGAGGCGGGCGAGCACCTGATCGTCAACGAGATCGCGCCGCGGGTGCACAATTCCGGGCACTGGACCATCGAGGGCGCCCTCACCTCCCAGTTCGCGCAGCATGTCCGCGCGGTCTGCGGCTGGCCGCTCGGCGATCCGGGCCGCACCGGCGGCCTGGCGGTCGAGATGCGTAACCTGATCGGCGCCGAGGCCGATGGCTGGGTCGCCCTCCTCGGGGAGCCGGGCGCGCATCTGCACCTCTACGGCAAGGGCGAGGCCCGGGCCGGACGCAAGATGGGCCACGTCACTCGCCTGATCGGCTGAGACCGCGCGCGAATCGCGGCTTTCCGACCACACCCCCGGCTCCGCGAGCCCGCGCGGAGGCCCCGAAGCAGGGCCTCCGGCCCGCGAGCCATACCTTCGCCACATCCGCTGGCTTCCAAGGTTCCGTCGCCCGGTTCACGATTCCGACGCGCCGCTCGCTTCGCAGGGATCGCATCTCCGCGAGTGCCAAGGGGTTTTCGGCTTCGTTTAAGCGCGCGTTCACCGCGTCGCGAGACTGTCCCCGCGCCCATCCGGTGGCCGCGCGGATTGCGGACCGGGACGGGCGCCGGCAGGACCGGCGCGACGGATGGACGATCGGGGATCGGGCGCGCGCTGGAGCCGGCCCGGAGGGGAGCGGGTGATGAGGTCAATGAGCGTGCGGGCGCCGCGTGTGGCGCTGATCGGTTCGGCCCTGCTGGCGACCGTCGCGCTCGCCGGCTGCGAGACGATGGGCAGCGTGGCGAGCCCGCGCCAATACGCGGTGCTGGAGACCGACGCCACGGGCGCGACCAGCACCAACATCGCCTCGCTGACCGAGGTGGTGCAGCGCAATCCGAACGACGCGGCGGCCTACAACACCCGCGGTGCGGCCTATGCCCGCGCGGGCCAGTTCAACGAGGCCATCGCCGACTTCACCAAGGCGGTCGGCATCGATCCGAATTCGGGCTCCGCCTACAACAACCGGGCGCTGGCCTACCGCCAGACCGGCCGCAACGACGCCGCGCTGCAGGATTTCGGCAAGGCGATCAGCGCCGACCCGAATTACGGCCCCGCCTATATCGGCCGCGCCAACGTGCTGCGCGCCCAGGGCGACCTCGACGGCGCGCTCTCCGATCTCAACGTCGCGATCCGCCTGATGCCGGAATCCGCCGAGGCCTACCACGCCCGCGGCCTCGTCCGGCAGAAGCAGGGCCAGAACACCCAGGCCATCGCCGATTTCGACGCGGCGATCGACCGGAACCCCTTCGTCTCGGCGCCCTACGCCGCCCGCGGCCAGAGCCTGATCGCCACGAACCAGTTCGACAAGGCGATCGAGGACTACAACGCCGCGCTCAACGTGAACAACAAGGACGCGACCTCCTGGGCCTATCGCGGCCTCGCCTACGAGAAGTCGAACCGGCGCAAGGAGGCGATGGAGAACTACCAGCGCGCCGCCGGCATCGACCCGAACAACGCGGTCGCCAAGCAGGGCCTGAGCCGCGTGCAGGGCGGCGTCGGCTCGCTCTTCAACTAAGAAATCCGGGTGGCCGGGGGCGATGCCTCCGGCCCGGATCCTCAGGCCCGGCGCCGCACCGTGAAGGTGCCGCCGGGGAAGACCGCCGCGATGCGCGGCTTGTGCGGGCGCAGGTCCCAGAGCCGCACCTCGGCGCAGCGCAGGACGAGCGGGCCGGCCCGCTCTTCGCCGTAATAGCAATGCTCGAAGGCCGCGAGCAGCGTCGCCCGCTGCGGATGGGCGGCCGAGAGCGGGTCGATCGCGACCGTGAGCTGCTTCAGCCGGCCGAATTCGAACACCTCGAAACCGTCGAGAAGCCCAGCGATCTCCGGGTCGGTCAGCCGCATGAACAGGCAAAGGCGCCGGGCCGGGTCCGGGCAGGCCGCTGCCTCCCTGTGAAGGACGAGCGCGAAGCGCGTCCGCTCGTCTTCCGGCAGGTTTAGGATGTGGTGGGACGGCACGCCCTCCAGCATGTGCGGCTGCGGCGAGCCGAAGGTGGAGCGGCTGACCGGCCGGCCCTCCTGCCGTCCATGCGTACGGTAATGCAGCAGCGGATTCGACCCCGACCCCGCCACGTCCACGTACTGGCTCGTGTACCACAGGGTGTTGAAGCCGGGATTCGGATCGAACCCCTTGCGCGCGCCCATCCGGGTGTAGTGGCGGACCGGGTCGAGCCGGGTCTGCCCGCTCTGGCTGCGGTAGAAGCGCGTGTCGAAATCGGCGGCCGGATTGCGTCCCTGCTCCGCGCCCCGGAGCACGTAGTGGAGGAAGGGGTCGACGCCGCTGCGGGCCACGTCGCGGTTGGCGCGCAGGTAATAGTCGGCGTCGAACAGCTTCGGGACCCGCCCGATCAGGACGCGGCGCGCGGCCAGCGAGAGCAGGCGGACGGCGCCCGCGGGCAGCCCCGGCGTCACGGCCGCACCTCGCACAGGCGCCGCAGGGCCGCCCGGTGGAGGACGGGATCGCAGTCCCGCGCGATCTGCGCGAGGCCGGCCTCGCGCAGGCGGGTCCAGAGCACCTGGTCGTCGTGGAGGCGGCAGAGCGCGTCGGCGAAGCCCGTCGCGTCGCGCCAGTCGCGGGCGAGGTAGCCGGTGCCGGCGGGCCAGCCGATCTGCTCGGCGAGGAGCGCGGTCACCACCAGCGGCACGCCGCGCGAGACCGATTCGTAGACCTTGTGCGGGATGCCCGCCGCGAAGCGCGTCGGCGCGATGCAGACGCGGGCCCGCGCGAAGAGCGGCCCGGGATCGGCAACCCGGCCCAGCACCGAGATGCCCGGCCGCGCGAAGCGGTCGCGGATCTCCGGCAGCACCTCGCCGATGACGGTGAGCGTCACGTCCGGAATGGCCTCGCGGACACGGGGCCAGGCCTCGTCGAGCAGCCAGTCCAGGGAATCGACGTTCGGCTGCCCCTCCCGCGCCAGGGAGCCGATGAACAGGAAGCCCGAGCGGGCCGCGAAGCCCGGGAGCGCATCGTCGTTCGACCCCAGCGCGAAGCCGAGGACGCTGACATTGTCGACCCCGAAGGCGGCCAGCAGCCGGGCCTCGGCTTCCGACACGCTGACGACGCGGTCGGCCTGCGCGAAGAGGCGCGTCTCCTGCAGGATGGCCGTCCGCAGGGCGGCGTCGGTGCCGAAGCGGTTCGTCATCGAGGCGGCGATGAAGTCGCGCAGCGCGAAGACCGCCTCCGAGTCGAAGATCACCCGCGAGCGGACGAAGCCGCGCGGCGTCAGGCCCGCATTGGCGAGTTCCCGGCAGACCATCGCGATGTTGTGCGGGCGGCTGACCCAGAGCACGTCGAAGCGGCCGGCGCCTTCCGCTACGATCCGCCGGAAGCCCTCGGCCTCGTCGGCCTGGAGGATCTCCACCGACCGGTCGATGTCCCGGTAGGAATCGCCGCCGGGATCGCGGGCGAAGACGGGGTAGAAGGTCACGGCGTAGCCGAGATCCGCGAGCGCGTTGACGATGAAGTTGGCCCGCGGCAGGCCGCTGCCGCGGTCGATATGCGGCACGCTGTCGTCCACGTAGAGCACGCGCAGCCGCCATGGATCGTCGCGGCCCGCCGTCGAACCCGTTGCGAGCGCGGCGGCTTCAGGCCCCGGCAGCGCCGGCGCGCGCATCGCGGCCGGGTCGTCCTCTCCGTCCCCCTTCAGCATCTTTGCGTTCACGGCCTCGTGCGCTCCGGCGCACACCCATGCAGCGGTTCGCGCAGCGAGGCAATGAGCGCGGCTGCAGACCGCGCGCGTTGCGGGGAGATCGGCGAACCGCTCAGGCCGGTTTCGGCCCGACGATCAGGTGGCCGATCAGGTCGTCGGCGAGGATGAGGATCCGGTCCGCCTGGAGCCGATCGGCGCGCTGCCGGTCCGGCGGGCTCGCGTCGAGGGCGAGGACGGCCGGCACCAGGGCGAGGGTCGGGTCGGACGAGGCGCGGCGCAGGGCGGCCTGCCGCATCAGCGGCTCGGCGCCGGTCGCGCCGGCCGCCACCGACAGGCCTTCCGAGGAGGCCACGACGAAACAGGCCGTGCGCGGCAGGGCGGACAGGAAGCTGCTCGGCAGGCAGGCGACGAGGTCGAGACGGCCATCGGCCCGTCCGAGCAATTCGGCCTCGCTCCACCAATCCGGCTCGGTGGCGAGGAGGAGCGGCGCGAGCGCTTCGCGGAGGGCTTGGGGCAGCGCGGGGGTCCGCACCCATTCCGGGGACAGGGCGAGGCGGGTGGCGGCGAGCGAGCCGGCGAGCGCCTGCCGTCCCGCCGGGTCCGCGATCTCCCCGGCCCGGGGCACGCGTGCGAACCAGCGGCGCCGGACAGGGGTGTAGCCTCGCGACGGCGCGTCCGGCCCGGCACGCTCCGTCGCCACGAGGATGCCGAGATCCGGATGGCTCGCCGGCAGCGAGCGCAGGTCCCACTCCTCGGTGACCGTGACGGCGCCCAGGCAGATGGTTTCGTTCCGGGGGGCAGGCGCTTCGGGCACGTCCCCCGGCGCGGTGGCGCGCCCTGACGCCGCCGCGATCAGGCCGAGGCATCGCGCCTCGGCCTCGGCGCAGCGGGCCTCGAAGCGGCGGAACAGGTCTGCGCAGTCGGCGCCGAGGGCGGCAAGAGCGGCCGCGTCGCTGCGCAGCGCCAGCACGGCCTCGCGCACCGCTTCGACGCCCGGCAGGCGATGCGCCGCCGCGTAGGGATCGAACCCGTCGAAGGCGGTGGCGGTGCCGACCACCGGAAGCCCGTAGGACAGGGCCTCGGCCACCTTCATCTTGAGGCCGGTCCCCATCAGCATCGGTGCGACGACGGCATCGACCGCGTCGTAGAAGGTCTCAAGCTCCGCGACCCGGCCGAGCAGCGTGAGCCCGGGGCAGGCTTCGAGCCCGAGCGCGGTGCAGACCTCGCCGGCCACGACGAGCTCCGGCATGCCCGGCTGCCATCCGCTGGTCCAGATCTCCGCGAAGGCCCGGATCGACAGGCGGTTGGCGTCGTTGCCGTGTCCGATGAAGCCGATCCGGCGCAGGCGCGTCACCGTCCGCGGCACGCTCTGGCGGGGCAGGCGCGGCGGCAGCAGCAGGACGGGGCGATCGGTGACGGTGCGGAAATAGGCGGCCTCGTTCGCCTGGATCGCCAGGACCGCATCCGCCCGGTCGAGCCCGGCCGCCTCGCCGGCGGCATCCGTGTAGAAGAAGCTCGGCTCCATCCCGAAGGGGCGGTAGATCAGGTGCCGGTCGGCGAAGCGGTCGTGGGTGTCGATCAGCTTCAGGACGCCCGCCGGCACCTGCTCCAGCGCGCGCGACAGGAACACGTAGTTGACGACGATCGCGCAGGTCTCCGGATGGTGCGCGAAGTACCACGCGACGAAGTCGCCGACCTCGTCCGGACACCAGTCGTCGATGCCGAAAGGCCGGCCCGCGCTGCGCAGCGGGATCGGATCGCGCGGCTCGATCCGGAAGACGCGCCGGAAGGCTTGGTCCGTGCGGGCATCGTCGGTGGGCGGGTGCTGGCCGTAGCGCCGGTAGACCTGGTCCTCGTGCGCGAAATAGGCGAAATCCACCGCGAATCCGCCGCGCGCCAGCATCTCGCAGACGGCGAGGAGCCGCCGCCGGTTGCCTGCGAGCGTCGGGAAGGCGGGCATCGGCGCGAGGACGAGGATTGTCCGCGGCGAGGCCTCCGTCACGCGCCCCTCCGGCGGCGCAGGACGCCGATGCGGTGATCGTCGCGTCCGACCAGGATGGCGCGGTCGGCGAGCAGGCCGGGCGTCCAGGCCGGATCGAGGGTGAGCGCGGCCGTTGCGGGCCCGTCGAAGCGGAGGGCCGCTTCCTCGACCGCGAAGCGGTGGTAGCCGTCCTCCGCGCGCAGGACGATCCATTGGGGCAGGTAGCCGCCAGTCACGGTGAGTGTGCGCCCGTCCAGCCCGAGATCCAGCAGCTCCGCCTCGCCATCCGCGTCGAGGAAGGTGTCGAGGCCCGGGGCCAGGAACGCGAGCAGGGCGTCGGCGGCGCGCCGCGCGCCGTCATCCTCCCCGAGCTGCACGGTGAGCGCTGACCGAGCCAGAACCGCATATTCGTGGGGCGTGAGAACGAAGCGATCCGCCGTGAGGATCTCCACCGGCAGGTCGCGGAAATGGGTCGCCAGGACGAAGCCTCCGCCCGGCCGGAAATCCTCCCGGCTTCCGGCGGCGACGCGCAGGAGCAGGAGGTAGGAGATCGCCTCGCCGGCATCCTGCGGGCTCACGGCGAGGGCCCAGGCTTCCAGGCGGGCCCCGGGATTGCCGGCGAGGCCGAGCGGAACGGCGAAGGTGGGCAGGTGCTCGATGCGGCAGACGAGGAGGTCGTCGGCGACGGGGTGGAGGCGGGCGGCCAGCGTCGCGGAGGACGTCGCCGGGGTCAGGTCTGGATCGGGCAAGGCTGGGTCCCTCCGGTCCGGTCGCGTGGCGTCGAGGGTCACGGCGCCGACGCCGCGGCGGAGATCCGGCGGCGCGCATCGTCGAGGATTCCGGCCAGCGTGTCCGCCCAGGGGATCACGGGCGCCCAGCCCGTGGCGGCATGCAGCCGCCGGGCATCGCCGGCCGCCACAGCGATCTCGAAGGGACGCAGCCGCTCGGGCGCGACCGACACTTCGAACGGCACGGTCGCCAGCCTGCGGAGGTCCTCCAGCACGCTCGCGATGGTGCGCGGCTCGCCCGAGGCGACATTGAGCACCGTCCCGCTCGGCACGTCGTCGGCCGTCAGCACCGCGCGATAGGCCGAGACCACGTCCCGCACGTCGAGGAACTCGCGCCGTGCCGACAGATTGCCCACCGCGAGCTGCGGCGGCACCAGCCCGGCCTCGATCCGCGCGATCTGCCCCGCGAAGGAGGAGACCACGAAGCGCTCGTCCTGGCTCGGACCCGTATGGTTGAACGGCCGCAGCACGATCAGGCGGCCCGGCCCGGAGCCGAGGATGTCCTGGAGGGCCTGCTCGCCCGCCCATTTGGAGCGCGCGTAGCTGTTCGTCGGCTGCGGCGCGGCCGTCTCGTCCAGCGCCTCGCCCGACAGGAAGGCCCGGCCGTAGACCTCGCCCGAGGAGGCGAACACGAAGGTCGCGCCCGGCACCTCCGATGCGACCGCCTCGGCGAGGTTGAGCAGGCCGCCGACATTCACCTGCCAGGTCTCGGCCGTCGCCTGCGCCGCCTGCCCCACCGAGGAGAGCGCGGCCAGATGCAGGATGTGGGTCGGCGCGAAGGCGGCGAGGCGGGCGCGCACCGCGGCGCGGTCCATGAGTTCGAGGGGCTGGAAGGCCGTTCCGGGCAGCGCGTCCGCCGCGCACCGCCCGACGCCGAGCAGCGCCACGCCCGGATCGGCATCCGCCTGCAGCGCCGCCATGACATGCCGGCCGACGAAGCCGGCCGCGCCGGTGACGAGGATCCGCCGCGGTGCCGGTGCGGCGCTCATCCGGCCGTGCGCAGCCGCGCGAGATCGGCCTCGACCATCTCCTGGATCATCGCCTCCAGCGAGGTCTCCGCCTGCCAGCCGAAGGCGGCATGCGCCTTGGCCGCGTTGCCGAGCAGCATGTCCACCTCGGCCGGGCGGAACAGGGCCGGGTCGATCACGAGGTGGTCGTCGATGTCGAGCCCGACATGCGCGAAGGCGATCCGGCACATCGCGCGCACCGTCGTGGTGCGGCCGGTGGCGATCACGTAGTCGTCGGGGGTGTCCTGCTGCAGCATCTGCCACATGGCCCGCACGTAGTCGCGGGCATGGCCCCAGTCGCGCTGGGCGTCGACATTGCCGAGCCGCAACTCGTGCGCCAACCCGAGCTTGATCCGCGCCACCCCGTCCGAGACCTTGCGCGTGACGAACTCGACCCCGCGCAGGGGGCTCTCGTGGTTGAACAGGATGCCGTTCGAGGCGTGCAGGCCGAAGCTCTCGCGGTAATTGACCGTCATCCAGTGGGCGTAGACCTTGGCCACGCCGTAGGGCGAACGCGGGTGGAAGGGCGTCGCTTCGGTCTGCACGCTCTCCTTGACCAGGCCGAACATCTCGGACGAGGAGGCCTGGTAGTAGCGCGCATCGGGCTTCAGCATGCGCACGCTCTCGAGCATGTTCACGGCGCCGAGCCCCGTGATGTGCCCGGTGAGCACCGGCTGCTGCCAGGAAGCCGTGACGAAGGATTGCGCGGCGAGATTGTAGACTCCGTCCGGCCGGACCTCCTGCACGATGCGGGCAAGGCTGGAGAGGTCGAGCACATTGCCGTCGTGAAGGGTGATGCGATCGGCGATGCCGAGCCACTTGAGACGGTGGTCGAAGATGCCGGCATGGCTGGAGCGGCGTACCACCCCGTGCACGCTGTAGCCCTTGTCCAGCAGGAGTTGCGACAGGTAGGCCCCGTCCTGGCCCGTCACGCCCGTAATCAGCGCACGTTTGCCGGTCATCCACCTCGCCTCGGCTGCCGCTCAGGTCTCGTTCGCTAGGGATGCCGGAATATCAAGTCAAGCAATCCGCCGGAGCCCGGCGAGCCTCCGCGGTCCGGCGGCATCGCCCGGGCTGGAGCCGCCTCGCGAGGCGGCTCTCAGTCCTTGTTTTGACCCGCTCTCTTTCGCCGAACCGGTATCCACTTCGGCTTGACAGCGCTCCAGGTCACGGCGCGGTCAGAAGCACTGGCGGCGGCGGACCACGGTGACGCGGCCGTAGGGCCCGCGCCGCTTGGTCACCACGGTGCGGCAGCGCGGCCCGCGGATCACGGTGCGCCTGACCACCCGGGCCTGCTCGATGCCGTTGGCCGGCGCGGCGATGGGGCCGCCCGCGAGAGGCAGCGCGCTCGCGGGCGCGGCGAGGCCGGCGAGTGCGACGAGGGCGGCAAGTCCGACGACGGTTGCTTTCACGGTGGAAGCTCCTGGTTCGTTGGTGGGGTGGGCGGTCTGGCCGGGATTCGATGAATGTTGTGTTAACCGCCGGCTCATGCGGGGCAGCCCCCGCGGGCATGCGCGTTGCACGCGACCCGGCGCTCGTCTAACTGCGTGCCATGACGACCGACCACGACAAGATCCTCATCGTCGACTTCGGCAGCCAGGTGACGCAGCTCATCGCGCGGCGCGTGCGCGAGGAGGGCGTCTACTGCGAGATCGTGCCGTTCACGAAGGCCGCCGAGGCCTTCGCCGAGACGCGGCCCAAGGGCGTGATCCTCTCGGGCGGACCGGAATCGGTGACGACCGAGGCCTCGCCGCGCACGCCGCAGGTGGTCTTCGATTCCGGGGTGCCGGTCTTCGGCATCTGCTACGGCCAGCAGACCATGGCGGCTCAGCTCGGCGGCGAGGTCGAGGGCGGCCACCATGCCGAGTTCGGCCGGGCCGAGATCGAGATCCTGGCCGAATGCGCCTTGTTCAAGGGCGTCTGGCACGTGGGCGAGCACTACCCGGTCTGGATGAGCCACGGCGACCGCGTCACCAAGCTGCCCGACGGCTTCACCACGGTGGCGATCTCGAAGAACGCGCCCTTCGCGGCGGTCGCGGACGAGGCGCGGAAGTTCTACGCGGTCCAGTTCCACCCGGAGGTGGCGCACACGCCCCACGGCGCGCTCCTGATCCGCAACTTCGTGCGCGACATCGCTGGCTGCTCCGGCGACTGGACCATGGGCGCCTACCGTGAGGAATCGATCGCCAAGATCCGCGAGCAGGTCGGCACCGAGCGGGTGATCTGCGGCCTGTCCGGCGGCGTCGATTCGGCGGTGGCCGCGGTGCTGATCCACGAGGCGATCGGCGACCAGCTCACCTGCGTCTTCGTGGATCACGGCCTGCTCCGCCAGGGCGAGGCCGAGGAGGTCGTGCGGCTGTTCCGCGACCACTACAACATCCCCCTCGTCCACGTTCAGGCGCAGGAGATGTTCCTCTCGGCGCTCGAAGGGGTCAGCGACCCCGAGGTGAAGCGCAAGACGATCGGACGCCTGTTCATCGACGTGTTCGAGGCCGAATCGAAGAAGATCGGCGGCGCGGCCTTCCTCGCGCAGGGCACGCTCTACCCGGACGTGATCGAGAGCGTATCCTTCACGGGCGGCCCCTCGGTGACGATCAAGAGCCACCACAACGTGGGCGGCCTGCCCGAGCGCATGAACATGAAGCTCGTGGAGCCCCTGCGCGAGCTGTTCAAGGACGAGGTCCGCGTGCTCGGGCGCGAGCTCGGCCTGCCCGAGGGCTTCGTCGGCCGCCACCCCTTCCCGGGCCCCGGCCTCGCCATCCGCTGCCCCGGCACGATCACGACCGAGAAGCTCGACGCCCTGCGCAAGGCCGACGCGATCTACCTCGAGGAGATCCGCAAGGCGGGCCTCTACGACACGATCTGGCAGGCCTTCGCGGTGATCCTGCCGGTCAAGACGGTCGGCGTGATGGGTGATGGGCGCACCTACGACCATGTCTGCGCGCTGCGCGCCGTCACCTCGGTGGACGGCATGACCGCCGACTTCTACCCCTTCGACATGGCCTTCCTCGGCCGGGTCGCGACCCGCATCATCAACGAGGTCAAGGGCATCAACCGGGTGACCTACGACATCACGTCGAAGCCGCCCGGCACGATCGAGTGGGAGTGAGGCTCGGAGCGCTCTCAAGCCGAAATGGATACCGGTTCGGCGTAAGAGGGCGCGTCACAACGAAGGCTTGAAGCCATGTCCGATCGTAGCGCGATCGGAGATGGCTTCAGGCGCGCCGCTCCAGGCTCGCCACGTAGAACCCGTCCGTGCCCGTGCGGGCGGGGCTCATCTGGAGGCCGTGACGGGTGAAGCGCACGGCCTCTGCCAGGCCCGGCAACACGCGCGTGACGACGTCCCGGGCCGACACGACGGTAAAGCCCTTCGTCCGCCCGAGGAAGGCGTCGAGCGCGCCGTCATTCTCCCGCGGCAGCAGCGAGCAGGTCACGTAGACGATGCGCCCACCCGGCCGCACGAGGCGTGCGGCCCGGTCGAGTACGGCCGTCTGCTCGGCGATGCGGGTCTCGAGGCTGCCGGGGCGCAGGCGCCATTTCGCATCCGGGTTGCGCCGCCACGTGCCCGCCCCGGTGCAGGGCGCATCGACCACGACCCGGTCCACAATCCCGTCGAGATCGGCGAGCACGTCCGTGCGCGCCCGTCCGGTGCGGGGCGTCCGCACCTCGGCCGCGGCGCCGGAGCGGCGCAGGCGCTCGTGGATCGGGGCGAGGCGGCGCGGATCCTCGTCGCTGGCGATGAGCCGGGCGCCGTTGCCCGTCTGGCTCGCGAGCGCCAGCGTCTTGCCGCCGCCGCCCGCGCAGAGGTCGACGATGGTCTCGCCCGCCCGAGGCTCTGCGAGGAGAGCCGCGAGCTGCGAGCCCTCGTCCTGGATCTCGTACCAGCCGTCCAGGAATTCCGGCTCGACATGGAGCGCGGGCCCGCGCCCGTCGGCCCCGATGGGGATGCGCAGACCCTGCGGCGCGAAGGGCGTGGGCTCGCCCGCGAGATGCGCGAGGCCCGGCAGAGCTTCGTCGCGGCTCTGCTTCAGCGTGTTCAGGCGGATGTCGAGCGGCGCACGCCGGGCGAGCGCCTTCAACTCGGGCAGCAGCTCGGCGCCCAGCAGGCTCTCAAGTTCCGGCAGCACCCATTCGGGCACGTCGCCTGCGATCGCCGGAGGCGCGTCGGCGAGGTTGCCCTGGTCGAGCCGCGCGCGCTCCTCCGCGTTCAGCGGCTCGGGAGCGAAGCGCTCGGCGCTGAACAGGGCCGCGATCGAGGGCGCGGCAAGCCCCTGCTGCAGGCGCAAGGAGCCGATCAGCACGGCGCGCGGGGCGTCGTCACCCATGATCCAGGCGGAGGAGGCGCGCCGGCGCAGGGCGTCGTAGACGAGGCTCGCGATGGCGGCTCGGTCGCCCGAGCCGGCGAAACGGTGAGCCAGGCCCCAATCCTTCAGAGCGTCGGCCGCCGGACGGCGGCGCGCCGCGATATCGGCCAGCACCTCGATGGCGGCGGAGCAGCGGGCGGCGGGTGTCAGTGTCGTCTCCTCAACGTTCGATTCATCATGTCGCGAAACGGCCACGCTTCGCGCACGCCGTCGTCACGTTACAGCCGAGCTTCCGGCCTTTTCGCGGCCGAGAAAGGCGGCCGCTATACCAGATGGAGCCGACAATGGTCCCCCTGCCCCGCCTCGTCCTCGCGGCGCTCGCTGCCCTCGGGCTCGCCGCCTGCTCGAACGCGCCCGCCGCACCGGGACCGGAGCTGAGCCCCCCGCCCCCGCGCGTCGATGCCAAGACGCAGCTCGAATACGGCGCTCCGCCCCCGCGCGGCCCGCGCTACTGAGCCTCGCGGGCGCGCTTGGCCTCGTAGGCCTTCAGCCCGGTATAGACCAGCGCGAGCAGCGGATAGGTGGAGCCCGGCTTCGCCGCATGGCCGCGCGCAGCCAGGTCGCCGACGATGTGGTCGGCCTCGATGCGGCCTCCGCCCAGGATGTCCCGCAGCATCGAGGCCGTCATCGGCGAGCCCTCCGCCGTCAGCGTCGTCCGCGCCTGAGCGGCGACCTTCTCGCGCGGGGCATGGCCGTTCGCGGCCGCGATCGCGAGGCATTCCTCGTGGAGGCCCGTGATCAGGGCGTGGCCGCCCGGCGCGGCCAGGATGTCGCCGATCGCCGCCCGCATCAGCGTGGTGGAGCCCGCGAGTGTCGCCAGGAACACCCACTTCTCCCACATCTCCAGCAGGACCTTCTCGCTGAGGGGCGCCTGGAACTTGGCGCCCTGCATCACCGCATCGATCGCCTGGACGCGCTCCGAGCGGCCGCCGTCGCGCTCGCCGTAGGTGATGGAGCAGAGCTCGCTCATGTGGCGGATCTCATCGGCCGGTCCCACCGTCGAGATGATGGCGCAGGAGCCGCCGAGCACCCGCGCCGGGCCGAAGGCCGCGTCCAGGGCATCGAGATGGCGCAGCCCGTTGAGGATCGGCAGGACGACGGTGCCCTCGGTTACGGCGGGCGCCATGTCGGCGATGGCGGCGTCGAGGTCGTAGGCCTTGCAGGAGAGCACCACGAGATCGAAGGCGCCCTCGCCGGCCTTGAGCCCGTCCGCCGTGATCGTCCTGGGCCGCTCGATGTGCAGGTCACCGAGCGGGCTCTTCACGACGAGGCCCCGCGCGGCGAGCTTCTCGGCGCGGGCCGGACGCACGAGGAAGGTGACGTCGCGGCCGATCTCGGCGAGCCGCGCCCCGAAATAGCCGCCCGTCGCCCCGGCTCCGACCACCAGTACGCGCATCCGTTCCTCCCGCTCCGATTGAATCCCGGCTTCCATGCGCGTGGCCGAGTCGGGATGCAACGGGCCGCGGACCGGCCGATCAGGTCCGCGACGGGTAGTTCGGGCTCTCGCGGGTGATGGTCACATCGTGGACGTGGCTCTCGCGCAGGCCCGCATTGGTGATGCGGATGAACTGCGCCCGCTCCTGGAACTCGGGGATCGTCGCGGCGCCGACATAGCCCATGGCGGCGCGCAGGCCGCCGGCGAGCTGGTGGAGCACGGCACCGACCGGGCCCTTGTAGGGCACCTGCCCCTCGATGCCCTCGGGCACGAGCTTGTGGGTGTCGCTCACCTCCGCCTGGAAGTAGCGGTCGGCCGAGCCGCGGGCCATCGCCCCGACAGAGCCCATGCCGCGGTAGCTCTTGTAGGAGCGGCCCTGGTAGAGGAACACGTCGCCGGGGGCCTCGTCGGTGCCGGCGAGCAGCGAGCCGAGCATCGCCACCGAGGCGCCGGCCGCGATGGCCTTGGCGAGGTCGCCCGAATACTTGATGCCGCCATCGGCGATCACCGGCACGTCGGCCTCGTAGCCGGCTTCGACGGCTTCCATCAGGGCGGTGAGCTGGGGCACGCCCACGCCCGCGACGATGCGGGTGGTGCAGATCGAGCCCGGGCCGATGCCGACCTTGATCGCGTCGGCGCCGGCATCGATCAGCGCCTGGGCGCCGTCGCGGGTGGCGACGTTGCCGGCCACCACCTGCACGGCGTTCGAGAGCTGCTTCACGCGGCGCACCGCGTCGAGCACCTTGATCGAGTGGCCGTGGGCGGTGTCGACCACGATCACGTCGCAGCCCGCGTCGATGAGGCGCTCCGCGCGCTCGAAGCCGCTGTCGCCCGTGGTGGTCGCGGCGGCGACGCGCAGACGGCCCTGTTCGTCCTTCACCGCGGTCGGGTAGGCGACCTGCTTCTCGATGTCCTTCACCGTGATCAGACCGATGCACCGGTAATGGTCGTCGACGACGAGCAGCTTCTCGATCCGGAACTGGTGGAGCAGGCGCTTGGCCTCGTCCTGGGTCACGCCCTCGCGCACGGTGATGAGCCGGTCGCGGGTCATCAGCTCGGCCACCGGCTGGCTCGCATTGGTGGCGAAGCGGACGTCGCGGTTCGTCAGGATGCCGACGAGCTTGCCGCGCGAGCCGTTGGGACCACGCTCCACCACCGGGATGCCGGAGATGCGGTTCTGCTTCATCACCTCGAAGGCGTCGGCGAGGGTCTCATCCGGATGGATGGTGATGGGGTTCAGCACCATGCCCGACTCGTACTTCTTCACGAGGCGGACCTGCTCGGCCTGCTCCGGCGGCTCGAGGTTGCGGTGGATCACGCCGAGGCCGCCGAGCTGGGCCATGGCGATCGCCATCGGCGCTTCGGTGACGGTGTCCATCGCCGAGGACAGGATCGGCAGGTTGAGCTTGATCGAGCGCGTGAGGCGGGAGCCGACATTGACCTCGGTCGGCATCACCGAGGATGCCGCCGGCCGCAGAAGCACGTCGTCGAAGGTCAGGCCCTCGAGGATCGAGGCGGCGCTGATGGGGGCCATGTGCCAACTTCCCTGCAGGGTTCCGGGCCTTTCCGAAAAGGCTCCGGCGTGAACGGGTTGGCACCGGCCGATATCACGCGGAAAGCGGTCGCGCCAAGGCGACGCGGGCGCGTGGTCCCGGGAAATCGCGCCGGGCCCGTCTGCGCCCGCCGCATGGCAGCCTCCCGGTCGGCCCCGGATCGCCTCAGCGGGCCGGGACGGCAGGCCCCTTGTCGGTCAGCTCGGGCGGCAGGCCGATATAGTCGGCGATGATGCCGTCGACGCCGGGCGGCCGGCCGAAGGCCTCGCAATCGGGATCGAGCGGCGCCTCGCCGAGCGTCGTGATCCGGATGCGGTCCCAGTTCGGGATGGTGAGCGGCGCCTTGAACGGATCCTGGCCGGTGGCCAGCATGAAGCCGAAATCCTGGCCGAAATCGCCGGCGAGGTCGTAGGCGTCGCTGGCCGGCGAGAAGCGCGGCTGGCTGGTGAAGGAGTTCGCCGCCCCGCCCCAGACCATCGCGGCGCGCTGGCGGTGGCGCCGGTCGAGGGCCTCGGCCTCGACGGTCAGGCTGCCGAGACCGATCGGCACGCGCGGGATCGGCACGCGGCCGATGCCCTCGGCGACGCCGACGCCCACCTGCGAGGCGATGGAGACGGCCGCGGACACGCCGATGGTCGAGCCGGCGCCGACGAGGTTCGTCGGCTCCACCCGGGTCACCTGCGCCCGCACCGTGAGGTCGGCGTCGCGGGTCGAGACCACGTCGTACTTCAGGGACAATTCGTAGCAGAGTGCGCGGTCGGCGTTGTTGGCCACCAGCCGGCGCTCGGCCGCGTTGAGGCCGGCCGCGCCCGAGACATTGCCGGGGAAGCTCGTTGGGATGATGCGCACGGTGCGGGTGCGCGCGAGCGCGTCCTGGTCCCTGTAGAGGCGCGCCGAGGTCGAGGCCTCGGTGCTCGGCTTCAGCAGGTCGTAGCGGGTGAGGGAGCCGGTATCGTTGAGAAGCACGGTGCCGCAGGCGGCCACCGTGAGCAGAAGCGCGCTGGCCGCGGCGAGGCGCGGCAGCGAGCGGAGCGTCGTCGGCCTCGGGGGCATCCGGTCACTTTCTTAAGGGCGGTCTCGGATCCCGCGTGCCATGGCACCCATGGCGGAGGCGGGCAGTCGCGGAACGTGCGGCCGAGTTTAAGGCGGCGGCAGCTTGGCCGGAAGGGCTGGCGGTCGCGCGAGCCGCTTTCAGAAACAATCCGTGGCCGATCCGCCACGGATTCCCGCCCGCCCCGCGGAGAGTCGATCACGACTTGCGGAGCGGCGGGAAGGATGCAACCCGGCCTTCACCAAACCGCTTGTTGAGGCCGATGCCTCCCACCCGGATCGTTCCCCTCGTCGTCGCCACCGCCCTGTTCATGGAGAACACGGATTCCACGGTGATCGCGACCGCCCTGCCGACCATCGCGACGAGCCTGGGCGAGGATCCCATCGCCCTGAAGCTCGCGCTGACGGCCTATCTCGTCAGCCTCGCGATCTTCATTCCCGTCAGCGGCTGGATGGCCGACCGGTTCGGGGCGAGGACCGTGTTCCGCGCAGCGCTCGGCGTGTTCATGGCGGGCTCTCTCGCCTGCGCGGCCGCGGACGGGCTCATGGGTTTCGTAGCCGCGCGCTTCCTCCAGGGTCTGGGCGGCGCGATGATGGTGCCGGTCGGGCGCCTCGTGATCCTGCGCAGCGTGCCGAAGTCGGAACTCGTGTCGGCGCTCGCCTATCTCACCATCCCGGCGCTGATCGGCCCGATCCTCGGGCCGCCGCTCGGCGGGCTGATCACCACATGGCTCGACTGGCGCTGGATCTTCTTCATCAACATCCCGATCGGGCTCGCCGGCATCGTCCTCGCGACCCTCTATTTCGAGGATCTGCGCGAGGTGGAGCGGCCGCCGCTCGACCTCGCCGGCTTCCTGCTCCTCGGCCCCGGCCTCGCGGGCCTGATGCTCGGTCTCGCCTCGCTCGGGCGCCATCTCCTGCCGGACTGGCTCTCCTGGGGCTGCCTCGGCCTCGGCGCGGCGCTGCTCGTGCTCTATCTCCGGCATGCCCGGCGCACGGCGCATCCGGTGCTGCGGCTCGACCTGATGCGCTACCCGACCTTCCGCGCGGCGGTGACGGGCGGCTCGCTGTTCCGGATCGGCACCGGGGCGATCCCGTTCCTGCTGCCGCTGATGCTCCAGATCGGCTTCGGGCTCGACGCCCTGCAATCGGGCCTCATCACTTTCGCGGCGGCGGCCGGCGCCATGTTCGTGAAGACGGTGGGGCCACGCATCCTGCGCCGCTTCGGCTTCCGGGCCGTGATGGTGACGAACGCGGTGATGGCCTCGGCCTTCCTCGCCCTGAACGGCCTGTTCACGGCGCAGACGCCGCACTGGCTGATGGTCGGCCTGCTCTTCTTCGGCGGGTGCCTGCGCTCGATGCAGTTCACCTGCATCAACGCCATCGCCTACGCGGATCTGGAATCCCGGGAGATGAGCGCGGGCACGAGCCTCGCGAGCGTGGCGCAGCAGATCTCGCTCAGCCTGGGCGTCACGCTGGGCGCCCTCGCCCTGGAGGGCGCGGCCGCCTGGCACGGCCGCACCGCCCTCGCGGCGGGGGATTTCGGGATCGCCTTCCTCGCGGTGGCGCTGATCTCGGGCACCTCCGTCCTCGCCTTCCGCCGGCTCAGCTCCGACGCCGGCGCCGAGGTGTCGGGCCGGCGCATGGCCGCGGCGGCCCCGGTCGGGGCGCCGGGGCGGAACTAGAGCGCTCTCCGCCGAAGCGGTCGCCGGTTCAGCGGATGAGAGCGCGTCACGACGACGGCTCTAGGCGGCGCGCGCCGGCCTCGCGCCGCGCTTCGGGCCGTTGCTGTTGGCGGCCTTCTTGGCGCCGCCGGCCTTCTTCGCAGGCGCGGCCGCGCCGGCGCGCCAGCCCTGCCAGCTCCAGGCGCCGGGCCCCGAGAGCGCGTAGAACAGGAAGCCGCCGGCGAGGCCGAGATCGGCCAGCATCAGGGTACGCTCGGCCTGCGCCGCGGCTCCGGTGAATTGCCAGAAAGGATGCAACACCAGCGCCATGCCGGCTGCGAAGGCGGACAGCGCAAGGCCGGTGAGCCGCGGCATCACGCCGAGGATCAGGGCGAGCGGCCCGAAGACCTGCACCACTACCATCGCGGTGGCGACCGCGTTCGGGGCCGGGATCCCGGCACCGGCCAGCGTCAGGGCGAAGCCGGAGACGTTGAGCGCCCGGGCGATGCCGGTGGGCAGCAGGGCCGCCGCGAGCAGAAGGCGCGCGGCGAGGCTGAGAGCATCCTGGGCTCGGGTGATCACGGGGGCTCCGGGGCTTCGGGAACGAACCCGGAAAATCTCGCCCCTCAGGGTGGAGGGCCGGTTAAGGCGATCTCTCCGATCGCGCCTATCAACCGGAAACGCCGCCGCGGAACAGGCGGCCATGCTCGGTCCAGGCCACCACGAGGAGGGCGAGCCCGCCGAGGCCGGCATAGCCGATGCCGATCGGCAGCGTCGTCCCGTCGAAGGCCTGCCCGATCAGGAACCCGCAGAAGGCGCCGAGGATCGTCGTGTAGAAGCCGAGGAAGGACGAGGCCGTCCCCGCGATCACCCCGAGGGGCTCCAGCGCCAGCGCGTTGAAGTTCGGCATGGCGAAGCTGATCAGGAACTGGTTCAGCGCCAGCACGCCGAGAAACAGGGCAAGCGGCGGGTGGCCGTGATAGCTCAGGGACAGCCCGACCTGCGCGAGTCCGACACAGAGGAAGGCCGCGAGGCCGGCATGGGAGAGCGGGCGCATGCCGAGCTTGCGCACGATGCGGGCGTTGACGAGGGTCGCCGCGCCCATCGCCCCAGCAACGAGCCCGAAGGCGAGCGGGAACAGCGCCCCGAGGTGGTAGAGCCCGGTGTCGAAGACCTGCTGGGCCGAGCCGACATAGCCCATGATGCAGCCGGTGAGCAGGCCGAGCGCCGTGGCGTAGCCGATGGCGACCCGGCAGCGCAGCGTCGTCATCAGCGCCTCACCCGTTGACCGGAGGGAGAGCGGGCGGCGGTATTCCGGGTGCAGGGTCTCCGGCATGCGCAGCGAGAACCAGAGCGTGCAGATCCCGGCGAGCGCCAGCATCGAGACGAAGACGTAGATCCAGGAGCCGAGCGCCAGCATCGCGCCGCCGATGGCGGGTGCGATCATCGGCACGATCAGGAACACCATCATGATGAGCGACATCACGCTCGCCATCTCGCGGCCGGCGAAGCGGTCGCGCACGATCGCCGTCGAGAGCACGCGCCCGCTCGCGGCCCCGATGCCCTGGACGATGCGGGCGGCGAGCAGCCAGCCGAAGCTCGGTGCGATCATCGCGAGGAGGCTGCCCGCCGTGTAGATCGCGAGCCCGGCGAGCAGCACCGGCCGCCGCCCGAGCGCGTCCGAGACCGGCCCGTAGACGATTTGCGCCACGCCGAAGCCGATCATGTAGACGTAGACGAGGAGCTGCAGGTGGTTCGGGTCGGCGACGGCGAAGCGCGCCTGGATCGCCGGGAAGGCCGGCAGCAGGTTGTCGATCGAGATCGCCGTCACCGCCATCATCAGCGCGACGATCGCCACGAACTCGGCAAAGCCCGGACCCACCCAGGCGGCCGGCGCGTGCAGGCTCGCGCCCTGGGGCGGGTTCGGCCGGATCGGTGCTGTCACAGGGGGCCTCGGGGACAATCCGCGGATGCAGGCGCCGCGCTCCTCCGCCCTCAACGCGGCGGCGATGTGGCCGACCCATGCGGCGGGGGCGAACCTGCCGCGCGCCGACGGGCGTCATGGAACAGAAACGGCAGAGCTTCGTTTCCGCGGGCAGCCGAACCTGTCGGCACATTCTATCGGGGAGCTTCCGTGTCCACCCTCGTCCGCATCCTCCTCGCGATCTTCCTGCCGCCGATCGCCGTCCTGCTCACGACGGGGCTCGGCCTCCAGTTCCTGCTCAACATCCTGCTGACGCTGATCGGCTGGCTTCCGGGCACCGTCCACGCCCTCTGGCTGATGAACCGCGACCGGCCGCTGGCCTGACCGGCTCGGCGGGCGCACCGGGCCGATCGGGGGCGCCCGCCGCAGATTCGGGCGGCCCGGGTCAGGCCGCCTTGGTCGCGATCAGGCAATTGCCGCAGGCGAGCATCGACCGCACGGAATCGTCGAGTCCGCCGCACAGCTCGGACCAGACGGGCCCATCCGGAGGCTCGCGCAGGAGTTCGCCGACCGACATGGCCTCGAACCGGGCGCGCTCCGCGGCGGGCAGGCGCTCCGCGAGCGCCCGCAGGATCCAGGCGAGGGTCTGCTGCGGGCCCTGGTCGGGCCGCGTCTCGGCGCTCTCCACGCGGAAACCGAGATCCTCGAAGATCGAGGTCAGGCCCTCGCGGGTGGCGTTGAAATAGTGCGACGGGTAGCCGTGCACCGGCTGCAGGAACGGCCAGTCGATCCAGATCCGGCCGCCGGGCTTGAGCATGCGGTGGATCTCCCGCGCGACGCGCCAGGGCTGGCGCGTATGCTCCAAGACCGCGAAGCAGCCGATTCCGTCGAAGGCGCCGTCGCGGATCGGATAGGAGCAGTTCGGCGCGACGATCACGTCGGCGGCTGCCGAAGGATAGACCTCAAGATACAGGCAGTTGCGGTGGACGCGCTGCCGCAGGCCGCAGCCGAGGTCGAGATAGTCGCGCTCGGGATGCGCCTCGATCTCCGCGATGAAGGGCGCGAAGTCGAGATTGGCGCTCTCCGAGAGGTAATCCTTCAGGGAGAGGACCGAGCCGGCCATCGCCGGGAAGGACGGGCAAGGATAGGCCGCGTCGAGCAGCCCAGCGAAGCGCGCGAACTTCTCCCGCCGATAGGCGCTTCCGGGATCGACCAGGGTCGGGTTCACCTGGAGGCGTCCCTCCGTGCGCCCGAAGGCCTCGAAATGCAGCGCCGGATCGGCGCCGGCTTGCGCGACGTCCGGATTGGCGAGACGATAGAGGACGGGGTCGAAGGTCCGCGGCGTCACGGGCACGAGGACGTCGACCGGGCCCGTTCCGCTGTCCGCGGCAGGGGCGTCCGTGGGATGGCCCGGGCGCAACGCCCGGCGCAGGAAGGAGATCACGCTGTCCGGCTCCGCGTGCGAGGATCAGAGGTGCGAGCGTCTAGCGCACCGGCCCTGCACTGAGAACCTACACCGACAAGTTGCGTCGCGTGACCCGGACGGCAACCGGATCAGGGCTTCCTGTCGGTCTTCTCGGTCAGCTTGTCGGCCTTGCGGGCCTCGGCGACCTTGGCGTGATCCGGCTTCTTCGTATCCGACTTCTTGGCGTCGGCGATCGCGCCGGTGGCGGTGACCGGCTTCGTCATGTGCGCCTGGATCCGGGCGCGGGCCGCGTGGACCTGCTTGGCCGGCTCGACGGTCGCCGCATCGGTCGCAGGCGTGGCCGGTGCCGGTGCCGGCGTCGCCGCCTCCTTGGCCGTGAGGCCGCCGAACACCTTCTGGAAGGCGGACAGATCGCCGTCGGCATCGGCCACGGTGACGCGGACCGGCTTGTCGGCATCCTTGGCCGGCTCGGCCTGCGCGGTATCCGTCCTCAGCTCGGCCTTGGCCGGCTGCGTCTGGGCGGCGAGCATCACCGGCGCGGGCTTCTCCTTGCGGGCCAGCGCCGCGGCGGCCGCCTTGGTGGGGATCGGGCCGGAGGCGAGCATCGTCGCCTTGGCCTTCGGCTCGATGACGATCTCCTCGGGGGCTGCGGCGAGCGTCTCGGGCCGGCTGATCTCGCCGAGATGATGGCGCCCGAACTCCTTGGCGCTGTAGGGCTGCTCCTCTTCCTTCGTGCCGAGGCTCGCGAAGGCGGTCACGTTGGCGGGCCGGAAGACCGGGTTCTGCCCGCCATCCTGATAGACCACCCGCGTCGCCGGCGTGCCCTTGGCCACCAACTCCGCAATCTGCTGGTCGTCATGCGACCGCTTCTCGGCGACCAGCGGATCGACCTTCGGGGTGCAGGAGCCGGCCGCGGCGTCGGCGCCGCCGAAGACGTACTTGGTGCCGCACAGGCCGACCTTCGGCTCCTGGCGCAGGGCCTCGAAATAATCGGCGCCCTCCTTCAGGTTCTTCCAGAACGGCGCGTTCGGGTCGTTGCGGAACTTGGCCATGTTCTGGGCCGTCATCCGGAACGGATAGGACTGGAACTGGAAGGCGCGCTGGCCACCCGAGAAGGCCTCGCGGGCTATGGCATAGATCTCGGCCATCGAGGCATCGGTCATGGCGAAGCACCCGGCCGAGGAGCAGGTGCCGTGCACCATCAGGTAGTTGCCGGTGCGGCCGTTGGCGCGGTCGAAGGCGTTCGGGTAGCCGGTATCGAAGGAGAGATAGTAGGACGAGTTCGGGTTCATCTGACCCGGCGTGATCGTATAGAAGCCCTCCGGCGCCTGGCGGTCGCCTTGCTTCGTCTTCGGTCCGAGCTGTCCGGACCAGCGGCAGATCGGGAAGGTCTTGAGCAGCGCGTACTGGCCGGAGCCGTCGCGCTTCCACACCTCCATCTCCGCTTCCTTCTTGTAGGCGCGGATCAGGATCGGATCGGACTGGCTCATCCCCTTCGTCTGCATCAGCGACAGGGTCTGCGCGGGAATCGGTGTCAGGTGGCGGGTCGAGGCGCCGCCGACGAGCATTCCGTCCTGGCAAGCCCCAAGGCCGAGGGCCAGAGCGATCAGACCAGCAGCCGCGAGCGGGCGCACAGCCATGGGGAACCTCGTCCTCGATACTCCGCTCGCGGGCGCATCGGCCGGCGTCGAGCGGTCACTCCCCAAACCATTAGCCCCGTTAAACTTGAGCGTCCGTTACCGCAATGACGCGCAAGCCACAGTCGCGCACCCTGTGGACTACGCGAGCTGCGCCGGAACGCGGCTTGCTTCGCGGCCGACGATCTCGAGCAGCGCGGCGTCCTCGGCCGGGTCGGCGAGGCGCAGGCCCACCGGGGCGGAAGCGCAGGCCACCGTGAGCCGCCGTAGGTCGGGCCGCGGCTCGTCCGTCTCGACGAGCCGGAGCGCGGGGTGCCCGGGCAGGAGCTGCAACACGGTGAGGTGATTCCGGCTCGGCTGCCGGGCGAGCCCGTCGCAGATGGCCTCCACCGTCTCGGGCACGATGTGCAGGTGGCTCATCAGCCAGAACCGGTTGCGGGTGCCCTCCGCCGACAGGGCCTGCCTCAGCCGGCGCACGCCCTCGGCGAGGAAGGCGTAATCCGCGTCGCTCGCCGCCGGGTCATGGTGGTTGAAGACGCATTCGAGGCCGTAGCGCGCGCGGTAGAGCCTGTGGCGGCCGCGGGTGATGCCGGGGCCGAGCCGCTCGGCCTCGGGGATCGATTCGAGCTGGCCGCGGTCGGTCAGCGCCGCGAAATCGTCTGCGAGGCAGTCGGACACCATCTCGGGAAGGGTGAACAGCCAGTCGAAGGGCGCCGACCAGGTCCGCAGGTCGAGCGTCTTCAGCGCATGCGCCATCTGGCAATTGCTGCCGAGCGAGATGTGGTTGAAGGCGCCGGGCTCGCGGGTGTCCCGGCGTCGCCCCAATCCGAGATGCCGGCCGAGCGCGGCGAGCACGCCGCCCGCCCCGCCTGAGGTCACAGCTTGCGGCCGATATCGAGGAACTTCGCCGCCCGCTGATCGCGCAGTTCGTTGGGGCCGAGGCCCGAGAAGGCCCGCAGCGCCTCGTCGAGCACCTCTCCGGCCGCGCGGATCGCCCCGTCGCGGTCGCGATGGGCGCCGCCGGTCGCCTCGGGCACGATCCCGTCGATGACGCCGAGGCGAAGCAGGTCCTGCGCGGTGATCTTCATGGCGGTCGCGGCATCGTGCGCGCGGCCCTGGGCGCGCCACAGGATCGAGGCCGCGCCCTCCGGCGAGATCACCCCGTAGATCGCGTGTTCCAGCATCAGGACGCGGTTGGCGGTGGCGAGCGCGATCGCGCCGCCCGAGCCGCCCTCGCCGATGATGAGCGCGACGTTCGGCACGCCCAGCGCGAGGCAGGCCTCGGTCGAGCGGGCGATGGCCTCGGCCTGGCCGCGCTCCTCCGCGTCGATGCCGGGGAAGGCGCCGGCCGTGTCCACGAAGGCCAGCACCGGCAGGCCGAAGCGGTCGGCGAGCTCCATCAGCCGCACCGCCTTGCGGTAGCCCTCCGGGCGGGCCATCCCGAAATTGTGCCGCAGGCGCGTCTCGGTGGTCGCGCCCTTTTCCTGTCCGATCACGCAGACCGGCCGGCCGCGGAACCGGCCGAAGCCGCCGACGATGGCCTCGTCCTCGCCGAAGCTGCGGTCGCCCGCGAGCGGCGTGAACTCCTCGATCAGCCCGGCGCAGTAATCGACGAAATGGGGGCGCTGCGGGTGGCGGGCGACCTGCGTCTTCTGCCAAGGCGTGAGGTTGGCGTAGAGCTCGGCGAGCGCCTGCGCCGCCTTGGCCTCGAGGCGCCCGACCTCCTCGCTGATGGAGACCGCGCCGTCGCGGGCGCCGACCGCCTTCAGCTCCTCGAGCTTCGCCTCAAGCTCCGCCACGGGCTTCTCGAAGTCGAGGTAGGAGCGCATCACCGCCATGGGTTCACACAGGTCCTCGCCGGAGCCGTGTCCGCCTCGGCCTGAGTCGGACCCTACCCCCAGTCTCTTGAGATCACGCGCCTTCCGGGCCGAATCGGTATCGATTCCGACAGGACGCGCCGCGGCGGCCGGCCCGTACGCCGCCATGCGCCGACGGGGCCATAAGACCGGCGGGAGGTGTTGGCGATGCGTGGGGCGCTGTCAACCGGGCAGCGCGACGGCGCCGCCCGATGCGCCTCCGCCATGCTGAGGCCGCGATCGGCGGGAATGACTGGCATCCATGACCCAGCGAACGCTCCTCGGCGCCATCGCCGGTGCCCTTCTCGCCGGCCTCGCGCCGGCTACCGCGCAGACGGTCCCCGCGCCGCAGCCGGCCGACGCCCGGCCCTCCGCCGAGCAGATCGAGCGGATGGACGCATCGGTCCGGACCCGGCGCGGCCTCCACCCGAATCCCGGGGGCGAGACCGCTGCCCCCTCAAGCGATGCCAAGATGGACGATCTGCAGCGGAAGATGGATGCGCGCGTGCGGCGCGTGACCCGCAGCGTCTGTGAGGGATGCTCGGGCGGTGCCGCGACCCGGCGCCGGGCCAGCGCCCCGCTGCGCGACGATATGCTGCCGGCCGATCCCGCCCAGGCTCCGGTCGATTAGAGTCCAGTCCGGGGAGGCGGAGGTCAGGCCGCCTGCGCCTCCACGCGGTTCCGGCCGGCATGCTTGGCGCGATAAAGGGCGAGGTCGGCCCGCTTCAGCATGTCGGCGGGGCCGGTATCGTCGGCCTCCCGGACCGCCACGCCGATCGAGACGGTGACGGGGACGCTGCGGGAGGCGCGGTGGATGTCGAAGGCGGCCGCCTCGACACGGGCACGGATGCGCTCGGCGATGGCCTGCGCCTCGGCGAGCCCGGCATCGGGCAGGACGATCACCACCTCCTCGCCGCCGTAGCGGGCGACGATGTCCACCGTCCGCGTGTGCAGGCGGATCCGCTCCGCGAAGGTGCGCAAAACCTCGTCCCCGGCCTCGTGGCCGTAGGTGTCGTTGACCGACTTGAAGCGGTCGATGTCGAGGATCAGGGCGGCGAGCGGGCGCTGGCGCGAGGCCGCGTCGCAGAACATCGTCCCGAGATGGCTGTCGAGGTAGCGCCGGTTGTGCAGGCCGGTCAGCCCATCGGTGACGGCGAGCTGCATGGAGGCCTGGACGGCGCCGCGCAGCACGTCCGAGAAGCGCTTGCGCCGGATCTGGGTGCGCACGCGGGCGAGGAGCTCGTTCCGGTCGACCGGGCGCATCAGGTAGTCGTGCACCCCGAAATCGAGGCCGCGCACGATGCGGTTCTGGTCCTGCGGCTCGGCCAGCATGATCAGCGGCACGTTGCGGGTCCGGTCGAGGGAGCGGAGCTGGCTGCACAGGCGCAGGCCGTCGAACCCGTCGAGGTCGAGGCTCACCATGACGCAGTCGAAGCCGCCCTCCGCGGCGACGAGCATCGCCCGTTGCGGGTCGGCCTCCACCGTCACGGCGTGGTTCTGGCCGAGCGCCGTCGCCATGCGCTCGGCGGCGCCGCGGCGGTCCTCGACGAGCAGGACCTTGGCGTCGAGGCCGTTCTCGGCCGCGGCGAGCGCCAGGGGATCGCCGATGCCGTAGTCGCGCGACGCGAGCGCGCGGCCTCGAAGCTCGTCGGTCAGCGCCTTGAGGCGGACGAGGCTGCGGACGCGGGAGAACAGGGCGGTGTCGTCGACCGGCTTCGTCAGGAAGTCGTCCGCGCCCGCATCGAGGCCGCGCAGGCGGTCGGAGGGCTGGTCGAGGGCCGTCACCATAACGACGGGCAGGTGGGCGGTGACCGGGTTGTTCTTGAGGTAGCGGCAGACCTCGAACCCGTCCATGCCGGGCATCATCACGTCGAGGAGGACGATGTCGCAGAGGCCCTTCTCGCAGATCGCGATCGCGTCCGGGCCGTTCATGGCCGCGACGGTGTCGAAATATTCGAGCGCGAGCTTCGTCTCCAGAAGCTTCACGTTCGGGAACAGATCGTCGACGATCAGGACGCGGGCCGACATCGGGCTTCGTACCTCGCCAGGAATGCGCGACGCCGCGAGGGTTCCCCGCAGGAGCTCGGCGTCAGGGTTTGTCCTGAAGATAGGTGCGAACGGTTGCTAAAAACTTCGCAACCGAGATGGGCTTGGAGAGGTAGGCCTCGCAGCCGCCCTCGCGGATCCGCTCCTCGTCGCCCTTCATGGCGAAGGCGGTGATCGCGATGACGGGAATATGCTTGAGGTCGTCGTCCTCCTTGAGCCACTTCGTCACCTCCAGCCCCGAGACCTCGGGAAGCTGGATGTCCATCAGGATCAGATCCGGGTGATGCGCGCGGGCCAGCTCGATCGCTTCGATGCCCTTGGCAGTCTTCAACGTAGCGTAGCCCTGCGCCTCCAACAGATCGTTGAAGAGCTTCATATTGAGCTCGTTGTCCTCGACGATCAGCACCGTTTTCTTCATGACGTGGATATCCCGGTGCGCGCGACTCTCGTCGTTAACGGGGGCTCTCCCCGGCGGGGACCTTTTATAAGGTTTACATGTTGATGAAACACAAACCCCTTCAAGAGGATGAATCCATTGACGCCCTGGCTCTCGACGTTCTGCTGTGGATGGCTCAGGACCCCGACCGGCTGATGCCCTTCCTCGGCGCGACCGGCCTCGCGCCCGGCGACCTGCGCGCCGGCATGAACGATCCGACCGTGCTCGGCGCCGTGCTCGACCACGTGATGGCGGACGAGCCGGTGCTCCTCGCCTGCGCCGAGGCGATCGGCGTCAAGCCGGAACGGATCGCCGCGGCCTGGCGGCGGCGCGTGCCGCCCGACTACGAAGCGCCCTGAATTGCCGCAGGCCGAGCCCGTCAGGGCGTGCAGGGTGCGGCCGGCGCCTTGTCCAGGTCCAGGCGGGTCAAATCGCCGATGATCGCGAAATCCCCGTAATCCAGCTTGAGCGCGCCGCTCACGCCGTTGTCGTAGAGGTCGAAGCTCAGGGTGTAGATCGGCGTGCTCTCTCCCTTGCCGCCCGTGAAGTAGCTCAGCGTCACCGGCCAGCGCTGCACGGCGGCGAGCGCCCCCTCGCGCAGGGGCTTGTCGCGGTCCGACCCGGAGGCGGTGGTGGGGCCGGTGGTCGGCCGGCCGATCACGGCCAAGGTGTCGTAGACCTTGCGCCCGTCATCCGAACCGTCGAACACCTTGGCCGAGAGCGTCGTCTCGCCGGCCCGCGCGGCCTCGATCAGGCGGCGCATGTGCAGGCTCGGGAACAGCACGGTGCCCGGCACCGAGAGCTGGTCGCGCTTCGGCTCCTTGAAGCGCACCTTCAGCGCATCGGCCTCGGCGCTCGCTGTGCCGTCGACGGTGGGGCTGCCGGCGCCGTTCACGGTGCTCGCGGTCTTGAAGCGGAACTCGTGCCCGTCGCCATCCTCGAAGGTCGTGTTGCGCAGGTCCGAGGTGCGGCTGCCGGTCTCGGAGGATTCCAGCACCGTGACCTGCCGGGTCTGCATCGTGTAGCCGCGGCAGGCATCGCCCTTGAAGTCGATGACGATGCGGCCGCGGGCGCTGTCCACGGCCCGGGTGCCGCTGCTGGAGGACAGGGACAGGTCGTAGACGGCGCGATGGTTGGCGAGCGGGATGGAGGCCTTGGCCGGCGCCGGCTTGGCGGCCTGCTCCCCTGCCGGTCCGGCCGGTGCCGCCTGGGCGGCTCCCGCGGCGACGAGGAGGGCGAGGGCGAGACGCAGCCGCATGGACAATCCTTCGATCACGAAGGTCCGGAGATAGGCGGCGGCGGCGAAGGCGGCAATGTCGCCCGGGATCGCGATGGCGTGCCTGCCCGTGCGGACCCGGTCCCCTGCGCCGTTTCCGGCGTCAGGGGAGCCGGTTCGACGGGCGGGAGGGGTGGCGACGGCCGGATCTGGCATCCGCTCGAGGTTTTTCGGCTCGATCGCGGTGGATCGCCGAGGGTGGAACTTGTGCCCGACGACCCGAATATTGCCAAATTCTCCCAAGAGTTGCTCCATCCTGACGATGTGGAAGCGGTGGAGCGGGGAATGCGATGCTGAGCGGCTCGGCCATGGCCCGGGTGGCGGTCCTGCTCGTGACCGCCGGATTGCTCGCCGGGCTCGTCCAGTATTTCTGGCCGAAGGCGGCGCAGGAGCCGGCGCCGCGGCCGGCCGGACAAACGGTCCAGCGCGAGCCGAAGCCCGCTCCGGCGCGCGACCCTGTGCGGACCGTCCCGACGGCGAAGCCTGCGGCCGCTCCCTCCGAGCCGCCTCCGGCCTCCGAGGCGGCGCCCCGGCCGGCACCACCGCTCGCCGAGATACCCCCTCCCCCACCTCCTGCGCCGCCGGAGCCCGCCGCGATGGACCCGGCCGAGCGCGCCCAGGACGACGCCGGCCCGCGCGCCGTCGCGCTCGTTGACCTCAACACCGCGACGGTCGCCGAGCTGAACGGCCTGAAGGGCGGCGGCAATATCGGCCGCGCCATCGTCCAGCGCCGCCCCTACGCCTCGGTGGACCAGCTTCTCGCGAAGCGCGTGCTCAGCCGCGCGACCTACGACCGGATCAAGGACCAAGTGACCGTACAGTAGGCCCGCGCGGTCATTTCGGGCCGCGGTGGGCGCTGGCGCGCCCCGCGCGCCTTGCCTATGCTCGACGCCCGCGGCCGAAGGGGCCGGAAGCCAGGGTTTGGGGATGCTGACGCATACCGGGAGCGCGATCCTGCGGCAGGATCTCGGCGTCGAGGAGACGACGGAGACCGACAACATCGTTCGCTGGGACGGCGAGCGCCTCTACGTCGAGCACGACGTCTATCACAACGGGCAGTTGGTCCACCGCAAGTACCGGCGCAACGTGACCGAGCCGGTGGCCCGCGCCCTCCTCGAGGTGATCGCCCGGTCGCGTCAGTGATCGGCCGGGGCGTCCTCGCCGCCCTCCTCCTCGCGGCGGCGCCGGCCGCCGCGCAGCCGGTCAGCGTGCGCTACGTCGCCCCCGAGCGCTTCACCGATGCCGAGAACCGGCTCGGCAGCGGCCAGAGCCTGCGGGTCACCCTCGCGGAGATGACCCGGATCTTCGAGGAGCTCGGCCGCCGCCTGCCGCCGGGCGACAGCCTCGCGGTCAGCGTCCTCGACATCGACCTCGCCGGATACGAGCGGCCGGGAATGGGGCTGCCCCAGTCGGTCCGGGTGGTGCAGGATTTCACCCCGCCGCGGATCCGCCTCGCCTACACCCTGCGCCGCAACGGCCGCGTGGTCGCGCAGGGCGAGGACGTCGTCACCGACATCAACTTCATGCTGAGCGCCAATCCGCGCTTCTCGTCCGGCGGCCTCTACTACGAGCGCGCCGTGCTGCGGGACTGGTTCGGCCGGCGGTTCGGGGTGTGACGACCTCCGTCAGACCAGAGTGCCGCGGATCCCCTCTCCCCGCGCGGCGGGGAGAGGGGAGCGACCTGTCCGCCGAAATCCGATCAACCGGAAGCCGTCTCATACGACAACCGGGTGATCCCGTCGGGATGGCGGATGTCGCCTTCGCTCAGGCGCCGCGCGGACTTGCCGAGACCGCGTCCGGTCCGATCAACCGGACGCGGTATCAGGCCTCCCAGCGGGGCTCGCGCTTCTGCAGGAAGGCGTCGATGCCCTCGGCCGCGTCGGCCATCATCATGTTCCGGGTCATCACCTCGGCAGCGTAGGCATAGGCCTCCTCCAGGCCCAGATCCGCCTGTCGCGAGAATGCCTCCTTGCCGATGGCCAGCACCCGCGGCGCCTTCGCGGCGATGCGTGCGGCCATGCCGCGCACCGTCCCCTCCAGCTCGGATTCCGGCACCGAACGGTTCACGAGCCCGATGCGCAGGGCCTCCGCGGCGTCGATCGGCTCGCCGAGGAGCAGCATCTCCAGGGCGGCCTTGCGCGGCACGGCGCGCGACAGGGCCACCATCGGGGTTGAGCAGAACAGGCCGATATTGACGCCCGGCGTGGCGAAGCGCGCCTCATGCGTGCAGACGGCGAGGTCGCAGGTGGCGACGAGCTGGCAGCCCGCCGCGGTGGCGATGCCGTGGATCTGGGCGATCACCGGCTGCGGCAGCCGGGTGATCGCGAGCATCAGGGCGGAGCAGGCGCGGAAGACCGCCTCCGCCGAGGCCCGGTCCGGCTGGGCGCGCATCTCCTTGAGGTCGTGGCCGGCGCAGAAGGCCGGCCCGGCCCCGCGCAGGATGACGGCCCGCACGCCGCGATCCGCCCGGATCGCGTCGAGCTCCGCTTGAAGCGCCGCCATCAGGCCGAGGGAGAGGGCGTTGCGGGCGGCGGGGCGGTTCAGGGTGAGCGTGGCGATCCCGTCCGCATCCGCGCGCAGGAGCGGCGAGTCCGACGGGGAGTCCTGCTGGATCGGCGCGGCGGCTGCGGACATCGGACGGCTCTCCCTGGCGGGGGCGTCGGGCGCCCCTTGGCCGGGGAGGCTAGGGCCATTCCCGATCGCGTTGCAATCGGGACCGGTGCCGACTCCGTGTTTCGATGTTCTCCTGCGCCGAAGCGCGCGAGCGCGATCTCAGCTCAGCGCGGCGTGGTCCCCGCCGACCCGTGCCGTGGCGCCGCGCAGGAGGCTCGCGCCCGTCGCGACGAGATCGCGGAAGGGGGCCGGGCAGCCGCCGGCCCCGTGCATCCAGGCCATCAGCCGCCCGTGGCTCGCGCCGACGCGCAAGGGGCGGCCGGTCCCGTCCGTGCCGAGGAGGAGGAGGGCCGGATCGTCCGGCGCCGGCCCGGCGGCCTCGCTCTCGCCGAGCGGGGCATCCGACAGGTCCGCGGCTTCGAGGTCGAGCCGGGCGAGATCCGCGCCCGGTCCCTGCCAGCGCACCGTGACCGGTCCGGATGCGAGGGCTTGCACCTCGCCGAGGGCGTCCGCGAGCGCCGGGTCGACCACGAGGAGCTTCGGCGCGGCCACCGCCAGGCAGCGGGCGAGGCGCGTGCCGCGCAAGGCGGGATCGAGCAGGGCGACCCGCATGCCGGCGCGGGCGAGCCCGAGCCAGAGGGCGTGCCGGTCCGGCCGGTCGTGCATCAGGAGCGCGGCGCCGTCGCCGGCGGCGAAGCCCTCGCCGAGCGCCCAGCGGGCATAGCGGGCCTGGCGCGCGGCGAGATCGGAGAAGGTCAGGCTCTCGTCGCTGCCAGCGAGCGCCGTGGCGTCGGGATGGATCGCGGCGAGTTCGGCGACGAGATGCACGACGGTGCTGCGGACGCGCACGTCGGACCGGGCGGGGACTGCGCCGAGCCGGGCCTGGAGGCCGGCGATCCGGGGAGCCGTGCGGTCCGGTGCGCTGTGCAGCATGCGTTCCTGCCCGTGGGCTTGTGCGTTTCCGCCTACTGCCGTGCAGCCCACGGGTTAATTTTCTCTGTTCGGATTATTGCCGTTTCAGCGCCTCTGCGCGGATCTGCTCGAGGGTCCGGCCTGGGGAGATCGCGTCGGTGGCGACCTTCAGGTGGATGATCGTGGGCGCGCCGGCCTCGCGGGCGGCGGCCAGGGCCGCGGGGAAGTCGGCGTCGCGCTCGACTGTGAGGCCGAGCCCCCCGAAGGCGCGGGCATAGGCCGCGAAATCCGGATTGCGCAGGTCGGTCGCCGAGACGCGGCCGGGGAATTCGCGCTCCTGATGCATCCGGATGGTGCCGTAGCTGCCGTTGTCGCAGACGATGCAGATCACCGGCAGGCCGTATTGCACGGCGGTCGCGAATTCCTGGCCGGTCATCAGGAAATCGCCGTCGCCCGCGATGCAGACCACGACCCGCTCCGGATGGAGCCGCTGCATCGCAACCGCCGCCGGCAGGCCGTAGCCCATCGAGCCGGAGGTCGGCGCCACGTGGCCGTGGAGCTGCCGGAAGCGGCAGAAGCGGTGGATCCAGGCGGCATAGTTGCCCGCGCCGTTGCAGAGGATCGCATCCTCCGGCAGCGCCTCGCGCAGATGGAGCATCACGTTTCCGAGATTGACGGGTCCGGGCTGCGGCGTCGCCGCGTCGCTCCAGGCGCGGTAGTCCCGGTGCGCCGCGCGGGTTTCCTCGGCCCAGGGGATGCGGGAGGGCGCGGGGAGCCGCGCGAGCGCTGCCGCTGCGCGGACGGGGCTCGCATTGATCGCGAGGTCCGGCACGTAGATCCGGCCGATCTCCTCAGCCCCGGCATGGATGTGCACGAGCCGCTGCGCGGGGTTCGGGATGTCGAGAAGCGTGTAGCCCTGGCTCGGAATCTCGCCGAGCCGCCCGCCGAGCAGGATCACGAGGTCGGCGCGCGCCGCCCGCTCGGCGAGGCGCGGATTCACTCCGAGCCCGAGATCGCCCGCATAGGCGGTGTGCAGCGGGTCGAACAGGGAGAGCCGGCGGAAGCTCGTGGCGACGGGCAGGTCGAACCGGTCGGCGAAGGTGCGGATGTCCGCCCAGGCCTCTTCCGTCCAGCGGCTTCCGCCGAGAATCAGCAGTGGGCGCTCAGCCTCCGCCAGCAGCGCGGCGAGGCGCTCCATCTCCTCAGGTCCCGGCGCCGCCTCCACCGCTCGCCAGGGCCTGGCGAGTGGGCCAGGGCACGGCTCCTTCAGCACGTCCTTCGGCAGGGCCATCACCACGGGGCCGGGCCGCCCCGCCGTCGCCGTGTGGAAGGCGCGCGAGACGTATTCCGGCACGCGGGCCGGATCCTCGATCTCGGTCGCCCATTTCGCCTGCGGCCCGAAGGCGGCACGGTAGTCGAGTTCCTGGAAGGCCTCGCGGTCGCGCTGGCCGCGCTCGATCTGCCCGACGAACAGGATCATCGGCGAGGAATCCTGCTGCGCCACATGCACGCCCGCCGAGGCGTTGGTGGCGCCGGGTCCGCGGGTGACGATGCAGATGCCCGGCGTGCCGGTGACCTTGCCGGCCGCCTCCGCCATCATCGCCGCGCCGCCCTCGTGCCGGCAGGTGGTGACCGCGATGCCCGATTCGCGGAGCGCGTCGAGCACCGGCAGGAAGCTCTCGCCGGGCACGGTGAAGACGTGGCGCACGCCGTTGGCGTGGAGCTGCGCCACGAGGGCCTGGGCTGCTGTCTGTGTCGTCACGAATCGCTTCCGGGCATGCGCTGGGCCATCCATCGGCCGTGTGCGCTGTTGATAGACCCGGGGCGAAGCCCGCGCACCCGCAAGACCCACCTGCCTGCGCCGCCCTGTCCGCTCGCCGGGCGCCTCGAAACCCTCTATCCCGGCGGTGCTTCAAGCGGATCGCCAGAATCCGCCTCTTCCGAGGAACCTGCCCAGGATGCGTATCCCGACCCTCGCCCTCGCCGCCCTCGCCGCGGTCTCAGCCGGCCCGGCCGGGGCACAGATCCGCAACGCCCCCGCGCCGCGGGCGCTCGAATTCGCGGCCTACATCTTCGCGGCCTCGAACGTCTGCGGCTACCGCATCGGCACCGAGCAGTTTGAGGCGCTGCTCGCCAAGCAGAATGCCCGGGCCGAGGACGTGAGCCCGCGCGGCCCCTTCGGCAACAAGGTGCAGACCATGTTCGCGCTGATGTCGAACCAGATGGCGCTGAACCGCGAGCAGGCCTGCCTCGCGGTCGCCGGCGAGTACGGCCCCGACGGCAATGTCGCCAAGAACGTGCTGCTGCCGGCCGCCGCGCCCGATGCGAAGCCGGCGGACAAGCCCGCCGAGGCTCCGGCCGAGAAGTCGCCCGAGAAGCCGCAATAGCGCGTCAGGGGCCGCCGAGGCACCAGTCGATCGGCGGCAGCCCGCGCTCCGCGAGCCAGGCATTGGCCCGCGCGAAAGGCTGGGAGCCGGGGAAGTCGCGGGCGCGGTTCAGCGGCGAGGGATGGCCGCTCTCGATGACGGCGTGGCGCGCGGGGTCGATCAGGGCCTTGCGCGCCCGCGCCTGCGCCCCCCAGAGCAGGAACACCGCCGGCTCGGGCCGCGCGGACACAGCGGTGACCGCCTGATCGGTGAGGTCGGCCCAGCCGTAGCGCAGATGCGCGCCGGCCTTCCCCGCCTCGACGGTGAGTGCGCTGTTGAGGAGCAGAACGCCCTGCCGCGTCCAGGGCGTCAGGTCGCCTGTCCTGGGCTTCTCCGGGTCGACTTCGGCGAGGATCACCTTGAGCGAGGCCGGGAGGCGCCCGCCGCCCACATAGGAGAAGGCGAGGCCGTTGGCGTCCCCCGGCGTCGGGTAGGGGTCCTGGCCGAGGATGACGACCTTCACGGCCGCGAGCGGCGTGAGGGCGAGCGCCCGGAAGATGTTGCGCGGATCCGGCAGCACCCGTGCCCCCGCCGCGATCCGCGCATCGACCCGCGCGGCCACGTGGTCGGCCTCGCCCTCGCGGAAGAAGGGCAGAGCGGCCCAGGAGGAGCCGGAGGCGCGGAAATCCGCGAGCGCGTCGGCGACGGGGCCGCTCATCGGGCGACCACCAGGCGCTCGCCCTCGCGGATGCCGATCGGGCTGTTGCGGCGGATATAGGCCATGACCTCGTTCGCCACGAGCTTGCCGTCGGTGGCGCCGATCAGGGTGCGCCCGCTGCGCAGGGCCCCGTAACCGTTGCCGCCATCGTAGAGGAAGTTGTTCGCGGCCACCGTATAGGTCCGGCCGAGATCGAGCGGCGCGCCGTCGACCGCGACCGAGAGGATGCGCGCGCCCTGCGGACGCTCGGGATCGAGGCGCACTGTGAGCCCCGAGACCTGGACGAGGCGTCCCGCCGGGCGGCCGTAATCGGCAAGCCCGTTCTCCAGGAGGTTGTACAGGGCCGCCCCGTCGATCGCGACGAGGACGGTGGTGTTGCCGAAGGGCAGTTCCTGCAGGATGTCGCGGCGGGTCAGCTCCGCGCCGGCCGGGTAGAGCCGGTTGCCGCGTATGCCGCCACCATTCATCAGGGCGACGTCGGCGCCGGTCGCCGCGCGCAGGGCGTCGGCGACGAGGTCTCCGAAGCTCGCCTCCCGCGCCCGCACGCTCGCCACGCGGCTGTCGAGGGGCAGCGCCGTGCGCCCGACCGGCACGTCGAGCTGGTTCGACAGTTCCGCCTCGTAATGGGCGACGAGCGCTGCCGTCTCGGGATCGGGCGTCACGTCGTGGGTGTCGTGGATGCGGAAGCGGGGGCGCCAGCGCACTCGGCGCCGCCCGTCTTCTTCGCCAACCGTGCAGAACACGTCGATCGCGGTGACGAAATGCGCGTCGACGCTCGATTCACAGAGCACCCGCTGCCCGTCGTAGCGTAGGAACAGGTCGTGGTCGTGCCCCGACAGGATGATGTCGGCATGGCCCGCCGCCATCATCGCGAGATCCGTCGGCCGCGCCGTGTGGACCACCGCAACCACGATCTCGGCGCCCGCCTCGCGCAGGAGCCCCGCCTGCTCGGCGAGCGTCCCCTCCTCCGGGCCGAAGCGGAGCGCGCCGCTCTGCGCCTTCTCCGGGGTGCTCTCGAGCGCGATGCCCGTCACCCCGACGCGGATGCCGCCGAGATCGGTGATGAAGCGGTCCCCGACCCCTGGCAGGGGCCTACCCTCCCCGTCCCGCAGGTTTGCCGCGAGCGTGCGGAAGGCGGCTCCGCGAATGCGTTCCTGGAAGACCGCTGGCCCGAAATCGAACTCGTGATTGCCCGGCACGAACACGTCGGGGCTCGCCAGCGCGAGGAGCGCCATGATGTGCTCGCCCTTGTCGAAGCCCGACATCAGCGACGGAGAGATCGTGTCGCCCGCATGGGCGTAGAGCATCGGCACGCCCCGGGCGCGCTCGGCCTTCACCACCGCGTTGAGCCGCGCGAAGCCGCCGCGGCCATCGACCTCGTCCATCAGGTAGATGTCGTTGACGAGGAGCAGCGTGAAGGTCGGCTTCTGCGCCGACGCCGCCTCGGACGCCTCCGCGGCGGGCAGGCCGGCAATCAGGCCGGCCCCGAGCCCGAGGCTCAGCGTCTGGCGGCGGCTGGGACCGGACATCGATCCGCTCAGCGGAAGGTGTCGCGCACGGCCTTGGCGTTGCGCCGGACCATCGGCCAAATCCAGGCGCCGGAGGCGAGGTAGGCGCCGGCCGGCATCGGCTTGAGGTCGCGCGCGAGCCGCTCGGCGAGGCCCGGCACGGCGAGCCGCTCCGGCGGGGCGTCGGTCTTGCGGTAGACCACCGTCGTGTCCTCGCGCCAGTAGGCGGTGTCCGGCACCAGCCCCGCCCGGCGGGCGAGCAGGTCGAAGGTCTCGCGCACGTAGCCGTGGACATGGGCGAAGTGGAAGCGCTCGTGCGGCGGCTTGCCGGTGGCGGCCATGTTCGGCACCGCCGCGTAGAGGCGCCCGTCCGGCTTCAGCCAGCGGGCCAGCCGCTCCACGACCTCGGCCGGGTCGCGCAGATGCTCCAGCACGTGATGGGTCGAGATCACGTCGAAGCTCTGGGCCGGGAAGGTGTCGTCGGCGGCATCGTCCAGCACCTCGACCCCGTAGGTCTTGCGGGCGAAGGCGGCGTAGTCGCGCCCCGGCTCGACGCCGATCACCGTGCAGCCGCGCTCCCGCGCCGCGGCCAGGAACTCGCCGGAGCCCGAGCCGAAATCGAGCACCCTCGCGCCCGGCACGAGCTTCGGCGCCAGCAGGTTGGCGCGGAAGGCCGCCTCGCGTCCCGAGCGCTTCACGTGGTGGGGCGGCGGCCCGCCCGCGAAGGCGAGCTGGTAGTCCGCGCGATAGGCGGTGGCGTAGTACTCCGCCAGCTCGGCCGGCGTCGGCATCGGGTCGGTGCGGATCAGGCCGCACTGGGTGCAGGCGATCGAGTGCAGGGTCTTCAGCCGCCTGTCGGTCTCCGCCACCACGACCGAATCGCCGCAGCCGCACAGATTGCAGGCCGCGGGCGCGCCCGTGTAGGGATAGCCCGTGAAGGGAATGAAGTGCCTGAGGAAATAGCGGGGAGACGGCATGTCGCGCTCTGTCCGGGCGGATCTTCGCAAGGTTCCTGCGTGCTCTAGATAGTTCCCACACCCGAGACAATCGCGGCGCCGTCGCACGCTCCCGCACCGGGCCGCCGGCACCCATCGGATATCCAAGCCAAGCGATGAACGAACGCGTCGAACCCGCCACGCTGGCGGCCCGCCAGAGCCTGCAGCCCCAGGCACCGGTGAAGGCCGGCACTCTTCCCGCCGACCATCCGGGCGTGCGCTGGGGCCGCGTCGGCGTGCTCCTGATGAATCTCGGCACGCCCGAGGGCACGAGCTACTGGCCGATGCGCCGCTACCTGAAGGAGTTCCTCTCCGACCGGCGGGTCATCGAGGTGCCGCGGCTGATCTGGTGGCCGCTCCTCAACCTCGTGATCCTGACGAAGCGCCCCGGTCCGAAGGGCCGCGACTACGACAGCGTCTGGAACAAGGCCCTCGACGAGGGGCCGCTCAAGACCATCACCCGCGGCCAGTGCGAGCGCCTGCAGGCTGCGATGGGTGATTCGGTGGTAGTCGACTGGGCCATGCGCTACGGCAAGCCCGAGGTGTCCGTGCGCATCCAGGCGCTGCTCGACCAGGGCTGCGACCGCATCCTGCTGGTGCCGCTCTACCCGCAATACGCGGCGGCGACCTCGGCCACTGCCTGCGACCAGGCCTTCAAGGCGCTGATGCAGATGCGCTGGCAGCCGACGGTCCGCGTCTCGCCGCCCTACCACGACGATCCGGTCTATATCGACGCGATCGCCCGCTCGATCCGCGAGGGGCTCGCCAAGCTCGATTTCGAGCCGGAGGTGATCCTCACCTCGTTCCACGGGGTGCCGAAGAGCTACCTGCTCAAGGGCGACCCCTACCATTGCCAGTGCGTGAAGACCGGGCGGCTGATCCGCGAGGCGCTGGGCTACTCCCCCGAGCGCATGCGCGTGACCTTCCAGTCCCGCTTCGGCAACGAGGAATGGCTGAAGCCCTATACCGACGAGACGGTGCAGGAGCTCGCCAAATCCGGCGTCAAGCGCATGGCGATCGTAGCGCCGGGCTTCACCGCCGACTGCCTGGAGACGCTGGAGGAGCTCGACGGCGAGAACCGCCACTATTTCGAGGAGAATGGCGGCGAGCGCTTCGCCTACATCCCCTGCCTCAACGATTCGGACCTCGGCATGGAGGTCATCGAGCACGTCGTCCGCCGCGAGCTGCAGGGCTGGGTCTGAGCGGATCCGACCTGGAAAGGCCCCACCCCGGGCGAACCGGGGCGAGGCCTTTCTCGTAAGGGGGCCTCAGTGGCGGGTGCCGGAGGTGTCGCCCTTCATGTCCTTGTTCATCGTGCCCGAGCCCGAGGTCGACCCCTTGGTCGAGCCGGTGGTGTCGGACTTCATCTCGTGGCCCGGCGCGTAGCCGGAGGCGCCGGGGCTGCCCGTCCGGCTGCCCTTGTCCTGCATCTCATGGCCGGGCGTATTCGGGGAGGCGCCGCGCTGTTCCGCGGCGAGCGCGGTGCCGGTGAGCGCCAGCGAAGCCAGGACAGCAATGGTCAGGTTCTTCATAGGCCTTCTCCTTGGATGGCAGGAAGGCCTGGAAACGTGACCTCCGACGAAACCGTTCCGAGAAAAGATCATCTCTTCGGCCGCGAAGAATCTCGCCTTTTACGCATGTGAATCTTGCGAGATTCGCCGGAACGGTCCTTCGCCCTGCGCCGTTGCTGGCCCACGCAAAATCGCGACTTCCGATCAAGCAGGAGAGATTCATGTCGATCAAGCCGCTCTCCGTGGCCATTTCGGCCGCGGTGCTGGCCACCAGCATCCTGGGCACCGCGACGGCGGCGCTGGCCGATCCGCCCTGGGCGCGCGGCGGCCACGGCTTCCATCATGGCGGCCCGCCGCCCTGGGCCCCCGCCCATGGCTGGCGGCGCAAGCACGAGCGCTTCGGCTACGGCTACGACCGGCCCTACCGGACCATGCGCCACCGGGAATACCGCTACGGCGGCTACCGGTACTGAGACCTTTTGAACGTGCGCGATCGGGGCGGCCCCAGGCCGCCCCGCCTCTGTCTCAGGGCTTCTTCGGGGTCTCGGCCGGGGGCGCGGCGGGCGTCGGCGTCGCGGCGGACGCAGCGTCAGTGCGCTCGATCTTGGCCTCCGAGCGCAGCTTCAGGATCAGATCCTGCTGCGCCTTGCGAATGAGGTGCTGGTCGATCTGCTCGCGTAGCTCCTCGAAGGTCGGCAGAGGCTTCACCCGCTTCTCCTCGACCCGGATCACGTGCCAGCCGAACTGGGTCTTGACCGGATCGGAGACCTGGCCGGGCTGCATCTTGAAGGCGGCGTCGGCGAATTCCTTCACCATCCGCTCCTTGGTGAACCAGCCGAGGTCGCCGCCCTCGGTCTTCGAGCCCGGATCCTTCGAGGTCTCTCCCGCGACCTTGGCGAAATCCTCGCCGCCCTTGATGCGGGCCGCGATCTTCTTCGCCTCGGCCTCGTTGTCCACGAGGATGTGGCGGGCGTGCACCTCCTCCTCGGGCTTCATCAGCTTGGCGGATTGATCGTAGACGGCCTTGGCCGCCTCCGGAGTCGCGGCCTTCTTGGCCTCGCGCTCCAGGTACTCGTCGAGCAGCAGCTTGTCGCGGAAATAGGCGAGCTTGCGCTTGAAGTCCGGCGTGTCGGCGACCTTGGCCGCCTCCGCCGCCTGGGCGCCGACCTTGAGGTCGACCATGTAGTCGACGAGCAGCCCCTTCTTCTGCGCCTCGTCCACGCCCGGCAGCGACAGGGCCGGATCGTCTGCGGCGACCGCGATGTCGGCCCCGGTGATGGGCTGGCCGTTCACCTTGGCCACCACCGTGTCGGGCGCGACTGGCGCGGCTGCGGCCGGCGCCGCGGCCGGAGCCGTCTCGGCAAGGGCGGCCGGGGTGGCGAGGACGAAGGCCAGCGCGGTGGCGCACCGGAGCAGAGAGGGCATCGGCATGGGGAGGATGTCCTTGGGAACCCGGCCGCGAAGGCGGCCCATCGGAAGGCGCGGGGACCCGCCTCGTCGGCGCCCGCCAGGGTTGAGCGGCGAGACAGGTGGATCCTGCGGCCGGCAAACGCAAGGGCCGGTCCGGGAGCGCCGAAGGCATCGTGGAGAGGCGGCGGCAGGATCACGATGCCGAGAAGCCGCGCGATTCCGGCGATCGGACGTTAAGCCCTCCCCTCTAACTTCGCCTCGGCCCACGGTTCGCGGGAGCAGGGGAGTCGAGATCGATGGCGATGCGCATGATTCCGATGGTCTGCGTTCTGGCGCTGACCGGTCTCCACGCGACCGAGGCCGAGGCACGCCGCCTCCGCCTGCGCTTCGGCGTGACCCCGAGCGTGGCGCTCCCGGCCGTGGCGGCTCCGGTCGCGGCGGTCGCGCGTCCGGAAGCCTCCCCGGAGCCGGCCGAGGCACCCGCGCCGCGGCTGCGGGTCGCGCAGCCGGTGTCCGCGCCTCCGCCGGCACCCCCGGTCAAGGTCGCCGGTCCCTGGTGTGCCGGCAACCGGGTCGTCGGGTCCGGCGCGGGCTTCTGCGAACTGAACTGAGCCGGTCCGCTTCGCGCGGCCCGCGCAGGGCCTGTGCGGGACCCGCCTCTTTTAGATGCGCCCCCCACACTTTACCTCTATAAGCCCGGCCAACTCAGCCATGACCGGCCCGCGACGGCACGCCGTCCGCGGGCTCGCGCGTCCGCAGGTTCACGATGCTAGGCAGCCTCGCCAAGAAGATTTTCGGCTCGTCCAACGACCGCCGCGTGAAGGGCTATCGCCCGCGCGTGGCCGCGATCAACGCGCTGGAGCCCGAGATCCAGGCCCTCTCCGACGAGGCCCTGCGCGACCGCACCCGCATGCTGAAGGCGGAGCTCGCCAACGGCAAGAGCCTCGACGACATCCTCGTCCCCGCCTTCGCCACGGTGCGCGAGGCGGCCAAGCGCGTGCTCGGCCAGCGCCATTTCGACGTGCAGATGATCGGCGGCATGGTGCTGCACGAGGGCGGCATCTCGGAGATGAAGACCGGCGAGGGCAAGACCCTCGTCGCGACGCTGCCGGTCTATCTCAACGCGCTCGAGGGCAAGGGCGTCCACGTCGTCACCGTGAACGACTACCTCGCCTCCCGCGACGCCGAGTGGATGGGCCGGGTCTACCGCTTCCTGGGCCTCACCGTCGGCACCATCGTCCACGGGCTCGATGACGAGCAGCGCAAGACGAGCTACGCCTGCGACATCACCTACGGCACGAACAACGAGTTCGGCTTCGACTACCTGCGCGACAACATGAAGTACGAGCTGTCCCAGCTCGCGCAGCGGGGGCACAACTTCGCCATCGTGGACGAGGTCGATTCGATCCTGATCGACGAGGCGCGCACGCCGCTGATCATCTCCGGGCCCGTCGACGACCGCTCGGAGCTCTACGTCGCCGTCGACGCGCTGATGCCGCGGCTGCGGAAGGAGTACTACGACCTCGACGAGAAGCAGCGCACCGTCTCGCTGACCGAGGAGGGCAACGAGTTCATCGAGGAGGCCCTGCGCGAGGCCGGCATCCTCAAGGAGGGCGACCTCTACGACGCGCACAACGTCACCCTTGTCCACCACGTCAACCAGGCGCTGCGGGCCAACACCCTGTTCACGCGCGACAAGGACTACATCGTCCGCAACGACGAGGTGGTGATCATCGACGAGTTCACCGGCCGCATGATGCAGGGCCGGCGCTACTCGGAAGGGCTGCACCAGGCGCTCGAGGCCAAGGAGCGCGTCACGATCCAGCCCGAGAACCAGACGCTCGCCTCGATCACCTTCCAGAACTACTTCCGCCTCTACAAGAAGCTCGCCGGCATGACCGGCACGGCCTCGACCGAGGCCGACGAGTTCGCCGAGATCTACAAGCTCGAGGTGGTCGACATCCCGACCAACAAGGAGGTCGAGCGCGTCGACGAGGACGACGAGGTCTACCGCACGGTCGAGGAGAAGTACGCCGGCATCATCGCAGAGATCGACAAGGCGCATGCGCGCCACCAGCCGATCCTGGTCGGCACCGGCTCGATCGAGAAGTCCGAGCACATCGCCGAGATGCTGAAGAAGCACGGCTACACGCTGCTCGACTATTCCGACCCGAACGCGCTGACCGACGTCTACGCCGCCGCCCGCGAGGGCCGGGTGACCAAGCGCTTCGCCGTGCTGAACGCCCGCTTCCACGAGCAGGAGGCCTACATCGTCGCCGAGGCCGGCGTGCCGGGCGCGATCACCATCGCCACGAACATGGCCGGCCGCGGCACCGACATCAAACTCGGCGGCAACGTCGAGATGCGCGTCGAGAAGGAGCTGGCGCACCTGGCCGAGGGGCCGGAGCGCGAGGCGGCGGTCGAGGCGATCAAGTCCGAGATCGCGGAGAACCGCGCCAAGGTGCTGGCCGCCGGCGAGCCGGCCGACCCGGCCGCGGGCCGCAAGAAGGACCTGCCCGGCGGCCTCTACATCATCGGCACCGAGCGCCACGAATCGCGGCGCATCGACAACCAGCTCCGCGGCCGCTCCGGCCGCCAGGGCGACCCCGGCCGCTCGAAGTTCTACCTCTCGCTTCAGGACGACCTGATGCGGATCTTCGGCTCCGACCGCATGGACGGGATGCTGCAGAAGCTCGGCCTGGAGCAGGGCGAGGCCATCATCCATCCCTGGATCAACAAGGCCATCGAGAAGGCGCAGCAGAAGGTCGAGGCGCGCAACTTCGACATGCGCAAGAACGTGCTCAAGTACGACAACGTCATGAACGACCAGCGCAAGGTCGTCTTCGAGCAGCGCCGCGACTTCATGGGCCAGGAGAGCGTGCGCGAGACCGTGGACGAGATGCGCCACGGCGTGGTCGACGACCTCGTCGCCCTGCACATCCCCGAGAACGCCTATGCCGAGCAGTGGGACGTGGCGGGCCTGCGCCAGCGCGTCACCGAGGTGCTGAACCTCGACGTGCCGGTGGAGGACTGGGCCAAGGAGGAGGGCATCGCCGACGAGGAGATGCGCGAGCGCCTGCGCAAGGGCGCCGACGAGGCCTACACGGCCCGCTCCGAGCAGAATGGCGCCGAGGTGATGGCCTATATCGAGAAGCAGGTCCTGCTTCAGACCCTCGACCATCTCTGGCGCGAGCACCTCGTCACCCTCGACCACCTGCGGCAGGTGATCGGCTGGCGCGGCTTCGCCCAGCGCGACCCGCTGAACGAGTACAAGTCGGAGGCCTTCGACCTCTTCAACGGCCTCGTCGCCTCGCTCCGCGAGCAGGTCACCGGCCAGCTCTCGCGCATCGAGATCGTGTTCCAGGAGCCCGAGCAGGGCGGCAACCAGCCCTTCGCCGAGACGCCGAGCCTGCCGCCGATGTTCGCCCAGCATCTCGACCCCGTCACCGGCGAGAACGAGTTCGCCCGCGGCGGCTCGGGCAGCGACGGTGGCGGCGGCCCGGCCCTCGGCTTCGCGGCGCAGGGGCTCTCGGCGGACGGCGCCGTGCTGGAGCGCGACCCCACCGATTCCGCCACCTGGGGCCGCGTCGGCCGCAACGAACCCTGCCCCTGCGGCTCGGGCAAGAAGTACAAGCACTGCCACGGCAGCTATCAGGCCTGAGGCGTGTCCGAGGGCAGCCGGGGCCCCTTCCCGGCTGCCTCTTCGTCCCATCCATCTCCCTCATCCTGAGGTGCCCGCGGCAGCGGGCCTCGAAGGAGCCCTCCAGGGGTCTCCATGCTTTCCGGAGGGCTCCTTCGAGGCTGCTGCGCAGCACCTCAGGATGAGGTTTGAGGAGGGGATTTCCGGTTCGAGACCGACATGCCCGCCCTCTTCATCGCCGGCGCCGGCACCGAGATCGGCAAGACCTATGTCACGGCCGCCCTCACCCGGCGGCTGCGCGCGGACGGCATCCGCGTCCGCACCCTGAAGCCGCTCGCGAGCGGGGTCCCGCCCCTCGACGATCCGGCCTTCGCCGAGAGCGACACCGCGCGGCTCCTTGCCGCGCAGGGGCTGGCGCCGAGCTCCGAGGCGGTGGCGGCCTGCTCGCCCTGGCGCTTCACAGCCCCGCTCGCGCCGGATCAGGCCGCCGCCCGCGAGGGCCGCGCGCTCGCGCTTGCCGATCTCGTCGCCTGGTGCCGCGCGGAGATCGCGGCGGCCGGGGGCGTCCTGCTGATCGAGGGCGTCGGCGGCCTAATGAGCCCGGTCACCCCCGAGGCGACGGGCCTCGACTGGCTGAAGGCCCTGGAGATCCCCGCGATCCTCGTCTCGGGCAGCTATCTCGGGGCGATCAGCCACGCGCTGACCGCCTGCGAGACCCTGCGCCTGCATGGCATCCCCTTGCGCGCGGTGGCCGTGAGCGAGAGCCCGGGCGCCCCGACCGGGCCCGAGGTGGTCGCGGCGGCGATCGCACGGCACGTCGCGGCGCCGGTCGCCTGCATCGGCCGGGATGCGCCCTGCCCCGACGCGCTCGCCGCGATCCTTGTCCCGTAACAACGGCGCGACGTCTGAACTGGTCGTGAGGCCATAAGGTCGAGCTTCGCGTTATACGGTGCGATATGACCTGGATCGGGTCGATTCTGCCCGGAGCACTGCGTTGAGCCAGACCGAGGTCCGTGCGGACGGGGAGTCCGGTCACGAGGGGCACGGCCGGCTGAAGCCGGCCTTGCTGCTTGGCGCGCTCGGCATCGTCTACGGAGACATCGGCACCAGCCCGCTCTACGCCTTCAAGGAGGCGGTGCGCGCGGCGAGCCAGGGCGCCCACAGCGCGGCTCCGGCCGCCGTGATCGGCGCGGTCTCGCTGATCCTCTGGGCGCTGGTCCTGATCGTCTCGCTGAAATACGCGGTGCTGATCCTGCGCGCCGACAATCGCGGCGAGGGCGGGATCGTCGCGATGCTGGCGCTGCTCGGGGCGCGCCACGCCAAGTCGGGCACCTGGCAGGCCTGGCTCCTCGTGGTCGGCCTCGTCGGCGCCGCGCTCCTCTACGGCGACGGGGCGATCACGCCGGCGATCTCCGTGCTCTCGGCGATCGAGGGCCTCAAGGTCGATGCGCCGGCGCTCGGCCGCTACGTGGTGCCGATCACCCTCGTCATCCTCGTCGCCCTGTTCCTGGTGCAGAGCAAGGGCGTCGCCTTCATCGGGCGGATGTTCGGACCGGTGATGCTCGTCTGGTTCCTCGTCCTCACCCTGCTGGGCCTCGGCGGCATTCTCCAGAAGCCGGAGATCCTGGCCGCCGCCAACCCGTTCCGGGCCATCGACTTCCTGTTTCATGCCGGCTGGGGCGTCAGCTTCGCGATGCTCGGCGCCGCCTTCCTCGCCGTGACCGGCGGCGAGGCGATGTACGCCGATCTCGGGCATTTCGGCGCCAAGCCGATCCGGGTCTCGTGGTTCGCCCTGGTCCTGCCCGCCCTCGTCGTGAACTATTTCGGCCAGGGTGCGGTGCTGCTCGCCGAGCCCGACGCCATCGAGAACCCGTTCTACCGCCTCGCGCCCGACTGGGCGCATTATCCCCTGATCGGGCTCGCTACGATGGCGACCGTGATCGCCTCGCAGGCGATCATCTCGGGCGTGTTCTCGCTGACGCAGCAGGCGATCCAACTCGGCTTCCTGCCGACCATGCGCATCGTCCAGACGGCGAGCGACGAGCGCGGCCAGATCTACGTGCCGGCGGTGAACTGGCTCCTCGCCGCAGCGACGCTGACCGCGGTTCTGCTCTTCGAGACCTCGGACGCGCTGGCCGGCGCCTACGGCATCGCGGTCTCGCTGCTGATGGCGATCACCACGCTGCTCGCCGCGCTGATCGCCCACAAATGGGGCTACAACGTCCTCGCCGTGATCGCGGTGAACGGCTTCTTCCTCTGCATCGACCTCGTCTTCCTCGGCGCCAACAGCGTGAAGCTGTTCGAGGGCGGCTGGTTTCCGCTGCTGCTCGCCGCGATCATCGCGCTGATGATGCTCACCTGGCGCAAGGGCAACCACCTCGTGGAGGAGGCCCGCACCGGGCTGCGCCTGCCCGAGCCGGTCTTCCTCTCGCATCTCCAGCACCAGGACATCGTGCGCCTGCCCGGGACCGGCGCCTTCCTGTCCTCGGCGACCCACGGCATCCCGCTGCACCTGTCCCGCTTCGTGGAGCGCAGCCACGCACTCCACCGCCGCGTCCTCATCGTCACGGCGCTCTACGAGGAGACTCCCACCGTGCCGCAGAGCGAGCGCGCCCGCGTCACCCTGCTCGCGCCGGACTTCTACCGGCTGGTCCTGCGCTACGGCTTCATGGAGGACGCCTCGATCCCCGAGGGCCTGCGCTGCGCCATGGAGCACCGGCACCTGCCGGCCTCCCTGCTCGACGACCTCACAGTCTTCGTCGGGCACGAGACCATCATTCCGAAGAGCGACCAGCGCGGCATGATGCCGTGGCGGGAGACGCTGTTCGCCTTCATGCAGCGCAACGCCGAGCGCACCGGCGCCTTCTTCTGCGTCCCGACCCGCCAAGTCGTCGAGGTCGGCACCGAGATCGAGATCTGAGCCGGTCTCCGGCCTGGCCGGATCGATCATAGGAAGCGTCCCCTCCCCCTTGCGGGGAGGGGTCAGGGGTGGGGGTGGCTCAGGGTGGAGCGTCGACCGTTGTTCGGCACCACCCCCACCTCCGGCTCCTCCCCGCAAGGGGGAGGAGAGGCCCATCTCGAACTCGAGCGATCACGTTGAAGCCCGGATCCGCCATCCCGAAGAGACCGATCGGATTCGGCGGGATGGTCCCCGGTGTCGCCTCAGCGGCCGGGGTCCCTCTTCGCGCCTCGTCACCGCCGGCTACTGCTGGCGGCGGCTGAAGGAGACGGCGTAGGCCTGGACGCGGGCGTCGATCAGCGGGTCGTCCGAGACCTCGATGCCGTCGGTCAGCGCGTTCGGCATGAACAGGAGCGCCTTCTCGGCCTCCTTGCTGTCGGGCACCGCCTTGGTCAGCGTGAGCGTGCCGAGATCGACGGTCTTGCGCGAATCCGGCCAGGGCTTGGTGGCGTCGTTGGTCGGGTCGCCGGCCTCGGCGAGTTGGGCGAGCACCTTGAAGCTCACCGGCTCCTTGCCGACGCGCGTGGCGATCTCCTGCATCAGGTAGCTGTCGCCCTGCTTGGCCGCCTCTTCAGGGCTGAGCAGATCCTCGCCGGCCACAGGCACGAAGCGGTAACGGAAGGCTTGGCGCTTGCCGGCCTTGTCGACGAACACGAAGGCGTTCACGCCGTTATAGATCTGCCGGGCGAGGCTCGACGGCGTCTTAGCCGTCGCGCCAGCGGTCCCCGCGGCCGGATGGGCGGCGACGAACGTCTCCACCGGCGTCGGCTTGGCCGCATCGGGCCCGCTCTCCGAGACCGCCTTGAGCAGGTCTCGGAACTCCTCGCCCGTTGCGACGGGGAAGAACTTCAGCGCGTTGACGACGACGTCCATCTCGCTGCTGTCGGCCAGCTTGAACTTCAGTGCCATGCCGTGCGGGGTGGCCTTGGCCGAGCCGTCCTGCACCATCGGCAGGCCGGTCGCGTCTGAGAACCGGACGGTGACGGGCACGGCGGGTCCGGCGAACAGCGAGGCCTTGCTGATGGCGGCGGCCTCCTTGCTCGGCGTGAAGCTGCCCTCGACCACGACGCCCTTGGCGTGGTTCGCGCGGAAGCCCGGGTTCTTGCCCCAGAGCTTGTTCATCACGTCGATGGTCTGCTCGGCGGTGCTGGCCTCCTGCGCGCGGGCGGGCGCGCCCGCCGCGAGGGCGAGCGCGAAGCCGGAGAGCAGCGCGAGGCGGATGATCGAACGAGGCATTCAGGGTCCCCACAAGAACGGCGCTGCCGATAAGGGCGAGCGCCTTGCAAATGCACAGCCACAAGCTGCAACGGTTCTAGGTTGTGCGCAATTTATTTGTAGGCCGGATCCGTCAAGGGCTCTGTTGCAGCACGAGTCCGTGCCCGTCCGGTCCGGCGGTGTAGGCCACGTCGCCCGCGACCCGGACGGGATAGCGGGCGGCGCGGATGGCATTCGCCGCGGCCGTGAGATCGGTTACCGCCAAGATGAGGCGGCTCGTCGCGCGGTCGGCGGGGCCGAAGGGGGCAGGCGTCGGCCGATCGGTCCCTGGCCTCCGGTAATGCAGCAATTCGAGATGCGGCGGGCCGCCTCCGGCCGGCTCCAGCGCCAGCACGTCGACCTCCGGATCGGGCAGGCCGTCGAGGCGGGCCTGCTCCGGGCCGACATTCAGGCCCCGTTGCGCCAGCCGGATTCCGAGCGCGCCGGGGAAGAAGGCGAGCGCCGCATCGAGGTCGGTGACGGTCAGCGCCGAATGGTCGATGCCGAGGAACAGGCCGGGCGCCTCCGCCCAGGTCTCGGCGGACGGGCCGCCGGGGAAATCGATCAGCTCGACCGGGTGCCCGTCCGGGTCGCGGGCCTTCCAGGCGGTGACGCCGCCCGACGCGGCCGGCAGCCGTTGCGGGCCGCCGATGCTGATCGGCATCGCCTCGGCGGTGGCGAGCCGGTCCGCGGCCGCCGCCATGTCGCGCACGGGGATCGCGATGTGCTGGAAGAACGGATCGGTCGCCCGCGGCGCCTCGGGATAGGGCGCGCCCGCCGGCTCGACCCGGAGAAAGTCGAGCCGCTGCCCGCCGAGCCGCATGCGGAGCCGGTGCGCCGCGTGAGCCTCGAGCCCCATGGCCTGCCGGAGCGGCTCGGGCAGCGGCTCGGGCGGTCCCTCGGCCTCGAAACCGAGCCCGTCGCGGTAGAAGGCCTCCGTCCGGGCGAGGTCGGCGACGGTGCGGCCGATGGCGAGGATCGCGCTCACACCAGCCGGACCCCGCGCCGGTTCACGTAGATCGCCATCAGGCTGTGCGAGACGCAGAGGAACAGGCGGCTGAGATTGCGCCCACCGAAGGCGAGGTTCGACACGGTGGCCGGCGTCCGGATCTTGCCGAGGAGGTCGCCGCCCGGATCGATCACGTGCACGCCGTCCCCCGCGCTCGACCAGAGATTGCCCTCCTCGTCGCAGCGGAACCCGTCCGCCATGCCGGGCTCTATCGTATGGAAGATGCGCGGCCTGGAGAGGCGGCCATCCTCGGCGACGTCGAAGACGCGGATGTGACGGGTCGGGTTCTCGGCGAATTGCAGGCCGGTCTCCGCCACGTAGAGTAGGCGCTCGTCCGGCGAGAAGCAGAGGCCGTTCGGCCCATCGAAATCGTCGGCCGCGACGGTGAGGGAGCCGTCGCGCGGGTCGAACCGGTAGAGGTTGGCCGGCAGCTCGGAGTCCTGCTTGCCGCCCTCGTAATCGGTCTGGATGCCGTAGGGCGGGTCCGAGAACCAGATCGTGCCGTCCGACTTGCAGACGATGTCGTTCGGGGCGTTGAGCCGCTTGCCCCGGTAGGAATCGGCGAGTGTGGTCACGCTGCCGTCGAGCTCCGTCCGGGCGATCCGGCGCAGGCGGTGCGAGCAGGAGAGGAGCCGCCCCTGCCGGTCGCGGGCATGCCCGTTCTCGAAGCCGACATGGTCGCGGTAGGTACTGAGGCCCGCGCCCTCGCACCAGCGCATCACCCGGTCGTTCGGCAGGTCCGAGAACAAAAGCTCCGCGCGGTCGCCGAACCAGACCGGCCCCTCGCACCAGCGGAAGCCCTCGGCCAGCATCTCCAGCGGTGCGTTCGGCAGCACGAAGCTGTTGAAGCGCGGCTGACAGATCTCGAATCCGTCCATCGCGCCGCCCCTATCTGAAGCGACCGGGCTGGTTCACGGTCGGCGTTACGTCGAGCCCGGTGACGATCATGGTGCAGGGCTCATCCCCCACCGTGCCGGAGAGGTGTCCTTTCCGGCCGTCGCGCGGCTTGGTGTTCTGGTCCTCGCCGAACATCAGCTCGCCCGGGCCCATCTCGACGCGGGTCCCGTCCATGGTCTCCACGAACCAGCGGCCGGAGAGCACGGCGATCCATTGCGGCTTCGGGTTCTCGTGCCATTCGCCGACCCAGCCGACGGGCAGCACCGAGAAGGTCACGCCAGCCTGGGAAGGATCCATCTTGTCGTTCCATTGCGGCGCGACGCCCGGGCCGACGCCCTGGAACTGGAACGCGGTCAGCGCGAACCGCGCCTGCCGGCTCACGCCCTCCGCGTCGGTGTAGACGTGCCAGTAGGGCATGCTCGGGGCGTCAGATTCTGGCATGGCGCGATCCTCACGGGTTGCCGGGCGCCTCGGCCGCGTAGGGGCCGGCGGCGAGGGGATGGCGGGCAACCTCGGATGCCGGCGCGTAGGCGCCGCCGATCACCACGAGGAGCAGGCCGCCGACGAGGCCGAAATTCTTCAGGAAGTCCCAGAAATGCGCCCGGCCCGGGCCGTTCCGCGACCAGAAGTCCGGGTATTCCCAGAAGCGGTGGAACAGCACGGCCGTCACCGCGCAGAAGCCCATCAGCACGAAGGCGGCGGCGCGATCGTACCAGCCGATCACGATGAGCACCGGCGTCACGAACTCGACCACGATGCCGAGCACAAGGAGGAGGCCGGGGAAGGGCAGCGGGCCGGACGAGGCCTGCTCCATCGCCTCGTCCCAATGCGCGATCTTGTCGTAGGCGCTCGGCGGGAACATGCCGACGAGGCAGATCTTGGCGATGAGCGGCACCGCGACGAGATTGAGCCAGGTCGAGACGTCCATCGCGGCGCGCGGGCTCCGTTGCGTGGCGCGGGGGTAAGGCCGCGCGTCCCGGCAACGTCCGCGCGCGGCCGTGGTTGCGACGGGCCGCGCCGGCGACAAATCTTCGCTGCGTCGCAGCGTGCACGATCCCGTGACCCCGCGGCGCGGAACGGCCCCGCTCGGGCCACGTTGGCCGGCTGTCTGACCGATCGGGACGCCGGCGATGCAGGACCATTACGACGTCATCGTCATCGGCTCTGGGCCCGGAGGCGGCTCGGCGACGGCGCGTCTCGCCAAGACCGGGAAGCGCATCCTCCTCCTGGAGCGCGGCGACTACCTGCCGCGCAGCCAGGACAACTGGAACGCCCGCGCCGTCTTCGTGGAGGGCAAGTATCAGGCGCGGGAGACGTGGTATGGCGGCGACGGGCGCGCCTTCTCGCCGGCCCTGCACTACTATGTCGGCGGCAATTCCAAGGTCTACGGCGCGGCCCTGCTGCGGCTGCGCGAGCGCGATTTCGGCGCGGTGCGCCATGTGGACGGGATCTCGCCAGCCTGGCCCGTCTCCTATGCCGCGTTCGAGCCCTATTACGCGCAGGCCGAGCGTCTGTTCGCGGTGCACGGCGAGCGCGGCGAGGACCCGACCGAGCCCTGGGCGAGCGGCCCCTTCGACCATCCGGCCGTGTCCCACGAGCCGCGCATCCAGAAGCTCTCCGACGACTGGGGCAAGACGGGCCTGCGGCCCTACCACCTGCCGCTCGGGATCAAGCTCGACGAGCGCAACGGCCGGGCGACGCCGACCAGCACCTGCATCCGCTGCGAGGCCTTCGACGGCTTCCCCTGCCTCCTCAATGGCAAGGCAGATGCCCAGGTGATGACCGTCGACCCGACGCTTGCCAGCCACGCGAACGTCACGCTCCTTGTCAACGCCTACGTCTCGCGGCTGGAGACCGACGCGTCGGGCCGGACGGTGACGGGCGTCCAGGTCACCCGGGAGGGACGGGAGGAGCGCTACACGGCGGATATCGTGGTGGTGGCCTGCGGCGCGCTCTCCTCGGCGCTGCTGTTCCTGCGCTCGGCGAATGACGCTCATCCGAACGGGCTCGCCAACGGCTCCGATCAGGTCGGGCGCAACTACATGCGCCACAACATGTCGGTGCTGATGGCGCTCTCGAAGGAAGTCAACGACACCGTCTTCCAGAAGACGCTCGCGCTCTCGGACTTCTATTTCGAATCGGAGGCGTGGGAATACCCGATGGGCCTGATCCAGATGTGCGCGAAGACGCATCCGGATCAGATCCGCGGCGAGGAATTCCCGAAATGGACCGGCTTCCTCCCCAACGCGCCCTTCGACATGGTGGCGCGCCACTCGATGGATTTCTGGCTGCAGAGCGAGGACCTGCCGCACCCGGACAACCGCGTCTCGATCGACCGCGACGGCCGCACCATCCTCGATATCCGCCAGACCAACCGCGAGGCGCATGACCGCCTGCGCGCGAAGCTCGAGGATCTGCTGGAGCCCGGCGGCCTCTACGCCTATGTGTTCGAGCGCTCGCTCTATCTCGGCAAGAACATCCCCCTGAGCGGCACCGCGCATCAGGCCGGGACCCTGCGCTTCGGCACCGATCCGACGGCGAGCGTGCTCGACCTCGATTGCAAGGCGCACGAGCTCGACAACCTCTACGTGACGGATGCGAGCTTCTTCCCGTCCATCGGCGCCGTGAACCCGACGCTGACCATCATCGCCAACGCGCTGCGTGTGGCCGACCGGATCGCGGAGCGGCTCGGCTGAGCCGTCAGGCCGCGTCGCGTTCGGGCCCGCTCGGTTCGGGCAGGTCGGAGAGATCGGACGCGGCGTGGTGTTGGTGGCGCGAGGCCATCGTGCCGCGCGCCGGCATCACCGGCATGAATCCGCCGAAGCCGGGATGGGTGTCCGGGGTGGTGTAGATCGCCTCCATCCCGCCGCGCATGTGGTAGGTCTCGTGCCAGATCCCGACGCCCTGCGCGTCCTGGGTGAAGCGCATCCACCAGGTCCGATGCGGCTCGGTCCTCGCCCAGGCCTCCAGGCTCTCCATGTCGCGCCAGTACCAGCGCATGCCGACATGGAAGGGGAAGAACTGGTAGACGATTCGATTCTCGTAGTGCAGCAGCCCGTCCGGACGCGCCGCCCCCGCCCTGTCGATCGGCGGACCGATGAAGATAGCGGTCTTCAAGCCCCGGAGGCTCCGGACCCGCATGCCGAGATACATCACGACGAGATCGGGATAGCCGGAGAAATCGGGCACCCAACCCTGGACTCTGCGCGCGCTCATCGGACGTCCCTCAAGAGTTCGACGTCAGGAGCGCGATCCTCATCCAATTCGACGATCGACGACATACCCTGTTCGGGTTAGGAATGCGGCCGCGGACGGGTATCCGGGAGCGACGAAGCGGCGCGGTCCGGCTTGCCTCCGCAGGGCGAATCCTGATACAGGGGCCGCCTTTCCGCGATGCGTGCACCACCATCGCAGGGGGCCTCCGGGCTTCCCGCTCCCGACACCCGTGCATGGACGGCCGCCGCGCCGAGGACATCATGAAGATTCGCAACTCGCTCAAGTCGCTCCGCGGTCGTCACCGCGACAACCAGCTCGTGCGCCGCAAGGGCCGGGTCTACGTGATCAACAAGACCCAGAAGCGCTTCAAGGCCCGCCAGGGCTGAGCCTTCCGCGCCCCGACCGGGGCCGGACCGATGTTTCGAAGGCAGGTGCCGCTCATGCGGCGCCTGCCTTTTCGCATGCGCGGCGTTCGCGCGCGTTGACGGCACGCCGCGCCGCGACCAAGCTCGCGCCATGCTGCGCCACGCTCCCCTGACGCTCGGCTTCCTCGCGATCCTCGTCGCGGGCAGCGCGCTCGCCGCGCCGCCCGGCCTGCCGGACCGGCCGCCCGCCGGCGAGCGGGAGGGCGCGCGCAAGACCCCGCCGGCGGTCAGCCTGGACGACCTCTACACGCGCCTGCGCGAGACGGAGGACGACGAGGAGGCCAAGGGCGTGGCCAAGCTGATCGAGCGCCGCCTCGACCGCTCCGGCAGCGCCACGGCCGATCTCCTGACGGAGCGCGCCCGACAGGCGATGTCCACCAAGGACTTCCCCCTGGCCGCCGAGCTGATGGACCGGGTCACCGCCTTGGAGCCGGCCTGGTCGGAGGGCTGGAACCGGCGCGCCACGGTGTTCTGGCTGCTCTCGGACAAGCAGGCAGCGGTCACCGACCTGCAGCGCGCCCTCGTGCTGGAGCCGCGCCATTTCGAGGCCTGGGCGGCGCTCGGCCGGATCTACCAGTCCCTGGAGGACAAGAAGCTCGCGCTGAGCGCCTATCGCCGCGCCGTGGCGCTCTACCCCCGCATGCCGAAGATGCAGGAAGCGATCGAACGCCTCGCGCCGGAGGTGGACGGCCGCGACCTCTGATCCAGCCCCGGGGTTGACGCTCGCGGCTGCCCCCGTCCAATGCCTCCCGTTTCCGAAACCGGAGGCCGAGCCCGATGCCGCCGCTCCTTGCCCTGCCCTTCCCGTCCATAGACCCCGTCGCCCTGGCGATCGGACCGATCACGGTGAAGTGGTACGCCCTCGCCTACATCGCCGGGCTGATCGGCGGCTGGTGGTATGCCCGCCGCCTCGTGATGGCCGACCGTCTCTGGGGCGTGGTGAAGCGGCCGACCGTCACCGACATCGACGATCTTGTGGTCTGGGTGGCGCTCGGCGTCGTGCTCGGCGGCCGGATCGGCTACGTGCTGTTCTACAACCTGCCGCTCTACATCGCCGATCCGATCGAGATCTTCGCGATCCGCAACGGCGGCATGTCGTTCCACGGCGGCTTCCTCGGCGCCATCCTCGCCTTCCTGCTCTTCGCCCGTGCGCGCGGCCTCAACGGCTATACGCTTCTCGATATCGGCGCCGTGGTCGTCCCGATCGGCCTGTTCTTCGGCCGCATCGCCAATTTCGTGAACGGTGAGCTCTGGGGCCGCGTCGCGCCGGACTTCCCCTACGCCATCGTCTTCCCGAGCGGCGGGCCCGTCCCGCGCCATCCGAGCCAGCTCTACGAGGCGGCGACCGAGGGCTTCCTGCTCTTCATCGTGATGGCGCTCGCGGTGAACCGGTTCGGTTTCCGCAAGCCGGGCCTCCTCGGCGGCATCTTCGTGCTCGGCTACGCGGTGGCCCGCACCGCCTGCGAGTTCTTCCGCGAGCCCGATCGGCAGCTCGGCTACCTGTTCGGCGAGCATCTCGGGCCGCTCGGCGGCGGCGTCACCATGGGCATGCTGCTCTGCGTGCCGATGGCGCTGATCGGGCTCACCTACATCGTGCTCGCCGCCCGCGGCTGGACGCGCCCGCGCCACCCGGTGGAGGAGAGCGCGGCGGCCGACCGGGCGGTCGAGGCGTGAGCGGGGCGCTCGGCGCCGAGATCGTCGGCCTGATCCGCGAGACCGGGCCGATCGGCATCGACCGCTACATGGCGCTCTGCCTCGCCCATCCCGTCCACGGCTATTACCGGACGCGGGATCCGCTGGGGCCGCGGGGCGACTTCACCACCGCGCCCGAGATCAGCCAGATGTTCGGCGAGCTGATCGGAATCTGGATCGCCCTCGTGCGCGAGGCCATGGGCGCGCCCGAGCGCCTGACGCTCGTCGAGCTCGGGCCCGGCCGCGGCACACTGGCAAGCGACGCTCTGCGTGCTCTTGGCAGTGCCGCGTGCGGCGCCCGCTTCGATCTGCATCTCGTGGAGACGAGTCCGACCCTACGGGCGGCGCAAGGTTCGGCGCTCCAGGCGCATGCGCCGACCTGGCACGAGGGCATCGATACCCTGCCCGAAGGGCCCGCGATCGTCATCGCCAACGAGTTCTTCGATTGCCTGCCCGTGCGCCAGTTCCAGCGCACCGCGGGCGGCTGGTGCGAGCGCGTGGTCGGGCTCGACGGCGACCGCCTCGCCTTCGGCCTCGCACCGGAGCCGGCCTCCGAGATCACGGCCCTGGGGCCCGAGGGCGTGCTGATGACGGTGCCGGGCGCCGGGCTCGACCTGATGCGCCGGCTCGCGCGCCGGCTCGCGGCGCAGGGCGGCGCGCTGCTCGCCATCGATTACGGCCATGCCCGGCCCGGCTTCGGCGACACGCTCCAGGCTCTGGCCCGCCACGCCTTCGTCGACCCGCTGGCCGATCCGGGCGGCGCCGACCTCACCGCCCATGTCGATTTCTCGGCCCTCGGCCGGGCCGCCTCGGCCGAGGGCGCGGCCGTGCACGGTCCGGTGGACCAGCGCGACTTCCTGCGCGCCATGGGGCTCGATGCCCGCGCCGAACGGCTGAAGGCGAAGGCCGACGCCGCCCAGGCCGCCGCCATCGACGCGGCCCGCACGCGGCTCACCGACCCCGGGCGCCGCGGCATGGGCAGCCTGTTCAAGGCGATGGGCGTGGCCGCACCGGGCCTCCCCCTCCCGGCGCTCGGCTGAGTTCGTGTTGCGAAAGGGATCATCCCTTTCGCGGGTCCAGGGCGGAGCCCAGGAACTGCCGGGGCTCTGCCCCGGCGCCCCGCCGCGGGGATGATCCCCTCGGGACCTAGGATGCGGCCGACGCGTTCCGCGGCCGTGGGTGGGTCTGCGTGTCGGCGGGGGCGGAGCCGGAGCGCGTGTCGGCGGGTGGGGTCGGCCAGATCGGCCGGTCGGGCTTGATCCGCTGCGTCATGGTCGAACCTCCTGCGTGACGTCCGGAGCGCACGGCTCTGAGCGAAACAACCGTCGTCACCCGCTTTCGGTTCAGCTATCGAGGCGTCCGACCTTCGGAATGGAAGCGCCGGAACACCCTCGCATGTTCATCGAAGCCCCGGAACTGAGCGGCCATGCCGGCCTGCGCCACGCTTTCTTCACCCGCCAGGGCGGTGTTTCGGAGGGCCTCTACGCCTCGCTGAACGGCGGCATCGGCTCGGACGACGCGCCGGAGCGGGTGATCGAGAACCGGGCGCGGATGTGCGCGCAACTCGGGCTCGGGCCGGACCGCCTCGTCAGCCTGTACCAAGTGCATTCGGCCGAGGTCGTCACCGTCGAGGCCCCCTTCTCCGAGCGCCCCAGGGCCGATGCGATGGTGACCCGCATGCCCGGCATCGCGCTCGGTATCGCCACCGCCGATTGCGGCCCGATCCTGTTCGCCGATCCGGGCAACGGCGTCGTCGGCGCGGCCCATGCCGGCTGGAAGGGCGCGCTCACCGGCGTGATCGCCGCGACCGTGGCGGCGATGGAGGCGCTCGGGGCCGAGCGCAGCGGGATCGTGGCCGTGCTCGGGCCCACCATCGAGCAGCCCTCCTACGAGGTCGGGCCGGATTTCGTGGCCCGCTTCCGCGCCGAGGCTCCCGGCATGGAGCGCTTCCTGGGGCCGGGCGCGCGGGCCGACCATGCCCAGTTCGACCTGCCGGGCTTCATTCTGGCCCGGCTGGAGGAGGCCGGGATCGGCGAGGCGGCGGCCTTGCGCCTCGACACCTACGCGGATGCGGAGCGCTTCTACAGCTTCCGCCGGACCACCCATCGCGGCGAGTCCGATTACGGCCGGCTGATCTCCGCCATCGCCATCGCGCCCTGACCGGCGGAGGCGGGCCGGAGAGGTGCGACATTTTGTCAATCTGGCGGTCCGAAAAAAGCGTGGCCGTGGGTGAACCTTGGCCATTCGAGCGCGTTGTGCAGCCAAGGTAACCGAGGACAGAACGCAGCGCCGCCATCAAAGGGGCCGTCAAAGACGGTCGGCGCGCTGCACGGCATCAAGCCAATCCCGGGAGGCCGATCTTCAGATCCGTGCCGGTCAGCGCTGACGCGCGGCACCTGTGGAGTTGTGAGGACCAGATGCTGAATTCCCTGCTTCGGGGCGCCACCGCCCTCGCCGCTATCGGCTGCGCCGGCTCCGCTCTCGCCGCCGACCTTCCGCGCCGCGCCGCTCCGCCGCCGGTCTTCACCCCGGTGCCGGTCTTCACCTGGACGGGCTTCTACGCCGGTTTCAACGCCGGCTACGGCTTCGGCACCGGCAACGACCGTGGC
>NZ_CABFVH010000013.1 GCF_902141855.1 Methylobacterium dankookense | reverse complement strand
CGCCTACCAGGACCACGACACGCCGGACCGGATGTATGCCGAGGCCGGGCTCGACGCCGCCGCCATCGTCGCAAAGGTCCAGGAGATCCTCCCAGAGCGCCAGGACGGACGCTCGCGCCTGCGCCTCGCCTGAGGCCTACCCCGGACGCGCTTGTTCCAGACTCTGAACGGTGACACAAGCGCCAGCGTTGCGGTGCGGCATGCGAGACGATTCGCGTTCCGCACCGCCGGCACCACGGACCGGCCGAGGATGTCCCTGCGGCGGCCGAGCCCCGTGAGGCGTTTCCCGTTCCATGACGATGTCGAGCGTGATGGCAGAGGCGACTGAGACCAGCCCCTCCGAGCCGGGTCCCGTGCTGATCACGGGCGCTGCCGGCTTCCTGGGCTCGGCGCTGGTCGACGTCTTCCGCGCCGCGGGCTTCCCCGTGCGCGTCCTCGTGCGCGCCTCGAGCTCGCGCCGGAACCTGACCTGGACGGATGTCGAGATCGCCGAGGGCGACATGCGCGACCCCGCCGCGGTCGCCGCCGCCATGCGCGGGCAGCGCTACCTCGTCCATGCGGCGGCCGATTACCGGCTCTGGGCGCCCGACATGGAGGAGATCGTCTGCACCAACCGCGACGGCACCCGGGTGATGATGCAGGCGGCCCTCGACGCGGGCGTGGAGCGGGTCGTCTACACCTCCAGCGTCGCCACGATCCGCCCGCCGGCCGATGGGCTCACGCCCTCCGACGAGACCATGCCGCTGACCCCCGAGACCGCGATCGGCGCCTACAAGCGCAGCAAGGTCGTGGCCGAGCGCGTGGTCGAGGAGATGGTGGCGAAGGACGGCCTGCCGGCCGTGATCGTGAACCCCTCGACGCCGATCGGCCCGCGCGACGTGAAGCCGACGCCCACGGGCCGAATCATCCAGGAGGCGGCGCTCGGCAAGATGCCCGCCTTCGTCGATACCGGCCTCAACCTCGCCCATGTGGACGACGTGGCGAACGGCCACCTCCTCGCCCTCGGGAAGGGCCGCATCGGCGAGCGCTACATCCTGGGCGGCGAGAACGTGCTGCTGTCGCAGATGCTCGCCGACATCGCAGGGATGGTCGGTCGAAAAGCCCCGACCGTGAACCTGCCCCGCGGCGTGGTCTATCCGATCGCCTTCTTCGCGGAACTCGCGGCGCGGGTCACCGGAAAGCAGCCCTTCGCCACGATCGACGGCATCCGCATGTCGCGCTACCGGATGTTCTTCTCCGATGCCAAGGCGCGGGCGGAGCTCGGCTACGGCGCGCGGCCCTATCGCGAGGGCCTGTCCGACGCGATCCAGTGGTTCCGCCAGGCGGGGTATCTGCGATGAGCGCCGCCCTCGACACGGCCACCGCGACGCGCTCCGGCAAGGGGCATCACGACGAGAACTTCCCCGTCGCCTCGCACCTGATCCATGCGCGCCACCGCCCGGCGATCCTCGCCTTCTACGATTACGTGCGCGCGGGCGACGACATCGCCGACCACAACGACCTCACGCCCGAGCGCAAGGTCGCGATGCTCGACGCGCTGGCCGACGCGCTCACCGGCGCCGGCCCCGCCGACCCCGAGGCGGATCCGCTGAAGCGGGAGCTGGCCGCGCGCGCCTTGCCGCCGCTGCACGCGCTCGAACTGCTCGACGCCTTCCGGATGGATGCGCGCAAGAACCGCTACGCCGACTGGAACGAACTGATCCATTATTGCCGCTACTCGGCGATGCCGGTCGGTCGCTTCGTCCTCGACGTTCACGGCGAGGATCCGGCCCGGGTCTACAGGACCTCGGACGCCATCTGCGCCGCGCTACAGGTGCTCAACCACCTGCAGGATTGCGGGAAGGATTTCCGCAAGCTCAACCGGGTCTACATCCCCGAGGAGACGCTGCGGAAGCATGGCGCCAGTGTCGACATGCTCGGCGAGGCCAAGGCCCCGCCGCAGCTCCGCGCGGTGATCCGGGAGCTGGCGGAGCGCACCCTTACGCTCCTCGACGAGGGCAAGACCCTGCCAGCGCTCATCGACGACACCCGCCTGTCGATGGAGATCGCCGCGATCCACCGGCTCGCCGTCCTGCTGACCCGCGGCCTGCTGACCCGCGACCCGCTCTCCGAGAAGGTCCACCACGGCAAGGCCGCCTTCGCCTTCATCGCGCTCGGCGCCGCTGCCGGCGCGCTGGCCCGCCGCCCCTTCCGCGGGCGCGCGGCGGCCTGAGAGACACCGATCATGACCGCCGCCGCCACCTCCGCCCATGAACCCGCCGCCGAGGCCCCAGCGCTCCCGGCCTCGGGCTCCTCGTTCTACACCGCCATGCGCCTGCTGCCGAAGGACCGGCGCGAGGCGATGTATGCGGTCTACGCCTTCTGCCGCGCGGTCGACGATGTCGCCGACGACGGCGGTCCCGCCGAGATCCGCGCCGCCGAACTCGACCGCTGGCGCGCCGATATCGACGCCCTCTATGCCGGCCGCCCGCCGGCGCGGGTGCGCGACCTCGTGGTGCCGGTCGAGCGCTACGACCTGAAGCGCGAGGATTTCCACGCCGTGATCGACGGCATGGCGATGGACGCGTTCAGCGACATCGTCGCCCCCGATTCGGCGACCCTCGACCTCTATTGCGACCGGGTCGCGAGCGCGGTCGGCCGCCTCTCGGTGCGCATCTTCGGCATGCCGGAAGAGGACGGGATCCGCCTCGCCTGGCATCAGGGCCGGGCGCTCCAGCTCACCAACATCCTGCGCGACATCGACGAGGATGCGGAGCGCGGCCGCCTCTATCTGCCGCGCGAGCGCCTCGCCGCGATCGGGCTGATCGATCCGACGCCGGAGGCGGCCATCGCGCATCCGCGCATCGGCGAGGTCTGCGCCGGTCTTGCCCGGGAGGCGGAGCATCATTACCGCGCGACCTGGGAGATCATCCGCCGCAGCCCGCGACGGGTGACCAAGGCCGCCCGCCTGATGGCCGCCGCCTACCATCTCTATCTCGACGCCCTGCTCAAGCGCGGCTGGGACGCCCCCCGCGCCCGGGTGAAGCCGGGCAAGCTCGCCCTCGTCGCGGTGGCGCTGCGGCACGGCATCGTCTGATGGGCACAACGCATGTCGTCGGCGCCGGCCTTGCCGGGCTCTCCGCTGCCGTCGCGCTCAGCGAGCGCGGCGGGCGCGTGGTCCTGCACGAGGCCGCCAAGCAGGCGGGCGGGCGCTGCCGCTCCTATTACGATCCGAGCCTCGGGCTGACGATCGACAACGGCAACCACCTGCTCCTGTCCGGCAACACCGATTCCCTCGACTTCCTGAAGGTGGTCGGCGCGCCGGCCGACGCCCTGACCGGGCCGGACGAGGCGGTGTTCGACTTCGCCGACCTGAAGACCGGCGAGCGCTGGGCTCTGCGCCCCAATGCCGGCCGCCTGCCCTGGTGGGTGCTGAGCCAGGCCCGCCGCGTGCCCGGCACCCGCGCCCGTGACTACCTCGCGCCGCTCGGCATCCTGAAGGCCGCTGCCGGCAAGCCGGACGGCGCGGGTGGCACCATCGGCGACGCCATGCCCTGCACCGGCGCGCTCTACGAGCGGCTCTGGCACCCGGTCCTGCTCGCCGCGCTGAACACCGATCCGCGCGAGAGCGATGTCGGGCTCGCGGCCACCATCCTGCGCGAGACCCTCGGCGCGGGGGGGCGCGCCTGCCGGCCCCTGATCGCGGTCAACGGCCTCTCGACGGCCTTCGTCGATCCGGCGATTCGCTACCTGGAGAGCCGCGGCTCGGAGATCCGCTTCGGGCGCCGCCTGCGCGGTCTGGAGCGGGTGGGCGGGCGCGTCACCCGCCTCGACTTCTCCGACGAGCCCGTGGCGATCGGCCCGGACGATTCGGTCGTGCTGGCGCTGCCGCCCTGGGTCGCGGCCGAACTGATGCCGGGAATCGCCACGCCGCAGAGCTACCGCTCCATCGTCAACGCGCATTTCGCCTTGGTTCCGAAGCCCGGCAGCTTGCTTTTCCTCGGCGTGGTGAACGGGCTGACCGAGTGGCTCTTCGCCTATCCGGACCGGTATTCGGTCACGATCAGCGGCGCCGACAGGCTGCTCGACGTGGCCCGCGAAGATCTCGCGCGGCAGATCTGGAGCGAGATCGCGAAGCTCGGCAATCTTGCCCCGGAACTGCCAAGCTGGCAGATCGTCAAGGAGAAGCGGGCGACCTTCGCCGCGACGCCGGAAGAGGCTGCGCGACGGGCAAGGCCCGAGACGGACGACGAGAATCTCGTCCTGGCAGGCGATTGGACCGCGACCGGTCTGCCATCGACGATCGAGGGAGCGATCCGCTCCGGACGGAACGCCGCGCGCGCCCTCGCGTGCGGTGCAACACGCACGCGCGTCGCGGCTTGAGGCATGGGACGGTCGCGTAAGGCGCGACTGCGAGAGGCGAGGACGATGAGAGAGGCGGTGAGCAAGATCGAGGCGCTGCAGCGGCCGAAGACGCAGGGCATCTCGCTCGACGCGGTCGAGCGCGGCATCGCGCAGGCGACGCGGGCGCTGACCAACCTCGCGCATGCCGACGGCCATATCTGCTTCGAGCTGGAGGCTGACGCCACCATCCCCTCCGAGTACATCCTGTTCCACCAGTTCCGCGCGACGATGCCGCGCGCGGGGCTCGAGGCGAAGATCGGCAATTACCTCCGCCGGACGCAGGGGCCGCATGGCGGCTGGGCTCTCGTCCACGAGGGCCCCTTCGACATGAGCGCCAGCGTGAAGGCCTATTTCGCGCTGAAGATGATCGGCGACGACATCGAGGCGCCGCACATGCGCCGCGCCCGTGAGGCGATCCTGTCGCGCGGCGGCGCAGCCAACGCCAACGTCTTCACCCGCTTCATGCTCGCTCTCTACGGCGAGGTGCCGTGGACCGCCGTGCCGGTGATGCCGGTGGAGGTGATGTTCCTGCCGAAGTGGTTCCCCTTCCACCTCGACAAGGTCAGCTACTGGGCGCGCTGCGTGATGGTGCCGCTCTTCGTGCTCCAGGCGACGAAGCCGCGGGCCAAGAACCCGCGCGGCATCGGCGTGCAGGAGCTCTTCGTCACGCCGCCGAATTCCGTGCGCTCCTGGCCGGCCAGCCCGCACGCCACCTGGCCGTGGACGCCGATCTTCGGCTTCATCGACCGCCTGCTTCAGCTCACCGAGAGCTATTTCCCCAAGGGCCGCCGCAAGCGCGCCATGGAGAAGGCCCGCGCCTGGGTGAGCGAGCGCCTGAACGGCGAGGACGGCCTCGGCGCGATCTTCCCGGCCATGGTCAACTCGGTGCTGATGTACGAGGTGATGGGCTATCCGCCCGACCATCCGCAGGTGCGGATCGCCTGCGACGCCATCGAGAAGCTCGTCGTCGAGAAGCCGCACGAAGCCTATGTGCAGCCCTGCGTGTCGCCGGTCTGGGACACGGCGCTCGCGAGCCACGCCCTGCTCGAGGCCGGTGGCGGCGAGGCGGAGGCGCAGGCCCGCGACGGGCTCGATTGGCTGAAGCCGCGGCAGATCCTCGACATCAAGGGCGACTGGGCCGCGGCCAAGCCGGACGTGCGCCCCGGCGGCTGGGCCTTCCAGTACGGCAACGCCCATTATCCCGACCTCGACGATACCGCCGTCGTGGTGATGGCGATGGACCGTGCCATGCGCCAGCACGGGCTGGTGGCCGGCATGCCGGACTACAAGGCCTCGATCGCCCGCGCCCGCGAATGGGTCGAGGGCCTGCAGTCGAAGGATGGCGGCTGGGCCGCCTTCGACGCCGACAACAACCACATGTACCTCAACCACATCCCGTTCTCGGACCACGGCGCGCTGCTCGACCCGCCGACCGCGGACGTGACCGCCCGCGTCGTCTCGATGCTCTCGCAGCTCGGCGAGACCCGCGCGACCTCGCAGGCCCTCGACCGCGGCGTCACCTATCTCCTGAACGACCAGGAGGAGGACGGCTCGTGGTACGGCCGCTGGGGTATGAACTTCATCTACGGCACGTGGTCGGTGCTCTGCGCCCTCAACGCGGCCGGCGTCGACCCGCAGAGCCCCGAGATCCGCAAGGCCGCCGCCTGGCTCGTCCGCATCCAGAACCCGGATGGCGGCTGGGGCGAGGACGCGTCGAGCTACAAGATCGACCCGGCCTTCGAGCCCGGCTCCTCCACCGCCTCGCAGACCGCCTGGGCGCTCCTCGCCCTGATGGCGGCGGGCGACGCCGACGACCCGGCGGTGACCCGCGGCATCAACTTCCTGACCCGCACGCAGGGCGCGGACGGGTTCTGGAACGAGGAGCGCTACACCGCCACCGGATTCCCGCGGGTGTTCTACCTGCGCTATCACGGCTATCCGAAGTTCTTCCCGCTCTGGGCGATGGCCCGCTACCGCAACCTGAAGCGCGGCAATTCCCGGCAGGTCCAGTTCGGCATGTGAGGCCGGGTTTCGGGAGCCTCGCTTCCGGACGCTCAAGGATCCGCGACCTGCCCCCTCTCCCGTTCGGGAGAGGGCTGAGGTGAGGGCGAGGAGCATCCGGAGAGATCGCCTCGGTCTGCGCTGGGCCTCTCCTCCCCGCAAGGAGGAGGGGAAACGGTGCCCCTTCCGGCAGGGTTGGATCCCTTCTCCCGACTGTTGCTGATGCTGGAATCTCCCCATCATCGATCTGCCGGCGGCGACATCCGCAACGGCAAGACGAGCGATTTCGGGACGCCAGTCGAATCGCCCTTGTGACCATGCGGTCACAGGCCGGCCGCAATCGGGCTGGTATGAAGACTGCATTCCCGATGGCGTGCGCGCCGCACGCCCGCTCCTGCCGCCTCCTGGGATCCATGCCTCTCGCCGAGCCTGCTCAGCCCGCCCGCATGCGCGACCTCCTCGGGCTCGCAGCGCTCGGACTCCCGGTTCTCGCCGTGACAGGCCTCGCCAAGGAAGGCCGCCTCGCCTCCGGGCCCGGCGTCGAGGCGATCGGTGCGGGCGGCAACCCGGCCCGCCTCGCCGCCCTGCTCGCGCGCCGCACCGAGGCCGGCTGCCGCGCCGTGGTCAGCATCGGCATCGCTGGCGGGCTCGATCCGGATCTCGTGCCCGGCAACGTGGTGGTCGCCACCGGCGTGGTGGCAGCCGAGGCGCGCTACGCCGCGGATCCGGTTGTGGTCGAGGCGCTGCTCGCCCGCCTCGACCGGCCCGGCCTCACCGTCCGCTCCGGCGACCTCGCGGGGGTCGACGCCGCAGTCATGACCCTCGACGGCAAGGCCGATCTCTGGGCGCGCAGCCAGGCCGCGGCCGTCGATATGGAATCACATGTGGCGGCCGCCTTCGCCGAGCGGCACGGGTTGCCCTTCGCCGCCATCCGCGTGGTCTGCGACCCGGCCCACCGGGCGCTGCCGGCCTTCGCGGCCCAGGCGCTCAAGCCCAACGGCGAGCCCGACATCCTCGCCGTGCTGATGGCGCTCGCCCGCGGCGACGCCCGCATCGGTGGCCTCGTCCGCCTCGCCCGCGATTCGAAGGCCGCCTTCGCCGCGCTCACCCGTTGCCGCGCCCTGCTCGGCCCGGGGCTCGGCATCCCCCTCCCCGAGGCGGAGCAGCTGCCCGAGGCCGCCTGAGGGCAGCCAACGCGGGAGGCCGACGGCTCCCCCCGCGCTTCGCTTTGTCTCTCGTCCTGACATGCGCCCCGCTTCAGCGGGGCGCCTGCTCGCTCACCACTGGTAGCGCAGACCCGCCGTCACGCCGTGCGCGACGCCCGACCGGAGGCCGATCGCGGCCTGGTAGTCGACGCGCCAGCCAAGCTGCTCGGTCAGGCTGCCCTGAAGGCCCGCGCCCGCGGTGACGAAGTCGTCGCGCAGGAAGGGCACCGCCAGCACCGCGCTCGCGAGGCTGTTCTGGACGCTGGCGAGCCGCACCGCGGCGGAGCTGCCCTGTGGCCCGGTCGCGAGGTTGTAGGCGACGCGGATCGAGGGGATCAGGTCGCCGAAGCCGGAGAAGGCCGCCTCGGCGCCGAAGCGCGCGGTGGTCTGGAGCACGGTGAGGCCGCGATAGGCGATGTTGTTGCCCGCCGCGCCCGTCTCGGTGAAGCCGTCGACCCGGCCTGAAAGATGCGTGATCCCGGCGAAGGGCGTCAGGCGGAGGCGGTCGGCCTGGACCGGGACACCGACCTCGCCGTCGAGGGCGACGGCGCTGCCATCCGTGCGGCCCGACGCCGTGAGCCCGTAGGCGCCCGGCCGCCGGATCCGGTCGAGGCCGACATCTGGCGCGCCGCCCACGATGCCCTGCGCGTAGAAGTCGGATCCGTAATAGCCCGCATAGGCCGAGACCGTGACGGCGCTGTGCTCCTGGGCGAAGCCGCCCGGGCGGCTCAGCGAGCCGCCGCCGCCGCCCACCGCGATGCCCGCCCGCCAGGGGCCGGTGAAGGGCAGGTCGAGGCCGACCGTGCCCTGGGCGATGGTGCGGTCGAGGGCGAGGCCGCCGTTGCGCGGCTGATCGGCGAAGACGAAGTCGCCGCTGACCCAGAGGCCCCAGCCCTGGCCCGCCCAGGCGCCCGCACCACCGGCGCCGCGGCGGAGGGCCGAGAGGTGATCCTGCACGCCGCGCGTGGAGGAGGCGGCGAAGCCCAAAGTCGCGCCGCCGAGCCCCTGCAGCACGGTCGGCGCCGTCTGCTTCATCACGGCGAGCGAGAGCGGGTCGACATAGGTCGGCAGCGTCAGGAGGTAGGCGAGCAGCACCGAGTCGTTGTTGATGCCGGCATCGTAGCTCTGGCCGTTGATGCTGCCCTGGCGGGTGAGGAAATCGTTGTCGTTGCCGACGAGCAGGAAGTAGTCGTTCGGCGCCCGCTCGCTCAGCACCGGCACGAGGCCGAGCGCCTCGAACTTCTCGGAGAGCGTCGTCTGCGTCGCCGGATTGGTGTTGAGGTTCATGCCGAACCGGCCGAGCTGCACCGGGTTCAGCAGGTTGACCACCTCGGTGGCCTGGACCGGCCGGATGTCGGGGCGCAGCACGCCGCCCGGCGCGGCCGGCGTCGTCGTGGTGTCGAAGGTCGAGCCGGCGATGTTGGTCGCCTGGGCGATGTCGACGAGGAGCACGCTCTTGAAGACGATCGGCGTGGTGTTGCCCGTGCCGAGCCCGTTCGAATCGCGCGCGAGCACCAGGAACTGGGTGTCGTTGAGCGCGATCATCTCGCTCTGGGCCGCGGTGCGGTTCGCCGCCTGCCCGTTGCCGTTGTCGCGGTAGACGGGCAATTGCAGCACGTATTCGCGCACGGGTGCGCTCGGCACCGGGTTGGCGGCGATGTCGTAGACGAGGATGCGCGTGTTGGCGCGCGTCTGCTGGTTCGCGGTCGAGTCTTGGAGCGGCGCGCTCTGGAGGATGGTCACAAGGCTGCGGCCGTCCGGCGTGAGCGAAAGCGCCTCGAAGCCCTGGTTGTTGCGCCGGCCGGTATCGGGCGGGTTGAGCGAGTTGAAGTTGAGCTGGCCGTTGGTGCGCGGCCGCAGCGCCTCGGGCACGCCGAGCACGCCCTGGAGCTGCCCGTTGGCGTTGAAATAGTAGACGTTCGCGCCGTACTCGTCGCTGACATAGAAGGACCCGTCGAGGCGGCGGGCGAGGCCTTCCGCGTCGAGGCTGACCCGGCCGGCGCTCGGGCCGGTCGCGGCCGAGGGCAGGATCGCGCCGAGCTGCGTGAGAGTGCCCGTCCCCGGATCGAAGCCGCTGAACCGGCGGCCGAGCGCTTCGGTGAGCACGATGCCGCCATCGGGCGTCAGGGTGATCTGGCGCTGCGAGGCGGTCGATTGCGGGAGGCTGGCGCCGGGCTCGGGCGTGAAGGTCAGCCGGAACCGGTTGAGGCGGCCGGCATAGTCCGTGAAGATGCCGCCGTCCGGATTGTTGTAGCCGCGGTCCGGCAGCGTGTAGAGCGTGCCCGTATAGGTGTCGCCGACCCGGCGCCAGCTCGCGAGATCCACCGCCAGGGCCGAGAACGAGCCCAGCGTGTCGCCGAGGAAGTCGCGCGTCGTGGCGGGAAGGCGGCCGACGCCCTGCAGGCCCAGATTCGTGATCGTCGTGCCGTTGAGGGTGGCCGAGACCGGCTCGTCGGCCAGTTGCAGGTTCGGCCGCGTCACCGTGATCGATTGCGCCGACGCCGCGCCTGCCATCAGGGCGAGCAGCCCCAATGAGCCCGCGGCCCGCGCCGCGGAAGTCCGTACCACCATTGCCCCAGCCCCCTCGTCAGCCTTTTGCGGCTGTCCGCGCGGCAGGTAGCGGCGGCTCGATGACGGTTGCGTGTCGGCGGCCTGGGAATTCCGCCCTGGGAGCGGCCCGGGCTCCTTGGCGTGACGCACCTGCCACAGATGTGGCAGCGAAACATCCGGATACGAAAAGGCCCGCGCTGCCGGAGCTGCGCGGGCCTTCTCAAGAGCGTGTGCCTTCGATCAGGCGGCGGTGCGCTTGCGGGCTTCCTGCTTCGTGTCGATGCCGGCCGCTTTGATCTCGGACAGCTTCTGCGCGACGTTGCGCGAGAACACGAACTCGGCCGGGCGCTGGCCCTCGAGGCTGATCTCGGGGGCCATGTCGCCCTCGGTCTTGATGCCGCGGATGGCGTGGACCAGCGGCTTCCACGGCTTGCGCACCGAATCGACCACCGAGGAGGCCTCGTAGCCCGAGTGGACCATGCAGTCGGCGCACTTCTCGTAGTTGCCGGTGCCGTAGGCGTCCCAGTCCGTGGTCTCCATCAGCTCCTTGAAGGTGGCCGCGTAGCCCTCGCCGAGCAGGTAGCAGGGCTTCTGCCAGCCGAACACGGTGCGGGTCGGGTTGCCCCACGGGGTGCAATGGTAGGACTGGTTGCCGGCCAGGAAGTCGAGGAACAGGCCCGACTGCTGGAAGGTCCACTTCTCGCGGCCCTTCTCCTTGCCGTGGCGGAACACGCCGCGGAACAGGTCCTTCGTGGCCTTGCGGTTGAGGAAGTGCTGCTGGTCCGGGGCGCGCTCGTAGGCGTAGCCGGGCGATACGGTGATGCCGTCGATGCCCATGCGGGTCACCGAGTCGAAGAAGTCGGCGATCTTGTCGGCCGAGGAATTGTTGAAGAAGGTGCAGTTGATGGTGACCCGGAAGCCCATCTCCTTGGCCTTCTTGATCGCCGCGACGGCCTTGTCGTAGACGCCGCGCTGGCAGACCGACTGGTCGTGCATCTCCTTGTCGCCGTCGAGGTGGATCGACCAGGTGAAGTACGGGCTCGGCTTGTACTCCTTGATCTTCTTCTCGAGCAGGAGCGCGTTCGTGCACACGATCGCGAACTTCTTCTGCGCGATGATGCCCTCGACGATCTGCGGAAGATCCTTGTGGAGAAGCGGCTCGCCGCCCGCGATCACCACCACGGGCGCGCCGCATTCACGCACCGATTCGAGAGCCTCGGCGACCGGAAGGCGCTTGTTGAGGATCTCGTCCGGGTAGTCGATCTTGCCGCAGCCGGCGCAGGCGAGGTTGCAGCGGAACAGGGGCTCCATCATCATCACCAGCGGGTAGCGCTTGCGGCCCGTGAGGTGCTGCTTGAGGATGTAGCCGCCGATCTTCGCGACGTACCGGAGGGGAATGCCCAAGTTGCGGCTCCTGTTCTGTTGGCCCCGGCTCAGCGGGGCTGCTTAACGCGAAAACGTGCCCGGTTCCAGCGCTCTAGCTTGGAACGAATCTCGAAAGCGCCCTATTCGGCCGTCGACGCATCACGGATCTCGGAGATGACGCAACGGTGCCACAACCGGGCCTCTGCCCTCCCGCCTCGAACGGGTGCAGCAAAACATTGCGCGCGACAGACCCGGCGAATGCGTCGGCAATGCGACCGGGTGAAGCGAAGCGACGTTGCCGCCCGCGGCGCTGTGCCTTATCGCACAGGCCTCTACCGCAGTGCAAACTGAGCCGTGGAGATCCTGCGCGGATCGCGCCACCGATGGGTGTCGCAGCCTGCGCTCGGTTTGCAATCGTGGCGCCGCGCCATTACTGAGCGCAGGACTCGCGCCTGGGCATTCCCGTCGCGGCATGCCCGGGCCGTGCCCGGTTCCGGCATCGTCCTCGGAAGCCCGGCCGGCCCGGCTGGCGGGAGACTTCCCGACGATCGGGCGTTGCGCGAGAGGGACCTGTGGCATGCGCCTCGGCCGGGCGGGCCCCGCGCGGGAACATCCGGCGCGCATCGTGCGTCTCGAAACCGTGACCGCTGGCCGGGATCGTTTGTGACGGGCGGCGCATCCTTATAGAGGGGCCCCTGGCGCGCCGCGCTCCAGGGCGCGTCCCAGGTAGGCAGGATACTCGTGATCGAACGACTCGTCGCGTCCTCCGTCCGGCACCGCTGGATCGTCATCGCCCTGATCGCGCTGCTGACGGCCGCGAGCGGCGGCCTCGCTGCCCACCTGTTCCGGATCAACACCGACGTCGAGCGCCTGATCGACCCGAAGGAATCGTGGCGCCAGGACGAGATCGAGTACGAGAAGGCCTTCCCGCAGCGGACCAACACCGTGGTCGCGGTGATCGACGGCAAGACGCCCGAGCAGGCCGAGGAGGCCGCGGGCGCGCTCACCAAGGCGCTCGCCGTTCACAAGAACCTCATCGAGACCGTCTACCGGCCCGATGGCGGCCCGTTCTACGACCGGAACGGCCTGCTGTTGATGTCCCAGGCCGAGCTGCAGAAGACCACCGAGCAGCTCGTGCAGCAGCAGGGCCTGCTCGGACCGCTGGCCTCCGACCCGTCGCTGCGCGGCGTGATGCGCGTGCTCTCGCTCGGCGCCCGCGGCGTGAAGAGCGGCGACGCCAAGCTCGAAGACCTCGACAAGCCCATGGGGCAGATCGACGCCACGCTGCAGAAGGTGCTGAACGGCGAGCCGGCGCGCCTGTCCTGGCAGCTCCTGCTCTCCGGCGGCGAGACCAAGTCCACGGACCTGCGCAAGTTCGTGATGATCAAGCCGGTCCTCGACTTCAACGCGCTCCAGCCTGGCTACACCGCCACCAAGCTGATCCGGAACGTCGCCAAGGATCTGAAGATCACGCCGGAATACGGCCTGACCATGCGCCTGACCGGGCCCGTGGCCGTGGCCGACGACGAGTTCGCGACGCTCTCCGACGACGCCTTCCTCAACAACGCGGTCACGGTCGGCGCCATCGTGCTGTTCTTGTGGCTGGCGCTGCGCTCGGCACCGCTCGTCGTCGCGGTCATCATCACCACCTTCGCCGGCCTTGTGGTGACGGCGGCGCTCGGCCTCGTCATGGTGGGCGAGCTGAACCCGATCTCGGTAGCCTTCGCCGCCTTGTTCGTCGGCCTCGGCATCGATTTCGGCATCCAGTTCGCGGTGCGCTACCGGGCCGACCGCTACGAGCAGCCAACCCTGGAGGCAGCGATCCGCGCGGCCGCGCGCGGCGTCGGCTGGTCGCTGACGCTCGCCGCCGTGTCGCTGATCGCCGGCTTCTTCGCCTTCCTGCCCACCGCCTTCCGCGGCGTGTCCGAACTCGGCCTGATCGCCGGCGCCGGCATGATCGTGGCCTACCTGTTCTCGCTGACCCTGCTGCCCGCGCTCATCGCGGTGTTCCAGCCCAAGGGCGAGAAGGAGGCGGTGCGCACCTCCTGGATGGCCGGTGTCGACCCCTGGATCATCGAGAACCGCAAGGCCGTGCTCATCGGCGTCGGCCTGATCACGCTGGCGGGTGCGCCGCTCCTGTGGAAGCTGCCCTTCGATTCGAACCCGATGCATCTGCGCAGCCCGAAGGTCGAATCGATCGCCACCTATCTCGACCTGATCAAGGATCCGGCCACGAGCCCGAACGTGATCGACGTGCTGGCCCCGAGCGTGGACGCGGTGCCCGCGGACTCGAAGAAGCTCGCCGCCCTGTCCTCCGTCGCCGAGGTCATGAGCATCGACACCTTCGTGCCGCGCGACCAGGACAAGAAGCTCGCCCTGGTGGCCGAGACGGCGGAACTGCTCGACCCGGTTCTGAACCCCGGCCGCAAGCCGCCGCCGCCGACCGATGCCGACAACGTCAAGGCCCTCAAGGAGGCCGCCGCCGCCCTCAAGGGCATCGCCACCGGCGATTCCTCCGGCGCCAAGACCGCCGGGCGGCTCTCCGGCACCCTCGACAAGCTCGCGGAGGCCCCCGTCGCCAAGCGCGAGGCAGCCTCCGTGGCGGTCACCACCGATCTCGGGCCGCTGCTGAAGCGCCTGCGCGAGCTGCTGCACCCGGAGAAGATCACTCTCGACAACCTGCCGCCCCAGCTCAAGGCCGAGTGGGTCGCCGCCGACGGGCGCGCGCGGATCGAGCTGCACCCGAAGGGCAATTCGAACGACGACGAGGTGCTGCGCAACTTCGCCAACGAGGTGCGCACGGTGGCCCCGCATGCGACCGGCGCGCCGGTGGCGACGACGGCCTCGAGCTACACCATCCTCGGCGCCTTCGTGCAGGCGGGCGTGACCGCCTTCGTGCTGATCTTCATCATCCTCTCGGTGGCGCTCCGCAAACCCTGGGACGTGGCGATGACGCTCGGGCCGCTGGTGCTCGCCACCCTGTGGACGCTGATGGCGCTCTATGTGATCGGCATGCCGCTCAACTTCGCCAACATCATCGCGCTGCCGCTGATGCTCGCCGTGGGCGTCGCCTTCCACATCTACTACGTGATCGCGTGGCGGGCGGGCGTGGTCGACATGCTGGCCTCGAGCCTGACCCGGGCGATCTTTTTCTCGGCGCTGACCACCGGCACGGCCTTCGGCTCGCTCGTCCTGTCGAGCCATCCGGGCACGGCGAGCATGGGCAAGCTGCTCGCCCTGTCGCTGTTCTTCACCCTGGTGGCCGCCTTCTTCGTGGTGCCGGCCTTCCTGGGCCCGCCCCCGGTGCAGCCGGACGAGGACCGGCCCGAGGGCGACGCCGCGGCCAAGGATCCGCTGATCTCCGCCCGCCAGGCGGAGGCGGTGCCGGTGAAGTGACCGGGACCGAGTTCCGTCTGGACGATTCCATGCCGCGCACATAGATTCGTGGCATGGTTTCCTTCGCGCTCGAAACGATCGGCGACGCGCTCACGGACCTCATCCGTCGGGCAGAAGAGGGCGAGACCGTCGTGCTCACCCGCAACGGCCGTCCGGTCCTGGATGTTGTCCCTCATCGGAAGGGCGGTATCGACCTCGCCGCCGGGGATGCATTCCTGCGCGCGCGCGGTATCGACAACCCGTTCCCCTATGTCGCAGACGACTTCGATGCGCCGCTCCCGGAGGATTTCCTGATCCGGCCCGAAGCGTGAAGCTTCTGATCGACACGCATATCTTCCTGGCGCTCACGCCGCAGCGCCGCATGGATCTGGATGCGCGTATGGCCGCGCTCCTCAGTGATCCATCCCATCGGGTATCGGTCAGCGTCGCGAGTCTCTGGGAAATCGCGATCAAGAACCGTCTCGGCAAGCTCAACCTTGGCATCCTGCGGGCTGATCTGCCGCTCTACGTCCAGAGTCTCGGCATCGAGCTGCTGCCAATCAGCGCGCGCCATGCGGTCACGGATATCGACCCGTTGCCGCCGACGCGCGATCCTTTCGATCGCCTGCTTTTGGCGCAGTGCCTCGTCGAGGGATGCAGACTGGTCACCGTCGACGGTGCCCTTCGCGATCACCCGCTCGCTTTCCGGTTCTCGTCGTCCTGAACGCCGTATCCGTGTCGCGGCGGCCCTGCATGCTCGGATCGGAGCCTATCGCGGCTTGAGCGCGCTCCGCTCCAGAAAATCCGAGAACCCGCCGCGCTGCATCCCGGTGCGCTCCACGGCCGCTCGCGCCGCCGGGTCGATCAGCGCGTCGCGCTCGGCGGCGTAGGCGTAGCCGGGCGCCTCGCCCGGGAAACCGCCCGCGGTGGCCGGGTGGGTATAGAGTTCGGTGAGCCCGTCCGGCAGGTCGGCGAGGAGGCCTGCCACGCGACGCGGCGTCATGGCGCCGGACCAGGCGAGGCCGAGGGTGCGGTCGGGGATCAGGAGCCCGGCCTGTCGCGCCCGCACCGCCAGGAGCGCGGCCCAGGGCGCGGTGTCGAGGGCGGCGCGCGGGTTGGAGCCGGGTTCGGCCCGGCGCAGGATCTCGCGGGGCTCGCGGGGGACTCGCAGGGCCCGCATGCCGAAATCGCGCCCGATCCGCAGGACCGCGCCCGCGATCAGCGGGTGGATGTGGAAGTGCTTGTGCGCGTTGACGTGGTCGAGTGCTAAGCCAGTGGCGCGATAGGCCTCGAACTGGGCTCGGATCTCGGCTGTGAGCTGTCGCCGCGCCGCAGGCTTCAGGGCGAGGTCGAGACCGAGCCGCTCCATGTCCCGCCGCATCAGGCCTTGTGCGTCGGTGAGGTCCGGCAGGTCGGCGGCCGGCAGGGTCGGCCAAGCCTCCACGAGGACGAGGTGCAGTCCGACGCGCAGCGATGGCAGGCGGCGTGCCCGCGCCACGGCATCGGCGGCGGCGGGGGCGGAAACCATCAGGCTGGCGGCGGTGAGGATGCCCTCGCGATGCGCCTGCTCGACGGCCTCGTTGACCTCTGAGCTGAGGCCGAAATCATCCGCCGTGACGACGAGCCGCTTCAAGGGGTGCTCCTGATCCGGGTGTCGAGAGGGATCATCCCTCTCGCGGGTCGAGGGCAGAGCCCTCGAACGAGAACGGCCGGGCTCTCGCCCGGCCGTGAACGGTCTCTGAGTTGGTTTTGAGGCTCTGGCTCAGGCGGCCTTCGAGACGCCTTGGCGCTCGCGGAGGAAGTGCCAGAATTCGACGCCCTCGCGGAGGCGGCGCTTCATCATGTCGGGCGAGCGGACCATCTCGCTGACGATCGAGGCGATCTTCGGGGCGCGGAAGTAGAACTTCTTGTAGAACTCCTCGACCGCCGCGAAGATCTCGGAATGCGACAGGTGCGGGTAGTGCAGCGGGGCGATCTGCACGCCGTTCTCGTCGACGAGCTCGGCATTCTCCACGTCGAGCCAGCCGTTCTCGACCGCCTGCTTGTAGAGGAAGGTGCCCGGGTAGGGCGCGGCCAGCGAGACCTGGATCGTGTGCGGATTGATGCGCTTGGCGAAGGCGATCGTCTCCTGGATCGTCTCCTTCGTCTCGCCCGGCAGGCCCACGATGAAGGTGCCGTGGATGGCGATGCCGAGGTCGTGGCAATCCTTGGTGAACTTCTCGGCGACCTCGACGCGCATGCCCTTCTTGATGTTGTTCAGGATCTTCTGGTTGCCGGACTCGTAGCCGACGAGCAGCAGGCGCAGGCCGTTGTCCTTCAGCACCTTCAGGGTCTCGCGCGGCACGTTGGCCTTGGCGTTGCAGGACCAGGTGACGCCGAGCTTGCCGAGTTCGCGCGCGATCTCCTCGGCGCGGGGCAGGTTGTCCGTGAAGGTGTCGTCGTCGAAGAAGAACTCCTTCGTCTGCGGGAACTCCTTCATGCAGTACTTGATCTCTTCGATCACGTGCGCGACCGAGCGGGTGCGATAGGTGTGCCCGCCGACCGTCTGCGGCCAGAGGCAGAAGGTACAGCGGCTCTTGCAGCCGCGGCCGGAATAGAACGAGATGTAGGGGTGCTTGAGGTACCCGATGAAGTACTTCTCCATCTCGAGATCGCGCTTGTACACGCTCGTGACGAAGGGAAGCTGATCCATGTCCGTCATGATCTCGCGATCCTCGTTATGGATCACGACACCGTCGGCGTTGCGGTAGGACAGGCCCTTGATCTCCGACATGGGCACGCCGTCGGCGACTTCCTTCACCGTGAAGTCGAACTCGTTGCGGGCGCAGAAATCGACCACCGGGGCCTGCTCCATGGCGCCGGCGGCGTCCACGGCCACCTTGGCGCCGATCAGGCCGGCGACGAGCTTCGGGTTGGCCTTCTTGAGCGCCTCGATGGTCTTCACGTCCGACTTGAAGGACGGGACCGAAGTGTGGAGCACCACGAGGTCGAAGTCGTTGGCCTGGGCCACGATCTCCGGCAGCTTGATGTTGTGCGGCGGCGCGTCGATCAGCTTCGAGTTCGGCACCAGGGCGGCGGGCTGGGCCAGCCAGGTCGGATACCAGAACGACTTGATCTCGCGCTTGGCCTGGTAGCGGGAGCCGGCGCCGCCATCGAATCCGTCGAAGGTGGGGGCCTGGAGGAAGAGCGTGCGCATGGGGTTCAAGGCCTCAGTGCAATGCTGGTTGCGATGAGCGAGCGGGAAACAGCAGATCAGATCAGGCGGTCGGCGCCTCAGCATCCTTGCTGAGCTGCGCTTCCGGGATCAGCGTACCGTCCGCAACCACGCGATAATCGTGACCTTTCCATGTCACCGCCCCCGATACGAACCCCCAGGAGAAGTTCGCGAAGGAGAGGATGTCGCGGATCGGCAACAGCCAGTAGGGATGCGAGTCGAGGCCGAAGGCCCGCTCCAGGCGCATGCAGAGGACGATGCGGCAGGCGAGCGCCAGGGCCGCGACCGCGAGCGCGGCGGTGCCGGCGCCCGGCAGGAGCGCGCCGATCAGGGCGAGCGGGAAGGCGTGGGTGACGACGGAGCCGGCATAGCCGGCCGGGTCGACGTTGCGGATGGTGCGGTTCCAGCGCAGCTCGTGCCGCCACAACCCGCGGATGTCGGTATCGACGCAGGTATGCCCGATGGAGAAGTTCGGGATGGCGACCCGGCCGCCGAGGCCGCGGAGCGCCGCCCCGAGCTCGTAATCGTCGGCGAGGTCGTTGCGGATGCGGTGGAAGCCGCCGATCGCCTTCAGCGATTCGGCGGTGAAGGCGATGGTCGAGCCGAAGCAGGGCTTGGCGAGGCCGAGGCCCACCCCCATCACCACGTTGGGCAGGAACTGCACGTCGATGGCGAGCGCCGAGAGGTGGGCGTAGACGCCGCGATTGGCCGGGACGCCGTGATAGAGGCAGGTCACACCGGTGACGCCGGGCTGCGACAGCGCCGCGACCACGCGCTCGAGGTAGTCGGGCCGCACCACCATGTCGCTGTCGGCGAGCACCACCACCGTATGGGCGATGCGCTCGGCCATGTTGATCAGGTTCGAGACCTTGCGGTTCGAGCCGTGCTGGCGCGCGTCGATCACGAGGTCGATGCGCAGGGACGGATGGGCCGCCTGCAGGCGCTCGACCACGCCGATCGCCGGATCGGCCGCGCTCTGGATGCCGAAGACGATCTGGACCGGGCCGGCATAATCCTGGCGGCAGAACGTCTCCAGGTTCTCGTAGAGGTTCGGCTCCAGGCCGCAGAGGGGCTTCAGCACGGTGACGGAGGGGCGCGCCGCGTCCTCGGGCAGGCGCACGGGCTCGGCGTCAGCGAAGCGCCCGGCGAGGTAGGCGGCGGTGAGGCCGTAGACGCAGCCGACCACCGCGATGAGCAGGAGGATCGGCGAGAGCCAGGTCATGTCCCAGAGGGTCATCGGGGAATCGCTCGGTCTCGGGAATTCGGCGGCCGCGGACGCGGCGTGAGGGGCGCGTGATGCGCGGTGTTCAAGGCGTCGGTTTGGCCGAGAGCATGCCTTCGGTGCGCTGGCGCAGGAATGTCAGCAGCCCGTCGGCGCCGCCGGCCTTCAGGGGTTGGCTGAAGCTCGTGCGCTGGCCGGCGACCTCGCTGACGTTGCCGTTGAGCAGCACGTCGGTCACCTTGTTCTCGGCGTTCAGGACGAAGTCGATCTGCGATTCGTCGCCGTCCGGCGTGGTGACGCGGGTCTGGACGAGGCTGCCGCCGTTGCGCTTCTCGGCGCTCTGCACCTCGAACTTGCCGCCCGCCGCCTGCTTCAAGCGGTTGGCGTAGGTGGTGATGAAGTTGCGCCGGAACGCCTCGGTGATGGCGGCCTGCTGCTCCGGCGTGAATCCGGCCCAGGGCTGGCCGACCGCGAGCTTCACCATGGCCGGGAAGTCGAAGGTCTCCTCCAGCACCGGGCCGACCGAGGCGACGCGCTCCGGCAGCGGCGGCACGCCGCCGCGCAGGGTCTCCTCGAAGCGCGCATAGACCTTGCGGACGGTCTCGAGCGCGGGCTCGTCGGCGGCGCGGGCCGGGCCGGCGACGAGGGCGAGCGCGAGCAGGCCGAGACGGATCAGGCGCACTTCTTCAGGTCTCCCTCTGAGTCGGCGTGCCGGGCGGCGGGCATGCGCGGCGGTGCGTAGCTGTAGAAGGGGCCGAGCGTCGCCGGCTGCAGGACGGGGCCCAGGCGCTCGCCGAGAAGACGGCCGCGGGCTTCATCCGTCTCCGCGGCCTCCGCGCGCTCGGCCCGGTGCCAGAGCACGAGGCCGGGCACGCCGACCAGAACGTCGGCGAGGCGCTTGACCAGCGACAGGGCGAGCGCCGCCTCGGCCGGGATGCCGAACAGGGCGCAGAGCGCGATCAGGCCGCCCTCCTGCGCGCCGAGCGCGCCGGGCACGGCGAAGGCCGCGCCGCGCACCGCCTGGGCGAGGCTCTCGATCACCAGCGCCTCGGCGAAGCTGACCGGGTAGCCCATGAAATGCAGGCAGACATAGACCTCGCAGGTGCCGATGACCCAGCCGACGAGGTGGACGAGGATGCCGGAGGCGACCCGGGCCGGGGCGCCGTAGAGCCGGCGCAGGTTGTCGTAGAGCACGTCCACCGCGCCGAGCGCGCGCCACTCGCGGCCCGAGGCGAAGCGGGAGAGCAGCGCCTGGATGATGCGGTGCCCGGCGCGGCGCTGGATCAGGTAGAAGGCCGCGAGCGCCGGCGTCGCCACGGCGAGGCCGCCCGCCACCGTGCGCACGATCGGCCCGTCGCCGGCGAGCCAGACGAGGAAGCCGAGGCCGGCCACCGTGAACAGGAGCTGCGTCAGCGCCTGCGTCATCAGGTCGACGAACATGCTGGCGCCCGCGAGCCCTCCGGAGAGGCCGCGGCGAGTGAGCAGGCGCGCGCCCACGAAGTCGCCGCCGACGGTGGCCACGGGCAGGAGCGTGTTGATGCCCTCGCGCACGAAGCGGAGGTTGATGCAGGCCAGCAGGCTCGGGCGCGCGGCGGCGGGGAAGATCACGAACCAGCCGAAGCCGGCCCAGGCCACCGCGACGGCGCGCGCGAGTACGACGATCAGCGCGCCCCAGCCGGCGCTCACCACCGCGGCGGCCACGTCTTCCAGCCCGGAGGACAGGAACAGGCCGACCACCGTGCAGAGACCCACGATGAGGGCCAGGGTCGTCAGACGCTTCATGGTCTACTGCAAGCTCGTGGTGGCTTGTTGCTGGAATCTCGCCGCGTTTCAGACCGAAAAAGACCGCCGCGGTTGGGGAGACAGCGCCAAGTTGCAGCAATGGCCGGCAATGTCTATCACCCGAGAGACACAGTGCGCGCCAAAGCGGCACCGGGCTTTTCGCCCTCGGCAAACGACCGCAAAAGACCGCGACCAAGGGGACTGAACGATGGACCGCGAATCACCCATCACGGCCGGCGAGGCCGTGCTCGACGACGCGCACGCCGCCGGGTACGGGGCCGGCCGCGAGGGGCAGCCCGGCGTGCCGGCGCCGCAATCGCCGGTGATGGCCTGGAACGAGTGGGACCCGCTGGAGGAGGTCATCGTCGGCTCCCTCGACGGCGCGACCATCCCCACCCATCACCTCACCGTGATCTTCAACCTGCCGCGGGCCGCGCAGCCCTTCTACCGCTTCGCCAGCGGCTGGAAATACCCGAAGTTCATGAAGAAGCTCGCTCAAGCCGAGCTCGACAACTTCATCAAGATCCTCGCCGGCGAGGGCGTGAAGGTCCGCCGCCCGGATTCGATCGACTTCTCGAAGAAGTACAAGGCCCCGCGCTGGTCCTCCCGCGGCTTCTGCGTCGCCTGCCCGCGCGACCCCTACCTCGTCATCGGCGACGAGATCATCGAGAGCCCGATGTGCTGGCGTTCGCGCTACTTCGAGGGCGACGCCTACCGCGCGCTGTTCAAGGAGTATTTCAGGGCCGGCGCGCGCTGGACGAGCGCCCCGCGCCCGCAGCTCATCGACGATCTCTACAACTACGATTACCGGGTGCCGAACCTGAAGGCCGGCGAGCCCATGCAGTTCACGGTCAACGAGTTCGAGCCGGTCTTCGACGCGGCCGATTTCGTGCGCTGCGGCCGCGACCTGTTCGTGACCCGCTCCAACGTGACGAACCTGATGGGCATCGAGTGGCTGCGCCGCCATCTCGGCCCGGGCTTCCGCATCCACGAGATCGAGAGCCGCTGCCCGCAGCCGATGCACATCGACTCGTCCTTCATGCCGCTCGCTCCCGGCAAGGTGCTGGTCAACCCCGACTACGTCGACGTCGAGAAGCTTCCCGCCGTGCTCAAGAAGTGGGACGTGCTGATCGCCCCGCGCCCCGACCCCGTCGAGGGCTTCATGAGCAAGATCTCGATGTGCTCACCCTGGACCTCGATCAACGTTCTCGCCATCGACGAGAAGAAGATCGTCGTCGACCAGAGCCAGCCCACGCTGATCAAGGCCCTGAAGGACTGGGGCTTCGACCCGATCCCGGCGCCGTTCCTGTCCTACGGCCCGTTCGGCGGCTCCTTCCACTGCGCCACCCTCGACGTGCGCCGCCGCGGCACGCTGAAGTCGTACTTCTAGGGCGCGGCGGGCCGGACTCGCCCGGCCACGCGCGTGACGACAGCCCGCATCGGCTTGCGCCGGTGCGGGCTTTTCTATGCGGTGACGGCTCCCGGGGCGCCCGGTCGGCAGAAATCGAGGAAGGCAGCGGATGTCCGCAGGAACAGGTCGCCATGTCGTCGTCATCGGCTCCGGCGCGGTCGGGACGGTGAGCGCGCTCGAATGCCTGCGGGCGGGACATCGCGTGACGGTGGTCGATCCGGGACAGCCCGGGGGCGAGCAGGCCTCGAGCTACGGCAATGCCGGCTGGCTCTCGTCGCATTCCGTCATCCCGCCGGCCGAGCCGGGGATGTGGCGGAAGGTGCCCTCCTTCCTGCTCGATCCGCTCGGCCCGCTCTCGATCCGGTGGGCCTATCTGCCGAAGGTCCTGCCGTGGCTGGTCCGCTTCCTTCTGGGAGCCAGGAATGCAGGCCAGATCGAGCGGACGGCCCAGGCCATGAGGACGCTGCTCGTCGATGCGCCGAAGCTCCATGCGGCCCTCGCCGCCGAGGCCGGCGTTCCGCACCTGATCGAGCGCCGCGGCGTCCTGCACGTCTATCCCGATCGCGCGGCCTTCGCGGGCGATGCCCGATCCTGGGCCCTCCGCCGCCGGGTCGGCGTCGATTGGCTCGAACTCACGGCGGAGGAGCTGCGGCAGCGGGAGCCCGAGCTGCATCCGCGCTACACCTTCGGCCTCGTGGTCGAGGAGGCAAGGCATTGCCGCGATCCCGGCAGCTATGTCGCGGCCTTGTCCAAGCTGGCCTGCGAGCGTGGCGCCGCCTACATCACGACCCGGGCGACGGGCTTCCGCCATGAGGGCGGACGTCTCAAGGCGGTGACGACGGAGCAGGGCGAGATCGCCTGCGACCGCGCCGTGGTGGCGGCCGGTGCGCGCTCCAAGGCGCTGACCGCATCCCTCGGCGACAGACTGCCCCTGGAGAGCGAGCGCGGCTACCACGTGATGATCCCCGATGCCGAGGCCGGCCCGCGCACGCCGGTGATGGCGTCCGATGCCAAAATGATCGCCAATTTCATGGATGGCGGCCTGCGCGCGGCCGGCCAGGTCGAGTTCGCTGGGCTGGCGGCGGCGCCCAACTGGAAGCGCGCGGACATCCTGCGCGACCACCTGATCGCGATGTTTCCGAAACTGGCCGGGACGGTGTCTGCGGACCGCCTGCGCGTATGGCTTGGGCATCGTCCGAGCATGCCGGACGGGCGCCCCTGTATCGGACCGGCCCGGACGACCTCCGACGTGATCTACGCCTTCGGTCACGGCCATGTCGGTCTCGTGGGCTCGGCGCGGACCGGACGCCTCGTCGCCCAGCTCGTCAGCGGTGCGGAGCCCGAGATCACCCTGGCGCCCTTCGACCCTCGGCGCTTCCTGTAGGGTCGGCCGATCCCGGTCGAACGGGCTCCGGAACCTGTGATAGTCTTCCGAGTCGCCGGATCACCTCACGCGGATGCGACGCGCAGCGTATGACGGAACGCGCCTTCGCGCGGTCCCTCGTCCCTGCGGACCCATCGCGCGGCACGTCCCCGGCACGGGAGATGGCGCATGGTCGTCCTGTACTCCTATCCCAGCCTGTTCGGCGTCGCCGACAATAACGGATACGGGCTCAAGGTCTTCGCCGTCCTCAGGCTGGCCGGCCTGCCCTTCACGCACGAGCACATCGTGGACGCCTCGGCCGCTCCGCGCGGGCAGCTGCCCTACATCGTCGATGGCGGGGACACGGTCGGCGACAGCGACGCCATCATCGCCTATCTCACGCGTCGGTACGGCCTGACCCTCGATGCGGGGCTCACCCCCGCCCAGCGGGACACGGCGCACCTCGTCACCCGCATGCTCGACGACCTGTACTGGGTGATGTCCTACTCGCGCTGGAAGGACGAGCGGTTCTGGCCGGCATTCCGCGATGCCCTGCGCCGCGAGCATCCCGAACTGACGGACGCATTGCTTCTGAAGGCGCGGGACTTCAACGCGCAACGCTATCATTACCACGGGATCGGCCGCTACGCGCCGGCCGAGGCTTATGCCCGCGGCGTCGCAGACCTTCAGGTTCTCGCCAATCTCGTCCCCGCGAGCGGGTTCGTGTTCGGAGAGAATCCGACCAGCATCGATGCCGCGATCTACGGGTTTCTGGCGAATATCCACTTCTACAGCATCGAGACGCCGCTCAAGGAATTCGTCTCGGCGCACACCAATCTGGTCGATCATTGCACGGCGATCCACGAGCGCGTCCGCCACGACGAGGCGAGCTCCGCTGACTCATGACGCGAGCGGCCCAGGGCGTCGGAGCACGCGCCCTTGCCGGTGTGGCGGACTGTCGATTTTCGCTTGAAAGATACCAACCAGTCTGTATTTAAGGGCCCATCAATTCACCGGTGAGATCATGTCGAGCCAACCCGTCGCCTATGCCGCGCTCGCCGTCGCCATCCTCTGCGAGATCGCGGGCACGACCTTCCTGGCCAAATCCGAGCAGTTCACGAAGGTGGCGCCGACGCTGGCGATGGCGGCGTTCTATGCCGGCGCCTTCTACTTCCTGACGCATGCCCTGAAGGCCATGCCCCTCGGCGTCGCCTACGCCATCTGGAGCGGGGTCGGCGTCGTCCTGACCGCGCTGATCGGCGCCATGGTCTTCAAGCAATCCCTCGACCTGCCCGCGATCGCCGGCATCGCGATGATCGTCGGCGGCGTCGTGGTGATGCAGGCGTTCTCGACCACGGCGGGGCACTGACCATGACGACCGCCTACCGCCGCAAGAAGCAGCCCGAGCTCGTCCGGCGCACGCTCCTCGACTGCGCCGCGACGCTCGCCCTCGAACAGGGGCTTGCGGCAGTCACCGTGCAGGCGGTCTGCGAGGCCGCGGGCGTCACCAAGGGCGGCCTGTTCCACCATTTCGCCAGCAAGCAGGCCCTGATCGACGGCGTGGTCGCCGACCTGCTGGAGAAGCTCGACGCCGACATCGAGGCGGCCATGGCGAAGGATCCGGTGCCGCGCGGCCGGTTCACGCGCGCCTACGTCACCGTCACCCTGGACGACCTGATGCTGAACCAGAGCAGCCAGTGGACCGCCCTCTACATCTCCTCGCTCACCGAGCCGAGCCTGCGCCGGGTCACGGCGGATTGGTTCGCGCGGGGCCTGGAGCGCTATCGCGAGACGGATGGCGACCCGGTCCTGGAGATGGTGCGGCTGGCCGCCGACGGCGCCTGGCTCGCCGCCCTCCTGCGCGACGACGGCGGCCCGATGCCGGACCTGCCCGCCCTGCGCGCCCGCCTCCTGGCGATGACCCACACGGCCTGACGGGGCGCCGCCCGGCCAATCCTCTCTCGATCCACGGACCGTTGAGCCCCATGGAAGCGCGCGAACGCAGACGCCTGCCCGTCATCCCGATCGTCACGCCCATCATCGTGGTGCTGGCGCTGTTCGGCTGCAAGCCGGCCGCGAACCAGCCGGCCGGAGCCGCAGCCGAGACGCCGCCCATGGACGTCTCCACCGCCGTGGTCGAGGCGGTGGCCGTGCCCCGCACCCTCGACCTGCCGGGGCGCCTCGCCTCGACCCGTGTCGCGGAGGTCCGGGCGCAGGTCTCCGGCATCATCCAGGAGCGCGCCTTCGAGGAGGGCAGCCACGTGAACCGGGGCGACGTGCTCTTCCGCATCGATCCGGCGATCTACCGCGCCGAGGTCGATGCCAAGGCCGCGTCGCTCGCCCGGGCAGAGGCGACCCGCACGCAGGCCCTGCGCCAGTCGGAGCGCACCGAGACGCTGCTGGAGCGCCAGGCGGCGAGCACCGCGCAGCACGACATCGCCACCGCCACCCTGCGCCAGGCCGAGGCGGACGTCGCCAGCGCCCGGGCGCAGCTCGCGCGCGCGAAGATCGACCTGGACTACGCCACCGTCCGCGCGCCGATCTCCGGCCGCATCGGCCGCGCCCTCGTCACGGAAGGAGCGCTGGTCGGCCAGGGCGAGGCGACCAAGCTCGCCCTCATCCAGCAGATCGACCCGATCTTCGCGGACTTCAACGCGGCCGCCTCCGATCCGAGCCCCCTCGCCGAGCGCGCCGCCGGCCGGGAGAGCGCCGAGGTCCGGCTCGTCCACCCGGACGGCTCCCTGCACGCGGAGGCCGGAAAACTGCTGTTCTCGGATGTGAGCGTCGATCCCGGCACCGGCCAGGTCTCCCTGCGCGCCACCTTCCCGAACCGGAGCGGCGCCCTGTTGCCGGGCACCTATGTCCGGGTGCGGGTCGCGCAGGGAATGACGGCGGGCGCCGCCATCGTGCCGGCGCAGGCCATCCAGCGCAGCAGCGCCGGCGAGGCCCAGGCCTTCGTGGTCGAGGAGGGCAAGACGATCGCCCTGCGCCCCCTGCGCACCGGGGCGCTCACCGATGCGGGCTGGATCGTCCTCGACGGCCTCAGGCCCGGCGAGACCGTCGTCGTCGAGGGCTTCCAGAAGATCCAGCCGGGCATGGTGGTGAACCCGGTGCCCTGGGCGGCCGCTAGGACGGCCGAGGCTCCCGCGAAGCCCTGATCGAACCCGGCGGCCCCGCCGCCCCGGCCCTCTTCCCGCCGCAGGCGCATGTCCATGACCCGCTTCTTCATCGAACGCCCGATCTTCGCCTGGGCGATCTCGATCTTCATCATGCTGGTCGGCGCGATCTCCATCGCCGTCCTGCCGGTCTCGCAATATCCGGACGTGGCCCCGGTCACGATCCAGGTGACCGCGACCTATCCGGGCGCGCCGCCCGAGCGGCTCTATGACGGCGTCACCCGCATCATCGAGGAGGAGCTCAACGGCATCCCGGGGCTGATGTACTTCGAGTCCACCAGCGACACCTCCGGCATGACGCAGATCATGGCCTCCTTCGCGCCGGGCTCCGACCCGGCCAAGTCCACCGTCGCCGTCCAGAACCGGATCAAGCGCATCGAGGCGCGCCTGCCGCGGGCCGTGACCCAGCAGGGTGTCATCGTCGAGGAGGCGAGCACCAGTTTCCTGCAATTCGTCGTCGTCAGCTCGCGCGACGGCTCATTGAGCGAGACGGATCTCGGCGACCTCGCCGCGCGGCGCATCCTCGGCGAGCTGCGGCGCGTCCCGGGCGTCGGGCGCGCCACCCTGTTCTCCTCCGAGAAGGCGTTGCGCATCTGGATCGACCCGGTGAAGCTCGTCGGCCTGAACCTGACGCCCGCGGACGTCACCGCCGCCGTCGGCGCGCAGAACGCCCAGGTCGCCTCGGGCATCGTCGGGGCCCAGCCCGCGAAGGACGGCCAGCGCATCGCCGCGACCGTGCTGGTGAAAGGGCAGCTCACCACGGTGGCCGAGTTCGAGGAGATCGTGCTGCGCGCCAATCCGGACGGCTCGCTGGTGCGCCTGCGCGACGTCGCCGAAGTGGAACTCGGCGGCCAGTCCTACACGATGCAGACCCGCCTCGACGGGCGCCCGGCCGCCGGCATCGGCATCCAGCTCGCCCCCGGCGGCAACGCGCTCGCCGCCGCCACCGGCGTGAAGGCCCGGATCGCGCAGCTCCAGCGCACGCTGCCCGCCAATGTCAGCGTCACGGTGCCCTACGACACGACGCCCTTCGTCGAGGTGTCGATCCGGAAGGTGCTGATGACGCTCGCCGAGGCGATGGCCCTCGTCTTCGCGGTCATGTTCCTGTTCCTGCAGAACGTCCGCTACACCATCATCCCGACCATCGTGGTGCCGGTGGCCCTGCTCGGCACCTGCGGCGCCCTGCTGCTCGCCGGCTTCTCCATCAACGTGCTCACCATGTTCGGCATGGTGCTGGCGATCGGCATCCTCGTCGACGACGCCATCGTCGTGGTCGAGAACGTCGAGCGCATCATGGGCGAGGAGGGCCTGTCCCCGCGCGAGGCGACCCGCAAGGCCATGGGCCAGATCACGGGCGCCATCATCGGCATCACCTCGGTCCTCGTCGCGGTGTTCGTGCCGATGGCGTTCTTCCCCGGCTCGGTCGGCGTGATCTACCGTCAGTTCGCGGTCAGCATGGCGACCTCCATCGCCTTCTCGGCCTTCCTGGCGCTGTCGCTCACGCCCGCGCTCTGCGCGACGCTGCTCAAGCCCGTCGCGAAGGGCCACGGCCACGCCAAGGGCGGGTTCTTCGGCTGGTTCAACCGCCGCTTCCAGACGGGCACGCAGGCCTACCGGTCCGGGGTCGCCGGAATCCTGTGCCGTCCCGTGCGCGCCCTCCTCGTCTACGCGCTGCTGCTGGGCGCGCTCGGCTGGGGCTACGTGCGCATGCCGTCGAGCTTCCTGCCTGTCGAGGACCAGGGCTACGTCATCGTCGATGCGCAGACGCCGCCGGAATCCTCGACCGGGCGCACGCTCGGCGTGGCGCAGCGGATCGAGGAGCATTTCGGGGCCGAGCCGGCGGTCGCCAGCCGGACCATGCTGCTCGGCTACGGCTTCTCGGGCCAGGGCCAGAACGCGGCGCTCTCCTTCGTCACCCTGAAGGACTGGAAGGAGCGGGGCCCAAGCGACGGCGCCGAGGCGGTCAGCGCCCGCGCCAACGCCGCCCTCGGCGGCCTGCCCGACGCCATCGCCATGGCGCTGTCGCCGCCGGCCATCGAGGCGCTGGGCAATTCGAGCGGCTTCGCCTTCCGCCTGCAGGACAAGGGGCAGCAGGGCTACGCGGCCCTGGCCGCCGCGCGCGACCAGCTCCTCAAGGCGGCGAGCCAGAGCCCGGTCCTCGCGGGCGTCTATGTCGAGGGCCTGCCGACGGCGCCACAGATCGAGCTCACCCTCGACCGGCAGAAGGCGAACGCGCTGGGCGTCACCTTCTCCGACATCAACGAAGCGCTCTCGACGAGCCTCGGCTCGGCCTATGTCAACGACTTCCCGAACCAGTCCCGCATGCAGCGCGTGATCGTGCAGGCCGAGGCCGGCCGGCGCATGAAGGCCGAGGACCTGCTCGACCTCCACGTCCGCAACGCGGGCGGCCAGATGGTGCCGCTCCAGTCCTTCGCCCGGGTGCAGTGGACGATGGGCCCGTCGCAGGTCGTGGGCTTCAACGGCTATCCGAGCATCAAGATCTCGGGGATGGCCGCGCCGGGCTATGCCAGCGGCGACGCCATGGCCGAGATGGAGCGGCTCGCGGGTCAGCTGCCGCCGGGCTTCGACTTCGCCTGGACCGGGCAATCGCTGCAGGAGAAGCTCTCGGGGAGCCAGGCCATCTACCTGCTCGCGCTGGCCCTGTTCTGCGTCTTCCTCTGCCTCGCGGCGCTCTACGAGAGCTGGTCGATCCCGCTCGCCGTGCTGCTGGTGGTGCCGACCGGCATCGTCGGGGCGGTCTTCGCCATGCTCGCGCGGGACATGCCGAACGACGTCTACTTCAAGGTCGGCCTGATCACGGTGATCGGCCTGACGGCGAAGAACGCCATCCTCATCATCGAGGTGGCCAAGGACCTCGTGGCGCAGGGCCGGTCCGTGCGCGAGGCGGCTCTGGAGGCCTGCGAGCTGCGTTTCCGGCCGATCGTGATGACCTCCTTCGCCTTCATCCTCGGCGTGGTCCCGCTCGCGATCGCCACGGGCGCCAGCATGAACAGCCAGCGCGCCATCGGCACCGGCGTCCTCGGCGGCATGATCACGGCGACCGTGCTGGCGGTCTTCGTCACCCCGCTCTTCTACGTCCTGATCGCCTCGGCCTTCCGGCGGGGCAGCGGCGCGGACGAATCCGCGGAAGGCGTGGCCGCGCCTGCTCCGGCGGAGCGGGCTTCGAGCGGCGCGCGATAGGCTGTCGCGGACCGCTCGTTTTCCGGTGCGGAAGACTTGTAAACCTAGAGCGCTCTTAAGCCGAAGCGGACACCGGTTCGGCGCAAGAGAGCGCGTCACAACAAGAACTTAGAGCCGTTCCTGATTGCAACGCGATCGGGAACGGCTCTAGGTGTCGAGCGTCTTGCGGGCGAAGCTCTCGATGTAGTCGATTAGCCGGTCGGATGCCGCTTCCGCGGCCTCGCCGTCGCGCCTGGCGATGGCCTGGCAGACATCGGCGTGCAGGGTCGCGCTCAGCGGCAGGTCCGCCGCCTCCTTGTAGTGCTGGTACCAGAACCGCCGCGACAGCCCGGCCATGTTGGCGAGCGAGCGCACCGCGAACTCGTTGCGCGAGGCGGCCGCCACGAGCTCGTTGAACTGGCGGTCGAGGCGCATGAAGGCGAGGTCGTCCGCGGCGCCGGCCGCCTCGCTCATGCCCTGGGCGAGGGCGGCGAAGACCTCGCGCTCCTCCTGCGTCGCGCGCTCGGCGGCGAGCCGCGCGATCAGGCGCTCCAGGACGCGCCGCGTCTCCAGGAGGCGCAGCTGGGTCCGGATGTTGATCTCCGAGACGAGGATGCCGCGGCGCGGCATCACCACGACGAGGCCGTCCCGGGCCAGGCGCTGCAGCGCCTCCCGGATCGGGGTGCGCCCGATGCCGAGGCGCTGGACGAGGTTCTGCTCGCTGAGCACCATGCCGGGCGGCAGGGCGAGCGTGGTGATCAGCTCCTCCAGCTGCTGGTAGGCCTTCTCCGTGAGGGTCAGGTCGGGCAGGTCGTCCTGCTCGGCCGCCGGATCCGGCGCTCCGGCGGCGGTGGTGCCGGCCCGGCTGCGGCCCCGTGCCCCCGCGCGGACGGGCGAGGTCTTTCCGGTCACGAAGTTCATCGTCCCCCCACTGGGCTGATCGGGATCTGGATATCACGGCGCGCGCCGCGGCACAGGACGCGCAAGGACAGTCCACCGGCCTGACGCTGATATATCTTGCGCATCTCATGCGTATCCCTCATGTTTTCCACGCAGATATAATGCAGCCAGGGAGGCGAACGATGGCAGGGCCGATCGCAATAGGAGCCGGCACCCTCGTGCCGGAGCGGGCCGCCGAGACGGCGACGGCCCGGGCCTCGCGCGCGATGGTGGCGGCACGGCTGGAGCGCCTGCCGATGACGCGCTTCCAGCGCACCATCTTCCTCATCATCGCGACGGCGTGGTTCTTCGATTCGATCGATCTCGGCTCGCTCACCTTCCTGCTCGGCTCGATCAAGACCGAGTTCGGCCTCTCCACCGCCCAGGCCGGCCTGCTCTCCAGCATGAGCTTCCTCGGCATGTTCCTGGGCGCCGGCATCTCCGGCATGCTCGCCGACCGGTTCGGCCGGAAGGTCGTCTTCCAGGTCAGCATGATCTTCTGGGGCCTGGGCAGCGTCTGGTGCGCCTTCGCGCCGGATGCGACCGCGCTCGGCTACGCGCGCCTGCTCCTCGGCTTCGGCATGGGCATGGAATTCCCGGTGGCGCTCGCCATCGTTTCCGAGTTCCTGCCGACCGCCAATCGCGGGCGCTACCTCGCGATCATGGAGGGCTTCTGGCCCCTGGGCTTCATCGCGGCCGGCTGCCTGAGCTACGTGCTCCTGAGCACCTTCGACTGGCGCGCCGTCTTCCTGGCGCAGGCGGTGCCGGCCCTGTTCCTGTTCGTGATCCGCTTCTTCGTGCCCGAATCGCCGCGCTGGCTGGCCGATCGCGGCCGCTACGAGGAGGCGGACCGGGTGATGGCCGGAATCGAGGCGAAGGTGGGCGAGCATCTCGGCGGCCGCGCGCTGCCCGAGCCGCAGCCCCTGCCGGAGCAGCCCCGGGGCGAGCATCGCTTCTCGTTCCTGGAGCTGTGGAGCCCGGGCTATGCCAGCCGGACCGTGATGATCTGGCTGACTTGGTTCTTCGCGCTGCTCGGCTTCTACGGCCTCACCACCTGGCTCGGGGCGCTCCTGCAGGAGGCGGGGCACAGCGTGACCAAGTCCGTGGTCTACACCATCCTGATCTCGCTCGCGGGCGTGCCCGGCTTCATCACCTCGGCGATCCTCGTCGAGCGCTGGGGCCGCAAGCCCACCGCCGTGCTGATGCTGCTCGGCAGCGCGGTCGCGGCCTATCTCTACGGGCACTCGCCGAGCTTCGGCTGGCTCATCGCCTTCGGCCTGGTGATGCAGTTCTTCCTGTTCGGGATGTGGTCGGTGCTCTACGCCTACACGCCCGAGCTCTACCCCACCCGGGCGCGTGCGACCGGGGCGGGCTGCGCCTCGGCGGTCGGGCGCGTCGGCTCGCTGATCGGGCCCTACCTCATCGGCATCATCCTGCCGTCGCTCGGGCATGGCGGCGTCTTCGCGCTGGGCGCCGGCTCCTTCGTGGTCGCGGCCCTGAGCGTGGCCCTGCTGGGCATCGAGACGAAGGGGCAGTCGCTCGAGGCGATCTCCCACTGAGCCCCCTCCCCGGGCGCGCCGGAGCCGTTCCCGATCGCGCCGCGACGGGAACGGCTCCAAGCCCTCACCCCGGGCGCGCTCTCCTTCGCCGGACCGGCATCCATCCCGGCGGAACGCACCCGGACCCGGCAAGCCGCGCCGCTTTCTTGTTGCATTCTGATATATCAGTGATATTCTCTAGCGCGATCCAAGACGGGAGGAAACGCCATGGAACTCGCGGCCACCACCATGAGCGAGCGGCAGCGCGCCTACCGGGCGAACTACCGCCAGCGCGTTGCCGGCTGGTACAACGGCTTTCTGCACATCGCGATCATCTACACGATCGGCCTGACGGCGCTGTATATCTACATCTCGAACATCAAGGCGCCGAGCTTGATTGAACTCGCGACGGTTCCGGTCGTGTTCCTGTTCTGCAACTTCTTCGAATGGTGGCTGCACCGCTACGTCATGCACCGCCCGTCGAAGAACCCGATCGCCCGCGCGGTCTACAACCGCCACACGCTGCAGCATCATCAGTTCTTCACCGACCACGAGATGCGCTTCGCCGACCACAAGGACTACCGGGTCACGTTCTTCCCGCCCTACGCGCTCGCCGCCTTCACGCTGATGTCGATCCCCGGCGCCATCGTGCTCGGCAACGTGTTCACGGCGAATATCGGCTGGCTGTTCATCACCACCACGACGAGCATCTACCTGATCTACGAGTTCATGCACTTCTGCTGCCATGTCGACGACAACTGGTTCGTGCGCCACATGCCGTTCATCAACACGAACCGGCGCCACCACACGGCCCATCACGACCAGTCGATCATGATGGAGCGCAACATGAACCTCACCTTCCCGATCATGGACTGGCTGTTCGGCACCTCGGACCTGAACCGCGGCCTGCTGGGCACGCTCTTCAACGGCTACGACACCCGCCACGTGAAGACCGACATGCGCAAGACCGCGCGCACGCCGGGCGCGCCCGAGGCCGGCGCGATGCAGCCGGCCGAGTGAGCGCAAGCCGGACGACGAGACCCCGCGGCGCCGGCTCGGCGCCGCCGCGAGCGCCCTCCAGCCGAAGTGGATGCCGGTTCGGCGAAGGAGAGCGCGTCAAGACAATGACCTGAAGCCGTTCCCGATCGCGCCGCGATCGGGAACGGCTCGGGAACGACCGGGAGGCGGACATGACCATGATCGAACCGAACGTCGCGGCCCTGCTCTGGTTCGCGCTCTTCGCCGGGGTGGCGAGCACCGGCTTCTACGTGCTGACGGGCGTGTTCCCGCTCGAGACGCGCCCCGACCTGAGGAGCCGCCCGCTCGGCCTCGTCCTCATCGCGGCCAACGTCCTGCTCCTCCTCGCCCTGGTCGGCGGCAGCCTCGCCTACGGCGTGGCGAACCTGCGCTGGACGAGCCTCGTCATCGTCGGCGGCCTCGCCCTGCTGTTCGCGCCCGGCCTGTTCAACGTCTGGCCCCAGCGCTGGCGGGACGGCATCGCCGGCCTCGCCATCGTGTTCGCCGGCATCGGCGCATCGCTCGGCCTGCTCCAGCATGTCGGCACCGTCTTCTGACATCACGCGAATTCCGGGAGGGACCCGATGCCGTTTCCGATCAAGTTCGGCCTGTCGGTGGCCGTAGCCCTCGCCGCGCTCGCGGGCTGGTTCTACATGCGCCATCTCGGCCAGACCGGCCCGCAATGGGCGGTGGCCTTCCTCGGCCCCTTCATGGTGGTCAGCCTCTGGATCTTCCCCGAGGTGATGCGCACCCGCTCCGAGGGCCGCACGCCGCGCCACCAGCTCCGGGAGGTCCGCTCGTGACCAAGGTCTATTCGGGCGACCGCACCATCGACGGCATCCTCGTCACGGTCGACGGGCAGCCCCTCGACGAGCACACCGAGAGCAGGTGCTACAGCCGCAACGGCTTCGAGTGGAGCTACGAGGGCCCCGAGCCCTCGCAGCTCGCCTACGCGATGCTCGTCGACCATCTCGGCGACCCCGCCCGGGCGGAGCGGCTGGAGCCGTCCTTCATGCGCAGCGTCGTGGCCAACTTCCAGAACGAGTGGGAGATGACCTCGGCCGACATCGACCGCGTCCTCCAGCGCTTCGCGTAATTCGAACGTACCTGCGGCTCGTCCCGGACCGGACGCCAAGAACAAACAAGACAAGAACAACCAAGAGAAGCCGAGAGCAACGAAGACGGGGAGGCGCCACGATGGGCACCGAAGCGGGAACCGGCACGGGCGGGTCCGAGCGCAGGATCGAGAAGCGCACCATCCTCGACATCCGCGCGGCGAAGCGGACGGGCGAGAAGTTCGTCTACATGTCCGTCCCGGACTACACCTCCGCCCGCTGGGCCGAGATGGCGGGCGTCGACGTCGCCGTCGTCGGCGATAGCCTGGCGATGGTCGCGCACGGCCATGCCAGCACCGTTCCGGCGACCATGGACATGATGATCCTGCACGCCCAGGCCGTGCGGCGCGGCGCGCCGAACACCTTCGTGCTCGGCTGCATGCCCTACCAGAGCTACAACACCGTCGACCGGGCGCTCATGAACGCCACGCGCTTCATGCAGGAGGCGCTGTGCGACGCGGTGAAGCCGCAGGGTGGACGGAGCCAGGCGCAGATCCTGAAGGCCCTCGTCGATGCGGGCATCCCCACCGCCTCGCATATCGGCCTGACGCCGCACACCATCGCGAATTTCGGCGGCTTCAAGATCCAGGGACGCACCGCCGAGGCCGCGATGAAGATCCTCGAGGATGCGCTCGCCATCGAGGATGCGGGCTGCTTCATGCTGGAATTCGAGGCCGTTCCGGCGCCGATCGCGACGCTGATCTCGCAGCAGCTCACCATCCCGACCATCGGAATCGGCGCGGGCGCCGGCTGCGACGGGCAGATCCTGCTCGCCTACGACCTGCTCGGCGTGTTCACGGACTTCAAGCCGAAATTCACCAAGCGCTACGCGAACCTCACCGAAGTCGCGGTCTCCGGCATCCGGCGCTATGTCGAGGACGTCAAGGCGGTGACCTTCCCCGACGACGACCACTCCTATCGCGTGGACCCGGCGGAGTACGAGAAGTTCCTCACCCTCGTCGAGCGCCGCAAGCAGGTCTGAGCCCCCGTCCGGTTGATCGGGTCGGTGGCGGGACCACGCCCTTGTCCCCTCCCCCTCGCAGGGAGGAGAGGCCCGTCCGCGACCGCATTGAAGCAGGATGCCGAGCCATGCTCGATACGACCCCAGGCGATGCGCGGGTCTGGAACGCGCTCGAACGCGGCTACCGCGAGCGGCTGCGGCGCGGCTCGGCCTGCGCCGACGGCAAGATCGTCCGCCGGGACGACATCGTCCGTTTCCTCGAGGCGGTGGTCGAGCCCGGCGACCGGATCTGCATCGAGGGCAACAACCAGAAGCACGCGGATTTTCTGGCCCAGTCCCTGGCCAAGGTGTCGCCCGAGGCCGTGCACGACCTGCACGTCGTGCAGTCGAACATCGCCCTGCCCCCGCATCTCGACGTGTTCGAGCGCGGCATCGCCCGGCGCCTGGACTTCTGCTACGCCGGCCCGCAGGGCGTGCGGATGGCGCGCCTCGTCGGCGAGGGGCGGATCGAGGTCGGGGCGATCCACACCTATCTCGAACTCTACAGCCGCTACTTCTGCGACCTCACCCCGCATGTGAGCTTCGTGGCCGCGGACGCCGCCGACGCGGACGGCAACCTCTATACGGGGCCCAATACCGAGGACACGCCGGCGATCGTCGAGGCGACGGCCTTCAAGTCGGGGGTGCTCATCGCCCAGGTCAACCGGCTGGTCGACAAGGTCCCGCGCGTGGACGTGCCGGGCGACTGGGTGAGCTTCGTCGTCGAGGCGCCCAAGCCCCACTACATCGAGCCGATCTTCACCCGCGATCCGGCCGTCATCACCGAGGTGCAGATCCTGATGGCCATGATGGTCGTCCGCGGCATCTACGAGAAATACGGCGTCACGCGGCTGAACCACGGCATCGGCTTCGACACCGCGGCGATCGAGCTCATCCTGCCGACCTATGCCGAGGATCTCGGGCTCAAGGGCAAGATCTGCCAGTACATGTCGGTGAACCCCTGCCCGACGCTGATCCCGGCGATCGAGTCCGGCTTCGTCGAGAGCATCCACTGCGCCGGCTCCGAGCTCGGCATGGAGGCCTATACGGCGGCGCGCTCCGACGTGTTCTTCATCGGGCGCGACGGCACGATGCGGTCGAACCGCATCTTCTGCCAGCTTGCCGGCCACTACGCCGACCTGTTCATCGGCTCGACCCTGCAGATCGACCTCGAAGGCAATTCCTCGACGGCGACGCTCTCGCGCATCACCGGCTTCGGCGGCGCGCCGAATTTCGGCTCCGAGTCGCGCGGGCGGCGCCATGGCAGCGAGGCCTGGCTGAAGGCCGGCCGGGAGCAGCGGCGCGACGGCGCGATGCCCCGGGGCCGCAAGCTCGTCGTGCAGATGGTCGAGAGCTTCGGCGACGGCATGGCGCCGACCTTCGTGGAGACGCTCGACGCCTGGGCGCTGCAGAAGACCTTCGGCATGCCGCTGCCGCCGGTGATGGTCTACGGCGACGACCTCACGCACATCGTCACCGAGGAGGGCATCGCCAATCTCCTGCTCTGCGACACGCTGGAGGAGCGGGCCCAGGCGATCCGCGGCGTCGCCGGCTACACGCCGGTGGGGCTCAAGCGCGACCGCGCGATGGTGGCGCGGCTGCGGGAGAAGGGCGCGGTGCAGTACGCCGAGGATCTCGGCGTCGACAAGCGGCTCGCGACGCGCGACCTGCTCGCGGCCCGATCGATCAAGGACCTCGTCGCGTGGTCGGGCGGGCTCTACGAGCCGCCCTCCCGGTTCCGGAACTGGTGAGCGTCATGGAGCACCTGGAATACGAGTTCGACGGCGCCGGGCCGCGGCCGGCCGGCGCCACGGCGCTCGCCGGCGTGGTCGGCTCCGGCAACCTCGAAGTCCTCATCGAGGCGATCGATCTCGGCGGCCGTTGCGCCGCCGTGGTCGACACCTCCGTGCGCGGCTACGGCGCGACCTGGCGGCAGGTCCTCGCGGACTTCTTCTCCCGGCACGGGATGGGCGACGTGCGCATCTCGATCAACGACGGCGGCGCGACGCCGGCTGTGGTGAGCCTGCGGCTCGACCAGGCCGCCGCCGAGATCAAGGAGGAGGGCCCGTGAGGATCGCCCGGCAGAGCTTCTACGAGGCGACCGCGCGCAAACGCGTCCTCGGCCTCCTCGACAGGACCTCCTTCGTCGAGTTCTGCCCGCCGCGGGAGCAGGTCGTCTCGCCCCATCTCCCGAGCCTCGGCATGCCGGTCGCCTTCGACGACGGCGTGGTGGTGGGCGAAGGCACGATCGACGGAAGGCGGGTCCTGATCGCCGCGCAGGAGGGCGGCTTCATGGGCGGCGCCGTCGGCGAGGTTCACGGCGCGAAGATCACCGGCCTCCTGGAGCGTGCGGCCGACACGCGGCCCGCGGCCGTGATCCTGCTCCTCGATACCGGCGGCGTGCGGCTGCACGAGGCCAATGCCGGGCTCGTGGCGATGGGCGAGATCCAGCGGGCCGCGCTCGGCGCCCGGCATGCCGGCGTGCCCGTCATCGTCGCCATCGGCGGCAAGAACGGCTGCTACGGCGGCATGTCGATCGTCGCCCGCTCCTGCGACTGGATCGTCGCCAGCGAGGAGGGGCGCCTGTCGATCTCGGGGCCCGAGGTCATCGAGACGGTGGAGGGCATCGAGGAGTTCGATGCGCAGGACCGCGCGCTGGTCTGGCGCACGATGGGCGCGAAGCACCGGCGGCTGATCGGCGAGATCGACGCGCTGGTCGCCGACGACATGGCGGCGTTCCGCGCGGCGATCCTCGGCTTCGTCGGCCGCCCGCGCCCCCTCGACCTGGACGCGCTGGAGGCGGAGCATGCCATGCTCGCGCGCCGGCTCGAACGCTTCTGGGACTGCGCCGACGGCATGGAGGTCTGGGCGCGCCTCGGCGTGAACGACCCCGCCGACGTTCCCGCGCTCGACGCGGCCCGCTTCAACGCGCTGCTCGGCGCCGTGTCGGAGAGAAGCCGATGAACGCGAAGAGCGAGACCAAAGGTGCGATCGACGGCGTGCTCGCCGCCTTGTTCGGTGCCGGCCACGGCATCGTGCGGGACGGCCCGGTCATCGCCGGCATCGCCCGCTTCGAGGGCCGCGCCGTCACCGTGATCGGCACCGCGGACCGCACCACGATCGGCGCGGACGTCGCGCTCCGCCTCGCCCGCGCGACGCTCGACGCGATGCACGACGAGCCGGGGCGGCCGATCCTCGTCATCGTCGACAATGCGGGCCACCGGCTCAGCCGCCGCGACGAGCTGATGGGCAATAACGGCTGCATCGCCCACCTGACCCGCTGCCTCGACACGGCCCGCCGACGCGGCCACCGCGTGATCGGGCTGGTGCACGATCTCGCCGTGTCGGGCGGCTTCATGGCGACGGGGCTCGCCACCGATCTCTGCTTCGCGCTGCCCGGCGCCGAGGTCCGCGTGATGGCGCCGGCCGCCATGGCGCGGGTGACCAAGATCCCCGTCGAGCGCCTGAACGAGCTCGCCGCCGCCAACCCGGTGCTCGGGCCGGGCGTCGAGAACTTCATCCGGGTCGGCGGCCTCGAAGGCGTCTGGGACGGCGACCTCAAGGCGCATTTCCGGGAGGCGCTCGCGCGGCCCCTCACGGGCGACGACACGCGCCGGGCGCTCGGCGCAGCACGGGGCGGGCGCAGCGCCGCCGCCGCGGTCGCGGCGCGCGTCCGCGCGGGCGCCTGACATGCTGGCCCTGCTCCGGCCCGGCGCCTCGGCCGCGTCCCGCATCGACGCGCTCGCTGCCGCCGCCCTGGCCGACGAGCTGGCCTGCTACCCGAAGCCCGGGCTCGTCAGCCCGGTCGATTCCGGCAGCCACGCGGACATGGACGCCGCGACCTTCCGGGCCAGCATCGCCGCGCTCGCCGGCTATTTCGGCGCGATGGCGGAGGCCGGAGCGGAGGGCGCTGCCTTCCCGGCCCTGAACGCCCTCGGCCGTGCGGCGGAGGCGCGGATGCTGGCGGCGACGGGGGGCGTCAATACCCATCGCGGGGCCGTGTTCTCCCTGGGCCTCGCCGCCGCCGCCGCGGGGGGCTCGGCACCGGAGCGCGGCGCCGCCGCGATCTGCCGGACTGTCGCCGACCGCTGGGGGGCCGACATCCTCGCCGCGGGCCGGCTCGCGGAGCAGCGGACGCACGGGGCCGCGGTGCGGGCGCGCTACGGGGCGCCCGGCGCCCGCGAGGAGGCCGCCGCGGGCTTCCCGACCGTGATCGGGCACGCCCTACCGGCCTTCCGCATGGCGCGCCGCGCCGGTGCGTCCCGCAACGACGCCCTGGTCCAGGCCCTGTTCGCGATCCTCTCGGTGCTGGAGGACAACAACCTGCTCTACCGCGGCGGCCCGGCCGCGCTCGGGCGCGCGCAACGCCGCGCCCTCAACTTCCTCGCCTCGGGCGGCATCCTGGCGCGCGGCGGCCGCGCGCTAGCGGTCGCAATCCATCGCGCCTTCGTCGCAGAGCGCATGAGCCCGGGCGGCGCGGCCGACCTCCTCGCCCTCACCGCCTTCCTCGCGCGCGTCGAGGAGGCGCATCCCGGCCCGTGACCCTCGCGATCCTCTGTTCCGGCCAGGGCGCGCAGCATGCCGAGATGTTCCGCACGCTCGCGGGCGAGGAAGCGGCGCGGCCCATCCTCGCGCGCGTCGGAGATCTCACCGGCCTCGACCCGTTCGCGCCCGCGCTCGATGCGGCGCCCGAGGCGCTCGCGGCCAACCGTCTCGCGCAACCGCTGGTCGTCGGACACGCCCTCGCGGCGCATGCGGCCCTGGCCGCCCACGGCATCGGCGCCGCCGTCCATGCCGGCTACAGCGCGGGCGAGTTCGCGGCGCATGGCTGTGCAGGAGCTCTCGATGCGGCGGCGATCCTCGATCTGATGGCGCGGCGCGCGGCGTTCATGGATGCCTGCGCGCACGATGTGCCGCAGGGCATGGTCGCCACGATCGGCCTGCCCCTGCGCGAGGCCGAGGCCATGGCCCGGCAGGCCGGCGCGTTCGTCGCCATCGTCAACGCGCCCGATCACGTGGTGGTGGGCGGGCGGCTCGCGGCGCTGGACCTCTACGAGGCGGAGGCGGTCGCCCGCGCCCGCCACCTGCGGCGCCTGCCGGTGCGCGTCGCCTCGCACACGCCGTTGATGGCACCGGCGGCGCCGGATCTGCACGCCGCGCTCGCCGCCTCGGGATGGCGCCGCCCCGATGCGCCCACGCTCTCGGGCCTCGACGGGCGCGCGCTGCAGACGCCGGCCGACGCGGCGCTCCATCTCGCACGGCAGGTCCACGAGCGGATCGACTGGGCGCGCTGCGTCGAGAGCGTGTTCGAGTACGGCGCGACGGCGGTGCTGGAGATCGGCCCCGGCCGCGCCCTGACGCGGATGATCGAGGAGAGCCATCCGGGCATCCCGGTCCGCGCCTTCGAGGATTTCCGCACGGCCGCCGGCGCCGCGACCTGGGCCTCGCGTCACGTCTGATGCCATTTCCGATTGGTCGCTTCGGCTGGGAGCGCGGCCCCCCTCTTCCCGCCCGAAGTCGGGTCTACCCGATTTCGGTCTTCCAGTGTCGATCCCGGGCAGGCCCGGGATCGATGCGGGGAGAGGCCCACAGGGATCTTGTCGTCCCTGTGGGAAGCGGAGGTGAAGCCGCAGCGGCGGTGAGGGGGCGATTCCGGACGAGACTCCTCCGTTCAAGCCCCCTCACCCCCGGCTGCCGCCTCGCTCAGCCGACGACGAGCTCGGCTGAGCCCTCTCCCCGCAAGCGGGGCGAGGGGATCCGCATTGGCCGATCCGATGAACTGGAAACCGTATGAGCCGCTCGTGCCGGCTCCGAGCGACGCCGGGCCCCGAGAGGCCCGGCGCAGAGATCCCCCGTCAGGCGTGCGCGCTCCGCGAGACGAGCGTCGGGATCGGGGGCGCCTCGCTGGACAGCGCGTGGTGCTTGCGGAGCATCGGCTTCAGCAGGAGGAGCGCCGCGATCGCCGCGACGAAGTTCATGCCCGCGGTGAGATACAGCACGCCGGTCCAGGATCCGCTCGCCTCCATCATGACGTTGCTCAGCGGGACCAGCAGGGCGCCGACGCCCTTGCTGCAATAGAGCAGGCCGTAGATCTTGCCGTAATGCTTGGTGCCGAAGGTGTCGGCCGTCACGGCGCTGAACAGGCTGTAGATCTCGCCCCAGGCGAAGAACACGACGCTCGAGGTGAGCAGGAAGGCCCACGGATTCGACCCGAGCTCGCTCAGCGCCAGGATGCCGAGGCCTTCGAGCCCGAAGGCGACGAACATCGTGTTCTCCCGGCCGATATGGTCCGAGATCCAGCCGAAGAACGGCCGCGAGAAGCCGTTGACGATCCGGTCCATCATCAGGGCGAAGGGAAGGGCCGCCATCGTGAAGAAATACGCGTTGACGGGCATTTCCTTGACGCCGAGATCCTTCGCGATCAGCCCGAGCTGCGCCACCGCCATCAGGCCGCCGGTGATGACGCAGGTGACGATCAGGAACATCACGTAGAAGACCGGCATGCGCACGGCCTCGCCGAGGGTATAGTTCCGCCGCGTCTGGGTCGGCCGCGTGACCTCCGGCGCCTCCCCGGCCCGCGGCGCGCGGATCACCAGGCCCGCGCCGATGATGACCGCGCTGATGATGAAGGCGAACCAGAAGAAGGCGGCCTGATAGCCGCTCTCCTTGATGAGGTTGGCGATCGGGATGATCGTCAGTGCCGAGCCGCCGCCGAAGCCTGCGCCGACGAGGCCGGCCGCGAGCCCGCGCCTGTCCGCGAACCATACGACGGCGACGTTCGCCGCCGTCAGGTAGACGGTGCCGGCGCCGATGCCGCCGATGATGGCGGCGACGTAGAACGCCGTCAGCGACGACGCGTAGGCATCGAGCAGCCAGGACAAACCCGCGCAGATCCCGCCGACGATCATGAGCGCGCGCGGCCCGTAGCGATCGAGCAGCGAGCCGCCCACCGGCGTCAGCCAGGTCTGGAAGACGACGAAGATGGTGAAGGCGGTCTGGATCGAGGCGCGGCTCCAGCCGTGCACCCGCTCGATCTCAGGGACATAGAGCGTCCAGGCGTATTGCAGGTTGGCGATCGCGACCATCGCCGCGATCGCGGCGACCAGTTGGATCCAGCGCGTCGAGGCGGACCCGCCCGCGCCTGATGCGCGCGGCGCCGTGCCGGGATTTGCCATGGCTTGAACCTCCCTCGAGCACGACGTTGGGCAAGGCGGCATCGTTCATGACACCCCCTCCGGCGCTCCCGCCGTGTCGAGGCTCGCCCTGGATTGGAAGCAATATATTTCTGATATGTCAAGCGAGCAGGCAAGGTATGTCACGATGGGATCGACCGCGCCCGGCTCCTCCCACGCGCACGCTGTCGCCCGCTCGGCACCAAGCCTGCGCTCGGACCTTAGCGGGATCGGCTGGCCATCGTGTCGAAGGTGCGCGGCCTAGAGCATTGATTGTGCCGCATTTTCTTTCGCGGAACCGGCAACCACTTCCGCAGAAGATGCTCTAGCGCGGCGGTGCCGCCTCGGCCTTGGGCTCGGGGATCGGCACTTCCGCCGCGGCGTTCAGGATCACCGCCACATCCTCGGCCAGCAGGAAGCCCTGTTGCTCGGCGGCGCGTGCCGCCTCGTGGACGCGGTTCACGTAATCGGACCGGTCCCGATAGCGCTCGGCCAGGGAAGGACGCCCGTCGCCGCCATCGGCCTGCACGCGCGCGAAGGGCCGGTAGGTGCCGACCAGCGAGCAGGTGAAGCTCGTGAGCGGCGCGTTCTGGCCGCCATGGATCCCGAGCGGCACGGCGATGTCTGGCAGGCGCACGCCGCCGATCGGGTTGCCGTCGGGGTCGCGCTTGGGCACCTGCACGACGGCGTCCGGCAGGTTGCGGGGCGCCTGGAGCACGGCCGGATCGCCCGTCGCCGGCTCGACCGGCATCAGGCGGGTCTCGGGCGGGGCCGCGTTGCGGGCGACCCACTGATCCAGCCGGACGAGCGTGGCGCGCGCCACGGGGGCCCAGTCGAGCCGGCCCGGCGGCAGGCGGCAGGCATCGGCCTTCAGGACGTTCACATGCGAGGAGCCGGCGACGTCGTACATCCGCACGTTCGCCGGGAGCGGCAGGTCGGCGGTGCCGTGCGCGCCGGTCCGCCCGAGGGAGGCCCGCAGCGAGGCGTAATCGACGGTGGAGTTGAGCAGCATCATCCGGGGCGGGATCTCGCCGCGCGCCTCGACCTTGGCGACGATCTCGCCGATCGTCAGCGGGCCGTCATGGACGCCGGGAAAGTCCGGATCGGCGAAGTTGGGCGTCCCGTCGGCGCTCGAGCCGGGCCCGGTGCCCGATTGCATGATCGGCAGGAGCCCGGCGCCCGAGACGAAGACGTGCATCCCGTCGAAGACCCGCCGCCCCTCCGCCATGTTGAAGCCGTCGAGCAGGAAGGTCTTGAGGAAGCGGCCGTCCTGGGACTTGCCCGTGCCGAGCGTGCGGCTGATCGTGCCGGCCAGGGGGTTCCGCGTGCCGGCGCCGTCGGCCGCCGCATGCGCCAGGAAGTCGGCCGCGTCGCGGACGATCGCGAAGCCGACGCCTTCCACGAAGCGTCGGCGGCCCTCCCCATCGACGAAGGACGGCAGGTCCGCGCCCCGGCCGAGCTCCCAGTAGATCTCGGCGACCGCGAAGCCGCGATCCTGCAGGAAGCCGGTCCCGACCCCGACATCGCCGGACAGCATCGGGACGGCACGCGGTGAGTTGTAGAGCGCGTTGGCATAGGCCCTGCCGCGGTTCGGCACGTCGACCAGGAGCGTGCCGTTGCCCGCAGCGGGATCGGCCGGCGCGATCAGGATGATGCGCGCGCTGTAGGCCACGCGGCCGGCCTCGTTCCGCTGCGCCTTGTCGAGGTCGGGAATGCCGTGGTCGTCGGGCGACAATTCGCCGACGACGCGCCCATCGAAGCGCAGGTAGTCACCGGCCCGGAAGGTTCCGAACGGCTGCGGGGACGCGAGTTCGAGCCGCGTTACCCGGGCCTGAGCGGGGCCGCCGAGCGTGACGGCGGCGAGTCCGATGGCGAGCCCGGCGGCGCGCGAGCAGCGTCTCAGCAAGGGGCGTCTCCCGGTTGTCGTCCTCGGGACGGAGCCTGGACCAGCGACCGCATCATGGCCAGCCGGCGACCCGTCCCCCCGTTCACAACCGCGACAGCGCCTGCCCGTCTCCCCGTGCGGCCCGGGGAGCGTCCGGCAGGGTGCCTGCTCTCACAGGATCCTCGACCGGAGCGCGGTGACGAGGATCTCCGCCAGGACGACCACGCCGAAGATGGCTGCCAGCACCACCGCCACCTGGTCCCAATAGAGCAGGTTGAGGGCGGTATCGAGCGCGACGCCGATGCCCCCTGCCCCCACCAGGCCGAGCACGGCGGATTCACGGATGTTGATGTCCCATCGGAACAGCGCGATCGACCAGAAGGCCGGCTTCACCTGGGGCCAATAGCCGAGCAGCAGGGTCGAGAGCCGCCCGGCGCCGGCCGCCTGCAGCGCCTCGATCGAGCCGGGATTGGCCTCCTCCAGCGCCTCGGCGAAGAGCTTGCCGGTGAAGCCGACGGAGCGCAGCGCGATCGCCAGCGTGCCCGCGAGCGGCCCCGGGCCGAACACCGCCACGAACAGCAGCGCCCAGACCAGCGAGTTCACGGAGCGCGAGGTCACGAAGACGAATTTCGCGAACAGGTTCAGCGGGAGGTTGGCGGTCACGTTGCGTGCGGCGAGCAGCCCGATCGGCACCGCGATCGCGATCGCGATCAGGGTGCCGAGGGTCGCGATGTGCAGGGTCTCCACCAGGGCGCGCAGGGTCGGCCCGACATAGCCGGCATCCATCGGCCACATGCGGCCGAACAGGTCGGCCATCTGGTCCGGGGCGTCGTAGAGGAATTCGGGGATGATCTCGATCGAGCGCAGGCTCGCCACGAAGGCGGCCACGGCGAAGAGCGTGAAGGCGAGGCGCGCCAGCCGCTTCCACGGCGAGAAGCGCTGCCAGCGGCGCGGCGCGGGGGCGGCGAGCGCGGTGCTCACTGGAACACCTTGCGCGCCCAGCCGGACACGATCTCGGCGACCATGATCAGCCCGACGATGACGATCAGGATCGCCAGCACCACGTCGAAGTCGAACCGCTGATAGGCGGTGAACAGCGTCGCGCCGATGCCGCCGCCACCGACGATCCCGACCATGGTCGAGTTCCGGAGATTGGAATCGAGCTGGTAGGTCGCGAAGCCGATGAAGCGCGGAAGCACCTGCGGCTGCACGCCCATGATCAGGACGGACAGGAAGCCCGCCCCGGTCGCGCGCACCGCCTCGACCTGCTTCAGGGAGATCTCCTCGATCGCCTCGGCGAAGAGCTTGGCGATGAAGCCGATGGAGGCGACGATCAGGGCCATCACCCCCGCGAGCGCCCCGAAGCCGATCGCCTTCACGAACAGGATCGCCACGATGATCGGGTGGAACGAGCGGCACAGCGCGATCAGGGCGCGCGCCGGCCACGTCACCCAGGGCGGCATCAGGTTGCGGGCTGCCAGGAACCCGATGGGCAGGGCGAGCGCGATGCCGATCACCGTCGCGATCACGGCGATCTGCAGGCTCTCGACGATCCCCGACTGGATCAGCTCCCAGCGGGAGAAGTTCGGCGGGAACATCCGGGTGAGGAACTGGCGGCCGTGGGAAAGTCCGCTCGCGAAGCGCTCGGGGGCGAAGCCGAGCTGTCCCGCGGCATAGATCACGTACAGGGCGAGCAGGACCCAGCCGAGGCGCGCCGTCCAGTTCGGGCGGAAGGCGACGCGGCCGGGATCGCCCGGTGAGGCCGGTCCGGCAGGCGCGGTCATTCGAGCCAGCTCTCGCCGCCATAGATGCCGCGCAGGTCCCGCTCGCTCAGCCGGTCGGGCGGGCCGTCATAGACCACGCGGCCGCCGGACATGCCCACGACGCGCGCGGCGAAGCGCTGGGCGAGGGCCACGTTGTGGATGTTGACGACCACGGGCACCCCGCGCTCGGCCGCGAGCCGGGACAGGATCTCCATGATCTCCACCGACGACTTGGGGTCGAGCGAGGAGGTCGGCTCGTCGGCGAGCACGATCTCGGGCTCCTGCATGATCGCCCGGGCGATCCCCACCCGCTGGCGCTGGCCGCCGGAGAGCGCGTCGGCGCGGCGCGTGGCGAAGCCCGACAGGCCGACCGCGTCGAGGAGGTCGAAGGCCCGCGCGATGTCCGCCTCGGGGAAGCGGCGCAGCCAGACGCGCCAGGCCGGCACGTAGCCGAGGCGGCCGCAGAGCAGGTTCTCCATCACGGAGAGGCGCTCGACGAGGTTGTACTCCTGGAACACCATGCCGATCCGCCGGCGCGCCCGGCGCAGGGAGCGGCCGGACAGCGTGGCGAGATCCTCGCCGCGGAACAGGATCTCGCCCGAGGTCGGCTGGACGAGCCGGTTGATGCAGCGGATCAGCGTGCTCTTGCCGGTCCCCGACGGCCCGATGACGGCCGTGAGCCCGGTGCCCGGCACCACGAGGTCGATGCCCCGGAGGACGGGCTGGCCCGGCCGGTACTCCTTGACGAGGCCACGGATCACCAGGGCGCGCGGATCCTCCGTCCGGAGGCCCGCCTCGGGCCCGTGGACGGCGTCGCGCACGGCCGATCCAGCCGTCACGGCTTGCCCGCGCCTTCCGCCTTCTTGCGGGCCGCCTCGGCCTCGCGCGCGGCCTCGCGCGCATAGGCGGCCTTGTTGTAGGGGGTGCCGGAATCCTCGGCGACCTTGCGCACCACGGCCCAATCCTTGAGGTAGGTGATCGGCGCGAACCGGTCGTCGCCCTCGAAGTCCTTCACCATCTCCGGCGGGAAGCGGAAGTCGTAGAAGCATTGCTTCAGTGTCTCGGCGAGTTCCGGCTTGAGATCGTGGGCATAGGCGAAGCCGGAGCTCGGAAACTTCTCGCTGGTGTAGATCACCCGGTAATCGTCGCCCTTGATGGTGCCGCGGGCGACCATCCGGTAGAACACGTCCGAGGCGACCGGGGCGGCGTCGTAGTCGCCGGTGCCGACGCCGAGCGCGGACTTGTCGTGGCCGCCCGAATAGACGAGCGCGTAATCCTCGCCGGGCTTGAGGCCCTGCTCGGGGAAGAGCGCCTTCGGGGCGAGGTTCCCGGAATTCGAGGACGGGGCGGTGTGGGCGACGCGCTTGCCCTTGAGGTCGGCCAGCGTCTTGTAGGGGCTGCTCGCCTTCACCACGACGATGAGGTTGTAGCCCTCGGCACCCTTCTCGGTGCCCTTGGCGGCGAAGGGGATCGCCCCGGCCATGTTCACGGCGAAGCCGAGCGGGCCGGTCGAGAAGCCGGCCACGGTGAGCCGGCCCGAGCGCATCGCCTCGATCTCCGCCGAGTTCGACTGGACGGGATAGTAGACGACGCGCTTGCCCGTGCATTTCGCCAGGTAACTGGTGAACGGCTTGAAGGCGTTCTCGTAGACGGCCGGGTCCTCGACCGGGGTGTAGGCGAACACGATCACGCTCGGGTCGCGCGTCTTCGCCGGCACATCGGCGACGAGATCCTTGTTCGCGTCGCAATAGGCATCGTCGAGCTGGCCGCGATTGGCGCAGTCGTCGGCCCAGGCGGGCGAGACCAGGCCGAGGCCGCAAGACAGCGCGAGAATCGCACCGTGCCGAACACTCTTCACGCGATATCCTCCCGGCGAAGCGGCGTCTCGGGCCTGCCCCGTCGCGCCGCCGCCGGTCCGGGGCGACGCTTTATCCGGCAAACTGTAGGCGCGGGCTTCCGGAGGACGCAAGGCGGATGGTGACGATACGGTCGCGGCGTCGCCAGGGGAGCGGATCGCCTTCGGCCCCTGCCCCATTCCGCCGCCCGTATGTCGCGGAGGGCCGGCTGCAGGGCCGCTCCAGCTGAGCTGTCGGTGCTGTAGCACACAGATGCCCGGGGCCGTTCGGTGCGAGGAAGCGTCAGGTCGTCAACGCCCCCTCGGCGGCCTGATCGAGCGGCGCAGCGGTCTTCGGACCCTGCGCCGTTTGTCGTTCGCGATCAGCCGACCGCGACCATCTCGCGGTCGCGCACCGTGCAGAGGGCGAAGTTCCGGAACCCGAGCCCGAACTGCCAGAAGAACTCGCGCTCGCCGGCGACGACGAACAGGCCGAAGCTGTCGAGCTCGAAGCGAAGCTTGGATCCGATCTGACCCGTGAAGCCGTTCATCAGCACATCCTCACTTCTGTGTGAGGACAGTATTACCACGTTTACGGCCCGTTAAAAGATGTTGCTAAATTTTAGGTAAATCAAACGTAAACGGCTGTGCTGCCGGATAGTCCCGCCCGTTGCGATGCCGACGATCGATCGGAACGCGATGATCCCATCGCGAGGCACGAGCCGAGCCTCATAAGGAGCCCGGCTTCCGGACGCGGGCGGGAATCACGACAGGCCCCCTCTCCCGAATGGGAGAGGGGACCCGCACCTGATCCGGCATCGCCGCTGGCCGCTCCCAACCCATTGTCCGGAAGAGGCCCCTTCCCCTCCCCCTTGCGGGGAGGGGCCAGGGGTGGGGGTGGCCCAGAAGGCACCGCCCCGCTCCATCCTGAACCACCCCCACCTCCGGCTCCTCCCCGCAAGGGGGAGGAGAGTGGGCCCAGCTTATGACAATAAGCTTGACATGCGAGAACAAAACACGTACGCAGCTCCCCACGCGCTGTCCCGCAGCGCGACGGGTCCTGCAACCCGCCGCGCCGTGAGCAGGGAGCCCGAGCCGGATGACCGCCGGCAAGGACCAGGACAGCGCGGCGGTTCCCGCGTCGCCGGCCGGTCAGCCGGTGCCCCGGGCGCCTCTGCGCGACACAGGGCCGTTCTCGGCGCCAGCCCGGACGAACACGGGACAGCGCCGACAGTCCGGCCTGCAGGTCGAGGAACCGATGCCGGGCCCAATACGAGGCCGGGTGCAGGACACGTTACGTCTGCCGAGGACGAGGCTGGGATGGGGGACGCACCGCGTCGCGGGACCAACCCCGATACCAGGCCATCCGAGGTCGGGGTCGATGCAGGCGGGTATCCAAGAAACCGCGACGCTCAAATCGGGTGAGACCGGGCAGCCTGCCTCTCTCATCCGCGGGACGCCGGGGAGCCGGTGTTTGCGCAAATCAGTTCAGGGTTCCGCGGCGTCCCGCGTCTCCCTCTCCGGCCAAGCCTCCGGCGTCACCAGACGCGCGGAGCCGAAGGCGCTTGGAGGCCTCATGCGGCCGCCGACCGGATCACTCGCCGATGCCGAACAGCTTCTCGAAGAAGTTGCGGTCCTGCTGCGGCTCGGCCTGCCGGCGACGCGGCGCCTGGGCCTGCGGCTGCGGGGCCGGCTGGGGCGTCGTGCCGAAGATCTGGCCGAGGATCTCGCCGGGGCCGCCCGCCGCCGCCACGGAGGCGGTGGTCTCCGGCGCCTTGCGCCAGCGGTTGAGGCCGGGCAGCGGAACCGGGTTCTGGCCCTTCAGCGCCGTGGTCATGTAGGTCTTCCAGATGTCCACCGGCAGGTTGCCGCCGGACGCCTTCTTGGTCGGCTCGCCGTCGTCGTTGCCGAGCCAGACCCCGGTGACGAGGCTGCCCGAGTAGCCGATGAACCAGGCATCGCGGAAATCCTGGCTGGTGCCGGTCTTGCCGGCGAGGTCCCACCCTGCGATGTCGCCCTTCTTGGCGGTGCCGATCACGAAGGTCTCGTGCATCATGGCGTTCATCATGGCCGCAGCGTTCGGGTCGATGACCCGGCCGAGGCCGCCCTCCCCGCGCTTGTAGAGGACCTTGCCGTCGGTACCCTTCACCGAGGCGACGACGTAGGGGATCACGCCGGTGCCGCCATTGGCGAAGGCGCCGTAGGCGCCGACCATCTCCAGCGGCGTCACCTCGGAGGTGCCGAGCGCGATCGAGCCGTTCGCCTGGAGGGCCGAGGTGATGCCGAGGCGCTGCGCGGTCTGGACCACGGCCTTCGGGCCGACCTCCTGGCCGAGGCGCACCGCCACGGTGTTGAGCGAGAGCGCGAGCGCGGTGCGCAGGGTGACGGCGCCCTCGTAGCGGTGCGAGTAGTTCTCCGGCTGCCAGGAGCCGATCTTGATCGGCGCGTCCTCGCGCACCGTGTCGGGCGTGGCGCCGCGCTCGACCGCGGCGAGGTAGACGAAGGGCTTGAACGAGGAGCCGGGCTGGCGCTTGGCCGTGGTCGCGCGGTTGAACTGGCTCTGCGCGTAGTCGCGCCCGCCGATCAGCGCGCGGATCGCCCCGTCCGGCTTCATCGAGACGAGGGCGCCCTGGTGGACGTTGTAGCGGGTGCCCTGCTTGTTCAGCTCGTCCACCAGCGCCTTCTCGGCCGCCGCCTGGAGGCCGGTATCCACCGTGGTCTGCACCACGATGTCGCTCTCGAACTTGCCGACGAAATCGTCGAGCACGTCCATCACGAGGTCGGCCACGTAGTTGGCCGAGCCGCCGCCGCGGCTGCTCGCGGGCCGTGCCGGCTGGGCCAGCGCCACCTTCACGTCCTGCGCGGGCACGAAGCCGAGCTCCTGCATCGCGGCCAGCACCTGGGCGGCGCGGGCCTGGGCAGCGGGCAGGTTGCGGTTGGGGGCGAGGCGCGAGGGCGCCTGGACGAGGCCGCCGAGCATCGCGGCCTCGGCGAGGCTCACGCTCTTGGCGGGCTTGCCGAAATAGCGCTGCGCCGCCGCCTCGACGCCGTAGGCGCCCGCGCCGAAATAGACCCGGTTGAGGTAGAGTTCGAGGATCTCGTCCTTGGTGTATTTGTGCTCCAGCCAGAGCGCGAGGATCGCCTCCTGGATCTTGCGCGAGGCCGAGCGCTCGGGCGTCAGGAACAGGTTCTTGGCGAGCTGCTGGGTCAGGGTCGAGCCGCCCTGCGCCACGCCGCGCCGGGTCAGGTTCTGGCCGATCGCGCGGGCGATGCCCACCGGATCGACGCCGAAATGGCCGTAGAAGCGCCGGTCCTCGATCGCCACGAAGGCGCGCGGCAGGTAGGGCGGCAGCTCCTTGATCGACACCACGCGGCCGCCGGTCTCGCCGCGATTGGCCAGCAGCGACCCGTCGCTCGCCAGGATCGCGATGTTGGGCGGGCGCTTGGGCACGCTGAGCTGGTCGATCGGCGGCAGCTGCGAGGCGTGGTAGGCCACGAGGCCGGCGATGCCGATGAGGCCCCAGAGGCCGAGCACCAGCACGCCATAGGCCATGCGGCCGATCAGCGAGCCGCGGCGCTTCGGCGCCTTGCGCGGCGACGTGCGGCGCCCGGCCGGTGCCTTGCGTGCGCCGGATTCAGCCTTCCGCGTGCCTGCCCCTGCCACTCCGCCTCCTGCGCGATCCTGGCGCGACAGGCGCAGGTCGAGCGCGCCGGGTGCCGCGACGCGGCCTTCCGGCACGTCGAAGTTCGGCTCGCTCCGGCGGTCCCGTCCGCGTCCCTGCGCCATGCGTCCCGTCTGGTCCTGCGGCTCTCGTATCGGCAGAGGCGTCGGTGCGGCCCCGAGGCGGCGCCGGCTCTCCTCCGCGCCCGCTTCGGCACCGTAAATGCGGCGGGTTTAAGGGGCGTTAACCCACTATTTTGCAAGCATCTGAGTGGTTTAGGGTTTTCGGATCGCTCCGGGGACCGGCCCGGAGGCGTCCGGCCCGCTCCGCCGGGCGAGACGCGCAGCCTGGGCCTGGGCTGGACGGTGCAGGAGCCGCCGGGCAGTCCTCACCTCACGGTTGAGGGTCGGATCGTGGAGGCCGCGGCTTGATGCGGACACTGTATTTCACCGACACTATCGGCGTGCCCGAGCGGGAGCTACGGCTTCTCCACCTGCTTACGCCATCCCAATCGTCGAGCGACACGCATGTCGGGTCTTCTGGTCACCATCCTCGTTCTGTACATCCTCGCCGCTGGCGTAATCGCCCACGGGGTCGTGCGCCCCGCGGTGATGGATTGGTACCACTCGAAGACCTACTGGATCGACGGATCCGGTCGCAGCGGTGTTTTCCTGCAGCTCATCAGCTCGAAGGTCAGCTTCGAGGCTTTCGCCTTCGTGGTGTCCTGCATCTTCGGCGCGCTCGGAGGATGGATCTATGCGATGCGCAAGAACAGGATCTCGATCTGAGGCCATGGCTCGCGCAGCTGCGTGGACCGGGTTCGGCCATTGCAACGCGATCGGGAACGATTCTAACGCGGTGCCGTCTGGGGCATCTTCACGATCTTGCCGTCCGGCATGATGATATCGCCAGGGCTCTGACCGGCTTCGCAGGGGCCGATATAGGTCGCGTCGATCACCATCTGACGCCGAACGGGCTCCTTGGCATTGGGGATGCCGGTCAGCGTCGTGTCCACCTCCATGTGGATCTTGCTGCTGAAATCGCCCGTGATCAGGCTGGTGCCCGCGGCCGAGATCGGGCCGATCTTGCACTCGGTCTCACCCTTGTAACCGGTGCTCGTCTTGACCAGATTGCGTTTGGAGCAATTTTGACTCGCGCCGAATGCGCCCTGCGCCAGTTGATCCGTCTTCTCATCGATGCATTGGCGGGCCGTCGTGTTACCCTCCGCCGATACGGTCTTGCTCTCCCACAGGCCCGCCTTGCGCGCCGGCAGCGTATCGGCCACGGCCAGGGTGGTCATTGCGGATAGAGCCGTCGCAATCCCGACACCGATGAAACGCGCTGGCATGACGTCTCCCTGGAGGTCGCGCGGCTCCGTGGCCGCCACGGGGCGCAGGGGCTAACCCATGTGGCATGGGCACACAAGCTCGTGCTCCGGCCCTTTCGGCCCCTAAACTTGACGTTGATCAAATCGTGGCCCGGTCGACTGGGGTGAAGTCCCGGCTCGGCGCTTTGGATGCGGCGCCGCGATTGAGGCGAATCGCAACTCAGCCCGCCCGGCATTCGCCGTGGCGGGCCTTCTTCGGCGCCGGTAGCGCCAACTGCGTCGCCCCGCCCGTCTCCATCCACTCGGATCTCAAGCCCGAGGCGATCGATGGACTGCGAGCCTGACCGTCTGTCTCGCACGCCCGGATTCGACTATCGTGGCCGTATGACCGGATACGCAGATCCTCGCCCGCTGCGCCGCTTCACGGCCTGCCTCCTGCTCGCCGGCTGCGCCCTTCGGGCCGATCCCGCGGCGGCCCAATTCTTTCCGTCCTTCATCGGCTTCGGCGCGCTTCCGTCCTTCGCCTGGCCCCGAGCGGCGAAGGATCCGGACAGCCGCTGGTCCGGGTCCTATGCCCGCATGTCCACCGGGTTCGAGGTCGTCTCGTCGAAGCACCTCGGCGGCTATGCCGGTCCAACCATCGGGATCGAGGCAGGACGGATGTGGCGAGAGGGCCAGTTCGTCTACGGCATCTCCGGCGGGTTCGACTACTTGGCTGCAGTCGGTGGGAGCACCACGCCCGGTTTCGGCGGGCTCGCCTACACGCGCGACTTCGCGGGCGCGCTGCAGATGAAGGTCGGCACGCTGCTCACGCCCGACGTCCTGCTCTATGCCAAGGCCGGCGCCTGGGCCGTGCACGAGACGTTGCGCGTCGGCCCGACGACGGTCTTCCAGCCCTTTTCCCGAGAGGACATCGCAATCCGGCCGAACGCCCAGATCGGGGTCGAGTGGGCCCTCACCGATCGCCTCTCGGTCGCGGTCGAGGCAGGGGTGGTCGGCGGCGGCTTCCGCTGACCTTTCCCGCCGTATCGTGAGGTCACGCGTGGCTTGTTCGCGTCAGCGGCTGTCCCGCCACATCTCGGCGGCCTCCTGCAAGGCTACCTCGCCCTGAGCGCGCGCTTCCTTCTCGCTTGCCAGCGAGTACATCGATCGCCTGAGGACATGCGTTCGCTCGCGCACCTCCCATTCGAAGCGGCTGGGATCCTTCGAGCAAGGCATCACGGCCAGCGTGAAAGGATGCTGCAACGTTCCGTTCATGGGATGGCCTCGCGCGGTTGCTCATCGCCCGAGGTCTTGCCGACGGGGCAATCCGGAAAGGACATCCAGTCCGTGAAGGCGTTCGTCGGATAGCCGTGCTCGCATGACGCCACGCGCCAAGGCCGCTCATCGCCGAAACGGTCGGGGTCCCAGCGAATGACTGCGCGCCGGTCGGGCTCGTGCCGATTGATGGCGATGATCCAGCGACCGTCCTGCGGCGCTCGATCCATGGTTCGCCAACTCCACATGGCACGCTCCTCGGCGCCCTCCGATTCGGGCACCGAAAACGCACGAGACAGTCAGACCGTTCGATGTCGAGAAAGCTGGACGCGAAAAATGTCCCGCTACCTTGCCGGATGATTGATCGGTCAGGTCGTGACCATATGCGCCAAGGCTCAGGTCGGATTCGCTTAGCTATTGTTGCCGAGGCCAAGGCCGCGGATCAGGTCGCCGATCGGATCGATCTTCCCGCTCGTCGGAGCTTGCTCACTCTGCTGCGGATCAGATCCCGATACGTCCGTGCTCTGACGGTTCAGCGCGACCTGACGCGCGGCCGTGGCGCGACGCACCAGCTTGCGCCCATGTGTGCCTTCCCCCTTGCGAGACGTTGCAGCGACCAGCGTCAGCTCCGCCGGCAGCGGCTGCACCATCACGCCATCTGAAGGCAGCACGGTCGTTGGCTCAGCCTTCATGAGGGCGGCGACGTCAGGCAGTGGCCTCGACCTGCGCCGTGCGACATGACTGGCTGCCGGCGGATCGACCCACGCCGTCGCCTCGGTCGGAGCCGAAACGCTCATCGCAGGCTTGGCGGCGGGCCGAGCGGCTCGCTCGAAGTTGGCGGGGTGCAGAATGCCTGCCGCAGCCACAAGGCCCAGCACGGCAATGCCCGTGACGGCGATAGTCGATCGGTAGTGTTCCATGAATGCAGAACGAACGGCCAAGGTAATCGTTCCGCTTGCGGCACTTGCAGAGTGGGCCGCGTCTACATTGCGCCCGCTCAGCCGGTTTCCGAACCATCCGGGGCGAGGCGACCAGCCGCCCGTGTGGCGACCAAATCCCGTACCGCGCCGACGAAGGGCTCGGGCTCGAATGGCTTGGCGACGAAGCGTGCACCCTGAGGGAGAACGTCCGCATCCGGTGTCCCGCGACCGGACACGATCAGCATCACGACGTCCGGCCAGCGTGCCGCGACAGCCTTGGAGAAGGTGAGCCCGCTGAGCGGTTCGCCCTGAAGCTCAATATCGACCACCAGGACATGGAGATCCGGATCGGCATCGAGCGCGTCGGTCGCCGCCTCGACCGCGCCGACCTCGATAACTCGCATCGCGGCGTCCCGTAGCATCTGAGCCATGGCAAGCCGCTGGGCCGGCACGTCTTCGATCAGAAGGACGCCGAGCGGCGTGTTCGCGACCTCGCTGGCCATGTCTTACCTCACTTCGCGGCATGCGATCGCAAACGCTTCAGCAGCAGGGAAAGCCTCAAAGCCCGGGCCTGAAGTGAAGGAAAGGCAGCGGCTCTTGCCAGATGGCGCAGGGGCCGTGCTCACTGTCCATTGAATTGACAGGACGCAATTTGGCTCGCCTTGTGTTTGTGTAAAAAGGCAAAATTAGCTTTGTTCTAGGAATTAGATATGTCAAATTCATTCATTCGTAAGCTGGCGCTTCGAGTGCCACTGAATGAAGTAGATATTGATGTTTTGAAAACGGCAACAAGGATGGTGGAGCGGGTCAAGGGCGGTGTAGATTTGGTAAACGAGGGAGATCATCCGCAATACTCCCACATCATTCTCGACGGATTTGCGTGTAGATATAGAATATTGCCTGATGGTGGCAGGTCGATACTCGCGTACCTCATTCCAGGAGATGGATGCGATCTGCATGCGTCGATTTTAAACCGAATGCCTCATTCCATCTCGACTTTGACGCCCTGTACCGTGGCCTATATCGGCTACAGTAAAGTCAAGGAAATGGCGGCATATAGGCCGAACATTTATCTCGCTCTGTGGTGGTCAATTTTAACCGATGAGGCAATTCTTCAAGAAATGCTTGTCGGCGTGGGGAGGCGGTCGCCTGACAAGCAGGTTGCGCATTTCCTTTGTGATGTTTTCACGCGCCTGCAAGCTCTCGGGCTTGGACAAGCGCCAAACTTCCGACTTCCTCTGTCTCAATCTGATTTAGCTGATACAGCGGGGCTATCAAGAATTCATGTCTATCGCGTATTGAGCAAACTCCGCGACTTGAATTTTATCAAAGTTCGTCACAAAGGGATTGAAGTTCTCGATCTTGAGAAATTAAGGAAATTTGCCGCGTTCGACTGCGGTTATCTGAATTTAGATAACGCAAGAAAAATGACTGGCGTCGATGATGTATCTCGACTGTCTGATGCAACAAGAGCCAAATACGAGCAAATTATGGAGGAAGGCAATCGAAACGAAAAATAATGAACTTATCCAAATGCGGAAACAGATATTTCTCGGTAACAAAAACTATTTTATGGCGCCTTGGTGGTCTGATGATGGCGAATTCGACGTTGTGTCGGGTGGTAAAAATCAATATTACTTACTAAAACCGCCAGTTTAAATTGCAACTCTACGATAATTTTTATTCGATAAGCCGGCTCTGCTTCCTTGCGGCAGATCGAGCATGACATGCGATCGCATCTTCGAAACGAGAGATGCATCTTTTGCAGTTGTTGATGACCGACGATCGCGCGATGCCTCATACTAGGCGGCCGTTGGCGCCGCACAGCCAGGTGCCGCCATGCCGCTTTCGCGCGAATTATATGATGAAGTTCTACGCCACGCATGCCCGGCATGTGGGATGGAACATGAGAAAAGGGGTAGCTGGTTCAGAACGCTGTCAAGCTACAAATGCCCGTCTTGCGGTTTGGAAATTCAGCTTGGCTATGAGGTTAAAATAAAAATATTTTCTCGACATGAATCGTTGTCGCCAGTCGTCGAAAGTGACAAAGAAAATTTTCATAATGGAAGAGGAAATAATAATTGAAGCGGTCGTGCACCTTCAGCGTGATGCTGTTCCAGCCTGTATGAGAAGACTTCCCTTAGCAGTCTCCTACAATAAAAAGTCCGCCACTCGGGCAGCGGGATGACAGGTCGGGAGGAGCCGGTTTGGGCAGGCGGAAGCGACGTTGGCGCGATGACGATCCGGCGGCGCACCGGCCGCACGCTCTCGAGCCGCAGATCTGCGCGCTCTGTGACCGGCCGATCCCGCGCCATGCGCGCTCCAGCCTGCACCACCTCACGCCGAAGCTGAAAGGGGGCACGCATCGTGGCACAGTGCGGTTGCACCAGATCTGCCACTCGGCGATCCACGCCCGCTACAGTGAAGCTGAGATCGCCCGGCGCCTCGCCGACGTGGCGGCGCTCCGGACGGATCCGGAGATCGCGCGGTTCCTCGACTGGGTGCGCACGAAGCCCGACGACTTCCATGCCGCGACGCGGATGACGCGAGACCGCCGCGGCGCCCGCCGCGAGCGGTAGGGCACGACGCGCGTGGCATGCCGATCGATACAACCAGCATGCGAGGCTTAGCCGCGTCTTTACCGGTCCGGTGCCAGGATCCGCGACCTTCTGCGGACAGGTGGCATCGTGACGGATCTCGCGGGACAGGGTCGGGACGCGGAACGTCTCGATTGGGTCGACACTGCCAAGGGTATCTGCATCGTCCTTGTGGTGATGATGCACTCCACCCTCGGCACCGAGGAGGCACTGGGCGGCGAGGGCTTCCTCGGCGCGGTGGTGACCTTCGCCAAGCCCTTCCGCATCCCGGATTTCTTCCTGCTCTCGGGCCTGTTCCTCGGGCGGGTGATCGACCGGAATTGGCGCCTGTTCGCCGACCGGCGCGTGGTGCACTTCGCCTATTTCTACCTGCTCTGGCTGGTGATCCAGTCGGTCGCCAAATACGGCGAGGTCGCGCAGAACGGCGGACCGGCGGGCTTCCTCGCACATCTCGCCGAGGGCTTGGTCGAGCCCTACTCCACGCTGTGGTTCATCTACATGCTGGCGGTGTTCTCGGTGGTGACGAAGCTGCTGCGCCGCCTGCCGCCCGCCCTGCTGCTGGCCGGCGCGGCGCTCCTCCAGATCGTGCCGATCCCGACGGAATCCTACCTCGTCGAGGAATTCTGTGCCCGCTACGTCTATTTCGTCGGCGGCTACCTTTTCGCCGGGCCCATCTTCGCCCTCGCGGCCGCGGCGGGCCGCCGGCCGGGCCCGGCGCTCGCGGGACTCGCCGTCTGGGCTCTGGTCAACGGCTGGCTCGCGACGAGTCCGTCCGGCTTCCCCGGCTTTCCGACGCTCGCGAGCCTGCCTGTGGTCGGCCTCCTCATCGGCAGCGCGGGCGCGCTCGCCATCGTCGCGAGCGCGAGCCTGCTCGTCCGCGCCGGCGGCCCGGTCACGGAGACACTCCGCGTCTGCGGATCGCGCTCCATCGTGATCTATCTCGGCTTCTTTCTGCCCATGGCCGCTACCCGGACTCTGCTCGCGAAGACCGGCATCATCGCCGATATCGGACTGGCCTGCCTCGTGGTCACGCTGGTCGCGGTGCTGGTGCCGCTCGGGTTCGAGCGGATGATCCGCGGGACCTGGCTCAAATTCCTGTTCCGGCGGCCGCGCTGGTTTCACATCGCCGAGGCGCCGCGGGCGCGCCGGCCCGCTCTGGAGACGGCCTGACCGCACCGGAGCCTCGCCCCGATCACGCCGGGTCGGGGCACGCCCGCCGGTCGTCGGTCCGTCGCGCGCTCCCTCTCCAGATCGGCATCCGGGCAGATGGAGAGCGCACTAGAAGCGGAGGCCGAGGCGCCGGCCCGTCCGCCAGATCACCGTCGCATTGCGCGGCGCGTCGTCCTCGGGGAGGGTTAGGCTGAAGCGGTCCGGCACGGCGTCCTGGTCGGGCACCTCGATCATCGCGCCGTCGGACGAGATGTCCCAGACCATGCACTCGACGGGCGCGCCCTCGGAGCCCGGATGCAGCTGGCCGAAGATGAAAGCATTGCTGCGCGGGCTTGTCCTGCGGCCGTCGGACATCGAATCACCGGTCTCCTACCGGCGATACGTTACATCAGGCGGCGCGGGGCGCTATCGGTGGCAGGGCGGCACCGACCGGACAGAAGCGCATGCGCGTCAGGGATTCGCCGCGAAGCGGGCCCCGATCTCCTCATGCGTGCGCCAGACGATCTCACAGACGCGCACCTCCGGGAGCCAGCCGGCGGCGAGGAGGAAGGTTTCCGGCACGGTGCCCGCTTCGAGGGAGACGAGGCGGACGCCGCGCTCCGACATGTCGTAGATCAGGCACGGTATCGAGGTGTGCTCATCCACGGTGATGAGCCCGTTCTCGTCGAGGCGCTCGCGGGCGGCGGCGCGGCGTTCTTGCATCACGGTTTCAGGCCCTCACGTCGAGGAGGCGGGTGGTCTCAGCGGCGTCACGCGCCGCGATCGTGTCGGCTTCGAAGGCAGTCCCGGCCCCGATCGCGTCGAGCGCCGTCGGCGACAGGTCGAGGATCACGGCCTCCGGCAGGCCCGAGCCGTCGGGCCTGCCGGTTCCGCCGGGGCCGGCATCGAGCCGGGCGACCTGTTCGGCCGCGGCCGTCAGGCGGAGATTGGCGCCGGCCAGGCCGCCGGCTGCGATCTGCATGGCAGAGGACATCACGAAACCTCGGTCATCCCCCATCGTGTCTCCCGGCGCCTGAACGGCCCGTTCGTCCGTTCGATTGCATTCGATCAAATGGACAGCTTTTGCGTGTAATTTGTTGGGCCCACTCTCGATCCGTCCAGCAACGGCGTGCGCTGCGTCACCCCGCGCGTCACCCTGCCGTGTCCTCGCCCATATGACGCCACCGTTCGGGTCCAAGCGGCCGCCGCCCAGACGCCCAATCCATCGGGCATCCAGGAAACGACAGGAGTTCTCATGACCCCGAGCAAGGCGGCGTTCCTCGCCCTCGGCATCTGCCTCGTTCCGGCTGCCGCCCTCGCGCAGCAATCCCCGGCGCGCGAAGCCCTGAAGCGGTCCTGCACCGGCGACTATATGGAATTCTGTAGCGAGCACGCCCCCGGCGGCCCCGAGGTCGAGGCCTGCTTCAAGGCCAACCTGAAGAAGCTCTCGCCGGCCTGCACGGCCGCCATCACGGCTTACAAGCAGGAGCAGCGCACGACCCGGCGCGTCAGCGAGGCGCGCTGAGCGGATCCGATACGGGATCGCCGCGCCGGTCCGGCGATCCCATCCGAGGCCGCCGACATCAGCGGGCAACATGGGTGGCTTATGGCTCCTGCCGCGCCATGGGGGAGCACCATGACCGATGAGATCGAACACCGCGCCGCAAGGGTGACCGATGTGGCGCTCGGCATCATGCTGGGCGGCGCCTTTCTTCTGGCGGTGACGCTGCTGCTGCTTGGCTACTGAGCCGAGGGCAGAACCCAGATCCGGTGGGTCTCGAACCGCCGTGCGCTGTCAGGCACACGGGCCACGCGGCATTGACAAGCCCGTGCAAAGTGTCGAGGCTCGCGGCCGTTCCGAGGGGGGCCCCGCGACAGGGGGCTGAGATTGGGCCTGAAGCCCTGACCCTTGAACCTGATCCGGCTCGTACCGGCGGAGGGACGGGAACCTGCGGCCTGCTCGTCGGCAGAGCCGGACTCTCATCACCCTTTCGTCCAGGGGTTCGGGTCGCTCCATGTACCGGGAGAGATCCACGATGAACGCACCCGTCCTGCCCAAAGATGTGAAGGGGGCGCCCGAGAGCGTCACCACTGGCCCGATCCACGGCTCGCGCAAGGTCTATGCGAGCGTGCCCGGCCGCGCGGACATCCGGGTGCCGTTCCGCGAGATCGCTCTGACCGATCCCAAGGAAGCCCCCGTCCGCGTCTACGACCCGTCCGGCCCCTACACGGAGACGGATGCGCGCATCGATCTCGTCAACGGGCTCAAGCAGCTCCGCGAGCCCTGGATCGCGTCCCGCGGCTACGAGGCGGCCGTGCCGCGCGCGGTCAAGCCCGAGGACAACGGCTTCGCCTCGGCCGACAAGCTCGTGGCCCCCTGCCCGGCCGAGCGCACCCTGCGCAAGGCGGCCGCAGGCCAGATGGTGACGCAGTACGAGTTCGCCCGTGCCGGGATCGTCACCGAGGAGATGATCTACGTCGCCCACCGCGAGAATCTGTGCCGCGAGCAGATGCTGGAGCGGGCGGAAGTCGCGCTCGGCGACGGCGAGAGCTTCGGCGCCGCGGTGCCCGCCTTCATCACCCCCGAATTCGTGCGCGACGAGGTGGCGCGCGGCCGGGCGATCATTCCGGCCAACATCAACCACACCGAGCTCGAGCCGATGGCGATCGGCCGGAACTTCCTGGTCAAGATCAACGCCAATATCGGCAACTCGGCCGTGACCTCGTCGGCGGCCGAGGAGGTCGAGAAGCTGGTCTGGTCGATCCGCTGGGGCGCCGACACGGTGATGGACCTGTCGACGGGCCGCAACATCCACAACATCCGCTCGTGGATCTTGCGCAATTCCCCCGTGCCGATCGGGACCGTGCCGATCTACCAGGCGCTGGAGAAGGTCGGTGGCGACCCGCTGAAGCTCGATTGGGAGGTCTTCAAGGACACGCTCATCGAGCAGGCCGAGCAGGGCGTGGACTATTTCACCATCCATGCGGGCGTCCGCCTCGCCCACGTGCCGCTGACCGCGCGGCGCGTCACCGGCATCGTCTCGCGCGGCGGCTCGATCATGGCGCGCTGGTGCCTCGCCGGGCATCGCGAATCGTTCCTCTACGAGCGGTTCGACGAGATCTGCGACATCATGCGGGCCTACGACGTCTCGTTCTCGCTCGGCGACGGGCTGCGTCCGGGCTCCATCGCCGACGCGAACGATGCCGCGCAGTTCGCGGAGCTGGAGACGCTCGGCGAGCTCACCAAGATCGCCTGGGACAAGGGCTGCCAGGTGATGATCGAGGGCCCCGGCCACGTGCCGATGCACAAGATCAAGGTGAACATGGAAAAGCAGCTGCGCGAGTGCGGCGAGGCGCCGTTCTACACGCTCGGCCCGCTGACCACCGACATCGCGCCGGGCTATGACCACATCACCTCCGGCATCGGCGCCGCAATGATCGGCTGGTTCGGCACGGCGATGCTCTGCTACGTCACGCCGAAAGAGCATCTCGGCCTGCCCAACCGCGACGACGTGAAGACCGGCGTCATCACCTACAAGATCGCCGCGCACGCCGCCGACCTAGCCAAGGGCCATCCGGCCGCGCAGCTGCGAGACGATGCGCTTTCCCGCGCCCGTTTCGACTTCCGCTGGGAGGATCAGTTCAATCTCTCGCTCGATCCCGACACGGCGCGCAGCTACCACGACGAGACCCTGCCGAAGGACGCCCACAAGGTCGCGCATTTCTGCTCGATGTGCGGACCGAAGTTCTGCTCGATGAAGATCACGCAGGATCTGCGCGCCGAGGTGCTGGCCATGGAGGCCGCGGGCGAGGTGATCCACACCGCTCCCGTGATGTCCGAGGCCCAGCGCGCGGAGGGGATGCGGGCGAAGTCCGAGGAGTTCCTGGCCGAGGGCGGCAAGCTCTACGTCGACGCCGCCGAGTAGCGGCAAGCTATCCCGCGGCGGTCCGTCAAGCCGCCGCGGGAGGCTCCGGCAAAAGTCTGAAATTAGCGGGCAAATTCGTGATCCCGGTAACCGTATGTTTACGGTCGACCCGTGTTTCCGGGTGGCTTTAAGACCTGGGTAAGACTTCCGGCCTTTGATCCCGGGCAGACCTCATGCGCGGGAGATCAGCGATGAGTGAAATCGCCGGGATACGCCCGGTCGAGCGTTCAACAGGGGCGCCCGCCCCTGTCGAGGCCGTGACGTCGACCCAGGACTCGCGAGCGGGGGCGGATGCCACCGGGCGGATGCGAGACCCCCTCGAACCCGCCGTCACCCTCGATATCGGGCGCGGTGACGCCTCCGGCAGCGCGGAGCGCGGCGTGCAGTCCGAGTATCGCGGACGTTACGTGAGGCCGCCCGACTCTCAGGAGATCGTGTTCCAAGTCATCGACCCGGGCACAGGTACGGTGATGGTGCAGTTGCCGAGCCCGCAGGCGGTCGAGGCGCGCACCTATGCCGAGGCGGCCGCGGCCCGCGCGGCGAAGGCGGCTGAAGCCATGTCCCGCGCGCATCCGCTCGACCGCACCGCCTGAGCCGCGGGCAACGCCGGACTCTTCCCTCTCCGGATCCGCCGCTCCGCAGGGCTCGGCGGGGCGGGAACCGCGCGGTTCCCCCCTGCCCCGGGAGCGCCCTCCCCTGAACCGCGTGCCAAGTCGGACGGGCGTCAATCCGCCTGTTCGGCGACCCAGCGGCGCCACATGGCCTCGAACGCGTCGGCGAGGTCCGCGGAGAGGAGCTGGTGGTCCATGTGAGGGCTGCGCATCATCCGCCCGCGCAGGTCGTCGCGCAGGTCGAGCAGCCAGTCGCGGTCCTCCGCCATGCGCACCGCCAGATCGATATAGGCCTCCACGGTCGGAACGCTGAGTTCCGGCAGACCGACATTGTTCAGGATGGAGTGGCCCATGCGTGAGGAGAAGGTATCTCCTTCGAGGGCGATGAACGGCACCCCCATGTAGAGCGTATCGAGGCTCGTCGTGCCGCCGTTGTAGGGGAAGGGGTCGAGGGCGGCGTCGACGCGGTTGTTCAGCACGAAGCGGTTGCGCGGCAGGCGCGGCTCCAGGGTCACCCGGTCGAGCGGCAAGCCATTGTCGCTCAGCCGCTGCTCCACCTGTGCGCGGATCGCGTCGGAATCGACGCTCGCCACCTCCAGCAGGAGGCGCGCGTCCGGGATGCGCCGCTGGATCTCGGCCCAGGCCTGGAGGGTGCGGTCGCTGACCTTCGTGAAGCGGTTGAAGCAACCGAAGGTGAGGTGGCCGTTCTCCAGGAACGGTGCGCGCGGCGCGACGGCGGGCATTGTCGGGGTCGCTTGGTAGCAGGCGCTCACCCGGGGGAGCCGCCACAGGGTTTCCACGTAGAGGTCGTCGCCGATTCCCTCCGGCTCCGAGAAGCCCTCGGTGAAGCGGTAGTCGATCGCGCTCACGCCCGTCGAGGCGACGAAGCCGAGCCAGGTCACCTGAATCGGGGCAGGCTTGCGGGCGAAGACGAGAAGCCGGTTGCCCGCCGTGTGCCCGGACATGTCTACGAGGATGTCGATTCCGTCGGCCTCGATCAGGTCGGCCGTCTGGTCGTCGTCGAGACAGCGGATCGAGCGCCAGACGTCGAAATGGGTCTTGAGGCGCGCGGTCGCTTTGTCCTCTCCCGGGGTGTTGGAGTAGGCGAACAGTTCGAGCCGGGTCTTGTCGAAGTTGCGCAGAGCCGGCTCGAAGAAGTGGTTGACGGCGTGCTCGAAGAAGTCGCCGGAGACGAACCCGACGCGCAGGCGCCGCCCGGGTTCGCGGTCGTTCGTGAAGGGGCGGCGGCGCAGCAGCGGATCGGCGAAGGTGGTGCCGAAGGCGCGCGCGTCGGCGATGAACTCGGCGGGGTCATAGGCGTTCGCGTAGAGCCGGCTGAACAGCCGGTTGCTGTGGCTGCACACCAGCGTCGGATCGATGGCGAGCGCCTGGTCGAAGGCGGCGATCGCCTGCTCGATTCGGCCCATGTCGTGGTAGACGGTGCCCAGGTTGTTGTGGGCGAGCGCGCATTCGGCATTGAGCGCGATGGACGTCTCGAGATGCCTGATCGCATCCTCGAAGCGATGGGCCTTGTGCAGCACCAGCCCGAGATTGTTATGGGCCAGGAAGTTGTCCTCCCCGAGCTCGATCGCCTTTTCGAGACACTCGATGGCCGGGAGGAATTCACGCCGATTCGAGAAGATGTTCGAGAGGTTGACGAAGAAGCGCCCCGCGTTGCCGTCCTGGTAGATCGAGATGCTCATCAGATCGTAGGCGAGCTCCGGACGATCCGTCGATGCCGCGATCAGGCCTGCGAAATGGATGGCCTCGGAATTGTTCTCGTCGAGGAGAACGATGATGTCGACGAGCTCTTCCGCCTCCTTGAACTTGCGCTCGCCGAACAAGCCCTGCGCCTGCTGGTACAGGTTGCCGACGAGTGCGGTCTTGGTCGCCAGGGTGAGCGGGTCGGAGAAGGATTCGCGCGTGAACCGTTCGAGGATCGCGCGCGCGTCCGCGACGCGTCCGAGACCGAGCAGCGCGGTGGTGAGCGAGAGCCAGTAGCGTGGTTCGGCCGGGTTGCCCTTCAGGGCTGTTGTTAGATGGGGGATGGCGTCGTTGGCGAAGCCGGCCTGGACCTTGATGATGCCCAGCTTGTAGTTGGCCTCGGCATGGACCGCGTTGCGCTGTAAGACGCGCTCCAGCTGCTGCACGGCGTCGCGCAGGCGGCCGGCCTCCTGAAGCGCCGCCGCCTTGCGCAGGATGCGCTCCTCCAGCGGCGGCTGGCTCGTGAGCGTCGCCGTCTGCGTCCTGCCGGTGCGGGCCATGCGCGCCCCTCCCCTGCTGTACCGTGCCATCGGGCGCGGGCGCGCCGATGCGAGTGAGGCGGCGCGGCCCTTCAGAGCCCCGCCGCCTCGGAAATGTGTCGCGCCTGCCTAGAGCCGATCAGCGCAGGAGCTGGAGGATGCTCTGCTGGGCCTGGTTGGCGAGCGACAGCGCCGAGATGCCGAGCGACTGCCGGGTCGAGAGCGCCTGGGAGTTCGCCGCTTCCTCGTTCAGGTCCGCATCCGTCAGCTTCGAGGCGCCCGTGTCGAGCACGTTCTGAAGCTGCTTCGTGAAGTCCTGCCGGTTTTGCACCACCGAGAGGTTCGAGCCGAAGGTCGAGGCGCTGGAGCGCAGGGAGGCCGAGGCGGCGGTCAGCGTCGTCGCGGTCGCCTTGATGTCGGTGTCGAGCAGGAAGTTGCCGACATTGGCGTTGGTGCTCGAGGCGTTGGTGACCGCGCTGAGGCCGAGCCCGAGCGAGGTCGCGTCGATGCCCTGGACGTCGAGGTTCGACGTGTCCTTCTCGTTGAAGGCGATGTGCAGCTTGTTGGTCGAGGCGTTGCTCGAGATCAGGTTCACGCCGTTGTAGCTGGCGTCGCGGGCGAGCTGGTCGATCTGGGTCAGCAGGCTGTTGTACTGCGCGGCGAGGCTCGCGCGCTCCTTCACGCCCGTGACCGTCAGCTCCTTGGCCTGCGGCACGCCCGTGACCGTCGAGCCGGTGGTGCCGTAGACGGCCGAGGCGCCCGAGCCGGCGGTGAAGCCGAGCGCGGTCTGGCTGCTGGTGTTGGCGAACTCGATGTCGGCGTTCGCGCTGATCGCGATCTTCGTGCCGGCAGTATCCTTCGAGAAGATGTTGCCGACGCCCGCCGAGACCGCCGCCGAGTTCAGCGCGACGAGGGCCTGGTCGATGCTGGCGCTCGCCGCGATGGTGGCCGAGAAGGCCGTGCCGTTGGCGAACAGGTTGATCGTGGTCGAGCTGCTGCTCGCCGAGTAGGCGCTCGACGCCGTGCCCGAGGTGTTGATCTGGGTGGCGAGCGCCTGGTTGGCGGTGGACTTGGCGGAGTCCACGAGCTTCTGGATCGAGGTGAGGCCCTGGTTGGCCGCCTGGATCGTCTGGATGCCGTTCGAGATGTTGTCGAGCAGGGTGCCGAGGTCCGACGAACGGTTCGACAGCGACTGCGCCGTGAAGAAGTTGACCGGGTTGTCGAGGGCCGAGGAGACCTTCTTGCCGGTGGAGAGACGGTTCTGCGTCGTCGCTGTCAGCGAGGCGGTGTCCTGCAGCGAGAGCAGGTTCTGGCGCGTCGCGGCGGAGAGCGTGACATTGGTGGCCATGACGGGACCCACGGTTGGTGGACGGCGTTAAGGTTAAACAACCACGGGTTCGTTGCCATTCGGTTAAGGTTTCCGGAAGCTTGCGGCGGTTCGGGCCTGTCCTGACCCGTTTCGGCGCCGGGGCCAAAAAAGAACGGCCGGGCGCAACGCCCGGCCGTTCCATGCTTCGTCTGCCGCGCCCCGGGGACCGGGGCGCAAGCGGGGCTCAGCGCAGGAGCTGGAGGATGCTCTGCTGGGCCTGGTTGGCGAGCGACAGCGCCGAGATGCCGAGCGACTGCCGGGTCGAGAGCGCCTGGGAGTTCGCCGCTTCCTCGTTCAGGTCCGCATCCGTCAGCTTCGAGGCGCCCGTATCGAGCACGTTCTGAAGCTGCTTCGTGAAGTCCTGCCGGTTCTGCACCGTCGAGAGGTTCGAGCCGAAGGTCGAGGCACTGGTGCGCAGCGTCGATGACGCGCTCGTCAGCGTCGCCGCGGTCGACTTGATGTCGGTGTCGAGCAGGAAGTTGCCGACATTGGCGCTGGTACCCGAGGCGTTGGTGACCGCGTTGAGGCCGAGACCCTTCGAGGTCGCGTCCACGCCCTGGACGTCAAGGTTCGACGTGTCCTTCTCGTTGAACGAGATGTGCAGCTTGTTGGTCGAGGCGTTGTTCGAGATCAGGTTCACGCCGTTGTAGCTGGCGTCCTTGGCGAGCTGGTCGATCTGGGTCAGCAGGCTGTTGTACTGCGCGGCGAGGCTCGCGCGCTCCTTCACGCCCGTGACCGTCAGCTCCTTGGCCTGGGCGACGCCGGTGACCGTCGAGCCGGTGGTGCCGTAGACGGCCGAGGCGCCCGAGCCGGCGGTGAAGCCGAGCGCGGTCTGGCTGGTGGTGTCAGCGAACTCGATGTCGGCATTCGCGCTGATCGTGATCTTCGTGCCGGCGGTATCCTTCGAGAAGATGTTGCCGATGCCCGCCGAGGAGGCGGCCGAGTTCAGGGCGGTGAGGGCCTGGTCGATGTTGGAGCTCGCCGCGATGGTGGCCGAGAAGGCCGTGCCGTTGGCGAACAGGTTGATCGTGGTCGAGCTGCTGCTCGTCGAGAAGCCGCTCGAAGCCGTGCCGGTCGTGGTGATCTGGGTGGCGAGCGCCTGGTTGGCGGTGGATTTGGCGGAGTCCACGAGCTTCTGGATCGAGGTGAGGCCCTGGTTGGCCGCCTGGATCGCCTGGATGCCGTTCGAGATGTTGTCGAGCAGGGTGCCGAGGTCCGACGAGCGGTTCGACAGCGACTGCGCCGTGAAGAAGTTGACCGGGCTGTCGAGGGCCGAGGAGACCTTCTTGCCGGTGGAGAGACGGTTCTGCGTCGTCGCCGTCAGCGAGGCGGTGTCCTGCAGCGAGAGCAGGTTCTGGCGCGTCGAGGCGGAGAGCGTGACAGCGGAGGCCATGGTCGGTGATCCATATTGATCGGTGGACCGTCGTTTTGACGGCACATGAGACTGACCATGCCGGGCTCTGCCGAGCGGTTAAGCGGATCGGCGCAATTCGAACCTTTCCCCAGATCCGGGCCCGGTTCAGGGAAAACCGCGCCACTTTTTTCAATCGTCGTTAACGAGATCTGACCATGCTCCGGCCTCGACCCAGAGCCGGAGCCGCCCATGCCCCTCAAGATCGAGCTGAAGCCCTCGGAGCGCCTGATCATCAACGGCGCCCTCATCCGGAATCTCGACCGCAAGGCGACCCTGCTCGTCGAAGGCCGCTGCAAGTTCCTGCGCGAGAGCGAGATCATCCGGGAGAGCGAGGCGGACACCCCTTGCAAGAAGCTCTGCGTGACGCTGCAGGTCCTCTATCTCGCCGACGACCCGACCGCGCCGGAGAACCTGTTCGTGCAGCAATCGACGGAACTCATGGGCCTGATGCCGAGCGCCGGCCCCTTCCTGCTCGCGATCCACGATGCCATCGCCGCGCAGGAGTATCACCGGGCGATCAAGCTCGGGAAGCAGCTCGTCGCCCACGAGGCGGCGTCCCGCGAGGCCAGCGCGGCCTGACCAGGGGGGCGGGAAGGCGCGCAGGACTCGCGCGCCGCTCCGCCCTCAAACGGATTGATAGAGCTGCGAGAAGGTGACGACGTTCGTGATGCCGTGGGTCCGGGCCTGCCGGACGATATCGTCCGTGGACGATTTGGCGAGCACCACGAGGACCTGCGGCACCTTGGCCTTGAGGGCCTCGGGAAGGTTCAGGTCGATGCCGTGAACCTGCTTCACGTATCGCCCGATATAGGCGTCGACGAGGACGTGGATCCGGTCGGTCCGCAGGCCGCCGAATGTGACCAGGGCGTCGAAGATCCGCCCTCCCCCCCAGAAGCCGACCCGCTGGCGCTCCATCAGGGCGTTCAGCCGCTCGGCGATCCGCTTCAGAGTCTCGCGGTTCCGGCGCAGGGTTTCCGCATAGGCGGAGACCAGCGACGCGGCCTCGGCGGGGCGTGACGGGCGGTCGGGAGCGAAGGGCGCCGCGTTCAGGGGCTCTGCGGGGCGTGTCGCCACGAGGGTGACGTTCGAGATGTCCTCTTCCGGGCTGACGAACCGAAATTCGAAGCCCAGATGGGCCATGAACGCGCGGAGCAGATCGCGGTCGAAATGGAAGCTGTGCTTGTCGATGAAGAATTCCTCGGAGATCTCGGGATCCGTCAGGATGGCGAGATTCGGGACTTCGAGGAACAGGCGCCCGCCGGGCTTGAGGGACCGATAGATCCTGGCGAGCATGGCGCTCGCCGAGGCGGCATGCTCCAGCGTGTGCGAGCAATGGATCAGATCGAACGATTCCGCCGGTAGCGCGACGTCCTCGAAGCGCGCGATATCGAGCGCGACCTGCGGCAGGTCCTGGTAGGTCGAGACGACCGAGGCGTCGGGCTCGATCGCCGTGATCGCGGCGCCCGGCCGGATGCCGAGCAGCCAGTGGATGAAATCCCCGCGGTTCGAGCCGATGTCGAGCACGGTCGAGACCGTCTCCAGATGCACATGGGCCGTCAGGACCGGGATGGTGGCCTTCAGGCGCAGGCCCTTGCCGTGGCGGATGTTGCCCCAACCCGCGGCGCTGCTGATCGAGACCGTGCGGGTCTCCGGCTTGGGGGCGTGGTAGAGCGATTGCACCAAGCCGCACCGGCCGCAGACCGCGACCTCCGCCTTGCGGTCCGAATGGAGCACGGCATAGGCCGCCTCCCCGTCCGCGGCGCCGCAGAAGTCGCAGCGGAAGCCTTCAATACGTGACACGATACGGCTCCCTCTCCGCGTAGCCGAGACGTTCCATCATCGGCCATGCGATCTCGGTGAATTGTGCCGCCTGCTTGGGCGTGAGCTTGAAATCCATGGGGAAGAACACCCCCTGGGGCGTCTGCATCGTCTCGAAGTACGGGTCGCTGTAGTCGATGCCGACCATGGCGAGGAACCGTGCGAGAAGGTCCCTGTCGCCCGTCAGATCCTCGAGACGGACGAAGAGTTTCTGCGCGTCCGGGATCCGGGTGAAGCTTTCGAGGATGACGCGGTTGGACTCGCTCCAGTGATAGGCCATCCTCTGGTATTGGTCGAAACCGGGAAACGCCTCGCAGAAAGGCTGGCCCTGGCGCGGAATGTTCCACCAGTACTTCTTCTCCGGCGGCGGCTTCGGCACCGCATGCGGATCGTCGAGCCAGGCCGAGAGCGCGGCCGTGCTGTCGTCGTCGTAGGATTCGCTCGTGAGCTTATGGAGGAAGGAACTCGTGACGTTGCGTCCGTCGCGCGCCAGATGGATGAAGCGCGCCTTGGGGAACAGGTCCAGGATCGGCTCGATGAGCCACGACAGCTTGTTGGAGCTGTCGACGAAGTAACGCGCCTTGGAATAGTGGATGCCCGCCCCATGGGCTTCCATGAAGCGCGCCTTGGCCTCGTCCCTGCTGCAGAGTCCCATGTAATATTCGCACGCCACCGGCTGGATATGCGTGCAGAGATATTCGTGGTGCGCCTCGATCGTATCGTGCCCCGCCAGGAGCTTCGAGATCATGCGCGTTCCCGAGCGGCCGCTGCCGACGATGAAGACGGGGATCGTATCGCTTGCCATGGGGCCTACCTCGCCGCCGCGAGCACGTCACGGTCGATCTGATGCTGATGTTCGATGTACCAACGGTAGAGATTGTCCATGCTCGTGCGCAGGTCGCGAAACGGAAAGTCGCCGATGTCGCTGAGCAGGCGCGTATTGTCGCCGCTATAGTCCCGGCCGAGGCCGCCTTCGAAGATCTCGATCGGGAGATCCTTGCCTGAGATCTCGAGCGCCATCCGGGCGATCGCCGACAGGCGGACGCCTCGGCCGGTGCAGACATTGTAGACCGTGTGCGTGGGCTCGTTCTCCAGGAACCACCCGGTGATCGCCGCAAGGTCGGCCACGTCGAGATAATCGAATACGGTGTCCTGGCGGATGGTGATCGGCAGGTCGAACAGGGCCTTGCACAGCACATTCGAGATGAAGCGGATGCGCCAGTCCTCGTGCGGGCCGAACACGCCGAACAGCCGGAGATTGCAGAGTTTCTCAGCCCTCTCGACATGGAGCGATTGCAGGTATTTCGACAGGCCGTAATCGTTCTGCGGCAGCGCCTGCCCGAAATGATCCTCCGTCACGAAAGGCGGCATCGCCGTCTTGGCATATTCGGCGCCGGAGCCGTAATGGATCATCCGGCCGAAGCTGTCCGCGCAGCGCGCGACGTTGAAGAACATTTGCAGGTTGTTCTGCAAGGTCAGCGAGCGGTCCTTCGTGGAGGCTGGCGTCGCGTCCCAGGTCGCCGCATGAACGATTGCATCGAAGCGGCCGGCCCGGAGATAGGTGCGGGTCGCCTCCGCATCGAGCAGGTTCAGCGCGGCGCTGCCGGGGGCCGCGACCTCGCAGGTGGCCGACAGGGCCGCGACGACGTTGCGCCCGATGAAGCCCGAGCCCCCGGTGACGAGAACCCGCTTCACCGCGGCACCCTATGCTGAGGATGCCGATGAGCCGCGGTACCGGCGCTCATCGGCGGCGCGTCACGAGGTGCTCGGGCACCGCTTCCGAGGCGGGATCGACCGGCACCAGCATGTTCGCGAAGAACTCGTCGCGCGGCAGGAGCGGCGACATGTCCTCGAGCGGCATCGACAGGATCGAGCCGTCGGGCTGCGGCAGCGCCGCCGATTTGGGGAAGAGGGCCTCGTCCTGCACGACGCGCACGTCCACGAGGAGCGGGCCGGTCGCGTCGAGCGCCCGCCGGATGCCGGCCTTCAGGTCGGCGACATCCGCGATGGCGAAGGCGTCCCAGCCGAAGGTGCGGGCGAGCGGCACGAGGTCCGGAATGTCCAGCTTGCCCTGCGGCCCGCTGCCGACATAGCGGCCCTCGAAATAGTTGCGCTGCGTGTTGCGGATCGAGGCGTAGCCGCCATTGTTGACCACGAACAGCCGCAGCGGCAGGCCGAGCGTCGCGATGGTCTGCAATTCCTGCAGGTTCATCATCAGCGAGCCGTCGCTCTCGATGCCGATGAAGGGCCGGCGGTCCGAGGCCATGTAGGCGCCGATCATCGCCGGCAGGCCGTAGCCCATCGCTCCGAGGCCGGAGGTGAGGAAGACGCGCTGGCCCGGCTTGTTGCGGAAGCCCGTGTAGAAGAACTCGACCGCGAGGCCGGAGCTGCCGGTGACGATGAGGCTGTCCTCGGGCAATTCGTCGGAGAGGGCGTCAGTCAGGTGGAAATGGCCGATCGGGCCGGATTCCGGGAAGGGGGCGCCGTCGTTGATCGGATAGCGCGCCTTCCAGTCGGCGCAGCGGGCGAGCCAGCCGGAGCGGTCCGGCACCTGCGCCGCGCGCGCCTCCGGCAGGAGGGCGGCGATGAAGTCGCGGGCATCGGCCTCGATGCGCCGGGCGAAGCCCGCATTGCCGGCGAACTTGGCGAGTTCGGCCGGGTCCACGTCGACCACGATCTTCTGCGCGTGGCGGCCGAACTTGGCCGGGTTGTAGGCGGTGACCACGTTGTCGAGGCGGGCGCCGATGCTGAGGATCAGGTCGGCATTCTGCACGGCGAAATTCGGCGGGCGCAGCGCCACCGTGCCCGGCTTGCCGATGCTGAGGGGATGGCTCGCCGGGATCAGGTCGGTGGCGTTCCAGGTCGTCGCCACCGGCACCTGCAGCGCCTCGTAGAGCTCGCGGAACGGCCCGGCCGCCTCGGCGAGACGGATGCCGTGTCCGGCGAGGATGAGGGGCCGCTCGGCACGCGCCAGCATCGCCATGACGGCGCCGGCTTCCGCGCGGAGCGGCGCCTCGGGCGCGGGCGGCGGCGGCATGAAGGGCGCGAGCGCTTCGGGATCGATCGGCGCATTCTGCACGTCGAGCGGGATGTCGAGCCAGACCGGGCCGCGCCGACCGGTGGTCGCCGCGTGAACCGCCTCCTCCAGGTGCCGCCGGATGGCGAGCGGGTCCATCACGCGGGCGACGAATTTGGTGATCGGGCGCACGATCGAGACGATGTCGACCTCCTGCGGGCCCATCTGGCGCACGCCGCTCTCCCCGATCAGGTCGGCGCGCTTGACCTGGCCGGAGATGATCAGGAGAGGCACCGACTCGATCCAGGCGCCCGCGCAGCCGGTCACCGCGTTGGTCGCGCCCGGCCCCGTGGTGACGACGGCGCAGCCGAGCCGCCCGTTGATGCGGGCATAGGCCTCGGCCGCGATGCTGGAGGCCTGCTCGTGGTGGTTGGCCACGTAGGTCAGATCGGGATGGTTGCCGAAGGCGTCCACGAGGTACATGGCGCCCCCGCCCGGCACCAGGAAGACGCATTCCACGCCCTGCCGGGCGACGAAGCCTGCCACATAGTCGGCAAGGCGAACCGGACCAGTCATCGTCGTGTCTCTCGTCGCGGCCGGCGGGCTCTCAGCCGAGCCAGTACCGGAGGAAGGTCTTGCGCTCGGCCGTGCCGGCGATGGCGGGGTCGGTGTAGAAGGAATCGTCCGCCGCATGGGTTGTCGAGATCTCCTCGAACACCGCCCCCGTCGCGCTCTCGAAGGCGTGCCGCACGCCCGGCGCGATGGTGACGACGGAGCCCGGGCGGCAAGGCTGCGCCACCCCGTCGAGGGTCAGGGTCAGGTCGCCGTGGAGGACGTGGAAGGTCTCCTCCTTGCTGCGGTGGTACTGCTCCGGATGGGCCTGGCCCGGCAGCACGACGATCAGCTTCTTGCAGTAGCCGCGGTTGACCACCGTCACCATGGTGATGCCGTGGCTCTCGAAGCGGTCGAGCCCGTAATGGTGCGAGATCTCGAGCTCCGCCTCGCCGGGCACCACGCCGCGGCTCTCGGCGATCAGGGCCTTCACCCGCTCGACGATCGAGAGGATGCGGGCGCGCACCTCCTCGCGCCGCGTCTGCTGGCCCATCACGGGCGCGCCGGCCGGGATGGCGTCGGTCGCGGTGAAATGGGTGTATTTCGACCAGTCGTTGGCGGTCACCTGCCCCGCTTGCGTCGGGATCGCGAAGAACACGTCCCCGTCGCGCAGGCGCTCGCCGGGGCGGATGGGCCGCTTGGCGAAGGCGCCGCGGCGGAGATCCCGCAGGGCCGCGAGCTCGCCCTCCGAGGGCTCGACGCGCTGGCCCGACACGCCCGCGCAGGCATAGGCCTTGGCCGCCGCGTCGAGCCAGGCCTTGGCCTGGGCCGGCGAGGCCGAATAGGCGTTGAGTGCGTAGGCCTCGGTCGGCACGCCCACATGCTTCTCGAACAGGCTCGCGCCCTTGGCGATCGCCATGGCCACCGGCAGCGTCTCGTCCGGGTCCTCGTGCGTCGAGTAGCCGATGCGCAGATGCGGGTAGCGGGCCTGGAGCAGGTCGATCTGGTTGAGCTGGAGGTCCGCGGCCGGGGTCGGATACTGCGCGACGCAGGCCATCAGCGCGAAGTCCTTCTGCCGGTTGCGCATGAAGGCGACGACGTTGTCGAGATCGTCGAGGGCGATGCCGGCGGTGGAGCCGATCACCGGCAGGTCGGTGGCGCCGATCTTTTCGAGCAGCGGCCAGTCGGTGAAGGAGCAGCTCGCGATCTTGAGGATGTCGAACCCGTCCGCGACGATCCGGTCGACGGAGGCCTCGTCGAAGGGCGTGCACATGGCGGAGAGCCCGTGGCCCTTGATCGCCGCCACCAGGCGCCGCGTCTCCTCGCGGCTGAGCCGGGTCTCGGAGAAGCGCTTGATGTACTTGATGTCCGTCCGGCCCTGGAAATCCGGGTGGATGAAGGTGTCGAGCTCGCGGAACTGCAGCTTGATCGCGAAGCGGAAGGCGTAGCCGCGCGCGATCTCGGCGAAGGTGTCGATGATGCGCAGGCCGTGCTCGACATCTCCCATGTGATTGTTGGCCAGCTCGAAGATCACGAGCGGCTCGGGGATGCGCGAGGGCTGAGGCGTCGGGTGGGCGGGCATCATGTGCTTTCCGGGTTCCGGCCCCGTCACGCTGTGAGGCGGGCGGTGGACGGGCGGGCTTGGGCTACGGCGCCGCCGACGGGAGAGGCCGGGTGGTTCGTGTAATCCGCGATCTGGCCGAGGGCGAGCCGGCGCAGGTCCGCGCCCGACAGGTCGGCGCGGTAGAGGGCAACGCTCGCGGCGAGAGCCTGGTCGAGGTCCCAGCGCGGCGCCCAGCCGAGGCGCGCGCGCGCCTTGGCGGACTCGAGGTGCAGGAGGTGCGCCTCGTGCGGGGCGCCGGGCTCTGGGACCGCCTGCCAGCCCTCGGGGCGCCCCCACAGCCGGCAGAACGTCTCGGCCACGGTGCCGACCGTCGCCTCCGAGCCCGCATCGGGTCCGAAGTTCCAGGCCTCGCCGGAGACAGGACCCGACTCGCCGGAGGCGCCCTCCCCCGTCGCCGCGCGCTCGGCGAGGAGCAGATAGCCGCAGAGCGGTTCGAGGACGTGCTGCCAGGGACGGACCGCGCCGGGATTGCGGATCGGCACCGGCCTGCCGGCCATGAGGCCGCGCGCGAGGTCGGGCACGAGGCGGTCCGCCGCCCAGTCGCCGCCGCCCACCACGTTGCCGGCCCGGGCCGTTGCCACGCGCAGGCGGCCGGCGGCGCCGAAGGAGCGGGCATAGGCCAGGGCCGCGATCTCGGCGCAGGCCTTGCTGGCGCTGTAGGGATCATGGCCGCCGAGCGGATCGCCCTCGACATGGGCGCGCCCGGTCTCGCGGTTCTCGTAGCACTTGTCGCTCGTCACCACGATCACCGGGCAGGCGCCGCCGAGGCCGCGGACCGCCTCCAGCAGATGCACCGTGCCCATCAGGTTCGCCGCGAAGGTCGCCGCCGGCTCCGCGTAGGAGGCGCGCACCAGGGATTGCGCGGCGAGATGGATCACCACTTCCGGCTCCCTCCGCGCCACGGCTTCGCGCGTCGCCGCCGCGTCGCGGATGTCGCCGCGCCCGTCGGAGGCGAGGGGCAGAGGGCCCGCATCCGCGTAGAGGCTTCGCCCCGGCAGCGGCCCGTCGGAGAAGCCGTGGACCCGCGCGCCGAGCGCGTGCAGCCAGAGGGCGGCCCAGGCGCCCTTGAAGCCGGTATGGCCCGTGAGCAGCACGCGCCGCCCCGCCCAGAAGGCGGGATCGGGCAGGCCGCCGGCCATGGGGCTCGCGCTCACCAGCGCTTCCACGGCGCTTCGCCCCGGTCCCAGAGATCCTCGAGGTGCAGCTTGTCGCGCAGCATGTCCATCGGGTGCCAGAAGCCCATATGGCGGAAGGCGCACATCTGGCCCTCGCGGGCCAGGGACTCCATCGGTTCCTGCTCCCACACGGTGTCGTCGCCCTCGATCCGGTCGAGGGCCTCGGGGGTCAGCACGAAGAAGCCGCCATTGATGAAGTCGTTGGCCGCGCTCGGCTTCTCCTTGAAGCTCGTCACCTGGTCGCCGTCGAGGCCGAGCGCGCCGAAGCGGGCGGCGGGCGCCACTGCGGTGACCGTGGCGAGCCGCCCATGGTCCCGGTGGAAGGCGATCAGGTCCGAGAGGTCGATATTCGCGAGGCCGTCGCCGTAGGTCATGCAGAAGGGGGCATCGCCCAGATACTTGCGGACGCGGCGCAGGCGGCCGCCGGTCATCGTCGCCTCGCCCGTCTCGACGAGGGTGATCTGCCAGGGCTCGGAGGTGTTGCTGTGCACCGTGGTGGTGTTGGTGCGCAGATCGATCGTCACGTCGGAATTGTGCAGGTAATAGTTCGAAAAATATTCCTTGATCATATAGCCCTTGTAGCCGAGGCAGATGATGAATTCCGTCAGGCCAAAGGACGAATAATACTTCATGATATGCCAGATGATCGGCTTGCCTGCGAGCTCGACCATCGGCTTCGGCCGGATCAGGGTCTCCTCGCCGAGCCGCGTCCCGCGTCCGCCGGCCAAGATGACGACTTTCATGGCTCCTCGTCCTCACCGATCGAGCGCGCACGGGCGGAGAGCCGAGGCCCGGTGACCGCGCGGCGATCAAATGCGATCATGGTTAACCAAATCTTTCTTTTCCCGCCGCAAGCCTGCGGCGGACCCAATCCAGCCGCCGGGCCGTCCCGGCCGGCGCCGCGCACGGATTCCTGCCGATGGCCGATACCAGCGACGCGCATCCCCGCGAGGATAACCCCGAAAACCTGCGCCGCCAGATCCTCGACCTCGTCGCGCGCTACGCCGATCTCGCCCACGTGCCGCAGCCCTTCGCGCCGGGGCACTCGCCGGTGCCGGTCTCGGGCCGCGTCTACGGCGCGGAGGAGATGCAGCTCCTCGTCGATTCGGCCCTCGAATTCTGGCTGACCACGGGACGGTTCAACGACGCGTTCGAGACGCGCCTCGCCCGCATCATCGGGGCGCGGTATCTCCTCACCTGCAATTCGGGCTCGTCGGCCAACCTCCTCGCGGTCACGGCGCTGACCTCGCACCTTCTCGGCGAGCGGCAGCTCAAGCCCGGGGACGAGGTGATCACCTGCGCCACCGGCTTCCCGACCACGGTGAACCCGATCCTCCAGAACGGGCTCGTGCCGGTCTTCGTCGATGTCGAGATCCCGACCTACAATATCGACGTGCGCCAGCTCGAGGCCGCGCTCTCACCGCGCACCCGCGCCGTGGTGGTCGCGCACACCCTCGGCAACCCGTTCGGCCTCGCCGCCGTCACCGCCTTCTGCAAGGCGCACGGCCTCTTCCTCGTGGAGGATTGCTGCGACGCGCTCGGCGCCACCTACGAGGGCCGCATGGTCGGCACCTTCGGCGATGTCGGCACCCTGAGCTTCTACCCCGCCCACCACATCACCATGGGCGAAGGCGGCGCCGTCTTCACGGGCTCGAGCCGGCTCAAGCGGGCGCTCGAATCCCTGCGGGACTGGGGCCGCGACTGCTACTGCGCGCCGGGCCGGGACGATACCTGCGGCAAGCGCTTCGGCTGGCGGCTCGGCGAGCTGCCGGAAGGCTACGATCACAAATACATCTACGCCCATCTCGGCTACAATCTGAAGATCACCGACATGCAGGCGGCCGTGGGTCTCGGCCAGCTCGACCGTCTCGACGGCTTCATCGCGGCCAGGCGGCGCAACTTCGTCCGCCTGCACGAGCGCCTGAGCCCCTTCGCGGACCGCCTGATCCTGCCGGAGGCGACGCCGGGATCGGACCCGTCCTGGTTCGGCTTCCCGATCACGCTGCGCGAGACGGGCACGCGCACCGCGCTCCTGCGACATCTCACCGAGCGGCGGATCGGCACGCGGCTCCTGTTCGGCGGCAACCTGACCCGGCAGCCCTACATGCTGGGACGCCCGTTCCGGGCGGTCGGCGACCTCGCGGCGAGCGACCGCGTGATGCACGACACCTTCTGGATCGGCGTCTATCCGGGACTCGGAGACGCCGCCATCGACTATGCGGCCGAGGCGATCGGCGAGTTCCTCGACGGCGCCCGGGCGATGCGCCTCAGCGCATGCTGAGGCCGGCGGCGAGGTGATGGTTGATCGAGATCAGCGCCGCGAGCTTCTCGGGCTTCGGGTCGACCATGGTGTCGATCACGCGGCGGAACACGAAGACCGCGAGGTCGGCGACGTTGGTCTTGATCTCGGCCGGCAGCGGGCTCGCGGGATCGGTCGCCGCGCCGGCGATCACGGTCCAGACCTTCTGGTTGAAGGTCAGCGCCGCGGTGAGGGCCGATTCCTGATTCGCCCAATCGTCCTGCACGGCCTGGAGCTGGCGGGCCGCCTTCATCAGCACCGCGGCTTCCGCCTCGCGCGGGCTGACGGCGCTCTGCGAGGTGCGGGCATAGGCGTTCGCGGCGTGCATCATGGATGGAGGATCCTCGGCGCGCCCGCGCGCCGGGCGCGGAGCGGGGGTGAGGAATCGCATGCGGGCTCTTAAGACAGGGTAAGCGCCCCGCATGCCGTAATGCCGCCCGCTTGCCGGAGGAACCATGCCGGCGGCATCGGGATCTGCCGAAAGCCCCGGGAATTCGTGGAGATGATGAACTTTCTGCTCGGCGCGACGGCCGGCGCGCTGATCGCCTGCGTCGGCACGATCACGGCCCTGCGCCATCCCGACCTTCAGGTCCGCCTCGGCCTCCGGCCCGCGGTGGTCGCTGCGGCCCCGGCGCCGCGCGCGCCTGAGCCCGTCTGCCCGCCGCGCGCGGCCGAGCACGCGGTCGGCACCACCGAGATGCTGCTCTCGCCGCGCCGCTTCTGGTCGATCGCGCCGGACAAGCGGCCGCAATAGCCGCCGGCCCGTCATGCGGGATTGCGAAATCTAGATTCGCGGCGCGTGCGAGACGACCGTCCGGATCGCGAAGCTCGATTGCAGGCGCGCGACACCCGGCAGGCGCGAGAGCACCTCCTTGTGCAGGCGCTCGTAATCGCTCGCATCCTTCACCTCCAGCTTCACGAGGTAATCCGCGCTGCCGGTCATCAGGTAGCAGTCGCGCACCTCCGGGCAGCGGCGCACCGCGGCCTCGAAGCGGTTGAGGTAATCCTCCGTCTGCCGGTCGAGGGTGATCTGCGTGACGACGACGAGGCCGCCCTCGTCGGGCAGGGCGTCGATCAGCGCCGCGTAGCCCCGGATGACGCCCGTCTCCTCCATCAGGCGCACGCGCCGGTGGCAGGCGGAGGGTGAGAGGCCGACCCGCTCCGAGAGATCGGCATTGCTGATCCGCCCCTCGCCGCGCAGGACGCGGATGATGCGGCGGTCGATGTCGTCGATGTTCGGCATTCGGAGAAGATTCGCGAGAGGCGTAGATCCTTGCGCGGGCAAGCTTACAGCGGGAGGTTCTGCGCGTCATCGCGGAGAAATTCGAGGATCCTTCGCCTAGCCTGGAGGTGCCCGCATCGGTGGGGTCTCGGAGGGGCGGTGGCATGGCGTTCCTGGCTGCGCGTTCCGTCGATCCGTCCCGGGCCGATCCTCTCGCCGGCAGCGCGGCCCGCCGCGCCGGCGCGATCCTGACGATCGATCTCGCCGCCATCGCGGAGAACTACCGCTTCCTGCGCCGGCAGGCCGGGCGGGCCACCTGCGCCGCGGTGGTCAAGGCCGACGCCTACGGGCTCGGGGCGGCCCGCGTCGCGCCGACCCTCGCGCGGGCGGGGTGCCGCGACTTCTTCGTCGCCCATCTCGAGGAGGGCATCGCGCTGCGCGCCATCCTCGGCCGGGGCCCGCGGATCGCGATCCTGCACGGCGCGCCGGCCGGCACGGAGACGGACTGCCTCGCCGAGGACCTCGTCCCCGTCCTCAACGATCTTGAGCAGGTCGCTGCCTGGCGCGCCCTCGCCCGGCGGCGCGGGGAGGTTCTTCCGGCGATCCTGCAGGTCGATACCGGCATGGCCCGGTTCGGCCTCCCGCGCGCGGGCCTCGACCGGCTGCTCGCCGAGCCGGACGGCCTCGCCGGTCTCTCCCTCGGGCTCGTCATGAGCCATCTCGCCTGCGCCGACGCGCCGGACCATCCGGCCAATGCCGACCAGCGCGCGGCCTTCGCGAGCCTCCGCGCGCGGCTGCCGGGCGTGCCCGCGAGCCTCGCGGCCTCGTCCGGCATCTTCCTCGGCCCCGAATTCCAGGCCGACCTCGTCCGGCCGGGCGCCGCGCTCTACGGCGTGAACCCGCAGCCCGGGCGCCCCAACCCGATGCGGCCGGTGGTGCGCCTGCAGGCCCGCATCCTGCAGCTGCGCGACGTCGCGGCCGGAGACGGCGTCGGCTACGGGCATGCCGCGGTCGCGCACCGCCCGATGCGCCTCGCCGTCGTCGCGGCCGGCTATGCCGACGGCTACCTGCGCAGCGCCTCCGGGCGCGGCATGGCTTTTGCCGGTCCGCATCCGCTGGCGGGGGTCGGACGCGTCTCGATGGACAGCCTGATCCTCGACGTCACGGACGTGCCGCCGGACGCGGTTCCGCTCGGCGGGTTCGTCGACCTGATCGGGCCGGGCCACGGCGTGGACGCCCTGGCCGAGGCCGCCGGCACGATCGGCTACGAGGTGCTGACGAGCCTCGGGAGCCGCTACCACCGCATCTATCGCGAGGCTTGAGAGATCCGATGCACGTTCTGGTTCTCGGCGGCGGCGTCGTCGGCGTCACCTCGGCCTGGTACCTCGCCAAGGCCGGCCATCGGGTCACGGTGCTCGACCGCCAGCCCGGCGCCGGGCTGGAGACCAGCTTCGCCAATGCTGGTCAGGTCTCGCCCGGCTACTCGGCCCCCTGGGCGGCGCCCGGCATCCCGGTCAAGGCGCTCAAATGGCTGATGATGCGCCACCGTCCGCTCGTGCTCTGGCCGAGCCTGGAGCCGCGCCTCTACGGCTGGCTCGCCCGGATGCTCGCGAACTGCACCGAGGAGGCCTATACGCGCAACAAGGGCCGTATGGTCCGGCTCGCCGAGTACAGCCGCGACGCGCTCCGCGACCTGCGCGCCGAGACCGGCATCGCCTACGATCACCGCGAGCAGGGCACGCTCCAGCTCTTCCGGACGCAGAAGCAGCTCGACCACGTCCCCGACGACACCCGCGTCCTCGACGCCTACGGCGTGCCTTACGCGGTGCTCGATCCCGCCGGCTGCATCGCGGCCGAGCCGGCCCTCGCCCGGGTGTCCGGCACCTTCGTCGGCGGCCTGCGCCTGCCCGGCGACGAGACCGGCGACGCGCATCTGTTCACGCAGCGGCTCGCCGCGCTCTGCGAGGCGCAGGGCGTCACCTTCCGCTACGGCACGGCGATCACGGGCCTGCGCAGCGAGGGCGGCGCCGTCATGGGCGTCGTCACCGGCACGGGCGAGGTCCTGAGCGCGGACGCCTACGTCGCGGCGATGGGCAGCTACACGCCGGCTTTGGTGCGCCCGCTCGGAATCGACCTGCCGGTCTATCCGGTGAAGGGCTACTCGCTGACCCTGCCGGTGACGGACCCTGAGGCCGCCCCGGTCTCCACGGTGATGGACGAGACCTACAAGGTCGCGATCACGCGGCTCGGCGACCGCATCCGGGTCGGCGGCACGGCGGAGCTGGCGGGATTCAGCCAGATCCTGCGCTCCCCGCGCCGCGAGACCCTGGCCCGCTCGCTCGGCGACCTGTTCCCGGCGGGCGGCGACGTGGCCCAGGCGCGGTTCTGGACAGGCCTGCGCCCGATGACGCCGGACGGCACGCCGATCGTCGGTGCGACCCGGCTCGCCAACCTCTACACCAATACCGGCCACGGCACGCTCGGCTGGACCATGGCCTGCGGCTCGGGGCGCCTCCTGGCCGACCTCGTCTCCAGTCGCACGCCCGAGATCGCCGCGGACGACCTCGCGGTCGGCCGCTACCGCCGAGCGGCGTGACCGGTGATCTGACGGGCGTCAGGCGAGCCGCATCGCGGCGATGCCGGCGAGGATGACCACGGCCGCCACCGCGCGGCCCCTGATGAGCGGCTCCTTGAGGATGGTCACCGAGATCAGCGCGGCCACGAGCACGCTGGTCTCGCGGAGCGCCGCCACGAGCGGGATCGGCGCGACGGTCATCGCCCAGATCGCGATCCAGTAGGAGCCGAGCGAGAACAGGCCGCCGAACAGGCCCGGCACCACGACGCCCTTGAGCTGATGCAGGACGCTCAAGCCCCGCCGCCACAGCACGAAGGTGATGAGCGGGATGCCGTCCACGACGAACAGGGCCGCCGAATAGGCGTGGGCGTCGCCCGCGACGCGGGCGCCGATGCCGTCGACCAGGGTGTAGCCGCAGATCGTCAGCGCGGTCAGCCCCGCCCAGCCGAGGGCCCGCGGCTGCAGTCGGCCGTTGCGGCTGCCGAAGGCCATCAGGCCGACGCCGAGGCAGAGGATCGCGATGCCGGCCGCGGCGAGCGGGGCTATCGGCTCGCCCAGCACAAGGAGGGAGGCGAGGGTCGTGAGGAGCGGCGCGCTGCCCCGCGCGATCGGGTAGACCTGCCCCATATCGGCGTGCCGGTAGGCCTCCGTCAGGGCGATGTAGTAGCCGAGATGCAGGACGATCGAGCCGAACAGCCAGGGCCATGCGGCCAGGATGGGCGGCCCGAGAACCACGAGCGCCGGCAGGGCGATCACCCCCGCGCTCGCCGTGATCAGCGCCATGGTCAGGATCGGTTCCAGGCGCAGCTTCACCAGCGCGTTCCAGCCGGCATGCATGCAGGCCGCGGCGAGCACCGCGGCGAAGACCGGGGCGCTCATGCGGCCTCCGCGGCGGTGAAGGGACGGATGGCGAGGCGGGCGGGCAGGAGCCGGCCGGCGAGGTCGATCGCGTAGGAGCGGCCCGGCTGCTCGACGCCCTCCCCGCCCGCGATCCGTCCGATCGCGACGAGGCCGCCGAGCCGCTCGCTCCAGGCCGCGGAGGTGATCTCGCCGACGGGATCGCCGTCGCGCAGGATCGGCTCGCCGCCCCAGGCCATGGCGTCGTCCGGCAGGTCGCAGGTGAGGTGGACGAGGCGCTGGGCCGGCGGCGCGGCGCGGGCGGCGAAGGCCGCCTCGCGGCCCGTGAAGCTCGGCTTGGCGAAGGCGAGAACGCCGTCGAGCCCGGCCTCGGCGGGCGTCGTGCCCGGGCCGATGTCGCGGCCCCAGGCCGGGTGGCCACGCTCGATCCTCAGGGCATCGACCGCCTGGAAGCCGATATCGCGCAGGCCAAGCGCCGCGCCCGCCGCGGCGAGGCTGTCATAGACCCCGGCCGCGAACTCGGTCGGCACCAGAAGCTCGACTCCGTCGGCCGCGATGTAGCTGCGCCGCACGGCGCGGACCGTCGCGTAGCCGATCTCGATCTCGGCCGAGCCCTCCGGTGGGATGTCGGACAGCCGTGACCGCCCGACGCGCCCGAGCAGGTCCGACGTCCGCGGGCCGGCGAGCGCCGGGACGGCATAGGCCGAGGTCACGTCAGTGAGGACGGCGTGGCAATCGGCGGCAATCGCGCGGCGGACGAGATGCGCGTCGCGCACCGCCTGGCCGGAGCCGGTCGTCAGGAGGAAGGCGTCGTCCGCGAGGCGCAGCGCCATCACCTCGCTCTCGATGCCGCCGCGCCGGTTCAGGATCGGCGCGTAGCGGCTCTCGCCGACCGCCATGGCGAGATCAGCGGCGCACAGGGTCTGGAGCACGGCGAGGGCGTCGCGCCCCTGCACCAGGAGCTTGCCGAGGCTCGTCATGTCGACGAGGCCGACCGCCTCGTGGACGGCGCGCTGCTCGGCGGCCACCGCCGCGAGCCAGGGGCCGCGGCCGAACCCGTAGGCGGGCGGGGCGGCGGCCTCCCCGGGCGCGAACCGGTTCGGCCGCTCCCAGCCCATCTTCGAGCCGAACACCGCGCCCTTGGCGGCGAGGCGGTCGTGCAGGGGCGAGCGGCGCAGCGGCCGGGCCGATTCGAGCTCGCGGTTCGGCCAGGGCATGGCGTAGTGCAGGACGAGCGTCTCCTTCACCCGGTCGTGCAGCCAGGCCGGATTCGCGTTGAAGCGCCCGAAGCGGCGGATATCGACCGCCCAGAGGTCGTCCGTCGGCTCGCCGGCCACGATCCATTCCGCGAGAGCCCGGCCGGCGCCACCGCCGAGCGCGATGCCCGCCGAATTGAAGCCGGCCGCGACGAAGACGCCCTCGCATTCGGGCGCCGGCCCGAGCAGGCAGTTGTTGTCCGGCGTGAAGCTCTCCGGCCCGTTGAGGAAGAGCTTGACCGGGGCGGTCTCCAGGGCCGGGACGCGCTGGATCGCGTTCTCCATCAGGATCTCGAACTGGTCCCAGTCGTCGGGCAGGAGCTGGAACTCGAAATCCTCGGGGATGCCGGCCATGCCCCAGGGCTTGGCCTGCGGCTCGAACCCGCCCATCACGAGCCCGCCGACCTCCTCCTTGAAGTAGATGTAGCCGTCGGGGTCGCGCATCACGGGCAGGTCCGGATGGACACCGGGTATCGCCTCGGTGACCACGTACATGTGCTCGGCCGAATGCAGCGGCACCGCGACCCCGCACAGGGCGCCGACCTGCCGCGACCATTGCCCGGCGGCGATCACCACCGTCTCGCAGGCGATGCGGCCGCGCTCCGTCACTACGGCGGCGGCGCGGCCGTTCACCGTTTCGATCGCGCGGACGCGGGTCTTCTCGAACAGGCGGGCGCCGCCCGCACGGGCTCCCCGCGCCAGCGCCGCCGTCACGTCGGACGGGTTGGCCTTGCCGTCCCCGGGCAGCCAGACGGCGCCGAGCAGATCGTCGTGGCGCATCGGCGGGAAGAGGCGGCCGGCCTCCGCCGCGGAGATCGGCTCGACGGCAACACCCTGCATGCGGGCCATCGCGACGGTGCGGGCGAGCACCGTCATGCGCTCGGGCGCGCGCGCCACGGTAAGCGAGCCGCAGCGCTTCCACCCCGTCGCCTGGCCCGTCTCGGCCTCCAGCCGCTCGTAGAGGCCGGTCGAGTAGCGAATCATACGCGTCAGCGCGGCCTGCTGGCGGAGCTGCCCGACGAGGCCCGCCGCGTGCCAGGTAGTGCCGCTCGACAGGCGCCCCTGCTCCACGAGGACCACGTCGCGCTGGCCGAGACCGGCGAGATGATAGGCGATCGAGGTGCCGACGATGCCGCCGCCGACGATCACGGTCCGGGCCTGGGTCGGGAAGGCGGCATCCATCATCGCGGCTCTCCTGTGCTCGCCCGAGCCCTGGAGCCACGCCCAATCGCGTTGCGACAGGGCACAGCGCCAGACCTTTGCTGTCACGCGCGCTCGCCGAACCGGCTTCCACGTCGGCGGAGAGCGGTCTAGCGCGGCCTTGCTCGAATAAGCAACAGAAAACCACAAAAAACCACATCAAGCGGCAACGATGATCCCAAGGGCGCGCGCCGCCAGGGCCTCGGCCATGGCAGATGGCGGAGCGGCGTCGACGATGAGGGCGGTGCCCGGCGGGATCGGCTGCAGGCGGATCGGCGTCAGGCGGCCGAACTTCGTGCGGTCGACCACGACGAAGCCGCGCTCGGCCGCGCCGAGCATCGCCGCGCGCAGCTCGGTCGGCAGCACCGCGAAGTCGGTGAGGTCGCCCGATTCGGAGATGCCGCCGACCCCGATGAAGGCGAGGTCGGCGCGAAAGCGCGCCAGCGCGGCGATGCTCTCGGTGCCGAAGGCCGCCTCGTCCGCACCGTTCACCTCGCCGCCCAGCATATGCAGACGGATGCCGGGCACCCGGCAGAGCACGAGCCCGATCGACAGGCTGTTGGTGCAGACCGTCAGCCCGCGCCAGTCCGGGCGATCGGGGCCGGCCAGCGCCTGCGCGACCGCCAGGGTGGTCGAGCCCGAATCGAGCAACAGCACCATGCCGTCCTCGACGAGGCCGGCCGCGGCCCGGCCGATCGCCGCCTTGCCCTCCGGGTTGTCGCCCTGGCGCACGGCGAGCGTCGGCTCGTCGGAGCGGCGGGTCGCGCCGCCATGCACGATGGCGAGCTGGCCGCGGCCGGCGAGCGTCTTGAGGTCGCGCCGGATGGTCTCGCGCGAGACCGCGAAGCGCGCGGCCATCTCCTCGACGCTGATATGCCCGTCCGCGGCGAGGCGCTTCAGGATCTCGCCATGCCGGCGCGCGGCGATCGCGCGCGCGGAAGGGGTGACGTCGGCGCTCACGGGCGGGCTCCTTCGGGCTGCGTCTCGGCGGCGAGGTCGAGCACCGCCCGGATCAGGCGCAGCGAGCGGCGGCGGGCGAGGCAGGCGATGGCATGCCGGTTCGACAGGTCCGCCCCGGCGATCGGGATTGCGTGGATGCGCCCGTCCTCGCCGCATTCGAGGGAGGACACGATGCCGATGCCGATCCCGGCGGCGGCGGCCTCGATCACCGCCTCGCGGCTGTCGAGTTCCATCAGGACCAGGGGCTCGACGCCGCGGGCGCGGCAGGCGCGGTCGAAGGTCCGGCGGGTGACCGAGGTGGGCTCGCGCAGGACCATCGCCTGCCCGTCGAGTTCGGCGAGGTCGAGGGCCGCGCGCCCTGCGAGGGGGTGGCTCCGGGCCAGCACGGCGCGGACCTCCGAGACCGCCAGCGCCTCGAGGTGAAGCTCCTCGCGCGGCTCGGCCTCCGTCACCACGCCGATGCTCGCCCGCTCGGTCAGCAGGGCCTCGTAGGTCTCGGCCGCGTTGCCGAGGCTCAAGCCGACCGTGATGCCGGGATGCCGTGCACGCAGGCGCGCCAGCAGCGGCATCACCACGTGGGGCGAATCGGCTGCGATCTCGATGCGCCCGGTGACCAGGGCGCGGTTCGCCAGGAGCAGGTCCTCGGCCTGCTCGACGAGGCCGAACAAGGGCCGCGTCAGCGCCGCCAGCGCCTCGCCCTGGGGCGTCAGCTCGGCGCTGCGGGCGGTGCGGCGGAACAGGACGAGGTCGTAGCGCTCCTCCAGCGCCTTCACGTGCCCGGTCACGGCCGGCTGGCTGATGCTCAGGCGCTTGGCCGCGCGGGTGAAGCTGCCCTCGCGGGACACGGCGTCGAAGGCGCGGAGCTGGAACAGGTTCATCGCGATCCATCGGCCTGACTGATGGGAAACATCACGACAAACGATTTGATCTGATGGGAGCGCGAACGCAAGATCCTCCTCGTCCGCAGCGATCCGGCACGGACGATCGAGGGCGATCATGGCTTCCTCCGCTCCCATCCTCCTGACCCCGGGCCCCCTCACGACCTCCGAGCGCACCCGCGCGGCGATGCTGACCGACTGGGGCTCCTGGGACGGCAGCTTCAACGGGCTCACCGCCAGCCTCTGCGACAAGCTCGTGGCGATCGCGAACGGCTCCGGCAGCCATGCCTGCGTGCCGCTCCAGGGCAGCGGCACCTTCGCGGTGGAGGCGGCGGTCGGCACCTTCGTGCCGCGGACGGGCAAGATGCTCGTCCTCGTCAACGGCGCCTACGGCAAGCGCCTCGCGAAGATCTGCGAGATGCTCGGGCGCGACCACAGCGTCTACGAGACGCCCGAGGACGTGCCGACCACGCCGGAGGCCGTCGACCGGCTGCTCGCCGAGGATCGCGCGGTCACTCATGTCGGCCTGATCCATTGCGAGACCTCCACCGGCATCCTCAACCCGCTGCCCGAGATCGCCACCGTGGTGGCCCGGCACGGCCGCCGCCTGATCATCGACGCGATGAGCTCGTTCGGGGCGCTGCCGATCGACGCGCGCGCCGTACCCTTCGAGGCGCTGATCGCGGCCTCGGGCAAATGCCTGGAGGGCGTGCCGGGCATGGGCTTCGTCCTCGCTCGCGAGGAGGCGCTGCTGGCGGCCGAGGGCAACATCGCCTCCCTCGCGCTCGATCTGCGCGACCAGCACCTCTACATGCAGCGCACCGGCCAGTGGCGCTTCACGCCGCCGACCCATGTGGTCGCGGCCCTGCACGAGGCGCTGCTCCAGTACGAGGACGAGGGCGGCCTGCCGGCCCGCCACGCCCGCTACGCGCGCAACTGCGAGACCCTGATCGCCGGCATGCGGCGGCTCGGCCTGCGCAGCTTCCTGCCGCCCGAGATCCAGGCGCCGATCATCGTCACCTTCCACGCCCCGCGCGACGGGCGCTACCGCTTCGCGGACTTCTACCAGGCGGTGCGGGCCAAGGGCTTCATCCTCTATCCGGGCAAGCTCACCCAGGTGGAGACCTTCCGGGTCGGCTGCATCGGCGCCGTCGAGCCCACCGACATGGAACGCGCGGTCGAGGCAGTGGCCGAGACCTTCCGCGAACTCCGCATCGAGACCCTCTGAACCCTCCGCCGGGAGCGCGCCATGCCTTACGAGAACCCGAGATCCGTCCAGGCGGTGGTCCTGGACTGGGCCGGAACGGTGGTCGATTTCGGCTCCTTCGCCCCCACCCAGATCTTCGTCGAGGCCTTCGGCGAGTTCGGCGTCGCGGTCAGCCTGGAAGAGGCGCGCGGGCCGATGGGCATGGGCAAGTGGGACCACATCCGCACCCTCTGCAACGAGCCGCAAATCGCCGCCCGCTATGCGGAGAGGTTCGGCCGCACGCCGACGGACGCCGACGTGACCGCGATCTACGAGCGCTTCATGCCGCTGCAGATCGAGAAGATCGCCGCGCATTCCGGCATCATCCCGGGCGCCCTCGACGCGATCGCCCAATTGCGCGCCCGCGGCATCAGGATCGGCTCCTGCTCGGGCTACCCGGCCTGCGTGATGGAGCGCGTCGTCGCGCTCGCCCGGACCAACGGCTACGAGGCCGACCACGTGGTCGCCACCGACGAGGTGCCGAACGGTCGTCCCTACCCGGCCCAGGCTCTCGCCAACGTCATCGCCCTCGGGATCGATGACGTCGCCGCCTGCGTGAAGGTGGACGACACCGTCCCCGGTATCCTCGAAGGCCGCAAGGCCGGCATGTGGACGGTGGCGCTCACCTGCTCCGGCAACGCGATGGGCCTGAGCTACGAGGCGTTCAAGGCGCTGACCGCCGACCAACTCGCCGCCGAGCGCAACCGGATCAAGGCCCTCTTCGCCGATTCGCGGCCGCACTTCCTCATCGACACCATCGCCGACCTGCCCGGCGTGATCGCCGACATCGAGGGGCTGCTCGCGGCCGGCCGCATGCCGCAGGCCTGCTGACGCCGGCGCCCGCGCCGGCCACCACTGGACGCCCCGTATCGTCCGACCACATCGGGCGATATCGCGAAGTCATGCCAAACAGAATGGAAGATTTTCTCTGACTAGATCGCCCAAAAACTGCGCACGCTTGCAAAAACTACAAACTTGTCGCCGGGTGGTATTGTCTTTCTACTGTCATCATGCCGGAGCTATGTGCGCCCGGTACAGTTCGATGCTGGAGCCCCGCGCATGAAGTTCTTCTCGACCGTTGCCCTCGTCCTCGCTCTAGCCGGATCGGCGGCGCAGGCGGCCGAGCGGACGAAGCTTACGATCTACACCGCCCTGGAGAACGACCAGCTCGGCCCCTTCAAGGCGGCCATCGAGCGGGCGGTGCCCGAGGCCGAGGTGGTCTGGGTGCGCGATTCCACGGGCGTCATCACCGCCCGCTTCCTGGCGGAGAAGGACAATCCGCGCGCCGACATGGTGATCGGGCTCGCCGCCTCGAGCCTGCTGATGTTCGAGAAGCTCAACCTGCTGGCCGAGTACAAGCCGGCCGGGGCCGATGCCCTGAAGGAGGCGTTCCGGGACCCGAAGGCGCCCTACACCTGGACCGGCATGGACGCCTATCTCGGCGTCGTCTGCTTCAACACCGCGGAAGCCGGCCGCGACGGCGTGAAGACGCCCCAGCGCTGGGAGGACCTCCTCCAGCCCGGCCTCAAGGGCAAGATCGTGATGCCGCACCCGGCCTCCTCGGGCACCGGATACCTGATGGTGGCCGGCTGGCTCCAGAGCATGGGCGAGGAGAAGGGCTGGGCCTTCATGGACCGCCTCCACGACAACATCGCGGCCTATCTCCATTCGGGCTCGGCGCCCTGCGTCCAGGCCGCCCGCGGCGAGCGCACGGCGGGCCTCTCCCTCGACATGCGCGGCGCCTCCGAGAAGACCAAGGGCGCGCCGATCGAGGTCGTCGTGCCCGCCGACGGCACCGGCTGGGACGAGGAGGCCATGGCGGTGGTGGCGGGCGCGAAGAACCTGGCGCTCGCCAAGAAGGTCGCCGACTGGGGGGCCACCAAGGCCGCGAGCGAGCTCTACGCGAAGAGCTACGCGATCGTCGCCTATCCGGGCGTGTCGAGCGCCCCGGCCAACTATCCGGCCAATGCCGAGGCGGGCATGATCAAGAACGACCTCGGCTGGATGGCCGAGAACCGCGACCGCATCCTGGCCGAGTGGTCGCGCCGCTACGAGGCGAAGGCCGCCAAGAAGTAGGACCGGGGCAGGCGAAGCGCGACGCGTCGAGGAGCGAGAGTGGCATGACGAGACCCGATCCCACACCGTTCCTGAAGGTTCAGGGCCTCTCGAAGAGCTACGGCAGCTTCCTCGCCCTGGACGGGATCGACCTCGCGATCCCGCGCGGCGCCTTCGTCTGCTTCCTCGGTCCCTCCGGCTGCGGCAAGACCACGCTCCTGCGCATCATCGCGGGCCTCGACCGCCAGGACGAGGGCCGCATCGCGATGGGCGGGGTCGACGTCTCGGACGCGGCCCCGGCGGAGCGGGATTTCGGCATCGTCTTCCAGTCCTACGCCCTGTTCCCGAACCTCACGGTGGCGGACAACGTCGCCTACGGGCTCGTCAACCGCCGGATGAAGCGCGACCGGATCAAGGCCCGCGTCGCCGAGCTCCTCGCCCTGGTCGGCCTGCCCGACCAGGCGGCGAAGTATCCGGTCCAGCTCTCGGGCGGGCAGCAGCAGCGCATCGCCCTCGCCCGCGCGCTCGCCACCTCGCCCTCGCTGCTGCTCCTCGACGAGCCGCTCTCCGCCCTCGACGCCAAGGTCCGCATCCGCCTGCGCGAGGAGATCCGCTCGCTCCAGAAGCGTCTCGGCATCACCACGATCATGGTCACCCACGATCAGGAGGAGGCGCTCGCCATGGCCGACCGCGTCGTGGTGATGAACCACGGCCGGATCGAGCAGGTCGGCACGCCGGAGGAGATCTACCGCAACCCGGCGACCGCCTTCGTCGCCGACTTCATCGGCGCGATGACCTTCCTCGACGGGACGGTCTCGCAGTCGCAGGCGCTACGCGTCGGCGCGGTGGATCTCGTCTGCGAGGACGGGCGCGGCTTCGTGCCGGGCAGCCCCGTGCGCCTCGGCTTCCGGCCGGAGGAGATCCGGGTCGGGGGCGTCGCCGCGGGCGACGTCAACGCGATCGAGGTGCGGGTGAAGAGCCTCGAATTCCTTGGCTCCTTCTACCGGGCGCGGCTGGAGCCGAGCCGCGACCTTGGCTGCAGCCTCGTCGCCGACCTCTCGGCCAACCTGTTCGGCGACCTGCGGCTCGCCGAGGGACAATACCTCTACGTCGCGCTGCCGCCCCGGGCGCTGCGCGCCTTCCCGCAGGTCTCCGCGGCCTGATCGACGAGACGGAGGCCCGGACGCGATGAGCGATGCAGCGATCACCCTGCCCCTGCCCGACGCCGGCGCGCCGGTGACCGCCCGCCGCCGCGTCCCGGAATCGGCGATCGCCGCGGGCCTCGTCGCGGCGCTCTGCGTGCTCCTCGTCCTGATCATCGCGCTGCCGCTCGGGGCGCTGCTGATCAAGAGCTTCGAGGGGCCGAGCGGGGGCTTTGCCGGAATCGCCAATTTCCGCACCTATTTCGCGACGCCGACCCTCGTCGAGGCCCTCGTCAACAGCCTCACCATCGCCGCGCTCGCGGTGGCGCTCGTGGTGCCGCTCGCCTTCGGCTACGCCTATGCGCTGACGCGCACGGCCATGCCGTTCAAGGGCCTGTTCCTGGCCGCAGCGCTGCTGCCGATCTTCGCGCCCTCGCTGCTGTCGGGCATCGCGCTCACCTACATCCTGGGCAACCAGGGTTTCCTGCGCGGGCTCCTGTTCGGGCACTCGGTCTACGGGCCGATCGGCATCGTGATCGCCGAGTGCCTTTACGCCTTCCCGCACGCGCTGATCATCCTGACGACCGCGCTCTCCCTCTCCGACGGGCGCCTCTACGAGGCCGCCGCCGCCATGGGCACGAGCCGGCTGCGCACCTTCGCCACCGTGACGCTGCCCGGCGCGCGCTACGGCCTCGTCAGCGCGGGCTTCGTGGTCTTCACCCTGGTCGTGACCGATTTCGGCATCCCGAAGGTGATCGGCGGCCAGTATTCCGTGCTCGCCACCGACGCCTACCGGCAGGTGGTCGGCCAGCAGAATTTCCCGATGGGCGCCGTCGTCGGGTTGCTGATGCTGGTGCCTGCCGTGCTCGCCTTCGCGGTGGACCGGATGATCCAGCGCCGCCAGTCCGCCCTCCTCTCGGCCCGCTCGGTGCCCTACGAGCCGAAGCCGCGGCGCCTGCGCGACCGCCTGTCCCTCGCCTACGCGCTCGGCGTGGCGGGCGTGATCGTGGGCACCTACGGCGTCGCGGTCTGGGCCTCCTTCATCCGCTACTGGCCCTACAACCTCGCCCTCACCTTCGACCATTACGACTTCGCCGCCACCGATGCCGATGGCTGGTCGCCCTACTGGAACTCGCTCGCCATGGCGGGATCGGTCGCCGCCATCGGCACCGTGGTGGTCTTCTCCGGCGCCTACCTGATCGAGAAGCTGAAGGTCTTCCCCGCCGGCCGGATGGTGGCGCAGCTCCTCGCCATGCTGCCGCTCGCGGTGCCCGGCCTCGTCCTCGGCCTCGGCTACGTGTTCTTCTTCAACGCGCCCTGGAACCCGCTCAACGTCCTCTACGGCTCGCTGGCCCTGCTCGCGATCAATACGCTCGCGCACTACTACACCGTCGCCCACGTGACCGCGACGACGGCGCTCAAGCAGATCGATCCCGAGTTCGAGGCGGTCTCGGCCTCGCTCAAGGTGCCGTTCTGGCGGACCTTCACCCGGGTCAGCCTGCCGATCTGCCTGCCGACCGTGCTGGAACTCGCCGTCTACCTCTTCGTCAACGCCATGACGACGGTCTCGGCGGTGATCTTCCTCTACGGGGCCGATACCAAGCTCGCCTCCATCGCCATCGTCCACATGGACGAGGCCGGCACCACCGCCTCCGCCGCGGCGATGGCGAGCGTCATCATGGCGACCGCGCTGACCGCACGGCTCCTTCTCGCGTTGATCGGATGGGGGGTCGTCGCGCACCTGCAGCGCTGGCGCCGTCGCGAGGCCTGACATGAGCCGTCCCCTGGGAATCGCCGAATCCGAGAGCGACACCAACCTCACCGGCCGACGCGCCGCCTGGCAGGCCCGCAGCCTCGACGGTGAGACGCGCGGCCTGCTCGCCCGCGACGCGCGCGCCTTCCTGCACCAGTCGGTCTCGACGCCCTGCCTCAACGCCATCGCGCGGGCCGAGGGCATCTGGATCGAGGACGTGGCGGGACGCCGCTACATGGATTTCCACGGCAACAACGTCCACCACATCGGCTACGGGCATCCGCGCCTCAAGCGGGCGATCGCCGATCAGATGGACGCCCTGCCCTTCGCGCCGCGCCGCTACGCCTGCGCCCCCTCGCTGGCGCTCGCCGAGAAGCTCGGCGCAATCACCCCGGGCGACCTCGGCAAGGTCCTGTTCACGACCGGCGGCTCGGACGCGGTCGAGGTCGCCGTGAAGGTTGCCCGCGCGGCGACCGGCCGGCACAAGACCCTGTCCTTCTGGGACGCCTTCCACGGGGCCGGCACCGGCTCCGCGGCGATGTCGGGCGAGATGCTGTTCCGCTCGGGGCCGGCCGGGCCGCTGGTCGCGGGCGCGCTCCACGTGGCGCCCTTCGGCGGCTACCGCTGCCCCTACGGCACGGAGAGCCCTGAGGCGAGCGGCCGGGCCTGCGCCCGGATGATCGACTACGTGCTCGCCCGCGACAGCGACGTCGCCGCCCTGGTCGCCGAGCCGACGCGCGCCGTGCCCTACCTGGCCCCGCCGGGCTTCTGGGCGGAGGTGCGCGCCATCTGCGACCGCCACGGCGTCCTGCTGATCTTCGACGAGATCCCCACCGGTCTCGGCAAGACCGGCCGCATGTTCTCCTGCGAGCATGACGGCGTGGTCCCGGACATCCTCGTCCTCGGCAAGGGGCTCGGCGGCGGCATCCTGCCGATCGCGGCGGTGGTCGCCGACCGGAGCCTCGACGTCGGCGGGGACTGGGCCTTCGGGCACTACACCCACGAGAAGAACCCGGTGACCGCCCGCGCGGCGCTGGAGACCCTCGCGATCATCGAGGACGAGGATCTCGTCGCCAACGCCGCCCGGGTCGGCGCGCTCGCCCTCGACCGGCTCGAGGCGATGAAAGCGCGGCTGCCGGCCATCGGCGACGTGCGCGGCCGCGGCTGCCTCATCGGGATCGAGCTGGTGCGCGACCGCGAGACCCGGGAGCCCGATTCCGACCTCGCCGAGGCGGCGCTCTACCGCGCCCTCGATGCCGGCCTGTCCTTCAAGACCACCATGGGCAACGTGCTGACCCTGACGCCGCCGCTCGTGGTGAGCGAGGCGCAGATGCTCGATGCCCTCGCGATCCTGGAGGCGGCCATCGCCGACGTCTCGGGAGGGCGGCCATGACCGGCACCCTCCTCCTCCTCGACCTCGCCGGCTGGGTGGCCCTGCTCCTCTGGGGCATCCACATGATCCGCACCGGGGTGCAGCGCGCCTACGGCGCCGACCTGCAGCGCGTGCTCGCGCGGAGCCTCGGCCACCCGCTGAAGGCGCTGCTCGCGGGCCTCGGCGTCACGATGCTCCTCCAGAGCAGCACAGCGACCGGCCTGATGGCGACGAGCTTCGCGGCCGGCGGACTCGTCGAGCTGGTTCCGGCGCTTGCCGTGATGCTCGGCGCCAATGTCGGCACGGCGCTCATCGTGAAGGCGCTCTCCTTCGATGTCGCGAAGGCCGCCCCGATCCTCGTGCTGATCGGCGCCGTCGCCTTCCGCCGTGCGAGCGGGCCCAAGGGCCGGGCCCTCGGACGGATCGCGATCGGGCTCGGCCTCGTGCTGCTGGCCCTGATCCAGCTCGTCGCGACGCTGGAGCCCTATTCCGCCGCTCCGGGCCTGCACGCCCTGCTCCGGGCCGTCTCGGCGGATCCGATCATCGCGGCCCTGCTCGCCGCGATCCTCGCCTGGGCAGCCCATTCGAGCGTCGCCGTCGTGCTGCTCGTGGCCGCCTTCGCGCAGCAAGGCATCGTCTCGGCGGAGACGGCGCTCGCCCTCGTGCTCGGGGCCAATCTCGGCAGTTCGCTCAACCCGCTCCTGGCGAGCCGCGAGGCCGCGGGCCGGCGCGTCGCCCTCGGCAACCTGATCGTCCGCCTCGGCGGCTGCGCCGTGGCCCTGCCCCTCCTGCCCTGGCTCGCGGACGGCCTCGTGCTGCTCGCAGGGGGCGGCCGGGTGCTGGTCGCCGACTTCCACGTCCTGTTCAACCTCGCTCTCGCCGTGATCGGCCTTCCCCTGCTCCAGCCCCTGGCGATGCTCGTCCGGCGGCTCCTGCCCGATCCTGCGGCCTCGCCGGCCGATCCGCCGCTCCGCCTCGACGAGGGCCTCGCCGAGACGCCCTCGATCGCCCTCGGCCTCGCCGCACGCCACGCCCTGCGCATGGCTGACCGGCTCGAGGTCATGCTGACCGACGCCGTCCGCCTGATCTCCGCCGATGCCGGCCAGCAGGAGCGCATCCGGCTCGCCGAGCACGACATCGACGCGCGCGGGGCGGATGTGCAGCGCTTTCTCGCGCGGCTCGATCCCGAGGCGCTCACCGAGGCCGAGCAGCGCCGCCTCGCCACCCTCGTCAGCTTCACCGTCCAGATCGGCCACGCCGCCGACGTCCTCTCGCGCAACGTCGTCGCGCAGATCGGCCGCAGGCGGAAGCAGGTCGGCCGGCCGGCGCGACGCCAGGATGCGGACCTGACCGCTATGATCGACCGGCTCTCCGCCAATCTCCGCACCGCCGCCTCGCTCCTCGTGACCGAGGACGAGGTGCTGGCCCGCCGCCTCGCGGACGAGAAGCACGGGTTCCGGAGCCTGGAGGAGAAGCGCATCGCCTCGCATGTCGCGCATCTGCGCGACGAGCCCGGCCTCGACGCGTCGGCTCAGGCCGTCGATCTCGATCTCGTGCGCGACATCAAGCGCATCAACGATCATCTGGTCGCCTCGGCGGCCTATCCGATCCTGAGGACGCGCGGCGAGTTGCTGGACAGCCGCCTTCGCGCGGCGAACGGGGAATTCGCCCGCTCCGGCTGACGCCGGAGCGCCCTGGCGCTTGCGGTGAATCAATGTGCGGCGCGCCGCGCCCGCCATGCTGCGCCCCGGACGGGAAGCCGGGGCCGACCTCGCGCCGCGGCCCGGCCTCGGAGGATGCGGCATGCTGGTCGATACGGGCTCTCGCGACGTGCCCGCCCATATCTGCCACCACCGGCGGTCGGAGGATGGTTGCGCGGATTGCAAGGTGCGCCTGATCAGCGTCTGCGCCGGGCTGGCACTCGCCGAACTGGAGGAGCTCGAGGCCCTGAGCCAGCACCTGACCCTCGACAAGGGCCATACCCTGTTCGGGCAGGGCGAGCCGGCGAACGCGGTCTACAATGTCATCGCGGGCGCGCTCCGGCTCACCCGCCTGCTCCCCGATGGCCGGCGGCAGGTGATGGGGTTCGCGCTTCCGGGCGACTTCCTCGGCCTCGCCCTGCGGGAGTGTTTCTCGGTCTCGGCCGAGGCGCTCGGTCCGGTGAGGACCTGCCGCTTCGGCCGCCAGGACTTCGCGGCCGTGGTCGAGGCGAAGCCGCATCTTCTCAGGAGCCTGCACGCACGCGCCGGCTACGAGCTGACGCTGGCCGAGGACCAGATGCTGCTCCTCGGGCGCCGCACGGCCGAGGAGAAGGTGGCCGCCTTCCTGCTGTCGCTGCGCGACCGCTTCGCCCGCACCGGGCACCTGTCCGTCACGGTCGAGCTGCCGATGGGACGGCAGGACATGGCCGACCATCTCGGGCTGACCATCGAGACGGTCAGCCGCATGCTGTCGCGCCTCGACCGCGCCCGCACGATCCTGCTCGTGCCCGGCGGCGTGCGCCTGCTCGACATGGACCGGCTGGAGCAACTCGCGGCCGGCTGATGCGCGGCGCGCATCAGTGGCTCATCAGGCAGCAGAGGGGCGAGATCTGCAGGATGTCGCGGGTCACGCCGCCGAACAGCCATTCGCGCAGGCGCGAATGGCCGTAGCCGCCCATCACGATCAGGTCCGCATCCTGGCGTCCGGCGAAGCGCAGGATCTCGTCGGCGACGGTGCCGGCGGGAGCATGGAGCAGGTGCGTGGTGACATGCGCGCCGTGCCGGGCCAGCAACTCGGAGACGTCCTCGGCGCCCTCGAGGCGCGCCTCGCCGCCCGCGCTCACGACGAAGACCTGATCCGCATGCGCGATGAACGGCAGGGCGGCACTCACCGCGCGGCGCGCCTCCGGCGCGTCCTTCCAGGCGATCACGATGCGGTCGGCCTTGAGGCGGTCGAGCCCGGGCGGGACGACGAGGATCGGCCGGCCGGCCTCCATCAGCACCGGGCCGGGCGTGCAGGAGAAGGTGCCGGCACCGTCCCCGCGCGGATCGCGGCCGACCACGACGAGGTCGGCGCCGCGTGCCTGCCGGATCAGGACGGTCTCGGGCCCGGCCTCGGCCTCCCGCCAGACCGTACGCGTCGCCTTTCCGGCATTGCCCAGGAAGAGATCCTTGGCACGCCCCAGCTCCGCGGCGAGCTTCGCCTTGTCGGAATCGTAGGCGACCTGCGCGGCCTCGATGTCGGCGACCGGGCCGAGATCGGCGAGCCTGCGGGCGGCGATGCCGGTGAGGGTTGCGCCGAACCGGTCGGCGAGATCGGCCGCCAGGCGCACGCGGGATGCCGCCGACTGCCCGAGATCGACGGACACCATGATGCTGGCAATGGACATGGGGTGCTCCTGAATGGGTCGGTGACGGCGACCTTGCCGAGGCAGCTTCGTCGGGCGCGAGGTCGGGAGCCTTGATCCAGCTCAAGCAAGCCCGAGCCCTCTCGGGGCCGCCCGCGCTCCTCAGGCGAAGCAGCCCATCTGCAGCTTCTCAAGCGGGTCGGGCGCGCATTCTCTGGCCTCGTGTGTCGCGAGATCCGACTCAGGCCCCTCATCCGCTTCCGAGGCGGGGTCGGCATCCAGGCCGAGCGCGCGGAGCCCGGGCCCACCAGCGAGGGCGAGCGGCAGGTCGAGCCAGACCGTCCGCCACAATCCGAGCCAGACCTCCGGGGCTGCGGGATGGGAACGAGGCATGGGCACGATCCTTCACTCTCGGGCGGGTGGTCGCGCGGTGCATCGCCTCGCGGCGTCACGCTCCGAGCGTCGACCCTCGGCTGCCGATCGTTGGGCCCGTGGCGCCGGTCCATCCTTGATCCAGCGCAAGACGCGTGGCCGGCCTGCCGGCGGCGCCCTGCCGTGGGAGCCGCTCCTAGTCGTCGTGGAGCACGCGGTACTCGGCGCCCTCGATGTCGTCGTACTGGCCGCTCCTGAGCGCCCACAGGAAGGCGAACAGGCCGAGCGTGCCCAGAGCCAGCGCGATCGGGATGACGAGGAGAAGGACGTTCACGTGCCGCCTCCGACGCGCTGTGGCACGAGATTTGGGCCGGTGGAAACATCCGCCGCGCCCGGCAGGACGCACGGCGTCATCGCGCGGGCGCGCAGGGCGTTCAGCGTGACGACGAGGGAGGAGCCCGACATGGCGAGCGCCGCGATCAGGGGCGTCAGCAGGCCGGCGGCCGCGAGCGGAACGGCGACCACGTTGTAGGCGGCCGAGAACCAGAGGTTCTGGACCATGAGACGCCGCGCCCGCCGGCCTGCCGCGAGCACGGCGAGCACGGGCGCGAGGTCGCGGCCGAGGAACAGGGCGTCGGCGGCCGCCTGGCTGACATGCGAGGCGGTCACCGGCGAGAGCGAGGCGTGCGCGGCGGCGAGCGCTGGCGCGTCGTTGAGTCCGTCGCCTACCATCAGCACCCGCCTGCCCTCCCGCTGGAGGGCCTCGATCCGCCCGATCTTGTCCGGCGGCGTCAGGCCCGCCTCCCATTCGGTGACGCCGAGCCGTCGGGCGACGGCCTCGACCGCCGAGGGCCGATCGCCGGAGAGGATCATCACGCGCCGGCCTGCCTGCCTCAGGCTCGCGACAACCTCCACTGCGTCGGGGCGCAGGGCTTGGCGCACCACGAAGGCAACGGGCGTATCGTTTCCTGCCCGGAAGCAGATCACCGAGGCGTCCGGGTTCGCCGCCAAGGCCGCTTCCGCCTGCGCCTCGGCTTCGCAGAAGCGGGCCGAGCCGAGGCGCAGCTCGACGCCGTCGATGTGGGCGCGTACGCCGAGACCCGCGGCCTCTTGCGCGCCGGGGAACGGGTCCGCGCCCGAGGCGGCCGGTGCGAGGGCCGCCGCCATGGGGTGCCGGCTCGACAGCGCGAGCCGTGCCGCCTGCATGAGCGCGCCGTCGTCGGGCGGCCCCTCCGCCAGGGTGGGCAACGGGAGGGTGAGGGTCCCGGTCTTGTCGAACACCACGGTGTCGATCTCGGCGAAGCGCTCCAGCGCCGTGCCGTCGTTGAGCAGCACACCCTCGCGGAACAGGGCACCGGCCGCCACCACCTGCACGGCGGGGATCGCGAGGCCGAGCGCGCAGGGGCAGGTCACAATGAGGACCGCGACGGCATCGAGCAGCGCCGCGTGCCAACCGGCACCGGCTGCGAGCCATCCGGCGAGGGTGAGAGCGGCGGCCGTATGGACCAGGGGGACATACAGGCGCGTAGCGGTGTCGGCGAGGACGAGGGCGCGCGAGCGCGCTTCGAGGGCTCGCTGCATCAGCCCCTCGACCTCGTCGAGCAGGCTCGCGCCGGCAGCGGCGGTGACCCGCACCGTCAGAGCGCCGTTGCCGTTGAGTGCGCCCGCGAAGACCCGGTCGCCGCCGCGCACGGTGACGGCGGCGGTCTCGCCGGTGACGAGGCTCTGGTCGAGGTCGGAGGCGCCGTGCTCGACGACGCCGTCCGCGGGCACCCGTTCGCCCGGCCGCACCAGGATGCGCGCGCCGGCCCGCAGCTCCGCCGCGGGCACGTCGCGCAGGGTTCCCGCCGCATCGACCAGCGTCGCGCTCTCGCTGCGGAGCGCGGCGAGGTTCTCCGCGAAGGCGCGGGTGCGCCGGCGCATGGTCTGGTCGAGGACGCGACCAATCAGCAGGAAGAACAGCAGCATCACGGCGCCGTCGAAATAGGCGTGCGCGGCGCCCGAGAGCGATTCCACCACCGACATCACGAGCGTCAGCACGACGCCGAGCGTGATGGGGAAGTCCATCGTCACGCGGCCCGCCCGCAGCCCGCGGAAGGCGCCCTCGTAGAAGGGCCGCCCGGCATAGGCCGCGGCCGGCAGCGCGATGACCGCCTGGATCCAGTGGAAGAGATCCCGGTTCTCGGGCGTCATGTCCGAAACGTTGCCCGCCCAGACCGAGATCGCGAGCAGCATCACGTTCATCGAGGCGAAGCCGGCCACCGCCAGCGCCCGGATCAGCCGCTGCGACTCGGCCGCCTCTGCATCCGAGAGCCGGCCGGGAGCGAAGGGCTGGGCCTTGAAGCCGAGCGCATCGAGTGCCGCGAGGACGGCGCCGATATCGGCCTCCGCCTCCGGCTTCCACGTCACGGTGAGGCGCCGATCCGAGAAATTGAGCCGGGCGCCCCCGATGCCCGGCAGGTCGGCGAGTCCGCGCTCGATCGCGTTCATGCAGCCGGCGCAGCGGACGCCCTCGACGGCGAAGGCGGCGCGCGCCGTGCCGTCCGCCGCACGGGAGAGGAAGGTGGCGTAGTCCCGGGCGAGCGAGGGCTTGGTGTTCGCCTCGCTCCAGGCGGCGTGGGCCTCCACATAGGCGAGCGCCATATCGGTGCAGCACATCGGGCGCCTCCTCAGTCCAGGATGATCCGGTGCCTGCGCCGGAAGGCGAGGCGCTCGGCCTCGACCACCTCCACGACGAGGTCCCATTGCCCGCTCGCCACGCCCGCCAGGCGGCCGGCATAGGTTCCGCGACCAGCCGGAGCCAGGGCGACCGAGAGATCGGCGCGCTTGTCGGCCGGCCGCTCGAGCCGGGCTCGCAGGCTGCGCCCCTCCAGAGGCGCCCCCGCGCCGTCCCGGAGCGTGACGGACAGCGCCGCGTCGGCCCGGCCCTCCCGCACGGCCGTGCTCGCCAAGGTCCAGCCGCGCGCGCTCTGGGCGCGCGCGGCGCGCAACTCCGCGTTGTAGCGCTGGCTCGCCCGATAGGGCGAAGGCTCCTCGAGCCCGGACCATGTCCGCAGGGCGGAGGTGACGAGCACGGCGTCGGCGCAGGCGATCGTGCCGAAGAAGGCGGCGAAGATCGCGAACATCCGGCCTCCCGTGAGGCGGGGCGCCGCCGGGGCGGGATGCCCCGCGGCGTGAAGGGGGCGGGCGGCGCTCATGCTTAGGGTGCCTTGAAGTAGTCCTGGGCCCCGGCGGTCTCGCCGGTGGCGGGATCGGTGATCCGGAAGGCGAGCGGGGCGCTCGCCGCGGGGGCGCCTGGCGGCACGAAGACGAGGACGCGGAATTCCTGCGTCGCGTCGGAGGGAACCGGCAGCGCGTCCGGCACGCCGCCCACCACCTCGACGCGCGACTCCGGCAGCCCCTCGACGGAGAGCGCGAAGCGGCGCTCGACGGGCCGTTTGTTGACGATGCGCAGGGTGAAGCCGTTGCGAACCGAGCCGTCGGACAGGATCACGAATTGCGGGTTGCGGTCGTGCAGCACGCTGAGGGCGGTGAAGCTGCGGGTCAGCAGGCTGTAGAGCATGAACCCGCCGACCCCGGCGACGAGCGCCGCGTACAGCACGGTTCGCGGCCGCACGATCCGGCTCACCGGGCCTCCGCCGGAAGCCCGGCTCCGGCGGTTCGCCTCGGTATCGTAGCCGATCAGGCCGGTGGGACGGCCGAGCCGCATCATCACGGCGTCGCAGGCATCGACGCAGAGGCCGCACTGGATGCAGTCCATCTGCAGGCCGTCGCGGATGTCGATGCCGGCCGGGCAGGCGGTGACGCAGGCGAAGCAATCCACGCAATCGCCGGCCGGCTGCCCGGCGGCGCGCAGGAGGGCGGACTTCTTCGCCGAATTGCGGGGCTCGCCGCGGTCGTCGCGATAGAGGATGTTGAGGGCGTGCTCGTCGGTGAGCGCGGCCTGGATGCGCGGCCAGGGGCACATATAGGTGCAGACCTGCTCGCGCATGTGGCCGGCGAGCCCGTAGGTCGTCGCCGTCAGGATCAGGATCGCCGTGTAGGCGGCCGGGGGCGCCTGGAAGGTGGCGAGATCGGCGACGAGCGTCGGCGCGTCGGCGAAGTAGAGGACCCAGGCGCCGCCGGTCCACCACGCGATCATCAGCCAGATCGCGTGCTTCATGCCCCGCAGCGCGATCTTCTCGACCGACCAGGGCGCTGCGTCGAGCTTCAGGCGCTCGCGCCGGTCGCCCTCGATCAGGCGCTCGACGGCGAGGAACAGGTCGGTCCACACCGTCTGGGGGCAGAGATAGCCGCACCAGATCCGGCCGGCGACCGCGTTCATCAGGAACAGGATCAGCGCCGCCAGGATCAGCAGGCCCATCACGTAGGTGACGTCCTGCGGCCAGAGCTCGATGGAGAAGACATAGAACCGGCCCCGATCGAGATCGAGCAGGACGGCCTGGGACGGCTCGCCCGCACCCCGGTGCCAGCGCAGGAAGGGAACGAGGTAGTAGACGCCGAGCGCGACCGCGAGGAGCACCCACTTGATCCACCGGAAGGTGCCGCGGACCGCCTGCGGCTGGATCTTCCTCCGGGCGGCGTAAAGGGAGCCGGTGACCGCGGGGATGGCCGCGCGGGTCGCCGCCGTGCCGAACTTCTTGGCGCGCCCGGCGGGGGCGGCGGCGACGGCTCTCGGCTCGGTGGATTCGGCAAGCGGCATCGGTGCGGGTCCCGTCCGGCGGCACGGCCGGCACCGATGTCGATAGGCAGCGCCCTCCCCCGCCGCCTTGATCTCGCTCAAACGGGACCGGGCGGATGCATCGGGCGCCGTGGCGCGGGCCCTATTTCCCGCCGCCCAGGCTGTGGACGTAGACCGCGAGCGACTTGATGGTGGCGGGGTCGAGCCGGCCCTCCCAGGCGGGCATCACGCCCTTGCGGCCGTTCGTCACCGTGGCGACGACCTGCTCCGGCGCCGAGCCGTAGAGCCAGATCGCGTCCGAGAGGTTCGGCGCGCCCATCTCGGGATTGCCCTTCCCCGCCTCGCCGTGGCAGCCCGCGCAGTTGCCGGCGAAGACCTCCGCACCCTTGTCCGGCTTCGCCCCGGCGACGCCCGGCTTGCCCGAGAGCGAGAGCACGTAGCTCGCCACCGCCTCGACCTCGGCACGCGTGAGGATTCCGTCGCGTCCGAAGGCCGGCATGTCGCCCACATGCGCCTCGCCATGGCCGGAACGCGCGCCGAAGCGGATGGTGCGCTCGATCGCCTCGGCCGTCCCGCCCCAGAGCCACTCGTCGTCCTGCAGGTTCGGGTAGCCCTGCCGGCCCGTGGCCGCGCTGCCGTGGCAGCCGGCGCAATTGTCGCCGAAGGCCGCCTTACCGGTGGCGAGCGCGAGCCGCAGCAGGGCCGGGTCGGCGCGGATCTCCGCGACCGCGGCGCTGGCGAGCTGCGCCTGGCCGCGCGCGTCGCGCTCCCGGCGCACGGCCGCGACCTCGCCGAGCACGGTTGCGCGCTGCGAGTAGCCGAGTAGGCCGCCGGTATAGCCGGAGACCAGCGGCCAAGCCGGATACGCGATCCAGTAGCCGAAGGCCCAGATGATCGTTGCGTAGAGCCCGTAGAGCCACCAGCGCGGCAGGGGATTGTTGTACTCGGCGATGCCGTCCCACTCGTGCCCGGTGGTCTCCGGGCCGGCGGGCGGCGTGCCGGGATTCGCGGTGTCGGCCACGGCGATCAGTCCTCGATCAGGGGAAGATGGGCGGCGGCGTCGAACCGGGCCCGGTTGCGCGGCCAGAAGGCGTACAGGCACACGGCGGTGAAGATGCCGACGAAGTAGATGAGGCCGCTGGTCTGCGCGAAGGCGGCTGCGCTCTCGTAGGTCACGGCTCTCACCTCAGGTTCTTCTTGTCTTCGTAGATCTTGAAGTCGACCATGGTGCCGAGCACCTGGAGGTAGGCGATCAGCGCGTCGATCTCGGCGGCCTTGGTCTTGTCGCCGCCGAAATCGCGGATGGTCGCGCCCGGATAGCGGCGTTGCAGCTCGGCGGCGCCCGAACCGTCGGGATCGAGCTGCGCCTTCAGGTCGGTCCGCGCCAGCGCGATCATCTCGTCGGTGTAGGGCACCCCGAGCGCGCGGTTGGCCTTGAGGTCGTCGGCGATGGCGTCGGCGTCGAGCGGCCGGTCAAGGAAGCCATAGGCCGGCATGATCGAGGCGGGCACGACGGCGCGCGGATCGATCAAGTGCTCGCGGTGCCACTGGTCCGAATACTTGCCGCCGACGCGGGCGAGATCCGGCCCCGTCCGCTTGGAGCCCCATTGGAAGGGGTGGTCGTACATGCTCTCGGCCGCGAGCGAGAAGTGGCCGTAGCGCTCGATCTCGTCGCGCATAGGCCGGACCATCTGGCTGTGGCAGAGGTAGCAGCCCTCGCGGATGTAGATGTTGCGGCCGGCGAGCTCGAGCGGCGTATAGGGGCGGACGCCCTCCACCGCCTCGACGGTGCTCTTCAGGTAGAACAGCGGCGTGATCTCCACGAGGCCGCCGATGGCGACGACGATGAGCGCGCCGATGAGCAGGATGATGGAGTTCTTCTCGAAGATCTCGTGCCTCTTCCAGAGGCCGGGCTGGGCGGTAGCCATCGGGCTTCTTCCGTGATGCGGCGGACGTGATGGGGGCGGGGCCGCTATCAGAGGCGGCCCCGCGGCGCGGATCACTCGGCCGGGGCGAGGCCGGCGGATCCGGGGAGCGTGTCGACCAGCGGCTCGCTCGCGGCGGAGGTCTTGCCGGCGATCGTCATGGCGAGGTTGTAGGCCATGATCAGCGCGCCGATCAGGAACAGCACACCGCCGAGCGCCCGGACCAGATAGTAGGGCTGCATCGCCTCGACGGTCTCGACGAAGGAATATTCGAGGAAGCCGAGGGCATTGTAGGCGCGCCACATCAGGCCCTGCATGATGCCGGCGACCCACATGGAGGTGATGTACAGCACGATGCCGAGCGTGGAGATCCAGAAGTGCCACTCGACGAGCTTCAGGGAATAGACCTCGCGCCGGTTCCACAGCCACGGCACGAGGCAATACAGCGCGCCGAAGGAGATGTAGGCGACCCAGCCGAGCGCACCCGAATGCACGTGGCCGATGGTCCAGTCCGTGTAGTGCGACAGCGCGTTGACGGCCTTGATCGACATCATCGGCCCCTCGAAGGTCGCCATGCCGTAGAAGGCCAGCGACACGACCATGAAGCGCAGGACCGGGTCGGTGCGCAGCTTGTCCCAGGCCCCGGACAGGGTCATCAGGCCGTTGATCATGCCGCCCCAGGAGGGCATCCAGAGCATGATCGAGAAGGTCATCCCGAGCGTCTGCGCCCAGTCGGGCAAAGCCGTGTAGTGCAAGTGGTGCGGGCCTGCCCAGATATACATGAAGATCAGCGCCCAGAAGTGGATGATCGATAGCCGGTAGGAATAGATCGGCCGCTCGGCCCGCTTCGGGACGAAGTAGTACATGATCGCCAGGAAGCCGGCGGTGAGGAAGAAGCCCACCGCGTTATGGCCGTACCACCACTGGATCAGGGCATCCTGCACGCCGGCGAAGATCGGGTACGACTTCGAGCCGAACACAGTCACCGGCAGCGCGAGGTTGTTGACCACGTGCAGCATCGCGATGGTCACGATGAAGGCGAGGTAGAACCAGTTCGCGACGAAGATGTGCGGTTCGTTGCGCTTCCAGAGGGTTGCGAGGAACACGACGAGATAGGTGATCCAGACGATGGTCAGCCACAGGTCGGCGTACCATTCGGGCTCGGCATATTCCTTCGACTGGGTCACGCCCATCAGGTAGCCGGTACCCGCGATGACGATGAACAGGTTGTAGCCGAGCACCACGAACCAGGGCGCGAGATCCCCGGCGAGCCGCGCCCGGCAGGTGCGCTGCACGACGTAGAGCGAGGTCCCGATCAAGACGTTGCCGCCGAAGGCGAAGATCACCGCCGAGGTGTGCAGCGGCCGCAGCCGCCCGAAGCCGGTATATTCGAGGCCGAGATTGAGCGCCGGCGCCCAGAGCTGGAAGGCGATGATGCAGCCGACGAGGAAGCCCGCGATGCCCCAGGCCATGGCGGCGATGGAGGCGAACTTCACCGGGCCGAGATTGTAGTTCGGGCGGCCGTCGATCTCCTGCGGAGGCGCCAGGGCCGGGCGCCCCTCGTAGCGCTTCAGGATGCCGGCGATCCCAGCGAGCCCGGCCAGGGCGAACAGGTTCATATGGATGCCGAACGGCGCATCGACCGCGCGGGCCGAGGCGAGCCCGCACAGGAGCGCTCCGACGAGCAGGGTGAGGCCCAAGCCCACCTCCCCCTCTGTCATGTGTTTGGGAACGGGTGCCGCAGCCATGATCGCTCGGTTCGCCTCGCGCAGGGATCGATCCTGCAGCGATTACGGAGCGGTGGGGCTCGGAGCCTTGATTTGGGTCAAACGGGGCCCTGCGATCGGGCGGGGCCGATACCGCCGTGCCGGTTCACCCCTCTGCACGGCTCGCGGGCCGACATTTCCCAGTTCCGCTTCAATGTCGCCCATTAAACAGCGATTGTGCGTTGCTGACCTTTAGGCAGCGCCAATGATATCAATGTGTTATCAGAGATTTCCCGGGGCGTCCGGATCAGGGAAATCTGCGATCCAAACAGGGTATTCTGAGCGCGATGAGCGATTTTTGAAGGCGCGGGAACCAGTCTCGGGCACCTGCCGGGCTGGCGATCGGCTTTGGCATCGCGGTGCTCACTGTCTGCGCCATGATCGCGAGCAAGCCGAACATCGCCCCGTACCTCGAGCGGACCCGGCATTACATCGGGGACTGGTGCAAGACCTCGGAGCTGCGCGGCTTCTTTCGCGGGGCTCCCCCGGTATGATCCCGAACCCCGGCCTCCTCTGGATGGCCTTTTTTCTGGGCCTTGGAATCGGCCTGCTGGTCGGGAACTCGACGAAGTGCTGCCCGCTCTACGAGTAATGAACTGATCCTGCGAGCGTGCGTTGACCCGCGGAAATCGGAGGTCACACATGCAGGGCAAGTGGAGAACTGTGGCAGAGATTGCCGTCGAGAAGCACCTGACACTCGCCGAGGCGCAGCGTTTGGTCGACGAGTCGAACTGCCCGAAGGTGTTCAAGGCTCAGGGCACTCTCTACCTGATCTGAGCGCTCGGCCCAGCGCTCGAACCTTCAGCCCCGCCGGCAGCCGCCGCGCGGGGCGTTTTCGATTTGGAGCTGCAGCATCCGATGTCCGCCCATCCCATCCACTGCGTCCATGTGGCATGTAAGCGCTCGATCGCCTCGTCCCACATAGCCCGCACGCCATAGAGCGAGGGATCATAGGCGACGAGCGACAGACTGACGCTGATAAAGGCGGCGCTAGAGCCGTGCCCAATCATATAGCAACGGCTACGTCATCCGCGTATTCGGCAGCGGCGAGGTAGTTGCGGCACTCCTGCGCTGTGAAGAGGGTGAGCGCTTGTCGGATGGCAGTCCACAGGTCGGCGACGGTGCGGGCTGCCCTGGTCCGGAGCAGGCGCTTGAGCTTGGCGAAGACCTGTTCAATCGGGTTGAAGTCGGGTGAGTTGAGCAGGAGGTAGAGGAGCCACGCCCCCGCCGCCTCGATCGCCTCGCGCACCCTAGCCACCTTGTGAGCCCCAAGGTTGTCGAGGATGACCGTATCGTCAGGCCGCAGCATCGGGGCCAGGGTGCCGGTGATGTAAGCCCGGAAGCGTCCGCCGTTCGTGGCGCCGTCGGCCAGATCGAGCGCGCACAGGCCATCGGCGCGTAGCGCGGCGGTGAGGGTGGTGGTCTTGTAATGCCCCTGCGGCACGGCGATCCGGCAGCGCTGGCCGCGCGGCGCCCACCGGTAGCGACGGGTCATGTTGGTGGCGGCAGCGGTCTCGTCGAGGAACACCAAGCGGTCCGGATCGAGGGTGTCCTGAGTCGCGAACCAATCCTCCCCCGGGGCAGCCTTCAAGTCCGCCCGCTTGTGCTCGACCGCGTGCAGCGCCCCCTTTTGCGGGTGATTCGGTGGCGGGCGAAGAAGCGCGACAGTTCGCTCGTGCTGGTCGTCAGGCCCCGCTCGGCCAGTGCGGCACACAGTTCGCGCAGGCAGATCGTGGGCTGCGCTTCGTGGGTAGCGCAAGTCAGGTCGGCGTGCGCCTCGATGCCCAGTGAGCGCTGATCGCCGCCGCGTGACCGCGGCGCGACCTGGCCCTCCTGCCGTAAGCGCCCTGCCCACCGGCTGGCGCTCGACGCACTCACCCCGAAGCGGGCAGCCGCGCCGTGGCAGGAAACTCCCTCCGCCATCGCGGCGACGACGCGCTCACGCAGATCGATCGACAGGGCTGACGGCATCGAAGACTCCTCGGCCCATCAACGCCTCATCCCAAGCCATGTTGCAGATCGGTCGGGCGCAGCTCTAAACGGCGTTGTTCGGATCTGGGGTGGATTGGGGCGAGCGGCGGTGCCGCTATTCGAAGGCGGGCGTGGTCACGACGAATCTATTGTGGTTCGAGGACAGTTGACGAGTGCTGATCGGGCAAATGGGCCGGGAGCGCTCAAGCCGCTGATGGCGTTGATCGACGCCTGCAATGCCCACTTGGTCCGAGGCGCTGTGGTCCCGGCGCGGTCCAGCATCGCGGATCAGCGCGCGTGGAGCACGAAGTTCGAGATACGCACGCCTCGCCAAACGACGCAGGTGGAAGAAGTGGTGGTGGCATGAGGTGGTTATCACACCCTTAACGCCAGCGAGCCCCGAACCGTCATCCACCCGGAGACATTCGAACAGCAGGAATAAAGATGCAACGGTTTGCGCCCCCACCATGTGGACGAATTACAACTTCAGATCCGGCTTCGACGGGCCAGACGGCAACGATCACGCCATCAACACCGTGTTCGTCCGAAACAAAATTCTCTCCTGGGACAAGTCGAGGACGAAAATAGGTCATGCATGATTTCCAATCATTCGCGGGTGTCTACTGGCCGCAGAATCGATGGGATCAAACATCATGTGTGCTCAGCGGATGCAACGGTTGGAGATCTCACGTCCGCGAGATTGCACTCAAGTCGGCGTGAATTAGGTCTTCCTGCCGTTGCAACTCGTCGCTAAGGTTAAATAATTCTGCGTATAACACCGCAGCCGAATCCTCCACCGTCAGCCCCTGCGTGCGGATCACGAGGTCGGGCGCATCGGGCGCCTCGTAGGGGGCGGAGATGCCGGTGAAGTCCGGGATCTTGCCCGCCCGCGCCCGGTCGTAGAGCCCCTTCGGGTCGCGCGCCTCGCAGACCGCGAGCGGCGTGTCGATGAAGACCTCGCGGAACGGCACGTCGCCCGCGATGCGCCGGGCCATGGCGCGCTCCTCGCGGAAGGGCGAGATCAGCGAGACGATCACCACGAGGCCGGCCTCGGCCATCAGCCGGGCGGTCTCGGCGGCGCGGCGGATGTTCTCGGTGCGATCGGCGGCGCTGAAGCCGAGGTCGCGGTTGAGCCCGTGGCGCAGGTTGTCGCCGTCGAGCACCATGGTGTGGCGGCCGGCCCGCATCAGCGCGCGGTCAACGGCGTTGGCGATGCTCGACTTGCCGGCGCCCGACAGACCGGTGAACCAGGCGATGGCCGGCCGCTGGCCGAGCGCGCGCCAGCGCTCCTCGCGCGGCTGCAGCGTCTGCCACGTCAGGTTGCGGTCCGGCTCAGTAGCGCAACAAAGGTCCACTAGCATTCATCCCCAGCATCAATATCAGAGGGAAGCTAGCAGGCGTGCTCTGGCACGCCTGTAGATGCAATGCCACGTTGCAGGATTTCCGATCTTCAACTCTGGGTGGGCCGCGCCAGCAAGATCGCCGTTGGCGCCATGGTCCGGTGAAGGCCGGCAGGCATACCGGGCTAGCTTAGCACTACAGTTGCATTTTTTGGCGTGATCGCAGATGGGATGCCCGTGCGGCGGCCTGATGCCGTCGTCGCCAGAGGGACCAAGCCAACAGCACCGCGCGCACCGGGGCGAAGGCAAGAACGAGACGGGCGAGCAGGTGCCTGATCTTCGGGACGGAGAGCGGCAGCAGGTGCTCGGAGGGTTTCCGAAGCGGACGTCGCTTCAGGCGGCCTCGACGACGGCCTCTGGACTCCTTTCGTTCGATTTACCAGCGGCGACGCGCACCAGCTCGGCGCGCAGCCGGGCGAGGAAGGCGAGCGCGGCCATGCACAGCGTCATGTGGCGATGCCACCCGTCCCAGGAGCGCGCCTCGCAGTGGTCGAGGCCGAGTTCACCCTTGGGGGTGCCAAGGCAGGTCTCGATCGTCCAGCGCAGCCCAGCCACCCCAGTGTAAAGGGCGGCCCAATTCCGGGCCGCTGTGGCGGAATAAAAGCAGGCCACCGGCGGCTGGCGGCCTGAACGACGAAGGGCCTCGATGGGGCTCCTTCCGCGGTTCTGGGCTGATCGCGCGGCTCAGGTGGGCGTGATCGCGCCCGTCCCGGGATCGTGGCCGGCGGTGGCCTGGTTTTGCTCCGCCCTGCCGTCAGCGCGGCCGCGCCGGTTGCGGGAGGATCTGAGGCGGTAGCTGTCGCCGTTCAGGCTCAGGATGCTGACGTGGTGGGTCAGCCGGTCGAGCAACGCGCCGGTGAGCCGCTCCGAGCCCAGAACCGACGTCCAGTCCTCGAACGGCAGGTTCGAGGTCACCACGGTCAAGCCGCGCTCGTAGCGCTGGGAGAACACCTCGAACAGCAACTCCGCCCCGGTCGGCGACAGCGGCACGTAGCCGAGCTCGTCGACGATGAGCAGCTTCACCGCCGCCAGTTCGCGCTGCAGCCGCAGCAGACGGCGCTCGTCGCGGGCCTCCAGGAACTGGTTGACCAGCGAGGCCGTTGCGATGAACGTTACCGAGAAGCCCTTCTGGCAAGCCGCCAAGCCCAGCGCCAAGGCGATGTGCGTCTTGCCGGTGCCCGAGTTGCCCAGGGCGATGACGTTCTCCCGCCCGAGGATGTAGCCGCAGCGCGCCAGTTCCAGCACGAGCATCTTGTTCAGGCTCGGGATCGCGGCGAAGTCGAAGGTGTCGAGGCACTTCACCGCCGGGAAGCGCGCCGCCCGGATCCGGCGCTCGACCAGACGCCGCTCGCGGTCGATCAACTCCAGCTCGACCAGCCGCAGCAGGTAGCGCGGGTGGGAGGCCGCCCTGGGCTCACTCGCGCAGCACCGTGGGCAGCTTGAGCTGCTTGAGATGGTGGGCGAGCAGGATGCCCAGTGTGGTCTCCTCCCGCGCCGGGCTCATGCGGCCACCTCCGGCACCAGCACGGTGTCGTCGGCGGCCGCGGTGGTCCTCACCGCGGTCCTGGGCAGGTGCGGATAGGCCGACAAGTCGAGCCGGGCCAGCGCGATCAGCTTGACCGCATCGAAGCCGATCGCACCGAGCCGGACCGCCTCCGTGGCGGCCGCGGCCACCATGTCCTTGGGCATCGCCTCCATCAGACGCAGCACCTGGATGAATTCGCGCTTGCCCCGGTTGCCCATGCGCGCCTCCAGAAGGTGGCGCAGGTGCTGGAACACCTCGGGCAGGTCCCAGCCCTGGAGCGCGGCGGCCCGGTCGAGCGCGTTCGGCTTGGTCTCGATCAGCGCGAGGTAGTGCAGCGGATCGGACACAAAGACGCCGGTGCCGTAGCAGCGTTCATGCCGGGCGAACTCGATCCCGCCGCACAGGATCACGACCTCTGCGACGAAGCCTTCACCAGCACATCCCGGAAGCCGTAGGCGGTGGGCACCGAGTAGTCGTTGCCGTGGTAGCGCACCAGCGCGGTCGAGGAGACGCGTGCCGCCCGCGTCTCGCACGGCTCCAGCGGCACCGCCGGCAGCGGGCACAGGACCGCGCGGTCGGGAACGAGCCGCGTGCCGATGGTCTCGGCCTGCCGCCCAGCCCGCTCGTCCTGCCGCGCCCGGCAGCGCTGCTCCAGGTCGGCGTTCAGCGCCTCGAACGAGGCCGCCTCTGGGGCCGAGGTCAATAAGTTGGACCGGGCGAACTTGACCAGGCCCTTGACCTTGCCCTTGTCGTTGCCCCGGCCCGGGCGCCCGAAGCGGTCGCGGAACAGGTAGTGGCTGACCAGCGCGGTGAAGGCGCGCGTGCGCTCGCGCTGGCCGTCGCCGCAGATCCGGGCCACCGCGATCTTGGTGTTGTCGTACAGGATCGACAGCGGCACGCCGCCGAAGAAGCCGAAGGCAGCGACGTGCGCGTCGAGGAACGCCTCGGTGGTCTCCCGCGGATTCACCCTCACGAAGCAGGCGTAGGAGTGCGGCAGGTCCATGCAGAAGAAGTGGACCTTGCGCTGCACGCCGCCGATCGTGGCCACCGCCTCGCCGAAGTCGACCTGGGCGTCGCCGGGCGGGTGGGCGAGCGGCACGAAGGTCTCCCGGCCCTGGGCCCGGCAGACCCGCACGTGGTCTTTCACCACCGTGTAGCCGCCGGCATAGCCGTGCTCGTCGCGCAGCCGCTCGAAGATGCGCTTGGCGGTGTGGTGCTGCTTGACCGGCGCGCGCCGGTCCGCCTCTAGGATCGCCGCGATCACCGGCAGCAGGGGCCCAAGCTTCGGCTTCGCGACCGGCTTGGTGCGGGTGTAGCCCGGCGGCAGCGAGAACCGGCACATCTTGGCGATCGTCTCGCGGCTCAGCCCGAACACACGGGCCGCCTCACGCCGAGAGTTGCCGTCGATGAATACGAACTGTCGAACGGCCGTGTAGACTTCCACGGCGAACATCCTCGGCTCCTCTCGACAGAAAAGCCTCTCCACTGGCCGGCGTTTATACCGGCCGCATCAGCACGGCGCCGACGCTCCAGTGGATGGTTTTGTCACCGCCCTACACAGCCCGAAAGGGCATCGAAAGCAGCGAGCGGCTCGGACGTCACCGCTGGATTGTTGTTTGATCGCGTTGCAGGCGTCAAGTCAGACGAGAGTGGTCACCGCCGGATCGTGATTGCTTCCGCGGTCGGTCCATCTGACCGCCGCACCATGCGTCTCGAAGCGAGGCTCACCATGTCGAACGCGCGGTCCGGCACGACACCGGCCGCAAGACCCAACCCGGGATGGCCCTGCTCGCGTCCCGGCGGGGACGCCCCTGTCCGCCTCACGTCGGCGGAACTCGATGAACGGTACCTGTGCGCTTGGGCGACGCGCAGCTCATGCAGCGGCCGTCGGCCACGGCTGGAACGGCGTACCCGCCCGCCACATCGCGTGCAACACGACGGCGAGCTTGCGCGCCACCGCGACCACGGCGTGCTTGAACCCCATGCGTTCAACCCGTGCCCGTCCCCATGCCTTCAGGGCCGAGTCCTGTCGAACGCGCACTAGCAGGCTGGCTGCCGCTTCGAACAGATAGCTCCGCATCAGCCGGTCACCGCGACGCGAGATCCCACCCGTCCGATCGGTCTCGCCGGACTGAGGGCGTACCGGCGTCAGCCCGAGATAGGCCCCCACGGAGCGTGAGTGGCGGAAGTGTTCGGGCGCCTCGATGGCGGCCGCGAAGCTTGTGGCGACGATGACCCCAACGCCGGGGCAGGTCATCAGCAGGCGGCAGGTCGCATCGCCCTTGGCCAGGACGATGAGCCTCCGATCCAGGACGCCGATCTGGCCGCGCACGGCGCGCCATGCCGCCAGAAGCGGCTCGACGATGGCGACGACGGTCAGACGGTCCGCGATGAGGTCGTGCACCCGGATCTCGAAGGCACGCCCTGCTCCCTTGCCGGCCATCAGGCCGAACGTCTTGAGGGTGCTGCGGATCTGATTGGACAGGTCGACCGCGACGCCCATGAGCTGGGCGCGGGCGCCGACGAGGTGGCGCACGGCATGGGCGGCGTAGCTTTTGACACGGGCCTCGCGGTACCAGCCCATGCGCACGAGTTGCGCCAGTGTCTCTGCGTCGCGCGCATCGGTCTTGTTCCGCTGCGGGGCGGTGGCGGCTCGCGCATGCCGCGCATCCAGGCAGACGATGGGCAGGCCGAGCGTCTTGCAGGTGTGGTAGATCCAAGGGGTGAGCGGCCCCGTCTCCAGGCCGACACGTACGAGGTCGGGAGCGTGACGCCGCAAGGTCGTGGTAAGCACATCTGGATCGCTGGCGCGTTTACCGCACCAGACCGTGGCTCCGGTCTCGTCGATGACGTGGAGGGCGGTCTCTTCGTTGGAGACGTCGAGGGCGGCGTACTGGGGCATGGCGGCGCTCCGATGCAGGTGAGGACGCGGCTATCAGACCGCATCGCGTCCCCCTCGGCAGCCTTCAATCCCGGCTCGGGTCGCGATCAGCGCATGTCGAGCGCACCCACGGTTGGTTCAACCGCGTCCGCCGCCTGCCAGTCCGCTACGAGCGGCGCAGCGAGATCTACCAAGCCTTCACCAGCCTCGCTGCGAGCCTCATCACACTCAACCAGATCAGACGGTTTTGTTAGGCGCTCTTAATTGCAGCGGCCGCAGCTGCCAATCCCCAACTGACGAGGCCCTGCGCCTCCGCCGCTGTGCTCGCCTCCGCATAGCATCGCAATTCGGGTGCATTGCCAGACGCACGGAAATGAATAGTCCGACCGCCGTTCAGTTCGATCCGTATACCATCTTGTTGATTAATCGCCGTCGGAATTCCAATTGGCGCGAGAAATTGCCGTACGGCTGGCATCATACTCAGTTGCTTGAGTAAGGCTCCACTTCGCTCTGATGAGATATTGGAAAGTCGGTCGCTTGCCGTCTCGCCAACGTCAAGGGAAGAGACGAGACAGTCCAACGCCATACTACCGGACCGCGCAGCGGCAAGGGTTGCCAGAATCGGCAATATTGCATCGCGAGTTGGCAGTGCACAAAGTATACCTCCGCTCATTATAATGTTCGATCCGAGCAAAAAGCCACCGTTGGCTTCAAACCCGCCAATAGATGTTCGGCCGCTCTGCTTCATATGCTCCATACCGGCGATGACGAAAGGAGATCCGACCTTGGTACGAATTACGTCCCGAAAGCTTCCGGCACGTACCAGTCGCGATCCAGCCGTGACGGGTACCACTATTGTTTCGATGCGCAGATACCGAGCCGTGAGCATTCCGAGTACGTCTCCCCTTACGATTCGGCCTTTCCCATCAGCGACAAGAGGTCTATCAGCGTCACCATCGGTCGTCACAAGTGCATCGAATTCACCGCCAGCCATAACGTTTCGAATGAAATCGACGTCTTCAGGCCGATGCGCCTCGGTATCGATGGGCACGAAAGTAGCTGACCAACCAATCGGCACCCCTTTTGCACCAAGCGCTGCAAGTAATTCGGTCAGGAGATCACGAGCAACGGAACTCTGCTGATAGACGGCGATTCGCAACCCAGACAGGGCATCAGATGAGAAGGCATCAATGTAACGTTTGAGGTACCGCTTGGACACTTCTGTTTCCACTGACGCGGGAACTTCCATGATACGACCATCAATCTCGAACTTGCCAAGGGCACCAATGATCGCAGCTTCATCGGCTTTAGTAATTTCACCGTCTGGTAGATAAAATTTAAGTCCATTGCGATCTTCAGGGATGTGGCTCCCGGTGACCATGATCGCGCACGCTCGTAGACGCATTGCTTCTAGCGCGAGAGCAGGAGTGGGTAGCGCTCCGCAATCAATTGCTTTGAAGCCATTCGCCGCAGCAGCGTTAGCAACAGTCGCTGCGATGTCCATGCTGCTGTCGCGCAGATCTCGCCCTACTACAACAGTTCGACAGTCTCCGTTGGCAGCCGCGACAGATCGAAAGAATGCACTCGCGTAGGCGTAGCTTGGCCACCCTACAAGGTCTGTCACAAGACCTCGGAGGCCACTCGTACCAAACTTAAGGCTGCTCATAAGGTATCCACTGTTCCGGCGCTGAGATGTAACTTGTGAAACGCACAAGCTATTATAGCAACATTGGAAGCCTGAACGATGATCGCATCATATTCTCTCAAACCTTCTCTCCGCGTCCGACCGACACTAATCTACTAAGACCCCGTTTTCAGAACAGGTGTGCAAGCTTGGGCGTTTGGTGAGCGGCAGGCGTCGCGGGCGTTGGGAGAGTGTCTGATGCTCACCCGAGAGACCCGATGTGGACGCCTGCCGCCCGCGCCGAGCTTGCGCGTGAAACCCTGCCGTATGCAACCTGCCTGAGCGATGCCGAATGGGCCGTGCTCGCCCCGCTGCTGCCCGCGCCTGCCCGGACCGGTCGCCCGTGGCTCTGGTCGCAGCGCGCCGTGCTCGACGGCATCCTGTACGTCCTGCGCACCGGCTGCGCCTGGCGTCACCTGCCGCTCGACTTCCCACCTTGGGGAACGGTGTACCGCTGGTTCCTGCGTTGGGCCGAAGCAGTCGTGTTCGAGCGGCTGGCTCATGCCTTGACCCTGGCCGATCGCGAGAGGGTCGGGCGCGAGGCTGGTCCGACGGGAGCCACCGAGACCTTGGTCCCGGTGCTGCAGCCCGGCGACATCGTCGTCATGGACAACCTGCCAGCCCACAAGGTCGCCGGCGTGCAGGATGCGATCGAGGCCGCAGGAGCGCGGCTGCTCTACCTCCCGTCCTACAGTCCTGATTTCAACCCGATCGAGCAGGTTTTCGCAAAGCTGAAGGCGCTGTTGCGCAGCGCGGCCGCTCGCACGATCCCAGATCTCTGGGCGGCGATCCGTCAGGCCTTCACGCGCCTCACGCCGCAGGAGTGCCGCAACTACCTCGCCGCAGCCAGCTCCGAGAACGACTTGGCCGTCGCTACCTGACCGGGAACAGCTCTAGTGCGGAATTTCGACCGCGGCACTAGGGCCCCATCAAATTATTTGCAGTCGCTCTCTATTTTACAGCCAAATCGAGCCGCCTCCACTCGAATTAGCTGATTTCAATGACCGGTATAGCAGGCGAAGGTGCCCATTTTCTGACTTGTTAATGCTTTTTCACGTCGCCGCCAAGTCAATAGAATTCAAATTTCGACTTAAGTCCGCTTACCGATGCGAAGCCATCGCCGCCTATCTAAAACAACTGATCTAACAACTTTCAATATTAAGACGGTGCCACCCATCTAATCAGTCTATAGCAAAGGCGTTCTATGATATACGACTATCAATCTCCAATTAATAAAAATATCATAACTGTAATTCATTCAACTTGCGCGAGGTTTTATGTGCAGAGTGCGATGCTGAATGATGAAAAGACTTTTTTCGAGGAGGAAATTCACCACTATAGCCCTCGCACATGTGGAAATAAATTTATAATATATCAGAACATATACCAGCGCATTGCCTAAATTCGCCGTTATATTTAAAATCGCCCTACGCAATACTTGAAACTTGACAGGATCTTCACACAGCGTTAGCCGGAGCCTAATCGCAGGAGATGAGAATGCGCACAGCTTTAGTATGCGGAGCAGGTGGTTTTATCGGGGGGCATCTCGTCAAGCGTCTGAAGGCTGAGGGCTTTTGGGTTAGAGGTGTTGACCTAAAATTCAATGAGCATGCAGAAACAGCCGCCGATGATTTTGTTATTGGCGATCTGCGAGATGGAAATTTTTGTCGATCAGTAGTAGATCGCAAGTTTGACGAGGTGTATCAGCTGGCTGCAGATATGGGCGGCGCCGGGTACATATTTACGGGCGAGCATGATGCAGATATCATGCATAATTCAGCGTTAATAAACCTTAATATGATTGAAGCATTAAGAAAAAGACAGAATAGAAATATATTTTATTCTTCCTCGGCATGCATGTATCCGGCTCACAATCAGGAAGATCCTGAAAATCCGAACTGTGTGGAAGACTCTGCATATCCTGCAGCCCCCGACAGTGAGTACGGATGGGAGAAGCTCTTCAGTGAGCGTTTGTATCTTTCATTCAACCGCAATTATAATATGCGGTGCAGAGTTGCGCGGTATCACAATATTTTTGGTCCCGAAGGAACATGGACTGGAGGAAAAGAGAAGGCTCCGGCCGCGATTTGCCGAAAAGTGGCCTCGGCACGCTCCGGCGAGTCCATCGATATTTGGGGTGACGGCAACCAAACTCGCTCTTTTTTATACATAGACCAATGTCTCGAAGGCACAATCCGACTTCTACGGTCCGACTTTGAGGGGCCGGTGAACATCGGCTCCGAAGAGATGGTAACAATCAACCAACTAGTGGACATTGTGAGCGAAATTGCTGGTAAACGTCTGCATAAGAACCATATTCCAGGGCCCATTGGTGTTCGAGGTCGTAACTCAGATAATAATTTAATACGCAAGAAACTGGATTGGTCGCCCTCAGAACCTCTAATAAAAGGTCTAGAACGGACATACGCATGGATTGAAGGGCGAGTGCGGGCCAATAGTTGATAGGAATAGCTATCACTATTTCGTCAAAATCGCTGTTCTAAAATTTGCGCAAACGTAAATTAAGAGCAGCGCAATATTTGACTGTAAAATATAGACATGATTATTATATGTGATTAGAGCCTCAAGGCGCGAGCTTGATCTCAAGCTTGCGCCTGAAGGTTTGGCAGATTATAGATTGGCAATGTGTACTGTGGGTCAGCTACTTAAAAGTATCGGAATTTAATAGATTCCTTACATGAAGTGCTCAAAGAATATGGTCGTTTCGTTTTAATTTGTTATACAGCGCAATGGCTTGAATTTACGCAAATTAATACCATGAGACACTAGATAAGCATCAGTCCATGACTAATGTGTGCTTGGGTGGCGACTGAATATGTTAGATATGAGTTTTGTTCTACCCGTGATCCTGTGCGGCGGCTCCGGCACGCGGCTGTGGCCGGCCTCGCGCGAGAGCATGCCCAAGCAGTTCGCCCGCCTCGTCGATCCGGTGCAGTCCACC